>NZ_JBFUPV010000002.1:0-142733 GCF_041360755.1 Bacillus sp. RCC_6_1
AAGGCTGAGCTGTGATGGGGAAGCTCCTTATGGAGCGAAGTCTTTGATTCCCCGCTGCCAAGAAAAGCTTCTAGCGAGATAAAAGGTGCCTGTACCGCAAACCGACACAGGTAGGCGAGGAGAGAATCCTAAGGTGTGCGAGAGAACTCTGGTTAAGGAACTCGGCAAAATGACCCCGTAACTTCGGGAGAAGGGGTGCTTTCTTAACGGAAAGCCGCAGTGAATAGGCCCAAGCGACTGTTTAGCAAAAACACAGCTCTCTGCGAAGCCGTAAGGCGAAGTATAGGGGGTGACACCTGCCCGGTGCTGGAAGGTTAAGGAGAGGGGTTAGCGTAAGCGAAGCTCTGAACTGAAGCCCCAGTAAACGGCGGCCGTAACTATAACGGTCCTAAGGTAGCGAAATTCCTTGTCGGGTAAGTTCCGACCCGCACGAAAGGTGTAACGATTTGGGCACTGTCTCAACCAGAGACTCGGTGAAATTATAGTACCTGTGAAGATGCAGGTTACCCGCGACAGGACGGAAAGACCCCGTGGAGCTTTACTGTAGCCTGATATTGAATTTTGGTACAGTTTGTACAGGATAGGCGGGAGCCATTGAAACCGGAGCGCTAGCTTCGGTGGAGGCGCTGGTGGGATACCGCCCTGACTGTATTGAAATTCTAACCTACGGGTCTTATCGACCCGGGAGACAGTGTCAGGTGGGCAGTTTGACTGGGGCGGTCGCCTCCTAAAGTGTAACGGAGGCGCCCAAAGGTTCCCTCAGAATGGTTGGAAATCATTCGTAGAGTGCAAAGGCATAAGGGAGCTTGACTGCGAGACCTACAAGTCGAGCAGGGACGAAAGTCGGGCTTAGTGATCCGGTGGTTCCGCATGGAAGGGCCATCGCTCAACGGATAAAAGCTACCCCGGGGATAACAGGCTTATCTCCCCCAAGAGTCCACATCGACGGGGAGGTTTGGCACCTCGATGTCGGCTCATCGCATCCTGGGGCTGTAGTCGGTCCCAAGGGTTGGGCTGTTCGCCCATTAAAGCGGTACGCGAGCTGGGTTCAGAACGTCGTGAGACAGTTCGGTCCCTATCCGTCGTGGGCGTAGGAAATTTGAGAGGAGCTGTCCTTAGTACGAGAGGACCGGGATGGACGCACCGCTGGTGTACCAGTTGTTCTGCCAAGGGCATAGCTGGGTAGCTATGTGCGGAAGGGATAAGTGCTGAAAGCATCTAAGCATGAAGCCCCCCTCAAGATGAGATTTCCCATAGCGTAAGCTAGTAAGATCCCTGAAAGATGATCAGGTTGATAGGTTCGAGGTGGAAGCATGGTGACATGTGGAGCTGACGAATACTAATAGATCGAGGACTTAACCATATAATATGTAGCAATGTTATCTAGTTTTGAAGGAATATAAAAAACTTGTTGACTTTAAAAGTTAAATGAGTTACAATGATTCTTGTCTTAAATGAATACAGTCTGGTAATGATGGCAGAGAGGTCACACCCGTTCCCATACCGAACACGGAAGTTAAGCTCTCTAGCGCCGATGGTAGTTGGGACCTTGTCCCTGTGAGAGTAGGACGTTGCCAGGCAAATGGAGGATTAGCTCAGCTGGGAGAGCACCTGCCTTACAAGCAGGGGGTCGGCGGTTCGATCCCGTCATCCTCCACCATTTAGCCGACTTAGCTCAATTGGTAGAGCAACTGACTTGTAATCAGTAGGTTGGGGGTTCAAGTCCTCTAGTCGGCACCAGAAATCATGGCGGTTGTGGCGAAGTGGTTAACGCACCGGATTGTGGCTCCGGCATTCGTGGGTTCGATTCCCATCAGTCGCCCCATTTTTCTTAAATAAATTAATATGCGGGTGTGGCGGAATTGGCAGACGCACCAGACTTAGGATCTGGCGCCTTTGGCGTGGGGGTTCGACTCCCTTCACCCGCACTTTTAATAAAATAACTCATACATGTCTTGCGGAAGTAGTTCAGTGGTAGAATACAACCTTGCCAAGGTTGGGGTCGCGGGTTCGAATCCCGTCTTCCGCTCCAATTTTCAATATGACATGCCGGGGTGGCGGAACAGGCAGACGCACAGGACTTAAAATCCTGCGGTGGGTGACCACCGTGCGGGTTCGACCCCCGCCCTCGGCACCATATGCGCCCGTAGCTCAATTGGATAGAGCGTTTGACTACGGATCAAGAGGTTAGGGGTTCGACTCCTCTCGGGCGCGCTTTTATTAACGGGAAGTGGCTCAGCTTGGTAGAGCACCTGGTTTGGGACCAGGGGGTCGCAGGTTCAAATCCTGTCTTCCCGATATTCCCAAAAAACATGGGGCCTTAGCTCAGCTGGGAGAGCGCCTGCCTTGCACGCAGGAGGTCAGCGGTTCGATCCCGCTAGGCTCCACTTATATTAATATCATTTATGGCGGTGTAGCTCAGCTGGCTAGAGCGTACGGTTCATACCCGTGAGGTCGGGGGTTCGATCCCCTCCGCCGCTACCATAAAGGACCTTTAGCTCAGCTGGTTAGAGCAGACGGCTCATAACCGTCCGGTCGTAGGTTCGAGTCCTACAAGGTCCACCATTAGACGTATATATCTCGGAGGTATACCCAAGTTCGGCTGAAGGGATCGGTCTTGAAAACCGACAGGCGGCGAGAGTCGCGCGGGGGTTCGAATCCCTCTACCTCCTCCATTTTTTCTAAAGTGAATATTTTATCATCGCGGGGTGGAGCAGCACGGTAGCTCGTCGGGCTCATAACCCGAAGGTCGCAGGTTCAAATCCTGTCCCCGCAACCAAATGGTCCCGTGGTGTAGTGGTTAACATGCCTGCCTGTCACGCAGGAGATCGCCGGTTCGACCCCGGTCGGGACCGCCATTTTTTACATAAAGGCTCGGTAGCTCAGTCGGTAGAGCAGAGGACTGAAAATCCTCGTGTCGGCGGTTCGATTCCGTCCCGAGCCACCATTTTGAAATCACGAGCCGACTTAGCTCAATTGGTAGAGCAACTGACTTGTAATCAGTAGGTTGGGGGTTCAAGTCCTCTAGTCGGCACCACTTTCAAAATGAGCCATTAGCTCAGTTGGTAGAGCATCTGACTTTTAATCAGAGGGTCGAAGGTTCGAGTCCTTCATGGCTCACCATTTACAATTTAATGCGGGTGTAGTTTAGTGGTAAAACAAGAGCCTTCCAAGCTCTGGTCGAGAGTTCGATTCTCTTCACCCGCTTTTTAATTATGGGCCTATAGCTCAGCTGGTTAGAGCGCACGCCTGATAAGCGTGAGGTCGATGGTTCGAGTCCATTTAGGCCCACCATAATTGTTCCGCAGTAGCTCAGTGGTAGAGCTATCGGCTGTTAACCGATCGGTCGTAGGTTCGAGTCCTACCTGCGGAGCCATATTTATAGAGAAGTACCCAAGTGGCTCAAGGGGCTCCCCTGCTAAGGGAGTAGATCGCGAACGCGGTGCGAGGGTTCGAATCCCTTCTTCTCTGCCAGAACTGGCCCGTTGGTCAAGTGGTTAAGACACCGCCCTTTCACGGCGGTAACACGGGTTCGAATCCCGTACGGGTCATACTAAAAGAGATAGCATAATCTGCTATCTCTTTTTTGTTGTATAAAAGTGAACTTTGGATAGTCTGCTTTTTTATGCAATAGAAGAAATATGAAGTATGGGCTGTTGCAGTTGGGTATATAGAGCGGTAAATACAATCATGTTGTTTATTTACCCCAGCTGTATGGCTGTAGCCTCCTACACTTGGAGAAACCGATGAAAATACATCCGGGAGCTACTGTGGAAAATAAATAATATATAGAAGAAGCTGCCTCTCAATAGGGTGACCTACTGGAGACAGCTTTTTATGTTGGCATTATTGTCGAGTTTTGTCGGTAAGTCGATATATTGCAAAAATCGCTGATATAATTTGAGTTACGATCGATAAATTTTAATAATCGCTGATATATTTGGAGTTACGGTCGATATATTCTAAAAATCGCCGATATAATTTCACTTACCGATGAAAACCACAAGAAAAACCCTTTCACAATCTAAAGAAAACGCCTCCATTGAAATGGATTCCACACCTATTCCAATAACTTTACACTCTATGTGAAAAAGTTCACAAATAGGTCATAATTTGTGAAGTAATTCACAATAATACGTGCTACAATATGAATGTAAAGAAGTTAAACAACATTAAATTAGTATTTTAATTAATTACTTAAACAATCATAAAAAAATATATGTGAACAATAGAGAGGGGAAATTACCATGAAAAAAGGTATCAATCGTGTAGTATTAGTAGGAACAGGAGCTGTAGGTTGTAGTTACGCTTACTCAATGATCAACCAAGGTGTAGCTGAAGAATTCGTATTAGTAGATGTTAATGAAGCAAAAGCAGAAGGGGAAGCAATGGACTTAAGCCATGCGGTACCATTCTCTCCATCACCAACAAAAGTTTGGAGCGGTAGCTATGCAGATTGTAAAGATGCAGATTTAGTTGTTATCACTGCTGGGTTACCACAAAAGCCAGGTGAAACTCGTTTAGACTTAGTTGAGAAAAATACAAAGATCTTTAAACAAATCGTTCGCGGCATTATGGATAGCGGATTCGATGGAATCTTCTTAATCGCAACTAATCCAGTTGATATTTTAACTTACGTAACTTGGAAAGAATCTGGTTTACCGAAAGAGCGCGTAATCGGTTCTGGTACTACTTTAGACTCTGCTCGTTTCCGTTACATGTTAGGTGACTACTTAGATGTAGATCCACGTAACGTTCATGCTTACATCGTTGGTGAACACGGTGACACTGAACTTCCAGTATGGAGCCACGCTACTATCGGTGTACAAAAATTAGAAACAATCTTAGCTAACAACGAACAGTACAAACAAGAAGACTTAGACAAAATCTTCGAAAACGTACGTGATGCAGCTTACCATATCATCGAGCGTAAAGGTGCAACTTACTACGGAATCGGTATGTCACTACTTCGTGTAACTAAAGCAATCTTAAACAACGAGAACAGCGTATTAACTGTATCTGCATACCTTGAAGGTCAATACGGCGAGAAAGATGCTTACGTAGGTGTTCCAGCTGTAATTAACCGCGAAGGTGTACGTGAAATCGTAGAACTTGAGCTAAATGAAGAGGAAAAAGTGAAGTTCGCTCATTCTGTAAAAGTATTAAAAGAAACAATGGCACCAGTACTATAATAATTGCTAAATAATTCAGAGGTGGGAAACTGCTTCTTACCTCTGAACTTATATAATTTAATATAAATTCCTTTTCCGGTTTCCCTTGTATATCCCCAATATACCCCTTTTGCTGGATAAGGGTCGTTTATAGAAAAGAGCACTCTATTTTACGTAGAGTGCTCTTTATTATTCCGCTATTTGCCGGGCAGTAAAAACCCACTGATTAAAGTTTCATTTTATTATTTTTTAGGTGTTAATCCTAATTTCTTTAAAATATCTGCCAGTGTACCGCTTTTGGATTTTTCTACAGGTGTTTGTGATTTAGATGCATCTGGACCTTTTTTCAAGAAGTTCCTTTCAACGAAGCGAATATCTTTTTCGTCGACAATACCATCTTTATTAAGGTCTCCGTCTTTTACAGTTACTCCTTTTTTACCATAGTTGCTAGCGATAATTTCAGCATCTTTAATATCGATTACTTTATCAGCATTTACATCGCCGGTAAGGTTTTCGTCAGGTCTTGCATAATAATATTGGCCAAGCAGCTTACCGTCTTTTTCAGTACCAAGTTTCGTTGTTAGGCGGCTTGTTAAATGTCCTGGCACCTCTACATATAAGTTATAGTCGCGTTTATTAACTGGAAGTCCATTTAGTTTGAAGTATCCGTATTTATCTAGTGAGCCTTCAAACTTATGATGGTAAGAATCAGTCGCATATACTTTTACGCCAAGCTTTGTATAATCGAACTTTTCATCTAAATATTCGCGTTCATTTAAGAACGCACCAGGTTTAATATTTCCTTCTACTAGTGAGTTTAAGGACATAACTGAGAATGTTTGATCTTGAAGTACACGCATTCTATTTGGTTCTGATTCACCTTGTTTCCAGTAAACAAAAATTGGTGACTCTAATTGAGCGTTTGCTTCATAAAATTCATCATTTTCTACTTTGAAAGTTACATCAATGAACGGGAAATCACCATCTAATCCAGCAAAGTTTTTGTCATCGATAGCGCCGCCAACTGTAACAGAACCTGCCTCTAATTTCGGTTCATTTACTTTTGCGGTTACTCCTTTTTCGGAAAGTAGCTTTTCAAAAGCAGGATTAAATTTCGCATTTCAATAATATTGTGACAAAAAATATTGAGAAACATTTTTTTATAACAGATTATTTTGTTTTGATTTTGAGTGGAAAATAGCATGAAAAATAGGATAAACATAATAAAATAAAGGTTGAGAAAAAATAATTGGTAAAAATATAGAAGAATAATAAAGCGTTTTCAATTAATATTCGTCAAAATTCGATATTTTACACGGAAATGTGAAGAAAAACTAACATTTTTAAGAAAAAAACGAATGTTTTTTATAAATTAACAAGGATATTGCAGTTTTTCGCAGAAATAGTTAAAGTATAAAAAATTCTGTCATCTAAGTGAGGTGAGCATATTGAGTGTAATAAATTGTGAAGAAGTGAAACGAGATGAGTTTCATACAGAAAAGTACTATGAAAGTTATAACATCTTTGGCGCACATGTTGTGACGGAAGATGAGATTCAAGGGGTACGATTTACAGTCTGGGCTCCTCATGCGAAAGCAATGAGTGTTGTTGGAGATTTTAATGAGTGGGATTATGAGCAACATAAGATGCTACAAGTGACAGAAGAAGGGATTTGGTCCTTATTTATACCGCATATTGAAGAAGGAGAAATATATAAATATGCGATTGAAACGTTGGCTGGTGACGTCATTTTAAAGGCAGATCCGTATGCTATATATGCAGAAGTAAGACCGAATACGGCATCTGTAGTTTTTGATATAAAAGGATATGAATGGAATGATAAAAACTGGAATCGTAAGAAAAAGAAAAAACCGATTTATAAAGAAGCGATGACAGTTTATGAATTACATTTTGGTTCTTGGAAAAAGAAAGAAGATGGAACACTATATTCTTACAGGGAAATGGCAGAAGAACTCATTCCGTATGTGGTGGAACATCAATTTACACATATTGAAATTATGCCGCTTGTTGAGCATCCATATGATCGTTCTTGGGGATATCAAGGAACAGGATATTATGCAGCGACGAGTAGATTTGGTACACCGCATGATTTAATGTATTTTGTCGACGAATGTCATAAATATGGAATCGGTGTCATTTTAGATTGGGTACCGGGGCATTTTTGTAAAGATGCTCACGGTTTATATTTGTTTGATGGCACACCGACCTATGAATATAAAGATAAAGATGTACAAGAAAATCTAGTATGGGGAACTGTCAATTTTGATTTAGGAAAGAGAGAGGTACGTAATTTCTTAATTTCAAATGCGTTATTTTGGATGAGATATTTCCATATTGATGGTTTCAGAGTAGATGCAGTTGCGAACATGTTGTACTGGAATAAAGAAGGACAAGAGCAAAGTAATGAGTACGCTGTGTCATTTTTACGGGAGTTAAATGAAGCAGTGTTTGCAGAGGATGAAGATTTTCTTATGACGGCAGAGGATTCAACAGCTTGGCCACTTGTAACAGCACCAACGTATGAAGGTGGGCTTGGATTCAATTACAAATGGAATATGGGCTGGATGAATGACGTGCTGAAATATATGGAGTGTGCGCCAGAGTACAGAAAATATATTCATGAGAAAATGACGTTCTCTTTACTATATGCTTACTCTGAAAACTTCATATTACCCCTTTCTCATGATGAAGTCGTTCATGGGAAAAAGTCGTTATTAAATAAAATGCCAGGTGATTACTGGGATAAGTTTGCTCAGCTTCGTTTGTTATATGGATATTTCTTTACTCACCCAGGAAAGAAATTACTTTTCATGGGAGGAGAATTCGGGCAGTTTGATGAGTGGAAAGACCTTGAAGATTTAGATTGGAATTTACATGATTTTGAAATGCATCGTTATATGCATGATTACTTTAAAGAGCTCATAGCATTGTATAAGCGCTCAAAACCACTTTGGCAGCTTGATCATTCGCCTGAAGGTTTTCAGTGGATTGATGCTAATAATAACGAGCAAAGTATTTTCTCGTTTATCCGCCAAGGGGATAAACAAGAAGATGCGTTAGTTATCGTATGTAATTTTACGAAAGCTACATATGAAAACTATAAAGTAGGTGTACCAGATTTCGAGTATTATAACGAGATTTTAAACAGTGATGCACAGCAATATGGCGGTTCGGGACAAGTGAATAAGAAACGTCTTAAGACGATTCTAGAACCGTACCATAATCAAGCAGCACATGTAGAGATTACAATTCCACCATTTGGCGTATCCATATTACGACCAGTGAAGACGAGAAAGGGGAGCAAAAAACAAGATGGCTCAAAAACAAAAGTGCGTAGCAATGTTACTAGCAGGGGGAAAAGGTAGTCGTTTAAGTGCATTAACAAAGAATTTAGCCAAGCCAGCTGTTCCATTTGGTGGTAAATATCGCATTATTGATTTTACGCTAAGTAACTGTGCGAATTCTGGTATTGAAACGGTTGGGATTTTAACGCAATATCAACCACTCGAACTTCATAATTATATCGGAATCGGAAATGCGTGGGATTTAGACCGAGTAAACGGTGGGGTCACAGTCTTACCTCCTTATGCGGAGTCTTCAGGGGTTAAGTGGTATACAGGTACGGCAAGTGCCATTTATCAAAACTTAAACTATTTAAGTCAGTATGAACCGGAGTATGTTCTCATTTTATCAGGCGACCATATTTATAAAATGGATTACAGTAAGATGCTAGATTACCATATTCAGAAAGAATCGGACGTATCCATTTCTGTTATTGAAGTACCTTGGGATGAAGCGAGTCGCTTTGGCATTATGAATACAAATGAAGAAATGGAGATTGTTGAGTTTGAAGAGAAACCACAATTTCCAAGAAGTAATCTTGCATCAATGGGAATCTATATTTTTAATTGGTCAATTTTGAAAGAGTATTTAGAGATGGATGCAAGAAACCCTGAATCTAGTAACGATTTTGGAAAAGACGTACTTCCGCTTTTATTGGATGAAGGGAAGAAGCTAATGGCGTATCCGTTTGAAGGATATTGGAAAGATGTTGGAACGGTGAAGAGCTTATGGGAAGCGAATATGGATTTGCTTCGCGATGAAACATCACTGAATTTAAACGATCGTAATTGGCGTATTTACTCTGTCAATCCAAACGAACCGCCTCAATATATTGCTGAAAAGGCGAAAGTAGAAGAATCGCTTATTAACGAAGGGTGCGTCATTGAAGGGGACGTGAAGCATTCTGTGTTATTCCAAGGAGTGACGGTGGAAGAAGGAAGTATGGTGATTGATTCTGTCGTTATGCCAGGGGCTAAGATTGGTAAAAATGTTGTGATTGAAAGAGCGATTGTTGGATCAGAAATGGTTATCGAGGATGGAACAATCATTCGTCCAGAAAAGAATGTTGACGATGTAGTATTAATTGCTGAAGGGAAATAGAAAAGGGGGATGAAATGAATGGGAGAAAAAATGTTAGGAATTATTAATGCAACGGGAAGTTTTCCTTCCTTAAAGAAAGTAACAGGGCATCGTTCACTAGCGGCGTTACCGTTTGGGGGCCGTTATCGACTCATTGATTTCATGCTTTCAAATATGGTGAATTCTAGTATTCATAGTGTGGCAGTTTTTACAAGCCATAAAAATCGTTCGTTAATGGACCATGTTGGTTCAGGAAAACAGTGGGATTTAGATAGAAAAAGAGACGGACTATTTTTATTCCCGCCAAACTGCCAATGTGACCAAGATGAATTTGGGTCTTTTGCACACTTTAGAAGACATATTGATTATTTTCTAAGAAGCAGAGAAGAGTACGTTGTTATTACGAATAGCCATCTCGTAACAGCATTAAATTTTCAAGCGGTGTTAGAGCGGCATATACATACGGCAGCTGATATTACGGAAGTTTGCCATGAAGGGGTTTCACTTCAAACATATGTGTTAAAGAAACAATTATTGTTAGACTTATTTGAGTCATATAAAGATGTGGAACAATACAGTTTATTTGATGTAGTGAGAGAAAAGCGCGGGAAATCATTACACATTGCTACATATGAACATACTGGATATGTAGCAATTATTGACTCGATTGAAAGTTACTATAAACATAGCTTAGAAATTTTGCAACCTGCTATTTGGAAGCAATTATTTAAGAAAGAAGCACCGATCTTTACGAAAGTAAAAGATGAGCCACCAACTCGTTATTTAAAGGGTGCAGTCGTGAAAAATACAATGATTGCAAACGGTAGTATTATTGAAGGGGAAGTCGAAAACAGTGTTGTTTCCCGTTCAGTTAAAATTGGAAAAGGTTCAATTATTCGTAACAGTATTATTATGCAAAAGAGCCAAATTGGAGATAACTGTATAATAGATGGTGTTATTATTGATAAAGACGTGAAAATTGGTGACGGTGTCGTATTAAAAGGAAACGCCGATGGGCCGTATGTTGTAGAAAAAGGAAGCGTACAAAACAGTACGATTAATAGTTATTCTTAAAAGAATCAGTGGGGGTCTTCCTCCACTGATTAAAGTTTTAATTCAAATGAAAACTCGAAGGGAGGAAGCTGCAAGAGGAGTAATAAAAACTTTTCGCGCAGTGGGACAACAAGTGAATATTTTATTTGCAGTATCAGAATGTGTACCGTTTGTGAAATCGGGAGGATTAGCTGATGTAGCGGGTGCGCTCCCAAAAGAGCTGAAAAAATTAGGAGTGGACGTTCGTATTATACTTCCGAATTATAGCCTCATTCCGCAAAAGTTAAGAGATGGATGTACGTTACATAAAGTAATTAACGTCCCGCTTGGGTGGAGAAATCAATATTGTGGAATTTTAAAAGGTGAGCAAGACGGAATTACGTATTACTTAATAGATAATGAATATTATTTTAAGAGAGATTCTTTGTATGGTCATTATGATGACGGAGAGCGTTTTTCTTATTTCTCAAAAGCGGTGTTAGAGTGTATTCCGCACCTTGATTTTGAAGTGGATGTTCTTCATAGCCACGATTGGCATACGGCTATGGTTAATTTCTTACTTCGTGAAAAGTATCAAGATAACCCGTTATATGAGCGTATTAAAACGGTATATACAATTCATAACTTACAGTTCCAAGGTGTATTTCCTCCTGAAGTAATGTACGACTTGTTAGAACTTGGTGATGAATATTTCCACAGTGAGCAGTTAGAGTTTTATGGGAATGTGAACTTTATGAAGGGCGGTATTATCGCTTCGGATCAAATTACAGCGGTGAGCCCGACATATAAAGAAGAAATTCAATATGAATTTTTCGGTGAGAAGTTAGATGGATTACTGCGAAAATATAATGATAAGCTTAGCGGCATTGTAAATGGTATTGATACGAGCGTATATAATCCAGAAACGGATTCGTATATTAAGGCTCAGTATGATGCAGAGTCATTATATGAAAAGAGTGAAAATAAACGCGCCTTGCAGCGTTATTTTGGTTTGCCAGAAAAAGAGGATACACCAATTATTTCAATGGTAACGAGATTAACGAAGCAAAAAGGTCTTGATTTAGTACGTACTGTATTCCGCGAACTAATGGAAGAAGATGTACAATGTATTATTTTAGGTTCAGGTGATTCGGAATATGAGCAATTCTTTGAGTGGATGGCATATGAGTATCCGGAGAAGGTAAAAGTTTATATCGGATTTAATGAAGAATTAGCTCACCAAGTGTATGCGGGAAGCGATTTGTTTTTAATGCCATCGCTGTTTGAACCGTGTGGACTTGGACAACTTATCGCATTAGCGTACGGTACGATTCCAATTGTAAGAGAAACAGGTGGATTAAACGATACAGTACATTCTTATGATGAAGAAACAGGCGAAGGAAATGGTTTCAGTTTCACGAATTTTAATGCACATGACATGCTGCATACGATTCATCGTGCAATTGAATTCTATCACGATAAACCGGTATGGGAGCAGCTTGTAAAACAAGCGATGACTGAAGATTACAGCTGGGAGCAATCGGCTCTTGCTTATAAGGAATTATATAAAAGTCTCATGGAATAACATGTAGGTGGTGAAAAAATGTTTACTCATGTTGAAAGTTTTAAATCAACTTTTCTAGAAAAGTTAGAGACGATGTATGGTAAAAGTTTTAAAGATTCTACAACTCGTGATCAATATAATACACTCGGCCATATGGTACGTGAGTATATGAATAGTCAATGGATTGCAACGAATGAGAGTTATCGATCCGGAGAGCAAAAGCAAATGTATTACTTGTCTATTGAGTTTTTGCTTGGACGTTTGCTTGGAAGTAACATCTTGAATTTAGGTATTAGAGATGTATGCGAGCAAGGGTTATCTGAACTAGGGATTTCGTTACAAGAGTTAGAAGAAGTGGAAGCAGATGCAGGCCTTGGTAATGGTGGGCTTGGACGCTTAGCAGCCTGTTTTCTCGATTCACTTGCATCTTTAAACTTGCCAGGACACGGCTGTGGAATTCGTTATAAACATGGTTTGTTTGATCAGAAAATTGTTGATGGTTATCAAGTCGAATTTCCAGAACAGTGGCTTCTTCATGAAAACGTATGGGAAGTAAGAAGGCATGATCAAGCTGTAGAAGTAAGTTATTTCGGCAGTGTTGAACCGCTAGAAATTGACGGGCGTTTAGAGTTTAGGCATACAAATGCAGAAGTCATTATGGCCGTGCCATATGATGTGCCGGTAGTTGGCTATGAGACGAGTACTGTAAATACACTTAGACTTTGGAATGCTGAACCAGTTCCTTTCCCGCAAAACTGCAAAGATATTTTGAAATATAAGCGTGAAACAGAGGCTGTATCGGAGTTTTTATATCCAGATGATACGCATGATGAGGGAAAAATACTTCGTTTAAAACAACAGTATTTCCTCGTATCAGCAAGTTTGCAAAATATCGTTCGAATGCATAGAGAAAGATACGGTGACCTTCGTCAACTACATGAAAAAATTGCGATCCACATTAACGATACACATCCGGTTTTAGCAATTCCGGAACTGATGCGTATTTTACTAGACGAAGAAAAGTTAGCATGGGAAGAAGCTTGGCACATAACGACGCAGACGATTTCTTATACGAATCATACGACGTTATCAGAAGCGCTCGAAAAGTGGCCAATTCACATTTTTAAACCGTTATTACCGAGAATTTATATGATTATTGAAGAGATTAATGAACGTTTCTGTCATGAACTGTGGGAACAGTATCCGTATGAGTGGGATCGTATTGAAGCAATGGCGATTATTGCACATGACCTTGTGAAAATGGCTCATTTAGCGATTGTCGGTAGCCATAGCGTAAACGGTGTAGCGAAAATTCATACGGAAATATTAAAGCAGCGGGAAATGCGATTGTTTTATGAATTTTATCCAGATAAGTTTAATAATAAGACGAATGGAATTGCTCATAGGCGCTGGCTTATGAAAGCAAATCCACAGTTAACAAATCTCATTTCAGAGGCGATTGGAACAGAGTGGAAGAAAGAACCGATTAAGCTTCAAGAGCTACAATTAGTTCAATATGATGCGAGTTTCCAAGAGAAATTTGCAGAGGTAAAACAAGAGCGTAAAGAGATTTTAGCGGAGCGTATTCATAATACAATGGGGATTACCATTGATCCAAATTCTATTTTTGATGTGCAAGTGAAAAGATTACATGCTTACAAACGACAATTATTAAATGTTCTTCATATTTTATATTTGTATAACCGTTTGAAAGAGGATGCTAGTTTTACATTTTATCCGCGTACTTTTATTTTTGGAGCGAAAGCATCACCTGGCTATTATTACGCGAAAAAAATTATTAAATTAATAAATGAACTCGCAAGAAAAGTAAATAATGACCCGTATGTCAGTCAATATATGAAAGTTATCTTTCTAGAAAACTATCGAGTTTCTTTAGCAGAAGATATATTCCCAGCGGCGGATGTAAGTGAACAAATTTCAACGGCGAGTAAAGAAGCATCGGGAACAGGTAATATGAAATTTATGATGAATGGTGCGATTACACTCGGAACGCTAGACGGTGCTAACGTTGAAATAAAAGACCGGGTCGGTGATGATAACTGTTTTATTTTCGGTTTAACAGCAGAAGAGGTTCTTCATTACTATCAAAATGGTGGATATCGTGCAAGTGATTATTATCACCACAATGGGCACATTAAAAAGGTAGTAAATCAGTTAACGAATGGTTTCTTTGCACAGTCGGGAGCCGAATTTGAAGCAATTTACGATTCTCTCGTTATTCAAAATGATGAATATTTTGTTCTGCGAGATTTTGGTCCATATGCTGAAAGACAAGAAGCTGTCGGTAGAGCTTATGAGAACCGAACGAAGTGGCTAGAAATGTCGATTTTAAATATTGCACAGTCTGGTCATTTTGCGAGCGATCGAACGATTTTGCAGTACAGTAATGAAATTTGGGGTATTGGTAATGCAGTTAAACAGTTTTAAAGAGGTTGCTATATTGGGAGATATATTATCGATTTACCAACAGAAATGGATATTAATAAATAAAACGTGCTTAATAAAATTAAGCTCGTTTTATTTATTTTGCTTAAGAAAGAAATGGAACAGTGGTATATATGATACCTGCCCCATCATACTCTCCTGTCGCAAAGTATGAAAATGTAAAGAAACCTGTAACCGTAAAAATTATAATAAGGAAAAATGCGAAGATAAATTTTAACATGTAAGGTCCCCTCATCCAAAAATAACTTCATAGATTATTATAGTATACGAATATTTTATTTCCAATTGTTTACTGGTTAAAAATGAGAAGTCAGACATGTTTTGTATGTTGTAATGGAATGATTATTTGTAATGGATTTTGTGTTTTTTGTAAATGTCATGTTGTGATGGACGTGTGCATACTCCCAATCATGATCATTAAAATTTATGTTTCGGGGAGGGAGAAGTGGGACGACATCGAATAAGTTGACGAAACGAAAGCTACTAGCTACTTGTAGTTTATAATAATTTCGAAAAGCGATATCTCCTACTTTTGGAGAAGCGAATGTATAAAGTCCATACTGTGCGAAGGCAGTATTTATACGTGCATCTAATATGTGTAATGTGGCAAGCGCGCCACCTAGACTATGCCCAGTAGCTAGCAGTTTTTTATGTGCTGGCAATGATACGAGCATATCCATAATAGAATCACGACAAGACTCATAAATAGAGAGAAAACCGTTATGGACATTTCCGCCATTTAAAGCATAAGGATAAGGTTTTTGATTGACGAGAGAATCAATAATCCAATCTGGATCTGTTTGAGTGCCTCTGAAGGCAACGATAATTGTATCCTCAGATTCTAATATAAATCCGAACCATTCTGTTGTTTGAATGGCCTTTCCTTGAAAACCTTGTACATATTGAAAACCATCTGGTATTTCGAAAATACCATTTTGTTTATATTGTTCATACGTTAACTCACAACAAGAAGCTAACAGTATGGCAGTGTCTTTATCAAAGGATAAAGGAGTACGCATTAAGGTAGCCCTCCTTAAGAAAAGGTATAGTTTAATATATGCGGTGAGGAACTTGATTCATTCTTTTGGAGGTGGGGAATAGCTTGTATCGCTTACCTAAATCAGTGGAGGAAATTATAATGTCAAAATAAAACAGTGCCTGATAAGGACACTGTTTACTCTTTTTCATCTCAAGGAATCGACTTTTTTAGTTATTCTTAATGAACTGACGCATGCGTTAGTTGCATAAGTAAGAGGTTTGAAAAAATAGCCTGTATATATTTGAATGATGAATAACTTACCTATTTTCTTGTGTTTGTTTGCGTTACATACAGAAAAAATTCGGAAAATAAAACATATTATTTATCTGTTTGTTTTTGCTTCTTTTTCAAATACTCCGTACGCAATTTTTCAAGTTGCTGCTTTTTATCAAATTTGGCAGGCTTCTGTTTTTCATGGAACTTTGCCACAGCTACCTGACTTTTGGAATCCAATTGATATTTTCCCACTTTGTTCACCTACTTTTCTTGTCTCTAAAGAGAATCTACTCAACAAATATAATATACCTTATTTTCCTTAAGTAAACCTTATTACTTTATTTTAACTGCTTTTTCTCGTTTGTAGACGTAAATTAAAACACCCTTTCACTTTATTACTGCAAGCAAGGGTGTTTTAATTTTATTATTTTATTAGTTGATGGCCATTCCCACATAAGGGCACAGTTTACTCTTTCCCATCTAATAAACGACCAAGGCCACCTAATACACTACCTTCGCCAGTACTTTGCGCTGCTGGGCTTGTAAGGCGTGCTGCTAATCGGCTAAGTGTTAAGGACTGAATCCAAACTGTTCCAGGTCCTTCTAACGTTGCGAAGAATAAACCTTCGCCGCCAAATAGAGCTGTTTTTACTTTTCCAACGAACTCGACATCATAGTTAATGTCTTTTGTCATAGCAACAAGACAACCTGTATCAATGCGAAGTTTCTCACCAGGTTTTAATTCACGTTTATATACAGTTCCACCTGCGTGCATGAAAGCAAGACCGTCACCTTCAAGTTTCTGCATGATAAAACCTTCACCACCGAAGAAACCAGTTCCTATTTTTTTCGTAAATTCAATTCCGATAGAAACACCTTTTGCGGCACAAAGAAAGGCATCTTTTTGACAAACTACTTTTCCTTGATATTCTGTTAAATCTACAGGAATAATTTTACCAGGATAAGGAGCAGCAAATGAGACGTGGCGTTTGCCGTGACCTGTATTTGTAAATACAGTCATAAACATACTTTCGCCTGTAACGAGACGCTTACCAGCGCCCATTAATTTTCCGAATAAACCTCCAGATGGGCCAGAACCATCACCGAAGATTGTTTCCATTTCTATGTAATCTTCCATCATCATCATTGCGCCAGCTTCTGCGATCACGCTTTCTTCTGGATCTAACTCAATTTCAACAAACTGCATATCATCTCCGTATAACTTATACTCGATTTCATGTGCTCTCATTTTTTTCACCTCGTATGTAATAGATACTTATATTGTACAGAATTTAATAGGATTAGAATACTTTAGTTTTGTTAATTTTCAAATAAAGTGGAACAAACCAAAACTGATTATCAGCTCCCGCCAATCAAGCTGTCCGCAAATACCGGGCTAAAATATGAATATGGAAATTCAACATTATATTAAAATTATAAAAAAATGGTGGAATGAAAGTGTTCTCATTTGACGTTTTGGATATAGCGTGATATAGTGAAATCACTATTGAGCTACATAATGTGGTACGGAAATAAAGCACGTTGAATTAAAGGCTGTAAGCTTGTTATACATTCATGTCCTTTATATCCACCTTTTCATGTGGATTCATAGTTTCATTTTTATTTAGGAGGTACATGACATGCAAACAGGTAAAGTTAAATGGTTCAACAGCGAAAAAGGTTTCGGTTTCATCGAAGTTGAAGGTGGAGACGATGTATTCGTTCACTTCTCAGCTATCCAAGGTGACGGATTCAAAACTTTAGAAGAAGGTCAAGAAGTTTCTTTCGAAATCGTTGAAGGTAACCGTGGACCACAAGCTGCTAACGTTACAAAAAACTAATTAGCTAGCGATAAAAAGCATTCCGATTTTCGGAATGCTTTTTTTTTATTCTTTGGAACTCGACTCATTTGAAGATAATTCGCCCTTAAAGGTACGCTCTTCAAAGTCATCAAGCATTTGCTCATATTCTTCATGTTCTTCCGTAGCGAAAACTTGCGGATTTTTTCCATACATATCTGTACCAATAAAGTTTTCGAAATCCTCTACGTAGCCTACGTTTTCTTCACTATTTACGTACATGCCATTATAGTTTTTCGAATCTTGTCTTTCTAAATCAGATGGTGTTTCAGATGTTCCGTAATTAGCAACATCTTGCCATGCATCTTCTGCATCATATTCAACAGAACGATCTTCATCATGTTTGTGGAAAGAAGGAGATAACACTTCTTCTTCGACTGGTCGTGTATTCATATTTAGCTTATTTGTCGCGTGCTGGATGCATGTTGTAGCAGTCGGCATTGCTTCTAATCTTTCAAATGGAATTTCTTCGCCAGACACTTCGCAAATGCCGTACGTACCCGCTTCTATTTTTTGCAAGGCATGTTTCGTATCCTCTAGCTGTTTATGCCAAAGTTCAATAAGCCCGAAGTCTTTTTCACGTTCATATAGCTCTGTTGCCATATCAGCTGGATGGTTATCATAGCTAGATAATTCTCCAACAGACTCACGTTCAGATGCACGATCTTCATTTTCGTGTGTTTGTATCGTTTGCTCTAGTTCGTGTTTTTGTTTTTCTAAAACGGATTTAAATTGATTTATTTGTTGTGGAGTTAACATAGTCGTCCACCTTCCTACAATTCAGTTTCTTTACATAGTATGAGCGTTGCGAGTAGGAATTATGAGATGAATTTCAGATATGAAAAAGGAGCCGCATAAGCAGCTCCTTTTATAGAAAGTATCCAAGTAATAATCCGATTCCCATGAGGAGACCGAAGATCGTATTTGTTTTTGCTGTTGCAATCATCGCAGGTACCATTTCCATTGGAATGCTTTTGCCGATAAAGCCTTTCGTCGCTTTAAATGCTTTCGGTGCACTTAAAAATACGATAAGCATCCATGGTGATACGATGCCCACGATAATTAAAGCAATTGTCCAAATGTAGGAAACGATGAACATAGAAGCAAGTACACCAACCGCTCTTTCACGTCCAACGAGAATTGCTAACGTTTTACGACCGTTTTCTTTATCGCCATCTAAGTCACGAATATTATTAGCTAGTAAAATGGCACCAATTAAAATGGAGCTTGGAATAGATAGTAAAATGACTTCTGATGTTACAGTTCCAGTTTGAATAAAGAATGAAATTCCAATAATGATAACACCCATAAATAATCCGGCTGTTAACTCTCCAAATGGTGTATAGGCAATGGGAAGTGGGCCACCCGTGTAAAGGTAAGCAACGGCCATACAAACAAGACCGATTGCAGCAAGCCACCAGCTAGAATTCATACAAATATAAACACCTAATAGTATTGCGATGCCGAAAAATCCAAATGCTAAGTTAAGCACTGTTTTTGGCTGAATGCCATCGCGAACGATAGCGCCGCCGATACCAACTGAACCTTCGTGATCGAGTCCTCTTTTATAATCAAAGTATTCATTAAACATGTTTGTTGCTGCCTGAATGAGAAGACAAGCAAGAAGCATTATAAGGAAAAGAGGGAGATGTATTTGATTTATACCTCCGACCTGCATTGCATAGGCTGTTCCGATGAAAACAGGAACGAAAGCTGCTGTTAATGTATGGGGACGTAGTAAACTCCACCAAATGCGCCAGCCTGTTTGCTTGCTTGGTTTTGGCGCCGTAGGAGAGGAATTCGTTTCGACGTTCATTTCCATGTTGAATCCTCCTTTGGTCACATATTGTACACAACTAAGTGTAGAAAAAGCATCATTTAGTGTCAACGTTTATTTTCTAGGAAGAGAAGGTGAATTTCTCAGAAATGCTAAACGTTGACAGGCCTTTCGTTTGAGGTGTATCTTAAAATCAAGCGTAATTATGACTATTTTTCGCCCATAGGGGGGAGACAATTGTGATTCAAACGAAACAAAAAGGCTTGCAAGAAGTTCTTAGTGCAGCCATTAAGCATGCAACTGATGAAAAAATATTGGTTAGTTTTGTAAAACAAATAGACTGGATGGATCCGCTTCTGTTTTATGCAGCAGGAAAAAGGATTGCATTGGAAAATAGATGTTATTTTGCAGATCCAGCTCAGCATGTAATATTTGCTGGAATTGGCTCTGTTTTCACTATAGCAAATTCTTCTCACAAACGCTTTCAAGCGGCTCGTGACGAGTGGAATAAAGTAAAAGAGAAAGCATTTGTACAAAGAGAAAAATATGAATTTGGAACAGGTCCTCTTTTATTTGGTGGATTTTCATTTGACCAAGAAAAAGAGAAAACGGACTTATGGAAAGAATTCGATGATACGACATTTTCACTACCAGCATTTTTATTAACTGTAAAAAATGAAAAAGCATGGTTAACAATGAATACATTCGTTTCAGCAACAGATTGTGCAGAAACTCTTTATAACGAAATGATTTCTTTAGAAGAGAAAATTTTTGGGGAGAGTAAATGTGCGCTAAACGGATCGAAATTAACTGTTATTTCTAAAGTAGAAGTGGATCCGAAAGGCTGGATGAAAGCCATTGAGAAAGTGCAAGATGAGATGAAGCAGGGTAACGTGCAGAAGGTTGTATTAGCGAGGGAGCTAAAAGTAGAAGTGGATCATCATATTGATTCTGCTCTTGTTTTAGAAGCACTTCGCATTGGGCAACCGGATTGTTACGTATTTTCTTTTGATTATAAAGGAGCATGCTTCTTAGGAGCGACGCCAGAGAGGTTAATTCGCAAAGAAGATAAGAAGTTTACTTCGATGTGTCTTGCTGGTTCAACTGGTCATGGTCAATCTATAGAAGAAAGTAAGCGAAATAGTAATGCGCTTCTTCATGATGAAAAGAATTTAGCTGAACACGGTTATGTTGTGAACATGATCAGGTCGGTATTAAATGAGCACTGCGAATACGTTAATATTCCGGAGAGTCCAGGTCTATTAACAACGAAAAACTTAATTCATTTATATACGCCTGTAGAGGCAAAAGGCACTGCGAGTCTTTTAACGATGGTAGAAGAATTACATCCAACACCAGCTCTTGGCGGGACACCTCGTTTGGAAGCGATGAAACTGATTCGTGATGTTGAATTGTTAGACAGAGGATTATATGGTGCACCGATTGGCTGGATAGATGATGAAGGAAATGGTGAATTTGCGGTTGCACTTCGCTGCGGATTATTAAATGGCGAGAAAGCATCCTTATTTGCCGGTTGCGGGATTGTAATTGATTCAGTACCGCAACTTGAATATGAAGAGACAAGTTTGAAGTTTAGACCGATGCTTGGTGCTTTGGAGGAATTAATGAAATGAACAATCATATAGAAGCATTATCATATTATTTAGGCGCGTTCGTGGATGAACTGACGCGTCTAAATGTATGTGATGTTGTCATTAGTCCAGGCTCACGGTCAACGCCGATTGCTCTACTAATGGAACAACACGAAGGAATGAACACATATTTACATGTAGATGAAAGATCTGCAGGATTTTTTGCGCTCGGTATCGCAAAAGCGAAAAAACGTCCGGTTGCATTATTATGTACGTCAGGAACGGCAGCAGCGAACTACTATCCAGCTGTATGTGAAGCTTTCCATTCACGAGTGCCGCTTATCGTCTTAACAGCAGATAGACCGCATGAATTAAGAGATGTCGGTGCACCACAAGCGATGAATCAATTTAATTTATACGGTACGTTTGTGAAGCAATTTACAGAGATGGCACTTCCAGAAGCGAGTGAAGCGATGTACCACTACGCTCGCATGACAACGCAGCGCATGATAGCAAGTGCTTGTTTAGCGCCGCAAGGACCTGTTCATCTTAATTTTCCAGTTCGTGAACCGCTTATCCCGGACTTTTCATTAGAAAGTTTATGGGATAAAGGACGCGGGGAATATACAGGAGTAGTTCAGCAAGGGAACGTGGTGATGCCGAGTGAATATGTAGATTCTCTTGTAGGGCGCCTTTCACATATGGAAAAGGGGCTTATTATTTGTGGAGATGATAGTCATTCAGAAATCGCAACGTTTGCAACGCAACTAGCTGAAAAAACGGGATACCCAATATTAGCAGACCCACTTTCTAATATTCGTAGCGGACACCACGATAAAACGATGGTAATCGACTGTTATGATACATTTTTACGAAATGAATTGTTAAAAGAGACGTGGAAGCCGGACGTTTTAATTCGTTTTGGTGGTATGCCTGTTTCGAAAGCATTAACGCAGTTCATTAAAAAACAAACGAAAGCTGTTCATATCGTTGTTGACGAATCCGGACAATGGAGAGATCCAGCTCTTGTTGCGACAGAAGTTGTACAGGCAAGTGATATTGCATTTTGCAGTACATTAATAGAAAAAATGCCAGTTATGAAAAAGAATGATTGGTCCCAAATGTGGCAACATATAAACGAAAAAACGAAGGAAACGCTTCGTGAAATGGAAACATATGAAACTGCATTTGAAGGAAAAGTCATTACAGATATTGTACGCGTATTACCAGAAGGAGCAACGTTATTTGCGAGTAATAGTATGCCAATTCGTGATACAGATTCATTCTTCTTCACATCAGATAAAAATATTCAAGTGATGGCAAACCGCGGTGTAAATGGGATTGATGGCATCATTTCGACAGCTTTAGGAGCGAGCATGATTTGCGATCCGCTCGTATTAGTCATCGGTGACTTATCATTCTATCACGATTTAAATGGACTATTAGCTGCAAAATTACATGAATTAAATATAACGATTGTCGTTGTAAATAATGATGGTGGGGGTATTTTCTCATTCTTACCACAATATGAGAAAAAGGAACACTTCGAATCGTTATTTGGAACGCCGATTGGGCTTGACTATGAGCATGTTGTTAAAATGTACGGTGGTTCATTTAGCCGTGTAAATGGTTGGGAGCAATTCCGGGAGGAAGTACAAAAGGGAGCAACGACAGAAGGTTTACACGTTGTAGAAATTTGTACGAACCGTGATGAAAACTTAACGTTGCACCGTACGTTATGGGCAAAAACACAGGACGTAATTACTACATCATTGCAAGGTGAATCAAAATGAAAGTAACGCTGCAAGGTGTATCGTATGAATATGAAGTAGTCGGAAGCGGGGAACCACTTCTACTTCTTCATGGTTTTACGGGAAGCATGGAAACGTGGCGTTCTTTTATCTCTTCATGGAGTGGGCAGTTTCAAGTTATTGTAGTGGATCTTGTTGGACACGGAAAGACCGAGAGTCCTGAAGATGTTGCGCATTATGACATTCGAAATGTGGCATTGCAAATGAAAGAACTATTAGATTACCTTCATATTGAAAAAGCACATATACTTGGCTATTCAATGGGCGGTAGACTGGCGATTACGATGGCGTGTCTATATCCAGAATATGTACGTTCTCTTTTATTAGAAAATTGTACAGCTGGACTCAAAAGTGAAGATGAGCGAAAAGAACGCTGTGAAAAAGATGAGCGACTTGCCGATAAAATTGAGCGAGAAGGCATAGAAAGTTTTGTATCGATGTGGGAAAATATTCCGCTGTTTGAAACGCAAAAACGTTTAGCAAAAAACGTACAAGAAGCGGTGCGAAAAGAACGACTTGCTAACAATCCAAAAGGACTTGCAAATAGCTTGCGCGGCATGGGAACAGGGGCTCAGCCTTCATGGTGGGATGAGCTACACAACTTGAAAATGCCTGTTCTTTTAATGAACGGAGAGCATGATGAAAAGTTCTTTCGCATATTAAAAAACATCGAAAAATGCGTCTCTGACGCGAAATTTGTCAAAATTGATGGTGCTGGCCATGCAATTCATGTGGAACAACCGGAAAAGTTTGATACAATAGTAAAGGGATTTCTAAAAACTATGCAGTGATGCTTTTTTCAGTTAAGAATGAAGTTACACTTATAGAGGAGATCAGAAATATACAAGGAGGTAGTTGTAATGGCTATTGAATGGGTAAAAGAAGGCAATTACGAAGATATTATTTATTCAACATACAATGGTATCGCAAAAATTTCGATTAACCGTCCTGAAGTACATAACGCATTCCGTCCAAAAACGGTAATGGAGTTAATCGACGCTTTTGCACAAGCTCGTGATGATGCAAATGTTGGCGTTATCATTTTAACAGGTGAAGGTGGACGTGCATTCTGTTCTGGCGGCGACCAAAAAGTTCGTGGTCATGGTGGATATGTAGGTGACGACCAAATCCCACGTCTAAACGTATTAGACTTACAACGTCTAATTCGTGCAATTCCTAAACCAGTTATCGCAATGGTAGCAGGTTATGCAATCGGTGGAGGACACGTACTTCATATCGTATGTGACTTAACAATCGCTGCAGACAACGCTGTATTCGGACAAACAGGTCCTAAAGTAGGAAGCTTTGACGGTGGATACGGAGCTGGTTACTTAGCTCGTATGGTAGGCCACAAGAAAGCTCGCGAAATTTGGTACCTATGCCGTCAATACAGTGCTGGGGAAGCGCTTGATATGGGCTTAGTAAATACAGTAGTACCATTAGAACAACTTGAAGCAGAAACAGTACAATGGGCACAAGAAATCTTAGCAAACAGCCCAATGGCACTTCGTTTCCTAAAAGCTGCATTCAACGCAGACACAGACGGTCTAGCTGGTATTCAACAACTAGCTGGAGATGCAACGTTATTGTACTACACAACTGACGAAGCAAAAGAAGGTCGCGACGCATTCAAAGAAAAACGCAGTCCGGACTTCGGTCAATTCCCTCGTTTCCCTTGATCAAATCAAAAGCGGAGCCGACTGTTTAGCCTCGTAGGCTAAGGTTCTTTCGCACAGAAAGTGTTTTTTACTTTCTCGTGCGGAAGGTTCTTAGACGGAAGGGGCTAGGAGGCGCAGCTAGATGAAACCAAAAGCGGAAGCGGCTCGCTTAGAACAAGAGGGCGTTGGAACTCCTGACGTAGAGGCGCTTTTTGCCTCGTAGGAAGGCGTGAAACGACCGACTGTTCTAGCCGCTGTAGCTAGATGAGATCAAACCGGAAACAAAACAACTAAGAGACTTGATGTCACATCAAGTCTCTTTCTTTCATGAAAGGAGAATGTATGATGGAGACGATGCCAAATTGGTTAAAGCAACGTGCATTTTTAACACCAGATCGTACTGCAATTGAAATAGAGGAAGAGAAAGTTACTTTTATGCAGCTGCATGAAAAGGTAGTATCTGTTTGTGAACACCTCACGCATGTAGGAGTGAAGCGAGGACAAAAGGTGGCTGTTCTGATGAAAAATGGTATGGAGATGATTACAGTTATTCACGCCCTATCGTACGTAGGGGCAGTAGCTGTGCTTTTAAATACGCGTCTTTCAAGAGAAGAGCTACTTTGGCAAATGGATGATGCTGAAGTTATTTGTTTAGTGACCGATCAAGAATTTGATGCTAAAGATGTTCCTGTCTATTCATTCGCCGAAGTGATGAATGGACCAAAAGAGGAAGCCTCTATACAAGAAGAATTCTCTTTAGAAGAAGCGATGACGATTATTTATACGTCAGGGACGACAGGGAAACCGAAAGGCGTTATTTTAACATATGGAAATCACTGGGCCAGCGCGGTTGGCTCTTCGCTTAATTTAGGACTTCGTGATGATGATTGCTGGTTAGCGTGTATGCCGATGTTCCATGTTGGCGGGTTATCTCTTCTAATGAAAAATATTATGTACGGCATGCGCATTTTACTCGTTCCGAAATATGATGCTGATTTTATTCATACAGCACTTCAAACGAGAGGCGTAACGATTATTTCAGTCGTATCAAAAATGTTAACTGATTTATTAGAGAGACTTGGAGAAGAAACATATCCTTCTTCTTTACGATGTATGTTACTTGGCGGAGGACCAGCGCCAAAACCGTTACTCGAAACATGTGTAGATAAAGGAATTCCTGTGTATCAAACGTACGGTATGACAGAAACGTCTTCGCAAATTTGTACGTTGTCCGCAGATTACATGTTAACGAAAGTAGGATCAGCTGGAAAGCCACTATTTCAGTGCCAACTTCGTATTGAAAAAGACGGCGTAGTAGTGCCGCCACATGCGGAAGGTGAAATCGTAGTAAAAGGACCGAACGTAACAGGTGGTTACTTTAACCGTGAAGATGCGACGCGTGAGACTATTCAAAACGGATGGCTTCATACTGGCGACCTCGGTTATTTAGATGAAGAAGGATTTTTATACGTATTAGATCGCCGCAGTGATTTAATTATTTCTGGCGGAGAGAATATATACCCAGCTCAAATTGAAGAAGTGTTACTCTCTCATCCGATGGTAGCGGAAGCCGGTGTTGTCGGTATGTCTGACGATAAATGGGGACAAGTACCCGCTGCTTTTGTTGTGAAAAGCGGGGCGGTAACAGAAGAAGAAATTCTTCACTTTTGCGAGGGGAAATTAGCGAAATATAAAGTGCCGAAGAAAGCATGTTTCTTAGAGGAATTACCACGTAACGCTTCGAAAAAATTGTTAAGACGAGAGTTAAGAGAATTAGTGGAGGAGAAAGAAACAGTAAACAAAAACATAGACAAAAGTAGGCATATATAATAAAAAGTAATTATGAAACAATATAAACCAAAAGAATTTTCAGAAATGCTTAATGTCTCTGTTAAGACATTGCAAAGGTGGGACAATCAAGGTGTTTTAACTGCTTACCGAAACCAAAAAGGAAGATGATACTATACAGAAGAACAGTATAAGGAATATATGGGTATTCAAGAAGAAAATAAAGTAGGCAAAGTAGTTATTTACACAAGAGTATCAAATCCAGGTCAGAAAGATGATTTAGAAAATCAGGTTGAGTTTTTAAAAACATTCGCAAATGCACGAGGGATGATTGTAGATGAAGTTATCAAAGATATTGGTAGCGGATTAAACTACAAAAGAAAACAGTGGAATAACCTGATTGACAGTTGTATGGAAAGAAATATTTCGACTATCATCATTGCACACAAAGATAGATTTGTACGTTTTGGATATGAGTGGTTTGAAAAGTTTCTTCGTAAAATGGGAGTGGAAATTATGATTGTTAACAATGAAAAACTATCTCCTCAAGAAGAACTTGTGCAGGATTTAATATCTATCATTCATGTATTTAGCGGTAGAATATATGGGTTGAGAAAATACAAAAAGAAAATGTCGGAGGATGAAGATTTATGAAAAGAGCATATTTAATAGAAATCAAACCGACAACTGAACAAGTTAGTAAAATCCGTCAAACTATTGGGGTGTGTCGATATGTATATAACCTGTATATCTCTAAAAATAAAGAGGCATATGAGTCGGATGGGAAATTTCTTAGTGGCTATGACTTTTCTAAATGGTTAAACAACATTCATACAAAAGAGTGTGACCAGTGGATTAAAGAAGTGTCGAGCAAAGCGGTAAAACAAGCGATTATGAATGGAGATAAAGCTTTTAAGCGATTTTTTAAAGGTTTATCTAAGTTTCCACGATATAAAAAAAAGAAGAAGCAAGATGTGAAGTGCTACTTTCCGAAAAACAACAAAACAGATTGGACAGTAGAAAGACATAGAGTAAAAGTCCCTACAATTGGTTGGATAAGGTTAAAAGAGTATGGATATATTTCAAAAAATACAACTGTAAAAAGTGGTACAGTATATCAAAGAGCAGGAAGATACTATGTGTCTATACTCTGTGAAGTGAAAGAGGTAAAACCAAATTCAATTCTCAATGCAGTAGGTATAGGAATTGATTTGGGAATTAAAGACTTCGCTGTACGTAGCGATGGAAAAACTCACAAAAATATAAATAAAACAGTACAAGTAAAAAAGATAGAAAAACGGTTAAAACGTGAACAACGCTCTTTATCACGCAAATTTGAAAATATAAGAAAGAGAGGTGAACAACCTGTTACTAATAAAAGAGCGAATATAAACAAAAATATTCTTAGGGTGCAACAGCTACATGCTAGGCTAGCAAATATTCGATTAGCGTATGTAAAGTCTATTGTAAATGATGTGGTGAAAACCAAGCCAATGTTTATTACAGTAGAAGATTTGAATGTGAAAGGTATGATGAAGAACAAACATCTATCTAAAGCTGTAGCGCAACAATGTTTTTATGCTTTTAAAACATGGTTATCAACGAAATGTAGGGAATATGGAATTGAACTACGGCAAGTGGACAGATTCTATCCATCTTCTAAAATATGTTCATGTTGCGGTCAAAAAAAGTCGGATTTAAAGCTGTCTGACCGAGTATATACATGTGATTGTGGAAATGTAATGGATAGAGATTTAAATGCATCTATCAACCTTTTACAAGCAAAAAAATATACAATACTAACGTAAATAGATTGTATATATGTACGGTGGGCTACATCGGAATTTACGCCTGTGGAGTGTCACAGCAAACTGTAGTAGCAAGTGATTAGCGAGGCAGGGCACGTAGAAGCAGGAATACTCTAAGAATATACATTTGTCTATATTTTTAGTAGCAGATGTAGGTGGAAATAAAAAAAGCGACACTTCATATAACAGAAATGCCACTCGTAATCCCGTTTGCTGCAAGCTACGGAACGTATGAGAAGCGTGAGAGCATCGTTATTAAATTAGAGGATACGGACGGGTACATTGGATTTGGCGAAGTCGTTGCGTTCTCTGAACCGTGGTATACGGAAGAAACGGTGAAGACGGCGCTGCATGTACTGCAAGACTTTTTAATACCTGATTTATTAAAGGCTGAAATTTCTCATCCGAATGAGGTACCGGGTCTATTTCAACATATAAAAAGAAACCGAATGGCAAAGGCCGGAATTGAAGGGGCTGTTTGGGATTTATATGCGAAGTGTCAAAAGAAATCGTTAGCGACAGTGCTTGGCGGAACGAAGTCTGAAATTGAAGTCGGCGTTGTAATTGGGATCAATACGATTCCGGTTATGTTAAAACAAATCGAGAAGTACGCAGAAGAAGGATACGAGCGTTTTAAAGTGAAAATAAAGCCAGAGCATGATTACGAATTATTGAAAGAGATTCGAAAAGAGTTTCCGCATATCCCGCTAATGGCAGATGCAAATTCAGCATATACATTAGGGGATACGGAGAGGCTGAAACGACTAGATGAATTCCAATTAATGATGATTGAACAACCGTTAGCCGATTATGATTTTCTTGATCACGCGGAGTTGCAAAAGAAAATTGAAACGCCGATTTGTTTAGATGAAAGTATTCATAGTTTAGAAGATGCACGCGTTGCGATTACCCTTGGTAGCTGCCAAATTGTGAACATTAAACCAGGGCGAGTGGGCGGATTAACAGAATCGGTTCAAATCCATAATTATTGCATGGAGCACAACATACCCGTTTGGTGCGGCGGTATGGTGGAGATGGGGATTTCAAGAGCACAAAATGTTGCGCTTGCCTCATTGCCGAACTTTACGATTCCAGGCGATATATCTGCTTCTAGCAGACATTGGGAGCAGGATATTATTTCGCCGGAAGTGACGCTTAAGGGCGGAAAAGTTATGGTGCCGCAAAGTGTTGAAGCTGAGTATGAAGTAGACCGCGGAAGGTTGGCGGAGATCACGAAACAGCGAATTGTTTTGGAGCGGTAACTTGAGTCTTTAAAGTAGCGGGCGAATTTCGTTGTTAATTGTCGGTAAGTCGATATATTTCAATAATCGCTGATATAATGCGAGTTACGGTCGATATATTTGGAAAATCGCTGATATAATTTTATTTACAAAGGTTACTCTAATGGGTAACCTTTTCGTATTGTACAAATTGGATAGACTAGTTTACAATCGAGCGTATAAAAGGGGGAGTAAAATGAAGCGCATTTCAATTTTAATAGTGGATGATGAGGCAGAAATTGCTGATTTAATTGAGATACATTTAGAAAAAGAAGGGTACCACGTCGTGAAGGCAGCAGACGGGGAAGAGGCTGTTCATATTATTGAAACGCAGCCAATCGACTTAGTGGTTTTAGATATTATGATGCCGAAAATGGATGGGTATGAGGTGACGCGTCAAATTCGCGCGAAGCACCATATGCCAATCATTTTCTTAAGTGCGAAAACTTCGGACTTTGATAAGGTGACAGGTCTTGTATTAGGTGCAGATGATTATATGACGAAACCTTTTACACCGATTGAATTAGTTGCGCGTGTAAATGCACAATTACGTAGGTTTCTTACATTAAATCAGCCGAAAGTAGCGGAGAATAAATCTGCTTTAGAGATAGGCGGAGTTATTATTGATCCTGAGCGAAGAACAGTGAACGTCTATGGAGAGCAAATTGAGTTAACACCGAAAGAGTTTGATATTTTATATTTATTAGCGAGCCATCCGAAGAAAGTGTATAATGTGGAAAATATTTTTCAGCAAGTATGGGCAGATGATTATTATGAAGGCGGAAATACAGTTATGGTACATATTCGTACGTTGCGGAAAAAGCTTGGGGAAGATAAAAGAAAGGATAAATTAATAAAAACAGTGTGGGGAGTAGGTTATACTTTCAATGGCTAATATGATGAAAAGTTTTCGATTTAAAATGATTGCCTTATTTGCGTTAAGTATGGTGCTTGCAGCAACTGTAACTTATATAATTTATAAAGGATTGCAGCTGTATTATAAAACGATGGTTCGCTACGAAGAGCCTTTAGCGCAATTTAGGTCAGTGGTAAGGGAAGTTGGAGACATTAACTTCTTTTTAATTTTCTTTATTCCGTTATCTATTATCTTTTTCTTCTTTTTGACAAAACCGTATTTAAAGTATTTTAGTGAGATTTCTAACGGGATTCATCATCTTGCGAACGGTAACTTTACGAATAAAGTTCAAGTTTCATCAAACGATGAGTTTGGAGATATCGCACGTGAAATAAATGTTGCGAGTGAAAAGTTAAAAGAAGCGGTGGAAAGAGGAGACTTTGCTGAAAGTAGTAAAGACCAGCTCGTTGTGAATTTAGCTCATGATCTAAGGACACCATTAACATCCGTGTTAGGGTATTTAGATTTAATTCTTAAAGATGAGAATTTAACAAAAGAACAAATTAAACATTTTTCCACGATTGCATATACGAAATCGCAAAGGCTCGAAAGTTTAATCGATGAGTTATTTGAAATTACACGTATGAATTATGGCATGCTAAAGCTGGATAAAAAGCCGATTGATATAAGTGAACTACTTATACAGTTAGATGAGGAATTGTATCCTTTATTAGAGAAACATCATTTACAAGCTAGGTTGAATATTGATCCTCATTTGCCAATTAACGGTGATGGAAAATTGTTAGCTAGAGTATTTGAAAACTTGTTAACAAATGCCGTTCGATACGGATATGATGGGCAATTTGTTGATCTGAATGGGTATATCGATAATGGAGAAGTTGTCGTACAAGTTATGAATTATGGAGACAGCATTCCAGAAGAAGATTTACCGTATCTTTTTGATATGTTTTATACAGGTGATAAGGCAAGATCAGAGCAGCAAGGTGGTACAGGCCTTGGGCTATTTATTGCGAAAAATATTGTTGAGCAGCATGACGGGACGATTTCTGCTGAAAGTAATGTAGTTAGAACAATATTTGAAGTGCGATTGCCAAAAGAAGAGAACTTAACAATTTAATAAAAATTTAAACTTTACCCCACTTTTTATTTTAATAGTTTTTTCTATTCTATACGTAAGTTACGTTAAGGAGGAACTAGAAATGAAAAAGTGGGTATTTATTTCTTTTTTTATAGCATGCACAGTATGTGTAGGCTTTTATATATCACCGTTATTTCAAAAGGAAATCGATGTTAAAATTGTCGGAAAAGATGAGCTAGTAAAGGCGGCAAATACCGAGAGGAAAGAGATTACGAAGGAACAAATTTATAAGGGTGATTTATTATTAGTTAATAGGGATTATCCAGTAAAAAAAGATAGTATTAGGTCTGATATTATAAATGTAAATCATAATAGTGAATTAGTAAGAGGCTACGTAATATTTGATAGAAATCTTTGTTTATCAAAGTATGTTGTAAAAAAGTTTTTGAACGTTGTCGATGCGGCTGGAAAAGATGGCGTACAGCATTTCTTAATGAGTAGTGGGTATCGAGATTTTAAAGAACAAAGTAAATTATATAAAGAAATGGGATCTGATTACGCGCTTCCAGCAGGATATAGTGAACATAATTTAGGATTATCACTAGACGTTGGATCAACGCAAAAGAAGATGGAGAAAGCGCCTGAAGGAAAATGGATCGAAGAGAACGTATGGAAGCATGGCTTTGTATTACGTTATCCGAAAAATAAAAGTAACATTACTGGAATTCAATATGAGCCATGGCATATCCGTTATGTTGGCCTACCTCATAGCGCAATTATGCAAAAAAAGAATTTCACACTAGAGGAATATTTAGAGTTTTTAAAAGAGGAAAAAGAGGTTTCAACTGAAGTAGAAGGTAAGAAATATACTGTTTCTTATTATAAAGTTTCTGAGAATACGAAAGTGAACGTTCCAGCAAACAAGCAGTATGAAATTTCCGGGAACAATATGGATGGGGTTATTGTGACGGTTCAGGAATAGAGAAGAAGGCTGTGCCATTTGGGACAGCCTTTTCTTATATAAGAAAGGAATTGACGTTTCTTGTCGGTAAATCGATATTCCTTGTCGAATCGTTGATATATTATAAGTTATGATAGATATAATTGAAAAATCGTTGATATATTGTAAGTTATGATAGATATATTCAAAAAATCGTTGATATAATTTCCTATACTATTACCATTTTGGAGGAGCATCTTTTTATTCACTTTCAAACATTATAACGTTATATTTACTTCTCCCTTTTTTTGTGTTACGCTAAACGTGTGAAAGACATATAAAATGAAACTTTAATGTAAGCGTATTCTTATGGCTTCTTATAGAAAAGGGTGGAAGTACAATGACAGAACGATTCGTACTACGTAATGTAAAACGTGTGAACGGGGAAGAGATTGACATTGTAATTGAAAATAATAAAATCGCACAGGTGACGAAAGCTGGTGCTGGCGAGGGTGGAAAGGTTCTTGATTACTCTGGTACTTACGTATCGAGTGGTTGGATTGATTTACATGTTCATGCTTTTCCGGAGTTTGATCCGTATGGCGATGAGGTGGATGAAATTGGCGTTAAGCAAGGGGTAACGACAATTGTTGATGCGGGTAGCTGCGGTACTGATCGTATTGCAGATTTAGTAAAAAGTAGAGAGCAGGCAAAAACGAATTTATTTGCCTTTTTAAATATTTCTCGTATCGGTTTGAAACGAATCGATGAATTATCCAATATGGAATGGATAGATAAAGAGAAAGTAATAGAAGCAGTAGAAAAGTATAAAGATGTAATCGTTGGGTTAAAGGCGAGAATGAGTAAAAGTGTCGTTTGTGATAGCGGAATTGAACCGCTTCATGTTGCACGCTCTTTATCTCGTGAAACATCATTACCAATTATGGTACATATCGGTTCAGCGCCTCCTCGCATTGAGGAAGTTGTACCTCTTTTAGAAAAAGATGATGTCATTACACATTACTTAAACGGGAAAGAAAATAATTTATTCGATGAAGAAGGCAAACCGCTACCTGTATTACTAGATGCAGTGAATCGTGGTGTTCATTTAGATGTTGGTCACGGTAATGCTAGTTTTTCTTTTAAAGTAGCAGAGGCGGCGAAGCATCACGGTATTGCTTTTAATACAATTAGTACAGATATTTACCGGAAGAATCGTATACACGGTCCCGTGTATAGTATGGCTCACGTTCTTTCGAAATTCCTTTACTTAGGTTATCCGCTAGAAGAAGTAATTGACGCGGTTACGAAAAATGCAGCAGAGTGGCTGAAAAAACCAGAGCTTGGCCGCATTCAAGAAGGAGATATTGCAAACTTAACTTTATTTACAGTGAAAGATGAGAAGGTTACGTTAATTGATTCAGAAGGGGATCAGCGCATTGCTGAAAGAAGGATTGATACGAAAGGGGTTGTAATCAATGGGTCATTCATTGAATGCTAAGTACGGATTAAAAAGAGTAATTAATGCGAGCGGTAGAATGAGTATTTTAGGTGTATCCGCTCCTACAGATACAGTTATGGATGCGATGAAACATGGTGGACAAAATTATGTGGAAATTGCTGATTTAGTAGATAAAGCGGGAGACCATATTGCGAGAATTCTAGATTCAGAGGCAGCGGTCGTTGTGAACTCAGCATCGAGTGGCATTGCGCTTTCTATCGCTGGTATCGTGACGGAAGGAAATCGCCGTAAAAGTGAAAGACTTCATCAAGAAGTAATCGCGAAAAACGAAGTAATTATGTTAAAAGGTCATAACGTTCAATACGGTGCTCCAGTTGAAACGATGATTTATTTAGGCGGCGGTAAGCTTGTTGAAGTGGGTTACGCAAATGAAGGGAAAGCAGAGCATATTGAAGATGCAATTGGTGAAAATACAGCAGCGATTCTGTATGTGAAATCACATCATGCAGTGCAAAAAAATATGATTTCTGTTGAAGAAGCATGGGAAGTAGCGCAGCGAAATAACGTACCACTTATCGTTGATGCGGCAGCTGAAGAAGACATTCAAAAATATGTGAAGTATTCAGACCTTGCCATTTATAGTGGTTCAAAGGCAATTGAAGGACCTACTTCTGGTATTGTTGGCGGTAAACGAAAATATATCGAATGGCTGAAAGTGCAATTACATTGCATCGGAAGAAGTATGAAAGTTGGGAAAGAAACAACTTTCGGCTTACTTCAAGCGCTTGATGAGTACGGCGTAAAAGAAGATAAAAGTGAGCAAGAAAAAGAATTGCTACAAGTACTTATGCCGCTAAAAGAATTAAAAGGTGTAAATGTAACGATCGTTCAAGATGAAGCTGGAAGAGCAATCTTTAGAGCACGTATTCATATTAGCGAAAAAGAGTTAAATAAATCGGCAAAAGACGTTGTGACAGCATTACGCGAAGGGGAAATCGCAATCTATACACGTGATTACGGAGTAAGACAAGGATTCTTTGATATTGATCCACGTCCACTTCAAGGTGATGACATACATGTAATTGAAGAAAAATTGAGAGAAATTGTAGGGGGAAACTAAAATGACAAATATTCAAAAACGTTTTTATAAAGGCCGCGTAGCATTAAATGTATTAGCGAACAATACCCGAAATGCGAAAGATATTTTTGAAGCAGCAGAAGGGTATGTAGTAGTGGGGGTATTATCAAAAGACTACCCAACAGTAGAAGAAGCCGTTACAGCGATGAAAGCATACGGAAAAGAAATTGATGACGCTGTATCAATCGGACTAGGAGCAGGAGATAATCGCCAAGCGGCAGTTGTAGCTGAGATTGCGAAGCATTATCCTGGCAGCCATATTAACCAAGTGTTCCCTTCAGTTGGAGCGACACGTGCAAATCTTGGCGAAAAAGATAGCTGGATTAATAGTTTAGTATCCCCAACAGGAAAAGTGGGTTACGTAAATATTTCTACTGGTCCAATTAGCGCAGCTGGAGAAGAAAAAGCAATCGTTCCAATTAAAACAGCAATTGCACTTGTACGTGATATGGGCGGAAATTCATTGAAATACTTCCCAATGAAAGGTTTAGCTCATGAGGAAGAATATCGCGCAGTTGCGAAGGCTTGTGCAGAAGAAGGATTTGCATTAGAGCCAACAGGCGGAATTGATAAAGAAAACTTCGAAACAATTGTACGTATTGCGCTTGAAGCAAACGTAGAGCAAGTTATCCCGCACGTGTACTCTTCTATTATTGATAAAGAAACTGGTAACACGAAAGTAGAAGATGTTCGTGAATTATTAGCAGTCGTGAAGAAGCTAGTTGATCAATATGCGTAAGAAAATTGCAGCGTTTGGCGAAGTAATGATGCGCATGCAAGTACCTGGATATGAATTGTTGTCGCAAGCTAACACGTTAAATTACTCATTTTCAGGTACAGGTGTGAACGTTGCAGCGGCACTTTCTCACTTAGGGCATGAAGGGCTTCTTATTTCAACTTTACCGGAAAATTCGGTTGGAGAGGCAGCTGTATCTTACATTCAAAAGTTAGGGATTCAAACTTCTCTTGTTTCAAGAGGCGGTAAATATGTAGGTATGTATTTTTTAGAAAATGGATTCGGTGCACGTGCAAGCCGCGTTACGTATTCGAATCGACTAGAAAGTAGCTTCAATACGGCGTCTGAAGAGATGTACCAATTTGAAGAAATTGCTAAGGAAATTGATATCGTTCATTTTTGCGGTATTACACTTGCGATGAATGATACGGTGCGCCATCATATGAAGTCTTTAGCGAGAGCAGTTAAAGAAAACGGAGGAACCGTCGTTTTTGATTGTAATTATCGTCCATCACTTTGGGGAGAAGACGGATATGAACAGGCAAAACCGCATTATGAAGAAATGCTGGGACTTGCTGATATCGTTATGATGAACGAAAAAGATGCAATGTTCGTTCTTGGAATGAAAACAGAAGAGACAGAGCGAGAGGCGCAACTTGTTGATCTTATTCCAAAGGTTGCTGAAACATATCATATCGCTACAATCGCTGGTACACATCGCTCTATTAATAGTGATAATACACACTCGCTACGCGGGTTTATATGTAAAGATGGTGCGTTCACTTTTGCAAAAACACTTGCGTTTTCTGTATATGATAGAATAGGTGCTGGAGATGCTTATACGAGCGGGATTATTCATGGCGAGATAGAAGAGTTTGCACCAGAGAAAGCTGTTTCATTTGCGTCAGCAGCTGGAATGCTTGCACATACAATCGTCGGTGATACGCCCATGTCATCAGAGAAGGATATACTTCGGGCAATGACGGCATCAGTAGGTGATGTAGAAAGGTAGTGGGTGTAACGGTGAACGTAACGAGGAAAAAAGGACCATTATATTTACAAATAAAAAATATTATTCGTGATCGAATATTGCATGGTGTATATGCGATTCATACGAATATTCCTTCTGAACCGCAGTTAGAAGAAGAGTTCAAAGTGAGCAAAATTACAGTGCGTAATGCAATTAAAGAACTCGCTCAAGAAGGATATTTAGAAAAGAAAAGCGGTAAAGGAACGAAAGTTATCCGTAATACTTCTGCGACAAAGTTGTCAAAAGGTAAGAAATTTACAGAAGTGTTAGTGGAAGAAGGATATAAAGTACAAAAGAAATTGCTAAAAGCAGAAATCGTTCATAATGAAGAAGGAACGGTGCCATTTCGATTATTCGGCAAGGAGAGTTTTCGTATTGAACGTTTATATACGTTAAATGATGCACCTTACATTCATTATACGCACTATTTCTCAGCAGGAATGGCAAGTACAGATTTATCGGACTTTGACTTGCAATCGCTTTATGATTTAGTTGAAGACCGAGGCATTCACTTAGAAAACTTCAGAGATGAATTCGCTGTTGGACTCGCGCCTAGTTTCGTTGCAGAAGCGCTAGGTGAAAAAGAGGGGACAGCGCTATTAAAACGTATGCGTTATTCTTACGATGAAGTTGGCGAAGTAATTGAATATAGCGAAGGCTACTACAATACAGAGATGCAGCATTATGTAGTGAATTATGACGTATAAAAAAGAGGGGATGTTCCCTCTTTTTTTATAAAGTAAAACTTTAATTAGTGGAGGAGGGCATCATCCACTAATTATTAGCTCACACCAATCGGGATAAAAATAAGGGGAATGAGAGATGGATATATACTTATTAATCGTCACGTTACTTGCGATCACAATTGTTATTTTAGGGGTATCATGGTGGAAATGGCATGCATTTATTAGTTTAACAGTTGCGAGTTTATTTTTAGCTATTATGTCTGGACTGAACTTAACGAAAATAGTGGCTGCCTATGAAACTGGTGTTGGTAGTGTACTAGGGCATTTAGTTGGTATTTTAGCACTTGGAACAATTTTAGGAAAAATGATGTCCGATTCAGGGGCAGGCATGCAAGTTGCAGATTTCTTTATTCGATTTTTCGGCGTAAAAAAATTACCTTGGGCTATGTTATTTGCAGGGTTTGTTATAGGGATTCCCGTATTTTTTGAAGTGGGGATTGTCATTTTATTACCACTCGTTATTTCAATTCGAAAAACGACGAAGCAAAATATATTATTAATTGCGTTACCTGTCATTGCAGGATTATCTATTGTTCACGGGCTCGTACCACCACATCCAGGGGCGATGACAGCAATCGGTATTTATAACGCGAACTTAGGAAAGGTACTTTTATATTCATTAATTATCGCGTTACCAACAGCCATTATCGCAGGCCCAATATTTGCAAAGTGGGTACATAAGAGGGTTATACCTGAAAATGAACCGGAGCTTGTTCGAGTTACGACAGTATCAACTGATTTGCCAAGTCGTAAAGTTTCATTCTTTATTATTTTATTACCAGTTGTATTGATGATTTTATCAGTAGTTGCACCATATATTTCATTACCGAAAAAATTGACTGAATTTTTTGTGTTTATAGGGAGTCCAGTAATCGCCTTACTTATTTCATGTTTCGCAGCATTTTATTTACTTGGTATCAAACAAGGTATTAATAAAAAGATGATTAAAAAATTAACAGATGAAAGTTTATTGCCTGTCGGTTCTATTATTTTAATAATTGGTGCAGGCGGTGGATTTAAACAAATATTAATTGAAAGTGGCGTTGGAACGGCGATTGCGCAAATGGCAGAACATATTTCGTTATCACCAATTGTATTAGCTTTCATGGTAGCTGGATTAATTCGAATTGCAACAGGTTCAGCTACAGTAGCATTAACGACAGCAGCAGGGATTGTTTCACCAGTTATTCAGCACATGTCTGGTGTGAATTTAGAGTTGCTAGTTATTGCAACCGGTGCAGGATCATTAATGTTTTCTCACGTAAATGATGCAGGGTTCTGGCTTGTAAAAGAGTATTTAGGTTTGACGGTGAAGGAAACATTTAAAACGTGGACGGTACTCGAGACATTGTTATCATTTATTGCATTTGGTTTTGCTCTTTTGTTGAATATGTTTCTTTAGGGAGAAAAGCCCATTTTAATTAATAAAACCCACAGGAGAAATTCAATTTCTCTGTGGGTTTTGCTATTTTTTAATCGTAGTTACTTACAAATATACAGGGCAAGGTGCTTTTTATATCTTTTTTCTATTGTCCTATTATTTAATAGAACGGACATACTGATTTTCTCCATCGTCTTTGACAAAGACTCCTAGCTCATTCAAATCTTTGCGTAAATGCTTCTTTTTTTTCGAGTTTCCTTCTCGAAGGGCATTTCGTCTTTCATACAAAATAGTATTTATGCTTTTATTAAATCGCTCATCCTCTAATTTCCATAAGCTATACTCATGTTTATAAGGATCTTGTTCCACCCAGGGGAAGCCGTGCATTAAGAAAGTATCTTTAATTTTGCTTGGGGTAATGTCAGATGTTTCACGTAACCATTCTCGGTCTTCTTGATCAATGATAACCACTTGACGCTTATCTACAAAAACGGCTTTTACATTTGATCTGGTGATTTGTTTCTTTTGATCGTCCTTATTCACGTGAATGCTTTCCGAAGTAATGTTCATTTTTAAAGCTTCACTATAAATAATTAAAGAAAATAAAATTCCTGCAATAACACCAATTAGCATGAGGATAATAGGAAGCCAGAAGGGATTAATAAAATTTAAAAGTTCTATAATTTTTGAATCAGAAAAGAGAGGAATCTTTTTTATAATCTCTATTAATTTAGGTGAAAAATATCCAATAACGCCTAAAAGGATTGGACTTACTATAGCAAGTAACTTTTCTAAAAAACCTAATCCAATGACAGATGCCTTTTTCATGTGTAGTTCATCCTTTCTTATATATATTTTTTAACCAGGGCATGTTTTAAATAGTGAGTTTTTTCACCATTTTTATGAGCTCATCTGAGTAATTTTCTATGGATATAGATGAATTTGCCTTCAACATTCTTTCTTCGATTGCTCCTAAAATAAATGAAGCTAATGTGTCGGTTTGAAAAGAGTTAGAAAACACACCATTTTGTTGTCCAGTCTTCAAAATATCTAATAACATCGTTCTAAGAGCATCCTCTTCGTCGTCTTCGATTCTGTAATAAGGAATGTTCTCTTCATTTCTTGCATTAAAGACAATCTCAATTAAGGCAATATTATTTTTGTAATGAGTTTCTTGATAAGCCAAGTGTGCTTCAATAAAAGCCTCTAGTTTATTTATTTCAGATTGAGCTAATAGTACTCGATTACTAATAAATTCATGTTGTTTGGCAACTAAAAATTGTAATGTACGGTTCATAAGGTAAAGCTTATCATTAAAATGATAAGAAATAAGTCCGGTACTAATCTTAGCCTTTTTTGCCACCTTCGTTAAGCTCAAGTTGTTATATCCAACCTCTTCTAATGTATCAATACATGCAAGAATAATTTGTTCACGCCTAGCCTCTGCAATAAAAGAATCAGTCACGCTATTCAACTCCTGATTTATATAATTTGAATGTATAATCAAAAAATTGATTGATCGTTCAATTAAATATTAGTAAGAAATTATTAGTATGTCAAATGTTTTATACCTACATCTTGATAAGGCTCATTTTCTGAAACAAGCCCGTTTTTAGGTAAGCCAAGCTTCCTATTCGCCCTGAAAACATAATATAAATGGAATCCCCTCATTTAGAGCAAGGTGAACTTGTTATGAATGATACTAAAGGAGGAATAGGGTAATGAGCGAAAAGTGTGAACACAGACATGATGATTGTAACCGCAGACATGGTTGCGGAGGCGGTTTTGCGCTTCTAATCGTATTGTTTATTTTATTAATTATCATCGGTGCTAGCTGCTTCGGCGGAGGCGGCGGTTGTGGTTATGGCGGTTACGGCGGCTACGGATATGGTGGCTACGGCGGATATTGCTGCTAATTATTAAAAACTATTGAAAATGGCCTTGTGCAATATGCACAAGGCCATTTTATTCATATTTTTATATGCTGTGATAATTTATTAATGTACAGAGAGCGGATTAAGAAGAAGAAAATAATCTCGATAATCCCGAAAAAGGTGAGTACGATACATGTCTCTTTTAGTAATGAGAAAGAAAACATGCTTTGTAAAAACTTAACCGCAAATAACGTGTGAACACCAGCAACGATGTAAGGAACGAAAAATAAAATTCCTAATTGAATGGTTGCAGAGCGAAACATTTCTGATTCAGTTAAGCCAAGCTTTGTAATCGTAATATACTTTTGTCTTTCAGTTGTTAAGTCATTATACATACGGAAGTATAGAACACTAGCCGCACCGATAAAGAAAATAAAGCCGAGAAATGCCCAAATAAAAAATTGAGCAACTGCATTTCCTTTACCGTAAATGAGTTCATCCGTAGCCGTATGTATGAAGAAAGGAACTTGAGCGTTCTCTTCAGTATGCTTTTCGTAGAACTCACGTGCATCACCACTAATAACACGTAACATATTTTTTGTTGGAACGATTGCATTTTCCCAGTTTTCTACGAAATAGTTATAGATTACAGTTGTTTCAATATGAGGAATCATATTATCAAATACATAATCTTGTACGACAGCTAAATGAGGGAATGCAAATGATGGTTCGATTCCCTTATTAATAAACCCTTTAATATGAAATTCTTTTTTATTAGATCCAAGTGTAATCGTATTTTGCTTTGCAAATGGATTAGATACGAGATCGAGAAGTTCTGGTGAGTGGCGAGAAATAATATACACTTCTGTAGAATCAATTGTTATTTCCGGTCTTTTCAATTGTTTAGCAATTGCGTTATAATCACTCATCTTCATAAGCATAATATCTTCTTTGGAAGCTGTATCTTTTAATACTGTAAACTTATATTTTTTGTAAAGAAAATTATTAGTTGTAAGCTCCGTTTCAATTGTAGAAATATGCTTTTGTTCAAGGGAATTGTCACCTTCTGATGTATACGTGAAGGGAACGGGATATCGCTCTAATACTGATGCCTTCGTATTGTTATTAGCGGCGAATAATCCAATAATAATCGTAAATGCAAGTGCAGATAGCATAGAAACAATAAAGAGTACATTAATATTACTGCGTGTACGAGAAACTAAATCTGAAATCCATAACATATTTATTTGTTTCAAATAAAACTTTCTGCGCTTCTTTAAAATATAGATGAAAAGAAGGAATGTTTGTGAAAAGAATAAATATGTCCCGACTATTACGAGCGGTAAAATAGATAACATAATAAAAAAGACAGATCCATTTTGCACATTTTTTTCCGTTACGTAGCCTCGCGGATAACCAGCGATATAATAGCATAGCCCTAAACAAATTAAAGCGAATAAAGAGATGAGTATAGATGGTCTTTTTTCAGCTGGCATTTTCTTGTTCCCTTTAATGAGGTGGGCTGTCTTTCGAGTACGAATAAACATTGGTGTAAATGTAGAAACGATTAAAAATAAAATGATAAACGTTACGGTTGTAACGATAATCGCTTCTGTTGGCCAATATAAATAGAGACCTTTCGCACTTGTTAATTTCGAAGTGACTAATAAGAAAAAGTTAGAAAATACAAGTCCACCTTGAATGCCGATAAAGATAGATAATATCCCAATTATCATGTTTTCGGTAAATAACAATCTTTTTAATTGTCTCTGTGAGATACCAAGAATAGTGAGTATCCCGAATTGCTGCTTCCGAACATTTAAAAATGTTCCAATTGAATATAAGAGAAAGAAGAACGAGAACATAACGATCACAAGTTGTGCTGTACTAGCTAAGTTCATTAGAGGATCACGTTCTTGAAAGCTTTGTACACTCTGTAAGCGCGGATGATACGCGTATACAGTAAATGAAAAGAAAACCATGATAGAAAAAGCACTACTTACAAAGTAGGCGAAATATGCTTTCGAATTACGTGAGACATTTTTAAATGCGAATTGCCAAAATGTCATCCACGTCTTCCTCCTAATAACGCTAGAACATCTAATATTTCTTGATAAAATTTCTCGCGATATAATCCGCGGTGTAGTTCATTGTAAAGCTCTCCATCTTTAATGAAAATAACACGGTTACAATAACTTGCTGCAAACGGATCGTGCGTAACCATTAAAATCGTTGCATCTTCTTCTTTATTTAATTTCGTAAATAACTCCATTACGTCAATTGCCGCTTTTGAATCTAAGTTTCCTGTCGGTTCATCGGCTAGTAAGAGAGAAGGGTGATGAATAACAGCACGTGCTACTGCGGTACGCTGTGCTTGCCCCCCAGAAACTTCAAAAATACGCTTGTCCAAAATATGATCAATTCCAAGCTTTTTTGAAATGTTATCAAGCTTTTCATCCATTTCTTTTAATGGAACATTATCTAATGTTAAAGGTAGTACGATATTTTCACCGATTGTTAGTGTATCTAGTAGGTTAAAGTTTTGGAAAACAAATCCTAACTCTTGTCTTCGGAAAATAGCTAACTTCTCTCTACGAAATGTGTGCGGTTTTTTTCCGTTAATTACGACATCACCAGAAGTCGGAGAATCGATTGTAGAGATAACGTTTAAAAATGTAGATTTTCCGCTACCAGATGGTCCCATAATGGCAACGAATTCCCCTTTATCCACGTGTAAATTTATATTTTTTAAAGCAGTATGAGGGACTTTCCCCTCATATACTTTTGAGACGTTTTTTATGTGTAATACTTCTTCCATAGTAATCACCTTTCTACTTTTTAAAACTTAATGTGTTGTGATAATTTTTGCATATAAAAGGAACGAATTAAAAGGAAAAATAAAATTTCAACTGTTCCAAAAATCAACAGTACGACTGTAATTTCAGCGAAGAACGAGAGATGTAATATTTCTTGTAGCATCTTTGTCGCAAACATCGTATGGATTGATGCCATAATGTAAGGTACGAAGAAAAGAATCGCAAGCTGAATTGTCGCTGAACGTTTCATTTCAGTCTCAGTTAAGCCGATTTTCGTAATCGTTATATATTTTTCTTGTTCATTTGTTAAATCTGTATACATCCGGAAGTAAAGAACACTGCCAGCACCGATAAAGAAAATAACTCCTAGGAAAATACCAATTAAGAAGAACGAAGCGACATTTAGTTTTGTCTTATATAGAGAATCGCTCGCTTCACTTGCATGGAAAGGTGGATGCTCTGCTTGAATTGCTGCATTATCGTTATGGATTTTTGTTATAAACGATGAACCGATATTATGTGCTTTTTCCCAATCTGTAACTTTGAAGTTATATACACTCATTTGTTTGGAAACGGTGGATAAGGCTTCTACATTTTCATCAGATAGTATGAGTAATTGGTATATTAAGCTGTTTGGGAATGGGCTATAACTTTTATATTCTTTCACTTGTAGTTGTAAATTGTTTTGAGTAAGTGTAAGAGTATTTTTCTGTTCTTTATTGTGAAGTGTTCCAATAACTTGATCATCTAAGTCTTTCATAAGAATATAAGATTCATTCTTATTTACCGTGAGTTTTTCCCAATTTAACGCTTTAGCAAGTACATTATAGTCACTTTGTTTAATGGCATAATAGAGCTGCGTGTTATCTTCAGCTGAAGATACTTCATATATATCTGTTTTAAATTTTGTATAAGTAAAGTGCTCTTCATTAAATTTCTGCTCTAACCAGTTTAAATGTTCATCAGCTAACGTATTTTCAGTATGCGATAAATAAGTAAACGGGAAAGGATTTTGTCTAATCGCATCAAACTTTGTAAATTTCCCGAAGCCATATAAGAATGTAATCATTGTAAAAGCGAGCGTCGATAACATCGCCACAATAAAGAGCATATTAATATTCGTCCGAATACGTGATGCTAGATCAGAAATCCAAAGCATATTAATTCGTTTCATATAAAACTTTCTTCGTGTTTTTAAAATACGAATAAGTAAAAAACTAATTTGTGAAAAGAAAAAGTATGTTCCAGCTGCAATAAGCGATGGGATGACAAATATACTAGAGACGGCATATAAAAGCCCAATTATGTCACCTAGCGACATAAAATACAGCGGATTTGCGGCTAACGCATATCCACATATTAAACAGGTCGCACCAAATAGAGAGATGAGCACGGATGCTTTTCTTTCTTTTTGTTGTTTTCCTTCTTTTAAAAGACGTACGGCTTTTCTCGTGCGAATGAGCATCGGTGTAAAAGATGATACGAGAATGAAGAGGCCGAGAAAGATGATGATAGTTAAAACGATAGCACTTGTAGGCGGATATAAATATAAACCAGGTACGTGTGTAATTTTGGCGGTAACTAACAAAAAGAACTGTGAAAAGACAAGTCCAAGTTGAATGCCAAAAAATATAGAAAGAGCACCAATTAACATATTTTCTATAAATATGAGTCGCTTTAATTGTTTTTGAGATATGCCAAGCACTGTTAAAATCCCGAACTGTTTTTTTCGTACTTTTAAAAACGTCCCGATTGAATACAGTAAAAAGAAAAATGAAAAGAACACAATGACAACTTCTGAAATTGTCATTAATATGTTCAGAGAAAAATTCACGTCTGTCATATGCAATTTAGGATGAAATAAATAAACTGCAAATGAGAAAAAGATTGCGATGGAGAACGCACTGCTTACAAAATAGGCGAAATAAGCTCTGGCGTTTCTTGAGACGTTTTTAAATGCAAACTGCCAAAATGTCATTCACCTAAACCTCCTAATAGGGTGAAGATGAAAAGAGTATGAGAGATACTCTTTTCATCAAGTTTGTTTTAAATATTTTGTCCACTCGTGTAATGTGATAATTTTTGCATATAAAGTGAACGAATGAATAAGAAAAATACGATTTCAACGAATCCAAAAATAATAAGAACGGCTGAAACTTCTTTGAACAGAGATAAACCAATTACATCTTGTAGCATTTTTGTTGCGAACATTGTATGAATGGATGCCATAATGTACGGAATGAAAAATAAAATACTAAGTTGAATGGTTGCAGATCGTTTCATCTCTGTATCTGTTACACCGATTTTAGAAATCGTTATATATTTCTCTTGTTCGTTCGTCAAATCCGTATACATTCTAAAGTAAAGAACGCTACCAGCTCCAATGAAGAAAATAACTCCTAAAAATGTCCCGATTAGGAAGTACGCGGCACTACCTGATGTTATTTTGTATAACGATCCTGCTGATTCAAAGGATCGAATAAGAGGCCCTTCATACTGGTATTTATTTCGATCTTTTTGCACTTTTTTTATAAAATTATCAGCAATTTCATATGTCTGTTCCCAGTTTTGAATTTTGTAATTGTATGCTGATATATGTTTTACGGTGTTAGGTAAGTTATTTACGATAACATCAGGCAACACTATCGTTTGATATGAAAAGTCAGATGGGATTGCGTTTACATGCTCATAGCCTTTAACTCTTAATTTCGTATTTGTACTAGAGAGTGTAATGTAATCTCTATTGTAGCTTTGCTCAAATTCGTTGAATATGGTGATATAAGATGTCCCTGTTAGCACATATGCTTCGTTATCATCCATAAATAGTTGTTTCATTCGTAAAGAATTCGCAAGTTTGTTATAGTCACTTTGCTTAATTGCGTATACGTCATTATAAATAGCTATATCTTTATCTTCTTTTAGTGGTGTTTCATATATATCAGCTTTTATTTTTTGATAAGGGAAATGCTCTTTTTGTAATTGGTGCTCAAGCCAATTTAAATGCTCTGTAACAAAAGGGTTCGCATCATAAGAGAAATAAGAAATTGGGAAAGGGGAAGTTCTATTCACCTCTAGCTTAATAAATTTCCCGAATCCATATAGGAACGTGATCATTGTGAAAGCAATTGTAGAGAGCATCGCTACAATAAAAAGCATATTAATATTCGTCCGAATACGGTTTGCTAAATCTGAAATCCAAAGCATATTAATCCGTTTCATATAAAATCTTCTTCTTTTCTTTAAAATATAAATCAGTAAGAAACTAATTTGAGAAAAGAAAAAATATGTTCCTATTGTAACAAGCATTGGGATAACGAAAATACTCGAAACCATATATATAACACCGATTTGCGGGCTTACTGATACGAAATATTTAGGATTTCCAGCTAACGCATAACCACTAAATAAACAAATCGCACCAAATAATGAAACAAGTATGGATGGTTTTCTTTCTTTTTGTTTTCCACCATTTGTTTTTAAAAGGTGTACCGCTTTTTTTGTACGAATAAGCATTGGTGTGAATGCAGATACAATGATAAAAAGACTAAGGAAAACAATGGTTGTTAAAATAAACGCGTTAGTAGGACCGTATAAATATATTCCTGGAACATGCGTAAGTTTGGCTGTTACTAATAAGAAAAATTGAGAAAAAACAACTCCAAACTGCATGCCGAAAAAGATAGATAAAATCCCGATTAACATATTCTCCATAAAAACAAGACGATGTAATTGTTTTCTCGATATTCCTAAAATGGTCAAAACACCAAATTGTTTTTTTCTAACTTTTAAAAAAGTACCAATGGAATATAGTAAAAAGAAGAAAGAGAAAAATACAATTACTACCTCTGAAAATATCATTAATCCTGAAATTTCAGAGGTCATGTCAAAGTTTTGTAATTTCGGATGGAATAAGTAAACAGCAAACGAAAAGAACACAGCAATGGAAAAGGAACTACTTACAAAGTAAGCAAAATAAGCTCTCGAGTTGCGCGTGACGTTTTTAAATGCAAATTGCCAAAATGTCATAGATTATACCTCCGGCTAGAAGATATAGAAGTAGTTGTATTGCAAAAAATGTATGAGAGTGTGTTCTCATACATTTTGCTTGCATATGTTACGATCATGCTTCGGTCACCTTCTCCGTATGTTCTGCTTGATTATTTGCAGCGTTGTGGAAGATGATTTTAATCGTCGTTCCTTTACCAACTTCAGAATCTAGTTTGACAGAGTGACCTAAATAATCACAAATTTTACTTACAATATAAAGCCCCATACCAGTAGATTCTCCGAATGCGCGACCGTTTTTCCCAGTGTAAAATGGTTCAAATACTCTTCGAATATCTTCTTGCGGAATACCAACACCTTCATCACGAACTTCTAAAATAATATCCTTTCCGTTTCGGTAAGCAGATAAGAAAACTTTCTTTCCGCGCTCACCAGAGTAACGAACAGCATTTGTCATTAACTGATAGATGATAAATTTTAGCCATTTCGCATCAGAAGCAACTTTTAAATCAGAATGGACTTCTAAAACAGGGAAGACACCATTACGAATGAATAGTTCTTTTAATCCGTTAATATTTTTTGTTACCGTATCTTTTAATGAAATCGTCTCAACATGGAAATCTTCATGGAAGTTATTTAACCTAGCCATGTATAAAGCCATATCAAGCCCTTGGTTTAGACGCTCTAATTCTTTTTTAAACTTTGGAATTAAATGCTCGTCTTCCATTTCTAGCACCATAAGCTGCATAACAGAAACAGGTGTCTTCATTTGATGTACCCAGTGGTTAATGAATAATTGATGTTCTTGTTGTTTTACTTCATACGATTGTAGTTCTTTTTGGAAGAGGCGGTACTGCGTACGCACGAGTTCATTGACACCGTGAGGCATCGGAGCAGTTGCTCTTTCAATAAACGCATCTTCCATTTTTTCTGGTTGCTCGCTTAATCTATGGTACATTCTACGATTGCGAACGTAACGGTAAGCGAGGAAACAAATAAATAAATATAAACTTAAAACGACGAAATAAAATTTATTGTTTTGAAATCCATCTACTGCATCATAAAGAACGAAAATGATACCGAAGTTTAAAACGTACAGTAGGAAAAATGCAAAATGATCACGTAAAAATAGCTTCATGCTTATTCACTCCAAGTTGCGTTAAAGCGATATCCAAGTCCACGTACTGTTTCAATAGAGTTCTCAATACCAAGCTCATTAAACTTTTTACGAAGACGCGTAATGTTTACGTTTAATGTATTTTCTTCAACGAAGCTTTCGTCATCCCAAAGCGCAGCTAATAAATCTTCACGGCTTGCTGTACGAGGGAATTTAGATAATAACATTTCAGCTAAAATAGCTTCTTTTTTCGTTAAAAGAACTTGTTCAGATCCGAAGTGAATTTCAGGACGTTCTGGGAATAGTTTTAAACCTTCTACTTCAACGATACGTTCAGAAATATTTGGTGCATAATCACCGTAAATACGGCGTAATTGTCCTTTAATTTTTGCCATTACAACGTCGTAGTGGAATGGTTTTGTAATGTAATCATCCGCACCGCTTTCAATTGCCATAATTTGTTCCATCTCACCAGCACGCGCTGAAATGAAAATAATTGGACAAGTAGATTCATGACGAATTTGACGGCACCAGTAGAAACCATCGAATTTCGGTAAGTTTACATCAAGTAAAACAAGATGTGGTTTCACAGCGTTAAACGATTCCATAATATCATCGAAATTCTCTGCAACAACAGCTTCATAACCGTACTTCTGAATGTGAGATTGCAGTAATGATGAAATATTTGGATCGTCTTCAACGATTAAAATTTTATACATATGTATATTCCTCCTCAGAAAAACAATTGTAGCTATAGTGTATCATGTGTTTCAAGTCTTTTCATTATGTTGAAAGATAAGCTAGTAAACAGTATAGGTTAAAAGTGAGAAAAGTAAAAAGGGCCTCGTATATAATTGACAATCAACTGAAATCATTTTAACATTTAGATAAGTATCTAAATGTCTAATTATCGAAAGGAAGAAAGACATTGAATCAAGCATTCAAAGCATTAGCAGATCCAACAAGGCGAAAAATTTTAGACTTATTAAAAGAAGGTGATCTAACCGCTGGTGAGATCGCTGAACATTTCAATATGACAAAACCAAGTATTTCACACCACTTAAACGCACTTAAAAATGCTGAACTTATTCAAGATGAAAAGAAAGGGCAATTCGTTGTGTACTCTTTAAACACAACGGTCTTTCAAGATTTGTTGACTTGGGTGTTTACATTTACGAATAAGGGGGAAGAGGGGAAATGAGAAAGCATATATTTCCGTTACTATTAATAGCTTTAACGATTATTGCATGGTGCATCGCGTGGCCGCATTTACCGGGAGAGGTTCCGAGTCATTGGAATGTGTCTGGTGAGGTAGATGGGCGTATGTCAAAAATGGGCATGATGATTTTGGATGTTGCAGTTATGGTTTTTATATATGCTTTATTGACTTTATTGCCTAAGATAGATCCTAAGCATGAGAATTATGAGAAATTTTCTAAAGGGTATAATGTAATAAATTATAGCGTATTATTCCTATTATTTTTAGTAAGTATCATTGGAATTGGAGCTGGATTAGGTTATGACATTCCAATGAATAGTACACCATATATTCTTGTTGGTCTTTTATTTATAATCATCGGTAACTATTTACCACAATGTAAACCAAATTACTTTGTAGGTATAAAAACACCGTGGACATTAAGTAACGAGGAAGTATGGAGAAAGACACACCGTTTTAGTGGGAAGGTGTTTGTTGTATTAGGAGTTATTATGATTTTAAGTATTTTTGCTCCGGCAGCGTGGAAAGGTTTCCTAATCATTGGCATTATTACCGGTGCAGTAGGATTAACAATGGGATATTCATATATTGCTTATAAAAAAGAAATAGGGGCTTAATAAAAAATTATGGGGGAGAGAGGATGAAAAGACACGTATTACCATGGAGTTTAATTATTGGCATTGTAATTGGATGGTATATTGTATGGCCACATTTACCAGAACAAATTCCACGTCATTATAATGCGGCAGGAGTAGTAGATGGATATTTTTCTAAAGTAGAAGCAAGTTCTGTTTCAATAGGTAGCATGATGTTGCTGTATTTGATATGGCTAGCTCTTGGGTATATTGACGTAACGAAAGATAAGTATAAACAGCATGCTAAAGTCCTTTCCGCAATCCGTTATGCTATTCTTTTGATAGGATTCGGCTGTAACTTATTTGCGCTATTAGCAGCGTCTAATTATATTGCATCGGGCTCAATTGCATTTAATTTTGGACTTGGAACATTGTTTCTTGTACTAGGTAATTACATGCAACAAACGAAGCCGAACGGGTTAGTAGGCATTCGAATGGACTGGACATTAGAAAATCCTGTAGTTTGGAGGAAAACACATAGATTTGCTTCGAGGGTATTTGTAATAGGTTCACTTTGTATATATGCCGGGGCTTTGCTTCCAGATCCATTTAATATTTTTATAGGGATTGGAATCATATTAATATGCATTATCGTATCAACAATAAAGTCATATAGTATTTATAAAGAAGAGTTGAAAATGTAAATAAAGCTGCTTTTCCTTTTAGGGAAGAGCAGCTTTGTTTTTAGGTTATTCGAATTACTATATTTAATAAGTTATATTCAAATTTTTAATTAACCAAGGCTTTATCAATGACAGAACTGTTATAGGTTGCATAGCTTTAGTGTGATCCATATCATTTCCTCTTAAGATTTCTATATCCCATCCAAGATGTTCTAACTTTTGTTTGTTTTTTTGAAGTATACCAATAATATCAACTACTACATTGCCAAAATTTTCACCGTAAACAATAGTGTCTTTTTCCCCAGAAAACGCTAATCTCGGAATGATTAGTTTATGTTGGATGTCTTGATCATCAAACTCCATCAAATTCTCGTACATTGTAACAAACTGTTTAGTTTGACTCATGTCGATCTTTATCTGTATGTTATCCCAATCAATTTTTTCAGGATTAATATGTGCTTGATCAATAACAGGAGAATTGTGATTATTCACAGCTTGCTCATATGTTTTATTTGTTACTACCATCATTTCTTTATATGGACCATCTATTGGTGGAAACCCGCCCATGATTATACTGTCTAATCTATCCGTTCGAATGGCTAATTGTAACCCAGCTAAAGCTAACCAAGAGTAACCATAATAACTAAACGTATTAATATTCATTTCGTCAGCAATTGTTAATAGGTCTTTTACTATATTTTCAGGTGTGAGATTCTCTGGATTTGGATGTTGCAAACGATGGCCTTCGTAGTCAAAATATAAAATCTGAAACTTATCTATGAGTCCATCAATAAAATGTTTTCCAAATTCAGGATCTACTCCCCACAACTTCAAAGTTTCAGCATCTTGCCCATATACAGATTCTTTAGCAACTGGGAGCATGATTGTTCTAAATTTTGGATTTCCAACCAAACCAACCTTTAATACTGATTCGTCCGTAAGTTTTATGATTTTCTCCATTTCTATCACTCCTAAATTGTTTATACTAAAATCATATAACATTCATGCAATCTTCCGGATTTATGACTTTTTTCTCGTATATATAAGGATTTTATTTGAAATATGTTAATGTAGCACTTTAAGGTTTTACTTTAAAAAGGAGTTAATAAATGGAGACATATAGCCCTAAACAAATTGCAAATGTCTTAAATGTTAGTACAACAACTTTGAGAAGATATGAAGAACAAAATCTCATTCCTGTTGTGCCAAGAACGGAAAGTAATCACCGGTTTTATACATCGATACACTTTCAAGCATTTATTACCATTAGAGCATTATTAAAAGGATATGATATACCTATTGTTTATAAAGTTATGAGGATGATTAAAAACGTAAAGTTTGAAGAAGCACTTTGGTTAATTAATGAACAGCAATTCAATGTTCAGGTGAAGAAAAAACGAGTAGAAGAAATACTAAACATGATTCAAAATGCTGATTTTACTAAATATAAAAATGTAGAGTTAAATGAACGCATGAGCATTGGAGAGGCTGCAAACATAGCAGGCGTAAATACTTCGGCTATCCGTCATTGGGAACATGAAGGGTTAGTCCACTCAGAAAGAAATAAAGAAAACGGTTATAGAATGTTTCCAATATCTGAACTGCGTAAAATACTGGTTATAAGCAGTTTGAGAAAAACCGTGTATTATATAGAAAATATGAAAAGCTTGCTAGATGATTTAGAAACATTACACTATGGAAAAATTGAACGTTCCTTTCAGTTGGCTTTAGAAAACTTGAACAATCAACTATTACTCCAATTTAAAGGAATCGAAGAACTGATGAAATATATACACTTTTACGAGTAAGCAAATATGTAAAAAGAGCTAGGCACAATGCTTAGCTCTTTTCCTTTTGTTATCACTTCTTCAAAACCGGTATCCAAATTTCACTTTTAAAGTTTGGAGAAGATATATCTTTCTGTTTATTCCACAATATCTCCGGTCCTTCCGCTAGTTCATAGTTCGAAGAAGGGAACCATTCAGAGTAAATACGTCCCCATACATTTTGTAATGCATCAGGAAATGGACCGACAGCTTCGAATATAGCCCATGTTGAAGCAGTAACTTCAAGCTGTTTAAACTGCTCTGGACAATCCTTTGTTGTGGCTACTCCAATGTAGTGATCGAGTTCTCCTTTTTCCTCCATTCTTCCTTCAGAAAAGTTAGTAGAAGCACTAATGATTCCAGTAGGTTCAATGTTTGAAAGGGACTTTAATGTTTGAATAGAATCTGGGTTTAAACTTTTCCACATAGAAGCAATTTCTTCATTTACACCGTTAAAAACGATTGGTACTCGTTTTGTAATACCTATAATTCGAAATGGCTCTTTTTCTTCAATTCGATAGTTCATTTCATTTCCTCCTTGAATGGATAATTGGAAGGTCATTGGTGAATAAGCCTTCAAAGAATGGCTACTATTTCGGGCCTCTGAAGGTGTTATACCGTGCAAGTTTTGAAATGCACGGGCGAATGAATCTGGTGAGTTGTAGCCATATTTTATAGCGACATCAATGACTTTTGCATCGCTATTTTTTAGTTCAAAGGCAGCGAGAGTAAGACGTCTACAGCGAATATAATCAGATAGTGATATACCTGCTAAAAACGAAAACATTCTTTTAAAGTGATACTCAGAACAGAGAGCTAGCCTCGCAACTTCTTTAAAATCAATTTCATTCGTAAGGTTATCTTCAATATAGCGCATTGCAGTATTCATATTTTTAAGTGAATCCATATTATGACCTCCTCTGTACATAGAATAGCAGGAACGAAATAGCTCCATCCGATATTTCGTGCACAACTTTGTAGGGGACATTTTTAACCTTACAAAATTGTAATGTTCCTGTAAGGAGAATGAATGGATGGTATGATATCCCAATGTTATAGTAACAAAGTACTTTTGTTCAGTAGGTTAAATTTTTATATCTTTACTTATGCGTCTTACATAACTGTCATGTTTGTGTAAGAAACATCGATAGTGGCAAGAGTAGAGAGTGTATATAGTTGAAAATAGAGAATAGAAGAAATGAGGGATGTCGAGATGAAAACAGTGTTAGAAGCAAAAAATATTGAAAAAGTGTACGACACGGGTGGGAATAAATTTGCAGCGTTAAAAGGTATTAACTTACAAGTAAAAGAAGGTGAGTTCGTTGGAATTATGGGACCTTCTGGTTCTGGTAAGACGACTTTACTAAATGTTCTTTCTACAATTGATAATGCGACGAACGGTGAAATTTTAATTGATGGAAAAGATATTGTAAAGATGAATGATGATAAGTTAGCGTTATTCCGCCGTGATCATTTAGGTTTCATTTTCCAAGATTATAACTTATTAGATACGTTAACGGTGAAAGAGAATATCGCTTTACCACTTGCGTTATCAAAGGTGAAAGCGAGTGAGATTGATCGCCGCGTTCTTGAAATCTCAAAGAAATTCGGTATTGATCATATTTTAAGTCAGTTCCCATATCAAGTATCTGGTGGACAGAAGCAGCGCTGTGCAGCATCGCGTGCAATTGTTACGAATCCAAGTATGATTTTCGGAGACGAGCCAACTGGAGCACTTGATTCTAAATCTGCAACAGATTTACTTGAAAGTATGAAGTCGTTAAATGAATATGATAACTCAACAATTTTAATGGTAACGCACGATGCATTTGCAGCAAGTTATTGTAAACGAGTTATTTTCATTAAAGATGGTGAACTATATAAAGAATTACACCGCGGTGAATCGACGCGTAAACAGTTCTTCCAAAAAATTGTTGACGTAATGTCTTCTATTTCTGGAGGTATGGCTGATGACCTTATCTAGCATTGCCCTCCGCAACATACAGCGGAACTTTAAAGACTACTTTGTATATTTTGCATCTATGATTTTTAGTATCGTTATTTATTTTACATTTAAAGCACTGCAATATAATTCACAAATGGAAAAAGCAGCAGAAGCTTCAAAAAAAATTAGCGGAGCGTTCCAAGTTTCAAGTGTGATGCTTATCATCTTCGTAGCAGTGTTTATTATATATTCGAACGGATTCTTTACACGTAAACGTAAAAAAGAAGTTGGACTCTATTCCTTATTAGGTATTCGTAAAAGACAAATTGGTAAAATGCTCTTTTATGAAAATATGTTAATGGGATTAATGTCATTAGTAATTGGGATTGCGATCGGTAGTGTCCTTTCAAAATTATTCCTTGAGTTATTAGTAAATATGATGGGATTAAATTTAAACGTTCATTTTGAAGTACCGATGGCTGCCATTATTGATACAGCAATTATTTTCTTTGTGATTATTTTATATACATCACTTCAAGGATATCGTTTAATTTATCGCTTTAAGTTAATTGAACTTTTCCGTGCAGAACGTGAAGGAGAAGCAATGCCAAAAGGATCTGTCATTATGGCATTAATTTCAGTTTTCTTAATCGGTTCAGGTTATTTTTTAGCATTAATGTACATGAAAGCAGTTATGTATGCAGACTTTATGGTCGTTGCATTATATATTTTATTAGCGACAGTAGCAGGGACTTATTTACTGTTCATGTTCTTCACAGTATTTGTATTGAAACGTGCAAGAAATAATAAGTCAGCATTTTATAATGGTATGAATATGGTAACGACATCACAGTTACTATATCGTATTAAAGGAAATGCGAAATCACTGGCGACAATCGCTATTTTAAGTGCGGTAACATTAACAGCGGTTGGTACGTCAGTTACGATGTATTACAACACATTTACGCAATCAAAAGTTGCTGCGCCGTATAGTTATTCCTATGAGAAAAAAGATGCAGCATTAGATAAAAAAGTAAATGAAATACTTGCTGGAGAGAAGAATAATCACCCAGTCACATATGAATCAGAAGTTGAAATGATTCCTGTGAAGGGAACATTTAAAGGTGAAAGAGCTGATCAAGTTCTGAACACACACTATAATGTTACGAATCAGTACCAGCTTATTTCTCAATCAAGCTTTAATACACTTGTGAAACATTTAGATGTAGAACCTGTAAATTTAAGTGCGAATGAAGCTTTCGTATATGATAGCTTATATATTGAGAAACTTGATTTTGGTCCTCTTTATACAGGAAATACAGCTGTATTCCCTGTTGGAAACGAGTCAAAAGAATTAAAAATTAAAGGTGTAAATAATAGAAGCCTTACAAATTTAAATGAACTATTTGTAATCGTTCCTGATAAAACATATGAGCAAGTGAAACAAGTAAACGAAACGCGTACTGTAAAAAATATTGATGTAAAAGGTGAGCGAAATAGTAAAGAGTTAACAGCAAAATTAGCAAGCATTATGCCAGCTGGAGAATCAGAAGTTTTAAAACCATTTAACGATTTCTATACAGGATTCCAAATGGGGCTTGAAACAACAGGCTTAATGATGTTTATTGGGTTATTCTTAGGATTAGTATTCCTATTAGCAACAGGCTCAATCATTTACTTTAAACAATTAACAGAAGCAAGTGCTGACCGTGATCGCTACGTTGTTCTTCATAAAATTGGTGTAACGAAGCAAGAGATGAAGAGAGCTATCGCAAAACAAGTGAGCTTTATCTTTGCTATTCCGTTAGTAATTGGTATTTTACACAGCCTATTTGCACTAAAAGGTTTATCAAATATATTACCATTTGAAATTATGATTCCGCTTCTAATTAGTATCGGAGTATACGGCGCGATTTATATTGGATATTACTTCTTAACAGTTCGTTCTTATTATAAGATCGTGAGTGCGAAGTAATAAGGGACAGCTATCGCTAGAGGCGATAGCTGTTTTTTTATTCTTCATAAAATCTTAAGAAATCTCCTCAATTTTTGTTAAGAAATAATAGTTATACTTAGAAACAAGTTAAAAACTATTGAACGAATGAGGAGAGGTTTATATGCAACTCATAACATTCTTACATGAATTTATTAAACATCCGAAACATACTGGTGCAATTGCGCCAAGTTCAAAAATATTAGCAAAGAAAATGGTAGATGTAATTGATTTTAATAAAGCGAAATGCATTGTAGAGTTAGGGCCTGGTACAGGAGTCTTTACGAAAGAAATTATGAAGAGAAAGAAGAAGGAAACAATATTTCTTCTTATTGAAATTAATGAAGTGTTTTGCAAGGAGCTAAAGAGAAAATTTAAAGATGAGCAGAATGTCATTGTTGTACACGGTTCAGCCGAAAATATAAAAAAGTATATAGAAGAGCTCGATATAGAATGTATTGATTACATTTTATCAGGGTTGCCTTTCACTTCTTTACCAGAAGAAGTTTCAAAGCGCATTTTAAGCAATGCGATGGAAGTGATACATGAGAATGGTGAATTCATTACATTTCAATATTCACTTGTGAAAAAAGGATTTATACAGCACTTCTTTCCTGAAATTACGCTAGAGAAAGTGTGGCTCAATTTCCCACCAGCGTACGTCTTTAGCTGTAAAAAAGAGCTAAGGAGAGCATATGCATAATGGAATTACATGAATTATTATCTTATATTGAACAATACGGTTATTGGGCATTATTTTTCTGTTTATGGCTAGGTATTATCGGTATGCCAATTCCAGACGAAATGATCGTAATGAGTGGTGGCTTTGTATCTTCACTAGGGATATTAAGTGTCATTCCTGCATTTTTATTAACATATTTAGGTGTTGTATCTGGGCTTTCTTTAGGTTATATATTAGGGAAAATATTTGGTACGAAAGTACTTGATAAGCTAATGAAAAAGAAAAAGGCGAAATATCTTTTGAAATCTCAACAAATGGTAGAGAAGTATGGTCATTATGCGTTAGTCACAAGTTACTTCATACCAGTTGTAAGACATATCGTACCGTATTTAGTTGGAATGAATAACATGTCATTTAAGACGTATGCTTTGTATTCTTATATGACAGGATTTGTTTGGACACTCGTTTACTTTGTGCTCGGTGCTTTATTTGGACAACATATTGAAAGTATTGTAGCGATCGCGATAGAATATGGCGTGTATTTTGGCGTGATTGTTTTTATAGTTACAGGTATTCTTTATTTATATAGACAAAAAAGAATCACACTGATGAGTAAATAGAAGTAAAGAAAGTTTCTTCCAGTATGAAGGACAAGATAGGATTATAAGTATAAAATTATCTTTATTTAATGGTAAAATATAGGTAAGTAGTTAAGGGAGGAAGAGCGTTGTGCTACTCATTTTTAGCCTTATCTTAATTGGAATTATGTGCAGTATGAAAATAGTATCTTTACACATGATAGAACGACAAAAGGTAGAGGAACGATATGTATATTGTCCAAAATGTGATACAAAAATTAGAAGAGGAAATTCAGCTCCTTTTTGTTCGAAATGTAATTTAATATTTTAAAAATAAAAAGTCCGAAATCACTTTATATAGTTTCGGACTTTTTATTCTTAAGTAAACATTAATCCACCTAGTTCTCTTTCGTTTGTTTATTAGCTAAAATGGATTATGAATAACAATAGTATGTAAACGAAAATAAATATAAATGTACACATGGAGTGTTATATTTGGAGATTTTAATCATAGTAGGATGTCTAAACTGTATGGATGTTAACCTTTTTAGAGAAAGATATCCCAGCTAATTTAGTTTGGAAGATTGAAAGAATAGATTGAAAATAGATGAGAAGTGGAGTGCATATGATGGAGACACAAATCGTTATTGGAGTACCTGGTTTATGGAAAGATAGAACAGAATTAATACAAGAAGTTGTGAGTAAAAGTAACTATATATTAGCGGGAAATGTTATGCACCATAAGGAGAAAGAGATTGGCTTTGAAATTGATATATATGAACAAGAGGATCCATTTTATAATCCGTGTGGGGTATGGAAGTTAGAGAGTGCTTCGGCAAAGAAATCTATCTTTCAAAAATTGGGGAGTGTGCTAAAAGGGTGGAAAAATACATAAAAGAACAGAAGAGTATATGTGATAAATATAAAGCGGAGTATGTAGAATCTCCGAATGATTTGAAATTAGGAATAGCGCAAAATGTGAAAGATGGTATCGCTCCGATTAATGGGTTACGAATGCCTATAGAAAATGGAACGACAGGTTGGTACATTTGGGCTGGTGAAGAAATGGGGACAGAAGAAGATTTCTTTCTTCCTTTACACGTTCAACATATTGATGAATGGGCACCTGAAATAAAGAAGTATTTAGGGTTACCACCTGGTTGGAGATTTTTAATTGCTGGAGATTACGAGGACGTGTGGTATGATCCGAATTTGTTTGATGAAGATTTAGAAGAGGATGCAGATGAATGGGAAGAAAATATGCTACAAGAGTATGGATGGTACATGCATAGCATATTAGCAGAAGATATTGATGGCATCCATGCTAATTATCATACGCATGGTCTAAGAGATAACTTTAATCATCAAGATTTACAAATAGCATTAAATATGGATCCTGAAGTCGCGCATAGTGTTTTTTGTACCATAATAGAAGAAATAAAGAGCGGAAAAAAGTTTGAACAAGGGATTGAGTATACGAATATTATTGAAGGATATCCCATTATTATGAAGTCTTTCGTAGAGATGGATCGAGAAGTTTTGAGGGTTTTATTACCTGATGAAAGAGGGATTCTTCCTACGAGGCCAGAGTGTGATGAATGTTATAAGACTCAATTGGATAGTATTGAGGAAATTTGATAAAAAATAGCTTGAAACCATTCAAGCTATTTTTGAATTATTACATATGCTGTAAAGTAGGTTTTCGATTTGTAGTAATATCTGCTACTGAATAACGTTTCGTTTTATTAGTGCCAGTTAGCCCATTTCGTATTTAGCATATTTTTTTCTTCTTCTGAAATTATATTGTCTTTATACCAGGGTAAATGTTTACAGGTGAAATTATCAGCTACCCTTACGGCATTATAAAAACCGTTACTAATAAATTTTTTATTGTAAACAGCAAAAGTTGTATCAATTCCAGCGTTGAAAACTTTAGGGTTATTGTATTTAGTTATAGGAAAAAGCCAATACTGCATTTCCCATTCTGTTACTGTACATTTTTCATTTGACATGAGCTCTCTGTTGAAATTAGAAGTAGGTATAATGTCTAAAGCAAGGCCGGCTTTAAAGAGTGAAAGCTCGATTGTTAACTGCTTTAAATACTCTAAAAAGTTATCTGGCATTTTTTCATTAAAAGATAAATCAGGATCAGTTACAGCAAAAAAATCTGGAAGTAAATCGAAAATATAAGGAACGGCAAAAAAACGTGGTCCATAGTTGGCATTATTTTTCACTAAATTATATTTAGTTGATATTTGCTCATAAAAAGCAAGCAAAGCGGGAGCGGTTGAATTATTGTCCCAAATCCATATATCTTCACTTTTTATCTTTTTGTTTTCTAATTGTTTTAACATATTTTTCACATAAGTAAGGTTATTGAAGGCTATTACTATTATAGGAATGTTTGAATTATATTTTAAGTTTTCTATATTAGAGAGACTTAGTTCGTTCTTACATTCGAACACGATTTATAACACCTCCGAGCAAAAATAAAACACACTGCATTAGAAGCAACAATATTCCAATATATGCGTAAGTAAGAGAAATGGAATCGGTGTACGGCCTATATATGATGGAAGTAGGAAAAGCATTTTTGTTAAGATAGATTGAGTATACGAATAGTGATGAAAGAGGAATTTTTCTAGCTACATGAGAGCACGGTAAACGTTAGATAATATTAATGAAAAGGTGATACATGTGCAAAAAGAGATTTTAAGGTTATTAGATAAAAAGCAAAGTAACTATGAATTTCCTGCCTTTGATAATGAATATATGGATATTTCACAAGTGAAATTCTCTCTTTTCTTTAAAGATGCTAAGGATTGGCTAATGGTGTTTCAAATTGTGGGTGTAGGTTCATTAGGTGTATGTAATGATATTCAAGTATATGGCGATAGAATTACTCATTCAATGGGTGATGATTGCATTTTACAATTAAATAATGGCGATTATGAGTTGTTTGATGATGAAGGTGAATTTATACCGAATATTTATAACGGCAGTTTAAAAATTCGCGAGCATCATTTTGAATATGAATTTACAGAAGAGGATTATATAAATAATGGAATAGAAGTACAAACGACAGAGCATTATCCAACATACTTTATGCGTATGCTTGCTACTAATGAGGAAGCTCAAAAATTATTGTGGTGGGATAAAGGAGAAATTTTAGAAGAGTTCGGTTTAGAAGGCGACTGGGAAGTAGCGTATGAAACGGAAGAATGGAAACATGTTGAAGACGAAAAAGTAAGTGAAAATGAATTCTTCCAATCAGTAGCCGCTGCAATAGAGAAGAAAGATCCAAGTGTTATTGTGAATGAAAATGCTAATACGCATTGGAGAAATTGGGTAGAGTTTGATTGTGACTGAAAAGGATAGGAGAAAGAATGACAAATGAAAAGAAGAAGAAAATCCGGAGAAAAAGTACAAATGCATCGTTTTGCACTACCTCTATGCTACGGAAGTGAAGCACCATATTATTATTACGAGGTAGCGCCCCATGAAAGAGAGGAACGCTTCCATTTAACATCAGATCTTTGTGTAATGGATGGTGAACATTATTTTATTAGAGGATGTTTAGAGATTCCTATAATTGACTACCACGAAAATTTCATATGGACTGTGTGGGTATCACTTAGTAAAGAAAGTTATGATGAAGTATTAGAAAAGTGGGATGAGAGAGGCCGAGAAAATAGTGATCCTTATTTTGGTTGGTTATCTGTAGAAATACCAGTTTATCCAGAAACATTAAATTTAAAAACAAATGTACATATAAGAGAAGTTGGAATGGCACCGTATGTTGAATTAGAGCCAACCGAGCATCCTTTAGCGATCGAACAAAGAAATGGAATTACTTTAGAGAGAGTTAAAGAAATAGAGGAAATGATCCAACAATATAACTAGATTAGAAGAGAAAAAACGAGTGCTAGCACTCGTTTTTTTATTACACAACCGCAGGATTATAAATCATCGTAAAGTGTCCTGGTAATAATTCAATGTGACAAGGTGTATGAAGCGAGCTTTCTCCATCTGTATCTACTTCTTTTTCTTCTTTCGTTTCAATATGAATGGATTTCGCTTTTACGTGGAAGATGTCATTTTCATTTGAGTCTTCAAATAGTTTCTTTCCGATGTAATCTTTAAATGCTTGAATACCTGTTGATTTGACTACGAAAATATCAAGTGTTCCGTCATCACATTTTACGTTCGGAATAAAGGATGGAATACCACCAAGATATTCACCATTTCCAACCATGACAAGGACAGCTTCGTCTTCATATACTTGTCCGTCATAAGTAATTTTTACTGGGAATGTTTCAGCATTTTTTACAGTTCGAATTGTGCTTAAATAGTAACCGATTTTACCAAGCTTTGCTTTTTCTTCTGCATCGATATTGTTTGATACTTCAGATACGAGTCCAATGCCCCAGAAGTTTAAGAAATGTTGTTCATTTGCTTTTGCAACGTCAACTGGTTTTATATGTTCTTTTGTAATAAGTTTTGCCGCTTCTGCAATGTTTTGCGGAACACCAAGTGTGCGAGAGAAGTCGTTGCAAGTTCCACCTGGAATGATTGCAAGTGTAGGTCTAGTTTCGAGAGGTGCTAAGCCATTTGTGCATTCAAATACTGTTCCATCACCACCAAAGACGATAATTAAATCTACTTTACTAGCAAACTCTTGGCAATATTTTGTTGCATCACCTTGTTTTTTCGTATGAAGGATATGTAGATCAGGAAAAGCTGCGGCAAGAGGTGGTACGATTTTCGTTAAATTTGTATGTAAGTCACCTTGACCAGCTTTCGGATTTACGATGAGGAGTACTTTTTCAAATTTTGTCTTTGTCATATTTCATCTCTCCCTGTAGTTTGTAATGGAAAGAAAGGAGCTGTTCCCATGTATTTTAGAACAGCTTCTCCCTATTAATTGGGTGCTAAGATTGTCAGTTATTGTCGGTAAGTCGATATATTTAAAAAATCGCCGATATACATTTTATGTACTATCGATTTTTTAAGTTATACGATTATTCCGTTACAACTGAAGCAATGAATGGTAAGTTACGATATTTTTCCGCACAGTCGATACCGTATCCAACGATGAATTCGTCTGGAATTTGGAAGCCAACATATTCAGCTGTTAAGTCTACTTTACGACGTTCTGGTTTATCAAGTAATGTACAGAACTTGAGTGCTTTTGGTTTATGCATAAAGAAGTGATCTTTTAGGAAATGAAGTGTTAAACCAGAATCGATAATATCTTCTACAACAATTACGTTTTTCCCAGTAATGTTTACGTCGATATCTTTTAGTAGTTTCACTTTTCCTGTTGTTTCTGTTTGATTTCCGTAGCTAGATGCAGAAATAAAGTCAATTGTTACATCATTTTTGATGTTACGAATTAAATCAGCAGCAAATACGAATGAACCTTTTAATACGGCGATAACTACGATTTCTTCTCCTTCAAAGTCACGTTCGATTTGAAGTGCTAATTCTTTAACTTTTGCTTGTAATTGTTCTTCAGAAATTAAAGTGTCTTTTATTTCAATATTCATTGTAATCCTCCTACAGTGTAAAACTTATGAACATTTCGACTGTAAAGGATAGAATAGAAAAAGTCAAAGGAGATAGTAATTTTTTACAAAGATAACGACAAAATCATCTGATGATATGATATACTAAGTATATTAAGAAAACGCTTCCATAAAGGGTGAATATGATGAAGAAGAAACAGTACACAAGTGTAACATTTATAAAAGCATTACTTTTAACAATTGTTCTTGGCCTGTTGGCTTACGTAATTGATGTACCTGCGATTCGTATTTCATTAATTGGAATGACTTTAGTGTTAGGAGCAATTTCGCACGGTATGATGTCGCAGCTAAAAGAAGCTGGACTTGATGATATGAGAGATCATATAGATAAAAAGTGAGAAACCTTCATTATATAGAGTGAAGGTTTTTTTGTTTCTTACAAAAATGTAAGGTAGTTGTAAGGCAAATCGATAGTTGCATAAGAGCATTTTGGATAAACTATGGGTGTAAGGTAAAAGGCAAGCATATTTTAGGTAAATTAAGTTTTAGGCACTCTATATGTGAAAAAGGAGTAGGAGGGCATGGAGAAACGTTGGACGACCTTTTCTTTTTTAGCGACTAGTAACACCGTAATGCTAGATGGAAAAATGGATTTTTTGCACTTGTTTGATCGTGAAAATGATCATTCTTCTTCTAAATTTACAATGAAATGGAATAAATGGAGCGAGAGTTGTAAGATTGAAGAAGAGGCCCCTAACGAAGAGCAAAAGATTATTTTAACAAACCCTATTAAAGCGTGGGTTGTTCAACGTCGTAAGTGTAACGTCAAAAATCACTTCAAGAAAACTGAGCCGAGACAATTAGTTATCGCTCCGGCCCGTTCTACTTCTAAATCACGCGAAAGTAACATGTAAATAATTGAGACACACACCCGAAAAAACATCGTACATATTGCGATGTTTTTTTCTTTTTCTACAATGAAATCTTTAAATGAAATATATTTCATCTGCATCTTATATTTATATCTCTTGCTTATTCTAGTAATACATCCGATGCGAGTAGATGTGAATAAAATATAAGGAGAGAGTGAAAATGAAAAAGAAACTATTACCAATTTGTGCAATGGCACTTTTAACAGTAGGATATTCTTCAGTAGCGAGTGCGGATACTGGAACAGTAACAAAGGAAGAAGAAGCGCAGGTACAACAGGATAAAGCTAAAAAAGAAGAAGCAATTAAGGAACAGCAAAAAAGTGAAGTAGAGAAAAAGCAAGCGGCACAAGTACAAGAAAAAAATGATATGGCTAAAAAAGAGGAAGCAATAAAAGCTGAGAAAAAAAGTGAAGAAGAGAAAAAGAGAATAGCGCAAGAACAGTTAAAAAACGATATGGCCAAAAAAGAAGCAGCGATAAAAGCCGAGCAAAAGAATGAAGTAGCTAAAAAAGAAGTAGCAAAGCCAGTTGTACAAGGTGAAAAATTACCAAATACAGCATCAAATAATGTAGCAATGATGGGATTAAGTGCATGTCTTGTAGCGGTAGGTACATTATTTGGTTTGAATCGTCGCAATAAGATTAAAGCGTAAATAAAATATTTTCCTATAAAGAATGGGATAATTTCATATATTAAAAATGGTAGGTTACTCCTACCATTTTTGGCATGGAGGAATGAAGAATGAAGTTACTCAATTATATCGGTATCATATTGATGGCTATAGGGCTATTCATGGGATCCTATTATGCTGTGGAATGGTATAAAGGAAGAAGCTCTGCCGGGCAATTAACGGCAGAAGAAATAAAGAGCCTTAAAAATATACAAGGTACTCAACTTTCTCATGAAACACCTGTAACTTCTCAAGTGCCTTCTTCTCAAACAGAACATAAAGAAGGAGAAAAGGTAGCGATGTTAAACATACCGAAAATAAAGAAGAAGTTTTCTATATATTGGGGAGCAGATGATACGACTTTGAAAAAAGGAGTGGGTATGTTCGTTAGTGATTTAACGACAACTCCATCTGGAGGGGGACATACTGTACTGAGTGGACATCGAGATACTGTATTTACAGATTTAGAAGAGTTGAAAGAAAAGGATACCCTTGTTTTAGAGTATGATAATAAAACGTACACATATGAAATTCAAAAGACATGGATTACTCATGCGGATGATCGTACTGTTATTATAAAAAAAGAAGAACCGATATTAACACTGACAACTTGTTACCCATTTGATTATATAGGGGATGCACCAGATAGATATATTATTGAGGCGAAGTTAACTGGCAGTTATTCAAAGTGAAATTATAGTTTCTGAAAGCGAGAGGGGGATATATAAGTTATGTCAAAAAACATTTTAATTGTTGAAGATGAAGACATATTACGTGAAATATTAAAAGATTATTTTTTAAGTGAACAATATGTAGTGTTTGAAGCGAGGGACGGGAAAGAGGCTTTAGTTGTATTTGAAGAAGAAGAGGTTGATTTAGTTATTTTAGATATCATGTTGCCAGAACTCGATGGATGGTCTGTTTGCCGAAGGATTAGGAAGACGTCCGAGGTGCCTATTATTATGCTGACGGCGCGTGTAGATGAAGACGATACGTTACTTGGTTTTGAACTTGGAGCAGATGACTATGTGACGAAGCCGTATAGTCCTCCAATTTTATTAGCAAGAGCGAAACGATTATTAGAAAGTAGAAAAGCATCGAAGAAACCTTTAGAGAACGAAGATGATACGTTATCGATTCATGGCATCCATGTCCATTTTCCGTCGCGTACTGTTACTGTTGATGAGGCAGATGTTAGTTTAACGCATACGGAGTTTGAAATATTGGTGTATTTCATGAAAAATCAAGGAATCGTTTTAACGCGAGAGCAACTCATTTCAAGAATTTGGGGATATGAATTTGCTGGCGATGATCGAACGGTGAATAGCCATATTCGTAATTTAAGAAATAAATTAGGAGAGAAAGCAAAGTATATTACAACTGTAGTACGAACTGGTTATAAATTTGAGGGGAATGTATGAAGAAAGGAATTGTACTAAAATTATTTACTCTTACAACAGCATTATGTATGTTGATTTTAGCGACGATATTTATTGGACAAACGATATTTTTTAAACAATATTATGCGAATCGAAAAGTGGAAGATATTAAAGTGAATTTAAATTCTTTTGAGAAGAATTATTTAAATTATGCAGGAAATGCAGAAGAAATTCAGAAACTAGAGCAAGACTTTTTAAGAGAAAATAATACGTGGATTACGACATTAGATAAGAACGGGAATTTAAAACATGCAGATGATTTTTATTTTGAAGTAACGATAGATCGTAGGCAACAAAAGAGCTTTGGACAACAAATATTTAAAATTCCCTTAGGTAATCTCGTCAATATAGAGGAAATTGATAATAAATTATCAGAGCAGTTTTTAGGGCAAGAAATTTATTTTTCTGGAGTGAGAAAAGAAGATAGTTTTATTCCATTCTCTTTTTCTTTATCTAAGCAGAATTTAAGTGGATCTAATAAACCGTTAGAAAAAGCATTTAATGAGAAAATGAGCAAATTAAATGAGGAGAAAAAGAGAGCAGTTGAGGAACAACTTGTTAAGGAAAAGAAACCAGCTGTTCAGGAGCAAGCTGCTCAAGAATTAAATGTTTACATAGGAGGACGTGTTACAAAAGTACAGTTACCAGATGTAAAAGGTCCTGTGAATCCAATTTATAAAAATGGCATCTTCTTAGATAGCATAAAAGAATTTCAAACTAATTTATTATTAAAAGAGAGCAAGCCCATACAATATACAACACAAACAATGGACTATGAAAAAAATGATATTAAATATAAATTATTAATCAAGCCAATAGAAAAAGACGGATCAGTAACATATATTTATGCGATGGCTTCTTTACAGCCCGTAGATGAAGCTGTACAAATGGTGCAAGATTACTATATCTATATCATTGCATTTGTAGTTGTTCTTATTTTTTTAGCTTCGTTCTATTACTCAAAACAAATTGCCAAACCGTTATTAAAAATAAATGATACGACGAAGAAAATAGCACAATTAGATTTTACAGAAAAAATACCGATTACTTCAAAAGATGAAATTGGAGATTTATCGAAAAATATTAATGTGCTATCAAATAAACTCCATTCCCATATTGGACAGTTAGAAGAAGATATTGAAAAGGAAAGAAAGTTAGAAAATACACGGAAAGAATTCATTTCTGGTGTTTCGCATGAATTAAAAACACCGCTAAGTATTATGAAAAGTTGTATTTCCATTTTAAAAGACGGGGTAGCTGAGCATAAAAAAGAGTATTATTTTCAAGCGATGGAGAGAGAAGTAGACAAAATGGATACTTTAATTTTGGATATGCTTGAGTTAGCTAAATTTGAATCTGGTACATATAAAATGAAAAAGTCTTCGTTTTATATTGATACAGTAATTGAAGATATATGTGAACATCTATCTGTGGAAATAGAGAAAAAAGAACTTCATGTTCATAAAAATATATGTTCATTTGAAGTGATTGCAAATCAAGGCCGGATTGAACAAGTCATCGTTAACTTCATTACGAATGCCATACGTTATACACCAAATAAAGAAGATATTATTATTTCTACAATAGATGAGAAGGATCGTATAAAAGTGTGCATTGAAAATAAAGGTACTCACATTGAAGAAGAACAATTAGATAAAATTTGGGATCGTTTTTATCGCGTGGATACAGCTCGTCAGCGTTCACAAGGTGGGACGGGACTTGGGCTTGCTATTTCTAAAAATATTTTAGAATTACACAATGCTGAATATGGAGTGAAAAATACAGAAGACAGTGTATTATTTTACTTTTACTTACCGAAAAAAGCGTAGATAATGCATGCTACGCTTTTTTTAATTTATTTTCATATTATCTTTACCTAATCTTTATTTTTAAGCGATATAATCTGGTTAGAAAATGAGGTTATGTAAGGAGTCGATGAACCGTGCATAGCAATTGGCTAAGTATAATGGTATTTATTTTCTTTTGCGCATTTATTGTATTTTTAATTAATATTACGATATGAAAAAAGAGCGCTCATTAAGCGCCCTTTTTTTGTGTATTCATTTGATAAGCACTGATGCTTTTGAATAAGCGTGGGGAAGTGAGGAATAAAAATATAAGTAAAACTGTACATAAAATAAAAGAACCAAGCATTGTACTTCCATTTACGATTAATGAATATAACACAGCTGATTGACCTTTCGGCGCATATTGTCCCCAGAAAATAATACCGGCAATAAAGTGACAGAAATAGCGAGCAAAGCTACCGACAAATGTAGCAAGGATAATGTAAACAAGGATTTTCTTACCATGGTTTTGTTTTGCTGAAGGTTTTTCATTGCGACTACCTAAACTTGAATGTTCTTCACTATTTTCATTAGACGTTAAAAGTGCTTTTTGAATTGGACGATAGAATAAGCCAGCAAATCCGATAAAAGCAAAGGCAATGAAGTACTCAATGAATGCTTGAACAGGTGTTAAAATATAAGCATCCCCCACGACTATTTGTAATAGTCCCCAAACTAAACCACCTAAGAAAGCTGATTTAAAGCCCCAGCGGTAAGCAATAATAAAAATAGGAATCATAGCGAATGAGATAGAACCGCCTGTTGGAAGTTTAAGTGATAATGGTAAAATATCGATAATCATGGCAAAGGCTGCAAGAATAGCAGATTCGATCATCGCTTGTAAATTAGTGTTACGCATGTTGTCTCCCCCTAAATCCAAGTTGTACAAAAAAGAATAGATATCATAGGAGGATACGAAATACGTAAATAAAAATGAGGTATGTATTTCGGACGTTTGCACAATCCCTGCGTTAGCATTAACTAACAGGTTCGAAGGGTCGGAACGAAGTGTTCCCTCTCAGCGGCATGGCTCCCCCAGTGATAACGAGATTCTTTATTTGCTATTGTTTATTGTAAGCGAAATGGATGAGAATGGCAAACGAATACAGTATGACAATAATTGAAATAGAATTGTAGCGAAATGTTAATAAATATGAAGCAAAAGGGTATAGTACAAGAGAAATTGGGTGTGGTATAATTTTTTTGAAAATAATTATCATTCTCTTCTGAGGGGGAAGGTTATGAGTTTAGTAGATATTAAAATTGGAGAGAAAGTGTTAGTAAAAAGTATTCAGTCTTTAGATCAGCTATTAAAGCGTAGACTAGCTGCTTTCGGTCTTGCTGAAGGAAGCGAACTTCGCCTGAAACAGAAAGCGATGTTTAAAGGTCCTTGTACATTGGAGTGTCGTGGACAGTTAATTAGTATTCGTCATTGTGACGCGAAAATGATAAAGGTGGAATTAGCGTGAATAAGGTAGCTTTGCTAGGGAATCCGAATACAGGGAAGACATCATTATTTAATGCACTTACTGGTTCTTATGAGTATGTAGGAAACTGGAGCGGTGTAACAGTAGAAAAGAAGGTTGGTAAATTAAAAGATAGACAAGGAACATTAATTGATTTACCAGGTGTTTATGATTTAAATCCAGTTTCACGTGATGAAGGTGTTGTAACAAACTTTCTATTAACAGAAGAATTTAATCATATGTTAAATATCGTAGATTCCTCGCAGTTTGAAAGAAATATGCATTTAACGTTGCAGTTACTTGAATTTGGTAAGCCAGTCTCAATTGGTTTAAACATGGTTGATGTGGCGAAGCAAAGAGGAATTGTCATTGATGTAAAACGATTATCAGAACTATTAGGTGTAACAGTCGTTCCTGTTGTTGCAAGGAGTGGAAAAGGCTGTGAAGAACTGCTTACGACTCTTAAAGAAAATGACAAAAAAGAGAAAAAGCCATTCCTTATTTCATATGGTGTACAAATGGATGAAGGAATTGGAGAAGTAATTGCTCTTTTAGAGACAGTGAATTACGAGCATCCGAGATGGTTAGCACTTCAATTTTTAAGCAATAACGAAGTAGTAGAAAAAGAAATGAAAGCATTACCAATTTATAAGGAACTCATAGCCATTCGATCTCGCTTAGAAGGAAAACTTGATTGTACGTTAGAAGAGCACATTTACAAAACTCGTGAAGCGTATATTGAAAAGTTAAAAACAAATGTTATGAAGCATGAGAAAGAAGGAAAAATTCCTTTTTCAGAAAAAATTGATAGATTAATTACACATAAAATTTTAGGACTTCCAATCTTTTTAGCAGTTATGTTTTTTATTTTTCAGGTTACGTTTACGTGGATTGGTACACCTTTATCTGATATGTTAGATGAGTTTTTTGGTGGCCAGCTTACGGATTGGGTGACGGCTGGACTTACAAGTATTGGAGCTTCTCATTTTATTCAAGCACTCGTTACAGAAGGTATTATTGCCGGTGTTGGTGCTGTATTAGTATTCGTACCACAAATCTTTGCACTATTCTTTTTCATTTCATTATTAGAAGACTCGGGGTATATGGCGCGAATTGCAGTTGTTATGGATAGAATTATGGAGTTTTTCGGCTTAAACGGAAAAGCTTTTATTCCGATGATTATCGGTTTTGGATGTAACGTTCCAGGTATTATGGCTGCGAGAACGATTGAACAGGAGAAAGAACGTTTACTTACCATTTTAGTAACACCATTTATGTCTTGTTCAGCACGATTACCTGTATATGCATTATTTGCGGGCGTATTCTTCCCGCATAGTCAGGCGACTGTTGTATTTTCTTTATATGTTGCAGGGATTGTTCTTGCGTTATTAGTTACAAAAATTATGTCTCTTACGATTTTGAAAGCGGAAAAGTCTATTTTCGTAATTGAATTACCGCCTTACCGTGTGCCACAAGCGAAAACATTATGGCTGAGCACGTGGGAGAAAGGAAAAGGATTTGTTCGTAAAGCTGGTACATTCATCTTTGGTGGTTCGGTTGTCATTTGGTTATTAAACTATGCAGGTCCATCAGGATTTGGTGTTGATATGGGAGACAGTTACTTAGCGATGATTGGTGGATTTATCGCACCACTATTTGCACCGCTCGGCTTCGGAACGTGGCAAGCTGCAGCATCCCTTTTAACAGGATTTTTAGCGAAGGAAGTTGTCGTTTCAACAATGGCAATTATTTATGCAGTTAAAGAAGATGTGCTTGGAAACGTAATGGGAGCACATTATACAGCATTATCAGCTTATGCATTTATGTTCTTTATTTTATTATACGTTCCATGTTTAGCGACGGTGGCTGTTATTAAACGTGAAACAGGATCAGTGAAATGGACGATTTTCTCAGTCGTTTACCCGCTTGTTGTTGCTTATGTATTAACGCTTATTATATACCAAGTTGGATCTTTACTAGGATTCTAAAAGGAGATGTATAATGATGGTCAATATTATAATTGGAGCTATCATTTTTGGTTATGCAGCATACACGTTAGTTAATTTTGTAAAGAGAAGTAAAAAAGGAAAATGCGCAGCATGTTCTTTAAATAAGTCATGTCAGTCGAAAACTTGTAGTCCAGATATGGAACAAGTTGCTCATAATAAATAGAAAAAAGCTTTGCGAATGTCGCAAAGCTTTTTTGTTTTACTTTTTAATTTTTACAAGTTGAGAAGCTTCGACGCCGTTGTAACCAGGGAATTCTTTACTTGGGTCTTTATCAAATTTTAATACACCTACAGATTTTTCATCACCTTTTACATTGTTGTAAGTTGCGTCATCGACAATCGCATACATATCTGTATATGCACGGCCACTTCCGATAATTGTGTTGCCTTCATATTTTAATTTCGCTCCATCAAGTGTAGCATTTTCTACTTTTTCTTTTGCAAATAATACACCTTGTTCTGTTGTTACAGCTGGTAATTTATCAAGTGGTTTCGTGTTGTCTTTTTCATCAACTTTGCTAAGTAACTCTTTTTTCACTAGTTCCTCACCAGTTTTCTTATCCATTACAAGAACTTTTTTACCATCTAATGTTGTCATTTTCATTTTATAGAAGTCTTTTTCTTTCACTTCTTTTTTGTTTTTATCTGTAATTTGCTGAACTTGTTCTTCTGAGCCGTACAGTACAAAACCGTTCGCTTTCTCTCCTAATAAAGAACAACCTGATAATGCTCCAAGTGAAATTGCTGCTGCTAATCCGATTCCTACTAATTTTTTCATGATGATTTCTCCTTTTATATGTTTTATATTAAATACAATTTTTGTATTATTGCTTACAAGTGAAGAAGCTTGTTTGTTGCTTCTGGTATTAGTGTATAAGAAATATTAGAATGCAACTATCGAGTTAGCTTACAGTAACATTACACTTATGTAATTTAGTGAAATTGCATAAAAGTAAGTTAATTTCAAAAAGGGATAATGAGAATATATTAGAAATACAATATTGTATATAGAATGTCATATTATAATGGATGTATTTTGGAAATAACATGTAAGGACATATTAGTTTTGTTATAATAAACACATAGGCTGTAAAAATGAATATTCTTTACTGTAAAGGGAGATTTTTCAGTTTTCCAAGTAGTGAATTTGAAATATGAGGTATATCATAGGAGGAATTTAGATGTCTGTATTCAAACGATTAAGAGATTTAACAATGTCGAATGTATATTCATTAATTGAAAAAGCGGAAGATCCAGTTAAGATGACTGATCAATATTTACGCGATATGCAAGCGGATGTACAAGAAGCTGAGAAAAGTGTAGCAGCTCAAATCGCGCTTGAGAAGAAATTCAAAATATTATTTGAAGAGCAAGAAGCACTTGTGAAAAAACGTGAAGAGCAGGCTCATATGGCTGTTCAAGCTAATAACCTAGATCTTGCGCGTCGTGCATTAGAAGAAAAACAAAATGCAGAGCAAAAGATGAATGAGTATAAAGCAAGCTATGAGCAAAATAAAGCTGCTGCTGATAACCTGCGCCTAAAGCTAGAAGAAATGCGTAAGCAATTAAATGAGCTGAAAAATAAACGTGAAACACTTGTAGCACGTGTAAATGCGGCGAAAGCACAAAAGAATATTAATCAGGCGATGTCTGGATTTGATTCAAACTCAGCAAAAGCTGGTTTAAGCCGTATGGAAGAGAAAGCTCTTCAATTAGAGGCTGAAGCAGAAGCAAGCGGTGAAGTTTATAAGAAAGAAAAATCATTAGATGATGAATTCGCAAGCTTAAACAAAAATTCTGCTGTTGACGATGAATTAGCTCGTATTATGAAGCAGTATGAGAAATAATATAGAATAAAGACAAATGAACCGACATGTCTAAATATATTCATGTCGGTTTTCTATTATATTTAGAGGAGGTTTTGCAATGACATGGATGAATGTAGTTGCCATGCTTGTATGGACTGGAGCGAGTGCAGTACTTTTATTTGCAATTATGTGGATTGATTCAATTTTTACAAAATACAATGATTTAAAAGAAATTAAAAATGGAAATACAGCTGTAACAACTCGTTTTATTATGAAATTATTTGCACAAGGGTACATTTTATCCCAATCAATTACGAAAGCAAATGACTTATGGCAGGCACTTCTTGCTTCAGCAGTTTCTTTCGTTATTTTATTAGTGGTAGAAATGTTTATCGAATTTGTATTAAAGAAAATGTCTGGTCTTGATTTAGAAGAAGGTACGAAAGAAGGTAGCGTTGCACATGCGATGTTAGCCGGATCATTACATATTGTTGGTGCACTAATTTTAGGTGCTTGTTTATAAAGAGAAAAGGAGGGGTAGATCATGAGTTTATTTAAACGAATTAAAAATATAATGAAAAGCCCAGAGCCACCGAAGCCGGAAAAGAGTCTTTTAACGTTAGCTCCTGGCGATATGATTGAAGTGTCATTAGTTATGTATGAATTAATTGGGAAAACGAGTATGCATTCGCGTAAGGAAATTGTTTTGACATTGCAAGATGGAAAAGACATTCGTTATTTAAAAATTGAAGATCGTGAAAATACGTATTACAAATTATATACACCAATTGATGGTCGCTTAGATTCAATTGATGAAATTCCGACGACAATTGAAATGGATGATACCGAGTACCATATGGAAGAACAATATAACGGACGTGTTGTTGTTATGGGAAAAACTCCATTCTCAGCTTCAGAAGAACAGTACGTATGGGAATTCCAATCAGACAATCGAAAATTATTGCGTATTGAATGGCAAAATGGTCGCACAATGATGTATGAGGGAGAAGCAATCATTCCTGCTGATGTACAAATTATAAGAGCAACGTAAGGGGGCGTAATCATGTCAAACCGATTGTTTACCATGATTAAATCGTTTGTAATCCCTATACTTGCTATCGTTATATTACTTGTTGTTGCTGGTTATGCCTTATCAGGTTGTCAAGGCGGGCAGACAAAGTCGATTCAAGACCGTTATCCACTTGAATCTGTTGCCAAGGAAGGTAAACAAGAATCTTACGTGTATAGGGCCGCCAATCGGTCAGTTCCTGAAGTAGCGAAGGAACTCATTAACGAAAGAGAACCGAAGCAAGCATCTAAAGAAGACGAAAATCAAATGTTCCTCGTTTATTCTGATAAGATTTATAACCTGCAAAAGGATAAAGAGAAACCATCTGATACGTTAATTGAAATAAGTAATAAAGAATTTGTCCGTCAAAATTACCAACCGTCCTTCTTGCAAGGATATATTATGGGTAGCATATTAAACGATATATTCGGTTCAAAAAGATCATCATCCGGTGATTACCGAGGATATAATGACAGACAAAATCATCAACCAGTTATTCCAGAAAGACCACCTACGAAAGAAGAAAAGAAAACCCCACCTCCAATTACGAAGGAAGGGAAAGGATCTATCATTAAGCGAGGCGATAATGTAGATTCGAAACCATCAGTAGGTGATAAGGGAAGTATTACTGAAAAAGGAAGTAATACGACGCCCCCACCTTCTACTGGAAGCAAGGGGAAAATTACGAAAACACCAGGCGGTTCAAGCGGATCAGATGTGAAGCCAAAATCATCTATTAAAACGCCGCCAAGGAATACATCTCCTCCGAAAACGAGGGTCGGTGGTTCAGGAAAGATTACGAAGAGAAGATAGTGTAGAGACCGAAAAGTGTAAATTGCTTTTTGGTCTTTTTTTGTTATGGGAATTAATCCCTTTCAGTTGGTACGATTTAGGCATAAGGGGGCGAGTAAAAATATATCAGCGATTATTAGAATATATCGACCGTAATTTAAAATATATCAGCGATTATTGGAATATATCGACCACAACTCAAAATATATCAGCGATTATTGAAATATATCGACTTACCGACAAAAACTGACAACGATAGCAACTTAATAATAAAAAGAGGGTGTGCCAAAATTTTGGCACACCCTCTTTTATATAACGATTAATGAATATCACGTTTCTTGAAATTACCGCCTTTTACTTCTGCTACGTCATAAACTGTAATAAAGGCGTGTGGATCGATTTCATTAATAAGTTCTTTCATTTTACTTTCTTCTAAACGGTTAATTACACATGAAATTTCTTTGAATTTCTCTCTTGAATAACCACCGTATACTTCGTTATATGTTGCACTTCGGCCTAAACGATCGCGAATTGTTTCTACCATTAATTCAGGCTCTTTTGTAATAATTTTAAATGCTTTTGAACCACTTAAACCAACTTCAACGATATGAATCACTTTCGAAGCGATAAAGTAAGCAATTGCCGAAAGGATAGCTCCTTGAAGACCGAATACCGTTGATACGAAAATAAATACGAACATGTTTAAGAATAAAATAAGGTCACTCGTTCCAAATGGTAACTTACGAGAAAGCAATACAGCAAGCATATCGATTCCATCTAATGCCCCACCGTTACGTAATGCTAGTCCCATACCAAAACCGATGATAATACCACCAACAACTGTAACTAATAATGTATCGCCTTCAATAATAGCTGGTATTCCGTGCATGACAACGGTACCTACTGCTAATGAAGCAATTCCGATAATAGAATAAATCGCAAAGCTTTTACCGATTTGCTTATACCCTAACCAAACGAAAGGAATGTTAATAACTGCGATTAGAGCTCCTAATGGCAATCCAAATAATCTTGAACTAACGATACTTAAACCAGTCACACCACCGTCTGATACGTTATTTGGAATTAATACTGCTTCTAATCCGTACGCTGTGATAAATGCCCCAATAATAATCATCAAAGCTTTTGAAGCAATTTTTAGCTTATTGGGCTTGTTTTTGATAATTTTCTCCATATAATTTCCTCGTTTCAAACTAGTTTCTTATTTGTTACGTAATTCACACCTAAATTTTATTTTAACATTTAATTTGAAAAAATTCTCCTTTAATGGATGTATGCAGGGAATATTATCACCATATTATCTTTAAAATATTTTTGAAATCAGTATAAGAAATCCCATCCTTTCAAAGGATGGGATGCTATTAAGAAAATATAAAACTAAGTACTGATACGAATAAAGCGAAACCTAAAATAGTTCCACATATTTTCATATGGCGCTTACGTCCCATTACGACAATCGCAACATATTCGCGAATCATTGCGTTAGGCCAGTAATAAAATGCAGTTTTTGACCCGATTCCTTGGCTATTAAGACCAGCTTGTCTAGCGTATATGCCAGCGCGGAAAAGGTGGAAATTATTTGTGGTAAAAATACTTTTATATTTACCTTCAGGTTTTAAAGAATCCATAATTTCTTTAGAGAACAACATATTTTGATATGTGTTTACAGAGCGATTTTCTTGCACCGTATGTTCAAGAGGAATTCCTTTTTCAACAGCATAATTTTGCATTGCTTCTGCCTCTGGAAGACCTTCATCTGGACCTTGACCACCAGAGAAAATAATTGTTGGTGGTGTATTTACAGCTGCTTGTTTCCAATAGAAGTCGATAGCTTTATTAATGCGGCTTGCAAGTAATGGTGGTACTTTATCATTAATTAAGCCGCTACCAAGAACGATAATGAAATCTTGATTACGTCTTGGTCTGTTGAATTGGTATAAAAAATATGCGCTTAAGAAGTTAGATAAGTGTATAAAGAAATAGAAGCTTATAAGAGAAATAGCTGCAAAAATAGGCTCTAAATGCGATGAGACCAAACTTGCTGGGTTTATAATAGGGAGTAACATAAAGAATAACATCCCTAAAGCAGCAAGGAGTGTTAAACAGTTAGTGAACCGTCTTCCTTCTCGCTTCATTAAAATTCTAGCATTAAGAAATAGCCCAAACATTAAAGCAACAATACCGAAAGGAAGCATAATAAGAAGTGCTAAAATAGGTAAAATTATAATATAGCGTAGGACATCACTACTTGAATTTACAGATATAATCACACAAAAAAGAAGGAAAAAACAGACAAAGGAATTAAATAAAAAGCCGTTTATTATTTTTCGCGGATCTTTTAAATATGAGATAAGAAAAATAATAAATAATATAAGAGGAATAATTCCGAAATACATCATAAATATAGTACACCTCAATTTGTATAAGAATTTGACATACCTTTTATATTACATGATTTTATAAGTGAAAATGAAAGAAAAAGGATTTTGAATTTTCTCAATAAAATATATGGATACATATGTTACAATATATTCAAAGCGATATATTAAAAGTAAAATGGTTGAAAAGGCACTCAATAGAGTGCTTTTTCTTTTTGTATGCAATTGTGCATATTATATTTTTTTTCAAATGAAGAGGATTACAATATAATTTGTAGACAGACTTTATAAAGCAGAATTTAATACAAACATTTCCCTCTACTTTTTGTATCTAACAATCGTATAACAATAAATAATTCTGTTTTATAGTGTCTGTTTTTGAAAGGTGTCTTTTTTGAAGGCACCTTTTTTTATTAGTATAGATAGTTTTCACTGTTAGCATAGTGTAAACTATCTATACTAAACATTAGCAATCTTCCGTATAAATATTATCAATTTACTATATATTCCAGTGGTGTTAACCTACATATGAAAGGCTTTCTTTTTCAAAATATTACCCCTAATAAAATTTTGAAGAAGTCAACTGTCTCCAAACTTGTCTTTATGCTTAAAGAAAAAGCACTCAAATTGAGTGCTTTTTCTTATTGAAACATGCTATTTTTCTAGGCGATTTTCATAAAATAAAAGTAAAGAAATGAAAGTGGGTGACAAAATGCCGGCAGTTGTGGAAGGTGTTATTATTGAAAACTGCAATGGAACAATTAATGTAGGGGATAAATATAACGTACAGCCGATTGAAAAGACGAAAGCTTATAATGGATCGGGATCATCAAATACAGGAATGAAAGTACAAACGTTTAGCGGGATTAGTACGGCGGATGTAAGGGATAATGATGCGTATGATCAAGTTATTCAATCAACGTTATAATTTTAAAATGCAAAATTGCATAAAGTAACATGTTTGTTGTATGTTACACTCTAGCTGTGAGCTGTTAATGATTCTTCTGTATTATAGTTGTTAGATTAGAAATATAACATCTTATCGAAAATCATACGTACAAAAAAAGACACTTCAAACGAAGTGTCTTTTTTTACTTTAGTGATACCCTTTAGCAGAGTCTTTATGAATTTTATTTTTAAAAATACTGTAGCTCCAAAGCTGATATCCAATAACGATTGGTACCATAACCATTGCAACGAAGAACATAATTTTTAAGTTTAATTGACTACCAGCTGCGTTATATAACGTTGTACTGTATGCATCGTTAATACGAGATGGTAACATTCTTGGGAACATACCTGCAAAGCCAGTTGTCATAAACATTGCGATTGTTAGGCAAACGAATGTGAATGCAAGGCCAATTTTATGTTTGTACACCATAATAAGTGCGAGTACACTCATTAGCATTGCAAGTACTGGAAGAATGAATAGTACCGGATATTCCGTAAAGTTTTGGAATAAGTTTGTCCGATTAGCAGTTGCTACATAGAAGATAGCTAAAATAATAGCAGCTGCCATTGAAAATGGTCTTGCGATTTTATAAGCACGATCAGATACTTCACCAGTCGTTTTAATCATGACCCAAAGGGCACCGGATACGACAAATATAGCAGTGAAGAAAAGACCACCTAATATACCGTAATGGTTTAGTAAGCTAAGTAAATTTCCTTCATAGCCATTTTTTCCGATTTGTAGTCCGTAATAAAGATTAGCGAATGTAACACCGAATAAGAAGGCGATTAGGAAACTGCCAATTGCAAATGCCCATTTACAAGTTTTTTGCCAAATTGGTGAATCATCTTTATGCATGAATTCCAGTCCAGCGGCACGAGCAAATAGTGCAAGTAATACTAAGAATAACGGTGTATATAAATAACTAAACATATTAGCATATGTGACTGGGAAGGCAGCAAATGTTGCGCCACCAGCTGTAATTAACCATACTTCATTACCGCCCCAGAACGGGCCAATTGCTTCTTGTAATTGATTTCGTTCTTGTCGATCTTTCGTAACGAAAGGAAAAATCATTCCGTTACCAAGTGCATACCCGTCAAGAATGAAGTAAACTGTCCAAATCACGCCCCATAAACCGAACCAGATGATTGCAAGCATATCATGAGACATGAGCTACACCTCCCTCAGTAGCAGGTTCTTCTAATGCGGCAGGTCCTTTTTTCGCGAACTTCAGCATTAAGTATACGTCTGCGATTAAAAGTAAAGTGTAGAATAAAATTAAACTAATTAATGAGAACCAAATTTGCGGGACAGATATAGGTGATACAGATTCTGCTGTACGCATTAGTTTATATACTGTCCATGGTTGACGACCTACTTCAGCGACAATCCATCCTGCGTTAATTGCGATATAAGGAAGTAAGACAGACCATATTGTAATTTTCAAATAACGTTTTGAGTTTTCTAGTTTTCCTTTTCGGTTTAAATAGAAGCCATACCAAGTTAATGCCATAAAGAACATGCCGAGTGCAACCATTAAGCGGAAGCTATAATACACGAGGTTAACATTTGGACGTTCATCTTTCGGAATATCTTTTAAACCAACAATTTCGCCATTAAATGAATTTGTGTAGAAGAAGCTTCCGAGTTTTGGAATCGTAAGGAATTCAAAGTTCTTCTCATTTTTTACATCAGGAATTTGAACAATTGAGAAGCCTTGTCCTTTTCCAGTTTCCCAAACTGCTTCCATTGCAGCACCTTTTGCGGGTTGATATTTAGCCGCTGATACACCAGATTGATGTCCCATAAACGGTGTAATTGTTGCGGCGAATAAGCCTAACATTAAACCAAACTTAAATGATTTTTTGAAGAATTCTACTTCATTTTTACGTAATAAGTGATAGGCACTAATTGCCATAACGAAGAAAGCACCTACGATATAACAACCAACTACAGTATGGAAGAACATGTTCCAAGCGTATGGATTCGTAACGAGTGCCCAGAAATCATTTAATTCAGCGCGGCCGTTACGCACGACGTATCCAACAGGGTTTTGCATAAAGCCGTTTGCTGTAATAATCCAAAGGGCGGAAATGTTTGTTCCAAGTGCAACCATCCACATACAGAAGGCACGGAACTTTGGTGAAATTTTGTCTTTACCGAATAACCATATTCCCATGAAAGTAGATTCTAAGAAGAAGGCAACGAGTGCTTCGATTGCGAGAGGTGATCCGAAAATGTCTCCCATATATTTGGAGTACTCAGACCAGTTTGTTCCAAATTGGAATTCCATCGTAATCCCGGTTATAATCCCCATTACGAAGTTAATTGTAAATAATTTACCCCAGAAATTTGCCATTTTACGGTATGTTGGATTCAATGTGCGGGCGTATTGAGTTTCCATACATGCTACTAAAATGACAAGTCCGATTGTCAAAGGTACAAATAAAAAGTGATAAAAAATAGTAATTGCAAATTGAAAACGACTCAGTAACAGAACGTCGGACATAATAAATATTCACTCCTTTTTTACATTATCTACAATCAGTTTATAGTGAAAATACGTTTAAAGTATGTGAAACTTGTTACAAAGATGTGTGTATATTTTGAAAGAATTATGTCGATTATCTGAAAATATCTTATTTTTACTATAAAGCGATATCCTTTTTGAGTTTTTCATATTTTGGTACACTATTTATGTAGTGTAAACGAGAGAAAAGAGGGTCCTTTACTATGAAGTCATTAGAAGAGATTTTGCAGTACAATGAGAAATTTGTTGAAGAGAAAAAATATGAAGAGTTTGTAGCGGGGAAATTTCCAAACAAAAAGATGGTAATTATTTCTTGTATGGATACACGACTTGTCGAACTATTACCAAAAGCGATGAATATGCGTAACGGTGATGTGAAAATTATTAAAGTAGCAGGCGCTGTTATTTCACATCCATTTGGAAGTATTATGCGTAGTATTTTAGTCGCTGTATACGAACTTGGCGCTGATGAAGTATGTGTAGTTGGTCACCATGATTGTGGTATGGCAAAAATTCAAGCAAGCAGTACGATTGAGAGAATGAAAGAACGCGGTATAACAGAAGAGAAATTAGATATGCTTCGTTATTCTGGAATCGATTTAGAACAATTCTTGCGCGGTTTCTCTAGTGTGGAAGAAAGTGTAGAACATAGCGTATCAGTACTTCGCAACCACCCATTACTTCCGGAAGAAGTACCTGTTCACGGTCTTGTTATAGATCCTGATACAGGAAAATTAGATTTAGTTGTGAATGGTTACGACAATTAAGAATTTACTTTGTCATCCTTTTTATCTGGGACAGGATCAAATCCTCCCGGGTGGAAAGGGTGACATTTTAATATACGCTTACAAGTAAGCCAAAAGCCTTTGAGTGCACCATGTTTTTGAAACGCCTCTAATCCGTAATGAGAACAAGTTGGATAAAAACGACATGTTGGTGGCGTCATCGGAGAAATGAACTTTTGATAAAAGCGTATAATCCCAATAAAAATCTGTTTCATAACGGTCTCCTTTTCAGCATATTCTTAAAGTATTATAGCACGACTGTACATAATACTTTACTAATGTGCATTTCCGTTATATCATATTGGATATAACGGAATTAAATTAAAAGCGGGAGAGATGTTGTATGCCATCAGTAGAAAGCTTTGAATTAGATCATACGATTGTAAAGGCACCTTATGTAAGACATTGCGGAGTTCACAATGTAGGTAGTGACGGTATTGTAAATAAATTCGATATTCGTTTCTGCCAACCGAATAAACAAGCAATGAAACCAGATGTTATTCATACGTTAGAGCATTTATTAGCATTTAATTTACGTAAATATATTGATCGTTATCCGCACTTTGATATTATCGATATTTCACCGATGGGCTGCCAAACAGGATATTATCTTGTAGTGAGCGGAACGCCGACAGTTCGAGAAATCATTGATTTATTAGAACTAACATTAAAAGATGCGGTTCAAATTACAGAAATTCCGGCTGCAAATGAAACGCAATGTGGTCAAGCGAAGCTTCACGACTTAGAAGGAGCACAACGCTTAATGAACTTCTGGTTAAGCCAAGATAAAGATGAACTTGAGAAAGTTTTTGGATAAAAAGAAAAACTGCCTGTGAAAGGGCAGTTTTTTTATTGTGCTAAGAGCGACCATACTCTTCTTTTGTATGAAAATATATTAGATACTCCAACATATAAAATAAAGGCAGAACAGAGAAAATAAACAAATGCTTTCGCTTTTTGCTGCTTCTTTATTTCATCGATTCCAAAAAGGATACACATAATACTTAAAAGGATAGACACGTAAGGTAAAAGAATAGTGAAGTTTGCAAAGAAGCTAAATAGGGCGAGAGAAAGAGCGATAGTGGCGATTATAATTTGAATGTTTTTTAACATGGAATCCCCCTTAAGTAGAAAGAAATAGTTACTGAGAGAAAATAATTATAAATGCTAAATTGGTCAAAATTTCATTCTACATATAACGAAAGTAGTTTGATATTAAAAAGAAGAATATGAGACTGGAAACGAAAAAATACGGGATACTCATTGATTTTCGTCCGGATTTCAATTCATTAATTCCTAGAAGAATAAAGAAACAACTGAGAATAAATTGTACGTATGGGAGAAGTGAAAAATTATCGGTAACATGGATATAAGTGCTTAGAATGAGTAAGAGAAGCATGAGAAATGCTAAAAAACTCCGTAATATAGTTAGAGTTAGCATTGTATAGCCTCCTTTAGACCATTTACTAGAATATTTCTGTGAAACCAATAAATAAAGCAGCGGCCCCTGCTAGTAGAGCGAGCAGACTACCTCCTGTTTGTCGTTTTAATATTTCCTCTAAACTTATGGTGAGGGCCATACCTCCTAAAAAGATGAACATATAAGGCATTATTTCTCTACTACCAGTAAAAAATCCATAGATTGCTATAGATAAGGCAATAAGTGATAAAGTAATCCGACCCCCTTTTAGCATAAAAGACCTCCTCTATTTTATGTAGGTAATAATGAGAACTATCCAAATGAAAGCACCGGCAATAATACAAATAAATCCAGTTGCTGCCTCCTTTTTCTTTATTTGTTCAAATGCGATGAGAAACATTAAAGCCCCTAATAGAAATTGTGAAAGAGGTAAAAAATTATTTTGACCTGTATATAATCCAATTGCCGACATAACGATCACAGTGAGTGCTACTATGATGCGAAGTATACGAAGCATATTAGGAATTCTCCTTATTCTTTTTTGTATAAGGATTGTCTTCTAGTTTATCGACGGAATGTTTATAAGCATAGCCTTTATTAATTGTCATGATGGAGAGTACGAGGATGATTAGGACGATGATAATACCGATAATTAATATTTTGAACATAAAATCCCTCCTTTTCTTTATTTTACATAATTTTGTAATTGATGAAAACAATAGAAAATAAAAGGATGAAAGAAGGGTGTTACATGGAGACGAAAAAAACATATTATATATCAATAGGAAATGGTCAAATTTCACAAGTGAAGACGGCGGATACGTATAATTTTGAGATTTCCGCAAATGATGAGGAAATTACGGAATTAAGAGAGCACTTTGATCAAGCATATGTAGAAGATTTAGGGTCATTTGTACGCTCCCACGTTCCATTTGTTGAGTATCATCACGATTCAAATAATGACCGATATGATGAACAACTACAAAAAGCATATAAAATGATTTACGATTTAGGAAATCATGAGACGAAAGAATTAGTCGCGCAAATGGGAATAATCAATGGATTGTAATTGGATAATATTATGCAGAAAAGCGAGAATATGCTACAATTTGTGGTAGGAAAAACTTGTAACCATCAATAGGGGAGTAATGGCATGTACAAATTTAAAGATTATTACCACAACACTGTACAATTATCGTTTGAACGTTATCCATTTTCTCCTGAGCCAAAGCATGTTTGGGTTGTATGCCGGTACGGGGATCAATGGTTATTAACGCATCATTTACGTCGCGGTCTTGAATTTCCAGGTGGTAAAGTAGAACTAGGGGAAACACCGGAAGAAGCGGCAGTTCGAGAGGTTCATGAAGAAACCGGCGGCATAGTTTCTGATTTAACTTACTTAGGACAATACAAAGTATCTGGAAAAGACAAAATAATCATTAAAAACATTTATTTTGCAACAATTAGTGCGGTAGAAGAACATACGCATTACGAAGAAACGAAAGGGTCTGTTTTATTAAAAGACATTCCTGACAACATTAAAACGAATAGAAAATTTAGCTTTATAATGCGCGATGACGTATTAGCGCGTACGATGAAACATATAGAAGAAATCGGCTGTTTTACGAAGTAAAGTAGCCGGTTTCTTTTTTTGTATGTAAGAATAAATGTAAATATATCTTTACATTTTTTGGGTATATTATACAATTTTGTAAAGATATATTTACATTTTAGGAGGGGGAAGATGGATAAAAGAAAAGAAACGACTGTTACTGTTTCGATGGTTAAATTAAACTTTTCTTTATTTTTTATAATAATTGCTTTGTCGTTTGGAATTGGTTATTTGCATATATTTCTTTCAGGTGGGGTTCAAGTTGAAGTTACATTATTAACGATGTTTCTTTTTATTATCGCAATGATTGTTCTCGTTTGTATTCATGAGGCGATACATTTAATTGGCTTTCGCTATATCGGAGGTGTTCCGTGGAGTGAACTAAAATGGGGCGTTAATTGGAAATTAGGTGTTGCATATGCTCATTCTAAACAGGCGGTTACAGTAAAGCAAATGAAGAAAGTGTTAATGCTTCCGTTTTTACCAACTGGAATTTTTCCAATTGTATTGGGATTAGCTATGAATCTGGAGCCACTCTCATTTTTAGGAATTCTACTAACAGGAGGTTGTATCGGTGACATTGCCGTATATCAAAAAGTTTCAAAGTTTCCAGATGATGCGCTAGTAAAAGATCATCCGAGTAAACCTCAGTTTACAGTGTATGAATAATAAGAGGAGGCGTTTGTGAAAAACGCCTCCTCTTATTATTGTTACTTTTGGTTGGTGAATTGATATATTGTGAAAATCGCTGATATAATTTATTTGTTATTATTGTGTTGATACCTCCACCTCTAAAAACGAAAGCACCTCCAACAAATCATCTACGATACGTGAATGCTTAAAATTCCCCCAAAACGAATCTTTTTTCCAAACACCAAGAATCCCTACTTGTTCAGAACCAAGCACATCGTTTTCTGGATGATCTCCAACATAAAGACATTCTTCTGCCTTCACATCTAGTCTTTGCAAAGCACGTTCGAAAATTTCAGGATGAGGTTTTTTAATTCCTTCAGCTTCTGAAACGAGAATGGTGTTTGTATACGTATGTATATGTAGTGCTCGAAGGTTGCTCATCTGAAATTCAGTAAAACCATTTGTAATAATACCAATTTTAATGTTTCGCTGTTTTAACTGTTGAAGTAGTTCATGCGTGTTTTTGAAAGGAATACAATGATGTTGGAAGTTTGTAATATAGTCGTGTAGTAGTTGTTCTTGCGTTAAAGTAGTAATGTTGTATTCGGAAAGGAGAGTAGCATATACTTTATCCTTCCACGTATAGCCATTATTATCGAGTTCAAGAAATCGAGAACAATACTTTGATTTCTCTATGCTCTTCAAATGTGAGGCGAAGCGATTATATTGCTCACAAATAAATTGTTCTAAAGATTGGCGCCGATCTAATAGTGTTCCATCTAAGTCGAATAAGATTGCACGAATCATGGGAAGCCTCCTTGCAGTTTTTATAATTAATTATCGCATATTCGTAAAAAAATGATTATGATATTTTGTAGAATGGAATAATGGGGGATTGTATGAAGAAACTGTATGGCAAGTTAGTGTGTTGTATTATAGCAAGCAGTTTAGTTGCAGGATGCGAGAGTGCTATCGAGGTTACGAATGAAAAAGAAATTTGTAAAACAGAAGAAGAGTGCACGCAAATAGGAGATAAAACATTACAAAAAGTATATAAAAAGATAGAGGGACTTTCAGAACTTGAAAAAGTAGAGGATTATGATATAGAAGAGTATGAAAGTATGAATATGAAAGAGGCGGAACAGAAAAAAGAAGAGGATGACAATTACTTCTTTTTAGCTTCTTATTATATCGATGATGATGAAATTGTAGATCCTTATTTTGAGAAATTGGATCGTAAGAGATTGAATAAAGTTTTTGCAGATGACAAAGTAGCAAAAGATGATTTGTTAAGCCAGCGGCAAGATAGAGAGTATCATGAAACGTTATGGGACATGTATCGCACTCTCATTCCAGTGAAATATCGTGAGAATATAACAGGGTTGGATTTAATAACGGATGGTTATGACGGCGTTGTTGCCCATGTCATGCCAAGTATGGATGACCCGAGAGATTGGTTGCTTAGTTTAGACGTGCTCGATTCTGGGGTGAATATAGATGAAGTGATGAAAACATTAATTCATGAAACGGCTCACGTATTAACGATTGGGCATAAACAAGTACCAGTGGATAGGAAATATTTAGAGGCGTTTGATGAAGAGAAAGACATTTCATCATATCGAAATAAATGTAACACGGTGTTCTTGAAAAATGGATGTGCGAGAAAAACTTCGTATATTAACCAATTTTATAATGAATTTTGGAAACCAATTGAGCAAGAGTGGACAGAAAAGAAAGTAGAAGAAAGTGAAGAGGCACAAATTGAATTTTATAAAGAAAAGCATGATGATTTTGTATCGCTGTATGGAACAACAAATGTAACGGAGGATATCGCAGATACATTTACAGCGTTCATTTTACAAGATTCAAAAAAGGTGAAAGAAGGAACAGAGTTAAAATATAAAAAAATTGCTTTCTTCTATCAGTTCCCTGAGCTTGTAAAAATGAGAGCGGAAGTGCTGTCGGGATTATATGATGTTTCAAAAACGATAGAACAACAAAGTGGAGACTAATGTGAGGTATGCTTTCGATATAGTTGCGTTAAAGAAAAGCGTGAAGAATTTTTAATTCTTTGCGTTTTTTTATGTTGATAAAATTGAAAATTCTGTATTTTTCTTAAAAAGAAGAAGGAACTTGCGGTATAAAATAGAATTAGTATAAAAATGTCACAATTTAGACACAATTATAATGCGCGTGTTGTAGGGACTATAAGTTTACTCTCGAGGAGGTAATGAAACGTATGAAAACGATTCTTGCTGTTGCTGGTCTCATTTGGGTAATGTCTCACGGTTTTCCGATTTTTGAAGGGGAGCAAATTCGTAGTGCTTTGAATGAAAAGTTTAATGATTATCATGTGATAGATCGAAAAGATAATGTCGTTACAGTACGTGTGAAAGACTGTTTCCATACAGTTACGGTTGCGGATGGAAACATTACAAATGAAACGAAAATGTGTGATAAAAGGTAAAAGAAAGAAGCTGACTATAGCGCACTGTTTTGAGTCAGCTTCTTTTTCTTTTTCCAATTAGAATTTTTTCAAATGCCTCAACAAATACATACATAAGAGTTGCAAGAACACATGTGAGTAGTACGCTAAGTAAGACGAGTGTGAAGTTAAAGACTTGGAATCCGTAGCTAATTAAGTAGCCAAGTCCTTGTTTGGAAACGAGAAGTTCTCCGAAAATAACACCGACCCAGGATAAACCAACATTTACTTTTAACGTTGAGATAATTGCTGGAAAGGATGCAGGGAGAACGACTTGCTTATAACATTGCCATTTATTTGCGCCAAATGTGTCCATCACTTTTATATAGTTAGAATCGACTTCTTGAAATGCACTGTAAATAACGAGAATGGTAATGATGATGGAAATGATTACTCCCATTGCGATAGAAGATGAAATGTTTGGACCGAAAATAACGATGATGATTGGACCGAGTGCAACTTTTGGCATTGCATTTAGGACGACGAGGTAAGGATCAAGTACGCGGGCTAGAAGTGGCATCCACCAAAGAAATGTGGCAATAATAGCACCGAGTACCGTTCCGAGAATGAAGCCTACTCCTGTTTCCAGCAATGTCGTCCATATGTGGGCCCAAAGTGAACCGTCGATCCATTTCGTTAAGAAGAGATCCCAAATACTCGAAGGAGAACTAAAGAGTAAAGGATCGATCCATTCTTTTTTGCTAGCTATTTCCCATAGTGCAAAGAAAAGAATAAGTAGTAAAAGCTGTAATGAGCGAGCAATCCAAGCACGCCTGCGTTCTTTCTTTCGAAATTGTTCATGTAGTTGTTTTATATTATCCAAGTCGTTCCAGCTCCTTCCATATATCTTGAAAGAGGGCTGGGAAATCGTAGTGATGGCGTGCTTCTAACGGTGATAAAGAACGGATACTTTCCGGGACGATAAAGGTTTTTGCGATTTTTCCAGGATTCGCTTGCAGTAAATAAATACGATCACTCATCGCAATCGCCTCTTCAATATCGTGAGTAACAAGTAGTGATGTTTTCTTATATTTATTTAGTAAGTTGAAAACGAGTTCTTCTAGTTTTAATTTCGTTTGATAATCGAGTGCGGAGAATGGTTCATCTAGTAATAAAATTTTCGGATCAGTTGCTAACGTTCGAACGAGAGCAGCACGTTGACGCATACCGCCGGATAGTTCACGAGGATATTGTCCTTCTACCCCATGTAGACCGACTTGTTTTAAAAGATTTAAAGTATGTTCTTTCATCTGTTCATCATAAATCTTTCGAATATGAAGTCCAAGCATAATATTTTCTTCAATTGTTTTCCACGGGAATAAGTAATCTTGCTGCAACATATATCCCATAGATGAAGTTTTCGTTGTAATTGGTTCACCATCTAAAAAGACGATACCATCAATTGGATCAAGTAGTCCAGCAATGATTGAGAGGAGCGTTGTTTTACCGCAACCACTTGGGCCGAGTATAGAAATAAATTCGCCTTCTTCCACTTGTAAGCTCATATCTTCGAGAATAAGTTTGGCATTCTCTTTTGCGAAAAAACAGTGAGAAACGTTACGTATTTGTAAAAAACTCATACACTTCGCCTCTATTTCTTAATAACGCTTTCGGCAATTTTTGTATTGACGAGCGCTTCATGTGGGACTTCTTTTTGTAATTCACCAGCATCTTTCATAATCGTTTGGAGCTGTTTCCATTCTTCCGCATCTAGTAGTGGATTTGTCGCATAAGAATGTTGTTTTTTATACCGTTCAATTACTTTTACTGTAATGTCTTTCGAAGTGTCTTTAAATAGCGGAGAAACAGCATCAGCAATCTCTTCTGGACTATGTGTATCAACCCATTGCTGTGCTTTATAGAGCGCACGTGTGAACTTTTCAGCAGCAGCTTTATCTTTCTTTAAGAAACTTTCTTTTGCCATGAACGTTGTATAAGGAACAGTACCAGATTCATTTCCGAATGAAGCGACGATATAACCTTTACCTTCTTTTTCGAATATGCTTGCAGTCGGTTCAAAGAGCTGCACAAACTCTCCTGTACCAGATGCAAAGGCATTTGCAATATTAGCAAATTCGATATTTTGAATTAAGTTCGTATCTTTCCGAGGATCAATGCCATTTTTCTTTAAAACGTATTCCCCAACCATTTGCGGCATGCCGCCTTTACGCTGTCCTAAAAATGTAACACCTTTTACGTCATTCCAATTAAAAGAGTCTAGTTTTTTACGTGAAACTAAAAATGTCCCATCTGTTTGTGTAAGCTGTGCAAAGTTAATGACAGGGTCTTTCGCTCCTTGTTGATGAACGTAAATAGACGTTTCAGAACCGACGAGAGCAATATCAATTCCGCCAGATAATAGGGCGGTCATCGTTTTATCGCCACCAGCTGTTGTTTGTAGGTCAATATTTAGTCCTTCATCTTTAAAAAATCCTTTTTCAATCCCGACATATAATGGGGCATAGAAGAGAGAATGGGTAACTTCGCCAACGCGAATGTTTTGAGTTTGTTCTTTCGTACTTTCTTTTTTACTACTACAAGCAGCAAAAGTAAAAACAGCTAGTAACATGATGCAAAAAATCGCGATTAATTTTTTCACTATATAACACCTCCTAGAAGTCACTCTACAAGCATGATATGTAGGTAAGTGCCCATATGTGAGTGTAGATAGCAGGAATTTTTTGGGTGGTAAAGAAGTACAAATATAAGGGGTGATAAAATGGAGTACGAATACGATGATAGCGTACATTTACATCTTGATTATTTCGGGACAGAATGTGATATGGAATCGATCGCTTATAAGAGGAAGAATGAAGACGTATGGGATGTGTATTTTAATTTTGGAGTATACGGTATTCAGAAAGACGATGTAGAGTTAGGTAGGTTTATGGACGAATATGCCGGTTATTACGTTTTTTCTGTACATGCTCGCGATCTTAGTTGGGAATTTGGAAGTGCCCAGTTTGAAGAGTGGGTTTTGAAAAATCGGATAGTAGAAAAAACGCTACAAAAATAGGAGGAATTTTGTGATTGGATTTCTCATCTTATTATTTATTTTTGTGGCCGGATTTTTTATTATGCAAATGCTTATTTACCGATTTGCAAAGAAAAACATCCATAAATATACAAAAATAAAATGGTTTCATATGTGGCTACATATGAATATGAAAAAAGGACCGAGATTAGATTTTTTTGATTTTGTAGTTATAGTGCTCGTATGTATCGTATGGAAAATATGGCTGCTTCCTTTTATATAATACACATACTAATCATTTTCTCTTTTCGTTATAGTAATAGTTGTAAAAAACTTGCATTTATACGTAAAACAGTGAGTGGTGTTGTGAAAGATATTTTGACAAATACAGACACACATACATACGGAATTAAAGTGTGATTACAGAATGGACAAATTGGCCGTGTGTAAAGTGTGGGGGAATAAGAAAGAGGTCGTCCAACGGTGGACGACCTCTTTCTTATTATGCTTGATTAGTGCGGAAGAATGGAAGCTTCTGCACAATGTGAATTAATCCGTATGCAAGAATTAAGCACATAAGAGGATTAATGAAAAATCCATAGCGATTAATTGCTAAGAATAAGTTTGAGAAGATAATGTAAATAATTGAACTTGCTACTAGCATCATAACGCGTTTATGTTTAAATGAATTTAGCATGAAGCAGAAGCTGCTCAAGAATGTACCGATGATAAACACTCTATGACATAGTTGCATAAAGTTGTGAATACGATATTGGTCTACAGCAGGAGCTGTTTTGAATAATTCAATTGTTTTACCGACAGTGAACCAAGAGAACCAATAAGTGAAGTCCGTCTTAAATCCGTTCTTAATTAATTCTTTTGCGTATGCACCTTTGTCATCTAAGCCTTTAGCTCTCATTTCATTTACTATATTTTCATATCCAATTTTATTAAATGGATCTGCACCGGCAATTAGTGGATCTGCACCTTGGGTTGAGAATAAAATAAATTGGTTGAGTGCTAAGTAGTTACGAACAACCCATGCGCCAATAATAAAGAAAGGTCCGATAAACCATAACAATCCGATTCGAATGGATTCTTTAAATCCATATGTAAATAACACAACAAGAACAGGAATGAGCATCATTGGAGCTGGATTTGGACGGAACATAAGTAAAATTGAAACGACAATTCCAAACCATATATGGAATTTCACTTTATTGTATTTCCATGCGAGAACAAATACATATACACATAACGCCAATAAGAATATGGATGGAACTTCTGTTAGCAATGTACGGAAGTATGTATAGTTACTTGGATAAATAGCATATAAAATACTTGCAACAATTCCATAAATGTTTTTTTCGAACAATTCTTTTCCTATTAAGAATACTAATAGCACTGTGCAAAGGTTCATGATCATGTTAATAACAGTTGCTACGTAATAGTAAGGAATTGATGTAATATCAGAAATAATCATAGCGCCAGCTAATAGTAATGGCTGACCTGGTGTAATATATGCATTTTTCCCTGGAACTTCACTAGGTTCTAAATACACATAACCAAATACACCATGTTTTAATAGTTGTTCAGCTGTTAACGAATAGTTAAAGGCATCATTTGCACCATATGTTACTTTGACTAACTCTCCATCTAATCCTGGCTGTTTTACTAAACAAAAAACGTGCAACAGGAAAGAAAGCGCCAAAATTGCATATACCGCTTTAGGCAAACTCTTAAACTTAGTAAGCAAAAATGAGCAACTCCTTTTTTATTAATTCTTTCGTATTTTTATGTGAAATCTTTAATAGTATTAAGGATTTCCAAAACATAGTTATTATATCATAAAGTGGAATGCTGAAATTAAGTTTTTCAAGAATGAGTAATTTGTATACCACAATTTAACTGTTGATTAAGGGAATATTAAGACAATACATTTATGGTAGAAGCAAGTATGCAGACGAAATATGTAATATATGTTATTTTAATAGAAATAGTTCTTTCGATGCGGGGGAAATTAAGACATAGAAACGAGGGAATGAATTGAAGTATGGTTCTACACTTTTTCATCTTCCAAAAAGAAATATATTAATTTCTAGCATTATAAGTAGTATGGTGACTTTATTAGTAATAACTATGCTGTTTATGATTTTAAAGGTTTTTAATTTAGACATGATGAAAGATCATTTAAATCAAAAGCTTGTTTTAAGTGTTATGATGATTTTCATATGGGGCATAACGTTTTATATTACGCATTTCAATAAAAAAGAGATGTCTATACTTAGAGCATCCCTGCGAGTGCATTTTATATTACTTTTATTAGCTCATACAGTAGCGTTATTTTATATTGTCATGCAAGTTAATATGAGTTTCATAGAGGCAATAAATTGGATTTACTTTTATAATATGCAGTTTATATTAAGTTTTGTAGTAATTTATGCAATATATATTCTTGTATATAATTTAATAGGTAAGGTTTTTCTAAGTATGGTTTTAACGAGCTGTACGTTAGTCATTTTATGTATTGTGAATTATTTGAAGCTTATTTTTAGAGGTGATCCGTTATATCCTTCTGATTTCACACAAATTACGCATATGCAATCTGTTATACCGATGGTGATGGACTATTTTAGTTGGAGTTATATTTTTGTCATTATCTTAAGTATCGTAGCTTGTATTGTAGTAGGGATATATATGAGAAGGTATATTCAAAATGTAAAGATTCATCTAGGAATAAGAGCCTCATTAGTAGTAGGATCTATTTTTGTTCTATATGCGTATGGCAATTTTGCGAATACATTTATGAATAAAGTATTTCAAAAATCAGGTGTAGATTTTGTTTTGTGGAATCAAAATGAGAACTACGCTTCAAATGGTTTTGTACTTGGGTTTATTAGCAATTTAGATACAACAGTTATGGAAAAACCAAAAAATTATTCTAAAGAAAATATGCTTCAAATAGCAAACGATATAAAAAAACAATATAGTGGAAATATAGGGAATCAAAAGAAAAAAGAGAAACCGAATATTATTTTTGTAATGAGTGAATCGTTTTGGGATCCGACGAAAGTAACCAACCTTTCTTTTAGTGAAGATCCTGTACCAAATTTGCATCATTATATAGAAAACTTTCCTGGGGGACAAACTATTTCTCCTACATTTGGGGGAAATACAGCGAACGTTGAATTTGAGGCATTAACAAGTTATTCAATGAGTTTGTTAAAGCCAGGTTCTATACCATATCAGCAGGTTATTACAAATAAGAAAGAAATTCCATCAATCCCTACGGCGTTGAAAAAAGAAGGGTATTACACAAGTGCAATTCATTCATTTGGTCGCACATTCTTTAAACGTGATGATGTATATAAGGTGTTAGGATTTGATAAGTTTAATGCAGAGGACACGATGAAAAATGTGGATATTGATGGAGATTATATTAGTGATTTAGCGATGAGTAAAGAGATAATTGCTGAGTTAGAGAAACAAAAACAACCTACATTTATTCATGCAGTTACGATGCAAAATCATTTTCCATTTACAGAGGACCGATTTGGTGAAAACCTAATAGAAATTAGCGGGCTAGAAAATGAAGAATCAAAAGGAGAATTAGAGACGTATACAGAAGGATTAAGACGTTCAGATGAGGCACTTCAATATTTAATAGAGCAACTAGATAATTTAGATAGACCTACATTATTAGTATTCTTTGGAGATCATCTTCCATCACTAGGAACAAATAAATCTTTTTATAAAGAAAATGGGTATATAACGAATGAAAAAACACCGAGTGAACGTTTAGCGATGGCGCAAACGCCGCTATTAATGTATGCAAACTTTGATATGCCAAATGATAATTTAGGTTTAGTAAGCCCAATTCATTTTTCTAATCTTATTTTTGATTATGCAGGATTAAATAAATCCTTATTTTATCAATTTTTATCGGAACTTTACAAGGAAATACCAGTGCTTAGAGATGAATTAAAAGTTGATAAAAACGGAGAAGTAATCAATGATTTAACAAAGAAACAAAAAGAAATGTTAGAGCAATATAAAATGCTCCAATATGATTTACTCGTTGGAAATCAATATAGTACAGATATCCTCTTTAAATAAAAGAAACAAAAAGAACTTGTATAACGATACAAGTTCTTTTTTCATAGTATTTAACGGGGTAACCAGACAAGCTGGGTTTAGGGAGTATTACCTGTACATTTAGTATATATGAAAATGTAATCGTTTTATTTGTGTATTTGTGAGAAATATGTGAATTTTATGTTTTGTGAAAAAATCTATTATATTAACTTTCGTTCTTGTATTGCAGTTGTTATGCATGTAAAAATTTTATCAGTTCTTTATTTAATTCATCCGCTTGATCGATTGGTGAACCATGACCACTATTTGTAAGAGCATGTAACTGAGAATTTTTAATTCGTTGTTGCGTAAGCTCAGCACTTTTGTAAGGAATTAGTTGGTCGTGAACGCCGTGGAAGATTTTTGTTGGGACGTTAATTTTATTTAAATCTTTCGTTACATCTTCATTTGCAGCTGCTTGTAAAATTTTGATAAGGGCATAAGAAGCGGACTGCATACCGAGATAAGAAAACCATTCAAGGGTTGCAGCCCCTAAGTTTCTATTGAAAAAGGATAAAGATACGTCATTTAAAAATTTTGGTAAATTAGCATACATTTGATTAATGAGAGCATCTGCTTGTTCTTTCGGTACACCGTAAGGGGACTCTTGATTTTTAACGAAAGAGGGGGAGACAGCGTCAATTAATGCGAGCTTAGAAATGCGGCGCCCATGATAGCGAGACATATAGCGAATAGAAAGAGCACCACCAACTGAGAAACCGACTAATGTAGCGTTCTCTACTTGGAGTGCTTCTAGAACAATTGCGATATCATCGGCTAATCGATCATACGTGTAACCAGTCCATGGCTTATCAGATTGCCCATTCCCTCGTATATCCATGGCGATACAACGAAAGCCATGCTCTGGTAAAACATTGATTTGATATTGATACATTTGATGATTTAAAGGCCATCCGTGAACGAAGAAAACAGTCTTACTACCTGGACCAGGATTAACGTCTTGCACAAAAATATGCACATCTTTCTCGACAGTAACAAACATAAAACTCCCCCTGTTCTATCAATAGGCTCCATTCTAAAAGCTTTGTTTTACTTTTTAGGCCGTCTATATAAAACATCCTCCATAATATACGTATTAATGATCATAGATTTTATGCTCTGTATATAGTCTAAATATATTGCGTTTTTGGTACGATTTTCCTCAAATGTTCGATTTATCTTTGTTTGTCTATGAAAATCATTTATTATAATAAATGGTATTCTTCGAGATATTATTTTGAAGGGGTGTTGAAGTGAAAGAAAGTTTTCTATCATATAAAGAAGAAGAAAGGAATGCAAAAATCCTTTTATGGGTGTTATATGTCATTGTTATTGTATATCAAATTTTCTATGCAATCGTATTAGAAGATAAATCAATAATGGATAAGGGATACAACATAATATGGCAAGTTATTTGCGGAGTAGCAATACTATGCGTGAATATATATTTACTGAAAAAAGAAAAGGCAAACCTTGTTAAATATGCATGGATATTTGCATACATAGGGATAGAAATCGCTAATATAGTTTCGTATATTTTTTATAATAAGGCGGCGTTTGATGCGACAAATATAATAGAAATTATTCTCATTTTCTTTGTACCCATATTTTTAAATAAAAAATTTTATGTGTTTTTGCTTTCCTCTATTGTAGGAAAATATTTAATTTATTTATTTGTATTAGAGGAAATAAAAGCATTTATGTTCCTTATTATGTGTACGCTTATGTTAATAGCTGCATATATCATTTTAAATCGATTTTTACAATATCTTTCAGCTGTAAAGGAAAGTATTGCGATTGCTAGTGAATCACAAAAATTAGCAGTAATCGGAAAAATGGCAGCGACTGTTGGACATGAAATTAAAAATCCACTGGCTTCATTAAAAGGATTTACGCAATTACAACGAGAGAAGCATGAAGAGGATCCTATTTATAAACGTATGATTTTTGAAATAGAAAATATGAATAATATGATAAGTGAGTTGATGGAAGTTGCTACATGCAAACCTTCTATTTATAAGAAACATGATGTAGGAAAAATTGTATTACAAGTAATAACAAGTCTTCGCGGAAAAATGAATGAATTAAACGTGCAGTTTATTTCTAATGTGGAAGAAAAAACAATAGAAGTTGAATGTGATGAACGAAAAATAAGAGGAGTCTTTTTATATACGATAAAAAATGCTTTAGAGGCAATGGAACAAGGTGGCATATTACATTTGCAATTAGAGAATAAAGGGAAAGAATATGTAATAATCAGCGTAATCGATAATGGTCATGGTATTAAGCAAGAAAACTTAACCCGTGTTACAGAAGCCTTTTATACAACGAAACAAGATAAAATTGGTCTGGGACTTACGGTAGCGAATCGAATTGTCGCCGAGCACCTTGGTGAGCTGCATATTTCAAGTGAAAGAGATACTGGAACGAGAATAGACATCATTCTCCCAAGGAAGTGTGGAAATACTGAAATCCAAGTGGAAGAAAAGCTAGGAGTTACCATATGAATAAAGGCTATATATTTAAAAATGAAGAAATAAAGGCATTGAAAGTATTTTTAAGTTTATTTTTTATTATATTTTTTGTGTATGATCTTGCCTATGAATTTATCGTACCTTTAATCGCGGGAGAGCAAGAAGGCGTAGGAAAGTTTGAAGATGGTTTAGGTTTATGGCTTTACTTTTTGACGGTAGTATTGTTTTGCAGTGGAATATACTTTATGAAATGGAAGAATGTTTTTGTGGTAAAGTATATTATTCTAATTGGCTATAATGTATTAGATTGTATCCATAACATTATGATTTATTATGGTAGCGATGCGGAATTTGACGGTGGAAATATAGTAGAAGTATTTTTTATTTTGTTCGCACCAATCTTTGTGAACAAAAGATATTTCTGGTTAGTTCCAGCGATACTTGTCGGGAAGTACGCTCTTACAGGAATCATTATTCAATCTTCTCTCGTTTTAATCCCAATGGCATTATATAGTGTATTTACTATTATATGTTGGATTATATTTTTGAGGGTTCAGTCTTACGTTCGTACGCTTGAGATGATGGACAAAGAAATAAAACAGACAGAAAAACTAGCAGCTGTTGGAAAAATGGCAACGGTTATTGGTTATAAGATTAGAAGACCTTTAGCAAACTTAAAAAAACTTGTGAATAAACAAGCCGACAAGCATCCAGAGGATAAAATTTATAGTGATATTATGAAACAAGAAGTAGATCGGATTCATATAATTGCTACAGAACTTAGTGGATTTGAGAAATCTAAATCACTAGAATCAGAAACTCATAACATACAAGAAATTATCTCTTATGTTATTCGAGTTATGGAAAAGCCTGCTTTAAAACAAGGAGTCCACATACAAGGTATTTACAGTAAAGACTTACCGTCCATTACATGTGATGAAAAACGATTAAAACAGGTCTTTTTTAATTTAATCAAAAATGCAATTGAAGCAATGTCAGTTGGAGGAACAATTACGATTAAAGTTACTGTAAAAGATGGAATCATCGTTCAAGTGAAAGATGAGGGATGTGGTATTCCAAAAGATAAAATTCCAAAGTTAAATGAAGCCTTTTATACAACGAAAGAAACAGGAACTGGTCTAGGTTTAGTAGTTACAGAAAAAATTATTAAAGACCACAATGGTAAAATGAGTTTTGAAAGTGAAGTTGGGGTTGGAACAACGGTTGAGGTTATGTTACCACTGCATTAAATAGAAAAAACATCACTTATTTGGAAGTAATGCTTTTGTGTTCTTCTTAGGTAGACGTTCTAAAAAAGAGGACGATAACGAAAAATAATATATTGATAGTGTAAAAAGAAAATAATGGATGTTTTACTATGAAAAATATATAATGGCTTTGTCTGTTATTTGTTGTAGTTCATTTATATTTCTATTTGTTGACCCGAATCTCGGGTCTTTTTTTTATGAAATGAATTGCTATATGTCAGTGATTAGAAAAATAGAATATATATTCATGCTGTAATACTGGTAGCGTCAGTAAACTCGGTGCTACCAGTAGGTTCGTTTTCCGGCACAACGAAAGCATTTACGTTGGTACAGGTGGTGCTTTCACATTTCTCTATTTTTCTGTGGTCGATTGTATTGTGTATATAAATTTAAAAAATGATAGCGTTAGAGCCACCATTTCTCCTGCGGAAGCAAAATAACATCCACATCAAAATTTTCTTTAAACCACTCATACATCAATGTCTCTTTCACTAAATATTCAGAGGCAGAGTGTGACACACCAATTAGAGACATATTCGTTTCTTTTACATAATCCATAATGAGCGAGTATTTATGTCGGCCGTAATCATTGTCGATATGGCAATGGATTTCTCCTGTAATATATGCTTCAGCACCTTTTTCTTCTGCTTCCTTCATTAAAGATACAACATCGCCACATCCAGCGATAATTGCGATTTTTTTGATGGAATCATGTCGTTTACCTTCGAAGTCTGTGTAAGGAATCTGGAAGAGTTGTTTTAGATGTTTTTGGAGTGCTTCTGTTGATGTTTCATCTATTTCACAAATAAGGCCAATTGGTTCTTGTTCTGGACCTCCATATGCAAAGTCGTCCACTACAGTAGCGTTTAATGCTTTTGCAATTGAAATACTCGTTCCATGCGTTTGATGAAAATCCATTGGTACGTGACATGTATATATAGAAAGTTGTTTTTCTTTTATTCCTTGCAAATATTTTTCAGGAATTGGTATGAAACCGCGACCGGATCTTCCAAGCGGATCACCACACTCCATTACAAGGGGATGGTGCATAAAGAGTAAATCACCAGGTGTGGATTGTGAAATGAATGTTTCGAGAACGTCATCTGTAGGGAATACAGCTAAAAATACTTTGTTTACATTTTCAGATCCGTGCATCATAAGGCCGTTAAATAAATCTACAAAATTTGCTTCGAAAAATTGTTGCCAAGGAAATTTGATAGGATCATATACGGCTGGGATAAATCGACTAAAGGCACTATCTTTTCCGTATTTTTCAATTTGGAATAAGTGATTGAGTGATTGCTCTATTTTTTTTAAGGCTGGCATGTTTGATAATCCTCCTTAAGATGATTCTTGCTTTATGAGTTGTTTGTATTCTTCGTAGTAAAATAAGAAGCGGATAGGTAACAAATAAAACCTAGAATCCAGCCGATAGAAGGAGGATAGGGAAGTACATGCTGTAATAGCATTCCGCTAGAAATGAAGAAACTACCCAATAGACCTAATAATATAGGATATCGTTGTAGTTTGAACACGGATAGTAAACATCCTTTCTCCTGCATGAACTACTCATAAAAGCTCGATTGCTGAAACTTTATCACATACATTGTATATTAGTCTTAATTTTCTGTATATAACTTTTAAGAAAAATGGTGATACAATATATGAATGATAAGAGAAGAGAGGATGAAGATTAACATATGTACGTTACTGTAACAGAAGCAGCATATAAAAAGATTAAAGATACGATTCCAAGTGAAGCGAAATATATAAAGTTATTTTACGATAATGAGGGTTGCGGTTGTGTCATGAGCGGAATTATCGATTTAGTAGCTGTAGCAGAGAAAGATGAGCGCGATGTGGATATTGAATCAAGCACAATGAACTTTATCGCTGATCGTACAAAGCTTGTATTTATGGACGATAAGTTAACGGTTGATTGGCATGAAGGTGGAGGAACTTTTCAGTTGAAGAGCCCAAGCCAGTTTTATAATCCAAATATGAAGTTACACGTTCGAATATAGTAAAGGAAAGGTGATTCCAAAATGTATTTTGGAATCACCTTTTTTATTTTATAAGTGGCTATTATTGTCGATTTTTGTTGATAAGTCGATATATTGAAAAAATCGCTGATATAAATGGAGTTGCGCTGATATATTTAGGAAATCGCCGATATAAATGGAGTTGCGCCGATATATTCAGAAAATCGCTGATATAATTTCATTTACCAAAACGTTTCAATAGTAAAAAGATTTTTTCACATAATGAAATGTACATATGATTGAATTTTCTGTATAATCTTCTTTGCGGAGGGGATACGCATGAGAAGATGGGGAATTGAGTTGTTAATTTTAAGTGTTGTTATTATTTGGGGGATTAACTATACAATTGCGAAGTATGGACTTTTAGAATTTACAGCAATTGAGTTTACTGCACTTCGCATGATGGCGGCGGCACCGCTTCTGTTACTCCTTACCTTTTTTATTGAAAAGTCGGTTTATATGGAGCGAAAGGATATACCTAGATTAATTATCGTTAGCATTGTAGGTATTGTACTGTATCAAACGTTATTTATGGAAACTGTCAAATATACATCCGCTACAAATGCCTCTTTACTCATTTCTATTTCACCTATTTTTACAACTGCATTTGCGATTTTCTTGAAACAAGAAAAGTTTTCTTCTCGAAAGTTAATCGGTTCTATGACTGCCTTTGTTGGTGCAGCATTAGTTTTAGTAGCAGGACATTCGCTTACTAGTTCTTTTTATGGCAATGGAATTGGACTGATTACATCAATATGCTGGGGGCTTTATCCTGTTTTAGCAGGACCATTAATTAAAAAATATTCAGCATTACGTGTTACAGCATGGTCTGCATTAGTGGGTGCGATTCCGCTATTATTGTTAAGTGGTCCACATGTGTTTGTCATGCCATTTCACATTACTCACGGAATGACACTATTTGCTTTACTATATTCTATTTTCTTTGTAACAGTATTTGGTCTAGTAATGTGGTATGTTGGTGTTCAAAAAATTGGGGCGTCACATACGATGGTATATATGTATATAACGCCGCTTGTAGCGGTTTTATTTGCAGCTGTCTGGGCAAATGAATATGTATCGTTTCAACAAATCATCGGTGGAATTATCATTTTTGTCGGTCTATGGTTTGTGAAATCGGAGAAAGTAAAAGTTCATTCTATTGCAGGGGAACCTATATCAAAATAGGAAAACAGATCACCTATGATCTGCTTTCCTATTTTTTTATTTTTGGTAAGAAGATGAGAAATAAGATAGCAGTAATAAGTGGAATTAAGTTTAAAAATGGAATACGGAAGAGTGTAATAAGAATAATACCTGGAAGAAGAACACCGAGGACAGCGTAAAAAATGCTATGGTTTTTCGTGTACCAATACAATGAAAGTCCAATAAGTGCAGGGATAATGAGGTGAATGAGAGCCATTAAAAAATAAATCATTAGACGCCCCCTTTATTTGTGTACTTATTACATCATATCCGTATGTTCATAGATTGATATCATTTTTTTCATAAATGGACGAAAAAAGTTTGAAAAACCGTCACAAAATGTGAGAATATGATGTTTGAAATCTTGTATAATATTATTTTCTAAAAACATTTAAACAACATAAACATACTGTTTATGTTGTTTTTAATTTGAATGAAATGGATGTAAGGAATATGAATTTGAAAGAAATTTTTTGTTGGATAGATAAGAACGAATGAAGAGAGGTACAGCATGATTAGTATGTCATTAAGGTCGTTTAAAATTCAATCGTATTATATACTAGGTATTCTTTTACTAGGCTGGATGGTAACACCGTTTTCAGCACATTTTTTAGGTGCAGGAATTGGACTTATCGTAAGTATGTATTGCGTTTGGCTTTTAGGGAGAAGAATTGAGAAGCTTGGAGATAGTATTGTAAAGAAGACGAAAGCACCGACACTCGGTATGTTTAACCGTTTTGCAGCTGCCATTTTGGGTGCTATTATTATGTACGAAATTGAGCACCACATGGTTATGTGGGCATTTGCAGTAGGGATTTTGGGTGGGTATTTCTTAATTGTTGTTAATTTAGGATACTATAGCATGAAAGATGAGAAAGAACTAACAAAGAGCTAAAAAAGGTAAAAGACTTCTTTTTAGATGGAATAGATGATCCAGCCACGGATAGAAGCGGTCAGGGCCTTTTTTAGCCCCATACGATGTGAAACCCAGTAGGGATATAATGTATATATTCGAAGCTGTAATTTTATAATCTAGGTCACAGATGAAGAGATTAGCGTTTCACTTTATATAAGATATAGAAAGAAGCTTACGTTTTCACGTAAGCTTCTTTTTTATGTAAGTGTGTGTAACCGTTAAGCCGCATTGGGTTTTGTCGGTGAGTACGCGAAACTTTACGGTTACACGACACTTATTCATATGAGTAAAGGGTTATTCCAACAGAAAGTTTTAATTTAAGCGATTGGACCGCCTAAGTTAATAATGTCTTCAGATACGCTGTCGAACTTTTTGAAGTTAGCTTTGAATTCATTTGCAAGTTCGATTGCTTTTGCTTTGTAAGCAGCTTTATCAGCCCAAGTTTGTTCAGGCATTAACACTTCGTCAGGTACACCTGGTACGTGAAGTGGAACTTCAAGACCGAAGATGTCATGTTTAGCTGTTTCAGTTTTCGCAAGTTCACCGTTTAATGCAGCTTGAATCATTGCACGAGTGTAACCTAAGTTCATACGTTTACCAACGCCGTATTCGCCACCAGTCCAGCCAGTGTTTACTAAGAATACTTTCGCATCGTGTTTCTCAATTTTTTCACCAAGCATTTCAGCATAGCGAGATGCATCAAGTGGTAAGAATGGTGAACCGAAGCAAGTTGAGAATGTTGCTTGCGGAGATGTAACACCGCGCTCTGTTCCTGCTAGTTTACTAGTGTAACCACTTAAGAAATGATACATAGCTTGTTCTTTTGATAACTTACTGATTGGAGGCAATACGCCAGATGCATCAGCAGTTAAGAAAATGATTGTATTTGGGTGTCCAGCAACACTTGGCAGTACGATATTGTCGATCGCATGCATAGGGTATGCAGCACGAGTATTTTCTGTTAAAGTAGTATCGTTATAGTCTGCGATACGCGTTTGGTCATTAATGATAACGTTTTCTAAAACAGATCCAAATGTGATTGCATCGAAAATTTGTGGTTCTTTCTCGTGAGAAAGGTTTACACATTTCGCGTAGCAACCGCCTTCAATATTGAATACACCGTTATCAGACCAACCGTGCTCATCATCACCAATTAATTTACGGTTTGGATCAGCAGATAATGTTGTTTTACCTGTTCCAGATAAACCGAAGAATAATGCTACATCGCCTTCTTCACCTACGTTTGCAGAACAGTGCATAGAAAGAATATCTTGTTCAGGTAATAAGAAGTTCATAATAGAGAAGATTGATTTTTTCATTTCTCCAGCGTATTCTGTACCACCAATTAATACGATGCGTTTTTCGAATGAAACCATAATGAATGCTTCAGAGTTTGTACCGTCAACAGCTGGATCAGCTTTGAAATTCGGTGCAGAAACAATTGTGAACTCTGATTCATGAGTCGTTAATTCTTCTTCAGTTGGACGAATGAATAATTGATGTACAAATAAATTGTGCCATGCATATTCGTTAATAACTTGAATTGGTAGGCGGTAATTGCGGTCAGCGCCTGCAAATCCTTTGAAGACGAATAACTCTTCTTTTTCTTTTAAGTATTCTAAAACTTTAGTATATAATTTATTAAAATGTTCTTCAGAAATCGGTTGGTTCACAGCTCCCCAAGCAATTTTGTCAGCAACCGATGCTTCTTTCACAATAAATTTATCTTTAGGAGAACGTCCTGTATATTTTCCTGTTGAAGCAGAAACGGCACCAGTAGAAGTTAATTTCCCTTCATTTCGCATTAATACTTTTTCCACTAATTGCGGAACACTTAGTTGAATCTGTGCATTGCTTCCGTTCAATAATTCGTGTAAACCAATTTGGACATTCACAGTACTCATATTTATATACCATCCTTTTCATTTAATGAAATATTTCTCGTAATCCCCAACAATAGTATAACACAATTATATAAATAATGTATACTATTTATTTCTTTTTGTTTGTGTGAATGCATTATTTCCTTATTAATATTTCATTTCAGGCGTATTGAGAAAAACTTTCAGGAAAATGTGAATATTAATTGACAAATGAATATCATTTCTTTAGTATAGGTTGGGACGGATACTCTCTTATCCCGAGCTGGCGGAGGGACAGGCCCGATGAAGCCCAGCAACCTCACTTGTATTGATAAATGCAGGTGAATAGGTGCTAAAACCTGTGCGAGGCTACAGGTCTCGAACGATAAGAGCGAAGGGCAAAAAGCAGTATGCAAGTAGCAAATTAAACCTTTCCTCTATGTAAAGTAGGAAAGGTTTTTCTGTATGCTTGTGTGGGAGAATAAATGTATGTCGCAGTTTGTGGCAAATTAAGGATGAGTTCCGTACAATATATACAATTACTGTAGGGAGGTTTACCACATGACAAAAAAACGTCATCTGTTCACATCTGAGTCTGTAACTGAAGGACATCCAGATAAAATTTGTGACCAAATTTCTGATTCAATTTTAGATGCGATCTTATCAAAAGACGCAAATGCACGTGTAGCTTGTGAAACAACTGTAACAACTGGTTTAGTATTGGTAGCGGGGGAAATTACGACTTCTACTTACGTAGATATTCCGAAAATCGTTCGTGAAACAATTCAAGGCATTGGTTACACACGCGCAAAATACGGATTCGATGCAGAAACTTGTGCTGTTTTAACATCTATCGATGAGCAGTCTGCTGACATCGCTATGGGTGTTGACCAAGCGCTAGAAGCACGCGAAGGTCAAATGACTGACGCTGAGATTGAGGCAATTGGTGCAGGAGACCAAGGTTTAATGTTTGGTTTTGCATGTAATGAAACACAAGAATTAATGCCACTTCCAATCTCGCTTGCTCACAAATTAGCTCGCCGTTTAACTGAAGTACGTAAAGATGATACATTATCATACTTACGTCCAGATGGAAAAACGCAAGTTACAGTTGAGTATGATGAAAATGGTAAACCAGTACGTGTTGATACTATCGTAATTTCTACACAACATCACCCAGATGTTACATGGGAAGAAATCGATCGCGACTTAAAAGAGCACGTAATTAAAGCTGTAGTACCAGCAGAATTAATGGATGGAGAAACGAAATTCTTCATTAATCCAACTGGCCGCTTCGTAATTGGTGGACCACAAGGTGATGCTGGTTTAACAGGACGTAAAATCATCGTTGATACTTACGGTGGATACGCTCGCCACGGTGGCGGTGCATTCTCTGGTAAAGATGCAACAAAAGTTGACCGTTCTGCAGCATATGCAGCTCGTTATGTTGCGAAAAACATCGTAGCAGCTGGTCTTGCTGAAAAAGCAGAAGTACAACTTGCATACGCAATCGGTGTAGCACAACCAGTATCAATTTCAGTTGATACATTCGGCACTGGTAAAGTATCTGAAGACGTACTAGTAGAACTAGTTCGTAACAACTTCGATCTTCGCCCGGCTGGTATTATTAAAATGTTAGACTTACGTCGCCCAATTTACAAACAAACAGCAGCTTACGGCCACTTCGGACGTACTGATGTAGATCTATCATGGGAACGTACAGACAAAGCTGCAGCTTTAAAAGAGCAAGCTGGTCTATAATATATGAAAAAAAGCTTTGCGCGGTGAGCGCAAAGCTTTTTTTATTTATAATTACGTTGGAATAAAGCGAAGAGTTCAATGTCATGCCAAGTGCCGTTGCGGAATATAGCTTCTTTACAAGTTCCTTCATGTTGAAAACCAAGTGATTTATATAATTTAACTGCTCTATCGTTAAAAGAAAATACTCGTAAAGAAAGGCGATGTAAATTTAATTCTAAAAATGCATAATCCAATAATAGGGTTAAAGCTTCCTGCCCATAACCTTGCCCCCAGTAATCCTTTTTACCAATATCAATAATGCATTCAGCGTTTCGATTATACGAATCAATATGAATTAAAGAAGTAATACCAATTGGAAGATGCGTAGCTTTTTCTTCAATGATATAGCTCTTAGAGTTCGAAGAATGAATAAATTGCCGGCAAAGTTTTTCTGTGTCTTGAAAGGAATATTTATCAAGAGTGAGTGTAGTTGAACTCATAACGTCTATATCATTATGCCATTTATAATATGTTAGAATATCATCTTCGGAAAACTTTCGTAACTGGATACGGTTGGATTCAAACAATGTAAACACCCCTTTTGTATTTACTGGTTTTTGTTCATTATCTCAACACACGAACTACAATAAATTTGTCCTTCTAATTCAATATACTTTTTCATACGTTTGTATTTCTGTTTTACATGATTTACAAAAGATTGATTTCTTTTTGAACATATGTGATCAACCTTTCATTTGACGTGCTTTACTTGCGCAAAAGGCACTACTTAGTAAAAATAGTGTCGCGAATATAATGCTTACTAATGTAGCGTATGGAATTGCGCCTTTTAAGGAAAAGCCGATAGTGATTGAAGCGATGGATAAGAGGATAAATGTTGTTGTTAATTTTTTATAAAGTTCCATACAATGTAGACCTCCAATTTATTTTTTAGTACAAGTTTTAAAATTGAATTCTATTATGTAGAAAATATAAAGAGTAGCTAAAGATGTGTAGTCTAGGAGTATAAGAAAGTACACTTTCCTTTTTGTGGGTTAGTATACTTATATTGTATCATGGTGCATGATTGGCTTCATACATAATTGTGTAAAGGTATGTATGATAAAATGAAGAAAAGTCTTTAAGAAAGGAAAGATAAAAAATGAGTGTAACTGAACATAAAAAACAAGCTCCAAAAGAAGTGCGTTGCAAGATTGTTACAATTTCCGATACACGTACGGAAGAAACAGATAAGAGCGGACAACTATTACATGAATTGTTAAAAGAAGCGGGACATAAAGTAACTTCTTATGAAATTGTAAAAGATGATAAAGAAAGTATTCAGCAAGCGGTGTTAGCTGGTTATCATAAGGAAGATGTAGATGTTGTATTAACAAACGGCGGTACTGGTATTACGAAACGTGATGTCACAATTGAAGCAGTATCAGCGTTATTAGATAAAGAAATTGTTGGATTTGGTGAGCTGTTCCGTATGATTAGTTATTTAGAAGATATCGGAAGCAGCGCAATGTTAAGTAGAGCGATTGGTGGTACAATTGGGCGCAAAGTAGTCTTCTCGATGCCAGGGTCTAGCGGAGCGGTTCGACTTGCGATGAATAAATTAATTTTACCGGAATTAGGCCATATTACATTTGAGCTGCATCGCCAATGAGTAAGTGTGCTGGAATTGTATTAGCGGGCGGTATGTCGAGTAGATTTGGTGAGCCGAAAGCGTTAGCAATTTGGAAGGGAACTACTTTTGTTGAGCATATTGTGAAAGTGATGGGAACTACTTTGCAAGACATTGTAGTAATTAGCCATACTGATATAAAAGAGCGAGTAGAGCAATTCGTACAAGTTCCTGTTATAGAAGATATCCCGCACTATAAAGGAAATGGACCGCTTGCGGGCATTGTATCAGGTATGGAATACATAGAAGCAGATTGGTACGCTATTATGCCTTGCGATGCACCAAACGTTTCGCATCAATGGTTTGCCATTTTACTAGAGCAAACGAGCAATGAATATGATGCGGTTGTACCTATTATTAATGGAAGAAAACAACCGCTACTTGCGGCGTATCATAACCGCGTGAAAGAAAAGATTTATGCTTTACTTCAGGAAGAAAAAAGAAGTATGGGCCAGCTTTTATCACTATGTAATGTGAAGTATGTTTCTGGAGAAGATGTACAGGCGAATGCGGATTGGTTTATAAATGTAAATACGAAAGAAGAATATGTGCAGGCTCAAAAAGACCTTTCAAATGAATGAAAGGTTTTTTGATATACAGAATTGGGGAACAATTGCTGTATAAAGGTATGTGAGTAAGTTGATTTTAAGGGGAATTCTTAAAATCATTATACAGTTTAAAATACTGTATAACCATATATTAATTTTTATGGGTTTTTATTACAAGTCTGTTTAGTTATGTTTATTTTTGATATAATTAATATAGAAATAAAACAATGTTTAACCTTATGTATCATTTATTAAACTAAAATTTATGACCATGTAATAAACTCCCTTCGTTTTTTTGAAGGGAGTTTTTCTATTTAAGCAAGCAACTCTGATGCGTTATGCTGCAGGACTTCTTCATAATGGTTAAGCAAACCGCGAAAGATCTCATCCCAGCTCTTTGATTTCGCAAAAGATGAAGCTGCTATTCCCATCTGCTCAAGTTTTTCTTCATTTTGTAATAAAAAATAAATGGATGATAGAAATGCATCTTCATTTTTAGGCGGACAAAGAACTCCCGTTTTTCCATCTGTAATAATATTTTTAACCCCGCCACTATTTGCACCAATGACAGGTGTACCGCATGCGAGTGATTCAAGTACGACATTTCCGAATGTTTCAGTAGCTGATGGAAACACCATTATGTTAGAACAAGCATATGCTTCAGCTAAATCTGTACTTTGTAAATAGCCAGTAAAAGTGATATTTGTTTTCGAAACAGCTTCACGTAAACTTGTTGCTAGAGGACCGTCTCCTGCGATGAGCCAATGAATATCGTTTCGAGTATGTGCTGTTTTAACGATAAGGTATTGCAGTGTATCAATATCTTTTTCAGGAGCAATTCGTCCAACATAGGAAAGGACATACTTCGCTGTAATATTATATTTTTTTCGGAATAGGTCTGTATTGTAAGCAGGATGAAAGAGTGTGCAATCTACACCACGTCCCCATATAGAGAGGGTCTGAAAGCCTTTGTTTTTTAATTGATGTAATGTTTCAAAGGAAGGTACAAAATTTTTTTGCATATGACTATGAAACCATTTTAAATAGTTCCACAGCATATTGGAGAGGAATTCGATTTTGTAATAACGTAAATAGGCATCGAAATCAGTATGATAAGAACCGACAACTGGGATGTTTAACTTTTTTGCATAATACAATCCACAAAGTCCCATGTTGAAAGGTGTGGCAATGTGAATAATGTCAGGTTTAAAGGAAAGTAGTTCCCGTTTAATGCGCGGAGTAGGAAAAGAAAAACGACATTCTGGATATAATATTGTTAACGGGATACTTCTCATCTTATTCACATTCGCTACAAAATTATCTTCAGCTGTATGCTGAGGGGCGAAAACAGAATAGGCGATCTGTTCTTTCTGAAAATATTGTGTTAATCGCTCTAACGTTTTCGCAACCCCGTTAACTTGTGGCGTAAAAGTATCGGTAAAAATGGCGACTCTCATCATATCACTCCTTTATGTGAAAAGTGGGATGAATTGATAAAAAGAGATGATGCCAGAACAAGTGCCAAGGCACATACCGACGAATACATCTGACGGATAGTGAAGGCCTAAATAAATACGTGAAATACCGACGCATAACGCTAACGGTAATAGGAAAGCAAGTAAGCTTGGATTATAGCAAATAAATGGAATGAAGACAGAGAAAACGGCTGTTGTATGACCAGACGGGAAAGAGTGGTCTTTTAATGGATGGACTGGATATTTTGCATCCTGAATTGTTAAATAAGGACGTTTTCGCGGATACCACCTTTTTAATATTTGCACAGGAATATGGCTAATTGCTAACGAAATAGCAGTTGCAATTGCAGCTTGATGCAAAGTTCCCTTTGCGAAAATTAAAAAGAAAAGTGTGAGTCCGATGGAGAAAGTCGCGCCACCGATATGAGTAATATTGCTGAAAAAGATATTTAATGTTTTTTGATCAAAGTAGCGGTTAATTCCTCTGAAAATGTAACATTCTATTTTATATAATCCACTGACCTTCATGAAAATTCTCCTCCCTCATCTACATATATATGGAGATATTAGCTTTTATTTTAATAAGATTTTGTTGAGGGAGTAATAATGTTTTGTAAAGAAAAAGTTAGATTTTATATAAAAAAAGCTGCCAATCTTATGGCAGCGGAAATTTACTTCTGTAATGATTTATAATATTGACCTTTTTCAACGTATTGCGTGCGAATACGCTCCATATCTTTACGGTCTTCTTCTGTTAATTCACGAATGACTTTCGCGGGACGACCGAAAGCTAACGTGTTCGGCGGAATTTTCTTTCCTTGTGAAACGAGGCTTCCAGCGCCGATAAAAGCTCCTTCGCCAATTTCAGCACCATCTAATATAATAGATCCCATTCCAATTAAAGCATCTTTCTTAATATGGCAACTATGTAAAATGACTTGATGCCCAATTGTTACGTCGTTTTCTAAAATAAGAGGATACTGCGGGCTTTGGTGAAGTGTACATTGGTCTTGTACATTTACTCGGTCTCCAATGATTGTCGGTGACACATCACCAAGGATGACTGTATTAAACCAAATACTTGATTCCTCGCCAACGGAAACATCGCCTGTAATCGTAACATAGTCAGCGATAAAAGCACTACTCGCAATTTTCGGTTTTTTTTCTTTGTAAGGATATATCATGTAAAGTCTTCCTTTCCTAGAGACTAGTTTTAGTGTATCAAATTATGAGAAAGAGTGAAATGGAGGAGAGCCGTATGTGGAATTATGAAGCGGAGGAAGCAAAGGCGGTCATTGTTATTGTGCACGGCGCAATGGAATATCACGGACGTTACGAAGCCGTTGCGGAAATGTGGAATCATATCGGCTACCACGTCGTGATGGGGGATCTTCCGTCACATGGAACGACTTCAAGAAATAGAGGACATATTGATTCATTTGATGAATACATAGAGGAAGTTAAATTATGGGTGAAAGAAGCAAGAAAGTATAGGTTACCTATTTTTCTATTCGGTCATAGTATGGGTGGTCTTATTGTCATTCGTATGATGCAAGAAACGAAGAGAGAAGATGTAGAAGGTATTATTTTGAGTTCGCCTTGTTTAGGGGTAGTGACTGGACCCTCTGCTCCGCTTCAATTTGCTTCAAGAATATTAAATGTTGTGGCTCCAAAATTGCAATTTGCAACGAATCTTACGGTGGAAATGTCAACACGTAACCATGAAGTGAGAGATGCAATGGAGAATGATTCTTTGTTCTTGCGTAAAGTATCAGTACGTTGGTATAGTGAATTGATTAAGTCTATCGAAATTGCTCATAAAAAAATAGATGATTTTCCAGATGTTCCGCTCTTGCTAATGCAAGCTTGTGAGGATAAACTTGTAGATAAAACACGTGTCCGCACTTGGTTTGATAATGTTAAAATAAGTGATAAGGCTTTTAAAGAATGGCCGAATTGTTATCACGAGCTATTAAATGAGTATGAGCGTGATGAAATTTTGAGTTATATTCAGTCATTTACTGAAATGCATGTCAATAATATAGTAAAAACAAACAAATAAATCATTATTTGTACATTTAATAGAGGAGATGAAGGAAGAAGTGAACGTACCGAGTAATCCCATAACGCTCATGGCGAAAGTATACCGTGATGTGTTTCCGGTTGTACACCATGAGCTAGCGATGTGGAAAGAGCGTGCCTACCATATTCCGAATGATGAGCTTCATAGTCAGGCAATCGCAAGTATTGAGCATAAAACGTTTCATTGTGAGGGCGGTGGCATTTTAGCTCTGCTAGCAAATGAACACCGAGAAGAATGTATTCGTTTTATCGTAGCGTATCAAACGATCAGCGACTATTTAGATAATTTATGTGATCGCAGTACATCACTTGATCCAAATGATTTTGCCGCACTGCATGAATCGATGTTAATGGCATTATCACCTGAAGTAGAAGGCGGCGGTAATTATTATCGTTATCGTGATGATCAAGATGATGGTGGTTATTTAGATGAACTTGTTGAAACATGCCAAGATGTTTTAAAGAAAACGAAGCACTATGACAAAATTGCTCCTATTCTGCATGAACTTGCTTGTTATTATTGTGATTTGCAAATTCATAAACACGTGAAATTAGAAGAAAGAGAGCCGCGCCTGAAAAATTGGTTTGAAGCACATAAAGAAAACTTACCAGAGATGAGTTGGTTTGAATTTTCAGCATGTGCCGGTTCTACGCTTGGAATCTTCTGTCTTGTCGCATATGCCTTTCATGATGAATTACATGATGAAGATATTGCGAAAATTAGACAAGGATACTTCCCTTACGTACAAGGGCTTCATATCTTACTTGATTATTTCATTGATCAAGAAGAAGACCGTATAGGCGGAGATTTGAATTTCTGTAGTTATTACGAAAACGAGCAAGCGATATTAGATCGGATGAAACATTTTGTAGAAGAAGCGGAGAAGAGCATTGGTGATTTGCCTCATGCGAAGTTTCATCGCCTTATAAGCCGAGGGTTACTTGGTATTTATTTATCAGATCAAAAAGTATCAGCACAAAAGAATATGCATAAAATGGCACGGCGCATTGTAAAGTACGGAGGCCTCACTTCACGATTCTTCTATTGGAACGGGAAGATGTACCGAAAGAAAACAGCGCAGTGATGAAGAAAACCACTCATGTAGAGTGGTTTTCTTTTCATTATGATTGTATTTTTGAAAATACATATATAAGAAGTTCAATCGCAAAAATCACTAATACAGATAATCCAAATAAAGGCATGACAGCGCCCAGTATAACCATCATGATAAAGAAAACGAATATACTGTTCTTATCTCTTTGTTTTGGAGGTGCTGCTAATTTTCCTTTCGGCTTTCTTGCTAACCACATTTTTACTCCGTAATAAATAAGAAGTAGTAGAGATAATGTTGTTAGTAAGCATAATATTTTATTTGGCCATCCAAATAAATGTCCTTCATGAAGCGGGATGCCGTAAGTGAACCATTGTGCAAGTAATCCATAATCACGATAGTCCGTTTTGGAAATAAGCTTTCCGCTATATTGATCAAAGTAAGCTGTTATCTCTTCATTTGGTGCAACATGCATACCTGTAATACCAGAACCGCTCGATTTCGAAACAGTGAATACACCTTTCGGATCAGCTGGTAGTGAGATAACGTATGGCTTCTTTATTTCAATTCCTTTTTGTAATTCATCGACAGAAATAGCTTTCGGTTCATTTGAATCCGATTCAGGAGGAGCTTCTTTTCTTGTTGCCCATGGCAATTCTTTTACCTTTGATTCAGGCGGCGCCATATACAATTTCGGATATCCGAGCGATTCATTCGACGACGCAATTTTATAAATTTGGTTACCCATAAATCCTGACCATGGCAATCCAGATGCGACTAGCAGAACGAGTGGAATTGTAAATATAATACCGATAATAGAATGACGTCGTTTTGCTTTTTCTCGCTTATTGGATACTGGTGTGTTTTTGAACTGTCGTATACTCATATACAAACCAGTTACAATTAAAAAGATTGTCCAGCACGCCGCAAGTTCTACAGTATAGTTGATGACAGTGCCACCAACTAAAAGAGAACTATGTAATTCCCGCATTATATTGGCAAACGTTTCACTTGCGTTTTGATCTCCGACAATTTGATTATTGCTATCTAAATATACATACTTTTGTTGCCCTGTATATTCATTTGTAATCGTAAGTCTTGTATTATAATCCCCATTAAACTCACTAATTTTCGCCACACTATAATGTGGATATTTTTTCTCGGTTAAGGAAATAGAATCAGACATCGAAATAGACTCTGTTTGGGCGCTCTTCCCAAAATATAAATCTTTATAGATGAAATCTTCAACTTCCTCCCGAAATAAATACCCAATTCCGCTCAGTGACAAAGTAATAAGAAGCGGCGTAATAAAAAGCCCAGCATAAAAATGCCAACGCCAAAAAATGTAATGAAGCGAACGATTTACTTTCATACTCTTAGTTCCCCTAACCTTCCCTATATGAATAACTACTTATTTAATATAGCGAGATTAAGTGTGATTACTTTGAAAGAATTGTGAAGAAAGTTAAAAGTTTGTGGGATTTTTATTAAACATAAAACACATTTTAGAAGGAGTGTTTTCTATGTTTATGAAGATCTCTTTATATTTGATAAGTACATCCTAACAACCGCTTTCGCAAGACATTGAGAGGAATCAACAAAATCCTCACTCGCCACCACATTCAAATCGGTACATGCGATAATTACCGTATCAACTTCCTCTCTCAATTGTAAAACGAGCGCATTCCACAATTCGCGAGCTTCTTCAATCTCTCCAGATTTAATGCAAGTAATAATTTGATTAATGCTTTCCTGCCATTTTTCATGATGAATGTATTCTATATTACGCTTTGTAATCCCATCTTGGTAAATCCTAGATTGAACAGTTGCTTCTGTTGCGAGAAGAGCGACTCTTTTTATATTTTCAGGAATTGCTTGTAACGTTTCATCGACTATATTTAAAATCGGGATAGAAAGAGAACGCTGTAATTCTTCAAAATAAAGATGCGCCGTATTGCACGGCATAGCGATAAAGCTTGCGCCAGTACTTTCAAGTTTTTGTGCTCCTTCAATAATCGCTTTTTTCATCGCTTCGTGATCAATAGGGCGATCCATGTAAAACGGTGTTGGGCATGAATAAATCATCATATGAGGAAAGTCCATATCATGCTTTGCTCCGTATATTGTTTGACACCCTGCTACAACTGTATCGACGAATGGTCCAGTTGATTTTGGCCCCATTCCTGCTAGTATTCCGATCATTGTGTCGTCTCCTTTAAGAATGTTTATATCCATTATATAGGAGAATAACAAAAAGACGTGCAATGAGTGCACGTCTTTTTTTGTTATGTTTTGTCGAATCGTCGATATATCCGAGAAATCGTTGATATATTGTAAGTTATGATAGATATATCGAAAAAATCGTTTATATATCCCGAGTTACGATAGATATAATTGAAAAATCGTTGATATATTACCCCGCATTAACGGGCAGTAAAACTCCCACCTTAAAATTCGCCTGGAGCAAAGATGTTAGGTGGGAGATAAACTGCCCATAAATGCCCGATTGGTTCAACTAATAATCAGTGGGGATTCCCCCCACTGATTAAAGTTTCACTTTATCGTTTCTCAATCGCCACAATAAATGGCGGATTATTTTGCTGGTTAATGAAGCCATATCGCAGTACGTGAGCTTGTTTTTGGTCTAGTTCTTCTGCAAATTTGAGAACAGCGTCGCGTTCTACTTGTCCTTCTGGGTGTCCGTGGTAAATGACGAGGACGATGATACCTTCAGGTGCCATTACTTCTAGTAATTGTTCAATTGCCGAAATTGTTGAGTTTGGTTTTGTAACGATATGCTTGTCACCGCCAGGAAGGTAACCTAAGTTGAAGATAGCGCCTGTTACTTTTCCTTTTGCGTCTTCTGGTAGTACGGATAGAAGTGTATCGTGACTATCGTGAACTAAAACAGTACGTTCAAAAAGTTCTTTTTCTTTTAGACGAGTTGTTGAGCTTTCAATCGCTTCTTTTTGAATATCAAATCCAAATACTTTTCCGCTATCCCCAACAATTTCAGCTAGGAAGCAAGTGTCATGACCATTTCCAAGTGTTGCATCTACAGCGTAGTCGCCTTCTTTAACAGCCGTTTGCAGCAGTGTGCGAGCAAACGGTAATACACGTTCTAATTTCATTGTTGTTTCTCCTCATTTGCATATTTTCCTTGCCAGCTTCCGCGGCGTACAAATTCTGCATCGATGGAATTTAATACTTCCCATTTATTTAAGCTCCACATTGGACCAATCATTAAATCAGGTGGGCCGTCACCTGTGATACGGTGCACAATTACGTCTTCTGGAATAATTTCAAGTTGGTCAACAACAAGACTTACGTAATCCTCAAGAGAAAGGAATTCGAGTTGTCCTTTTTCATATTGCTTCACCATTGGCGTTCCTTTTAATAAGTGAAGTAAGTGGATTTTAATTCCTTGTACATCAAGTTTCGCTACTTCACGAGCTGTTTCCATCATCATGTCGTAATCTTCAAGTGGAAGACCGTTAATAATATGAGAGCAAACTCTAATGCCGTGCTTACGTAATTTATTTACGCCTTCCACGTAAGACGGATAATCGTGAGCGCGATTAATAAGGTTTGCAGTGCGTTCATGAACGGTTTGTAGTCCAAGTTCAACCCAAAGATACGTACGTTTATTTAAGTCCGCTAAATATTCAACGACATCGTCTGGTAAACAATCTGGACGAGTTGCGATAGAAAGACCGACAACATCTTTTTCTGCTAGAAGCGGTTCGAATTTTTCTTTTAACACTTCAAGTGGTGCGTGTGTATTTGTGTACGCTTGGAAATAAGCGATACATTTTCCATCTTTCCACTTTGAGCGCATTTTTTCTTTCATTTCATGATATTGTGTTATAACATCATCGCGGCGATCACCAGCGAAGTCGCCAGATCCGGCAGCGCTGCAAAATGTACAACCACCGTAAGCAACTGTACCATCACGGTTCGGACAATCGAAGCCAGCATCTAATGAAACTTTAAAGATTTTTTCACCAAATTCATTTCGTAAATGGTAATTCCATGTATGATAACGTTTATTGTCGTTTGTATATGGAAAAGGGTTTTGAACCTTCATTATTTTCCCTCCTAAGCCGAGTCAAAATGAAACAAAATCCATTATAACATACTCATAAGGTAGAGATGGAAGGGACACACTAAAGGGGAATTGAAGCAAGGAGGGACAATTATGGCAGAGCGTCAATCACTTGAATCGTATATTACACAAGCGGAACAAGCGGTGGAATATGCAAAAGAACAATTAGAACAAGGCATGAGACAAGAGCATTACAATACGATGGAGTATTCAGATGCACAGTTACAATTAGAACAAGCGTATAACGATTTACAAACGATGCAACAACATGCGAATGATGAGCAACGTGAGCAATTAAATAGAGCACGTATGGCAATTCGCCAATTGCAACATCAAATGATTATTACACCGCACTAATAAGGAGTGAATGTAATGGCGAAACGTTCAGATCAAAATAACCCAGAGCAAAAAACACAAAATGGACATAACGCTGAGTTTTCGAATGAACTTGATCCCATTGTTCAAGTAAAACAGCGTAATAGTAAAAAAGGACAACCTCAAAAATCAAAACAATCAGAGTAAACCAGGTCGAAATATGACCTGGTTTTATTTTGCTATATGACAATAGTGTAAGATTTCTGTAAGGTTTGCCGATAGTTGTAATTGTCCTTTTCCAGTAGAGTAAGGGAGGATTAAATTTTGGACAAGGAGCTGCTTTATGGGGAACAATATTACAAACAAACGAATTGATGAGTTAGATTACATTCGTGGCTTCGCATTACTGGGGATTATTTTAGTAAATATTTTAGCACTACTTAATATTAAAACTCCAGATCCTAATACAGTAGATGCTAGCTATCAAAGGTTTCTATACTTATTTGTAGAAGGTCGTTTCTTCTCGATTTTCTCATTCTTATTTGGAGTGGGATTCTATATCTTCATTACAAGAGCGATTGCGAAAGGGAAAAATGGATATGTTCTATTTTTCCGCCGCGTAGTTGCATTATTTATTTTTGGTTTGATTCATTACATGTTTCAGCCTGGAGAAGCGTTAACGTTATATGCAATTTGCGGATTAATCGTTTTACCGTTTTATAAAGCGAAAAAACAAGCGAACTTAGTAATTGGTCTTATTTTGACAATAGCCTTTAGTGTAATGGGTGTTAAAGAACTATTACCACTTGGTTTAATTTTATTAGGTCTTGCTGCAGGACAATATCGTGTATTTGAAAATCTTTCAAAAAACATAAAGCAAGTCGCTATTTTTACAGGCATTATGTTTGTTTTAAGTGTGGCAGCTGTATGGTATCAATATGGACACGTGCCTGCTGGCCCATTTGTAAATATGATATTGATGAATGAAGATGGAACAATGGATGCTGCAAGCCAGTTTCTAAAAATTGGTATTACTGTTGGACCAATTATTTCAGCTTTCTATGTAGGAGCATTAATTTTATTACTTCAGTTAAAACCAGTTCAAACATTATTAGCACCATTGAAATACTACGGTCGTATGGCTTTAACAAATTATATCGGACAAACGGCAATGATTTTAATTGCTGGTAGTGTATTTAACTTTGCAGGTAACTTAACATACATGCAGACGCTATATGTATGTATCGCAATTTATGCAATTCAAATTGTGTTTAGTGTAATTTGGATGAAAATCTTTAAAATGGGTCCATTAGAATGGGTTTGGCGTGTTATTACGTACTGGACGGTAACACCTTTAAAGAAATAAAGTGAAACTTTAATCAGTGGGCTGTTCCTTTCGCGGAACAGCCTATTTTTATTGTCATCTTTTGTCGATAAGTCGATATATTTTGGTAATCGCTGATAAAAGTGTAAGAATCGCCGATATATTTGAAAAATCGCTGATAAAAGTGTAAGAACCGCTGATATATTTTAACAATCGCCGATATAATTTCATTTACCGATTTACTATGTCGAAATGTGAACTAGTATGAAAAGCCAACCTTACACGCATCCATTTTCTATCTTACAAAAGTGTAAGGTAATTGTAATGTTAACAAATAGCAGTTCACTTCTAAAAAGCGCAAAATAGGTAATGGAAAAACAAGCGTAGGAGGATATATATGACGAAACCAGTTGTAGACGTGAAAAACGTTCAAAAAGTGTACGGTAAAAAAGGTGAGAACCAATCACACGCGTTAAAGGGTGTTTCATTCTCAATTCAAGAGGGTGAGTTTGTTGGAATTATGGGACCATCTGGTTCCGGTAAAACGACATTATTAAATGTAATTTCAACGTTAGATAAGGCAACAGGTGGCGTTGTTGAAATTGCGGGAACGGATATTACAAAAATGAAGCAAGGTGAGCTTTCAGATTTCCGTTCGCAAAAATTAGGATTTATCTTCCAAGATTTTAACTTATTAGAGAACTTATCTATTTATGAAAACATTGCACTTCCACTTTCTCTTCAAGGTGTCGCATCACGTAATATTGGACCGAAAGTAGAAAAAGTAGCGGATATGTTAGGGATTACAGAAATACTTCAAAAGTATCCATCTGAAGTATCTGGTGGACAGAAACAACGTTCAGCAGCAGCGCGTGCTTTAGTGCATGAGCCGGCAATTATTTTAGGGGACGAGCCAACAGGAGCGCTTGATTCTAAAAATGCAACGAGTTTACTTGATGCGATGACAAACTTAAATAAAGATCAAGGCGTATCGATTATGATGGTTACGCATGATCCATATAGTGCAAGTTACTGTCAGCGTATTTTATTCATTCAAGATGGTGAGCTATATAAAGAAATTCATCGCGGTGGTACGCGTGAAGAGTTCTACAAAGAAATTTTAGATGTACTTGCAGATTTAGGTACACAAAAGGCGTAAGAAAGGAGGTTCCAGTATGTTATTTAAACTTTCCATGTCGGGGCTGAAAAGTAAGCTGAAAGATTATATCGTCTTACTTGTCGGTCTTGTCATGTCGATTTCAATTTTTTACATGTTCCAAACGTTAGCACTGAATAAAGCATTTTTAGAATCTAATTCAGTGATTAAATCTATTGGATTCGTATTCCAAGCAGGATCATTTTTATTAGCAATTATAACGTTCTTCTACATTTTATATGCAAACTCTTTCTTATTATCTCTTCGTCAAAAAGAGTTCGGTATGTATATGATGTTAGGTGCGAAAAAACATAAAGTTACATTACTTATGTTTATTGAAACAATCGTATTAGGTGCTGCGTCTCTTGCAATCGGGATTGCAGTTGGAGTAGGACTTGCAGAAGGTATTGGACAGTTATTAATGAAACAGCTTGAATTTGCTGGTGAAGGGTATAAAGCATTTTATCTACCATCTATGACTGTTACTTGCATCTTCTTCTTTGCACTATTTGTATTATCAGCAATTATGAACAGTATTAAATTGTCACGTATTTCTGTATTGCAACTAGTACATGCAGATGCACAAACAGAGCGTGTTGCAGTAAAAGGTAAAAAGACAGTTGTAGTGGCATTCCTTGCTGTTATTTTATTAGGTATAGGTTATGCATCTATGATCTATATGGAAAAACTAAAAGAGATGGGAATCCTTATTGCATTAATTACAACGACAGCTGGTACTTACATGCTATTTGGCTCACTTCTTCCAGTCATTATTAAAAAGTTAAAAAGTAATAAAAAGCGTAGTGAAAAAGGACTTAATGCTTTTACATTTGCACAATTAAACTTCCGAATTAATAGTTTAACAAAAGTACTTGCAACAGTGGCAATGTTAGTTGCACTTGGAGCTGGTGCAATTTCAGGTGGTATGGCATTTAAAAATAACGTTATAAAAATGGTAGATGGTTTAGTAATATATGATTCAGTAGTTCATAATCCAACAGCTGAAGAAAAGAAAATTTTAGATGGTATTACATTTAAAGAGAAAAGCGAATATCGTTACAAAGTTGATGATAAATACGTTTACTATGTAAAAGAAGATTTAGAGAAAAATCGTCCTTTCGTAAAAGATATGGCAAAGATGAAGTCTATGAAGGATTTAGTAAATACGAAAAAAGTTTCAGAGGAACTACCGGTAGGTGCAGTTTCTAGAGAGATGAATCAAAAAGATGCGAATACTAAAGAACTTTCAGCGGAATGGACAGATGCTTTTAGTACAATCCATCCATATTATTTATACAATGATCATGCAATTAAAATTGTAGATCAAAAAATGTATGATGGGATAAATGGTAAAGAAGGTATAGCATTTATCGGAAAAACAGATGATTTTTTAACATATAAAAAAGAATGGAAAAAACTTGACGAGTTGCAGCTAGATAAATATAAAAATGTAAAAGCTGAACAAATGGATAGTAAATATCAAGCATATAGTGGGTTCTATGGCATTGCGAGTGGAACAGTATTTATGGGATTCTTCCTTGGAATTGCGTTCTTAGCAATGATGGCAAGCTGTCTTATGTTTAAAATTCTTTCTGGTGCATCAAAAGATATTACGCGTTATCAAATGCTTCGTAAAATCGGTGTGCGCCGTGAGTTATTAACGAAATCGATTTATAAAGAGCTATTCTTAGTATTCTTATTCCCAGCAATTGTGGGTATCGCTCACGTATTAGTTGGTATGAATATTTTCGGATTTATTTTAATCGATCCGTACTTCCGTATTTGGATACCAATCGTAATTTTCGTAGTTATTTATGCGATTTATTACTTCATTACAGTTCAATTGTATAAAGGAATTGTTCTTCCGAAAGAAGATTAATAATAAAAACCGAGCAAAAACGCTCGGTTTTTATTATTTTCAGAAAAAACACTTTAATGTTACTGAAATGTATAATATAATGTAAGTAAGTAACGTAATATAAAAGTAGAAGTAGCTGTATAAGGAAAGGAGGAATCCAATCTGTAGAAAGAAGCTGAACTTTTATCCCCACATTTTTTTACCGCAACGTATTTATACAATCGTAAGTTTCCACATTGAAAGTTTTCAGAACCACCTGAGTATATTGTGAAAATAATGGATAACACATGGAAATCTCATAGCATGATAAGGTAAAATGGACAACATAATGAGAAAATTACCGTTCATAAGATGAGGAGAATACATGTATGGAAGTTGTAGAGGCATTAAAAGATATAAGCCAAATTGAGGCTATGAAAAAATATTTAAAAGAGCACTCCCAGCGAGATTATCTTTTATTTGTTATTGGAATTAACACAGGATTAAAAATTACAGAACTACTTAGCATGAAATTTGAAGATGTATTAAATGAAGACGGGACTGTTAAAGAGTTTTATGCTCTTCCTGTGAAAGATGAAAAATTTAAACAAGATATTTATTTAAATACAAAAGTAAAAGAAGCGCTTTTAGATTACGTACAATCTATTGGCGTTAAAAGAGAAAATTACGTATTCCAATCTAATAAAACGCCAAATTCAATTACGCGCCAACAAGCGTATCGTGTAATTCATAATGCTGCAGAAGCAGTTGGAGTTGTTGGTAAAATCGGAACGAATTCAATGCGAAAAACGTTCGGATTTCATGCGTACAAAAGAGGGATAGCGATTGCACTATTGCAAAAACATTTTCATCACGCGACTCCATCAGAGACACTAAAGTATTTAGGTATCTCAAAGGATGAGAGCTTTAAAACGGAGATTGATGTCGATTTATAAAAGCCGTAACTAAAAAATTAGGAGGCGGAAAATATGAATATTAGAGAGAGTGAACTGCCGGGTATTGGATGTAAGTTTGAAGTGATTACAAAAGGTAATGAAAAGATGGTTATCGTTATTCATGATGATGGCCGAAGAGAAATGTACCATTTTGATGCTGATCATGAAGAGAGTATTTCAAGCGTCTCTCTTCGTGATTCTGAAGCGAGACAAATTGCAGCTATATTGGGCGGAATGGTATATAGGCCACAAGCTTTAGATACGATTGAAATGGCTTTTGAGGGATTATCAATTGAGTGGTTTAAGGTGGAAAATAATGCACCAGTTGTACAAAAAACAATTGGTAGTTTACATGTTCGAAACACATATAACGTAACGATTATTGCCATTTTGAAAAAGAATATGAAGAAGTTCTTTAATCCAGGCCCAGATTCTATCATTGAAGCTGGCGATATGCTCGTATTATCAGGTGAAAGACATGAAGTGAAAAGAATTATTAATGAGTTGCTTTCAGTAGGAGGGGATTCATAATCGATGGATACTTTAATCTTTGAAGTTGGAACTGCGTTAGTATTAGTCGCTTTTGCAGCTATTCTCGCTGCAAAGTTAAAGTTCTCGATTATTCCGTTTCTTATTATACTCGGTATGCTAGTGGGGCCTCATGCCCCAGATTTAGGGCTTATCGATTTAAGATTTATTGAAAGTGGAGAAGTTATTTCCTTCCTCGGCCGTGTTGGCGTCATATTCCTCCTATTTTACTTAGGTTTAGAATTCTCAATTAAAAAATTAATTAAATCAGGAAAATCAATTGCTTTTGGGGGAACTGTTCATATATCGCTTAATTTTATATTAGGTTTACTTTACGGATATATAATGGGTTTCCCCTTATTAGAAACATTAATTATTGCTGGGATCATAACAATTTCATCGAGTGCAATTGTTGCGAAAGTAATTGTTGATTTAAGAAGATCTGGTAATAAAGAGACGGAGCTAATTTTAGGAATCATTATGTTTGATGATATTTTTTTAGCGGTATATTTATCAGTCGTTTCAGGATTAGTACTTGGAGGGGCAACATCATTTGTAGGTGCTCTTACATCTATTTTAATCGCAGTAGGTTATATGCTACTATTCTTTGTAGTTGCTAGAAAAGCTACACGGTTTTTAAATAAAATGTTAGATATTTCGTCCAATGAAATTTTTATTATTGTAATATTCGCTATTTTGTTCTTTGTAGCAGGATTTTCAGAAACGATTCATGTTGCAGAGGCAATTGGAGCATTATTACTAGGACTCGTTTTTTCTGAAACAGAGCATAGTGATCGAATTGAACAGCTTGTCGTTCCGTTTCGTGATTTCTTTGGAGCTATATTCTTTTTCAGCTTCGGTTTAAGTATAGACCCATTTTCACTTGGCGGAGCAGTGTGGTTGGCATTAGGAGCAGTTTTCATTACTCTTATCGGTAATTTTACTGCTGGAATGGTTGCGGGGCGTAAAGCTGGGTTATCGCATAAGGCTTCTACGAATATCGGTTTAACACTTGTATCACGCGGAGAATTTTCTATTATCGTCGCGAATATTGGAATTGCGGGTGGCTTAATGGCAGCGATTAAACCGTTCTCAGCTTTGTATGTTTTAATATTAGCATCGTTAGGACCTTTGTTAACGAAAGAATCTGGGAGAATATACTCGCTACTAGATAAGGTGTTTAAATGGAGTGCTAAAGAACGTGTGAAGCGAGAAAAGGAAGTTGGATAGTACAAATAAGGGTAGACTGCATGAAAATTTCATGCAGTCTACCCTTTTATATATTGTTACTGTTGTCGTTTTTTGTCGGTAAGTCGATATATTTTAATAATCGCTGATATATTTGTAGTTGCGCCGATATATTCTGATAATCGCTGATATAATCCAAGAAGCAACCAATATAAATTCATTTACCGACGAACTATTATCTGAATTTCATCAACTATTAATCAGTTGCCTTCCTATTTAAAAACGACTACAATTTTACTGTTATATATATGAACGAAAAAAATAGAATAGGAGGGGAAGCTATGCCAAGGAAAGTATGGCTATTAGTAGCTGGGATGATTATTAATGTCACGGGTGCTTCTTTTTTATGGCCTTTTAATACAATTTATTTACATGATCACTTGGGAAAATCTTTATCTGTGGCCGGAATGGTATTAATGATCAACTCGCTTACTGGTGTAATCGGAAACTTGCTCGGCGGTGTTTTATTTGATAAATGGGGCGGTTATAAATCAACTTTAGTAGGGATAGTGATTACACTTGTATCAATTTTAGGTCTTGTGTTCTTCCACGGTTGGCCGTTATATGTTGTATGGCTAGCGTTAATCGGCTTCGGTTCTGGAATGGTCTTCCCATCGATGTATGCGATGGTTGGTACGGTTTGGCCAGAAGGCGGAAGACGGGCATTTAATGCGATGTACGTTGGACAAAATGTTGGTATTGCGATTGGAACAGCATGTGGTGGATTAGTTGCATCGTATCGTTTTGATTATATTTTCTTAGCGAACTTTATTTTATACTTTGTTTTCTTCTTAATTGCTTTTATTGGATTTCGTGGTATGGAAGACAAGAAGGAGCCAGGAGTACAAAAAGAAGTGGAAATGAAAAAAGGTTGGTCACTTACACCTGGATTTAAAGCACTTCTTATCGTGTGTGTAGCATATGCTTTATGCTGGGTTACATACGTACAGTGGCAAGGAGCGATTGCAACACATATGCAAGAATTGAATATTAGCCTTCGTCACTATAGTTTATTATGGACGATAAACGGAGCAATGATTGTTTGTGCACAGCCACTTGTTAGTATGCTAATTCGCTGGATGAAGCGTTCTTTAAAACAGCAAATTATGATTGGAATCTTCATTTTTGCAGCTTCATTCATTGTGTTAAGTCAAGCGCAACAATTTACGATGTTCCTCGTTGCGATGGTAACATTAACAATAGGTGAGTTATTTGTATGGCCTGCGGTTCCAACGATTGCAAATATACTTGCACCAAAAGATAAATTAGGGTTTTATCAAGGGGTTGTAAATAGTGCGGCGACTGTAGGGAAAATGTTCGGGCCGGTCGTTGGCGGAGCAATTGTGGATTTATACAATATGGAAGTATTGTTTATAGCAATCATGGTAATGCTTGTAGTAGCGCTTATAGCAACGAGCATTTATGATAAACGAGTAAAAGTAGAAGAAACAGTTGAAGAAAAAATTGCAGTTTAGTTTGACGGAACATGTAACATGTTTTAGAATATATTTAAATAAAACAACCTTTAGAACAAGGGAGATAGCTCGGCTGTCTTAAGATGAATTCGTTAGTTATTAAGAGTAACGATTAACCGAGAAGTCCTCGCTTTAAGTAAGCTCTTAAGAGATACTAGGTGAAGGATAGTTCACGTAACTTATATGTGTAATAACAGTGAGAAGGAGTAGTAGTAATAGAAGCTGGTTTAGAGAGTTGACGGTCGGTGCAAGTCAATCCACGTTTCGTTATGAACTCGCCTTTGAGTTGCAGTTGTGAAACTAATAGTAGCAATTGCCGTTAATCCACGTTACGGATCTAAGCGAATGTATATTTGTACATTAATTTAGGGTGGTACCGCGGGAATCTATAACCTCTCGTCCCTTTTTAGGGATGAGAGGTTTTTTGTATTTTGGGCGGTGAAAATAAATAGAATTTCAAGGAGGGTATCTCATGAGCTTTAATCATCAAGAAATTGAGAAGAAGTGGCAAGGGTACTGGGAAGAGAATAAAACATTCCGTACGCCAGATGAGACAGAAAAACCAAAATTTTATGCACTAGATATGTTCCCATATCCATCAGGTGCAGGCTTACACGTAGGACATCCAGAAGGTTATACAGCGACAGATATTTTATCTCGTATGAAGCGTATGCAAGGATATAACGTTCTTCATCCAATGGGATGGGATGCATTTGGTCTTCCAGCAGAGCAATATGCACTTGATACTGGAAACAGCCCAGCTGAATTTACAGAGCATAATATTAATACGTTCCGTAACCAAATTAAATCATTAGGTTTCTCTTACGATTGGGACCGTGAAGTAAATACAACAGATCCAAACTACTATAAGTGGACGCAATGGATCTTCCTAAAACTATTTGAAAAAGGCTTAGCTTACGTTGATGAAGTACCTGTAAACTGGTGCCCAGCACTTGGTACAGTACTTGCAAACGAAGAAATCATTGACGGTAAGAGTGAGCGTGGTGGACATCCAGTTGAGCGTCGTCCGATGAGACAGTGGATGTTAAAAATTACAGCTTACGGAGATCGTCTATTAGAAGATCTAGATGAGCTTGATTGGCCTGAAAGCTTAAAAGATATGCAACGTAACTGGATCGGTCGTTCTGAAGGTGCAGAAGTACACTTCAACATCGATGGTACAGACGAGAAATTCACAGTTTTCACAACGCGCCCTGATACATTATTTGGTGCAACATACTGTGTACTAGCTCCAGAACATGCACTTGTTGCAGAAATTACAACAGCAGAACAAAAAGAAGCGGTAGAAGCTTACATTAACGCTGTAAAAATGAAGAGTGATCTAGAGCGTACAGAACTTGCGAAAGAAAAAACTGGTGTATTCACTGGTGCTTACGCAGTTAACCCAGTAAACGGTGAGAAATTACCAATCTGGATTGCTGACTATGTTCTTGCAACTTACGGAACAGGTGCTGTAATGGCAGTTCCAGCTCACGATGAGCGTGACTATGAATTCGCATCAGTATTTAATCTTCCAATGAAGGAAGTTGTAAAAGGCGGAGATATTACGAAAGAAGTGTACACAGGTGATGGTGCACACGTAAACTCAGCATTCCTTGATGGTTTAAATAAAGAAGAAGCAATCGCAAAAATGATTGAATGGCTTGAAGTAACGAGCGCAGGAAATCAAAAAGTAACGTACCGTCTACGTGACTGGTTATTCAGCCGTCAACGTTACTGGGGTGAGCCAATTCCAGTAATTCACTGGGAAGATGGTACAATGACAGCTGTGAAAGAAGAGGAATTACCATTAGTTCTTCCGAAAACAGAAAACATCCGTCCTTCAGGTACAGGTGAATCACCACTTGCTAACATTGACGAGTGGGTAAATGTTGTTGATCCTGAGACTGGTAAAAAAGGTCGTCGTGAAACAAATACAATGCCGCAATGGGCTGGTAGCTGCTGGTATTACCTACGTTACATCGATCCAAACAATAGCGAAGCACTTGTAGATCCTGAAAAAGTAAAACAATGGCTTCCAGTTGATATTTATATCGGTGGTGCAGAGCACGCTGTACTTCACTTACTATATGCTCGTTTCTGGCATAAAGTATTATACGATATCGGTGTAGTTCCAACGAAAGAACCGTTCCAACAATTATTCAACCAAGGTATGATTCTAGGTGAAAACAACGAGAAAATGAGTAAATCAAAAGGTAACGTTGTAAACCCTGATGATATCGTAGCAAGCCACGGTGCAGATACACTTCGTCTATACGAAATGTTCATGGGACCATTAGATGCTTCAATCGCTTGGTCTGAAAATGGTCTTGACGGAGCTCGTCGTTTCCTAGACCGCGTATGGCGTCTATTCGTTCAAGATAACGGTGAATTAAGTGAGAAAATTACTGACGCACCAAATAAAGAGCTTGAAAAAGCTTACCATCAAACAGTGAAGAAAGTAACAGAAGACTATGCAGAGCTTCGCTTCAACACAGCGATTTCTCAAATGATGGTATTCATCAACGATGCATACAAAGCTGAAACACTTCCAAGAGAATATGTAGAAGGTTTCGTAAAAATGATTGCACCAGTTGCACCTCATATCGGGGAAGAGCTATGGAGCAAACTTGGATACAATGAAACAATCACATATGCAAGCTGGCCAACATTTGATGAGTCTAAACTTGTAGAAGATGAAGTTGAAATCGTTGTTCAAGTTATGGGTAAAGTTCGCGCAAAACTAACAATGAGTAAAGACGCATCAAAAGAAGAAATGGAACAACTTGCACTTGAAGCAATTCAAGACCAAATTGAAGGGAAAACAGTTCGTAAAGTAATTGTTGTTCCTGGAAAACTTGTTAACGTTGTTGCAAACTAAATCATTTGAAAAAGCTCAGAGCGTTTATGTTCTGAGCTTTTTTGTATAGAAAATAATCTCAGGGTCACCTTCATCTAAGTTTTCAACTATTCCGCTACGTATAAAACCATTCGAGTTAAATACTTTCTGCATACTTTCATTCGATTCGTTCGTTGAAGAAAATATTTTTTGAGTAGGAGAATGACTTAACATATATGAGATTAACGAGCTTGCATAGCCTTGCCTTCTTTTAGTTGGTGAAACAATGATTAATGAGAGGAAAGTACAACCAAAGAAATTTGTATCGTATGTTAGAAAGCCAGAGATAGAATTTTCTTCTGTTACAATGATGCATCTGCCTTCACGGATAGTGTGCTTAATATAATTTCGTCTACTATCGTTTCCAATTACGTCAATATCTATATGGACGATTGAATCTAAATCATTGATAGAAGCCTTTGTTACATTCTTCAATATAAATACCTCCTAGAAAAAATATTCAGTTAATTAATTTTATCATGAATGAAGAAAAAGAAGCGGAATTCTAGTGCAGACAAACACCTATTCTTCTATAGGAAATATGATAAAAAAGGTAGGCTAAATTGAGTAGAAGAGGTGAAAGGAATGAAAGGGATGGACAATAATGCACCACATGGTTTCTTCGGGAGTGGATCGGATAGTTATGAACAAATGATGTTAATGGGAGGAGGACAACAAGGATACGGTGGAATTCCGAGCTGGATGGGCGGAACACCTGGAGGGTTTTCTACATCAGTAGCGGGTGTACAAACTGGAATTCCAACATTAACAGGAGGATTTCCATCATCGGTAGCCGGAGTGCAAACTGGAATCCCAACATTTGTTGGCGGAGCAGCGGGAGGAGTACCAGTAGGCGTACCAACTGCATTTCCATCTTTCGTTGGAGGAGTACAGACAGGATTTCCTGTACCGGGAGTAGGTGTTGTAGCAGGAGGAGTAGGTGGATATCCGCAAGTAGTTCACGGCTACCATGGTCATCATCACCACCATCAAGGTCAACATGGCCATCATGGACATCACCACCATCAAGGTCAACACGGCCATCATGGACATCACCACCATCAAGGTCAACACGGCCATCATGGTCATCACCACCATCAAGGTCAACACGGCCATCATGGTCATCACCATCATCAAGGTCAACATGGTCATCAGGGGCAACAAGTACATCACCACGGTCACCACCACATTCATCCGCAAGCTGTTCTTTATCAAACTCACCAAGGCCAACATGGTCACCATGGACATCACCACCAAGGCCAACATCATGGACACCAAGGTCACCACCATCACCAAGGTCATCAAGGCCAACACGGTCATCATGGGCACCAAGGCCAACATCATGGACACCAAGGTCAACATCATGGACACCAAGGTCAACAGCACCAACAGCACCAACAGCACCAACAATATCAGCAATATCAACAACAACAACAATCTTCTCCTTGGACAGGTGGAATTGGAGCAGGAGGAGCAGGGGCAGCAGCAGGAGCAGCTAGTATTAGTGGAGCAGCAGGACACGCAGGGCACGTGGGTCATTAATGATTGGCAGAAAAAAAGCCATAATAAAAAACTGCTAGGAAATCCTAGCAGTTTTTTTCAGCTTCTTGACGCTGACGTTCAATTTCAGCACGAAGTTGTGGTTCCGGTGCTTGCCAGCCTTCTGGCTTTAGAATCTTACCGTCGCCTTCACGGAATCGAGGCTTCCCATCAGGGAATAGTTTTGCCATGTTGGCGTTGTTTACAATTTCGAATCCTTTATCTGGACGTACGCCCATTTCTGCAAACGTTCCGAATGCAAAGTAAATAAGGTCAATCAGTGCATCGTATTGATCTTCAACAGTCGTTGCCTCTAGAAATTCTTCTAGTTCTTCCTGCATAAAACTTGCACGGATTTTTGCACGCTCTTCTGTTAATTTTGTTGGAGTATTTGTCACAGGATGTCCGAATACTTCATGCATTTTCGCAACAAGTTCGTATCCTTTATCTAAACCTTTTTCGTTTGTCATGTTGTTTCATCCTTTCTTACGTTATGCCGAAGTTTATTGTAACATAAGGTGATTATGAAATGAAAAGAACATCTTATCGAAATAAGATGTTCGCTCGTTATTCTTCTTTTTTTATTAAAAGCGATGAAATAAGATCGATGCCAAAAATACCGACGAGTAACATTGGTATAACGACAAGTAAGTAACGTGTGAAGGAAACATTTTTTAAGTATGTATGAGCAAATAAAAAGACGCCGAGAAATAAAATACCATTTAAAATAGGCTTTACTAATTTTTTAGACATAAGCTCCCCCATAAATATCTTCTCTCTCTATTTGATAATAAAAAACTCCTCTCTCCGTTGTATCATGCTGGAGAGAGGAGTTCAATCATTTCTCATTCAATAACACCAGAATTTGTAATATTTACGGTGTATTTTATATGAACCGGAACATCTTTATACATTTGTCTCCATTCTTCTAATTTGAATGGGCGATAATGTTGTTTATACTTTGCACCTAGCCCGAGAGGATCGACGCCTAAAGATTTAAATTGCTTAATTAACTTAGCAGCTTGTTTATCTAATTGTTTTTGTACATCTTTTTCAATGTTTTTTGTGTTCTTGTTATTTTCTAAGTTAATTTGTTTTGATAGTTCTTGAATACGTGCATCAAGACGAACGTGAATGAAAAAAGAAGGCTTTCCGTTTTTAATTTTTATATCGTAAGTTGGAACAGAACGAATATTATTAATCATTACGTACGCAGAATCTGTTTTAAATTCATGTGAATCTAATTTATGTTTCTCTAATAGTCCTTTAAATATGAACATATCTTTTTCCGCAATTTTACCGATATATTTATCCTTTTTAAAAAGGCCAATTCCGGTAATTTTTATTTTATCACCATGCTTCTTTAGAATGGGAATATAGTAGTCTTTTCCTTCTTGATAATAGCGAAATGCTCCTATATGTAGATTATCCGCTGGTAAAGGTCCGGTCTCCATGTTATGTTCTAGCAATTTTTTTATATAAATTGCAACGTTGTATGAAGTCGAATATTTGCCTTTTAAAAGTTCAGTACCATTCCCATCTAATAAAGCAGCATATAAAGCGTTCCCTATATTCACATCTCGGAGTAATGTATCGAATGAAGTAGACATTCCTGTTTTGGCAAGTCTTATCGTATATAGAGCGACACGCATTTGTCCACTAGCAAAAGGTTGAGAAGACTCTAAAGATGTGTCTGCTTTTACTTGTTTTACCGCATTTGCACTGCCTTCAAAAACTTGAACTTTATTTCCTTTTTTTTGAATGGGACAAACGAATGTCACTTTTACTTTATTATCTTTTGCAACGTCAAATACGGATCCTTGAATAAGTTGTACATCGTCGATAATATTTTTTTGTAAACATCCAATTAGACTGAAGAATGTTATACAAGAAATAAGTATTAATTTGCTTGTGCTTTTGATTTTTTCCATTTTCTTTTCACCCACACAATAATAAATAGGATTGGGATGTATACATAAATGAGCCAAAAACTAACCTTTGATACATTACTAATAAAGTTATTAATATCGTGTCTGTTTGTTAAAAGTTGCGAAACAATGAGAGTGATAAAGATAAAAGCAATTAAAACACCCCTTTGTTTTACACGGAATATTTCATGAGTTGCTCTCATTGACGCCCATAAAGGGAGGATAAAACTTGAAATAATAACGAGTGCATAGCCTGAAATTGCAATATATTCGAGTCTTTCTATAAATGGTAATTGAATAACTTGGGTCATAGAAAGTTGGGCCCATATCGTTTTTAACAATTGTTTTTCACTAAAAAATGCAAAGGCTAAAAGGGTGCTAAATAAATATAGAAGATTTGAAAATAGTGCTCCAAACTGAGCGTATTTATGAGATTGCATAGGCTTTTTCACAAATGGATACACCATGAGGTAAATCTCAAAACCGGTCATACTGTAGATTGACAGTTGAGCGGATTTTAAAATGTCTGAAAAAGAATGTGTGAATATAGGTAGTAAATTATCCCAATGTGAATATTTCAAAACGAATAAGCTTAGAAATAAATATCCTAATGTACCACCAACAGAGATGACGCAAATACCGGTAATTACACGAAATCCAGAAGAGATAATGTAATAGCTAACTAAGCATAAAAAGAGTGTTAACATAAAGGTAGAAGCGGTAGGAAACATCCATACTTGAATAATTTCAACATATGTTCGGATGACTGAAATACTAACGATTAAAAAATAAGCCATAAAGATGATGCTAATGCCATTTCCTAGCCATTTTCCAAATGTTTGCCGATGTAAATCAACTAAATTCCCATTTGTTTCTTTTAATAAGACATACATCATCCATATAAGAATGTGGATTAAAATTCCTGTGATTATAACTCCCATCCATCCGTCGTATCCAGCGGCCTTTGCGATGATTCGAGCGAAGCCGAGAACGCCAGCACCGAACTGTGCACCGTGAATTAAGAAGAAAACAAAGATAGGAGATATTTGATATTTTTCTTGAACTTTACTCATCGAATGCACCTCATTTCTTAATCATCAAAGTCTGATCTATGCTTTGTTGAAATTCCTTTCGCTGCTTTTTTTACATGTTGTGGCCTTGCTTGTACATCTCTTGTATCAATCATTGTTAAAGGAAAACGAATCCAAGAATCTTTAACAGATTGTTGTCTTGTTGGATAAAATAAAGCGTACGGCTTGCGTAAAGAAGTGAGTCTAAATAGATGGGTAAATAAAAAGATAAATCCAAGTGAAATCCCGAAAAGTCCTCCTATTTCTGCAAATATGAGAAACGGGAAACGTAGTAATCGAACCGCATTACCCATTTTATAAATAGGTGTAATAAAGGAAGCGAGTGCTGATAGTGCAACGATAATTAATAAAATGTTACTCGTTAAACCTGCTTGTACAGATGCTTGTCCGATTACGATACCCCCTACGATACCGAGCGTTTGACCAACTTTCATCGGTAACCTCGCGCCAGCTTCTCTCAGTAAGTCGATCGCAAGTTCTAAAAAGAGTGCTTCAATTAAAGGTGGGAATGGTACTTGTGCTCTTGATAAAATTAAGGTTTCAAGTAAATCACTTGGAATAAGTTCATAATGATAATTTAAAACTGCAACGTATAACGGTGTAGCGCAAATTGAAAATAGAACGGCAATTAATCTTAAAATCCTTGAAAATGTAGCGTACATCCAGGAGACGTTATAGTCTTCTGGTGAAATGAAAAAATCAAAATAGGATACGGGTGTTAGTAAAACACTTGGAGAACCATCAACAAAAATAGCGATTTTTCCATCAATTAGTGCTTTTGTAACTCTATCAGTACGTTCTGTATTGATATAGAGAGGGAAAATCGATTTTTCACCCATTAATTCTTGTAAATAAGCACTATCATTAATTTGATCATATTCAAGAGCGCGTAATGACTCTTCTAGAAAATCTACATTATCTTTTTCAGCAAGGTTGTCTAAATACATCATGACAACTTTTGTTTTGGAAAACTCGCCGATAATCATTTCTTTTGTTTGTAAATCTAAAACAGGAAGACGTTTTCGAACTAAATTAATGTTTGTATCAATATCCTCTACGAAACCTTCTTGCGGACCAATAACAGTTGATTCGTTTAAAGGAGGGGTTGGTGCACGATAATTATCAATTGCAATGTTTGCAAGCATACATTTTTGATCTTGCTGATTCAATTGAATAATCGCATGCCCCTTTAAAACCATATCCTCAATTTTTTGTAAGTCGTTCGTAATTGTAATGCCGCTCATCGGGATATGTTCCTTAAGCTCTTCTAGTGATGCGTTAGGTCGTTCTAAAAGAGTGGGCATTAAATACTTTTGTAATTTTTCTCCATCAAGTGAAGGGCGATAGTAAGAAATCCAATAAGGCATCGTTTCATCGTCGGATGTATGATAATTTACAAAATCACTAGACTTTTTCAGCTTCTCTATTAAATTTTGTAAAGAATGAATACGATCTTTTTCTGGTTTTGTAAAGTCATAAATACTATTACCTCCAGAGCTTTGTTGCTTACTTTGAGAAGGTTCATCTTGCTTAGTGTTTTGCTGTTTATCTTGAAACGAATCACCTTGTTTAGCACTTTGTTGTTTATCTTGAGACGAATCATCTTGTTTAGCACTTTGTTGCCTATCTTGAGAGGAATCATCCTGTTTAGCGCTTTGTTGCTTATCTTGAGACGAATCATCTTGTTTAGCACTTTGTTGCCTATCTTGAGAGGAATCATCCTGTTTAGCGTTTTGTTGCTTATCCTGAGAAGGGTCATCTTGTTTAGCACTTTGCTGCTTATCTTGAGAGGGATCATCCTGTTTAGCGTTTTGTTGCTTATCCTGAGAAGGGTCATCTTGTTTAGCACTTTGCTGCTTATCCTGAGAAGAATCCTCTTGTTTAGCGTTTTGTTGCTTATCCTGAGAAGAATCACCTTGTTTAGCGTTTTGTTGCTTATCCTGAGAAGAATCACCTTGTTTAGCGTTTTGTTGCTTATCCTGAGAAGAATCACCTTGTTTAGAACTTTGTTGCTTATCCTGAGAGGAATCCTCTTGTTTAGCGCTCTGTTGCTTATCCTGAGACGAATCTTTTTGCTCGTTATTTTTACCTTTATTATGTTTCATACTTCTAGTCTGTTCTTTGTTATCATCCTCTTGATTGTTAGAATGCTGCTCCTGATTATCTGTTTCGTTTGCTTCTGGTTTATTTGATTTTTTTTTCTTACGTAACCAATTCCAAATCATATGTACGCCCTCTTTAATCTTGTAATATAGTGCTATTTTGTGGCTAATTTTGTATATTATTCATTTATTTATGAAAAGAAGAAGGAGATTAGTTTGCATAGAAAAAAAACTTTAGTAAGCAGTTCATACTATAACGGGGAGAGGGAGAGTCTGTGCAAATTGTAAAAAAGGAGAAGTTTGTTTTAAAAGGGTTTACGTTTGAAAATGGCAGAGAAATTCCTGTTCAAATGGGATACGAGACATATGGCACTTTAAATAGAGAAAGGTCAAATGTGATTTTGGTTTGTCATTATTTTAGTGCAACAAGTCATGCGGCAGGAAAATATACAGTTCATGATGAGGAGTCTGGTTGGTGGGATGGGCTAATTGGACCTGGAAAAGCAATTGATACAAATAAGTATTTTGTTATATGTACGGATAATCTTTGTAATGTGCAGGTGAGGAATCCATATGTAATTACAACAGGACCGAAATCAATTAATCCAGAAACTGGAGAAGAATATGCTATGGATTTTCCGATTTTTACATTTCTTGATGTAGCTTGTGTGCAATATGAGTTAATAAAAGGTATGGGAATTTCAAGGTTACACGCTGTAATCGGACCGTCGGCGGGGGGAATGATTGCACAACAATGGGCGGTTCACTATCCACATATGGTAGAGCGGATGATTGGCGTTATTACGAACCCACAAAACCCAATTATTACGTCAGTAAACGTAGCGCAAAATGCGATTGAGGCAATTCAACTCGATCCAAATTGGAAAGATGGAAAATATGGAGAAGAGCAGCCGATAAAGGGGCTTCATTTAGCAAATAGAATGATGTTTATGAACGCGTTTGATGAGCATTTTTATGAAATGGCATTTCCTCGTAATAGTATAGAGGTAGAACCTTATGAAAAGTTTTCTACACTAACATCATTTGAAAAAGAGATAAATAAAGCGACGTATACAAGTATAGAGCTAGTAGATGCAAATTCATGGATGTATACTGCGAAGGCAGTTTTATTGCATGATATTGCACATGGGTTTTCTTCACTAGAAGAATCTCTTTCTAACATAGAAGCGAATGTACTTATGATTCCCTGTAAACAAGATTTGCTTCAGCCGTCTCGTTATAATTATAAAATGGTAGATATTTTGCAAAAACAAGGGAAGTATGCGGAAGTGTATGAGATAGAAAGTATAAATGGGCATATGGCGGGAGCATTTGATATTCATTTATTTGAAAAGAAAGTTTATGAATTTTTAAATCGGAAAGTATCTAGTTTTGTTTAGAAGACAAATGATGGGGAAAAGGTGCGATGTTTGTAGTAGGCACCTTTTTTTACATGATTTGTAGACGGAAAATATATGTAGCTATTGCTATACCGAAAAACGCTATGCTAAGCAATAGAAATAAGAATGACATTTCTTGTGGGGATTTTATTTTTCTATTATTTTTCATACTAAGAGCAATAATTGCAGCGAGTAAGAACACAATGCCCATAATGAAAAGAAAAAGTGTCATTTTAATCGACTCCTTTCATAAAACAAGTATATTGAGGATACAATGTGCTAGTTATGTTTGTAAAGAATAAGTTTTACGAGAAAATTGAGAAATAGCTTTTCGATTCTTTGCGTTCTTTCTTTTGCATGCTAAAATTGGTAGAGAATGTTTGTGAAAAAGAAACTAAAGGTTTTATTGTATATAAGGAGGAACTACATATGACAGAAGTTAAAACAATCACTACAGAAGAGGTGCAAGAGCGTTTAGAAAATGGAGAAACGTTATTTTTAGTAGATGTAAGAGAAGATGAAGAAGTAGCGGCAGGAAAGATTCCAGAAGCTGTACATATTAAAATGGGCGATATCCCACATAAAGTAGATTTCTTTAATAAAGAGAATGAATATATCTTTATTTGTCGTTCAGGAATGCGCAGTGAAAATGTATGTCATTATTTAAATGAACAAGGGTTTAAAACAGTGAACATGGTTGGCGGTATGCTTCAATATGAAGGTGAAACGAAATAGTTAATTGTAAAAAACTTGAAACGAGTCTGTTTCAAGTTTTTTTCTTTTGCATACAGTATAAAAAAGGAGGAGGGGTAAATGGGGATTAATTTGCGTAAAGTAAAAATTATTAATAATACAGGAGCTGTTAATGTCGGTGACTGTTATGATCTCTCACCTTTAGCTGTAGCAAAAGTATATGCAGGTGCTGGAGGATCGAGTGCGGCTATTTTTTTAAATGGAAAAAGGCAGCCAGAAGCGGTCATTAGAACATCAGTATTTCTTCCGCCTTTGGCAACGAGTACACGTACGTTAGGTTCATAGAGGAAAGGTAGAGTGTAATTATGCCTGCTCATATAAAAGAGTTTGTTATTGTGAATAACACTGGAAATATATTTACCGGTGATAATTTGAGCGACACTTCATTTACTGCTTCGAAATCATATAGTGGTTCAATGGGGTGTACTTGGATTGATGTTGTTACAGTAATAGGGACGGAGACGAAGCTTTGTTTACAGCCGGGAGATTCGGTGACGACGACGTATACAAGGGGCACTCCTGCTGGTACTGTAACAGGAGCAAATATGGGGCAAAATGTAAATACATCGAGTATAGCGCAAGCTGTCCCTAATACAGATAATATGGATTCAATTGCAGGACTCCCTTAAGAAATTAAGGGAGTTTTTATTATTTAAAATAAAAATAGTCTTGGAAATTATTTTTGTAAATAGATTAAGAAGAGGCTTATTTATTATGAAAAAGACGGTTTGTAGGCGGTGAAAGTGTGAAGAATCGTGATAATAATCGGAAGCAAAATTCGTTAAGCTCTAATTTTAGAATTCCACCCGAACTTATTGGGCCTACTTTCCCCCCTGTTCCAACTGGGTTTACAGGTATAGGGATTACTGGTCCAACCGGTCCACAAGGCCCAACAGGACCTCAAGGACCAAGAGGATTACAAGGTCCGATGGGGGAGATGGGCCCGACAGGACCTCAAGGTGTGCAAGGGATACAAGGATCAGTTGGGCCAATAGGTGCAACTGGACCAGAAGGACAGCAGGGCCCACAAGGATTGAGAGGACCACAAGGAGAAACTGGAGCGACAGGACCTCAAGGGGTGCAAGGGTTACAAGGTCCGATTGGTCCAACGGGAGCGACTGGGGCACAAGGTATACAAGGGATACAGGGATTACAGGGGCCAATTGGAGCGACGGGACCTGAGGGACCTCAAGGAATTCAAGGCGTCCAAGGGTTACCGGGTGTAACTGGTCCACAAGGAATACAAGGAGCACAAGGGATACAAGGAACACAAGGACCGAGTGGAAATACAGGTGCAACCGGAGCAACTGGTCAGGGGATAACAGGCCCGACTGGAATAACAGGTCCAACTGGGATAACTGGACCATCTGGAGGACCTCCTGGTCCGACGGGGCCGACTGGTGCGACAGGTCCGGGCGGTGGACCGAGTGGAAGTACAGGTGCGACTGGAGCAACTGGGAATACTGGAGCTACAGGAAGTACAGGGATAACAGGAGCAACGGGAAGTACAGGTCCGACTGGAAGTACGGGAGCACAGGGCTTGCAAGGAATCCAAGGGATTCAAGGGCCAATTGGTCCAACAGGTCCAGAAGGTCCGCAGGGTATTCAAGGTATTCCTGGTCCGACGGGAGTAACTGGTGAACAAGGAATACAAGGAGTTCAAGGTATTCAAGGGGCAACGGGAGCAACAGGGGATCAAGGTCCACAAGGTATACAGGGGGCTATAGGGCCTCAAGGGGCCACAGGAGCAACAGGAGATCAAGGGCCACAAGGAATACAAGGAGTACCAGGGCCATCAGGAGCAACAGGCCCACAGGGAGTTCAAGGGATACAAGGTCCGATGGGTGATATAGGACCAACAGGTCCAGAAGGTCCAGAGGGACTTCAGGGCCCGCAAGGAATCCAAGGTGTGCCAGGGCCAGTTGGAGCAACGGGTCCAGAGGGTCCTCAGGGGATACAAGGTATTCAAGGATCGGTAGGAGCAACAGGCCCACAAGGTCCCCAAGGAATTCAGGGAATACAAGGTGTGCAAGGGATAACGGGAGCAACTGGAGTACAAGGAGCAACTGGAATTCAAGGGATACAAGGGGAAATAGGAGCAACGGGTCCAGAGGGTCCCCAAGGAGTGCAAGGTGCTCAAGGGGAGATTGGTCCAACAGGTCCGATGGGTCCCCAAGGTGTGCAAGGAGTACAAGGAATTCAAGGAGCGACGGGCGCACAAGGAGTGCAAGGTCCACAGGGAATTCAAGGAATCCAAGGTCCGACGGGGGCAACAGGAGATACGGGAGCAACTGGGGCGACAGGGGAAGGCACTACAGGTCCAACAGGAGTAACCGGTCCAACAGGGGTAACAGGCCCATCTGGAGGACCAGCAGGACCGACCGGCCCAACGGGGCCATCAGGTCCGGCGGGAGTAACAGGTCCATCTGGTGGACCACCTGGCCCGACAGGAGCAACCGGGGCGACAGGAGTAACAGGAGATACTGGGGCGACAGGCTCAACTGGAGTGACAGGAACGACAGGAGAAACGGGAGCAACCGGAGTGACGGGTTTGCAAGGTCCGCAAGGAATCCAAGGTGTGCAGGGAGAGATAGGTCCGACGGGTCCCCAAGGTGTTCAAGGTCCCCAAGGAATTCAAGGAGTAACGGGGGCCACTGGAGATCAAGGTCCGCAAGGGATTCAAGGCCCACAAGGCGACATAGGTCCAACCGGCCCACAAGGAATTCAAGGCCCACAAGGTTCTCAAGGAATCCAAGGAGCGACAGGGGGAACAGGAGAACAAGGTCCACAGGGAATCCAAGGTCCGCAAGGTGACATAGGTCCGACTGGGCCACAAGGTCCAACTGGAATCCAAGGGATACAAGGAGAGATAGGTCCAACAGGTCCAGAAGGCCCAGAGGGACTTCAGGGCCCGCAAGGAATACAAGGTGTTCAAGGGCCAGTTGGAGCAACGGGTCCAGAGGGTCCTCAGGGGATACAAGGCATTCAAGGACCGGTAGGAGCAACAGGCCCACAAGGTCCACAAGGAATACAGGGAATACAAGGTGTGCAAGGGATAACGGGAGCAACTGGAGCACAAGGAGCAACTGGAATTCAAGGGATACAAGGGGAAATAGGAGCAACGGGTCCAGAGGGCCCCCAAGGAGTGCAAGGTATACAAGGGGCGATTGGTCCAACCGGTCCGATGGGCGCACAAGGAGTGCAAGGAATACAAGGGATTCAAGGAGCAACAGGTGCACAAGGAGTGCAAGGCCCACAAGGGATTCAAGGGATACAAGGTCCGACGGGAGCAACAGGAGATACGGGGGCAACCGGAGCGACGGGAGAAGGAACTACCGGTCCAACAGGAGTAACCGGTCCAACAGGGGTGACTGGCCCGTCAGGAGGACCAGCAGGACCGACCGGCCCAACGGGGCCATCAGGTCCGGCAGGAGTGACAGGTCCATCAGGTGGACCACCTGGCCCGACAGGAGCAACAGGTGCGACAGGAGTAACAGGAGATACCGGGGCGACAGGCTCAACTGGAGTGACAGGAGCGACAGGAGCAACGGGAGCAACCGGAGTGACGGGTTTACAGGGCCCGCAAGGAATCCAAGGTGTTCAAGGAGAGATAGGTCCAACCGGTCCACAGGGTATTCAAGGTCCACAAGGAATCCAAGGAGTAACGGGGGCAACCGGAGCACAAGGTCCCCAAGGAATTCAAGGCCCACAAGGCGACATAGGTCCAACCGGCCCCCAAGGAATTCAAGGTCCACAAGGTCCTCAAGGAATCCAAGGAGCGACAGGGGCAACCGGGGCACAAGGCCCCCAAGGAATCCAAGGTCCGCAAGGTGATATAGGACCGACCGGCCCCCAAGGCCCCCAAGGAATTCAAGGCCCGCAAGGAATTCAAGGTCCAACGGGAGCTACAGGAGCAACCGGAGCGACAGGGCCACAAGGAATTCAAGGTCCACAAGGAATCCAAGGCCCGCAAGGAATTCAAGGTCCAACGGGAGCTACAGGAGCAACCGGAGCGACAGGGCCACAAGGAATTCAAGGA
>NZ_JBFUPV010000002.1:142832-175212 GCF_041360755.1 Bacillus sp. RCC_6_1
TCCACAAGGAATCCAAGGCCCACAAGGAATTCAAGGTCCAACGGGAGCTACAGGAGCAACCGGAGCGACAGGGCCACAAGGAATTCAAGGCCCGCAAGGAATCCAAGGTCCAACGGGGGCTACAGGAGCAACCGGTTCACAAGGTCCAACTGGAGATACAGGTCCAACCGGAGCTGGAGCCACTGGAGCGACCGGGGCGACTGGAGTTAGTACAACTGCAACGTATGCATTTGCGAATAATACATCAGGAACCGCTATTTCCGTTTTATTAGGTGGTACGAATGTACCATTACCGAACAATCAAAATATTGGTCCAGGAATAACCGTTAGTGGTGGAAATACTGTATTTACAGTTGCGAATGCAGGAAATTATTATATAGCTTATACAATTAATTTAACGGCAGGATTAGTTGTAAGTTCTCGTATAACTGTAAATGGCAGTCCGCTTGCGGGAACGATAAATGCTCCGACAGTTGCTACTGGTTCATTTAGTGCAACAATAATTGCTAACTTGCCTGCTGGAGCTGCTGTTAGCTTACAGTTATTTGGAGTAGTTGCAATAGCTACATTATCTACAGCAACGCCAGGGGCTACCCTGACTATTATTAGATTAAGTTAATAAGCAGAGAACCTTGAAGCTTTTATGTTTCAAGGTTTTTTTATCTTTGTATTTGTAAGTAAACCTCGTTAACCAGGGGGGAGTGAATCCCCTCTAATTATTTAAAGTTTCACTTTATTCACTTGAGCAAAAACATCGCAGTTCGAAAATATATTATAATAGAATGAAAAGAAAGAAATTTGGCAGAAAGGGAGGGTGGCGATGCAGGAGATGGTTAAAGATTTTTTTGGACGCCCACTTCAAGATTTACGTATATCTGTCATTGATCGTTGCAATTTTAGATGTACATATTGTATGCCAGCGGAAATATTTGGGCCAGAATATGCTTTTTTGAAAGACGAGTTTTTACTAACTTTTGATGAAATTGAGCGTTTGGCAAAATTATTTGTTAGCATCGGTGTACGGAAAATTAGACTTACTGGCGGTGAGCCACTGCTTCGTAAAGATTTAACAAAACTTATTGCACGTCTTGTGAAAATTGATGGGCTAATAGATATAGGGTTAACGACAAATGCTATTCATTTAACGAAACAAGCGAAGGCATTAAAAGAAGCTGGATTACATAGAGTGAATGTTAGTTTAGATGCGATAGATGATGACATATTTAAGAATATTAATGGTCGAAATATTAATACGAAACCGGTAATTAAGGGAATTATAGCAGCTAAAGAGGCGGGCTTGGAAGTAAAGGTAAATATGGTTGTGAAAAAAGGGATGAACGATCATCAAGTACTACCGATGGCTGCGTATTTTAAAGAGCAAGGAATCACGCTTCGGTTTATTGAGTTTATGGATGTTGGTAGTACAAATGGGTGGAATTTTGATCAAGTCGTTACAAAACGAGAATTGATTGAGATGATTCATAAGGTGTATCCGCTTGAGCCAGCTGAAGCGCATTACTTTGGTGAAGTTGCGAAGCGATATCGGTACGTTGGAACAAATGTTGAAGTTGGTTTTATTACATCTGTTTCTGAGTCATTTTGTGTCTCTTGTACGAGGGCGAGAATTTCGGCAGATGGAAAGTTTTATACGTGCTTATTTGCGACAGAGGGTTTGGATGTAAGAGAACTTCTTAGAGGAAATCTTTCGGATGAGGAGTTATTAAGTGTTATACAAGATGTATGGATGAATAGAAAAGATAGGTATTCGGATGAACGAACAGAAGAAAGTGCAAAAAATCGTCCGAAAATCGAAATGTCTTATATAGGAGGATAAGAAAGGGGGCTATCGCATGCAGGAGCGATATTCAAGACAAATATTATTTTCTGGTGTTGGAGAAGAAGGGCAGAGAAAAATAAGAGAGAAGCATGTGCTTATTATTGGTGCTGGTGCTCTCGGTGCGGCAAATGCAGAAGCGATTGTTAGAGCGGGTGTTGGAAAAGTAACGATTGCTGATCGTGATTATGTAGAATGGAGTAATTTACAAAGACAACAACTATATACAGAAGAAGATGCAAAGCAGTATAAACCGAAGGCGGTAGCGGCAGCAGAGCATTTAAGAGCGATTAATTCTGAGGTGGAAATAACTCCGGTTGTGACAGATGTAACGGTGCAAGAAATGGAAGAATTAGTGAATGATGTAGATTTAATATTAGATGCGACAGATAATTTTGAAACGCGTCTTCTCATTAATGATATTTCACAAAAGTATAATATTCCGTGGATATATGGTGGGTGCGTTGGAAGCTACGGAGTAACGTATACAATTTTACCAGGGAAAACACCGTGTTTTCGCTGTTTAATGGAGCATCCGGCGAGCGGAGCAACATGTGACACAGCTGGTATTATACAACCGGCAGTACAATTAGTAGTTGCGCATCAAACTACGGAAGCGCTGAAAATATTAGTAGAAGACTACGGAGCGCTTCGTGAAACGATGTTATCATTTGATCTTTGGAATAATCAACAGATGGCATTTAAAGTGAATAGGCAGAAAAAAGATACTTGTTTATCTTGCGGAAGGTTACGTACATATCCGAGTTTAACATTTGAAGCACAAACGAAAACAGAAGTGTTATGTGGGCGAAATACAGTGCAAATTCGTCCAGGTGTGCGGAAGAATTTTAATTTGGAAGAAATTAAAAAGCGCTTACAAAGAAGCGTAGAGATAAAGGCGACACCTTATTTATTGTCGTTTCCGGTAGAAGAATATCGTTTTGTTTTATTTACAGATGGCAGAGCTTTCATTCATGGGACGAATGATATAAATGTAGCGAAAAGTTTATATGCAAGATATATAGGTTGAACCTAAAGGGAATCCTTTAGGTTCAACGGAGAAAGGATTATGAATTTCTCGTATAATCTCCACTTTTTCCGCCTGTTTTTTCAAGTAAGTACGTTTCGCCGATAATCATACCTTTATCGACAGCTTTACACATATCATACACAGTAAGAGCGGTAGCCGAAGCAGCTGTTAAAGCTTCCATTTCAACACCGGTGCTACCTTCTGTTTTAACTTTTACTTCAATGAGTAAACGATATTGTTCTTCTGATTGTTTCCAATCGAAAGAAACGTCAACACCTTTTAATAGTAAAGGATGGCACATTGGGATAATATCAGAAGTTCGTTTCGCAGCCATAATGCCTGCGATTTGCGCAACTGCTAATACGTCACCTTTCCCAATTTCATTGTGAGAGATTTTATCGTAAATTTCTTTCGTAACGACAATGCTAGAGCACGCAATTGCTGTTCGAACGGTTGCTTTTTTGTCACTTATATCAACCATCTTCGCGCGTCCTTGGTCATTAAAGTGTGTAAATGAAGACATGGAATTCCTCCTTGAAGTAATTTCTATTGAATATATAAAGTTTAATCGAGATAAAAAAAATTGCAAATATGAGGTGAGAAACGATGGTAGAAAAACGAATTCCAATTCAAGTTGCTGAGGCAGTAGAACGGGTAATGAAATATGCAAAGCATGGTGAAGTAGAAGAAATTTCTATTACGGAAAGTTACGGGAGAATTCTCGGGGAAGATGTTGTCTCAGATCATGACGTTCCTCATTTTGATCGTTCCCCTTACGATGGTTTCGCCATTCGAGCAGAAGATACGAAAGAAGCAACTCAAGAGAATCCAGTTGAATTTGAAGTAATAGGAGAAATCGGGGCAGGTTCTGTTTTTACAGAAGAAGTAGAATCTTTTCAGGTGGTTCGTATTATGACAGGAGCAGCTATTCCACAAGATTGCAATGCAGTCGTAATGCTAGAGCTGACAGAAGGGTTTGAGAAGAACGGGAAAACATATATGAAGTTAAAACGCCCTTTTAATAACGGTGACAATGTGTCGTTTAAAGGAGAAGATATAAAACAAAATCAAGTTCTCGTTCAGAAAGGCGTTGCAATTAATCCAGGTGTTGCCGCCTTATTAGCAACGTTTGGATATAGCGCTGTGAAAGTTGTAAAACAGCCTGTTGTCGGTATTGTAACGACAGGAAGTGAATTATTAGAAGTACATGAGCCGTTAGAACCGGGGAAAATTAGAAATAGTAACTCGTATATGATCGCAGCTCAAATTATGAAAGCTGGCGGGAAAGTTCGTTATTATGGTCAACTCGCGGATGAGTTAGATGCATGTTTTACAGCTGTTCAATCAGCGGTGGATGAGGTCGACATTTTAATTACAACAGGCGGTGTATCAGTAGGAGATTATGACTACTTACCAGCTATTTATGAAAGGTTACAGGCAAATGTACTCTTTAATAAGATAGCCATGAGGCCCGGAAGTGTAACGACAGTAGCTGAAGTTGATGGAAAGTTACTCTTTGGTTTATCAGGAAATCCGTCTGCTTGTTATGTAGGCTTTGAATTATTTGTGCATCCAATTATAAAAACGTATTTGTATGCGAAGGAACCTCACGTATATAGAGCGGATGCTATTTTACAAAAAGATTTTCCAAAGCCAAATCCATTTACTCGTTTCGTAAGAGCGAACGTAACAATTGTGGACGGGGCGTTACAAGCGATGCCAGTTGGTTTAGATAAATCGAGTGCGGTATCTTCACTTGCAGATGCGAATGCTTTTATCGTGTTACCTGGAGGAACGAGAGGATTTGAGACCGGAATGAAAGTATCCGTATTATTGTTAGAGCACTCTGAGGGATGTGATTGGCCATGGGCAAAGCCCCTTCAATCTTACAAATAGTAGGATATCAAAATAGCGGGAAAACAACACTTGTTGAGAAAGTGGTGCATGCATTAGCTGAACGAAAAATGAAAGTTGCTACAATTAAACATCACGGGCACGGAGGCTTTCCAGAAGTAGCGCAAAAAGATAGCGAAAGACACCGTAAAGCTGGTGCTGTCGTAAGTAGTGTAGAAGGTGCTGGATTGCTTTCACTTTCTTCACTAAGAAAGAAATGGTCCTTGCAAGAAATTATTCGCTTATATGAGTTTTTTGAAGTGGATACAATTTTAATAGAAGGCTATAAAAAAGAGAATTACTCGAAAGTAGTGTTACTTCGTTCTGCGGAAGACATTGAGCTTTTACATAAAGTAGAAAATATAGTGGCGGTTATTACGTGGTATGATGTTCCGGCAAATATACGAGAAGAATATAAAGTATTTCATATAACAGAAGAAGAGTTGTACATAGACTGGTTTTTACAAACGGTTAGGAGTGCGAAATGATAAATACATATTATGAAGTAATTGATACAGAAATCTCAATTGAAGAAGTAACGAAGAAAGTAATTCGACGTGAATGCGGTGCTGTTACAACATTTATTGGAACGGTTAGAGAGTTTACGAAAGGGCGTCGTACATTATACTTAGAGTATGTTGCTTATAAGACGATGGCAGAAAAGATGCTAGAGAAAATTGGCTTGGAAGTGAAAGAGAAATGGCCAGGTACATATGTTGCGATTACACATCGCATCGGTACGTTGCAAATTTCTGATATAGCGGTTGTTGTTGCTGTTTCAACACCACACCGTAAAGCGGCTTATGAAGCGAACGAATATATTATGGAACGCATAAAACAAATTGTTCCGATTTGGAAAAAGGAGTTTTGGGAAGATGGTGACTCATGGATTGGTGATCAATTAGAAAAAACACCATATCCGGCGGGAGAGCCTGGGAAGGAGCTATAAGTATGATTAGAGTATTGTTATTTGCGCACTTGCAAGAAGAAGCAGGGACAAGTGAATTACAAATAGAGAAAGAAAATATTACGGTTGCACAGTTAAAAGATGTTGTTGCGAACGAATATAATGTACCAGTTTCAGAGCCAATTATGGTTGCGATTAATGAAGAATACGCAAATGAAGATGACAGGGTCCAATCTGGTGATGTTGTTGCACTAATTCCACCAGTGAGCGGTGGTTAATATTGGATTTATTAAAACGACTTTCCTACATAGGGAAAGTCGTTTTTTTATGGCAGTTTTGAGAACACTAATCTATAGAACAAGGAGGGAACTATGAAAAAAATATGTGTCGTTATCACAATGCTATGTGTGGCCTTTTTCTCTTCTCCAAGCGATTCTTTCGCGAAAGAATCAAGAGAACAGCTTTTAGAGAGTGCATTATCAAATAGGTACTATTCAGTTATTAGACAAGTGACAGAAGATCAATATGAATGTGCTTCAGTTATAGATATAAAGCGTCTCGGCAAGAAAGATGAATTTGTTCCTAGATACGAATTGAAGCTACAATTTCTTACATTTCAAGGAGCGCATAATCCGCCGAACGATAAAGTTACGCTTACTTTGGAAGATCATTTAGATCACGTAAAGATAAAGAAAGTGGAGCGAGAAAAGAATGTTTCTGACGCTATTGCAGAAAAAGTTTGTGAACGGGAAAAAGAAAAAATAAAAGCTCACTCTAACGACTTAGAGTGATAATCTATGGCATTTAGTAAAGAAAGGTAATGAGTGATGGATATATTTTTAGCGATTTTACCAGCTATATTTTGGGGAAGTATTGTGCTATTTAACGTAAAACTGGGCGGGGGCCCGTATAGTCAAACGCTCGGAACAACATTTGGAGCACTTATTTTTTCAATTGTTGTTTATATTTTTATGAAGCCAGTATTAACACCTACCGTTATCGGAGTTGGAGTTGTGTCAGGTTTATTTTGGGCGCTTGGTCAGGCGAATCAATTGAAAAGTATTGATTTAATGGGTGTTTCGAGGACGATGCCAATTTCAACAGGACTTCAATTAGTCGCGACGACTTTATTTGGCGTTATCGTATTTCATGAATGGTCCACGACAATATCGGTCGTTCTTGGGGTTTTAGCGCTCGTTTGTATTATTATCGGTGTTATTTTAACATCGCTTCAAAGTGAAGAAGAAAAGAATGCAGAGCAAGCAGCAAACTTTAAAAGAGGTATCGTAATTTTATTAATTTCAACAGTCGGTTATTTAGTTTACGTAGTAGTAATTAGGTTATTTAACGTAGATGGCTGGTCGGCTTTGTTGCCACAAGCAGTTGGTATGGTGTTAGGTGGGATTTTGCTTACCTTTAAACATCATCCATTTAATAAATATGCAATTCGCAATATTATTCCAGGATTAATTTGGGCAGCTGGAAATATGTTTTTATTCATTTCACAGCCGCGTGTTGGAGTCGCAACAAGTTTCTCGCTATCGCAAATGGGAATTATTATTTCCACGCTTGGTGGGATCCTTATATTAGGTGAAAAGAAAACGAAACGTCAATTAACGGGTATCGTTGTCGGTATCGTTTTTATTATCGCAGCCGGAATTATGTTAGGTATAGCCAAAAGTTAAAGGAGGTATGGAAATGTATAGTGATTTAGCAGGGAAAGTTGTCGTTATTACAGGATCAGCAACTGGTCTCGGAAGAGCGATGGGAGTGAGGTTTGCTAAGGAAAAAGCGAAAGTGGTTATTAATTATCGCTCACGAGAATCAGAAGCGAATGATGTGTTAGAAGAAATTAAAAAGGTAGGCGGCGAAGCGATTGCTGTAAAAGGTGATGTAACCGTCGAATCAGATGTTGTGAATCTCATTCAATCTGCTGTGAAAGAGTTTGGTACGCTTGACGTTATGATTAATAATGCAGGGATAGAAAACGCAGTACCGTCGCATGAAATGCCGCTTGAAGATTGGAATAGGGTAATTAATACAAATTTAACAGGTGCTTTTTTAGGAAGTCGTGAAGCGATTAAATATTTTGTAGAACATGATATTAAAGGGTCTGTCATTAATATGTCTAGTGTTCATGAGAAAATTCCGTGGCCACTATTTGTGCACTATGCAGCAAGTAAGGGTGGCATTAAACTGATGACAGAAACGCTAGCGTTAGAATATGCGCCAAAAGGTATTCGAGTAAATAATATTGGGCCAGGTGCAATTAATACGCCAATTAATGCCGAAAAGTTTGCTGATCCTAAAAAACGTGCTGACGTAGAAAGTATGATACCTATGGGCTATATTGGAAAACCTGAAGAAATCGCAGCAGTAGCAACTTGGCTTGCTTCATCAGAGGCGAGTTACGTAACTGGAATTACGTTATTTGCAGATGGTGGAATGACTTTATACCCATCGTTTCAAGCTGGGCGTGGGTAATATGAAAAGGACAAAGAGTTTTATCTCTTTGTCCTTTTTTACAAAAAAATAGCGTTCGGCTATTTTAAAATTAATGATTAATTGTATCTTGAAGAAATTCTGTTGCTTGATGTTCAGTAACATTTTGTACGAGCGCGACTTCGCTGATCATCATTTTTCGTGCATTATCTAGCATTTGTTTTTCGCTCGCATTTAATGTTCTCTCTTTATTACGGCGAAGTAAATCCCGAACCACTTCTGCGCTATCTTGTAAATTGCCATTTTTCATTTTTTCCATATTCATTGTATATCTTTGTTTCCATGAGAGTGATGGGTCTGACTCCCCGTTTTGAAATTCAAGAAGTATATCATCTAACGTACCTCGATCAACGATATAACGAATACCTGATTTTTTTAATTGTTCCATCGGAAGCATTACTTGCATATCTTTACTAATGATGCGTATCACACAATATTGACGTGAAGTACCTAATATTTCTTTCTCTTCAATTGCTTCGATAATTCCTGCACCGTGCATTGGATAAACGATTTTATCACCAATTTGAAACAAATCATCCACCTCCATATGTGGTAACCACTTTTAATGATAGCACACTTATATAAAAGTGTCAAATTTTATATAATAACATAACATTTATATTCGAGTCAATAATATGGAGTGGTTTTTTTTATGTTTTTTTGAACTTATTTATCCCGCATTAACGGGCAATAAGACCCCCACCTCAAAATTCAGCGAAAGCAAAGAAGTTAGGTGGGTGGTCGGGCTGATTAAAGTTTCACTTTATAGTGATTTTTTTAGAAAAATAGTACAGGTGAGAAAGAAGGCATATCCACTTATTTTTAAGCATAAAATGTAAAAGCGCTAATACAATATACCTAAATCCGTTCTTTGCAAAGGAGGGAGAGAAGGTGGGGCGCACAATAAAAATTGATATTACAAATAAAGTTGTAGCTAAATTTAGACCAAATTATTTGGAATTATATACGAGTAAATTTATGATAGGTAAGTTTTATGTCTATACTGAAGATAAAAAATATGTGTTAGAAGACGGATATATATATGAGAATGGAAAGTTTTATCGCATCATAGATACGCACCGTGGCAATAATCAAGCGGCGGAGGGCTGCGATCTAGGATGGTGTTAACATGATTCGTGTGAAAGTGTTTGATGAAAGTCACGAAAAAGACTTAGAAGACGCTGTGAATGTGTTTTTGAAAAAGATTGATGATAGCAACTTTGTAGATATTAAGTATCAAGTTGGTGTTTCCATTAACGACGATGAAAACCAAATTTATTGTTTTTCAGCAATGATCGTTTATAAAGCATAAAAAAGAGCTGGCTCACCCAGCTCTTTTTTATGTTTTATGTTGGGACAACATGTGTCGGTAATACGTTCATAATAGATTGGGGTGTGCCTAATTTCTTTGTCGTTAAAAGAGGCTCCCCTGTTTCATGATTTTGGGCATCTTTACACATACCAAGGTGATAACGATCACCTAAAAATGGATCAATATAAAAACCGTTTTTGAATACTTTATCATTCGGATGTTTTTCATGATGAATATCAGAGCAGTTAATGCAATAGAACATAGCTTTCATCCCCTTTTTATTTTTGTTTGAAAAAAGTGAGTCGGTAGTCATTTCGCTCCTGAGGAAATGTTGAGGAGAAGAGAAATAACTACCTACTCAAATGGTGGGCATATTCCTTCTGATTTGTCATATCTCGCGTATTGTCCCTTGAGGGAAGGAGGAGAGACGAAGTACGCATGATATAAGTAAGGCGCTTCTCTCAAGATAAATGATGGAGTTTCATGTTGAGAGAAGTTTTTATTTTGTATTGCCTTTGTGAGTATATTATGAGGAAATGCTAAGAGGGTGTTTGTCCTGTTGAAAAAATGTTGAGAATTTCTCAACAGTAAAAGAATTAGCGTTGACATGAAACTAAAAGGTGTTATATTATCGAAGTATAACCAAAAGGTGTTATGTTATAACGCCGAGTAAAGGAGAATGAAAATGGAACAACAAAATACATTAAATGATATTAAACAAACAATCGTTTTTAACGCGTCTATTCAAAAGGTATGGAGTGTAGTATCAACTGCAGAAGGGATTGCGTCATGGTTTATGCCAAATGATTTTGTATTAGAGGTAGGACATGAATTTCATGTGCAATCACCATTTGGGCCATCACCATGTAAAGTGTTAGAGATTGATGAGCCAAACTATTTATCTTTCTCATGGGATACAGATGGCTGGGTTGTTTCATTTAATTTGAAAGACTTAGGAGATAACAAAACAGAATTTACGTTAATTCACGGCGGCTGGAAACATCCTGATGAAATTCTTCCGAAAGCAAATGCGAAGAGCTCTATTATTCGCGATAGAATGAGCGGTGGTTGGGTAGCGATTGTAAATGAAAAACTGAAAAAGGTTGTCGAAGGCTAAGTGTCCTCGTCAGCAGCGAAATATGATGTATTTCAAGCAATTGCTGATCCAACCCGCCGAGAAGTAATACGGTTATTAAGTGACAAAGAGTTACCGATTTCCAAAATAACGGATCATTTTCCGATGAGTCGTACTGCGGTTGTAAAGCACCTTCATATTCTTTCGGAAGCGAATTTAGTAAGTGGAAGAAAGAGCGGAAGAGAGAAGATATATCGCTTGCATCCAGAGCCATTAGAGGAATTACAGCAGTGGCTCTCGTATTATGAACGTTTTTGGGATAATAAATTGTCCATGCTGAAACATATTGTGGAGAATGAAGAGTAAAAAGAGGATGACCGAAATGGTCATCCTCTTTATTATTGCTCACTTGTTTGTGTAGCTGGCTTTAATAAAAGCCAAGCGATAATTAATGTACATACTGCTAATACGAAAGTACTCATATAAATGACGTGTACACTTGCTGCTAATGCGGATTGTGATTCAGTGGCTACACTTGTTGTAGTTCCGCCGTGTCCGCCAGATACAAGATCAAGGTTTTTAATACCGCGCGCATGAATCATCGTATTGAAGATTGTTCCAAAGATTGCAGCACCTAATGTTTGACTAAATGTATTAATAAATGTGTTTAAACCAACAGCTGTTCCGCGTGTATGAGCTGGTACGGCTGCTTGAATTGTTACCATGTAAATCGGTGTCACAAGCCCCATTCCTAAGCCGAATAATCCGACTGCTACATAAATAAGGAACGATGGTGAATTTGTTGATAGTGTAAATAATAAGAACGTAGCGACTGATAAAATGCTAGCTCCAAGTAAAATGATTTGTTTCGTTTTTAATTTGCCTACTAAGTTACCAGAGAAAATAGCGCCAAATGTCCACATAACAGGGATTGGCATTAAAATAAGTCCAGCTTCTGTAGCATTTTTCCCTAATACACCTTGGCTCCAAATTGGAAGGTACATTGTAATACTAATAATCATTGCGCCAGCAATAAGAGTTAATATATTTATCGTAGATAATGTACGGTTAGAGAAAAGTGCTAGCGGAATTAATGGTTCTGGAGATTTTTTCTCGATGAATAAGAAAATAATAAATGAAATAGCGGCAAAGATTAATAGGCCGATAATTGTCATGTCTCCCCAGTTTTGCTTACTGCTACCTGTTAATAATGCATATAGTAGAGCGATTGTACTTAATGAGAAGACTGTTGCACCAAGATAATCGATATGATGCTTAGCAGCTTTAATAGATTCTTTGTAGTAAATTGCAATCATTAAGCAAGCGATAATTCCGAATGGAACGTTTAGGAAGAAAATATAGCGCCAAGAAAGGGAATCAACTAAAAATCCACCTACTAACGGTCCGATAACACCGGATACACCCCAAACGGCACTCATCCAACCTTGTGCTTTCGCGCGGTCTTTCGCTTCGCTATATAAGTCTCCAATAATCGTCATTGTGATTGGCATAACAGCACCAGCACCGATACCTTGAAGCGCGCGGAAAAAGATTAATTGTTCCATCGATGTAACGACGCCGCAAAGTGCAGAACCGACTAAAAAGATTGTAGCTCCGATCAGTAAAACTTTTTTACGGCCAAATAAATCAGCGAGCTTTCCGTATATTGGAGTCGAAACAGCTGTTGCAAGCATATAAATTGCATATACCCAACTAACAAGTTCGACGCCTGACAAATCACTCGTTATACGAGGGATTGCTGTACTAACAATCGTTCCTTCTACCGCAGAAAGAAACGTCATTAACATTAAAGACATCATGACTTTTTTTCTCATTTGTTTTCCCCTTACCCTTTTTTAAATATTCAACAATATAAAATATAAAGGTACTAAGGTAAATAAAGCAACAAAAAAGCAATGGAAAGTTACATGGAGCAGATATTTGTCGCTTCTTGTCGGTAAGTCGATAAATTTGGAAAATCGCCGATATAAGTTGCAGAATCGCTGATATATTTGTGGAATTGCTCATATAATTTCATGTACCTATAAAAAAAGAAACAGGAATCCCTGTTTCTTTTTTTAATACTGCATTTTCGCGTTTTCTCCAGCTGTCGTTCCGGCAATTCTACCAGTAACAAGGGCTGATGTAATATTATAGCCACCAGTATAACCGTGAATATCAAGAACTTCTCCGCAGAAATATAAGCCGTTCGTAAATTTAGAAGACATTTCTTTCGGGTTAATTTCTTTCACGGATACACCGCCGCCAGTAACGAATGCTTTTTCAATTGACTGCGTACCATTTACATTCACAGTAAACTCTTTAAAGTCTTTCACAAGTGCACGAATCTTTTCGTGAGAAACTTGTCCAGCTTGTTCGCTGCCGTCAATTTCATTTTTTTCTAATAAGAATAGGAAGTAACGTTCAGGAACATAACCTTTTAAAACGTTTTTAATTCCTTTTTTCGGATCTTCTTTCATTTGTTTCAGCACGCGCTGGAATAGTTGCTCACTATTTTCCTCTGGCAATGCATCAATACTCATTTGTATTGTATTCGTTTTAAACTTTTTCAGTGCTTTCACGACGAATTGACTACAGCGAAGAGCAGCGGGTCCAGATAGGCCGAAATGAGTGAAGAGCATGTCCATTTTGTGAGAAATGATAGCTTTTCCTTTCGGGTTTAATACACTTAAGTTTATATCACGTAAAGCAAGACCTTGTAATGAGCGGTCACGTATAAACGGCTCGTTTGAAAGGATAGGTACTTCTGTTGGGAATAATTCTGTGATTGTATGACCCGCTTTTTCAGCCCAAGCATATCCGTCTCCAGTAGATCCAGTTTGAGGAACTGATTTTCCGCCAACAGCGATAACGACGTGATTTGTTTCTAACACTTCACCTGTTTGCAGTATAACTGCTTTCGTTTGACCATTTTCATATTCAATCGTTTCAACAGGCGTATTTGTACGGATTTTTACACCTAAGTCTTTTAATCGTGTTAAAAGTGCGTCTACAACAGATTGTGCTTTGTTTGACACAGGGAACATGCGACCGTGGTCTTCTTCTTTCAATTTAACACCAAGATTTTCGAAGAATGTAATAATATCTTCATTATTAAAAATAGAAAAAGCGCTGTATAAGAAGCGACCGTTTCCTGGTATATGTTTAACAATTTCATCAAGTGGTAGACGGTTCGTTACGTTACAGCGTCCGCCACCAGAAATTGCAAGTTTACGCCCAAGTTTATTTCCTTTATCAAGAAGTAAGACATTTGCGCCTTCTTCTGCAGCACCAATTGCAGCCATTAGCCCAGAAGGACCGCCGCCGATGACAATAACATCATAATGCATAATATATCGACCTCATTTTCTACATTTCCTGCCTAAAAGAATAGCATGTTTTCCCTTAAAAGAAAAATAGAGTGAAGTACTGCTTAATGAGAGAATTGTGGTACAATACAAAAGTTAGAGTTCAGCACTATCCTGCCATTTGTAGGCGATAAGACTAAAACCTCAAGATTTAGGAGAAGTAAATAGGGAGTCTGTTAGCCTGTAAATGCTCGAATGGTTCAACTAATAAGGAGTAGGAGAGAAGTCTCCAACTAATTATAGTTTCACTTTATGTAGATGTAGGAGGATTTTTGTATGTCCGATTCGAAATTTCTGCGCGGAACGCTTATTGTTACGCTAGGGACATTTTTAGTAAAGTTCTTAGGCATGATTTACGTCTTTCCGTTTCATGCATTAGTAGGAACAGAAGGCGGAACGCTCTATACATATGGATACATTCCATATACGATCTTTTTAAGTATCGCAACGGCAGGTGTGCCACTTGCTGTTTCAAAATTTGTTTCCAAATATAATGCGCTTGGCGATTATAAAACGAGCCGGAGAATGTTCCGCTCGGGAATGGTTATGATGATAGTAACAGGAGTTCTTTCGTTCCTAGTACTGTACATGACGGCGCCATTGTTTGCAGAAGCGATGCTTGGTAAACAAAGTATACACAATAATGTAGGAGAAGTTACGACGATCATTCGTCTTGTAAGTTTCGCACTTATTGTTGTACCAGCAGCGAGTTTAATTCGTGGTTATTTCCAAGGTCACCAGTCTATGGGACCAACTACCGTTTCACAAATTATTGAACAAATTATTCGTATCGTCTTTTTATTAGCAGGTAGTTTTATCGTTATTAAAGTACTTGGCGGTACAGTTGCAACAGCAGTTGGAGTAGCGACATTTGCTGCGTTCGTTTCAGCGGTTGGAGCACTCGGTGTGTTAATTTGGTACTGGCTAAAACGTAAAAAATATTTGGATCAATATTTAATTGAACAAACTGTACCAGAATCAACAGTAAGCACCGTTCAATTGTTTAAAGAGTTATTTGCATATGCGATTCCTTACGTTGTAATTGGGTTAACAATTCCTTTATATCAACAAATTGATACATTGACATTTAACTCAATTATGCAGGCGATTGGTCAAGGTGATATCGCAGAGCGAGCTCTCGGTATTTTCACAATGTGGACGCATAAGTTAATTATGATTCCTGTATCACTTGCAACAGCGTTTAGTTTAACGCTTGTACCAGCAATTACAAAATCATTTACTGAAAAACAATACCGCTATTTGAAATTACAAATTACACAAACATTCCAGGCAAATATGTTTTTAACATTGCCAGCAGTTGTCGGTATTTCTTCACTTGCATATCCAATTTATACTGCGTTTTACGATTCAGATCCACTAGGTGGACAAGTATTAATGTGGTATGCACCAGTTGCGTTGTTATTCGCTTTATTTACAGTAACAGCGGCAATCCTGCAAGGTATTAACCAGCAGAAGCATGCGATTATTGCGCTTATAATGGGCGTTATTTTGAAATTTGTATGTAACGTAATCTTTATTCGTTATTTCGGTACAGTAGGAGCAATTCTAGCAACAGCAGTTGGTTTCTTAGCTTCTGTTTGGTACACAAATCAACAAATTAAAAAATACGCACACTATTCATTCGGTGTTGTATATAAAAGAACATTCCAAATTGCAGTACTAACACTTATAATGGTCGTTGCTGTAAAACTATCACAATGGCTTCTATCCTTCATGATTTCGCCTGATGGCCGTATTGGTGCTCTTATAACAGTTGCGATTTGTGCAGGTATTGGCGGTCTTGTTTACGGATTGTTAGCAATACGCACAGGAGTACTTGAAAGAGTATTTGGTGGAGAAGCATTAGATAAAATTCAACGTAAACTTGGTAGTAGATTTAAAATAAAGTTGAAATCAAGAGGGGCGTAATTACGTCCCCTTTTCTATGATAAATAAAGAAGGTGAAAAACGTGAGATTAGATAAATTATTAGCAAATATGGGATATGGAAGTAGAAAAGAAGTAAAGAAATTATTGAAAGATGGCGTTGTGAAAATTGATGGAACGCCAGTAAAAGATGCGAAAGTTCATGTAAATGTAGAAGAGCAAGAAGTTATGATTCACGGTGAAGTTGTGGAATACAAAGAATTTGTTTACTTAATGATGCATAAACCACAAGGTGTTATTTCAGCGACGGAAGATGATAATCATGAAACAGTAATAGATTTATTAGAATTAGAAGATGCAATCTTTGATCCGTTCCCAGTTGGACGACTTGATATCGATACGGAAGGTTTCTTATTGATAACAAATGATGGGAAGTTATCACATCAATTATTATCTCCGAAAAAGCATGTGCCGAAAAAATATTATGCACACGTTGCAGGAGTAGTAACAGAAGAGGATGTAAAAGAGTTTGCTAAAGGTGTTATTTTAGATGATGGCTATGAAACAAAGCCAGGTGCACTTACAATATTGAAAAGCGATGATATTTCTGAAATTGAGCTTGTGATTACGGAAGGGAAATTCCATCAAGTGAAGCGTATGTTTGAAGCGGTAGGGAAAAAAGTAGTCTACCTAAAGAGAACAGAGATGGGTCCGTTAGTATTAGATGAAGAACTAGAACTTGGACAATACCGAGAGCTAACAGATGAAGAAGTAGAAATGTTAAAAACATATCAAGTAGATACTGAAAAGTAGTACCTTTATAGGCGCAGAAAAGACCCCTTTCTAATTATTAGAAAGGGGTATGTATTTATTTACATACAATTATTTTTCATTATGAGGTCATTCTCACTTTCTTTCCTGTTGTTGTCCACTTACCGCGGCAAGGGCTATACACGAGTTCATTAAACTGCAACACATTTAGATCACGTTGTATCGTTCGCGGTGTGATCCCGAACTCATCTACAAGGTCTTTCGTCGTTACCGTTCCGTTTTCATTGATGTACATATAAATTGATTTAATGCGTGTTAGCATACGAGTAGTTGTAGGTTTCAAGAGAAAACCACTCCTCTACTAGTTTTTTTGACCCCATTCAGGAAAGAAGGTCGTTACTACCATTGTACTCTACATGATAAAATTCATGCTTTAATCTACTTAAATTTTACAGAAATTTAACAAATATTCATATAGAAAAATATTGGTAGTTGACATTGTATATATGGTCAGTCAACTAACACATAAAATTCTACGTAAAACGCCAAATTCCTGCAAATTTTTTTGAAAAAATAAAAGAAAAACTAATAAGAAATATCTGAAATATTACAATTGTTCGGTATTTAATTTTCGTGTATGGCATAAGAGATTTCGGTTTGTTATGATGAAAGAAACAATATAGTGAAGGATGGATGCGTGATGTCAGCAATTAATTGGACAGAAGAAGTTGCGAAACGAAAAGATGATTTAATTCGTGATACACAACAATTTTTACAAATTAAAAGTGTATGGGAAGAAGAATCGGCGAAAGAGGGCGCACCATTCGGTGAAGGTGTAGAAAAAGCTTTATCTTTCATGTTACATAAAGGAGAAACTGAAGGTTTTGCTTCTAAAAATTTAGAAGGATATGCAGGTCATCTTGAAATGGGACAAGGAGAAGAGTTAGTAGGCATTCTTTGTCACGTTGATGTTGTACCAGAAGGAGATGGCTGGACGACTCCTGCATATAGTGCGGATATTCGCGATGGAAAGATTTTTGCACGTGGTGCAATTGACGATAAAGGCCCAACGATGGCAGCATATTATGCGATGAAAATTGTGAAAGAATTAGGCTTACCTCTTTCCAAACGTGTTCGTATGATTATAGGAACAGATGAGGAAAGTAATTGGAAATGTGTAGATCACTACTTTAAAAATGAAGAAATGCCAACAATCGGTTTTGCACCAGATGCAGACTTTCCAATTATTAATGCAGAAAAAGGAATTTCTGACATACAAGTTGTGCAAAATGGTAGTGAAGAGAAAAAAGGTACATATGAACTTGTTTCATTTGATTCAGGGCGCCGTTTAAATATGGTTCCTGATTTTGCAGAAGCGGTTATTACAGGAGAAGATGTAAATGCACTTACAGTAGCATATGAAGAGTATTTACAAACTGCTAAAAAAATAGGGAAATCGACTATAGAAGGAAATGCAGTGACGTTGCAAATAGAAGGAATTTCAGCGCACGGATCTACTCCTGAAAAAGGAGAAAATGCAGGTTTATTATTAGCAAACTTCTTAACTACAGTTTCACTTGATGGAAAAGCAACTGCATTTGCGACATTTGCAACAGAAACATTTACTGGTGATATTTTTGGTGAAAAAGCTACTATTGCTTATAAAGATGAAATTAGCGGTCCGTTAACAGTGAATGTCGGTCGCATTTCTTATACGAAAGAAAACGGTGGTAACTTAGGGCTAAACGTACGTTACCCAGTTACAACTAACTTTGAAGAAACAATTGTGAAGTTGAAAGAATATGTTGGTACGCATGGTTTTGAAGTGGCTGACTATTCTAATTCTCGCCCACATCACGTCGATAAAGATCACGTATTAATCCGTACGTTACAACGTGTGTATGAAGAACAAACAGGTGAAAAAGCAGAACTATTAGCAATCGGCGGCGGTACTTATGCTCGTTCATTAAAAGCTGGTGTGGCATTTGGCCCGCTATTCCCTGGAAAAGAAGAACTTGCACATCAAAAAGATGAGTATATCGAAATTGAAGACTTATTAAAAGCAACAGCAATTTACGCGCAAGCAATTCATGAATTAGCGAAGTAATGGATATATAAATAATGTCCGCTCTCTATTTTGGAGAGCGGCTTCTTTTTACCTGAATGAGATAAGAAAGAAAAGCAACAATAGAAAGAAGGAGAAGATGTACATGGAACTGCATTATTTTGTCGCAATTACGTTACCGAATCATATAAAAGAAATGCTGTATAACTATAAAAAGGACATGCAAGAGGAATTACAATTTCGTTCATGGGTACATAAAGAAGACTATCATATTACCCTTTCATTTTTAGGGAGTGCAACGGAGGAACAATTAGAGGGAATAAAAAATGGATTACAAACAGTTGCAGAAACAAAAGAACTATCGTTCACGTTACAAGGTTTTTCAACGTTTGGTAGGGAAGATCAGCCCCGTATTTTTTGGGCGAAGGTAAGTGAGAATCACGATTTGTTTCAGTTGCAAAAGCAAGTACATGCCATTTGTGAAGAAAATGGATTTTCTCTAGAAATACGCCCGTATCACCCGCATATTACCGTTGCTCGTAAATGGATAGGAGAAGAAAAGTTTCGTTTAGAAAGTATAAAAGAAGTGCCTGAAATATCATTTCAAGCAGATACAATTACTTTATACGAATCCCACGTGAAAGAAACCCCGAAGTATAAATCGATTGCTGAAATAAAATTACAAAAATAGAATGTTGAAAACGTTTTTTATGCAGGTGAATATACTATAGAGAAGAATGGAGTTACTGTATAGAGTCTTGTTGATAAGAAAAGCCTTATCATTTGCAGCTCATTTTATCTCGCCTAATTGGTGAAGGCTAATAATAAGTGAGGATGGAAAAATTTTCTCGCTCATTAAAGTTTCACTTTATTTTAACTTTGAGAATGATGGTGATTTTTTTATGTTGAAAGTAAAACGTCCATTTGATGCCTATTTAGATGAAATGAATAAAATTACAATTTTGCTCCCACATGCGTATGGAACAAGTCGGACATTTCGTTTGCAAGAAGGAAGTAATGTGAAAGATTTACCGATTGCTCATACTATTGCGCTTCCAGATGCAACGAAGTATGAGTGCTTTATAGAAGAGCCGCTAGATGTGGGGAAGTATTATACAGTACGAGATGAACGGAATGAAGAAACTGATTTACAAATAGGTGCTGTTATTCGAACAAAAATTTTCGATGAAAAGTATTATTACAAAGGTACAGATTTAGGTGCTGTGTATCAAAAACAAGAAACGACATTTAAAGTATGGGCCCCAACTGCAAGGCTTGCGAAAGTAAGAATTTATAAGAGTGATAAAGAATATACCGATCATGAAATGTACAGGGGAGAAAACGGAGTTTGGATTCAAACATTACAAGGTGATTTAGACGGAGCGCGCTATACATTTCTTGTTTGTATTAATTTAATATGGAACGAAGCTGTGGATCCTTATGCAAAGTCGGTGACGGTAAACGGAAAACACGGTGTTGTTATCAATTTAGAAAAAACGAATGTAACAAGACGAGAGGGATTACCAACATTACAATCAATGACAGATGCCATATTGTATGAACTGCATATTCGTGATGCGACTATACATCCAAATAGTGGAGTAATTCAAAAGGGAACATATAAAGGATTGATGGAAGAGGGAACAACAGGACGGAATGGGACGTTAACAGGGTTGTCTCATATAAAAGATTTAGGTGTTACACATGTTGAACTATTACCTTTATATTGTTTCGGTGGTGTAGATGAGGCGAATCCTTCGTCCGCCTATAATTGGGGATATAATCCATTATATTACAATGCACCAACAGGATTTTATGCTACAAACCCCTCTGATCCGTATAACAGGATAGTTGAGTGCAAACAACTAATTGAAACATTTCATGAACAAGGTATTAGGGTGATTATAGATGTTGTATATAATCATGTTTATGAAAGAGAGCTATCATCATTTGAGAAGCTTGTTCCAGGATATTATTTTCGTCATGGTGAAGATGGTATGCCTTCTAATGGGACGGGAGTCGGAAATGATGTAGCGTCTGAACGGAAAATGATGAGGAAATTCATTGTAGAGTCTATTTTATATTGGCTTACTGAATACAATGTCGATGGATTCCGATTCGACTTAATGGGAATTTTAGATGTTGATACAATGAATATGATAGAGAAAGAAGTGCGAAACATAAAACGAGATGCTTTGTTATTAGGAGAAGGATGGGATTTACAAACACCGCTTCCTCTTGAGGAAAAAGCAACGTTAAATAATGCGAAGAAAATGCCACATATCGCGCAGTTTAATGATCAATTTCGTGATGGGATAAAAGGGAGTACATTTCATATAAATAAGCGTGGTTTTGCATTTGGTGGGCATGTAGACTGTAATCATTTGCAGTATATTGCAGCAGGAAGTCTTTTAAGTATGAAAGAAACAGGGCTGTTTTTAGAGCCGGCGCAAAGCATTAACTATGTAGAATGTCATGATAATATGACGATGTGGGATAAACTAGTGCGCAGTAATGAAGAATCAGAAACGATTTTGAAAAAACGTCACCTATTAGCGAGCGCAATGGTTATTCTTTCACAAGGCATTCCTTTCTTACACGCAGGGCAAGAGTTTTATCGTACGAAGAAAGGAAATGAAAATAGTTATAATGCAAATGATGAGATCAATCAATTAGATTGGGATCAAAAAGAGAAAGAGATAGAGACCGTTAACTATATAAAAGGTTTAATTGCGATTCGTAAAGAGCATGGGGCATTCCGATTACAAAATGCAGACCTTATAAAAAAACATATGACTTTTTTACAAACATCTACAGAAGTACTTGCATATCACCTAGAGCATGCAGAATCGTTTGGGCCGTGGAAAGAGATTATCGTCTTATTTAATAGCGGTTTAGAAGCTAAAACTGTGCAACTTCCGAAAGAAGCAACGTGGCATGTGTTAGTAAACGAAAACGAAGCGAAAATAGAGCCAATTTCTTCATTTAGAGGAAAGGAACTTAGGCTCGCTCCAATTAGCACGTATATATTGACGATAATGTGACAAATCGCTACTTGACGATGAGAATGTAATAAATGTAGAATTGACAAAGGTGACGATTTTGATAAGTTGTCATTCTATGACAGGTTTTGTAAAATAAAATAGAGAATTTTTGGCTTAGGCTAATTTTTCTTTTCATTTACAGTAAAATATATGAATCCACAACATGTGTAGAACTGTTGCGGTTTTTCTTTTCATAACTATAAAAGATAAGGATTTGTTAACGGGTAATGAATATGGAATGGTTGGAACAATTATTAGGAAAAGAGTGGAGTCTTGTACCGGCTGGTGGAGTAACGGGCGATGCATATATTGCGCAAAACGGACAACAGAAGTTATTTTTAAAGCGGAATACATCGCCCTTTTTAGCGGTATTGTCAGCAGAAGGAATTGTTCCAAAATTACTTTGGACAAGAAGGGTAACGAATGGTGATGTAATTTCTGCTCAAAAATGGCTTCCGGGACAGAAGCTAGAGCCAGAAGATATGAAACTAGAACGTGTTGCGAAACTTTTGAAGAAAATACACTCCTCTAAAGCGCTTGTACAGATGATTCAAAGACTTGGGAAGCAGCCGCTTCACGCACAAGAGTTATTACAACAACTGCAACTCGTTTTAAGAGGAGATATAAGGGATGATGAAACAATTCAGCAAGGCCTTCAATATTTAATGGATTCATTAAAAGCTATTGAATACAATGAATTCGTTGTATGCCATTGTGATGTAAACCATAACAACTGGCTATTGTCGGATGAAGATGAATTGTTTTTAATTGATTGGGATGGAGCTGTAATTGCTGACCCAGCTCTAGACCTCGGTATGTTATTATATTGGTACATTCCGCGCCAGGAGTGGAGTGAGTGGCTCGGTTATTATGATATTGAAATGGATGAATCGCTGCTTAGGCGTATGAGATGGTATGTGATAGCACAAACGATTTTGTCTATTCAATGGCATACAACAAAAAAACAGCAAGCAGAAGCTGAATATTGGCATCAATATTTACAGCAACTACTTGCTTCAGAATAATACTTAAGAAAAATTGTCCATTCCAGCAATCCACTGAGTAAGTTGTTCTTGATTATTGGAAATATGGTTGTCCAAATTAGAGGAAGATTTACCCGATTGACTATAAGAATATACATCGTTTAGCATTGTTTTAGCGTCACTACTTATATTATCGTTTGCGAGTAACGATTGAATGAGGCGCTCTAATTGCTCGCATTCTGAAACTGTCCCGCAGCAATCACTTTGGTGGTTGACTAAAATATCTTTCAGCACTTCTAATTGATGTTGTTGATTAATTGGCATGAACGGATCATCCTTTCGATTGTTTTTCTCTTCAAATGTAAGAGAAAAAGCTGTTTCGTCATGGAATGTTTAATGCTGTATGTAGTTTTTATCAAAATGGTACATCTTATACTTGAAAGAAACGGACCGAGTGCTCGTACGTACTTGGTTTTTTGTTTGGTAGATTGATTAAAAAAGAAAGAAGGAATTATTCCTTTAAAATAGCTATGTAAAGAGAGGGAAACATCTATGCGTTTAAGACATAAACCGTATGCAATGGATCGAATTAATGAATATTCACATATCGTAATCGGAAACCCAGAGGAGCGCGCTGGTAGCTGGAATGAAGTATTTGGAAACGAACAACCAATTCACATTGAAGTGGGTACAGGTCGTGGCCGCTTCATGTATGATATGGCAAAAGCGAATCCACATATTAATTATATTGGAATTGAAAAATTCACAAGTGTTGTTGTAGATGCACTTGATAAATTAATTGAAGAAGAATTACCAAACTTAAAGTTAATTAATAAAGATGCTGAAGATTTAACAGTTTTCTTTGCGAAAGGTGAAATTGATCGCGTTTATTTAAACTTCTCAGATCCATGGCCAAAGAAACGTCATACGAAGCGTCGTTTAACGTATAAAACATTTTTACGTAATTACGAAGAAGTGTTAGTAGAAGGCGGAGAAATTCATTTCAAAACAGATAACCAAGGTCTATTTGAATATTCTCTTATGAGCATGGCTGAGTATGGTATGTTACTAACGTACTTAAGCTTAGATCTTCATAACAGCGACTTTGAAGGTAACATCATGACTGAATACGAAGAGAAATTCTCTAGTAAAGGTCATCGTATTTACCGAGTTGAAGCAAAATATCGTACAGAGCCTATGCAGTAATGCATAGGTTTTTTTACATCTAAAATAATCAGAATTTTATGTTAAGATTAATTGAAAGGGGGATGTGTAATGGAACAGTTACAAATTGGAGATATAAAAGTAACGTGGTTAAAAGGCGGGAATACACATTTAGACGGGGGAGCGATGTTTGGTGTTGTGCCGAAAGTACTTTGGTCACGTAAGTATAAACATAATGATACAAATCATATTTATTTACGAACAGATCCGTTACTTTTGCAAACGAAAGACGGAAATATGCTCATTGATTCCGGAATAGGAAACGGTAAATTGAATGAGAAGATGAAGCGGAATCAAGGTGTAACAGAAGAATCATCGGTTTATGAATCATTAGAAAAACTAGGATTAAAGCCAGAAGATATTCACTATGTTTTAATGACGCACCTTCATTTTGATCATGCATCTGGTTTAACAAAATGGGAAGGTGATCACCTTGTACCAGCGTTTCCGAACGCGAAAGTTTACGTAAGTGAAACAGAGTGGAATGAAATGAGGAACCCAAATATTAGATCCCGTAATACATATTGGAAGGAAAATTGGGAGCCGATTGTAGATCAAGTTGTTACGTTCCAGCAAGAAATAGAAATTACAGATGAAATAAAAATGGCGCATACAGGTGGTCATAGTGATGGACATGCAGTTATTGCTTTAGAAAGCCATGGGGAAACGATGCTTCATTTAGCAGACCTATTACCGACGCACGCACATCAAAATGTATTATGGGTAATGGCATACGACGATTATCCGATGACCTCGATTGAAAATAAGCAAAAGTGGATGAAGTATGGTGCTGAAAAAGAGGCATGGTTTACGTTTTACCATGACGCATATTATCGCGCTGTGAAGTGGAATGAGGAAGGGCATATCGTAGAAAAAATAGAACGGAAAACGAGTATAGAAGCATAAAAATAGGAGGTTGTTCCATCATATTTATTGGAGCAGCCTCTTTTTTATTGTCGGGTTTTGTCGGTAAGTCGATATATTTAAACAAACGCTGATATAAATTGAGTTGCGCCGATATAATTGGGAAATCGCTGATATAAATTGAGTTGCGCCGATATATTCGGAAAATCGCTGATATAATTTTAATCAATACCCGCAATTTCAAAAAAATAAGAGGTTCACCTAATGGGAACCCTCCTTTTTATGCTGCTATAACCTCTAAAACAGTACCTGTTTTAGCATCAACTAAAAATTCAAATCGTTCTTGTATATCATTTAACATTGTTGTAAGACCGCCGCGATAAACTTCATATGCGACATCATATTTTTCAAATGTCTCTGGAACCATATGTACCCAAGAGCCAGTAATTTCACCTTTATGACTTAATGCTTGTTTCACCATTTTCAATGCTTTTTCTGAAGAAATATGGGATTGTTCTTGTACTTTGTTTGCAACGAGATAACCAGCTGCGAACCCAACGCCAAGACCTGCTACTAAACCTTTCCAGCTCATATATTCACCTCAATTCTATAAAATAAAAATAGTGTACCGATAATAATTATAAAGCAAATACAGCCAAAAAAGAAGAAACTAGAAACATTTCGAAAATTTCGTTACAATAAAAGAGGTATTCTACTAAGGTTTGAAAGAAGGGGACTTCGTGAATAAAGAGACATTACAATTATTTCGTACGTTAACAGAATTACAAGGTGCATCAGGTTTTGAACATGATGTACGCCGTTTTATGAAACAAGAATTAAGCAAATATGCGGATGAAATTGTACAAGACGGTTTAGGTAGCGTATTTGGTCTGAAAAAAGGGGACGAAACTGGCCCGCGTGTTCTTGTAGCAGGTCATATGGATGAAGTAGGTTTCATGGTTACGCAAATTACGAAAAACGGAATGCTTCGTTTTCAAACGTTAGGCGGCTGGTGGAGCCAAGTTTTATTAGCACAGCGTGTACAAGTTATGACGAAGAATGGTCCTGTTATTGGGGTTGTTGGTTCTATTCCTCCTCATTTATTAAGTGACGCGCAACGTGCAAAACCGATGGATATAAAAAATATGTTAATTGATATAGGTGCAGATAGTTATGAAGATGCGATTGAAATTGGTGTAAAACCAGGACAACAAATCGTGCCGATTTGCCCATTCACACCGATGGCAAATGAGAAGAAAATTATGGCGAAAGCTTGGGACAACCGTTACGGATGTGGTCTTGCAATCGAATTGTTAAAAGAATTAAAAGATGAAACATTACCAAATACATTATATTCTGGTGCTACTGTACAAGAAGAAGTAGGCCTCCGCGGAGCGCAAACAGCTGCAAATATGATTCAACCAGACATTTTCTATGCGCTTGATGCAAGTCCAGCAAACGATGCATCTGGTGACAAAACACAGTTCGGTCAATTAGGAAAAGGTGCTCTTCTTCGTATTTACGATCGCACGATGGTAACACATAGAGGAATACGCGAATTCATTTTAGATACAGCAGAAACAAACAACATTCCGTACCAATACTTTATTTCACAAGGTGGTACAGATGCGGGCCGTGTACATACAAGTAACTCTGGTATCCCATCAGCAGTAATTGGTGTTTGTGCACGCTACGTTCATACACATGCTTCAATTTTACATGTTGATGATTATGCAGCGGCGAAAGAATTAATTACGAAGCTTGTAAGAACAACAGATAAAACGACGTTAGAGACAATTAAGAATAACGCGTAGAGAAGAAGGGCGAAAAACCCTTCTTTTTTTAGGTTGAATAGATGACCCAGCGATGAGTGGTGGCGGTTAGTGCCTAATGGGTGCTCGAATGATGTATTAAGACCGCGGGTAGGAAGAAAGAAGAAGCCTGTTTTTGTGTTTAGGACCAGTAATATTGTAGAAAGCGACCTTCTTTTATGGGGAGAAGGAATTCCCTGATGGTGTGTGGTAGTGGTTGGTACTTAATTTGTGCCGAAGCGGATATTAGAATAGAATGATGAATTTTTATAGAGGTGAACGAAATGAAAGTAGTAGTTGGATCGAAGAATAAAACGAAGGTTGGCGCTGTGGAGAAGGTTTGGAAAGATGCTGAAATTACATCTCTTTCTGTTCCGTCAGGAGTATCAGCTCAGCCTTTCTCAGATGAAGAGACGATGCAAGGAGCGATCAATAGAGCGAAGCGAGCGCTAGAGGACGGAGAAGCTCCAATTGGGATTGGGCTAGAAGGCGGCGTAATGAAAACGGAGCACGGTTTATTTATGTGTAACTGGGGCGCGCTAGCAACAAGTGATGGGAAAGTATTTGTGGCCGGAGGAGCGCGTATTACGTTACCAGACGATTTTTTAGCACCTCTTGAAGATGGTAAGGAATTAAGCGAAGTGATGGAAGAGTTTGTGCAGCGAAAAGATATTCGTAGTCACGAAGGTGCGATCGGTATTTTTACAGATGATTATGTCGACCGTACGGAATTATTTGTACACGTTGTTAAGTTGTTAGTTGGGCAATATAAGTATGACAAAAAGCAAGCATAAACCTTGCACCGTGCGCGATGTATGGTAGTATAAAAGAAAGATTATAACATGAAAAATGTACCCGTTAGAGGAGGAAATATAGATGAAGTCATTAGAAAGCATGGAGCAATTCCAACAGTTAAAAAATGAAGAGAATGTAGTCTTTATGTTCTCAGCAGAATGGTGCCCAGACTGCCGCTTTGTAGACCCATTTATGCCAGAAGTAGAAGAGAAATATAGTGATTTCTCATTTTACTATGTAGATCGCGATGAGTTTATTGATCTATGCGTAAAATTAGACGTATTTGGCATTCCGAGCTTTGTAGCGTACAATAAAGGTGAAGAAACTGGTCGCTATGTAAACAAAGATCGTAAAACACAAGAACAAATCGAAGAGTTCATTGAAGGTTTAAAATAAGGCAATTTGCCAATTGAATTGTAAAACAACCTCTACCTTCGCGGGGGAGGTTATTTTTTTGGAAGGGAGGAAAAAGAGATGAAGATGACAAGTAAAAAGATGAAAGATGAGTTAATAAAGAAATTATCTCGCCCAGAATGGGACTTTCAGTATGATAGTGAGAAAGAAGTTTTACGTATTGAACAAAAAGACTCCAAAAAAGGTATTAACGTATCGCTTCCAGGAGTTGTGGCAAAATGGGAAGTGAACAAAGAAAAGGCAATTGAAGAAGTTGCTTATTACGTACAAGAAGCGCTAATTGCGATGCATAAAGAAGAAAATAGCGGAGCGAAAATTTTACCTGTTATTCGCTCTACTTCTTTCCCGAAACAAGCAGAAGAAGGAAATCCGTTTATTATGACGGATCATACGGCGGAAACACGTATTTACTATGCGTTAGATTCGAATAAAACGTATCGACTAATTGACGAGCGTCTATTACAAAAATTAGAACTTACAGAACAGCAAGTGCGTGAAATGGCATTATTCAACGCACGCTCATTAGGTTATGAATTTAAACAAGACACAGTAGCGGGGAATACATTCTACTTTTTAAACACAAATGATGGGTATGACGCGACTCGTATTTTAAACGAATCGTTACTACAATCGATGCGTGAAAAGATTTCTGGTGACATGGTTGTTGCTGTTCCTCACCAAGATGTATTAATTATTGCTGATATCGTCAACGAAATCGGTTATGATATTATTGCACAAATGACAATGAAATTTTTTGCCGAAGGGCATGTTCCGATTACATCACTTTCATTCGTATATGAAGATGGAGAATTTGAACCAATCTTTATTTTAGCGAAAAATCGGAAGAAGACAGATGGAAAAGAGAAAGGATGAACGAAGTGAACGTTTTTTACAACCTTGAAGGAATTGGTGACACTTTAATTGTTGCCTTACAAGATATTACTTTAGAGAACCGTACTTTTGATCGCAAAGGAGATGTTGCACGCGTATACGATCGTGAAAGCAACGAGACAGCAGGATTCAACATCTTTAATGCATCTTCTTACTTAGAAGTAAAAGAAACAGGCAACCTTACATTAACGAAAGAGCTTGTAGAGAAAATCAACGAAATTTTAGCGAAGAATGGCTTTGAAGAAACAGTAGAAGCAGATCTTTCTCCGAAATTTGTTGTAGGCTATGTAGCTGAAAAAGAAAAACATCCAAATGCTGATAAGTTAAACATCTGTAAAGTAGAAATCGGTACAGAAACATTACAAATCGTATGTGGTGCACCAAACGTTGATGCAGGACAAAAAGTTGTCGTTGCAAAAATCGGCGCTGTAATGCCAAGCGGTATGTTAATCAAGCCAGCTGAGCTTCGCGGTGTTCCTTCTTCTGGAATGATCTGCTCTGCACGTGAATTAGAGCTTCCAGATGCTCCACAAGAAAAAGGTATTCTTGTATTAGAAGATAGCTTTGAAGTTGGACAAGAGTTCAAATTTTAATTGATATAAGAAAAGAGAGGTTGTCCTTTTGGACAACCTCTCTTTTTTTTGCATTCATTGTTGGTAATTCGAAATTTCGTGTTGAATCGTTGATATATTGAGAATAGTGATAGATATATTTAAAAAATCGTTGATATATTGAGAGTAGTGATAGATATATTCAAAAAATTGTTAATATGATAAGGATGTCACCTTTTTTCTTAAAATCTATATTGTATTTTATAAACAAACTAGTTAAAATTTAGAAAAATAGAAGGAGATAGACGTATGAAACAGAAACCAAAAATCGCAGAACTTCTAAAACGAATTGAAACTTCAAAACAGCAAGATGTTGAGCTAGGTACTTATGAAATATATTTGTTTAGTGAAAGTGAATTAGAAAAAGGACAAATCGGTTACCGATACGATAAACATAAAAATTCATTAATAAGTGAAGAACACGGAAAATGGAAAGAAGAATGGATTACAATTGGATATGAAACGGATATGGGCGATCCAGTTTTCGTAAATATAGATGATGCCGCTTATCCGCTTTATACTGCAGAACGTGGTACAGAAAAATGGCAGCCAGTTTATATTGGAAATATAGATGAGATTATAGGGCAATTATAAGAAAAACTTTGAATCCGGTGCAAAGTGATGGGGGAGAAGTATGAAGTATATAAAAATAATGAGCATGATTGCATTCATTGGAATATATATGGCCGGTTGTTCACAAGAGCAGCCGAAAAAAGAAACTACATCTTCTATACAAGAGAAAAACAAAGATACCAAAGAAGACGCACCGGTAGAAAAGAAGCAAGAACAAGAAAAGAACGAAGAATCGCAAGCAATTCAAACGAATGACCAAGTAGAACATAAGCAAGAGGAAGTATCATCTGATGAAAAGAAAGAAGAAACTACGCCAGTGCAGCCGACTGAGCAACCAGTGCAAAATAATGAACAAAAAATAGAGAGTAATGAAAAACAAGAGAAGTTTCTCGTCGTTATTGATCCAGGGCATCAACAAAAAGCGAATTTAAATTTAGAGCCGATTGGACCAGGGGCAACAACGCAAAAATATAAAGTGACAGACGGTACAACAGGTGTTGTGACGAAAAAGAGAGAGGCTGTACTTGTATTAGAAATGGCTTTTTTATTAAAAGAAAAGCTTGAAGCAAAAGGGATACAAGTATTAATGACGAGAACATCACAAGACGTTGATATAAGTAATAAAGAAAGGGCGACATTCGCAAATAATCATAAGGCTAATTTATTTTTACGTCTTCATGCAGATGGTTCTGAAAATCCAAACCAAAGTGGATTCGCTGTATTGACGCCGGCAGAAGGAAGTCCGTATACGAAAGAGATTTATGCGGAAAGTCTTCAAATCTCTCAAATGATTGTAAATAAAATGAGGGAGAACCAGCAAGTAAAAGTAAATGGAATTAAATTTCGGGATGATCTTTCTGGATTTAATTGGGCAAAGGTTCCTGGTGTGTTATTAGAACTTGGGTTTATGTCAAACCATGAAGAAGATAAAAAATTATCTGACCCGCAATATGTAAATTCTTTATTGCAAAGTGTAACGGATAGCATAGATGCATATCAGAAGAGTAAAGCTTAAGCGCAGTCTTATATGAAAGGCTGCGTTTTTTCATATGAAACACTCGTAAATTAGAATATTGTGGATAAATATGACATGCTTAATTTTACCTGCACTTTTTGCCGAATGCTGATACAATAAAGGATGTTACTATTTAGTAGAAAGAGTGGTAAGCATGTTAGATTGGATGAAAAAGCTGTTTAACAAAGAGGAAGAACAAACAGCGATGAATAAAGAAGTACCAAAGCAAATTGAAAGTCAGCCGAAAATTCCTCGTGTAAACCACTACACTGAAGCAAGAGAAGCACAAATGGCAAGTAGGAATGCAGGTAAATGCCGTTTTCCTTTAGTACCGGATAATGGGTTCGATGAAGAGGATGAAAGCGAAGTAAATCGCTTCGAAGAACAACCTGTTCAAGGAGTAACATATGAAGAACCGACTGCCCAAAGAGGAATAAAGGTGGAAAGAAGCAGACGACCGTATGTGGAAAAGGTAGTTTCTACATATGAAGAGCCGGAAGTGCAATATGAACCGGTGCGGGAGTCTGTCGTTAAAAAGGCATCTGTACCTTCGCAAGAGAGTAACCGTAGACCATTTCGTCCAACAGAAATGATTTCGCCAATTTATGGATATAATCGTCCTTCAGTAGAGAAAAAGGAAGAAAAGCAGGAGGAAGTAAAGGAAAGAGAAGACCTTGAAATATCTGTAGAGGGTAAATCAGTCGTTGATGCATGGTTAGAGAAAAAAGGATATACATTATCTGATTTCTCAGAAGGACAAGCACCAACTTCTTCTAGTCATAGAGCTGCTAACCAGCAAGGGGAGCAACAATATGAAGAGAATAAAAAGGAAGAAAAGTCAGTAGTTGATCAATGGCTAGAGAAAAACGGTTATGAAATTGAATGCCAAGTGCCTTTAGTAGAAGAAAAAGAAGTGATTCAAGAAATGAGTACACCGCAGGAAGTTTCAGCGGATGAATTACTTCATAAAACAGTAGCTGAGCAGATGGAAAGTGCTAAGCTAGAAAAAGATGTAGTGGTGTTAAACGAAAACAATCTACAAGAAGAATTAGTAGCTTCTAAAGTAGAGCACGAGGATACAATATTATCAGAAGAAATTAAACGTAATACAGAAATAAAACAACCTACTATTGAAGTAGAAAAGCAAGCTCCAGAAGAATCAGTGATTGTCAAAGCAGAAGAAAAACTTGAAGAAACAATCATTGTGGAAATACCAGAAGAAGTGTCAAAAGTAGAAGTAATTGCAGAAACGGAAGAGTTTGAAGAAGTAGTTATGGAAACAGAGGCACCTGAAGAAGTGGAAGGAATTACAGAAACAGAAGAGTCAGAAGAAGCTGAAGTAATTGCGGAAGCAGAAGAGTCAGAAGAAGTGGAAGTAATTGCAGAAGCGGAAGAGTCAGAAGAAGTAGAAGTAATTACAGAAACAGAAGAGCTAGAAGAAGCTGAAGTAATTGCGGAAGCAGAAGAGTCAGAAGAAGTGGAAGTAATTGCAGAAGCGGAAGAGTCAGAAGA
>NZ_JBFUPV010000002.1:175308-426831 GCF_041360755.1 Bacillus sp. RCC_6_1
AAGAAGTAGAAGTAATTGCAGAAGCGGAAGAGTCAGAAGAAGTAGAAGGAATTACAGAAACAGAAGAGTCAGAAGAAGCTGAAGTAATTGCGGAAGCAGAAGAGTCAGAAGAAGCTGAAGTAATTGCAGAAATAAACGCGCCTGTAGTAGAGACATTTGTAGCACTTGAGGAAATTCAGCAAGAAGATGAAGCAATTGAACAAAAGAGTGAATTCATATATGTTGCTGAGGCTGATGAACAAACGAAGAAAGATGTTCAAAGCTTTGCGGATGTTTTAATTGCAGAAGAACAACCAGTTGTAGAAGAAGCGCCAGTCGCAGAAGAGCAACAAGTTGTAGAAGAAGCACCGGTCGTAGAAGAGCAATCAGTTGTAGAAGAAGCGCCAGTCGTAGAAGAACAACCAGTTGCCGAGGAAACACTAGTCGCAGAAGAGCAACGAGTTGTAGAAGAGCAACAAGTTGTAGAAGAAGCACCGGTCGTAGAAGAGCAATCAGTTGTAGAAGAAGCGCCAGTCGTAGAAGAACAACCAGTTGCCGAGGAAACACCAGTCGCAGAAGAACAACCAGTTGTACAAAAAGAAGAACCAAAACGTGAGAAAAAGCGTCATGTACCATTTAATGTTGTTATGTTGAAACAAGATAGAACACGATTAATGGAAAGACATGCAGCTAGAGCAAATGCAATGCAGCCTTCTGCTAATGTACGAGTAGAGAATAAGCCAGTGCAACAAGAGGTAGCAGAACCACAAGTGGAAGAACGCCCAGTGCAGCAAGTAGTAGCAAAACCACAAGTGGAAGAGCACCCAGTGCAGCAAGTAGTAGCAAAACCACAAGTGGAAGAGCAAACAATGCAGCAAGTAGTAGCAGAGCCACAAGTGGAAGAACGCCCAGTGCAGCAAGAGGTAGCAGAACCACAAGTGGAAGAGCAACCAATGCAGCAGGTGGTAGCAGAACCACAAGTGGAAGAACGCCCAGTGCAGCAAGTAGTAGCAGAACCACAAGTGGAAGAGCACCCAGTGCAGCAAGTAGTAGCAGAGCCACAAGTGGAAGAACAACCAATACAGCAAGTAGTGGTAGAGCAAGTACAAAAGTCAATTTCAAGTACGGAAGTACAAGAGAAAGCATATGTTGTAAATCAAAGAGAGAACGATATGCGAAATGTATTGCACACACCACCGACATACACTGTTCCGCCATTAGCGCTGTTGTCGATTCCACAGCAATCAGCGTTAGATAATACAGAATGGTTAGAGGAGCAGAAAGAATTATTAGATACAACGTTTAATAATTTTCACGTTGGAGCACATGTTATTAATGTATCGCAAGGGCCAGCAGTAACTCGTTTTGAGGTGCAGCCAGACCCAGGTGTGAAAGTAAATAAAATTACAAATTTAAGTGATGATATTAAGTTAAGCTTAGCTGCGAAAGATATTCGTATTGAAGCACCGATTCCAGGGAAGAGTGCGATTGGAATTGAAGTTCCAAATAAAGAAAGTAAGCCAGTATTTCTTCGCGAAATTTTAAGAAGTCCTGTATTCACAAAGAGTGAATCACCGCTTACTGTTGCGCTTGGACTTGATATTTCAGGGGATCCAATTGTAACGGATATTCGAAAAATGCCGCACGGACTTATTGCGGGTGCAACGGGTTCAGGTAAAAGTGTGTGTATTAACGCGATTTTAACGAGTATTTTATATAAAGCGAAACCACATGAAGTGAAGTTAATGTTAATTGATCCGAAGATGGTTGAGCTTGCACCATACAATGCTGTTCCACATCTTGTAGCACCTGTTATTACGGATGTAAAAGCAGCAACAGCTGCATTAAAATGGGCAGTTGAGGAAATGGAACGTCGTTATGAATTGTTTGCGCACGCAGGTGCTCGTGATTTAACTCGTTATAATACGATTGTAAGTGAGCGAGAAATTCCGGGAGAAACATTACCTTATATCGTTATTGTCATTGACGAGTTAGCCGACTTAATGATGGTAGCACCTGGTGATGTTGAAGAAGCGATTTGTCGTATTGCGCAAAAAGCACGTGCTTGTGGTATTCATTTATTAGTAGCGACGCAGCGTCCATCTGTAGATGTTATTACAGGTTTAATTAAGTCAAACATTCCAACGCGTATTGCGTTTACTGTATCATCTCAAGTTGATTCGCGTACGATTATCGATATTGGTGGCGCGGAGAAATTACTTGGCCGTGGTGATATGTTATTCTTAGGGAACGGTACATCTAAGCCTGTTCGTGTACAAGGTGTATATGTATCAGATGATGAGATTGAAAAGACAGTTGATCATGTGAAAAAGCAAATGAAGCCGAATTACTTATTTAAGCAAGAGGATTTATTAGCGAAAACAGAACAAGCTGAGTCGGAAGACGAATTGTTCTTCGAAGCATGTCAATTTGTTGTAGAACAAGGGGGAGCGTCCACATCTTCTGTACAGCGAAAATTCCGCATCGGTTATAATCGCGCAGCACGTCTCATTGAAGAGATGCAATCGCAAGGAATTATTTCTGAAGCAAGAGGAACGAAGCCAAGAGATGTCCTTATTTCTGAGGATGAATTCGCTGCTATGCAGGAAACAAATGTATAGTAAACGGTTATGCTGTATACTAAGAGAAAATGTTGGATAGTAAAGTAGGGAGTAAAGCGACATGAAAGAAATTGAATTAAAATTAAAAGGTGAAATAAATAGACTAACAAATAAAACATTTAAATTTGACGAACGTGTTGGAGAAGGGTGGTTCTCTGCCGTTTACTTTTTAAAGACTAGAGAAATCATCGAAGAATTTCGCCCGAAAAGTGTTGTAACGATGCAATTTTTCCAAAAGGAAAATGCAGTTCTTTGCGGAACGGATGAAGTAATTGCGTTGCTACAAACATTCGCTAAAAATCCTGAGGAACTTGAGATTAACTCTTTAAAAGATGGCGATAAAATTAGTCCATTTGAAACAGTGTTAACAATTCATGGTCCTTATGAAAATTTCGGATTTTTAGAAGGTGTCATTGATGGGATTTTAGCTCGTCGTACATCGGTTGCGACAAACGTATATAACGTTGTCCAAGCTGCGCGTAGCGTAGATAAAGAAAAACCAGTTATTTTCATGGGAGATCGTGACGATCATTATACACAACAAGCTGGTGACGGTTATGCAGCATACATCGGAGGTATGAGCGCACAAGCGACGCATGCGATGAATGAATGGTGGGGCAAAAGTGGTATGGGGACGATGCCTCACGCATTAATTCAAATGTTTAATGGTGATGTTGTAGAAGCGGCAAAAGCATATCATAAGAAATTTCCAGAAGATGAATTAGTTGTATTAATTGATTACAACAATGATGTCATTACAGATGCACTTCGCGTAGCGCGTGAATTTGGATCAACATTAAAAGGTGTACGTGTAGATACGTCCCGCACGATGATTGATCAATACTTCATTCGCCACCCAGAAGTACTTGGAACATTCGATCCACGTGGTGTAAACCCATCGCTTGTATTCGCACTTCGTAAAGCACTTGATGAAGAAGGATTCCAGCATGTAGACATCGTTGTAACTGGTGGATTTGATGAGAAGCGTATTCGTGAATTTGAAGCTCAAAACGTACCTGTTGACATATACGGGGTAGGAAGTAGCTTATTAAAAATGAATATTGGCTTTACTGGTGATAATGTAGAATTAAATGGGAAACCAGAAGCAAAAGCTGGTCGTAAATATCGTCCAAACCCACGTTTAGAGCGTGTTCAATTAGAAAAAAGAGAAGAGATGTAAAAGAGAGAAAAACTGATAGGTGATTGACCCTATCAGTTTTTCTGTTATCATAGTATAGCGGCTTCTTTTTTGCTATAATGGACTTGTTATGGATATATAAAGAAGTACGTACGAGTTTATCCTGATAAGTGAAGGGAAGAATAACTTCACTACATCAAAAATGTATGATGATTACCAAAATAAGAAAAGATTCATATACTGTCTTATAGATAGGCCGTTGTATTAGTTCGAAATGTTGGAGGTTCTTTAAGATGACAGTTTACCATTTTGTAGGAATTAAAGGAACAGGAATGAGTTCATTAGCGCAAATTCTTCATGATATGAAGCATACTGTTCAAGGGTCTGATTATGAAAAGCGTTTCTTTACACAAACAGCGTTGGAAAAGCGTAGTATCTCGATCCTTCCTTTTGATAAGAATAATGTAGAAGAAGGACAAGTGATTATTGCAGGAAATGCATTTCCTGATACGCATGAAGAAATCGTAGCAGCAAAAGAATTAAACATCCCAGTCCATCGTTACCATCATTTCTTAGGTGACCTGATGAGCCAATACACAAGTGTTGCTGTAACTGGTGCACACGGAAAAACATCAACAACAGGTTTGTTAGCCCATGTAATGCAAGGTGCACACCCGACATCTTACCTTATTGGAGATGGAACAGGGCATGGGGTAGAAAATAGTAAGTATTTTGTATTTGAAGCTTGTGAGTATCGTCGTCATTTCTTGTCTTATAATCCAGACTATGCAATTATGACGAATATTGATTTTGATCATCCAGATTATTTTGCAGACATCAATGATGTATTCAGTGCATTCCAAGAGATGGCATTGCAAGTGAAAAAAGGCATTATTGCATGTGGAGATGATGAAGAACTTCAAAAAATTCAAGCGAAAGTACCTGTTATTTTCTATGGATTTGGAGAAGATAATGATTTCCAAGCACGCAACATCCAAAAGAGAACAGATGGCACGATATTCGATGTATTCGTTCGTAACACGTACTATGATACGTTCAAAATTACAGGATACGGCAATCACAGCGTATTAAATGCGTTAGCAGTAATCGCGCTTTGCCATTATGAAAATGTTGATGTAGAAGCAGTAAAACATCAATTAACAACTTTTGAAGGCGTAAAACGTCGCTTTAATGAAAAGCCGATGGGAGAGCAAGTAATCATCGATGACTACGCACACCATCCGACAGAGATTAATGCAACGATTGAAGCTGCTCGTCAAAAACATCCAGAGCGTGAAATTGTCGCTGTATTCCAGCCACACACATTCTCACGTACAGAAAAGTTCTTAGATGAGTTCGCAGAAAGCCTAAGCAAAGCTGATCAAGTATACTTATGTGATATTTTCGGATCAGCACGCGAAAACAAAGGTGAATTAACAATCGAAGATCTGCAAAAGCGTATTGACGGTGCAGAACTAATTACAGATACAACAACGGATGTATTAAAGAAACATAAAAACGGCGTTCTAATTTTCATGGGCGCAGGAGACATCCAAAAATTCGAAGCAGCTTACGTAAAAGAAGTTCAAGTTGCAGAGAAGTAATAGGAAAGACGCATAGCTTGGCTATGCGTCTTTTTTGTGTGCTATGTTGGCATATATGATTCTTGAGGTTAGTCGATAAGTCGATATATTAGCGTGTATTTCTTTAGTTATAAATGTTAGAATAATAAGAAAAATAAAAAGGGGACCAAAAAACATGTTCACACTTCGAGTAGACGATGAAATCGAATTACAGTTATTAGAGAAGCATCATAAGGAGGAACTATATCAATTAATAGATCAAAACCGTAATCATTTACGAAAATGGCTCCCTTGGGTAGATGGGACGAAATCTGCTGATGCTTATGATGAGATTTTTCCGATGTGGTTAAAGAAATTTGCAGAGGGAGATGGTTTTGAAAGTGGCATACGTTACAAAGGAAAGCTCGTTGGGATGGTAGGTATTCATCCAGTGAGCTGGGGGAAGAAAGCGACGAGTCTTGGGTATTATCTTGCAGAAGATGCTGGCGGGAAAGGTATTATGACGCGTAGTGTGAAGGCTGTACTTCACTATGCATTTGAGAATTTAAAATTAAATAAAATGGAAATTAGATGCGGTGTTGAAAATGTGAAAAGCCGCGCTATTCCAGAACGTTTAGGATTTAAGTTAGATGGCATTTTAAGAGATGATGAATGGCTATATGATCATTTTCACGATATCGCTGTATATAGTTTACTAGCTTCAGAGTGGAAGGAGATTCGATGAACGAGAAGATACGCATTATTCCGTATGAAAGTACGTTTCAAGAGGAAGTAGTAGATCTTATCGTTCATATTCAGCAAAAAGAGTATAATGTTTCAATTACGAAAGAAGAGCAACCTGATTTACTTGAAATAGAAACATTCTATCAAAAGGATTACGGAAACTTTTGGATAGCAATTTATGATGGTAAAGTAGTTGGAACAGTAGCTTTATTAGATATTGAGAATCATCAAGTAGCGTTAAGAAAAATGTTCGTGAAGAAAGAGTTTCGCGGAAAAGAATGGGGCGCATCACATATGTTGCTTCAAACAGCAATTTCATGGGCTGAGGATAAAAAATTGAAAGATATTTACTTAGGAACAACAGTAAAATTTTTAGCGGCACATCGTTTTTATGAAAAGAATGGTTTTGAAAGTGTGAGTATAGACGAGTTGCCGAAAAACTTTCCGGTGCTACAGGTAGATAAGAAATTTTATAGGTACATTTTGTAAAAGGTCATTTAGAAATGGCCTTTTTCTATGAAGCAAAATGGAAATAGTGGTATAATTTGGGTTAGGGGGTGTAGGTATGAACTTTCCAATTCAAAGAAGTAAGTCAGTAGTCATTTTCGTTTGTCTTACGTTAGCGTTTATGTTTATATATCCAATTGTCATGCTTTTCACCAATAAAGCGCATTGGATGTCAGCGTTGATTGGGATGGGTTTATGCTTCATTGTAAATGTACCACTCGTTTGGGAAGTATTTATTAAAAAACATAAAGTAGAAAATGGCGTATTAAAGTACGGTATTTTAAATGATGATATTGTATTAAAAGATGTGAGAATTATACGTCAGGTCGGAAAGTCTCTTGAAATTACGACGAATGCATATAAAGTACATATGGTTGCGATGCCGCAAAATATGGATGAATTCTTGGGGCTTATAGAGAAAGAAAATCCACATGTGAAAATAGAAATGGTAGGAAAGAAATAAAAACGCTCGGCGAAAATTCCGAGCGTTTTTATTATTATTTTAAGTTCTCTGGGTTTAAAGCTTCTAGTTCAGGTACAACGAAGCGTCCGTCTTTACGGATTAGTACGTCGTCGAAGTAAATTTCGCCGCCGCCGTATTCAGGGCGTTGGATGCATACTAAATCCCAGTGGATGTTCGAGTTGTTGCCGTTCCATGCATCGTCGTAAGCTTGTCCAGGAGTGAAGTGGAAGCTGCCATCGATTTTTTCATCGAATAGGATGTCTCCCATTGGATGTAAGATGTATGGGTTTACGCCAATTGCGAACTCACCAACGTAGCGTGCGCCTTCGTCTGTATCGAAGATTTTGTTAATGCGCTCTGTATCGTTTGCAGTTGCTTCAACGATTTGACCGTTCTCAAACTTAAGTTGTACATTTTCAAATGTATAACCGTTGTAAGGAGATGGTGTGTTGTAAGAAACTGTACCGTTAACAGAATCACGAACTGGTGCAGAGTATACTTCACCGTCTGGAATGTTTAAATGACCTGAGCATTTAATTGCTGGAATGTCTTTAATAGAGAATGTTAAGTCAGTTCCAGGACCAGTTAAACGAACTTTATCTGTTTTATTCATTAATGTAACAAGGCTATCCATTGCCTTATCCATTTTACCGTAGTCTAAGTTACATACTTCGAAGTAGAAGTCTTCGAAAGCTTCTGTACTCATTTTAGCAAGCTGTGCCATAGAAGCATTTGGGTAGCGAAGAACAACCCAGCGTGTTTTTGGAACGCGAATGTCTCTATGAACTTTTTTACCAACTGTTTGGCCATGAACTTTCATACGCTCACTTGGAACGTCAGCTTGTTCATTAATATTATCACCAGAGCGAAGGCCGATATAAGCGTCCATGTCTTTCATTACGCTTGCTTCATATGCAGCGATTTGTTCGAAATGTTCTTCAGTAGCACCCATTAATAAAGAGCGATCTACTTGATGATCTTTTAAAGAGACGAATGGGAAACCACCAGCTGCATATGCTTCTTTTACAAGTGCAGTTACAAGTTCTTTTTGTAAGCCAAAGTTTTCAATTAATACTTTTTCACCTTTTTGTAAGCGGATAGAGTAGTTAATTAAATTGTATGCTAACTTTTCAATACGTGGATCTTTCATATGTAAAGCCTCCCTACTAATTATGTATCCTCTCCTATTGTAACCTACTTAGTGGAATTTGTTGAATGATTTATGTTACAGTTAACGAATAAGTATGAAAATTCTAATGATGAGATAGGGATTAGAATGAAACGGAAAATGATTGTATAATAGGGGAAAGTATGAAAAAGATAAAGGAAGTGATGAAATGCAAGTTCTTTTATATGTAAGTGCGGCTATTATCGCGGTTGCTTTCGCAGTATTAGTAGTGTATGTATGCAGAACGTTGTTATCGGTTCAGAAGACGTTGGAAAACGTTGCAAGTACGTTAGAAGGTTTAGAAAAGCAAATGCAAGGAATTAGCGTAGAGACAGAGCAATTATTACATAAAACGAATGCGTTAGCTGATGATATTCAACAGAAGTCACAGTCATTAAATAAAGTGGTAGCGGGTGTAGATGGGATTGGAACGACAATCCAATCTTTAAATACGAAGCTTCGTAATGTATCGGACTCTGTAACGGACGAAATTGAAAATAACGCTGATAAAGTAGCGCAAGTTGTACAGTGGAGCAGTGCGGCGATTGAAGTATACAATCATTACCGTGCGTCGAGACAAGAGAAGAAGGTTGAAAAAGAAGAGCGTAAATTAGAAAGAATTGAGAAAAAAGCTGAAAAGAAAGAGAAGCGCTCTAGATTTCGTATGAGAGGTGAATCGTGATGAATATGACAAAACTTGAAACAATTGAAGAGCTTGAAGTCTTAGTAGAAAAGAACGAGCCGTATGTGCTTTTTAAACATAGTACGACATGCCCGATTAGTCACGGTGCATACACAGAATTTCAAGCGTATTGCAGCGAAGAAAGAGAAGTGCCAGCGTATTACTTATACGTACAAGATGCGAGAGATGTGTCAAATCGTGTTGCAGAACAATACAGTATTAGACATGAATCACCGCAAGTGCTATACATAAAAGATGGGATGGTAGTATGGAATACATCTCATTGGAATATTAAAAAAGATGCTTTAGAAGAGAATATAAAGTAAAAAGAAGCAAGCTAAAGGTGCTTGCTTCTTTTTTTTGTTTTTGTTGAAATATATTTAGTGGTACACTATTAATAGTTCAAACTAAATAACTAGATTGTTGAAAGTAGGTTTTAAGTAATGAAGAAAATGGCATTATCCTTCGCAGTCGTAAGTTTATTACTGGGAGCTTGTAGTAACAATAGTAATACGATTAGTAAGAAGGATGAAGTTATACAAAAAGATACAAAAGAAAAAAGTATGATTCCGAGAACTGCTGTTTCTAAAGATTATTATAGAACTGTTATTCCTTTAAAAGAACAAAAGGTTATTAATACAGCTAATATAAAAACAAATTCTAAATTAGATTTAGCAGAGTATGAAAATGGTTTAATAAATATTGCAACGCAGCAATTTGATACAGAGAGTCACGTACTGCAATTAAACCAGTATATTCCAGAGAAACTAATTGATGAACTAGTTGCGAAAGTAGAAGCGCCAGTTTTGACGAATATTATAGAACAAGACTATTTCGGAAAACAGAATTCAAATGAACTAAGTTTATCTGGTGTTATGATAGGTTTAGCTATGTCTTCAAGTGTATCGAATGAAGAAGCTACGTCTAAAGGGACTGAAGTTGCTAAACAACTTATTGAAGCTATTAACAAAAATGATAAGTATAACAAATCTCCAATTACGTTTGCTATCTTTAAGCAAGAAAGTACTAGTTCTTTAAAAAATGGTACGTATATTGCTAGTGCTACTGTTCAAAAGAATGATACGAACCTTGGAAATTGGAGTACAATTGATGAAAAGTCGTATTCATATCCTTCTGATGAATTTACACAAGCACATGGAGAAGATAATACAAAAATAAATAACTTTGCTAAGGAAATAAAAGGTTTTTCTAATGGAGATTTTATTCCAGTCAACGCTAAAGTTTCTTATAAGAAAGATCAAATGGATACATTAAATATGAATATTGTTATTAAATATAACGGTAAAACAGAATTAATGGCTCTTACCCAATTGGCTGCGCAAGGTATGTTAGACAAATTGCCTAAAGATGCGAAAGTACAATTACAGATCAAGTCCGAAAGTAAAATCGAGGCTGTGATTATAAAAGAGAAAAACAGTGATAAACCGTTTGTTTCCTTCTTGTAAAAAAGACAGTATGTAAACTGTCTTTTTTTATTTTAAATGAAAATATACAACGTTTTTTGATGGTAATTCATTGCTGTATATCGTGTGACAATCGTATATGTATCAGCTATAATAAGTTATCTTAAAAAAGTAACATATAGGAATTTGAAAGAGGTGGCTTTCTTATGGCATCACAACAATTAGGTCGTTTACGTTCTGAAATTGATCAACTTAATTTACAAATATTAGAGTTACTAAACGAAAGAGGTCGTCTCGTACAAGAAGTTGGTAATTTAAAAGAAGTACAAGGTGTGAAACGTTTTGATCCTGTACGTGAAAGAAATATGCTGGATTTAATTGCAGAGAATAATAATGGTCCATTTGAAACTTCGACTTTACAACATATTTTCAAACAAATTTTTCAAGCTGGTTTAGAATTACAAGAAGATGATCATCGTAAAGCATTACTTGTTTCTCGTAAGAAAAAAACAGAAGATACGATTGTTGAAATTAATGGTGAAAAAATTGGTGACGGAAATCAGCATTTTATTATGGGACCGTGTGCAGTGGAAAGTTATGAACAAGTACGTCAAGTTGCTGAAGCAATGAAAGAGCAAGGTCTGAAATTAATGCGTGGTGGTGCGTTCAAACCACGTACTTCACCGTATGATTTTCAAGGTCTTGGATTAGAGGGATTACAAATTTTGCGCCAGGTAGCAGATGAATATGATTTGGCTGTTATTAGTGAAATTTTAAATCCGAATGATATTGAGATGTCATTAGATTACGTTGATGTTATTCAAATTGGTGCTCGCAATATGCAAAACTTTGATTTGCTAAGGGCAGCTGGTGCTGTAAATAAACCAGTATTATTAAAACGTGGTCTATCAGCAACGATTGAAGAATTCATTAATGCGGCAGAATATATTATGGCAAAGGGAAATGGGAACATTATTTTATGTGAACGAGGTATTCGCACGTATGAAAGAGCGACGCGTAATACGCTTGATATTTCCGCTGTGCCGATTTTAAAGAAAGAAACACATTTACCTGTCGTTGTCGATGTAACGCATTCTACAGGGCGACGTGACCTTCTCTTACCAACTGCAAAAGCAGCGATGGCAATTGGTGCAGATGCAATTATGGCTGAAGTACATCCAGATCCAGCTGTAGCTTTATCAGATGCGGCGCAACAAATGAATATACCGCAGTTCAATGATTTTATGAATGAATTAAAATCATTTGGAAGTAAATTATAAAAACTTTTAATAAGCTGTTCCAAAAAGGGATTTTGGAACAGCTTTCTCTTATTGTATAGCGACTGTCATTGTCGATTTTTGTTGGTAAGTTGATATATTTAAAAAATCGCTGATATAATTAGAGTTGCGGTCGATATATTTGGAAAATTGCTGATATATTTCGAGTTACAGTCGATATATTCGAAAAATCGCCGATATAAATTTCATTTACTATCGTACTGCTTAAAATAAGATTTCTACTTAGGAAACATCTATTTTTTTACAAAAAATGCCCTTTTTTCATAAAAAATACGAAAATACGAGAAAAGAAGCGAATTTTTTCGAAACTTTTGCGGGAAAATATTGTATGAGCCTGCGTTTTTATCGTATCATTAGTAAAAGGAAGAACTCGGGACGATTGGTGGCATCTGCAAATAGAGTTGATGTCTTTTTTTCATTCAAGTAACCGATACATAAAAATAGATAACAAAAATAGAAGGAGTGTGCGATGAGATGAACGTAACAATCTATGATGTAGCGCGCGAAGCAAACGTTTCAATGGCTACCGTATCTCGTGTTGTGAACGGTAACCCAAATGTAAAGCCTACAACAAGAAAGAAAGTATTAGAAGCAATTGATCGTTTAGGATACCGCCCGAATGCGGTAGCACGTGGACTAGCAAGTAAGAAGACAACTACAGTAGGTGTTATTATTCCTGATATCTCAAATACGTTTTATGCAGAACTTGCACGTGGAATTGAAGATATCGCAACAATGTACAAATATAACATCATTTTAAGTAACTCTGATCAAAACAAAGAGAAAGAGTTCCATTTATTAAATACGATGCTTGGAAAACAAGTGGACGGAATTGTTTTCATGGGTGAAGATATTACAGACATTCACATTGAAGAATTTAAAAAATCTCCAGTACCAATTGTATTAGCAGCGTCATTTGATGAGCAAAATGAAACGCCATCAGTAAATATTGATTATACACAAGCAGCTTATGATGCAATGAAGCACTTTATCGAGCAAGGACATAAACGTATCGGTTTCGTCTCTGGTCCTTTCATTGATAAAGCGGGAAGTGCGAAGAAGTTACAAGGTTATAAAAAAGCTTTAGAAGAAGCTGGTATTTCATATGATGAAAATCTTGTAATCGATGGAGATTACACATATGACTCAGGTATCGAAGCATTCGAAAAGCTTTGGAGCAATGATGAAAAGCCAACAGCAATCTTCGTATCTTCTGATGAAATGGCACTAGGTGTAATCCATGCAGCACAAGACGCTGGATTAAACGTACCAACTGACGTAGAAGTACTTGGTTTCGATAATACACGTCTTGCATTAATGGTTCGTCCGCAGCTTTCAACAGTTGTTCAACCGATGTATGATATCGGCGCAGTAGCAATGCGTTTATTAACAAAGTATATGAACAAAGAAAAAGTGGAAGATCACACTGTTATCTTACCTCACCGTATCCAATTTAGAGATTCAACGAAGTAAGTATAAAAAAGCTCACAGCATTTGCTGTGAGCTTTTATTCGTATTCAGGATAGTATTTTTGTACGACTGCATTTACCATTTCGTCTTTCTTAACGTGTAAAAATCTTGCGTACAGTTCTTTTCCGGTTTCAAATGGTGTATCGTCTAATTCAAACACATGCAACACTTTTCGGAACTTCCACGTTATTTGCTCACCGTACATATTATCGTACGTATCTTCAGATTGTATAGCAATTTTTTTACACAGTTCGTGAGCATCTTCTAAATTGTTTGCTTTAACAAGAATAATACTTTCTTCAAAAAGTGTATCGTGATTCTCTTCATAATGCCTTCGCTATAGATGGGGCTATTCCTTGTTATATGTCACATAAGTGCAAATTTAACTATTATAGGGCAATGTCATGTATAATAGAAAGAAAAGGCTTGTGAGGGGGGAAAAGAGATGATCGTTCTTTGGATAATTACGCTTTGTATGACTGCTATTTTTGCATATATGACGTTAAAACAAAATGGTTTAAAGCGATTTGTTCCAGGAAGTATTCTTGCAGGAATTGCCCTTATCACGTATGTAATTTCTATTTTTATTGAAAGTGTATCAGTAGATATGAGCACAAGTTTAATGTTTATTGGTATTACACTATTTGCAGGTAGCATTATGGTACTTATGGTTGCTGGTATTATTTTATTTATTCATATGAATTCGGAAACGTTATAGCATATAGAAAAGGCATGTCCAGAGGGACATGCCTTTTTATCCGTTCAATTATGCTCTATCTTTAGAAGAGTTTTGCTGTTTTAGTAAGTCGCGAATTTCGCCAAGAAGAACTTCTTCTTTTGTTGGTTCTGGAATTTCTTCCTCTTTTTCTTCTTCTTCTTTTTTAGATGTTAGTTTGTTGAAAACTTTAACAAACATAAAGATAGAAGCTGCGATAATTAAGAAGTCAAAAATTGTTTGGATGAAGTTACCATACATAACAGCAGATTTACCGTATCCAAAGTGTAAATCTGTAAAGTCAACGCCACCTAATACCATACCAAGTAATGGTGTGATGATATCTTTTACTAAAGAACTAACGATTTTACCGAATGCAGCACCGATTACAACCCCGACAGCTAAATCAACGACATTCCCTTTGAAAGCGAATTTTTTAAACTCGTTCCACATGTGTTAATCCCATCCTTTCCACGATTCATTATGAAATTTATAATTCCTATCAACATATTCTATAGAAATTTACGAGAGAAATAAAGAGGGAATGGGAATGAAAGTAAATTCTGAAAAATGTATCCGTTTTAATTTTTATTTACATCATCTAGTAAAGATTGTAGCATTTGCTGCGTTTTTAATCCTTCTAATCCGTCTACAACAGGCTTTGTATCGCCTTGTACACACTCAATAAAATGATGAACAGCATCTTCAAAACCACGTTGTTTTAACGTCGTATCCCATGATGGGGAACCACTTTGTGAAACTGAGTTTTCCTGTTCAATTTCAAATGTATTCATATTTTTTACGCGAATGATTTTCCCTGGCGTTACAAGTTCAATTTGTTCTAAATTTGTACCGGCATGGCGATGCATTGCAGTAGAAAGTAATAGTCCACTTGGAGTTGTATATGTATGATGTCCGTAAAGAAGTTCATTCTTTTCATTGATTTGCATCATATTGTGAACGGCGTTAAGGTCATCATTAGCTAACCAGCGAGCGGTATCTACAATGTGTAAATAATCATCTAACATAGTGAAGTCGTACGTATATGGCCCGACTTTATTTGTACGATGCTTTTCAATTCGAATCCATGAAATATCATGAGCCTGTTCTTTGGCAGCGACATACATAGGAACGAATCTGCGATTAAATCCGACCATTAATTTTCGGTTATACTTCTCGCTCAACTCGACTAGTTGCTCAGCTTGTTCCACTGTAGCTGCTAGCGGTTTATCAACATAAACGTCGATTCCTTTTTTTAGAAGTTCAGAAACGATTTCATAATGCGATGCAGTTGAACTATGAACGAAGATTGCATCGCATTCCGAAGCTAACATTTCAATAGAATGAAAGTCTTGAATTCGGTATTGCTGGCAAACTTGTTTTCTTTTCTGTGCGTTAGGTGTAAACGCCCCTACAAAATTCCAATCAGTTTCTTTTGTAAGTGTTGGAAGATAGGCCTTTTGCGCAATACTTCCAAGTCCAATCATTCCGATTTTAGGTATATTCATTTTATCTCCGCCTTATTATTCAATATTTATATGCCGGAATAAATGTAGCATAGGATAGCTGAGAATGGCAAAAATGAAGAATCTATATTGAGAGATTCTTTATATCATAGTAAGTTCGCTGTCGCTTAATAATTTGTGTAGCATTTTTTCTTGATTTTGTTTAGCTGTTTTATTCCCTGTTTTAGCGTATAAGGAAATTAAATGGTGATACGTATTTTCTTCAAATGGATTCATAGATTGCATACGCATGCAAATATCAATTGCTTCAGTGTAACTCGCGCCTTCTATATAAAAACGAATAAGGGAAAAGGCGTGTTGAAAATATAAGTTTTGTAATCTTGTTCTTTCTCCTTCGCTCCACCAATAGTCCATATCAATAAGGTAATCTCCAGTATATAAAGAGAGGCATGCAATGTATTTATCTAATGTATCGCTACATATTTCTTTTGGAAGAGCGGCTGCTGCTTGTTCGAATAGATCAACATCAATCAAAATGTTTTGTAAATCGAGTTTATATCCGTCATTCACTCGAGTAATGTTTACATTCATTTCGTAAGCATGGATGGTTCTTCGAATTTGATATATGGCTGAATGTAGATTTACTCTTGCTTGTTCTAAATCAGTATTTGACCAGAGTAATTCAATTAAAGTATCTCTATTAATAACTTTATTTCGATTATGAACTAAAAATAAAAATAGTTCTTTCGCTTTTTTTGTGCGCCATTTTTCTAGGGGGATTTTTTTGTCTTTTTCATGATCTACATAATATAACTCACCAAGGCAATTGAGTATCGAAGTTTCTATTGTAGAGGAATTAGTTGTTTCAATCGTCATGCTTTGCATAAGACGTTGAATAGTGTTATGCAATCTTTCCCTCGTAATAGGTTTCATAATGTAATCCAATGCATAAATTTCAAATGCTTCAACCGCATAACGGTCGTGTCCTGTAATGAAAACTATTTTTATATTTTTATGTTTTGATTGTAGTTCGCGGGCTAACATAACGCCATTTTTTTCAGGTATCTCAATATCAAGAAATGCGACATCAATTGTATGATCTTTACTATAAAAACTAAGAGATTCACAATCATCAAAGCAAACGATATCTTTAAAAATTTGAAGTTCTTTTAACATCTTTTCAAGTCTTTGGAGTATTAATGGTTCATCATCAACAATAATTGCCTTCATAGTTCATTACCTCTTTCTTACAATCTTGTTTAATGATTTAACTCAAGTCATATCACCAATAAATATTTAGACAAAATAGGACATTTTTCATTCCTCCATAAATAACCATAAATATTACATGGTAATTATTTGTAAGTACTATTATAAATGATTCTTATTAATTGTTATATACGATAAATTATTTAAATATTTCTATTTTTTGATTTTTTGTTCAGTTTTTGTTCAGTGTCCCAATTTATACTTTGAGCGTAAAAGTAATTTAGCGAAAAAGGGGGAAATGAGGCGAGATAAATTTATGTTAAGTGAGAGGATGGAACGATGAAGAAGAACGTCACATTATTTATGTTGCTTCTACTCGTATTTCAAGTGATTAGCCCAGGGATAATAGCGGTTGCTGCTAATACGGTGGAAGCGGTGCAGCATAAGGTAACAACTAAATCGACAGGGAATATGTGTTTAAGGGAGCATGAAGGGGAGCTAAGTTTTAAGTGGCCAGCACCAAAACAAAAGAAAGTTGATTTTGTTATTGTGCAAGATGCAAGTGGAAGTTTCAAAGGCACAATGCCAAATGTGAAAAAAGCATTGAGCAATATCGTAGATGAACTAAATCCTGCGACGGATCGGATTATGGTAACGAGTTATCAAGATTATAAGGGATATAAAGCTAGTGACGGTCGTGTACTTGAAAGTAGAGGTAATGGGATTAAAACAACCTTGCAAGCAGGATTAACTAATAACTTTACCTCAGCAAAGAATGGCATCAATAAAATAACTCCAGATAGCGGTACACCAACTGCCAGTGGTCTTCAGTTTGCGTTAGCTGAGTATGAGAAAGCGAAGGGACAAAATGATCCAGACCGAGAAACAGTTTTTCTGCTTGTTACAGATGGTGTTGCTAACATTCGAAAGGATGGCTATATTTACAAATTAACAAATCAACTAACGGATCAGGGCACAGGTTATAGGTCGAATGAATATGGGCAAGATTATGTAGGTGCTTTGAAGGAAGTAACTACAGAGGCTCAAAATATAAAAAACGCGGGATATAAACTTGTTACAGCTTTTTGGGAAGATAAAAGTATACTAGCAGCATCTGACCAATATTATACTAAGTACGATAAAGAAGTAGGTCCATATGCAAGGCAAGAGTTAAAAAAGATGGCAACAAAACCGGAATGGTTTGTACTGGCAAATGATATTGAAGAGTTTACAAAAAATTTAATTGAAACCGTTACAAAAGTGACAAAAAAAGAAAAAGATAAGTTGATTTTAAATATTAATAATGATTTGCTCGTAACAGGTGTGCAAGGGTCTGGTCCAAATGGTGTTAATACAAAGCCTGTTATACAAGGGAAACAGATCATTTGGGATTTAGACGGACAGCCAGAAGGAACGTATAAAGTCACTTATAAGGTGAAGGAAAAAACACCGCAATCGAAAGAATTTAATGTTGCGGATGGATATTTTATGTTCTTTGATCAAAAGTTTGATATTCAAGCCGTCAAGGCACTTCCGAATGAAAATGCTACTAAGTGTAATACGGCGGTAACGAAAAAAGTTTCTGATTCAGATCAAAAACTGGTCGATGAGGCATTGTTAAATTCATTGCATGAAGAATTTGTATATGATGTCAATTACAACTTTGGATTTGATATGGAGTCAAAACAAGAAATCGTTATACAAGATGATTTGGAAGATATTTTAGAAGTTTTAGAGACGAAATTAGTAAATGAAAAAGGCGAAGTTGTAAATATAGCGCCAGTTATAGATAAAGAAAAGTCAATTGTAACGTATAAGTTGCCAAAGCAAAATGATTCGTACGCGTATTTAGCTGGTGGACAATATCGATTAACGATTAAAGCGAAGATAAAGATTGGTACAAATATCGATGTGATCAAAGGGTACCTAGATAAAGGTGGCGTTCCGAATACGGCAAAGCTCATTATAGATAACAATCCAGTTGTTTCTAATAAAGTCATTGTGAAGCCACCAATTGAAGAACCGAAATTACGCAAGACTGTATCGGATGATGATGAAAAGAACGTGGAAAAGGCTACATTATCCAATGTAAAAGAGAAGTTTGTTTGGAATGTGCAGTATGAATTTGGAAGTTCACCAAGTGGATACGATTCTATCGTATTACAAGATGATTTAGAAGATGTTTTAGACATATTAGATGTGAAGGTCATCAATAAAAAAGGTGAAGTCGTAAATATAAAACCAAAAATTGATACTGCTAAGAAACAGGTAATGATTGAAGTACCGAAGCAAGAAGGAAGTTATGTGTATTTAACAGGTGAAGTATATACGGTGCAAATTACATCTAAAATTGCTGATGGTGTAAATCAATCAGAATTAGCACGTTATATAGTAAAAGGTGGAATCCCAAATACAGCAGAGTTAGTACTAAATAATAAGTCAGTGAAATCTAACGAAGTGTATGTGGTTCCTCCGAAGGAAAAACCGAAAGTAACAAAAACCGTTTCTACTCAAAATGAGAAAGAAGTGGAAAAGGGTACATTGCAAGAGAGAAATGAAGAGCTTACTTGGAATGTAGCATATCAATTTGGTAATGATACAGCAAATTTAGAGAAGGTTACCTTACAAGATGACTTAGAGGATATTCTAGATATTTTAGATGTGAAGCTTATGAATGAAAAAGGTGAAGTTGTAAAAGTAACACCGAACATTGATAAGCAAACAAAGAAAGTGACAATTGAGTTAGAGAAGAAAGATGGTTCATATGCGTATTTAGCTGGTTTAAAGTACACGATGCATATTAAAAGCAAGATAGCAGAAGGTACACCAGTAGAGGTGTTAGCGAAATATATTGCAAATGGCGGCGTGCCAAATATAGCAGAGCTCATATTTGATAATACGCCAATTAGTTCGAATAAAGTAGTTGTTATTCCGCCATCTATAGGTAAGATCGAAATTGAAAAGGTAGATGCAGCTGATGAAAATATTAAGTTGCAACATGCGGAATTTCAAGTTTTTAACCAAGAAGGAAAAGAAGTTGGAAAGTTAATTACAGATGAAAATGGCAAGGCTAGCTTAGAGAAACTACCGTTTGGAAAATATACGATTAAAGAAGTGAAAGCGCCGAATGGATATATGTTGCTCCGTGATCCAATTGAGGTCGAGGTAACGGCAGCGACACCTACACAAACGTTAAAAGTAGAAAACAAAAAAAGCGAGTGGGAAATTCCAAACACAGGCGGTGCTGGAACAAATGTATTTTATTTAATTGGTACTTTTTTAATGATTGTAGTTGTATTTTTGTTTTTCCATAAGAGAAATAGTAATTACTAGAATATTAAATTGGTAGAAGAGGAGAACGAGAAATGAAAAAATTTTTAAGTATGTTTTTAATCTTTTTGCTAGCATTTGCTTCATTGCCAAGTATGTTAATAAAAGCGGAATCGAAAAGTGAAAAAAAAGGCACGTTAACAATCCATAAATTTGAACAAGAGCCGCTTAATAATCCAGCTTTAAAAGAAAGTAGCTCTAAAGGAATAGAAATTCCTAAAGATGCGAAGCCTTTAGCAGGAGTTGTGTATCAAATTAAACAAGTTGAATCATTTGGAACAATTTCAAACGATGGGAAAATTGTTAAAGAAGACATCAAACCAGTAAATGGAGTTCCAATTGAAGTTGAAACGAATGCGGATGGGATTGCATTTTTTGGCGATTTACCACTAGGTCGTTACGAAGTGAAAGAAATTTCTGGACCACCACATGTAAATATAGACACAAAAACATACAAAGTTGATATCCCGATGACAAGTGAAGATGGGAAAGTATTAACATATGATGTTAAAATTTATCCGAAAAATGAAACGAAACGTGGTGCAGTAGAATTAACAAAAATTGGTGTGGAAAATAAAGCGTTAAAGGGTGTTCAATTCTCTTTATATAAAGAAGATGGAACAGAGTTAGAAAAAGGTTTGGAGACAGATGGAAATGGTAAAATTCGTGTCGGTAACTTATCGTACGGGAAGTATTACTTTTTAGAAACGAAAGCGCTAGATGGTTATGTGTTGGATCCGAAAAAATATGAATTCTTCATTAAAGAATCTGGTGTAATTAATAAAGATGGTACAGTTACTTCTGGTGAAGTAGTTAAAGTTGATGTGAAAAACTATGAAGAACCAACAATTGATAAGAAGATTAATGGAGATTTAAACAATTTACCAATTAATACGAAGACGGATTATAACTATGATATTAAAACACTAATTCCAGAAGATATTAAGGATTATAAACATTATGTCGTAACAGATGTATTAGATAGTCGATTAGAAATTCAAGATCAACCAGTTGTAAAAATTGATGGTAAAGTAGTAGATGCAAGTGTTGTAGAAGTAGTTGTAGACGGTCAAAAAGTAACGGCTACTGTAAAAGATTTCTCTAAATTAGATAACAAAAAAGAGTTTCATTTGCAAATTAAAGCACAAATTAGAGATGGCGTAGAAACAGGAGTAGAGATTCCGAATACGGCAACAATTACATTTAAAAACAAAGATGATGTAACAGGTGAGAAGGCAACAAAACCAGTTATCGTTACTCCAACGACTGGTGGTATTACATTAACGAAAGTTGATGGGAAGGATGGTAAGAAATTAGAAGGTGCAGAATTTGCGCTGCAAGATACAAAAGGAAATCCAGTAGAAATCGATGGAAAGAAAGTAGTAGGTACATCTGATAAAAATGGTGTAATTACATGGAATAAGCTACCTTACGGTGAGTATCAAGTTGTGGAAACGAAAGCTCCAACTTATGAAAAAGAAGATGGTACAACAGGTAGTTATCAGCAATTAAGAGAGCCAATTCATGTAAAGATTGATGCTGATCATAAAACAGTTACACTTACTGTAGAAAATAATAAGAGTGGATGGATTTTACCTTCAACAGGTGGTATCGGTACAATCTTATTTACTGTAGTAGGTCTTGTATTAATGATAATAGCAGCATTTGTTTTCTTTAGAAAAAAAGCAACAAATAATTAATAAGCGATTTAAACGGTAATGAAAAGAGGAGAGGGAGGCCTTTCCTCTTTTTCGGCATTTTAGCCCGTTATTTGAGGGCTAACAATCAGTGGGATGAACAAAACCTACACTGATTAAAGTTTCACTTTATAGGAGGATATGATGAAACGTAACATTATATTTGGTGCTATTTTTTTATTGGGACTTTGTATTTTCTTATATCCAACAGTTAGTAATTGGTTAGCAACACGAGCTCATTATTCAGCGGTTAGTTCGTATGATAAAAAAGTAAAAGAGTTACAGCAAAAAGAAATTGAACGTAGGGAGAAAGAAGCGAATGAATATAATAAAAATGTCCAGACGACGTCACAGTCATTTTCGGATCCATTTAATGAAAAAGGGGACGACGAGAGTGGACGTTCATATGCAGATGTATTAAATGTAGGTGAGAGTATGGGGTATATTGAAATTCCTACAATTGATGTAAAGCTTCCAATTTATGCTGGCACATCTGAAAATGTTTTGAGCCGAGGAGTAGGACATATTAATGCTTCTTCTTTGCCAGTAGGGGGAGAAAGTACGCATGCTGTTTTAACGGGGCATCGTGGTTTGCCTTCTGCTTTATTATTTACGGACTTGGATAAGGTGAAGAAGGGAGATACTTTTTACATACATTCATTAAATAAAGTGCTTGCTTATAAGGTGGATCAAATAAAAGTTGTATTACCAAATGAAACGAATGATTTATTAGTTGTGAAAAATAAAGATTACGTTACGTTAGTTACATGCACACCTTATGGAGTAAATACACATAGATTGATAGTTCGAGGGGAACGGGTTCCTTTTGAAGTGAAAGAAAAGGAAGCAGTTGTGGCTCAAGTGAATCCATTTGTAGTAGAAAAGTGGATGATTGGAATAGTAATCGTTCTATTATTTTTCATTGGAATGTTTCTTTATTTTAAAGTGAAAAAACGTTAAAGTACGAGTGATGGGAATATTTTTAGAATATAGTTATTATTCACTCGATAAAGAAAGTGTGATATGTTATGGTAAAGATTTGAAAAGATTCCGTAATTTTATAAAGAGGGAATAAGTATGTCTAAAAGAAAAATATTGATAGTAGTATTCTTATTTATCCTTTGTATTGTCGGTTTTCGTTCCATTTGGTTTAAACAATCTCTTTATATAAATCAACCACATGCTGAAGAAGGGATAGTAAATTTATCAGATATAACATTTGGCGAAAAAAATTTAGTTACGTTAAATGGTGAATGGAAATTTTATCCGAATGTTTTACTTACCCCGGATCAAATGAAGGAAAATAATAAAGATTATGAATATATTAATGTTCCGGGGAACTGGAAAGAAAGAGTTGATCGTACTCATCAAAAAGAATATGGCACGTATGCGCTATCTATCAAAGTGAAGAATTCGAATGAAAATTACGGCTTAAAAATACAGCGTGTTCATAATCAGTTCGATTTGTATGTAAATGGAGAACTTGTACAGGAAAGAGGAAGTATTTTTAAACCGAATGATGTACATAAAACTTCACTTACACCAACTGTCATAAAGGTAAAAGCGAATGAACAAGGGGTAATTAATCTTCTTATTCCTGTTACGAAAACGACACAAGAATCGAAACATGGCGGGATTACAGGTGGAGTGCGTTTTGGCAGTGAAAATGCTATTGTACAGGATAGCTTTAACAATCTTATGATGCAAATTATTGCAACGACAATAGTGTTTTTACATGGTATATATGCATTTATCATTTTTGTGATGAAGCCGAAAAATGTTGAGATTCTATATTTTTCACTTGGTAGTATATTTGCAGGTATTATATTTTTAATTACGGATGAACGTTTTTTGTTCTCTTTGTATGAATTTGAATTTTCAACATATATGAAAATTATATATACATCGTTTGTAGGTTTCGCTTTATTTATTTTACTGTATATGAAAAGGTTTTTACGAGGTTATGGGGACAATAAATTTATTTTATTTACCATCGTATTATGTGGAATTTATGTTTTCGTAGTATTGTTTTCTTCACCTAGACTAGTGCAAGATTTTGGATTTATATTATTTTTTACAATTATTATTCCATTCATTTTAACAGCAATTATTGTTTTACGAGTGGTGGAAAGTGGAAAGTATGATTTAATCTTTTTACTTTTTACAGTGATTAGTGCTACTTCTGGAGTATTGTGTGCGAGTTTTAAAGAGTTTGCGTTCATGTATAGCATAGGGTTTGCGAGGATATTTGATGCGGATTTTTATCCATTTGATATTTTTTTAGCAATGGTATCATTTTCGACTTTTTGGTTTATCCGATTCTTTCGCACGAGTGATGAGAATAGTGAACTGGTTGGAAAATTAAAAGAAGAGCATCATAAGAAAGATCAATTTTTAGCAAATACAGCGCACGAACTTAGAAATCCGTTACATGGGATGATGAATATTGCACAAAGTGTAATGGATGAAGAGAAAGCGATAAATGGTGAAAGTAAACAACATCTAAAACTATTAATGACAATAGGAAGGCGTATGTCGTATTTGTTGAACGATTTAATAGATGTTACAAGAATGGAGCAGAAAGGGATACCGATTCATAAGAGACCGGTTGATTTGCAACCAATTATTACAATGGTGATTGATATGCAAAAGTTTATTGGAGAAGAAAAGAAATTACAAATTATCGCGAATATCCCTGAACGGTTTCCATTTGTATTAGCTGACCAAAATCGTCTTATTCAAATTTTATTTAACCTACTTCATAATGCAGTTAAATTTACGGATGAAGGGGCTATTACAATTGATGTTGAAAAACGAAAAAATTACGCGGCTATTCAGGTTACAGATACTGGTATTGGAATTGATAAAGAAGCGCAAAAGCGAATCTTCCTTCCATATGAACAAGGTAGTGATTCATATGGTGAAAGTGGAGGATTTGGACTTGGGCTAAGTATTTGTAAACAATTAGTGGAAATGCACGGGGGAACACTTACTGTTACATCCGTTTTACATAAAGGCTCTACTTTTACATTCACATTACCACTTGCTGAAAGAGAAGAGATGCTAATTGTGTCAAAAGAAACAATTGAAAAAGTAGTGGAATTAAAACAAGTTGAAATGAAGGATAATCGAGTCGGTAATAGAAGGAGAATTCTTGCTGTTGATGATGATCCTATAAATTTAAAAGTATTAAAGAGTATATTACCACAAGATGAATATGAACTTGAAACGGTAACAACCGGAAGAGAGGTTTTGGAGCGGTTAAATATGGAGTGGGATATGATATTAGTAGATGTGATGATGCCGAAAATGTCAGGTTATGAATTAACAAAAATGATTCGTACCCAATACTCTATTGCAGAGTTGCCTATTGTACTGTTAACCGCTAGGTCGCAGCCAGAAGATATTTATACAGGATTTCTTGCTGGGGCGAATGATTACATTGTAAAGCCTATAGATGCACTGGAATTAAAAGTGAGAATTAATGCATTAACAGAGTTAAAGCAATCAATTCATGAGCGAATAAGAATGGAAGGTGCTTGGCTTCAGGCGCAAATTCAGCCGCATTTTCTTTTTAATACACTAAATACGATTGCTGCATTAGGTGAAATTGATATTGTTAGGATGGAGAAATTAATTGTTGAGTTTGGAACGTATTTAAGAGCCAGTTTTGGTGAAGAAGTGTTAGCGGAAACCGTACCTATACAGCATGAATTAGATTTACTTCAATCATACCTTTATATTGAAAGAGAGCGATTTGGAAAGAGAATACAGAGCGTGCTGGAAGTCGAAGATGGAATAGAATGTGTAGTACCACCGTTTTCTATTCAAACATTAGTAGAGAATGCTGTGCGTCATGGTATATTAAAAAAAGCAAAGGGTGGAAGCATTCATATAAAAATAGAGAGTGTGAGTGGATTTATAAACATTTCGATTGCGGATGATGGGATAGGCATGTCAGATGAAAAAATAAAAGAAATATTAGTGAAAAAACCGAATCAAAAACAGGGAATAGGTTTATTGAATACGGATGCACGATTAAAACAGTTATACGGAACTGGATTAGAAATAAAAAGTGAACTTGGAAAAGGAACGATTGTTTCATTCCAGCTTCCTGTTGTTATGGATAAATAAGGTTGTTAAAAAATCCGAAGTGATGAGCGCTTCGGATTTTTTAGTACATTTTTTACTTATTCCCCTCTAACAAAATCTTCTCTATCTCCTCAAAGTGATGAGCGCGAGCATGCTCTAGCGGAGTAACACCATCATTGTCTGGAATATTTACATCTGCACCGTGCTCAATAAGAAGGCGAATGACTTGTTGCTGTGTTTCGTTTCCGTTACTTAGTACGATGGCTTCCATTAAAGCTGTCCATCCCAAGTTATTTACATGATTTACATCAATATTTGTTTGAGTGAGTAGTTCTTTTATAACGTCAATATAGCCATGTTCTGAGGCTGGGATAAGAGCTGTTCCGCCGTAACGATTTGTAATCGTAGGATCTGCACCAGCATCAATTGTTAGTTTTAAAATGTCTAAGTAACCTTCCGCACCGGCGTATAGAAAGGGATTATTTTTCATGTCATCTTGGATATTTACGTCAGCACCAGCTTTGATAAGTGCCTTTGCGGTTTTTACATCATTTTTGTATGTAGCAATCATAAGCGGAGTACGTCCTTGACTATCCGTCGCATTTATATTTGCGCCTTGTTTTAGTAAAGATATAACAGTATTCGTTTCATTTTTTTCAGTAGCTGCTAGTAGTGCAGTCTCCATGTTTATCATCTCCTTTTTTACTTCTTGTTCTTGCGAGCATCCTTGTAAAAAAATTACGCAACATATCATACTGAATGTTTTTTTGAACATGGAATTTCAACCTCCTAATTTCAACTGTAAAATAGGAACATTAAATTTTTATAAACTGACGCTAAAATTACTATAAAATCGCTTGAGTAATTGAACATATATTTTTATGCTTATAAATAATAAGGTTTGATAAAGTGAGGATTTAAGATATGTCTATTAAAACAAGGTTTTTATTTTCTTATATTGCTGTTATCCTCGTTTCCATTACGCTTATATTAGTCACGGGATTTTTAATCGTTTTTTCGATAACAGGTGACTTGGAAGCAGTGAAAAATTTCTATAAAAGTTCTTACATTCAAAAGCCGCTTACACCAGAAGAAGAGAATGCCTATCTTGAGTTGAAGTCAGCAGCCAAACAGCATCAATCTCAATTGTTAGATGAGTCGTTTGTCTCAGCAATAGAAAAAGAGGGTGTGAAAATAGTAGTAAGAAAAGGAGAAACACTTTCATATGCTTCAAACGTATTTGAAAGTGTATCTTTAAAAGAAGCCCTTCCGAAATTTGAATCAGCAAATATTAATAGTCGTGGTACAACGGAACTAGGCGATACATTTTATCGATATGTAAAGTTTGATTTTTATTTTCCTCAGGAAGAAGAGGGAAGTATATTTGTATTAAAAAAGCAAAGTTCATTTGTAGATCTTACACAAAAATTATTTCCAATCTTATTCGTATCGCTTTTACTACTAGCCATTTTACTCATTGGATTATTAAGTTACCTCGTTTCAAGAAGTGTAATAAAACCAATTTTTGTATTGAAAGGCGCAACGGAGAAAATTAAAGAAGGAAATTTAGATTTTCAAATACCAATTACATCCCAAGACGAAATAGGGCAATTAAATCAAGGGTTTGAGGAAATGAGGAAGAGATTAAAAGAATCGATAGAGATGCAAACACAGTATGAAGAAAATCGAAAAGAGCTTATTTCAAACATCTCTCATGACTTAAAAACACCGATTACATCAATTATAGGATATGTAGAAGGAATAAAGGACGGGGTAGCAAATACGCCAGAAAAAATGGATAAGTATTTAACAACTATCCATACGAAGGCAAAACATATGGACACACTCATTGATGAACTATTTTTATTTTCGAAGCTCGATTTGAATCGAGTTCCATTCCAGTTTGAAACAGTTGAATTAAATACGTTTATGCAAGAATTAATAGAAGAGATGCAGATGGATTTAAGTAAAGAAGGTATAGAAGTGCGCCTACAGTTACATGCATCACCACTATATGTAACGGCTGATTGCGAAAAGATCAATAGAGTTATATCAAATTTAATTCATAATAGTGTGAAATACATGGATAAAGAAGAGAAGAAAATTACTGTAACAGTATCGAGTGATAATAATAAAGTTATTGTGAAAGTGATGGACAACGGATCAGGTATAGAATCTGATACATTGCCGTATATCTTTGAACGTTTTTATCGTGCAGAGCAATCGCGGAATTCTAGCACAGGTGGAAGTGGACTTGGTTTAGCAATAGCGAAGCAAATTGTTGAAGAACATGGCGGGGAAATTTGGGCGGAAAGCGAGCTTGGTAAAGGCACAAGCATTTTCTTCTCATTGGAAAAAGTAGAGGAATGTGGTGAGTAAATTGAAAAGAATTTTATTAATAGAAGATGAAGTAAGTATTGCAGAATTACAGCGAGATTATTTAGAAATTAATGATTTCCAAGTTGATGTAGAGCATTCAGGAGAAATAGGTTTACAAACAGCTCTGCAAGAAGACTATGATTTAATTATTTTAGATATTATGCTTCCGAAAATGAACGGATTCGAAATTTGTAAACAAATACGTGCTGTAAAAGATATTCCGATTCTACTTGTTTCAGCAAAAAAAGAAGATATAGATAAAATTCGCGGACTCGGATTAGGAGCGGATGATTATATAACGAAACCGTTTAGCCCGAGTGAATTAGTCGCAAGAGTAAAAGCACATATTGCCCGTTATGAAAGATTATTAGGAAATGTAAGTAAGCAACGTGATACGTTATATATTCACGGAATTTCTATTGATCAACGAGCGAGAAAAGTTTTTATAAACAATGAAGAAGTTGCGTTTACAACGAAGGAATTTGATTTATTAACATTCTTTGTCACACATCCAAACCAAGTATTAAATAAAGAACAGTTATTTGAACGCATTTGGGGATTAGATTCCGCTGGGGATTTAGCCACTGTTGTCGTCCACATTAGAAAGCTACGTGAAAAAATTGAAAGAGATCCTGCTCACCCGCAATATATTGAAACAGTATGGGGAGCTGGTTATCGTTTTAACGTGTAATATACCTGCCGAGTAATTGGCAGGTTTTTTATGTTATTTGTCAAAAGGAAATAATAGGTAATTTGTGTTAAGATATAAAGAGAGATAAAATATAGTAGAGCATGAGAGGGTGTGCTACATTTTGGGAGATACATTACAAGATAATAAATCAAACAAGGTCTTAAGGATTGGAACTAATATTATAATTATTTTATTAATTATTGGTGCAATACAAATGTTTTATGATAAAGATTATACAAATGATCATTTCGGCTGGTTATTTTTAGTATTAGGTTGGATAGTTAGAAGCATTTTTAATATTACGATAGGTTTAAAAGAAGGAGATAAAAAGTCAGTGTTGTTTGATGTAGGTTTGGTGCTCTTTTCCTTTTATCTTTTATTTTTATATAGTACGAAATATTTCTTCTGAAAATTTAGCTCATAGTCTTATAGAGACTGTGAGCTTTCCTTAATAATAACGGTACTGGCGTAACGATTTATAAAATATTTGAGTAGTAGAAGTAAACAGGGTCGCTTCTTCTAAAAAAGGATAATGGTTGCTGTTTTCGAATGGAATGAAGATAGAATTACGTATCCCATCATGTATCTCGATAGAATATTGAACTGGACACTGCACATCATATCTTCCGCATATAATAAGTGTCTTTGTTTGGATGAAAGGTAAATACTCTCTTAAATCAAATGAAGGATATTCATTGGCGAAAGCGTTCATCCGGCTAACGGACATTGTTTTATTGATTGGTTTACAAAAATAAGAGTTGTAGTTTTCTGGTTTATACAATGATAATTTTGTTCTCTCAGTAGATAGTTCTTTTCGTTCTTCACTTGTAAGGTGAGGGCTTTTTAAGTTTTCGATGAGTTTTTGCATATAATGAAACTGTGGATGTGCTGGGTGATAAATGCAAAATGGTGTTTCGGTATAGTTACTTGCTGCAGCTCCTGCTACGACTAATGATTGTAAGGAATTTGGATATGTAATCGCATATAAAAGTCCAAGCATACCACCTGTTGAATGACCGGCGAAATGCCATGTTGGAAGTTGTAATGCTTCTCGTATTGCTTCTAAGTCGTGGATTGTTTCAATCATGCTTAATTCGTTTTCTGACTGGGCGGTTACAGAGCGACCAGTATCTCGTAAATTAATGAGAAATACACGATGCGTAGCAGTAAAAACATCCGCAAAGTAATCACCAGTTTCATTAAATTGTGAATAGTGATGTGTAATACAAAGCGATTCGCCATTTCCTTTTGTAAAGAGTTCAAATGTACCGCGTTTCGTGTTGATTATTTGTTGTGTCCACATAATATCACGACCTTTTCTCATAAAAGTTGGGCCAGACTGTTATAAAATGAAAATATATCAGCGATTATTAGAATATATCGGCGCAACTCGGAATATATCAGCGATTATCAAAATATATCGGCGTAACTCGGAATATATCAGCGATTATTAAAATATATCGACTTATCGACAGAAAACGACAATAATAGCAAGCTTTAAATAAAAGGAGGCTATTCAAAAACGAGCCTCCTTTTCGTTTAGTATAAAGATTTTGTCATATTATTCCGAATAATTTCAAGGGATTTCGCTACAGTTAATGCGTTTTTTTCTTCAATTTCTGGTTTACGGGGGATAGGTTTATACATGTTGTCTGGATCTTCCCATGTGAGGGGAAGTTCTGTTTCTGCTTGTCCTTTCCAAGCTTCAATCCATTCTGGAGGGAGATAACCTGAGATGTTTTGGATGTTGTTCATTTCGAGCCAAATGAGTGCCCAAGCTCTTGGAACGACGCGCCAGTGATCATAGCCACCGCCACCGACAGCGATCCAGCGACCTTCGCAATATTCATTAGCAATTTCACGAGCGAGCTTCGGTATTTCGCGGTAAATATTCATTGTCGCACAAAGATGTGTAAGTGGGTCATAATAATGTGCGTCAGCACCATTTTGCGTTAAAATAATATCCGGTTTAAAGTACGCTGCAACTTCTTTTACAACAGTTCGATATGATTCTAAGAATGATTCATCTTCTGTAAAAGCATCGAGTGGAACGTTAAAAGAATAACTATAACCATTACCTTGTCCACGTTCGTTTACAGCGCCAGTTCCAGGGAATAAATAGCGACCAGTTTCATGCAGTGAAATGGTGCATACGTTAGGGTCATCATAAAACGACCACTGTACGCCATCACCGTGATGAGCATCTGTATCAATATATAAGACGCGTAAACCGTATTTCTTTTGAATATATTTCATTGCTATGGAGCTATCGTTATAAATACAAAAGCCAGATGCTTTACCACGGAAGCCATGATGTAAGCCGCCTCCTAAGTTAAGCGCGTGTTTTACTTTTCCGGAAAGAACAGCATCGACAGCTGTTAACGTACCGCCAACGAGCAATGCGCTTGCTTCGTGCATATTTGGGAACATCGGTGTATCTTCTGTTCCGAGTCCATATGTCATTGCAATTGATTTTTCTAACTTTCCTTCTCCAGCACGTTTTACCGCATTTATGTACTCCTCTGTATGAACGTAGGCGATCTCTTCATCTGTAGCCATCCGTGGTGAGATGATTTGAGAGGGAGAGATGAAACCGCCCTTTTGTAATAAATCATACGTAAGTGTGACGCGCAGTTGGTTAAAAGGATGATCAGGGCTAAATGAATAGCCCCGAAAGTCATCCGAATAAATAAACGCGCTACTCATGCCTGCATCCCCATGATGTTTGGCCATAATACGCGGTAACCTTCTGCTTCAAGTGCATCAATCACTTTTAGAGGATTCATCGTTTGAATGCGGAAAACGAGTACTTTATCATTCTCGTCTTTTGCTGGGTAGACGAGAACGCTCACGATATTTATTTGTAAATCACTAAAAATAGCAACGACTTTTCCAAGAATACCAGGTTCGTTTTTTACTTGAATTTCAATTTGCGAACTTGGTTGATGTGCTCCTGTTAATTTTACTAATGTGTGCAGTACTGTAGATTCAGAAATGATTCCAACTAACTTCCCGGCCTTTGTAACAGGAAGACAGCCAATTTTATTTTCAAAAAATAAAGTAGCAATTTCCTCAACGAAATCGAGAGGATGGCAAGTCATAACAGGATGTTTCATAATAAGTTCGAGCGGTTGCTGTAGCATATCGAGTGAAACTTGTTCATCTAGAATAGACGGACTTGCATCTCTTACATCCCGATCAGAAATAATGCCTACGACGTGATTATTTTGATCGACAATTGGAATGTGCCGAATGCCTTTCGTGCGTATCGTTCGGATTGCTGTTTCGATTGTATCGTTTGGATGTAATGTAACTACATTTTGATTCATAATTTCTTCTACAATCATTCCAGTTGCCCCCTTTATTAATACATAAAACGATTGTGAAAACGTAGACGATCAAAAGCTTGAATAGAATCCGTATCAACGCGTTTACCAATGCGGACCATTAAACAGTTGGCAGGATGTGAACAAATTTCAGGGTCGTCTGTAGCCATCCATTGTAACCCGCCAGCATTCATCATCTTCTCCATTACTTTTCGGTATTCCCACACATTCAATCCTGTTTGTTTCAAATCCCAGTGCCAATAATATTCAGTCGTCAATATAATGTAATCTTCCATATAATCGTCCATCATAGAAACCTCTAGTAAGTTCTTTCCGACAGAACTCCCGCGGAAGGCTGGGACTACTTCAATTGCTCCAAGCTCAATTAAGTTTTCCATTTTTCCTTCTGACCATCGTTCAAGTGGATCAGGATACAAGTATGTAACATATCCAACAATTGTTTGGTCATGTCTAGCAATAATGAGACGAGCTTCTGGTAATTTAGAAATTTCGACAATTGCTTTATATTGTTGCTCGGCAGGACGAAACGCAATTAAGTCTGGATGAAACTCATACATTTCTAAGTTATGTGTAGAGACAGGACCTTCAATAATTAAAGTGCCTTTCGCTGTTTTTAAGTTTCTAGCATTATATATTTTTTTATGAATCAATGTATTGCTCACCACCTTGAGGGTTTGTGAATCTATTAATATCGTACTTTATAATATATGCGATGTGAATCGAAATTTGTCATTAAAAATTTGTCTAAAAATCAACAAATATACTGAAAATTTTAAATAATATCATTATAATAGATAATAGAATACATAGGAGGGGGATGTAAAGTATGAAAGTAGAAACGCTTCCTGTCATTAAAGGAGAAAATAATTTGCCGAATTATGATGAGGCATACGCGAATTTTAACTGGGAAGAGGTTAATAAAAACTTTACTTGGAATGAAACAGGCCGAGTAAATATGGCGTATGAGGCAATTGATAAGCATGCGAAATCCGATCGAAAGAATAAAGTAGCTCTTTATTATCAAGATGGATCGCGAAAAGAGAAATATACATTTAAGGAAATGAAGGATTTTTCTAATAAAGCAGGAAACGTCCTTAAGAACTATGGTGATGTAGAAAAAGGCGATCGCGTTTTTATTTTTATGCCACGTTCTCCAGAGTTATATTTCGCACTTTTAGGTGCAGTGAAATTAGGAGCAATTGTTGGACCGCTATTTGAAGCATTTATGGAAGGCGCAGTTCGCGATCGCTTAGAAGATAGCGAAGCAAAGGTGTTAATTACAACGCCTGAATTGTTAGAGCGCGTACCATTAAATGATTTACCGGCTTTAAAAACAGTTTTCCTTGTTGGAGATAATGTAGAAGAAGGCGGTAAAACGGTAGCGTTCAATCCTTTATTTGAACAAGCTTCAAAAGAATTACATATTGAATGGTTAGGCCGTGAAGACGGTTTGATTTTACATTACACGTCTGGTTCTACTGGTAAGCCAAAAGGTGTGCTTCATGCGCAAAACGCAATGGTTCAGCACTATCAAACGGCGAAGTGGGTGTTAGATTTAAAAGAAGACGATGTATATTGGTGTACTGCTGACCCGGGCTGGGTAACTGGAACAGCTTACGGTATTTTCGCACCGTGGTTAGTTGGAGCGTCAAATGTTATTTTAGGTGGACGCTTTAGTCCAGAAGCTTGGTATGAAGCGCTGCAAGATTACGGTGTAACGGTTTGGTACAGCGCACCAACAGCATTCCGTATGTTAATGGGAGCTGGACAAGACGCAATTAAAAAATATGACTTATCACAAGTGCGCCACGTATTAAGCGTTGGTGAGCCGTTAAATCCAGAAGTAATTCGCTGGGGTATGAATGCATTTGGACTTCGTATTCATGATACGTGGTGGATGACAGAAACAGGTGGACAAGTTATTTGTAACTACCCTTGTATGGAAATCCGTCCAGGCTCAATGGGTAAACCAATTCCAGGTGTGAAAGCAGCGATTGTTGATAATGAAGGAAATGAAGTGCCTCCTTACACGATGGGTAACTTAGCAATTGCGAAAGGTTGGCCATCTATGATGCGTGGGATCTGGAATAACCAGCAAAAATATGAATCTTATTTCATGCCGGGAGATTGGTACGTATCAGGTGACTCTGCCTATATGGATGAAGATGGATACTTCTGGTTCCAAGGGCGTATTGACGATGTAATTATGACGTCAGGTGAGCGCGTTGGTCCGTTTGAAGTAGAAAGTAAATTAATTGAGCACGCTGCTGTTGCAGAAGCTGGTGTAATTGGTATTCCTGATCCGGTGCGCGGCGAAATTATTAAAGCATTTATCGCACTTCGAGCAGGATATGAACCATCTGATGAATTAAAAGAAGAAATTCGTCAATTTGTAAAGAAAGGCCTAGCAGCTCATGCAGCGCCACGACAAATTGAATTTAGAGATAAATTACCGAAAACGAGAAGTGGTAAAATTATGCGCCGCGTATTAAAAGCGTGGGAGTTAAACTTACCAACAGGTGACTTATCAACGATGGAAGATTAAGAGAGAAAGGTCTGAACGAAAAATGTTCAGGCCTTTCTTTTTTATGATATCATGAACTTATATATATAAGTTAAAGGGGATAGTATGATGAAAACAGAAAAGGAAAAGATGATACTAGGAGAAATGTACATACCGGCTGATCCAGTTTTAGTACAAGAAAGAGAGCAAGCACGTATATTAACGAGAAAATTAAATGATACGCCAGAAGAGCAATTGAAAGAGCGTAGCGAAATCGTAAAAGAATTATTCGGAACGACAGGAGATAATATTCATCTTGAATCTTCTTTTAGATGTGATTACGGCTATAACATTCATGTCGGTGAAAATTTTTACGCGAACTTTGACTGTACGATTCTAGACGTATGCCCGGTAACAATCGGAGTGAACTGTATGTTAGCTCCAGGTGTTCACATTTATACAGCAACGCACCCGCTTGATCCGGTAGAGCGCATAAGCGGATCAGAATACGGAAAACCAGTTACAATTGGCGATAACGTATGGATTGGCGGAAGAGCAATTATTAATCCAGGTGTAACAATTGGAGACAATGCGGTGATCGCATCTGGTGCTGTCGTAACGAAAGATGTGCCTAATAATGTAGTAGTTGGCGGGAATCCTGCAAAGATTATAAAAAAACTAAAATAATATTTGAACGAAGTGCCTTCCTCGTCTGTATACATTTATGAAAGAATAGATGAGGGAGGCTTTTTTATGTCTAATAAATTACTTCTTACTTTTGCTGTAATTGGAATTATAGTTGTATTTTCTTGTGGTCTTTTCTTACCGATACCAATTGGATATAGAGTATCAATGCTTACAGCTGGAGTTATAATGGGTGTTATGTTTTCAATCATTATTCCATTTGATAGAAAACATATAGTACGGAAAAATGGATATAAAATTGATTTTACAAAAACAAAAGTGTATTTTCGCTGGAATGTATTTGACACTATTTCTATCTGCCTTGCGTTGTATGCATGCATATGTGTGCAAGCGTTAAATACTTTAGTTACAATGGGATTTACGATTCAAAACCCATATGTGCAATTTTTTACAAATCAATCACAATTGTGGATTTTTATTGCGATTGCATATTTAATTTCCCGTATTTCATTAACGTTAAAAGGAATAAAGGAGATCAAAAATCATGGCGCAGATTGGGATTGAGGAGGAGCTCATGCTTGCGTATCAAAGTGGAGATAAACAAGCGGGAGAAAGACTATATGTTTTAATCAAACCAGCGCTATACACATTTTTATATCGATTTAACCGAGATGAACAATTAAGTATCGATCTTGTGCAAGATACGTTTTTGACGCTAGAGCGTAAGAAACATATGTATGAACTTGAAAAAGGTAAAATAAAAACGTATTTATTTCAAATTGGTTATCGTCTTATGATTAATAAATTAAATAGGAGAAAAAAGTGGCGTACGCTTTTGCCATTTTTAGTGCCGATTCCGGAAAAAGAATTTTCTCACGAAGATCGGCTCACAGTAAGAGAAGCAATTTTGAAAGTTCCAGAAGAGCAAAGAGCGGTCCTAATCCTTTCTTATTATCATGACATGCAGCAAAAAGAAATTGCAGAGATATTAAACATTCCGATTGGAACGGTGAAATCGAGACTTCATAACGGGATAAAGAAATTGAAACAATTGCTGGAGGTGGACGAAATTGAGCGAAAATCCCTTTAAGAGTGAATATAAGTTAAAGCAACATTTAGATAGTGATCATGTAGAAATACCAGACTTTCCAAAAACGGTAAGTCGATTCGATCGATTAATCGGGTTTCTTGGTTCCCCAGCGAAAGATCCTGTGGAGGCGACCATTGGGAATGATTTATCGATTGTGTTTCATGTATCGTTATTAGTTGGGGTTCCAATTCTTTCTCTTATTACGATACTCTTTATGGTGTTGTAAAGGATTGACAAGAAGGGAAACCTGACCTCTATTTGACATGCCTATATAAATGATGGTATAAAGAAAAGTATATGAATAATTGAGCGTGGAAAGGGAGAAGTAGTGATCATTTCCCTGTTTTAGAGAGCTGATGGCCGGTGAAAATCAGCACATAGATGATCGCGAATTACGCCCCTAGAGCATCTTTTTTCGATTGAATTTTATTCAAAAGGGAAAAGACGGTGCTAAGCCGTTATGTAAATAAGGTGGTAGGCTTTTTTGCCTGCAACTAGGGTGGTAACGCGATAATCAAAATCGTCCCTTATTTGAAGGGGCGATTTTTTTATGTTTTCAACCTTCACGCCAGTAATGAACTTAAAGGAGAGTATGTAGGATATGGGTATTTTACAAGATCTTGAATTTCGCGGTCTAATTAATCAGCAAACAGATGCTGAGGGCCTTGAGCAATTATTAGAAAAAGAAAGCGTTAAATTATACTGTGGTTTCGACCCGACAGCGGATAGCTTACACATTGGTCATATGTTACCAGTATTAATGTTACGTCGTTTCCAATTAGCTGGTCACCAACCAATCGCACTTGTTGGCGGTGGTACTGGTATGATCGGTGACCCGAGTGGTAAAAAAGCAGAACGTACATTAAATACGAAAGATACAGTTGCTTACTACACAGAAAGCATTAAAAACCAACTTTCAAACTTCTTAGAGTTTGAAAACGTGGACAACCCAGCAACGATGGCTAACAACTACGACTGGCTTGGTAGCTTAGATGTAATTTCATTCTTACGCGATATCGGTAAAAACTTCGGTTTAAACTATATGTTAGCAAAAGATACAGTAGCATCTCGTTTAGAAACTGGTATTTCATTCACTGAGTTTAGTTACATGATTTTACAATCATACGACTTCTTAAACTTATATCAGCAACATAATTGCCGTCTACAAATCGGTGGTAGTGACCAATGGGGTAACATTACAGCTGGTCTTGAATTAATCCGTAAATCAGAAGAAGATGCGAAAGCATTCGGTTTAACAATTCCACTAGTTACTAAATCTGACGGTACGAAGTTTGGTAAAACCGAAGGCGGCGCAATTTGGTTAGACCCAGAGAAAACAACTCCTTACGAGTTCTACCAATTCTGGATTAACACAGATGACCGCGACGTTGTTAAATACTTAAAATACTTCACATTCTTATCTCATGAAGAAATTCTTGAGCTTGAAAAGCAAGTAGCTGAAGCGCCAGAAAAACGTGCAGCACAAAAAGCATTAGGTTCTGAAATGACAAAACTTGTTCACGGCGAAGAAGCATTAGAGCAAGCGATTAAAATTTCAGCTGCATTATTCAGCGGTTCTGTAGCAGAACTGACTGCAAGCGAAATCGAGCAAGGATTCAAAGACGTACCATCTGTAGAACGTACTGCAGAAGATACAGTATTAATCGACTTACTTGTAGAAAGCAAAATCTCTCCATCAAAACGTCAAGCACGTGAAGATGTAACGAACGGCGCAATCTACGTGAACGGTGAGCGTACACAAGCATTAGACTACGTTGTAACAGAAAACGACCGCATCGAAGGTAAATTCACAATCATTCGCCGCGGTAAGAAGAAATATTTCTTAATTCGTTACTAATAAATAAAAAGCTTTGAGGAATTTCCTCAAAGCTTTTTTGTTTTAATCTCCTTTTCGAGTTCATACGGAAATCACATGTAAGCGGTATGATAAACGTATAACAATTAGAAAGGAGTGGTAAAACGAAATGTCACTAGAAGCGTTGATTATTTTTTCTTTGCTAAACGCGGGTCAACTTGCAGAGAATTCGAAAGTTGATATACATAAAGAGCAGAAAGATGCTTATGTATATGTTCAAAAAGAGGAAAATAAATAACTTTAATATATATAAATAAAAGCTACTCGAAGTAACTGTTTTGGTGTCTTCGGTAGCTTTTTACATTATGAATAAATAGGAATCAATTCTCGCTTAAAATCTTCGTACATTTCAAAGGCAATTTTCATGATTTCTTTGAGTTCATCGTAACTGTGGAAGCATGGACGAAGTATTTTTTCTGTATCATTTGATAATATTGCTACAAACATAGCCCATGGATCTCCAGCTCTTATTGCACCATTATGTCGTGCAGACCAAATAAACTCAACAAGGCCATGTTTTAAACTAATATTAAATCTAAAAGTATAGATGTTTTTATTCTTGACCTCACCAACAATAAAAAAGTTTTCTTTTTTCATAAAACGAGCTTTATAGCCAAGAGACTCAAATACTGCAATTACTTTTTCGTTTTCATAGTTTTCAAATGTGTTTTCTCTATCTGGAAATTGTTTTGATAATGCTTTATATCTCTGAATAAAATCAATTTTTGTAAGGCTGGCTTGTATTTCAGGTTGTAATGAATACGCCAAAAATTACTCCTCCCTAATTTTTTATATTAGATCAAATAAAGCAGTATACATTTTAGATACATGAAGAAATCCGCCTTTTGTGAGTCGGATTTTTCTTAGTTTAATTCTATTAAAATATTATGATTGTTAATTGGAATGTAGTTATTTTTAGCAAGATTTTGCAGTTAGCTATTTAAAAGTGTAAGTATATCTCCTTTAAATATAGCAGCTATTTCCGCTTCCTCTAATGAATCTCCCCATCTAAAAACTATATCATCTTTTGGGCAGAGATGAATGGAAAGGTTAAAATAATCTATTTCATCTTTCCATTTGTTATATTCATTAAATGCTTTTTGAAGATTTTTCTAACATTTTCTTCCGCAATTATATCATTATTTTTACTTGCAATGATTGTAAATCTTTTAGGATTACTAGAAACTATTTCAATGGCATCTGGAAGTTTCTCAAGACAAAACTCTGCAATACTTGAGTAGAAAGTTGTTCCTCCAACTTTCATTTCAACTTCTGGCCCCTTATTAAATCCCTCAAGTTTCCATTTGGTTTGAAGAGCTTTCCATACCTTTTGGTATTTTTCAATTTTAGAGTTTTTGTCTTTGATTTCAATAGCTGCAAGCAAGTAGAATTTGTAGACATTAGTCAAATCATGTTTCATAAATACTTGCTTGATTTCAGTGCCACATACTTCTTTGAATTGTTTTTTTTCATCTGAGCTAAATAACATGGAGCCATTAACACTGAATAAACTTGAATTTGGTAAATTACCGACTCTTTTGATTGCTTCATCCTTACTAAACCATTTGTAGTATGAGAATGCATCTTCTTCTACTTCATTCCAACACTTCATTTTACCACCTCAATTTTAATAGTCATAATGATTCCCATGTACATCATTGAAATGTGATCCTCTATTTTGAGATGGATCATCTGGATAAGTATGACCGTCTGAATGCTCTCTTATAATCTTACCATCTTTGAAATGATAGTCTCTTCCAGGAATAGGGTTCCCTCTTTTATCTACAGCTGGTGTCACCTTAGTTGGCTGTTCATTAACAGGAATACCGCTTGCTCTCTTAGCTCCTTTAGGAGTAAAATTTGGCGGTCTTTGTCCTTTTTCTGTTTTTACATAGTCTTTGTAGTATCCTAGTTATAATATTTTCACCAGTAAAATCAAATATTCCTTTTCCATGGTATTTGATTCGAAACAAAGGAAAAGCTAGCGTAAACGTTAGTTTAAATATTAATCAGGTGTTCTTCTTTGTGTGATTTTTATCTCTATCGCCATGCAATCGTTGTATCTTCAATGTGGATTGCTGGAATGTCGATTCCTAAATATTTCCCTTCGTTTTCATCGAAAACGGACCAATTTTCATCATCTAGAAATTCAGGATCAATAGTTTCAAAGTCAAAAGTACTGTCTTCGTCTACCATTTCACGAAAATATTCTTGATAGGGTTTACTATTATCATTTAAATGTATTGTTCCATACATCCATGGTGTTTCTACAAAAATGTCTCTGATTTCACCTATTTCAGTATCTTTAAAGTATAATTTCATATTTGCACCTTCTTATTCATGAATTTTGAAATAGTCTTTTTGTATTTCGTCTTTTATCAAATACTCATTATCTCTTTTTGTCCACTTTAGAGCGAGTTTTTTCCAATGAGGTGTTGTGTTAGTCTATCTTGCGCAATTAAACGTTAGAAATCGAATAGAACGGTATAAATTTTAGTTAAATGAAGAAATCCGGCTCTTGTGAGTCGGATTTTCTTTTTTTATATTTAAAATAATATTGTTTTTCTTTAATATAAAATTATGAATAGATAGGAATTAATTCTTGTGGCTCCACTTTTACTATTCATGTTAAAAGTCTAAATCTTTTTCATTACCATCATAATCTACTAGTAATGATCCTTCGTCTAAGGTATCCATTAACCATTCCACCAAACCATTCCATGATCTAGAAACGCTGTGAGTCTCCCTATCCCATTGTATTACCGTTGCATCGTATCCATTGCTTGATTCTAAGTCTATACATATCGAGTCACCATGGTTTAAATCTGCGATGATTAAATACGTGTCTGGCATCTTTGTCGGTCTTCGTTCTTTTTTAAACGAATCATTTAGATAAGAGCCACCACGCTGTTTTGGGACCTGAGCAGCTGTATAAATTTCTGACAGGACTGTTCCAGGTATAAATAATTCTCCACCATTACACACTTGGAGAAAATCTTTATATATATCAGGAATTTGAATGTTAAGTTCATTTTGAAGGCTTGTTATATCTTCTAAGTTAATTCCATTGTTTAGGGTGTGAATGCCATCTACATATTTATTAACTTCCTCAAAAAATGGTTGTAAATGATTGTTTTTTGAATAATATTTTCTTAGCATAAAACCATCTCCCTTTATTCATGTTTCCAAGGCACAACATCTCAAATCTAGATACATAAAGAAATCCGGCTCTTGTGAGTCGGATTTTCTTTTTATATATATAAGATAAGATTGCCTTTCTTATATATAAAATTATGAATAGATAGGAATTAATTCTTGTTTAAAATCTTCATACATACCTAAAGCAATTTTTAAAATTTTTTCTAAGCTGTCATAATCGCTAAATAGTACGGGCTTAATTCTAGTATCTGGAGAAATTAAAAGTCTTGAATATAGACTCCATGGACTACCTAATCTTAGTTCATCATTATGATAAACTACCCAAGTAAAATCCAGAACGTTTACTTTAATACCAATATGAAAATAAAATAAATTTTCTTTTTTATCACCTAGTTCTCCAACTTTTAAAAAGTTTTCTTTTTTATCATAAACTGATTTATAACCTAGCTTTTCAAGTATTTGTTGAATTTCTTCAATATTGGGATTAGGAATGATTTCTTCGGCATCATAATTTTCTCTCGAAAAAGAAGAAAGTTCTGTGTATCTATTAACAAAGTCAATTTTTTTTAGTGCTGTTTCTATTTCAGGTTTTAATTTTAAGTTCATAATTAATTCTCCTAAAACCTTAAGTCTGTCCTTGTTTTTTAGTCATTACTTCATGTATTTTTAAGGTGAAATTATGAATAAATAGGAATTAATTCTCGCTTGAAATCTTCGTACATTTCAAAGGCAATTTTCATGATTTCTTTGAGTTCATCGTAACTGTGGAAGCATACTGCCGGCAATCTTTCAGAACCATTGGATAATACTTTTACAAACATATCCCATGAATTCCCAACTCTAACTTCACCATTATACCTTGCAGACCAAATGAACTCAACAAGCCCATATTTTAAGCTGATATTGAATCTGAAAGTATAGAAATCCTTGTTCTTTACTTCACCAACAATAAAAAAGTTTTCCTTTTTCATAAAACGAGCTTTATAACCAAGGGATTCAAATATTTCAATAGCTTTTTCGTTTTCATAGTTTTCAAACGAACTTTCACTATTTGATGAAAAATTTTCAGATAGCTCTCTATATCTCGTTAAAAAATCAATTTTCTCAAATACTTCTTGTATTTCAGGTTTCAATGCATATGCCATTTTTTATTCCTCCCTAAATCTAATATTAATGTCATATTTGTTTTTCGCCAATTTTATATATTCATCTATTTTTTTGAAATTTTTATTAGATGCTGGAATCTCTAATATTTGTTTTCCTTGTAGTTCAGTGCCGTCTATTTCGTCGTATTTATTTGAACGAATTTTAGTGCCAACTGCATACTTAGTTTTCATTTCTTTCAAATGTTTTTCAAAAGTTTTAATATCGATATCCTCTAAATCTGTTGCTTTTCTAGAAATTATTTCTCTTTCAAATGGGTCATATGAATCTAATCTTTTACTATTACTTAAATGGACCTCATTATTTGGATACCATCTATTTTTTTCTGCAGTTTTATTAAACTTATTTCCTCTTGCCATAGGTGAATCTTTTGTCCAATAATCACTCGCTTCTTTCCAGTTCAATCTATCTTTAGGTATTTTACCGTCTTTTGCTTTTCTAACGCAATATTCCGCATATTTTAATTCTAAATCAGATTCGACAAACTTACCATCTTTTAAAAGATTTTTAGAGGAACCCTCAGAAGAAGACTGGAACCTTTGCAAAGTATCGATACTATTTTGAACGGTATTATACCATACAAATGTACCATGTGTAGCAACACCTGCTCCAGCGGTTGTAAGAGCTAAATCAGCTGGGATAACAATTGGTGATGTTGCCCCGAAAGTTACTCCTTCTAACAATACGGTTCCAACATTTGATCCTGTTACAATAGCTATACCGCCCAAAATTTCAAAAATAGATCCTACCCCTGATACAAAATTACCCACAAGATTTCCGGCTTGAAAGGTTGTTTTGTTTTCTAATTCATTGCCCATTGGTAATTCAGCGCCTGTAAAATTTTCAGCGGCTGAATTACAAATTCCTTGGAAGAATTCCCAAGCGCCAATAGCTGTTTTTTCGTACCACGGTCTATTAGCTTCTTGTTCCTGCAAAGCCATTTTTTCTTCAATTTCTTTTTTTATTTCGGCTTCTTGAACTCTTTCCTCTGCAATTTTTTGAATAGAGGTTATCCATTCCATATTCAACCCTTGTGTACTAAATGTACCACTGGCGGGACTAAAACCTTTTCCGCTTTGTACTTCCGCCAAACCTGTCGCAATGCTAGCGGCTAGTTGGAGTGCAGTATCATAATTATTACTAGAAGTATAATTAAATTCATATAGATGTTCTAATTTTTCTTGCAGTTTTTGCCTCATGACAGTAAAAAGATTTACCATAGCGTCCATACCTGGGATCGACATAGTTTGGTTGAGCGCTTCTGTACTTGCTATCATTCGATCGATTTCTCGAATTTGTTCTATTATCTCCTGTTCGATAACATCTGTAGAAGCTACCTGTGATTGAAAGTCTCTTGGAAAGGCATCATTTTGAAGGATTAATTCTTCGCATAAGTAAATGATTCCTTGTGCTAACGGACGAAAGGTTTGTAAGAAATATGCTTTTGCACTGCTATATGTTTGCCCTTGTAGAACAGTATCCAATGCAAAAGCGTCAATAGAATGAATAATTTGTTCCATACCTTGAATAGTAGCGTTACATAAAGAGTTCATACTTTCTGTTTGAGCTTGTACTTCACCGAGATACATATTTAAAGACATGAACTTTCCCTCCCCTTACAAGAAAATAATACCAATTTAAGGAAGGGGTTGTAAATCGAATATTCTAATAATTTGACAGTTAAAGAGATACTTGTTCATTAAGTTTTTTTAATCTTATTCAGATGCTCGGGTGATGAAGAGGTTTTTAAGTTGAATGTGAATAGAAAAAGGGAAGGTATAGATTATGTACAAATAAATACGTTGTAAAAATAATGTTAACAAAAGGAGAGTACAGCAAAGAAAAATGAATTATGGGGTAGGTTTTTATTAATGTGGATAAAAATGGATGAAATTTTAGAGAGAGGGCTAAGTTTTATTTTGTTACATTGTTCCGTTTTTATACATATACAGGCTATATTTAATAAAAAAAGCCCAGGCCCCTTGATAAACAAGGTTCCTAAGGCTTTTAATAATACTCTTTGCAGAGTACCGAGATTAACGAGAGTAGAACTCTACGATTAATGCTTCGTTGATTTCAGCTGGTAACTCAGAACGCTCAGCGTGACGAGTGTAAGTAGCTTCTAATTTGTCAGCATCGAAAGTTAAGTATTCTGGTACGAAGTTGTTAACTTCGATCGCTTCTTTAACAACAACAAGGCTGTTAGATTTTTCGCGAACGCTGATAGTTTGACCAGGTTTTACACGGTAAGATGGGATATCTACGCGAGCGCCATCAACCATGATGTGACCGTGGTTTACTAATTGGCGAGCTGCACGACGAGTGCGAGCTAAGCCCATACGGTAAACTAAGTTGTCAAGACGAGCTTCAAGAAGGATCATGAAGTTTTCGCCGTGCTTACCAGGCATTTTACCTGCTTGGTCAAATGTGCGACGGAATTGACGCTCAGTCATGCCGTACATGTGACGAAGTTTTTGTTTCTCTTGTAATTGTAAACCGTATTCTGAAAGTTTCTTACGTTGGTTAGGACCGTGAGGACCTGGTGCGTAAGGGCGTTTTTCTAATTCTTTTCCTGTGCCGCTTAGAGAGATTCCAAGACGACGAGACAGTTTCCAAGCTGGACCTGTATAACGAGCCATAGTTGACTCCTCCTTTAAAAATGTTTTTATTTACGTAAAATAAAAACAGACGTAATCGATATTTACGGGCATTTTGTTTTCATGTACCTTCGCTCCAGCAGCAGGGAGTTACGAGATACACCTCCGTAGAGGAACAAAATACAAACGATAAACTCACATTACAAGGCTGCCTTTTTATTTTACACAAACGCTATTATATCTTTTACCCAGAGTTTCGTCAAGCGAGTACGTTTTTGTTTTATGCATATAAATTTTGGAAATTAATATAAGAAGGAATTTAAAACAATATAGAAGAAGAGATAGAAACACAAATAAAACGTTTACATAAAATGAAGGAAAACGTTCATCAAATTTTTATGGATGAATATGCGGCAATAAAAACATAAGGGGGATGTTTTTATGAAAAAGAAGCATATGGAGACAGCGTTAATTCATCACGGTTATACACCTGAGGAACATAAAGGAAGTTTAACACCACCTTTATTTCAAACTTCTACATTTACATTTGAGACTGCGCAGCAAGGAGAGGCGAGTTTTGCGGGAGTGGATCCATCTTATATTTACTCACGGCTTGGAAATCCAACTGTGAAATTATTTGAAGAACGTATGGCGGTGTTAGAAGGAGGAGAAGAGGCACTTGCCTTCGGATCTGGTATGGCAGCTATTTCAGCGACTTTAATCGGTTTTTTAAAGGCTGGAGATCATATTATTTGTTCAAATGGATTATACGGATGCACGTACGGTTTTTTAGAAGTGTTAGAAGAAAAATTTATGATTACGCATTCGTTTTGTGATATGGAGACAGAGGTTGATATTGAAAATAAAATTCGCCCAAATACAAAGCTTATTTTCGTTGAAACACCAATTAATCCGACAATGAAATTAATTGATTTAAAACAAGTGATTCGGGTTGCGAAGCGAAAAGGCTTACTTGTTATTGTTGATAATACGTTTTGTTCACCCTATTTACAAAGACCGCTTGAGCTTGGCTGTGACGCTGTTGTGCATAGTGCGACAAAATATATTGGTGGTCACGGTGACGTTGTAGCAGGTGTAACAATTTGTAAAACGAAAGCATTAGCTGAAAAGATTCGCCCGATGCGAAAGGATATCGGCGGTATTATGGCGCCGTTTGATGCGTGGTTATTATTACGTGGGTTAAAGACGTTAGCAGTAAGAATGGATCGTCATTGTGATAATGCAGAAAAAATTGTATCGTTCTTAAGAAAACATGATGCGGTAGAAGGTGTTTGGTATCCAGAAGGGGAGTTAGCATCTCGTCAAATGAAACGCGGGGGCGGTGTTATTTCTTTTTCAGTAAAAGGCGGAAAAGAAGAGACGCAAGCGTTTATTAATGATCTTCACTTTATTACAATTGCGGTGAGTTTAGGAGATACAGAAACGTTAATTCAGCATCCAGCAACGATGACGCACGCTGCGATTCCAGCGGAACTAAGAAAAGAAATGGGCATTTTCGATAATTTAATACGCTTATCGGTCGGTTTAGAATCGTGGGAGGATATCGTTTCTGATTTAGAGCAGGCATTAAAGAAAATATCTACTGTTAATCAATGAAAAAAGAGTGAGCTATCGGTTTTGTACAGGACGTACTAAATCGATAACTCGCTCTTTTCTTTTTACATATGTTTTAGGAGTGTTTCCACAAACTTTTCTAAATAGCGCTGATCTAATTCATCAAAACGATTTTTTTCAGGACTATCAATGTCAAGTACACCAATGACAGCTCCTTCTTTCACAATCGGTACAACGATTTCCGAATTAGAAGCACTATCGCAAGCGATGTGACCTGGGAATTGGTGAACGTCTGCTACAAGCTGCGTTGTTTTCGTTTCAGCTGCAACGCCGCAAACGCCTCGTCCAAATGGAATGCGTACGCAAGCAGGCATTCCTTGGAACGGTCCAAGAACAAGCTGAGTTCCTTCTGTTACGTAAAAGCCAACCCAATTAACGCGATCTAAAAATTGGTTTAATAATGCGGACGCATTTGATAAGTTTGCGACTACGTTTGATTCGCCAGTTAATAACGCATCCAGTTGTTTAATTACTGTCTCATATTGCTGCACGCGAGATCCTGCATAACTTTCTTTAGTAAACATGGAAACAGCTCCTTTTTTATCGAGATGTGTAAAATATTAGCAAAATACGATGTATTTCACATGACTTTGTCGATAGAAAATTAAAGGAATTTGTCTTAAAAGTCAAGAAATTTAAACTATAGCTGTTCATTGAAGGGAAGTGAGCGCATGAAGCAGACGAAACAAAAAGTAATTGATGCGGCAATATCGTTGTTTAATACGAAAGGTTATGATGGAACGTCGGTGCGAGACATTGCAAAGCGAGCGGATGTGAATGTAGCGAATATTTCATATTATTTTGCTGGGAAGCAAGGTTTATTAGAACAGCTTATTACTGATTTTTTAGAAGGATATATTCATGTGATTGAAATGTCGTTTGAACAGAGAGAGTATTTGTCGGCTAAAGATGTGATGGTGCAAATGGTGCGAGGGATTTTACGATATCAATTTGAAAATAGAGAACTAACACGTTTCTTCTACCGAGAGCTTTCGCTTGATACGACATTAATTCGTGAAGTGATGACCGTTTATTTTTCTAAAGAAAGATATTATATAGAACAAATGATTAGACAAGGACAAATGAAACAAGAATTTCAGAAAGTATCATTTACAATGTTTATGACGCAATTAAAAGGTATGATAAATATGCCGTTTTTATATCCACAATATATATCAGAAGTACTGCATTCTTTCCCGTCTGAGACATTTTTTATAGAGATGTACACGAAAGAGATTGAGCAATGGATGGAACAAGCATTATGTAAAGCGAATATGTACCATGAATGGCCAAGAGCTGTTCATATGTGAAGAATCCCCACCTAACGAACTGAGGTGGGGATTTTTATGTTTACTTTTCTTTGCCATAAATTGTTACATAATAGCGCGATAATTGTTAATGCAGCTCCAGCGATTTCAATTTTATCGACTGTATAACCTCGAAAGATAGAACCAATCAGTGCAAGGATAGGAACTAAATTCATAAATAATATGCCGTTAATAGATGAAATATAGCGATTTCCCATATTCCAGCAAAATACAGCGATAACGCCTGCGATAATCGACATATAAAAGAGTTCAAAACGAACGCTCACAACTGTACGCAGTGACGGCATAGTAACTATATTTGTGTACGTTAAGAAAGTAACAATAACGATGAGTGAAATGGAGCCAAATAAACAAGTTAATGTCGTGTACCTAAGTGGTGACCAAGATTGAAAACGAGCACCCCCGTTTGTATAAATGACCCAGCAAGTAACGCCGCATAGCATCAATATATTTGTTGATAAGTGGCTTGCAGCTCCAAATAGTAATTCAATATTTCCTTTTGAAATGACAAGCATAACACCAAGTAATGCAACGAACATACAAAGGAATGTATAGTTTTGTGGGCGGCGATTTTTCGTTATCCATTGCAGTGATAAGGCAATCAGTGGCATAAGGGATTGAATCATAGCTGCATGGATTGCTCCGGAAGGTCCGGCAAGTTGTTGTCCGTAGAAAACGAGAAAACCATACCCCGCGAAACCGACTGTCCCGTAAAAGAATAGAGAAAGTGTTCTTTTTTCTAAGCGGAGTGAAGTCTTTCCTTCAGTAATTAATAGCAAAATAAGAAAAATAATAGCTGCTGATCCATAGCGAATCGTTGTGAAGAAGAATGGATCGATAAATTGCAGAGCATTTGCCATTACAGGAAACATAAATCCCCAGGCAGTGACGGCGAGTAAGCATAGAAAGGATCCGAGTAGCATTTGTTTTTTGTTCAAGAGTATCTTTCCCCTTTACATTTCGTTATAGTAAGTTGATGAAATAAGTATAAAGAGTAATTGTTTATAGGAGGAAATATCGATTTCTTATAACGGTTATAACTTTTTGTTAGAGGTGTGTACGATGGATTTGGAGGCAGTACGATCGTTTATTGAAGTGAAGCATACGCGAAGTTTATCAAAGGCAAGTAAGATTTTACATATATCGCAACCAGCGCTTAGTAAACAAATTCAAAAGTTAGAAGCGGATTTAGAGGTTACTTTACTTAAACGTTCTGCGCAAGGAGTAGAGTTAACGGAGGCAGGAGAGTTATTTATAAAAAGAATGTTACCAATTTTGGAGCAAATAAATGAAGTGAAAACAGAAATGAGGGGGTATCAAGAGAACCGGAAGTTTTCAATTGGTATACTACCGAGTTTAGCGGAGCATTACATATCAGAATGTAAAGATATATTAGGTGATGAGTTCGAAGTGGAATGGCAAATCGGACATACGGAAGTATTAAGAGAGTTATTTAAAGCGCGGGAGATTGACGCGATGTTCATCGATTCAGTAGTAGAAGGTGCTACGTATATAAAAGAAGTGCAACAAGAGAAAATTGTTTGTGCTGTTTCAAATAATCATCCGTACAAAGAGAAGATAGTCATTCAAATAGAAGAGCTGCACAATGAAAAATTAATTGTATATCCAGAAATATGTGATGTAAGGAAAATGATTATGAACATGTTTCATGAAATAGGTGTAAAACCAACTATAGCTGTGGAAACATCTTACGCAGAACCGATGCTTGCAATGGTAAAAGCTGGCCTTGGTATCACGTTACTTCCAGAAAGGGCAGTAGAGCAGTCTGTAAGGCAAGGAAATGTACATGTAATTTCTGTTGAACCACCACTCATGCGGAAAATTTATTTCGTATCCCATACGAAAGATTGTTTGTTATTACAATCATTTGAGGATAGGTAGTGAGGTAGGCGGAATATTGAGAAAGATTACAATCACATTGAAAGGAACATGAAATTTTTAAAAAAACTAGGTCAAAAACAAACCATTACATGGTATGATTAGTACATTGTTAGTTGTTAAATATAGGGGAATTCCCTTTTTATACATAATGCCTTCCATTTCATAAACGGAACGGACAAAAAAAGAGATATAACTAGGAGGCTTTTTTGCATGGATTCTATCCTGACGATCGTTATCATTGTAGTAAGCTCTATTCTAGTGCTGCTCATGATAGAGCTTGTGATAAGAAATCGTTCATATAAAGATATTGAAGCACTGGAGCAGTGGAAACAAGAGATAAAAGATAAACCTGTGGCAGATGAATTAAAACGGGTAAAAGATTTAAACATGACGGGTCAAACAGAAGAACTGTTTAGTAAATGGCGTGAAGAATGGGATGAAATTGTATCAACAACCCTTCCGAAAGCTGACAAAGATTTAGCGCAAGCGCGAAAATTCGCCTCGCAATTCTCCTTCCGAAAAGCAAAGCATGCGATGAACGAATCCATAAGTGGTTTAGATGACGCTGATAATCGTATTACGGACATTTTAAATGAATTACAGCAATTGTTAGAAAGCCATGAGAAAAATAGCTCGGAAATTGAAGGGTTACGTGATACATATCGTAGTATGAAAAAGAGTGTTCTTGCTCATAGACATATGTATGGAGCAGCAGAGCAGAAAATCGAAGAGATGCTAGACGCTGAATCTGAGAAATTTAAAACCTTTGAAGAAGCAACAAACAATGGCGACTATTTAAAAGCGAGAGAAATTGTTATTAGTTTGGAAGAAGGTTTAGCAGATTTAGAAATCATTATTCACCAAATTCCAGATTTATTGGTAGAGTGCCAAGCGACGTTACCAGTTCAGCTGGAAGATTTATTACACGGACATAATGATATGGTAAGACAAGGTTATGTATTAGATTATTTGGAAGTCCCTAAAGAAGTTCGCGATATGACGAAACAACTACAAACATGTTTAATGGATATACAGGAGCTTCATATAACAGAAGCGGCTGAAAAAGTAGAAAACTTAAAAACACGTTTAGATGGCTTCTACGATCAATTGGAACAAGAAGTACATGCGAGACATTATGTGGAGCAAAAAACACTTTCTGTTTACGATGACTTAGAAGAAATGCGTATCGAAACGATTGAAACGAAAACAGAAACACAACTTGTGAAACAAAGCTATCAGTTACAAGATAAAGACATTGAGTCTCAAAAAGTAATTGAAAAGCAAATGCACATTTTAACGAAACGTTTTGAAATGCTGCAATTACGCGTTGCAGAACAAGATATTGCCTTCTCTATTATTCGTGAGGAACTAGAAGAGGTTTATGAGCAATGTGAAACGTTAAAAGTACTTCATGCAGAATATAAAGAAATGCTGCAAGCGATGCGCAAAGAAGAATTTGAAGCACGTGAGAAGTTACAAGAAATGCGAAATATTATTTTCGAAACGAAACGCTTTATGCAAAAGTCGAATTTGCCAGGTCTTCCAGAGAGTATTATGGAAGATTTAAAAAGAGGGCAAATGGCAATGCAAGCTGTATATGAACAATTAGAAGTGAAGCCGTTAAATATGAACGCTGTAAATAGCAGTTTAGAAGAAGCATACACAACTGTGAACGGTGTAGCTGAAATGACAGAAGAGTTAATTGGACAAGCATATTTAGTGGAAAAATTAATTCAGTACGGTAACCGTTACCGTAGTCATGATGAAAACCTAGCAGAAAGTTTAAATTATGCTGAGAAATTATTCCGTGAATACCAATACGATGCAGCTTTAGAACAAGCGGCTTCAGTATTAGAGCAACTTGAACCTGGCGTTGTTCAAAAAATAGCTGAATATGTAGACAATGAACAAACCCTTTCATAAAAGGGTTTGTTTTTTTATGTAATTTTGCAGGCGATGTTGCTATAATGAATAGCGGAATACAGCAAGGTTATTCGTTTCAAAATAAAGTGAAACTGTAATAGGAGGGCATCCTCGCCAATTATTAGCCTCACCAATCGAGATAAAACGGAACCTTTGCGTAGTCTTAGCGTAATGACACGTATTTATGATATGATTATACGATGTGATAGCGCTGAAAGGGGAAGAACGATGATCTATTTTGATAATAGTGCGACGACTAAGCCATATCCAGAAGCTCTTCAATCGTACGTGACGGTTGCTGGGAAATATTTTGGTAATCCTTCTTCTATTCATTCGCTTGGAGGAGAGGCAGAGCGTCTATTAACACAATCAAGAACGATTGCAGCGCAGCTTCTTCGTGTTAAACCTTCTGAAATTATTTTTACATCAGGTGGAACGGAAGGAAATAACCTTGCGATTAAAGGGATAGCGATAAGGAATCGTTCGCGTGGCAAACATATCATTACAACAAATATTGAACACGCGTCTGTGTTTGAAGCATATAAGCAATTAGAAGAACTCGGGTTTGATGTAACATATTTACCGGTTAACGAGCATGGTGTTGTATCGGTAGAAGATGTGAAACGAGCGCTTCGTGAAGATACGATTCTTGTGTCAATTATTCATGTGAACAACGAAACTGGAGCAATTCAGCCTGTTGCTGAAATTGGAACGTTATTATCGAATCATCCGAAAATAAGATTCCATGTAGATCATGTACAAGGGATAGGAAAAGTACCGCTTGATTTATATGCTTCTCATATTGATCTTTGCTCAATATCTGGACATAAATTCCACAGTGTAAAAGGAACAGGTCTTCTTTATGTACGCGATGGCGTAAGATTAGATCCGATTTTATCAGGTGGTCAACAAGAGCTTAAGTATCGCTCTGGTACAGAGAATTTACCTGGCATTGTAGCGATGGTGAAAGCACTTCGCATGACAATGGAACAAGTGAAAGAAAAGGTAGCTCATTTGCAAAGTTTACAAGCAGAGCTTGTTCGTTTCTTTAAAGAGATGGAAGATGTAACGATTAACACGTCGCTTGCATATGCAGCACCGCACATTTTAAATGTATCATTTGTTGGTTTAAAACCAGAAGTAGTCGTTCATGCTTTAGAAGAACACGGTGTATATGTGTCAACGAAATCTGCTTGTTCTTCAAAAGCAAATGAAGTGAGCAGAGTGTTAGTGTCAATGGGAGTGCCGCATGCAGCAGCTGCAAGCGCTATTCGTATTAGTTTGGCACCAGAAAACACAATGGAAGAAGTAAAACAATTTGAAGGTATTGTAAAAGAGACGCTGCCAAAATTATATGAAGTGATGAGGTAAAGAAATTATGTTGAAATATGAATATATTTTAGTGCGTTATGGAGAAATGACGACAAAAGGTAAGAACCGTTCTAAATTTGTAAGCACATTAAAAGATAACGTGAAGTTCAAACTGAAAAAATTCCCAAATATTAAAATCGATGCAACACATGACCGTATGTACATCCAATTAAATGGCGAAGATCATGAAGCGGTATCTGAAAGATTGAAAGATGTATTTGGTATTCATAAGTTTAACTTAGCGATGAAAGTACCATCAGAATTAGAAGACATTAAAAAAGGTGCATTAGCAGCTTTCTTACAAGTAAAAGGCGATGTGAAAACATTTAAAATTACTGTACACCGTTCTTATAAGCATTTCCCAATGAGAACGATGGAATTATTACCTGAGATTGGTGGACACATTCTAGAAAATACAGAAGATATTACTGTAGATGTTCATAATCCAGATGTAAATGTACGTGTAGAAATTCGCAGTGGTTATAGCTACATTATGTGTGATGAGCGTATGGGAGCTGGCGGTTTACCAGTTGGCGTTGGCGGAAAAGTAATGGTACTTCTTTCTGGTGGTATTGATAGCCCAGTAGCAGCGTACTTAACGATGAAACGCGGCGTATCTGTGGAAGCAGTTCACTTCCATAGTCCACCTTTCACAAGTGAGCGTGCAAAACAAAAAGTAATCGATTTAGCGCAAGAGTTAACGAAGTATTGTAAACGAGTAACGCTTCACCTTGTTCCGTTTACAGAAGTGCAAAAAACGATTAATAAAGAAATCCCATCTAGCTATTCAATGACGGTTATGCGCCGTATGATGATGCGTATTACAGAACGTATTGCTGAGGAGCGTAACGCACTTGCAATTACGACTGGTGAAAGTCTTGGGCAAGTAGCAAGCCAAACGTTAGATAGTATGCATACGATTAACGAAGTAACAAACTACCCAGTTATTCGTCCGCTTATTACGATGGATAAATTAGAGATTATTAAAATCGCTGAAGAAATCGGCACGTATGATATTTCAATTCGTCCATATGAAGATTGCTGTACTGTATTTACACCAGCAAGCCCAGCGACGAAGCCGAAACGTGAAAAAGCAAATCGTTTTGAAGCGAAATACGATTTCACACCATTAATCGATGAAGCTGTAGCGAACAAAGAAACAATGGTATTACAAACGATAGAAGTAGTGGCGGAAGAAGAAAAATTTGAAGAACTTTTCTAAACCATAAATTACCATATCTAAAACGTGTATGAAGTCATGTTATTTATCACACTCTATACTCACAAGGAGGTGATATAACATGTCACGTAGCACAAATAAATTAGCGGTTCCTGGTGCTGAATCAGCATTAGACCAAATGAAATACGAAATCGCTCAAGAGTTTGGTGTTCAACTTGGAGCTGATGCAACAGCTCGCGCTAACGGTTCTGTTGGTGGTGAAATCACTAAACGTCTAGTTTCACTAGCTGAGCAACAATTAGGCGGTTACCAAAAATAATCCCATATGATGGCTTAGAAAGAGCGGGTTCTCCCGCTCTTTCTTTTTTGTGTTGCCATTTGTCGGTAAGTTGATGTAATTTCATTTAGTAATTCGACAGAACTGAAAAATTTGTCAAAAGAAGAGGGTTCAAAATTAACAGAAAATTCTTTATTATATAAAGGAGGCATAAAGAAAAGGGAGGATATTTTATGAAGCGAGAAGAATTGTTGGCGCCACCGTCTTATAATTTAGTTTCTGAAATAGAGAAATATACGGGTGATAAAGGGAAATTAGCTTTAATTTGGCAAGATGATAAAGGGAATCGAAGGGAAGTTACATACGCTGAATTAATGCAAGGTGCGAATAAAATTGGAAACGCTTTTATAAAAAGTGGTTTGCAAAAAGGGGACAAGCTTCTCATTATGATGCCGCGTTTAATTGAAGCGTACATGACGTATATTGCTGCTATTAAAGCAGGATTTGTCGTAATTCCAAGCTCGGAAATGTTACGTAAAAAAGATATAGAATATCGAATTGGACATGGAGAAGTAAAAGCGATAGTAAGCTATGAGCCGTATATTAGGCAGTTTGATGATATAGAAGCGATGGAATCTCTTCGAAAATTTGTCCTGAGCGAGCAGTCAGTAGATGGATGGATTAATTTAAAAACAGCGTTAGAAACAGAGAGTGACATGTTAGAAATGGCGAAGACAGATAAAGAAGATATGGTCTTTTTATCTTACACGTCAGGAACGACAGGAAATCCAAAAGGTGTTGTTCATACACATGCGTGGGCATACGCTCATTTACGTACGAGCGCTCCAAATTGGCTCGGAATTGAAGAGAATGATATTGTATGGGCAACAGCTAGTCCAGGCTGGCAAAAGTGGATTTGGAGCCCGTTTTTAGCAACGCTAGGATCAGGGGCAACAGGGTTTGTATATCACGGTAAGTTTGAACCGAAAACGTACCTGAACTTATTAGACGATAATAAGGTGAATGTACTTTGTTGTACACCGACTGAGTATAGATTAATGGCAAAGGTAGAAGATTTAAGTCAGTACAATTTAGAGGCATTACATAGCGCTGTATCAGCAGGTGAGCCGTTAAATAGAGAAGTCATTGGAACGTTCCAAAAGCACTTTCATATTACAGTGAGAGACGGCTATGGGCAAACGGAAAATACATTACTTGTTGGTGTAATGAAAGGGATGGATATTAGACCAGGTTCAATGGGGAAACCAACGCCAGGTAACCACGTCGATATCGTAAATGAGGAAGGTACTCCAGTTAAAGTAGGGGAAGTTGGTGATATTGCAGTTCACATTGAAACGCCGGCCCTCTTTAAACAATATTACAAAGACGATGAACGTACAGCGATGCAATTCCGCGGTGATTATTATATTACAGGTGATAAAGCGAAGAAAGATGAAGACGGCTACTTCTGGTTTGAAGGGCGCGGTGATGATATCATTATTAGCTCTGGTTATACAATCGGGCCGTTTGAAGTAGAGGATGCACTTGTAAAACATCCTTATGTAAGAGAATGTGCAGTTGTCGCAAGTCCTGATGAAATTCGTGGAAGTGTCGTGAAGGCATTTATCGTATTAAGAGAGAATATAGAAAAGAACGAAGAAACATTAATTCCAACACTCCAACAACACGTCAAAGAACTCACTGCACCATATAAATACCCTCGCAAAATTGAATTTGTAGATGAACTACCAAAAACGATTTCTGGAAAAATTCGCCGTATTGAACTTAGAAAACAAGAGATGGAGATTCCGTCAAAATAATTTTGAAAACAGTGAAGTAAATAGTTGAATGAAATGCAAAACAATGATAATATAAAAACGAACACAAGTTCGATTTTATAAACTTAAAAAAGAGGTGTCCGTATGATTTTAGGGATTAATCCGTACTTAGTTTTAGATGGTAGTGGGCAAGAAGCTGTACAGTTTTATAAAGAGGCTTTAGATGCAAAAGTAGAAGTCATGCAAACTTTTGGTGACATGCCTGAAAATCCAGAATACCCGATTCCAGCTGAAGCGAAAGAGCGTGTTTTACACGCTACTTTAAAAGTTGGTAATACGGATCTTATGATTTCTGATACATTCCCAGGTCAAGGACATGCAATCGGATCTCAAGTAACAATCGCAATTCAAATTAGTAATGCAGAAAAAGCAAAAGAAGTATTCGATAAGTTACAAGAAGGTGGAGAAGTTATCATGCCACTTCAAGAAACATTCTGGAGCCCAGCATACGGACAAGTAAAAGATAAATTTAATATTGAATGGCAAGTTACAACGTCTACTACTGAACAAAAGTAATTTTTAGAAAAGCACCATGTTTTGAAATGGTGCTTTTTTTTATACAATAAAAAATAAAGGAGATGGGATATATGGGAGAAATTTGGTATGGCGGCACCATTTACACAATGAGAGAAGAAAATGAAAAAGTGGACGCTGTTTACGTTGAAAACGGCATAATTGTTGATGCTGGTAATAAGGGAGAATTAGAAAGCAGATATTCAAACGTAAAGTTACATGACCTAAAAGGAAAAACAATGATCCCAGGTCTCGTTGATAGCCATATGCATCTTATTGGGCATGGAGAGAGATTACTCCGTCTAGATTTATCAAATTGTACATCTTATAGCGAAGTACTGGCTCTCGTTCAGAAGCAAGTGGAAGAAGCTCCAAAGGGCTCTTGGATTATTGGAGAAGGATGGAATGAAAATAACTTTACAGATACGAAAGATGTTCACGCGCGTGATTTAGATGAAATTTCGAAAGACCATCCTATTTTATTAAAGAGAGTTTGTCGTCACGTTACATGGGTGAATTCATACATACTGCAAGAAGCGAATATAACAGAAGCGACAGAAGATCCAAAAGGCGGGAAAATTGGCAGAGATTCATCAAATAAGTTAACAGGACTTTTATATGAACAAGGGCAAGAATTAATTAAACATGTTCAGCCAGAAATTGATGAAGCTTATTTACAAAGAGCTCTGCAAACAGCGATTAAAGATTGTTGGAAATACGGACTTGTTGGCGGGCATACGGAAGATTTAAATTATTATGGTGGTTTTAGAAAAACGCATAATGCGTTTTCTCATGTGATAAAAGAAATGCCATTTAAAGCCCATTTGCTCGTTCACCATGAAGTAGCACATGAACGAAAAGAATATGAAAATGAACATTATATTGAATTTGGGGCAATGAAAATTTTTTCTGACGGTTCTTTTGGCGGAAGAACAGCATTATTAAGTGAACCGTATGAAGATGCGAAGGAAACGAATGGGGTTGCGATTTTCTCATGTGAAGAACTTGCAGAATTAGTGAAGAAAGCACGAGATTTACATATGCCAGTTGCGATTCATACTATCGGTGATTTATCGCTTGAATATGTCATTGATGCACTCGAATTATATCCACCAGCAAAAGGGTTACGTGACCGCATTATTCATTGTCAGCTTGCTCGTGAGGAGTTAATTGAAAGAATGAAAAACTTGCAAGTCATTATAGATATACAGCCAGTCTTTCTTTCATCAGATTTTCCGTCAGTCATTGAAAAACTAGGAGAGCGCCGTCTTCGTTATGCGTATGCTTGGAAGACATTACTGGAAGCAGGGCTACATTGTAATGGTGGCTCAGATGCCCCCATTGAACAAGTAAATCCGTTTCTAGGTATATATAGCGCTGTTACACGTAGAAGTTTTATTGACGGTGTATGCTATATGCCTGAGGAAAGATTAACGGTATATGAGGCTGTTTCTTTATTTACAACAGGAAGTGCCTATGCAATTGGAAAAGAAGCGAAGCGAGGGCAAATTACAAAAGGATATGAAGCAGACTTTACAATATTAGACCGCAATATGTTTGAAATTGAGGCAGAAGAAATAAAAGAAGTAGAAGCAGAAATGACCGTAATAGATGGCCAAGTTGTCTATAGAAAAGATGCGTAAAAATATATGAGCGATTTTCGGAATATATCGACTGTAACTCGAAATATATAAGCGATTATTGAAATATATCTATCGTAACTCGAAATATATGAGCGATTATTAAAATATATCGACTTACCGACAAAAACTGACAAGAATAACGGGTGGATAGTAAGAGAGTATTGTCCGCGCCAATCGGGGTAAATAAATAACCGCAGAATTATGGAATTCCATAATTCTGCGGTTATTTTAATCCTATAAAAACGTTCTCTGTACTTTTTCCCAGAAAGAATTGTTTTTTAATTTAACTGTTTTAATTTGTTTATCGCTTAAGCGTACAACAGCTTTTTCCACTTGTTTAATGCTAAGCGCTTCGTTATCCATGCCGATAACAGGATAATCGTTACCGTCTGGTCTTAGTTTTAAAGTTAATGTACGTTCGTGATTTAAAATGAAAGGTGAACCGAGCGTACGGTAAGTGTTGTTGTTTAAAGATGCTAGTTCGCTTACTTGGAAACATGGAATAAGTGGGTCAACAACTGCGCCATGCAATGATTTATTGTAAGCAGTACTTCCTGTTGGGGTAGAAACTACTAAACCGTCACCTCTAAATGTTTCGAAATATAAATCATCAACGTGAACATCTACAACGAATGTTTTTATAATACTAGAACGTAATGAGAACTCATTTAAACAATGGAAAGATGTACTGTGATCTACATCTACCTGAATTGTTGGATATTTACGCACTTCAATTTCATTTTTTGTAATTTCTTGAAGGGCTGTATCAACGTGATCAATATGGAAATCGCAGTAGAACGAAGTTTCATCTTTCGTAGAAATCCCTGCGTATAAGCAATCTTCCCTAAAACCAGTTTTACGAACGGCTTGTAAGAAGGTTGCATCATCTCCAACACTGACGATAGCGTTTGCATTTTTTGGATGATCTAATATGGTAAATCCATTCTCTTCTAAAATACGATAGATTGGTTTCATTTTTTCAACGAGCGTTGCTTTGTCATCACCATAAAAGAAAAATAAATTGCGACGATCTGCCATTATGTATCCCTCCACTGCAGTTAAATTTTCTGTTTTTCGTGCTACATATCATTAGAGTCCGTTCCCTGATGATATGTTCAAATAATATATTTCGATATAAATTGTCAAAATACCTTTTTGTTTTTAGAAAAATTTTTATATTCAATCTTATAGAACTCTGTTTAATGATGAATAAAGTTGTCGATAATGGGTACGGAGTGAAAGGATGATACGTATGAAGTGGCTCGTAATTGGAATAATAATTCTTCTTCTTTTTATTTTGTTTATACTATTGTCGAAAATAAAGCTTAAGGTGACATTTTTATATTCAGAAATGGAAAAGCAATGTTTGCTTCAAGTGAAAATATGGATGATTCGATATACATTTGATGTGTTGGAAAGAATTGAAAAACAGCAGAAAAAGACAGGACAGAAAATCGAAAAAGCTGAAGAGGACGGCGGACTCGATAATAAAATTATGGCGCAACTTGACAGCATTGGTGAACTGATAAAAAAGCTGCAAGAAGTTCATACTATTGTTAAAGATTTTCTCAAACGAGTGAAAATCAATGGTTGGAAATGGCATACACAAATTGGAGCAGGCGACGCAGCTAGTACTGGAATTGTCACTGGATATGCATGGGGGACAAAAGGTATGGCTGCTGGAGTTGTCGGACAATATATGCATATTGTCGATGTACCAGAATTTGAAATTACTCCTGTTTTTCAAGGGAAAGGATTTGCGTCAAGATGTGAGTTAACAGCATCTTTTCGGATATTCCGCACTATAAAAACAGCGGTGAAATTGCTCATATTTATGAGGAAGCAAAGATCTGGTATGACAGAAAAATCTGTTCAAGCATAGGGGGGATATAGAATGGACCATCCAATTCAAGGTTTAATGACAACAGCAATGCAGCATTTAAAACAAATGACTGATGTAAATACAATTGTTGGTGACCCAATTAAAGCGGCAGATGGAAGTGTAATTCTTACTGTTTCGAAAGTAAGTTTCGGATTTGCTGCTGGTGGAAGTGAATTTGGTAAAGTAGAACATTCAGGCCGCCATCCATTTGGCGGGGGAAGTGGTGGAGGAGTTTCTATTAATCCTGTTGCTTTTCTTGTTATAAATGGAGATGGTGTGAAAGTATTGCACTTAGATAAACAAACACATGTCATCGATAAAATAATTGAATTAGCGCCACAAGCTGTTGATAAAGTGAAAGAAATGATGGATAAACGAAAAGAAGATGATCCTGAATTTCAAATTTAACGAATAAAGAAGCTAATCAATAGGTTAGCTTCTTTAATTTTTTTGTAAATAAAGCGATTTTATTTGCATTATCGATAGGGACAAACTATCATTTACATTGTACATATTTTGTTTAAATAAGGGAGGATTTTCAAGTGGCAAACGTAACTTTTAAAGGTAATCCAATGACTTTAGTTGGAACAGAAGTTAAAGTTGGCGATCAAGCGCCAAACTTCCAAGTATTAGCAAACGACTTATCTCCAGTAAGTTTAGAAACATACAAAGGCGAAGTGAAATTAATTAGTGTTGTACCTTCAATCGACACAGGTGTGTGTGATGCACAAACACGTCGTTTTAACCAAGATGCAGCAGGTATTGAAAACGCGAAAGTATTAACAATTAGCGCTGATTTACCATTCGCTCAAAAACGCTGGTGTGCAGCAAACGGTTTAGAAAATGTTGTAACACTTTCTGACCACCGCGACCTTTCATTCGGTGAAGCTTACGGCTTAGTAATGAAAGAACTTCGTTTACTTGCTCGTGCAGTATTCGTAGTAGATAGCAATGACAAAGTAGTTTACGTAGAATACGTAAGCGAAGGTACAAGCCATCCAAACTATGAAGCAGCATTAGAAGCAGCTAAATCTGCGAAGTAATGTGAAGAAAATGACCTCTTATAAAGAGGTCATTTTTTCTCATATATTGCTCTGTAACGGCATCGATATATGAGAAAAAACGTTATATCATATATAACTAAAGGGGAGCTCTTTACAGGAGGTCGCTTTTTCTTTTTGGAAAAAATCACTTTGTGGTATGATATAAGTTATGTGTAAAAGAGAGAAGGAGGAATGTACGTGAGTCAGACAGTAGAAACATTATTTTCTATTTTTGATTCTTCTGCGGTAGTTTTACGTAAAGAATTAGATGTAACATATTTAGAGGCGCTTGTAGAAACAGGTGATAACTTGTTTGAGGGAGCGATTTTACAAGAGGAATTATCCGAATCAGCAATTGAAAGGCTGAATCGTGAATATAGTACGTTTAATGAAGAAACATATAAAGGTGAAGAAATTCGTAAAGCATTTCAGTTAGCCATCTTAAAAGGAATGAAAGAAGGCGTACAAGCGAATCACGAAATGACACCTGATGCAGTTGGGATGTTCATGAGTTACTTATTCCATAAATTTATGCAAGGTCAAAATGAAATTACAGTTTTAGATCCTGCAATTGGAACAGGTAACTTAATGACTACAGTGTTTAATAGCGCTAAAGAAGGACTAACAATGAGTGGATTTGGTGTAGAAGTGGATGAAGTGCTAATTAAACTTGCTTTAGTAAATGCAAATTTACAAAAGCATGCAATCGAATTCTTCCATCAAGATGGACTAGCACCACTTTATATCGATCCAGTTGATGCAGTCGTTTCAGACTTACCGGTTGGTTATTATCCAAACGAAATCGGTGCAAGTGAATATAAATTAAAAGCAGATGAAGGAATGTCGTATGCCCATCACTTATTTATTGAACAAAGTGTGAAACATACGAAAGAGGGCGGTTACTTATTCTTCTTAGTACCAAACTTCATTTTTGAAAGTGACCAAGCACCGAAATTACATGCATTTATTAAAGAAACATGCTTTATTCAAGGGTTATTACAGCTTCCTGTTTCCATGTTTAAAAACGAGAAAAATGCAAAAAGTATATTTGTTCTCCAAAAGAAAGGCGCTAATGTAACAATGCCAAAACAGGCGTTATTAGTGGAGTTGCCTAAATTCTCTAACATGAAGGCGATGGAAGACATTATGGATCAATTAAATACTTGGTTTGCAACACATAAATAAAGCTAGGTATATGTAACAGCATTAGTGATTTATGTAGTACAGTTTTATATAATATGTCATATTTTTAAATATATACAAGATTTAACTGAATTTTTTTGAAATCTGTAATATATATTTTTTCTTGGTGTTACAATTTTTTCACTTGAAATATATGTCGGACGATGTTTAAATTAAAATCGTGAGTATAAAATTTGCTAATGATGAAACGTTTTCATATTTAGTGAATTTGATCAGATAAAATCGAGCGGTTTGTGGAAACATCCACACAACTACCAAGAGAAAAAGGGGCGAAAGACTAGATGTCAAAAATCATCGCGATTAACGCAGGAAGCTCTTCCTTAAAATTCCAATTATTTGAAATGCCAAGTGAAACAGTATTAACAAAAGGTTTAGTAGAACGTATCGGTTTAGAAGATAGTATCTTCACTATTACTGTAGATGGCGAAAAACAAAAAGAAATTACAAACATTCCAGATCACGCAGTAGCAGTTAATATGCTTCTTAAAAAGTTAACTGAAAACGGAATCGTTAAATCTCTAGATGAGATTGGCGGTATCGGTCACCGTGTTGTTCACGGCGGCGAAAAATTTGCTGACTCTGTTTTAATTACTGATGAAGTATTAGCTGATATCGAAGAATTAAGCGATTTAGCACCACTTCATAACCCAGCAAACGTTGTTGGTATTAAAGCATTCCAAGAAGTATTACCAAACGTACCAGCAGTAGCAGTATTCGATACAGCATTCCACCAAACAATGCCGGAATCTGCATTCCTATACAGCTTACCATATGAGTACTATGAAAAATTCGGCATCCGTAAATACGGTTTCCACGGAACTTCTCATAAATATGTAACTGAGCGTGCGGCTGAATTATTAGGTCGTCCAATTGAAAGCTTAAGCTTACTTTCTTGTCACTTAGGTAACGGTGCAAGTATCGCAGCAGTAGAAGGCGGTAAATCTATTGATACTTCTATGGGCTTCACTCCACTTGCTGGTGTAACAATGGGTACACGTTCTGGTAACCTTGACCCTGCGTTAATTCCATACATCATGGAAAAAACAGGCCAAACAGTAGAAGAAGTAGTTAACGTATTAAACAAGAAGAGTGGTATGTTAGGTCTTACTGGTTACTCTAGTGACCTACGTGACATCATTGCGAAAGAAGAAGAAGGCGACCACCGTGCGAAAGTAGCACTTGATGTATTCGTAAGCCGTATCCACAAATACATCGGTTCTTACACTGCTCGTATGAAAGGTGTAGACGCAATCATCTTCACAGCTGGTGTAGGTGAAAACAGTGCGATTATTCGTGAGCGCGTATTAGAAGGCCTTGAGTACATGGGCGTATACTTCGATGCAAAACGTAATAACGTATTCGGTGAAGAAGCATTCATCAGCTTCCCACACTCTCCAGTAAAAATTATCGTAATTCCAACTGACGAAGAAGTTATGATTGCTCGTGACGTACTACGTCTTGGAGATATTGGTTAATATATGAAAAAAAGACGAGATCCTATAGGATTTCGTCTTTTTTCTTTTGGATGTATTTTAAAACTCCATCCGGATATAATGTTTTTTCTTTCTGAATGAATGCCGTAATAGGAATCCATTTCGCATATGCTACTGTTTCCTCATCTTGTATATTTAATATTTTCATTTCATATAGTGACGTGTCTAATAAACGCAAAGAATATAGTTGAATAATTTCATGACCAATGTCTCCATCTAGATGAAAGACATTTTCTAAACACCCTAAATAATTGGTGATTTCCACTTCTGTATGAAGCTCTTCCCTAAATTCACGAATAACGGTATGTGCTGATTGTTCACCAAGTTCAATTGAACCACCAAGAGGTCGGTAAAATGTTTCATCGGCTGAATGATATTCTTGTACGAGAAGACGCCCGTGATGTATAGCAATGCCAAAAGCCTTTGCACGTGGATACATATACAATCACTCCTTATTTTTTTGTATAAGGAAGATTATAATATGTTTTGTAGTAAAGGTGTCATGTATTTAAGAATGTGGTCTAATCGTAATTCCATCAAATAAGTCTTTCCAAAATGCTTCATTGTATTGGTATACATCCATAATAGGACATTTCATAACGCAAACACGTTGTAATCCCCAATCTTCTTGGGTGATAGTTGGTATATCGGCAGGAATTAGTAACAGGACAGAGAATGTATGTGTAACGATTTGAGATAAAATTTTTTCTAGGGAACATGCTTCTTCATATGTTCCTCCAGTTCGAATAAATAATATGGATTCTGCCGTTTCAATTGTAGCTAGAAAACGATTAATACGATGTTCATAATTTAACTTAATTTCTGTATAAGAAGGCCAAGAAGTTGGTGTGTTTACATCTGTTTTAAAGTCATGACAGGAGTCAATTTCATAAAGGTTGTCCCTTAATCTTAATTTTGCATCATCATCCCAAAATGAGATGAAGGATAAATTTTCGAAATTTAAAAAGCGGTCAAATCGATTTTGTAATAATACATTCACTTTTTCTAATGAGGGGCTTAGCATAAAATCAATAACGCCAAAAAATGGTGATAATTCTAATTGATATAATGCCCAAGCAGGCCAGCAGTTTTGTCCTAAGCTGAATACCGCATTATATTCTTTTTTTATATCGGATAGATTCATGTGATTTATCTCATCCTTTTTGTTAATATTTTATGCCATTCAAAAATGGTATGTGAATAAAGATAGACAAGCATATTTGCAAAGAATAAGCAGAAATATGTTACAATAGAAAAAAATCGAACGAGGTGGTTGTTACGATGCGATCGAAGCGAGAACAAGCCATTTTAGACAATATAAAAGAATGGGAAGCGCAATTAGTTGAGCAAGAAGCGACCGATTTTCAAAAAGTGTTTGATAAATGGTTACATACTACAGTTGCGAAATTACCTGAGAAAAAGCGAAAAGAATTCTTCACGAAAGCAGATGGATGGCTCTTTCATTTGCATGCATTTATTCAAAGTTCACAAGCACAGTTAGATGCACGTAATCGGATTTTAGGAACATCAAGATTATTTGATGAATCGATTGAACAGCTTGAAGATTTGAAAGCATTATCTATTGATCAATTAACATACATAGCAGAGCAGCAAACAGCACGTCATCGTCTATATTCATTTGTACAAGGCGGGGCAACAGGAGCTGGAGGTTTATTATTATTAACGGCGGATTTTCCGGTTATGATCGCATTAAATGTGAAGGCAGTCCAACTTATTGCAACATCATTTGGACATGATGTGAACAAGCCGTATGAAATGATGCTTGCGTTAAAGGTGTTTCATGCGTCATTACTACCAGGAAGACTTCAGCAATACGCATGGTACAATTTATTGCAAGAGCTGGAGCAAGAAGATTCGTTCTTCTACGAAGGAGACGAAGCAGTGCTACAAACAGCTTCTACTGAGGTTGTGTTAAAACAAATTTTGAAGACATTTTCGATTTATGCTCTTCGTCGTAAATTATTCCAAGGTATACCGGTAATTGGAATGGCAATTGGATCTACAGTGAATTACCGTTTAACAAGAAACGTTACTGAATTTGCAAATAGATTTTATCAAGTGCGCCATATAGTCGAGAAAGAAAAAAGAGCATAAAAAAAGCGAGAGGCCGAAGCCTTTCGCTTTTTTAATTTGTTGCATGTTTTTTGGACATTGGAACAGATACTGGCTGCTTTTCTGCTGTTTTTTCTGTTTTTGGATAATAAATTAAATCCAATGTTTTTGCCTGTACGGCAATCGAAAGAATAGTAAAAGCAATTTCTGTCCAATTTAAATAATATAATGAAAGCGCAAGAACAATCGCGTCAAAGACGAAGAAAATTTGCCCAATTGTAAAACGAGTTCGTTTACTTAATACAATTGTTAAAATATCGTCTCCACCGGTTGCACCGCCAAATCGCAATATAAAACCGAGTCCAATACCAGCTAACGCACCGCCAACTACTGCAGCTATAAATAAGTTATTTGATAAATCTACCGTAAATGGAGAATAATTTTCCATAAAGGAATAAAATACTCCGAATGAAATTGAACCTAGGAATGAATAGCCAACCATTTTTCTACCTAAAAATGAAGCACACAGTAAAATAATTGGGATATCCATTAATACAGTTGAAATAGATGGTGAAATATCATAAAAGTTTTGAATGAATAGTGCAATTCCTACAAAGCCACCTTCTGTTAAGTGGTTTTGGAAGTGAATGTGATATAGCGCTGCTGCTAAAATAAATGAACCGATTAAAACCATAAAAATTTCTTTAATAATTTGCCGACTTTGGATGTTCCTCATCGTTATTCCTTCTTTCCGTAGTTAGTAGTCCTTTTTGTGTTGTAAACTAACTACGAGCTCACATGTAGCTTTCAGTTAGTTTACGAAAAAACTAACTACGCTATATGTCGCTGAAGAAATAACGAATAATCCTCTCGTCCATCAATTCTCCCTACCTTCGTTTTAGTTTAAGTCTTAAAACGACTAAACAAAACGTGGAGTAGGATTCTTCATTTAGCAATCCTGCTCTTCTTTGTTTTGTTTAGTTAGTAACAATTAAGTCCTAAACAAAACGCTATGTGTAAGAAGAGTCTTTTTTTTGCCAAATTATCCTTCGGGCAATCATAATTTCCCCACTCTCGTATTTTTTTCGCTAGACTAAAGTATCTGAGCTGAAAAATACGCTACGTGTATGATTCGTCAATACGATGCCACATGCTCCTTCGAGCGATCATGATATCAAAATCCCTTCCTTCAAGATTTATACTATTATATCATACTTTTAAAAAATGTATGCGGATGGAAACCGACAATAAACGGAGGGAATCTACAAAAAATGTTATGTTTAAATATTTTTGTAGAAAAGCCTAAGTTATTTCGGAGGATTGGACAGTTTGTAACGGTTTGTCCAATAAGTAAGAAAAAAAGGTTTTATTCCGTTGTATTCTTTTCATCACTTTTATCTTTGAAAAACGCATCCCAACTAATCACACTTAAAAAAGTTAAAGCGATAATAACGAAAGCACGCATAAGCTGTAGACCTCCTTTTGTACATAGTATATGAATCATTCGATTCGGAATGTGTCATTTTTTTACAAGTCTTAACTATTATGAGAGTATATTAATATAGATAGATGAAGGGGAGAGTGAAGGTATGCTAAAAGAAATGTTCAAAAGAAAAGAATTAATATGTATTTCATGTCAGAAAAAAATTCAATATGAAGAAGAGCTTGTTGCTTTTGTAAAGTTGCCGAAAGAAAGAAGTATATTAGTTGGCCCTTTTGATGTGTGTTTGGCAAAAACAGCACAAGAGATATATTGTAAATCATATTACGACAAAAAAAGCATGACCCAAAGTAATTGAGGGGCATGCTTTTTTCATTGGTGTGCTTTCCCCTCAGATACATTTTGAGTGAGTCGATACCAAAGCCAAAGGTCATTAATGATGGAAGCAAGATCGGCAATTTCTGAATTTAGTTTACAAGAAACTTCGAAGTCTTCTTCGTTATTTAAATAATGTTGTTTTTTATTAATATAGTGCTCAAGTTCTTTTATACGATCAGGAATTTTCCCGCGAACTTGTTCCCATTTTAGTAAAATAGCATGTTGCATTTTTTCAGGGATTTCTTCCCAGTCTTCTTGTAAATGTGGAATTTCAATTCCTAGATGTTCATCGTATAAGAAATACTTTTCCATAAGTTCACCCCCGTTTTCCTGCTTATATTGTACAGAAAAACAGAAAGAAGTTCGACGAAATTGTTTGAAAAAATTTGAAAATGACTCTTGATACATTTTGTGAAAGGTGTTAAAGTTTGAATTATTATAAAAGAAAATGAATATTTATTCTTTAGGGGGATGCAAAATGGAGAAGAAAAAAGTTGTATTAGCATATTCCGGAGGTCTTGATACTTCCGTTGCAATTAAATGGTTACAAGAGAAGAATTATGATATTATCGCGCTTTGTTTAGACTTAGGGGAAGGTAAAGACTTAGCATTTGTAAAGGAAAAGGCACTTTCAGTAGGTGCAATTAAATCATATATGATTGACGTTCAAGAAGAATTTGCAAACGAATATGCATTGATGGCGATGCAAGCACACACATTATACGAAGGAAAATACCCTCTTGTCTCTGCATTATCTCGTCCGCTTATTGCGAAGAAATTAGTAGAAATCGCAGAACAAGAAGGCGCAACTGCAGTTGCACACGGATGTACAGGAAAAGGAAATGACCAAGTTCGTTTTGAAGTTTCTATCCAAGCATTAAATCCTTACTTAGAAGTGATTGCGCCTGTACGTGAATGGAAATGGTCACGTGAAGAAGAAATTGCATATGCAAAAGAAAACGATGTACCAATTCCGATTAATTTAGATAGCCCGTTTTCAATCGATCAAAACTTATGGGGACGCAGCAACGAATGTGGAATTTTAGAAGATCCATGGGCAGCGCCGCCAGAAGATGCATATGAGATGACATTAGCGTTAGAAGATACACCGAATAAACCAGAGTTTGTAGAAATCGGATTTGAAGCGGGCATACCGACTACTTTAAATGGCACTGCATATTCACTTGCAGAATTAATTAAAACGTTAAATGCGCTTGCTGGAAAACACGGCGTTGGACGTATTGATCACGTAGAAAATCGTCTTGTCGGTATTAAATCTCGTGAAGTATACGAATGCCCAGCAGCAATGACGTTAATCACTGCGCATAAAGAGTTGGAAGATTTAACACACGTAAAAGAAGTAGCGCATTTTAAACCAGTGATTGAACAGAAAATAACAGAACTTATTTATAACGGTTTATGGTTCTCACCTTTAAAACAAGCGCTTCATGCATTTTTACAAGAAACGCAAAAGAATGTAACAGGTACAGTGCGTGTGAAATTATTTAAAGGTCATGCGATTGTAGAAGGACGTAAATCTGAATACTCTTTATACGATGAAAAATTAGCAACATATACTGCCCAGGACGAATTTAATCATGATGCAGCAGTTGGATTCATTTCATTATTTGGTTTACCGACGAAAGTATACAGCCAAGTGAATCAAAAGAAGGTGGAAGCGTGAGCAAACTTTGGGGCGGACGTTTTACTGAAGAAGCGGAAGCGTGGGTTGAAGAGTTTGGAGCATCCATCTCTTTCGATCAACAATTAGTAAATCAAGATATAAACGGGAGTATTGCACACGTAACGATGCTAGCAAAGCAAGGCATCGTTACGAAAGAAGAAGCAGAGAAAATAAAGATAGGTCTTCAATATTTATTGAAAGAAGCAAAAGAGAATAAGCTACAATTTTTAGTAGAAGCAGAGGATATTCATTTAAACATCGAAAAAATGTTAATTGAACAAATTGGCGAAGTAGGAGGAAAACTTCACACTGGCCGAAGTCGTAATGATCAAGTAGCGACAGATATGCATTTGTATTTAAAAGAAAAGGTAGAACATATTATAAAAGCTACAAAACAATTGCAAACTGTTCTTGTTCATCAAGCAGAAAATAATATTGAAACGATTATGCCTGGCTATACGCATTTGCAACGTGCTCAGCCGATTTCATTTGCTCATCATATTCTCGCTTACTTTTGGATGTTAGAGCGTGATGTAAATCGTTATGAAGATTCGTTAAAGCGTATTAATATCTCCCCATTAGGAGCAGGAGCGCTAGCTGGGACGACATTCCCGATTGACCGAGAATATAGTGCGGAGCTTCTTGGATTTAATGGAATATATGAAAATAGTTTAGATGCAGTAAGCGATCGTGATTTCATCTTGGAGTTTTTAAGTAACTCATCTCTGCTTATGATGCACTTATCGCGCTTTTGTGAAGAACTTATTTTATGGAGTAGCCAAGAGTTTCAATTTATTGAAATGAGCGATCAATACGCAACTGGAAGCAGCATTATGCCGCAAAAGAAAAATCCGGATATGGCGGAACTAATCCGTGGTAAAACAGGCAGAGTATACGGTAATTTATTCAGTTTACTTACAGTAATGAAAGGATTACCGCTCGCTTACAATAAAGACTTGCAAGAAGATAAAGAAGGAATGTTTGATACAGTAAAAACAGTAGAAGGATGCCTTCATATTATGGCAGGCATGCTTGAAACGATGACTGTAAACAAAGAAAAAATGGGGCAAGCTGTGACGCAAGATTTCTCCAATGCAACAGAAATTGCCGACTATTTAGCAAACAAAGGACTACCATTCCGTCAAGCTCATGAAATTGTTGGGAAGTTAGTGCTATATTGCACACAAAAAGGAATTTATTTATTAGATGTCTCGCTTGAAACATATAAAGAAATGAGCTCTTTATTTGAAGAGGATTTGTATGAAGTTCTTTCACCATATGCGGCTGTAAAGCGTCGTAATAGTTCGGGTGGAACAGGATTTGAACAAATCAAAAACGCTTTGGAGAAGGCGAAGGGGTTAACGAAAGAATTTATTAAGAATTGAGTTGGGAAGTACGCCAGTCTAGTAAAGTCTGGCGTACTTTGTTTTTTAATAATATTTAAGTTACAATATAGTAAAAAATAACAATTTAGGGGAAGTCTATGAAAAAAATAGTGTTTATCATTGTACTGGTAATTAGTTTAATTGCAAATGCTAAAGTGTTTCTTTTGGACAAATATATGTATGTTGGTGAAAAAGAAAAGCGAGAAGAAGCGATTATCGCAACGATGTGGCATTTGCAAGATAAAGGATATAAAGAAAGTGATATTTTATATATAAAACCGGCCTTTTATAGCAAAATGGATTCGTATGGAATGAATGTGCAGTTTAAAGATGAACCAAATGAATCATATACATATAGAGTTTTAAAAGATACGAAAACAAATAAACTAACTGTACACCAAAATAGCAATGAGCAAGGTGGTATGGGCGGGAAGCATCAAGAGCTTAAATAAAGAAAGAAAACGACTGATGGCATTCGCCTGCAGTCGTTTTTCTTTTAATCATACTTATGTCGATCTTCCGTAATTCGAATATACTCAATATCCATCAAATCTCTAAGTAATGCACCGTTACTTAGTTCAACGCCATGTTTCTCTTTAAAATGAGTACGAATCGTATCTAGCATTTCGAGTTCTTTCCCATTCACATCTAAAATAATACGTTCAGAATCATCCATGTTGCATCCTCCTTTTTTACACATATATATTTTGTCCGTCTATTTCTAAAAAATGTATGTTAACGTAATGTTAGGAAATAAGAAAGGGATGAAAAATGAGACGTATTTATTTTATAGGGTTAATTTTGTACACGCTAATTGTATTACACGTTGCATTCCCAAATATCTTTTCATTTGAGGATTTAGAAACAGTACACGTTGCGATATTTATTTTTGCTCTATTTGTAGTAGATTGCTTTATTTCTATATGGATTTCGAAAAGAAAAGATATACAAGGTGAAAAAGAAATGGAACGGAAAAAGAGAAAACATTCATTTTGGATGATGACATACTGTTTGTCTTTAGTGCTTACTGCTGCTTTTTTTAGTGAACATATTCTATTAGAAAGATTAAATATTGGATTTGGAGCGTTCGTATTTGCATACTATTTTTTTATGCACTTTCTTCCTTATATGAAAGAAAAGCGAAGAGAAGAGGAAAATCCGCTTGTAGAAGAAGCGAGAGAGCAAGAGCATAAGAGAATAGAAGAAGATATAAAGAAACTCGGAGAACAAAAGTGGTATTTAAAATCAAAAATCATATATGTTCTTTGCTTTATTACGCCGCCAATTGGCTATTTGTACGTCTTCTTACTTCGTAAAAAAATGACAGCAGATGCAAGGCAAACGTACTTAACGATCGCGACAATCATGATGGCGTTATGGTCTTTGAAGTTTCTTCCGCCTTATGTGTTGGCAATTACCGTTGTTGTCGTAGCATGTCTTGTGTTTATAGTGAAGTTTATAAAATGAAAAACACCAAGCCTATGTGGACTTGGTGTTTTATCTATAAATTAAAGCTCACCTTGCTCTTCATCACCACGAACAACAAGGACATCGCATTTCGCATAGCGAATAATATGTTCAGAGACGCTACCAATTAGGAAACGCTCAACAGCATTTAAACCAGTCGCACCACACATAATTAAATCTACTTTATGGTTTGGAGCGATTTCTTTTGAAATTTTTGATTTAGGATTACCGAATTCTAATACAGTTTCAATTTTTTCAAGACCAGCTTCAAGCGCAGTTTTTTTGTAGTCTTCTAATAAGTCTTCTGCAAATAGATTTGCACGTTCAGCAATTGCACGGCTATAAGCTTCTACTGCTGAGTATGCTTTTACATCAACGATATGAGCAATTGTTAATGTTGCATTGTTGCGCTTTGCGACTTGAATTGCTTTTTTAAAGGCTTTTTCTGCTTCTTTAGAACCATCCACCGCGATTAAAATATTTGTATATGTATTATTCATAGTAAATTCCTCCCAATCTGTTTTATAACTGTTTACAACTTAATTATAAAACAAATTTTGGTAACGTGCTTGCCAGAAACGTTACAGAATTTTGAAAACTCTGTTTCAATTCATTTTAGTTGTAATTGGAGCGAGAACTTGTTACATATGAAGTATAGCAATTTAAAAGGGGGCAGTTTTGTGAGACATGCGCTCATTACAGCCGGTACGAAAGGTTTAGGAAAGCAAGTAACAGAAAAGTTATTGGCTAAAGGCTATTCAGTAACAGTAACGTACCATAGCGATACCACGGCTATGGAAACGATGAAAGAAACATATAAAGATGTGGAAGAGCGTCTACAATTCGTGCAAGCGGATGTCACGAAAAAGGAAGATTTACATAAAATAGTAGAAGAAGCGATGAGCCGTTTTGGCAAAATTGACTTTTTAATTAATAATGCTGGTCCATATGTATTTGAACGAAAAAAGTTAGTTGATTATGAAGAAGATGAATGGAATGAAATGATTCAGGGGAATTTAACAGCGGTATTTCATTTATTAAAACTTGTCGTTCCGGTCATGAGAAAACAGAACTTTGGCCGTATTATTAATTACGGATTTCAAGGGGCGGATAGTGCACCGGGATGGATTTATCGTTCAGCTTTTTCCGCAGCGAAAGTAGGACTTGTTTCATTAACGAAAACAGTTGCTTATGAAGAAGCGGAGTATGGTATTACTGCGAACATGGTATGTCCTGGTGATATTATAGGCGAGATGAAAGAGGCAACTATTCAAGAAGCACGTCAGCTGAAAGAGCATAACACACCGATTGGTAGATCTGGAACAGGTGAAGATATTGCAAGAACCATTTCGTTTTTATGTGAGGACGATTCCGATATGATTACCGGTACAATTATTGAAGTTACTGGTGCAGTGGATGTTATTCATAGACATCGATAGAATAAAATAAGATGAAGTTTCGAATAATTGGACAGTTTATCCATTGTGCTGAGAGGTGCGGATAATACTGTCCTTTAATATAAAATTAAATCTATCGGAAAACTCGTGTTATTTTTTTGTCAAATATTGAGATATTATGTTAAAATATAAGAGCGTAGAAAGCGCTTTAAAAAAATGATTCAGGGGTCATTTCATAACTCAAGGGGGAACTAATCATGCGTATCGGTATTCCAACAGAAATTAAAAACAATGAAAACCGTGTGGCAATGACGCCAGCGGGAGCAGTACATTTAGTACAAAATGGTCATGAAGTTTTTGTTCAAAAAGGAGCAGGTTTAGGATCTGGCTTTACGGATGAAGAATACGTACAAGCTGGTGCGAAACTTGTAGAAACTGCTGAAGAAGCATGGAATCAAGATATGGTTATGAAGGTAAAAGAGCCAGTAGCAAGTGAATACGGCTATTTCCGTGAAGGTTTAATTTTATTCACATACTTACACTTAGCTCCAGAACCAGAATTAACGAAAGCATTAATCGATAACAAAGTTGCATCAATCGCATACGAAACAGTACAATTAGACAATCGTTCTTTACCATTACTTGCACCTATGAGTGAAGTAGCTGGTCGTATGTCTGCACAAATCGGTGCACAATTCCTTGAGAAAAACAAAGGTGGTAAAGGTATTTTACTTGCAGGCGTTCCAGGGGTAAAACGCGGCAAAGTAACAATCATCGGCGGTGGTCAAGCTGGTACAAACGCAGCTAAGATTGCAGTAGGTTTAGGTGCAGATGTAACAATCATTGACTTAAGTGCAGAACGTCTTCGTCAATTAGATGATATTTTCGGTAACCAAGTAAAAACATTAATGTCTAATCCATACAACATTGCAGAAGCTGTTAAAGAATCTGACCTTGTTATTGGTGCAGTATTAATTCCAGGTGCAAAAGCGCCAAAACTTGTAACTGAAGAAATGATTCAATCAATGGAACCAGGTTCTGTCGTTGTAGATATCGCGATTGACCAAGGTGGTATTTTCGAAACAACTGATCGTATTACAACTCATGACAACCCAACTTACGAAAAACACGGCGTTGTTCATTATGCAGTTGCTAATATGCCAGGTGCAGTTCCACGTACGTCAACTCTTGCATTAACAAACGTAACAGTACCATATGCAGTACAAATTGCGAACAAAGGTTACAAAGATGCTTGCTTAGGCAACACTGCATTACTAAAAGGTATTAACACATTAGATGGCTATGTAACATTCGAAGCAGTTGCAGAAGCGCACGGCTTACAATACGCTGATGCGAAAGAGCTTCTTGAAAAAGCTCCTGCTTTATCATAATAGAAATACATTTGAGACCTTCCTTTATGAGGAGGGTCTTTTTTTATGGAGAAATAACATGTGAATAATTGTTATTTATTGGTGTAAATCATTTTTTATTATGATAATTTAGAATTATATAATAAAAAGAGGGGATTCAATGGGGAGTAAAAAGAGGAAGAAAAAGCAAGCAAAGAGACAAAAGTACATAAAGAAAAAACAGGAGCAGAACATACCTTTTTCACAAAAAGTAGTCATTACGATAGAGAAAACATTTCGGTATATTTGTATGTTCTTGTATGTGATTTTTTGTGTGTTTTTATGTGGGATGGTTAAATGTTTGGGGATAACCCCTAATGTTATTGAAGGTATTTTTGGCGTTATGCTTGTTATGGTAGAAGGAATCTTATTCTTTATATTATTTGATAAGGTTTGGCCTAGTCATGAAAGTAAAAAAGATAGAAAAAGAAGCAAAAAATCTTCATCCAATTCAAGCTCATCAAGTGGATTCGGTGACTACAGTAGCAACGATTGTAGCAGCTCAAGTGATGGCGGAGGAGATTGCGGAGGTGGTGGAGACTAAGTTGGTTTTTCAGAAGAACGACTAATGGAAGGATGGGATGAAATATGGAAACTGTGAACTTAATAGAATTAACAAAAGACATTCAAGATCAACATAAAAACTTCGTCGTTTCAAACATAAACAGTCATTGCTTACGCATCGCTGTATTTACTGGTGAATATGATTGGCACTATCATTCTAATTCGGATGAATTATTTATTGTGCTAGAGGGAGAGTTACTTATTGATTTTGAAGATGGAGAAACGGCGGTTTTAAAGCCAAATGATTCTATTTTAATTCCAGCATGTACGATTCATAGAACGAGAGCATTAAAGAGGACGGTAAATCTTTGTTTTGAACATATAGAGGCTGATACGATTATAGTGGAGCGATTATGAAAAAATTATCTGTAGCCGAGTATAGAAAAATCATTCCGATTTTGGAAAGTAATACAAGAACGATGACATTTGCTTATGCGGTATGTGATCAAATGGTAGATGGTGAGGTTTTTGTAAACGGGCAATTAACAGCAGGGTTAATTATTACAGCTAACGGTATTTATTATTTATTTGGTGATACTGATGATCAAAATTATAACGAAGAGTTATTTTCATATTTAAAAACAGCTATTGAGAAAACAGAGAAGAGATTTACACTCTTTACTTCAAGTGAAGAGTGGGAAATGATGTTAGAAGAGCGTTTTAGTAATACACTTCGGAACATCCCGCGAATGAAATTTCAAAGAGTAACCTTTGAGGAGAGAAAACGAGATTGTAACAAAAATACATATGAAGTGAAGCGTATTGATAGAAGAGATATAGAGCGAAGCAGTGAATTTAAAGAGAAGTACTACAAAGAATATTGGGGATCAAAAGAAACGTTTTTGAATAGTGGTTTTGGATTTTGTATAGAACAAGATGGGATAATTGTAGCTGAATGCGTCTCAATATTTAGCGGGAATGGTTATGCTGAAATAGATATCGCAACACATGAAGCGCATCAAGGGAAAGGATTAGCTCAAGCTGTTGCAACACGGTTCATTGAACATTGCATGCAAAATGATATTATACCGAGCTGGGATTGTTATGTAGACAATATTCCTTCGCGAAAATTAGCTAGTAAATTAAGTTTTTATCATCCAATAGAATATAGTTTGTTTGTACGTAAGAAAACGGGGGAATAAAAATGAATGTAGAATTAACGAGATTTAAAGTTAAGCCTGGTAAGAGTCATCGAGTAGATGAATGGATGCAGCTTCTTAATGACAATATGAAAGAAGTCCTTTTGACATTAAACGACGAAAAGATGTACGTTGAGACAATTTTCCGGGAAATAAGAGATGGAGAAGAGTACTTATATTGGTATTCTGTGCAAGGAGAAGGCGGGGCTCTTGTCGAAAATTCTCATTATGAAATCGATAAAAAGCACTTAGCGTTTTGGTATGAATGTATTGATGAAGAAGCAATGTCTATTGATATGAAAACAGAAGTTGTTATGATTCAAGATGTTGTGAGGGAAGCGATGGAATAATAGAGTAATATTTTGTGAACAAAAAACAGTCTTATTTTTTTGCTGAAATATATATTATTGGAGATGCTATAGGATGAGAATTAGTAATAAATATATCACTCTCGATGAAATAGAGATAATAAGAGAATCCTTAAATAAATTGCATGAACATCATAATAATAAATCAAAATATTTTTCTGGCGATTACCCAAGAATGACATTTGAGGAACGTATTGAAAATTATAAAAAGAACTCAAAGTACGGAGAATATAGAATTGAATTATTGATTGAGTCAGAAACAGATAATATATTAGGATTTTGTATAGCGTATAGTAAAAGCGTAAGCGGAAAGATTGAAGTTTTATTTGTTGATGAAAAATACCGAAGAAACGGATTCGGTTTGAAATTAATGAATAGTGCAGTGGAATGGTTTAAAGTGAAAAAGATAGATGAAATTGAATTAACAGTAGTGTATGGAAATGAAGCTGTATCATTTTATGAAAAGCTGGGATTTTATCCTCGTTCAATTATTATGGCAACTAAGTCATAACGATAGTATGGGGAGAGATGAGTGGGAGTTTTTGTTTCAAAAAAATGGTTCATATTTTACTAAATTATATGTGAAGAGCACATCAAAATAAATGTGCTTTTTATTATGGAAAAATTTATAAAAGCTGTATTTGGATATCTTTAAGTGAAAATAAAGAGGGATATCGAGAATATTTTAGGATAAACTATAAAGTGAAACTTTAATCAGTGGGGGGGGCATCCCCTACTGATTATCAGCCCTCACCAATCGGGCTTTTACGAGCAGTCCGCCCCCCCTAACTTCTTTGCTTCCGCTGAATTTTGATGTGGGGTCTTACTGCCTGTTAATGCGGGATAAAGAAATAAAAAACACCAAAACAAAAGACTTACCAATATACGGTGTAGTCGTAACAGGAAAACAGAGGATTTACAAAGTTTACAAGGGTCACCGTATATTAAGGCTGCTGTAAGAGGTGTAACAGTTGAGAAATATTGATTACGAGTAATTAATGTGAATAATCAGAAAATTTATGTTATAATATGGGAAAAGGAGGTTTATATGAGGCAAATACATGGAGCAATTTATATTTACATAACAATGTTTTTCGTGGCGATATCCTATGGATTGGGGCACGTGTATTCGCATCCTATACTAACTTTTTTAAGCGGAGCATGTATGGCGTTTGCGCTTCTTGTCCACCTTTTCTCAGTTTGGATCGTGAAATTTCAATTAAATATTAGTGAAATAGAAGAAGGCACTTTCTAAGTGGCCTTCTTTTTTTAATAATATTTTGGAAGGTCTTGCAGCAATTTTTCAATTTTGCATTCGGTTTCTTCACATATAGACAGTGTGCGTAGTCGGAAAAACAAACTACGTAAGAAAGATTTTATATTTCCGTATAGGTACTCGTACGATTCAGTATGTAATGTCTGTTTTTTGACGGGTAATTGAGCTACTAATTCATGAAGGGCTAATAGGAGTACCTCTTCCTTTAGACCATTTTGTAGCATTGCGACAATCGGATAAACGAGACGTTCGTCTTCTTCATATTTGTAGTAAATAGAATGGACACAAACTTTGTTTAATAAAGTTTGTAATATTTCTTCGTAATATAAAGTTTCCAGTTTAGGACTACGAACAAGCGCCTCAAATGTATCAGAAGCGTGAGCGATACTATGTGCCCAGCCGTGGTCTTGCACATATCCGCGGAAATCATGCTCGTTGTTCATATATAACACTAATCGATCTTTTACATGTAAAAGATCAGCCTGTGATAAGAAATTATGATTTGTATCGGCATCAATAATGAGTGCAATTAATAATGTTGTAAATGCACGGGTAAATACCGCATCTTCGTCATCCGAATGAATCTTATACAATAAATATTTGTCACTGATGCTTTCTAATAATAGTTTCTGTAATTGTGTGTGTGAAAGGTAGTCCTTTTTGATGAGATGGTAAAAAGTAGAGCAAATAAGTTTGTCCCTTAAATAGCTATCGGTAACACCGATATGTTTAAGCATATTGGAAATTAAAGAATCCATGTTAATTGTATCCATTACGTAATGATTATTACGAATTTCTTCTAACTGTTGTTGTAACATATAAACCACCTATTTTAGAAAATTCTGTATTTTAATAGTATAATAAGAGGAAGAAATAGACAATAAATAAATGCTTTTGAATGGAGGGGGGCATTATGAAGAGAGCATTATTCTTTTTCATTAGTATTTTCTTTTTAGGAAGCTGTTCCATTTCGTATGTTACTTTTTCTAGCGAGAGCAAAAGTTGGACTGGACAATATAAAGGGCATATTAAGGATGACAGTGAAGATGGGATGTTTACGTTTCAATATAAGGGCGGGGATGGAAAGACAGAATTTAAAAACTTAGAGATTGCTATTAATGGAGCCTTTAGTACAATGACACAAACGTCAGAAGTTCATAGAGGAGCAAAGATTGAAATGAAGTCTTCTTGTGTAAGTTGCGCGCCTATCTCTAAAGATGAACCTATAGAAGTTGTGATTAAATGGGATGATAAGTATGAGGAGAAGATGGTGCTAAATTTGAAATAGTAGAGAAATAGAAAAAGGCAGCAATCCCGCTGCCTTTTTTATTATTTTACAAATTGTAATTCTTTCGGGAATTTCGTTAAAATTTCTGATCCGTCTTTTGTGATGTAAATATCATCTTCAATACGAACGCCACCTACGTTTGGTACGTAAATACCTGGCTCGATTGTGAAGACCATACCTTCTTTTAATGGAGACTCGTTGCCAGCTTTTACATCTGGATATTCGTGTACGCTAATTCCAAGTCCGTGACCCAGGCGGTGTGGGAAGAAGTCACCGTAACCTGCATCTGCGATAACAGAACGAGCAGCGTTGTCGATTGCGCCAAGTGTAACACCTGGTTTACATGCTTCAACTGCTTGTAGTTGTCCAGCAAGTACAGTGTTGTAAATGCGAGTTTGCTCTTCAGAAATTTCACCGAATGCTACTGTACGTGTAATATCAGAGCAATAACCATCAATGATTACGCCTAAATCAAATAGTACGAAATCGCCGCGTTTCATTTTGTTTGCGCCAGGAATACCGTGTGGAAGAGCAGAGTTCGCACCTGCTAATACCATCGTATCAAATGACATTTTATGTATGCCTTTTGTTTTTAATTCGTGTTCAATAATTGCTAATACTTCTAGCTCGCTGCGGTTTTCTTTAATTGCATTTACACCAACTTCAACAGCATAGTCCGCCATTTTAGCTGCTTCGCGTAAAATAGAAAGTTCTTTTTCATCTTTAATTAAACGAAGTTCGCGAACTTTCTCCTCAGCTGATTTGAAAGCTGCATTTGGGAATAATTTCGTTAATTCTTCGTAGCGCTCTACGTTTAAATGTTCTTTTTCAATTGCAACTGCATTTGCATTGATGCCGCGGTCTTTAATTGCTTTTGCAATCATATCCCATGGTCTGTCAGTATCAGTAAATCCGATAATTTCATGTGCCCAGCCAGCGTTACGCGCTTGACCTTCTTCCATTTTAGGGCAAATTAAAATAGGTTCTTTTTCTTGGAATACAAACATACCAAGTAATCTTTCGTGTGGTTCACAGTGGAAGTTTGTCATGTAGAAGACGTTCGGTGTAGAAGTTAAGAACGCAGCTTCTACGTTTTTTTCTTTTAGCCATTGCATTAAATTTTCTAATCTAGCATTCATCGATTGGCACCCCCGAGATATTTAATTACAAATATAACTTTAACTCGGAAGAAAGCGTTATGACAAGTAAATAGATGTTAGAAAAGACAGGGGATTGAAAAATCATGTAGAATAAAAAGTGAGAATGTGAATAGGGGAGGAATGTAATAATGAAAGTATCTTATCATGGACATTCAGTTGTGAAAATTGAGGCGAATGGAAAAGTTATTTTAATTGACCCGTTTTTAACAGGTAATCCGAGAACAGATTTAAAAGCTGAAGATGTAAAAGTGGATGCAATCCTTTTATCGCATGGACACGGTGATCATGTTGGAGATACAGTAGAACTTGCGAAGAAAAATAATGCAGTTGTTGTAGCGCCATTTGAACTAGCAACATTTTTAAGTTGGCAAGGTGTAAATACACACCCGATGCATATTGGTGGTTCACATGAATTTGACTTCGGAAAAGTGAAGTTTACACAAGCATTCCACGGCTCTAGTTATATTGATGAAGAAAATAAGACGATTACATATACAGGTATGCCAGCAGGTATTTTATTTACAGCAGAAGAGAGAACTGTATACCACGCAGGAGATACTGCACTATTCTCTGATATGAAGTTAATTGGGGAATTAAATAAAGTTGATCTAGCATTTTTACCAATTGGTGATAATTTCACAATGGGACCAGAAGATGCTGTACTAGCGGCAAAATGGATTAATGCGAAAACTGTTGTACCGATGCATTACAATACGTTCCCAGTTATTGAACAAGATCCATATCAATTTGTAGAAAAGCTACAAAATTGTACAGGGAAAGTATTAGAAGCTGGAGAAAGTATTACACTATAGAAAAGAAACCCTTCATTTGAAAAGAAAAGTGAAGGGTTTTTACGTGTGTAGGACAGCTTTTAATACTTGTATTTGTTTTGGTGATTCTTTTCTTTTGGTACGTGGCTGTTCAGGTGTTTCATTCAATTCCATTGTAACTTTTTTACCATCTACGAAAGCTAAAAATACAGCACCTACAACCTCTAAAAGTTTTTTCATCATGTGTTCGCTCCTTTGATTTATTTCTTGTTTTAATTGTATAGGTAATCAAGTGTGCGAACTATCGAATGAGATGACAATAGCATTACATTGTTGTAATAGAATGACTGGTGGAATGTAAGAGTCATTTTGTTATAAAAAAAATAGTACAGGTATGCAAAGAGAGAGTGTAACAGTTTTGAAAATATAGTATACTGAAAGTACAACACATGAAGAATTTAGGGAAAAGAAAGTATGGTGAAACCATTTGGCTACCAAGCATAACCAAATTTTAGAACATATTAATAGCCTGCCAGTAGGCCATAAAATTTCTGTAAGACAAATTGCGAAAGATTTGAGTGTAAGTGAAGGGACCGCTTACCGTGCAATTAAAGATGCAGAAAATAAAGGGTATGTTAGTACAATTGAACGTGTCGGAACAATTCGAATTGAACAAAAGAAGAAAGAGAATATCGAAAAACTGACATATGCAGAAGTCGTTAACATTGTCGACGGTCAAGTACTTGGAGGCAGAGAAGGACTACATAAAACGTTAAATAAATTCGTAATCGGGGCAATGAAATTAGAAGCGATGATGCGCTATACAGAAGCTGGGAACTTACTTATTGTCGGTAACCGTACGAACGCACATCAATTAGCGTTAGAAACTGGAGCCGCTGTATTAATTACGGGCGGATTTGATACGGAAGATCATGTGAAGAAATTAGCAGATGAATTAAAACTGCCGATTATTTCAAGTAGTTACGATACCTTTACAGTTGCAACGTTAATTAACCGTGCGATTTACGATCAGCTTATTAAGAAAGAAATTGTACTCGTTGAAGATATTTTAACGCCAATTGAAGAAACATTATATTTAAAGCCAAATGATACAGTGCAGCAATGGCATGCCTATAATGAAGAGACGATGCACGGAAGGTATCCGATTGTTGATGAAAGTAACAAAGTGCTAGGAATCGTGACTTCAAAAGATATGATCGGTGTAGCGAAAGAAACACCAATTGATAAAGTAATGACAAAACACCCAATTACAGTGAACGGTAAAATGTCTGTCGCAGCTGCGGCACGTATGATGGTGTGGGAAGGTATTGAGTTACTTCCTGTTGTTGATGAAGGAAATAAACTACAAGGTATTATTAGCCGTCAAGATGTACTTCAGGCACTGCAAATGATTCAACGTCAGCCACAAGTTGGAGAAACCATTGATGATATTGTAACGAATCAATTTATGACGCCGAAAGAAGCGAAGAATGAGCATCTATATCAATTTTCGGTGACGCCGCAAATGACGAACTCAATCGGAACGTTATCGTACGGTGTATTTGCAACAATTGTGACAGAAGCGACAAATCGCGTCATTCGTGCGCAAAAGAAAAGCGATTTAATTGTTGAAAACTTAACGATTTATTTCGTAAAGCCGGTTCAAATTGATAATGTTGTATCTGTTCATCCGAAAGTATTAGAAATTGGGCGTAAATTTGGTAAGGTCGATGTAGAGGTGCATCATGAAGGTAATGTTGTTGGAAAGGCATTACTTATGGTGCAGTTAATCGATAAATAAAAAGATGGAACAAATCGTTTTGATTTGTTCCATCTTTTTTTGTTGTTTTAAATTTGAAAGGCATGATTTTAGATGGGAGTTTTAGTGAAATATGTATGGAGTGGAAAAGTAACGTAAGAAAAGACAGAATAGTAATTCGATTTGGCTGTATATTGTGTTATGATTATATTGTAAGAAAATGGAATTCTGAAAGGTGGTATGCATTATGTCGTCAGCCGTACTCTTTTTTGGTAGTATCGCACTATTTTACTTTCTTGTAATGATACCGATCCAATATTTATATTTACAAGGTTTACATGAAAAAAAGGAAAAGACAGGATTATCTCAGCGAGAGCTATATGAAAAAATGTCTTTTGGAGAAGAACAACTACATTTTCATGTACAAGGTAACCCATTTAATATACCATCTGCGTTTGTTGCATATATGATTTTGAAAGTTAAGGGACGTAAAAAAGCATCACAATATTGATGCTTTTTTATGTTGCTTCATAGACTTCGGCTTCTTTAACTGCTAATGGCAAGAAATGTTTGTATTGGCGAAACCCGTTAAATACACTTGCACTACCAAATAGAACGAATAAAACACCAACGATAATACGAGCGGTTGAAAGTTCTAAAAAGAATTGGTTTATCCCGAAAAATAAAACGAATGAACCGAGTGCCATTGCGGATTTTCCTGAGAGCCAACCTTTCTCCATTGGGCGGTTTGTACGAAAGTATTTTGTTTTGTAAAAGAGGTACAACATAAATGAGACGATAATACAGAAGACTAATACTGGCATAATGAACACTCCCATCGCTTTGTGAAAAATAATAGAAAAGAAAAAGAAATATCTAAACTTTCTAACTTTTATTATAAAGCAATTGTTCGCATGTATGAAATACTTTCCGTTATAATGGAGGATAAAGTGAAGAAGTTGATTAAAAAGGAGATTATACATATGCATGAGCAAATTTTAGGAGCAATTAAAGAGTTTGATACAATTATTATTCATCGCCACGTGCGTCCGGACCCAGATGCGTTAGGTTCACAGGGTGGTCTTGGTACAATTCTACAAGAATCGTTTCCAGAGAAAAATATTTATACGGTTGGGTACAATGAACCGTCACTAGCATACTTACGAGTAATGGATGATATTAAAGATAGTGTATACGAAAATGCGCTTGTTATTGTTTGTGATACTGCGAATCAAGAACGGGTTGACGATCAACGCTATACAAAAGGGAAGATGTTAATTAAAATTGATCATCATCCAAATGAAGATCCATATGGAGATATTACGTGGGTAGACACGACAGCGAGTTCTACAAGTGAAATGATTTATGAGTTTTATAACTATGGAAAAGATAAAGGATTAAAAATAACAAAAGAAGCAGCTCGCCTTATTTTAGCAGGAATTGTTGGAGATACAGGTCGTTTCTTATTCCCAAATACGACAGCAAAAACACTTCGTTACGTAAGTGAGCTTGTTGATATGGGTGTGAAATTCACAGATTTATACAATGAAATGTATAAGACAAAAGAAAAAATTGCTCGTTTAAACGGTTATATTTTACAAAACTTTACGATGGTAGAAGAAGGAGCAGCTTACATTAAATTAACGAAAGAAGTATTAGAAGAGTTTGATGTACTTCCTTCTGAAGCATCTGGTGTTGTTGGAGCGCTTGGCAATATTGATGGATTAAAGGCGTGGGTTCTATTTTTAGAGGAAGATGACGTAATTCGTGTTCGTCTTCGTTCAAAAGGGCCAGTTATAAACAAATTGGCAATGCAATATAACGGCGGAGGGCATCCGATGGCTTCTGGTGCCAAGGCATCTTCTTGGCAAGAAGCGGATCGTCTTTTTGCTGATTTACGTGAGATTTGTAAATAAAAGACTATATGTTAGAACGAAAAGAAGGAGCGGCGCTAAAGCCCTCCTTCTTTATTTTTCTTTCTCTATAGTAATGCTAATTTCAAGCACTGTATCAAAAGATATTGTATCGACTTTAAAACGGTATAGGCGATCGTAATGTTTGTATGTTTTATTTTCGATTACCTTTTTTAGTAGGTCTTTATTTTTTGCGATACTTTGAATGTTTTTCGTTAAAAGATGCTGGAGATCATTATGAATAGATGTAGTCATATTTTCGAGTGTAAGATTGTCTAAATCGTATTTTTCTCGATTGATAAGTTTTATTTTAATCTCTTGAATGGTTAAGAGCCGTTTATTTTCAGTGTTCAATTTTTCTTGATCTTCGAGAAGGACGTGGAGCTTTGCTTCTTGTTTTTCTATAATTTCTCTTTGTTCTGCTATTTTACTAGCTTGTTCTTGTTGAAAAACACCGTATATGTACAAAAAAATAAACCAGCTCAACACGCCTCCAACAGCAGCACCAGCTAATACTAAGTACCATCTTTTTGCTGTATTGGCACTTGGTACTCTCATACATGTTCCTGCGTTAGCCATTTAATAATAATGAGACCTGTTTGCATACCACCAGTTGCGAAAAAAATAAGGAGAATTTGTTTTACGATATCTTTCATATCTCCGCCAAAGAAACTTCTTTCAAAGCTATAAAAGGTATCGAATGTTCCGCCGATTGCTGCAACGAGTGCCCAAATTCTTAAATTTTGGGCGAATTGATTAATGTAAGTTAGAGCTGGTTTTCCGATAAGAAACGCACCAAATCCACCAATTAATGAACCGCCAAGTATAACCCCAAAGGCAATAAAATAACTAATAATAAGCAGAGAGAAAAAAGTATGTTCTCTTACATCCATCGTCATTCCCCTTTCTTCTTCATATATATGGACAAAGTATAAGAAGTATGTTTTGATTTCCGCTTTCCTCATCACCTATAATAAAAGTAGTCAAATAGGTAAAGAGAGGGTACAACAGTGAAGTTTGTGCATTTACAATGTCAAACCGTTTTTAGTTTATTAAAAAGTGCTTGTAAAATTGATGAGCTTGTAGTCAGGGCGAAAGAACTTGGTTTTTCATCGCTAGCTATTACGGATGAAAATGTTATGTATGGTGTTATTCCGTTTTATAAAGCATGTAAGAAACATGGTATACAGCCTGTTATTGGATTAACCGCTTCTATTTTTAGTGAAGAAGAAGAAAGGTCTTATCCGCTTGTATTACTTGCTGAGAATGAAATAGGCTACCAAAATTTATTAAAGATTTCTAGCAGTATTATGACAAAGTCCAAAGAAGGTATTCCTAAGAAGTGGCTTGCGCATTATGCGAAAGGATTAATTGCTATTTCGCCAGGTAAAGATGGCGAAATTGAGCAATTATTACTAGAAGACAATGAGAGTCAGGCTGAAGAAGTAGCTCGCACGTATCAAAATATGTTCGGCCATTTTTATATGAGTTTGCAGCATCATGCAATTCAAGATGAGTTGCTTTTACAAGAGAAACTACCTGAATTTATTAGTAGGGTTAATATTCCAGTCGTTGCAACAAATGATGTGCGCTATATCAATCAAAGTGACGCGCTTGTTCACGAATGTTTACTATCTGTTGAAAGTGGAACGAAAATGACTGATCCAGATAGGCCGAGGCTGAAAACAGATCAGTATTATTTAAAGTCATCGGATGAAATGGAAGCACTATTTTCCCATGCGCCGGAAGCAATCCAAAATACAATAAAAATTGCAGAGCGTTGCCAAGTAGAAATACCGTTCCATGTAAATCAACTTCCGAAGTTTCCTGTTCCGTCTAATGAAACGAGTGATATATACTTGCGTCGTGTTTGTGAAGAAGGTTTGCGGAAACGATATGGTGAACCGAAAGAAGTGCATATAAAGCGTTTGGATCATGAATTAAATGTTATTTCTCGTATGGGATTTAGTGATTATTTCCTCATCGTATGGGATTTTATGAAGTATGCACATGAAAATCATATTCTAACAGGACCAGGTCGTGGATCGGCAGCTGGTTCACTCGTTTCATACGTATTAGAAATTACAGATATTGATCCAATTGAATACGATCTATTATTTGAAAGGTTTTTAAATCCTGAACGTGTGACGCTTCCTGATATTGATATTGATTTTCCAGACGTAAGACGTGATGAGATGATTCGCTATGTGAAAGATAAATACGGTCAGCTCCGTGTTGCGCAAATTGTAACGTTTGGTACGCTTGCAGCAAAAGCGGCAATTAGAGACATTGCCCGCGTAATGGGGCTTCCGCCGCGAGATATTGATATATTTTCAAAACTTATCCCATCAAAGCTTGGTATAACGTTAAAAGATGCATATGAAGAATCACAATCACTTCGTGAGTTTATACAAGGGAATCTTTTGCATGAGCGTGTGTTTGAAATCGCAAAACGTGTAGAAGGTTTACCACGTCATACGTCTATTCATGCGGCTGGTGTTATTATGAGTCAAGAACCGCTAACAGGCAGTGTAGCAATTCAAGAAGGACATAACGATGTTTATGTTACGCAATATCCAGCCGATGCGCTAGAAGAACTTGGGTTGCTTAAGATGGACTTTTTAGGATTACGTAATTTAACGTTACTTGAAAATATTATAAAATTTATCGCCAACAAAACTGGGAAAGAAATCGATATAAGAAACTTACCTCTTCAAGATGAAAAGACATTCCAATTATTAGGGAGAGGAGATACAACAGGTGTATTCCAGCTTGAGTCAGGCGGTATGCGAAATGTACTTCGCGGGTTAAAACCGAATGAGTTTGAAGATATCGTAGCTGTTAACTCGTTATACAGACCAGGACCGATGGAACAGATACCGACTTTTATTGAATCGAAACATGGAAAAAGAAAAATCGAATATTTACATCCGGATTTAAAGCCAATTTTAGAAAGAACATACGGCGTCATTGTATACCAAGAACAAATTATGCAAATTGCATCGAAGTTAGCAGGGTTTTCGCTTGGAGAAGCAGATTTACTGCGCCGTGCAGTGAGTAAAAAAAATCGTGATATTTTAGATCAGGAACGTAAGCATTTCGTCCAGGGATGTTTGCGAAATGGATATGATGAGACGTCTGCTGAAAAAATTTATGATTTAATTGTAAGATTTGCGAATTACGGTTTTAACCGAAGTCACGCTGTAGCTTACAGTATGATCGGATATCAGCTTGCCTATTTGAAAGCGAACTATACGCTGGAATTTATGACGGCATTATTATCAAGCGCAATTGGAAATGAAGATAAAATTGTACAGTATATACGAGAAACGAAGCGGAAAGGTTTTCACGTTTTGCCGCCGTCTCTTCAGAGAAGTGGTTATAACTTCCAAATAGAAGGGAATGCGATACGTTACAGTTTACTTTCGATCCGAAATATTGGAATGGCTACAGTGACGGCATTATTAGAAGAACGAGAGAAAAAAATGTTCGAAGATTTATTTGAATTTTGTCTCCGTATGCCGTCAAAGTTCGTAACGGAGCGTAATTTAGAAGCTTTCGTCTGGTCGGGATGTTTTGATGATTTTGGTGTTTCGAGAACGAATTTATGGAAAAGTATTAAAGGGGCGTTAGAGTACGCGAATCTCGCACGTGATTTAGGAGATGCTGTTCCAAAATCAAAATATGTACAAGGAGAAGAGCTATCTTTTATTGAACAACTAAATAAAGAGAAAGAAGTACTTGGCTTTTATTTATCAAGTTATCCGACAGCGCAATATGTGAAGTTAGCAAAAGAATTAGAAATTCCATCTCTCGCTCAGGCGATGCGACACAAGAAAAAAGTACAAAGAGCTATTGTGTATATAACAAGTGTTAGAGTGATTCGTACGAAAAAGTTTCAAAAGATGGCATTTATTACATTCTGTGATCAAAATGATGAAATGGAAGCGGTCCTCTTCCCGGAAACGTATATACATTTCTCGGATAAGTTGCAAGAAGGAGCAATTGTTTTAGTTGACGGTACGATTGAGCTAAGAAATCATAAGCTGCAATGGATTGTAAATGGACTATATCTGCTAGAGGAAATGGATGTTTATGAAGAAAAGAAAGACGCATCTGTTTACGTGAAATTGCCATCTCAGTATGAGAAAAAGCTTTTAAATCGGGTTACGAAAATATTGTTCGACTATTCAGGTTTTGCGAAAGTACTAATTTATTATGAAAAGGAACATAAAATGGTACAATTATCTCGGAGTTTATCGATTCATCCAAGTGAAGAATGTTTAGGAGCACTTCGTGAAATTGTCGGGGAAGAAAATGTAGTTGTGAAAATATAATGGACAATTTCCCTACACTTCGATTATTATAGTAGTAGTGTTCGTGGTCAGACCACTTGGAGAAATTGATATCAGCAAGAATAATTTGAGGAGAGTGGATAGTTTGTCAACACTTCGTGAAGAAGCACTTCACATGCATAAAGTGCATCAAGGAAAATTAGAAACTGTATCAAAAGTAAAAGTAGAAAATGCAAAAGATTTAAGTCTTGCATATTCTCCAGGGGTTGCAGAACCTTGTAAAGAAATTTATGACGATAAAAGTAAGGTATATGAATATACGATGAAGGGAAATATGGTAGCAGTTGTGACAGATGGAACAGCTGTACTTGGTCTTGGTAACATTGGACCTGAAGCATCTCTTCCAGTAATGGAAGGTAAAGCTGTATTATTCAAGAGCTTTGCTGGTGTAGATGCATTCCCAATTGCCTTAAATACAAACGATGTAGATAAAATTGTTGAAACTGTAAAATTAATGGAGCCAACTTTTGGCGGCGTTAACTTAGAAGATATCGCAGCACCAAACTGCTTCATTATTGAAGAGCGTTTGAAAAAAGAAACAAATATTCCTATCTTCCATGATGATCAACACGGAACAGCTATTGTAACAGTAGCAGGTCTTGTAAATGCACTGAAATTAGTTGGAAAGAAAATGTCTGACATTAAAGTTGTCGCAAATGGCGCAGGTGCAGCAGGTATTGCAATTATTAAACTTTTATATCGCTATGGTGTACGCGACATTATTATGTGTGACCGTAAAGGGGCAATCTATGATGGTCGTCCTACAGGTATGAATCCGGTGAAGGATGAAGTTGCAAAATATACAAATAAGAATCGTATAGAAGGTTCTTTAGCTGATGTTGTACAAGGTGCAGACGTATTCATTGGTGTATCTGCAGAAGGTGCATTAACAGAAGCGATGGTTCGTACAATGAATGACGATGCGATTATTTTTGCAATGGCGAATCCAGTTCCAGAAATTATGCCAGAATTGGCAAAAGCAGCGGGCGCAGCTGTTGTTGGAACAGGTCGTTCTGACTTCCCGAACCAAGTAAATAATGTACTGGCGTTCCCTGGTATTTTCCGCGGTGCACTTGACGTACATGCGACACAAATTAACGAAGAAATGAAGATGGCAGCTGTACAGGCTATTGCTGAGCTTGTAGCAGAAGATGAGTTAAATGCAGACTATATCATTCCGGCACCATTTGACGCGCGTGTAGCGCCTCAAGTAGCGGCTTACGTTGCAAAAGCAGCAATGGAGACAGGAGTAGCTCGCCGTCAAGTAGATCCAAATGAGATCGCTGAAAAAACAAAACAATTAGCGCTGATTGGTAAAGAATAAGCGAGGAAATTCCATTGACATCATCAAATACAAAAGTATATCTCGAAATTGTAAAAAAAATCCGTTCCATTATGGAAGAGGATGGATTGGTGGCGGGGGATCGTTTGCCGTCTGAGCGTGAGTTAAGTTCACGCTTAAACGTAGGACGTTCCTCTGTAAGAGAAGCATTGCGTGCTTTAGAACTGGTAGGATTGATTGAAACGAGACGTGGTGAAGGGACGTTTATTCGAAACTTTTATGATAACGGTCTTGTACAATTAATTGCTCCGTTCTTATTGCAAGATGAGAAAACAATTCGTGATTTATTACAAACGAAACGATTACTCGAGAAAGATATGATTCGAATTGTATGTAATTTACCGAAAGAAACGTTTTCTAAAGTGCTAAGTAAATTACACCAAGTACTTGAAGGAAATGAAAACTCAATCCCAACGCTTCATCAAACGTTCTTTAAAACACTTATTGAACAAGTCGATAATTATTTACTATATCGCATTTGGATGATCGTAAATGATTACGTATCAACGCTTTCTTGTAAAGTTTCAAGAGATTCTATCGATATGTATAGAAAGCTTTACGCTACTTTGGAAGAAAAACAAGAAAATGATGCACTAAAAATTTACGATGAATTAGTAGAGAATATACAGTTTCACTCGTAATGTATAAAATTTGTCGAAATGACCATGACACGTTATGACAAACATTCTACCGCGTAGCGGTTAAAGTTAAACGTAAAGAGTGAGGTTATTAGACAGATTGAGAAGATAAGGCTAACATCAAACTTTGGTGTTAGCCCCATTTTCTTCTTACGCTAACCTTAGCTCTCAACGAAGGGGGTCAAATTGTGCTAAGAGATTTATTCGTGAAAAAGAAAAAGTACGCTGCAATACCTTCAGAACAAGTACGAAAAGATGTGCCAGATGGCGTTATGACAAAATGTCCGGAATGTAAAAAAATCATGTATACGAAAGAACTTCTAAAAAATTTAAAAGTATGTGTGAATTGTGGATATCATCATCCTATGAATGCATGGGAACGTCTTGATAGTATATTGGACGAAGGGTCATTCCGTGAGTATGACAAAGAAATGGTTTCATTAAATCCACTCGAGTTTCCAGGTTATGAAGAGAAACTAGAGAGCGATCGTAAGAAGACTGAATTGAACGAAGCGGTTGTAACTGGTGAAGGAACAATTGATGACATGCTTGTTGTTGTTGCAGTAATGGATTCTCGTTTTCGAATGGGGAGCATGGGCTCTGTAGTAGGAGAAAAAATCGCCCGTGCGGTTGAAAAGGCGTACGACTTACAAGTTCCATTTATTATCTTTACTGCTTCGGGTGGTGCCCGTATGCAAGAAGGTATATTAAGTTTAATGCAAATGGCAAAAACAAGCGTAGCTTTGAAAAAGCATAGTAATGCAGGAGGATTATTTATTTCTGTTATGACTCACCCAACGACGGGCGGGGTTTCAGCGAGTTTCGCTTCACTTGGTGATTATAATCTTGCAGAACCAGGTGCACTTATCGGATTTGCTGGTAGACGTGTAATTGAACAAACGGTGCGTGAGAAACTACCGGAAGATTTCCAAACGGCAGAATTCTTACTAGATCATGGTCAATTAGATGCGGTGGTGCATCGTGATGATATGAGAGAATCGCTTCGTAAGATTTTAGAAGTTCATCAAGGAGGGGAAGTGGCTGTATGGCAGAGCTAGAATTTGAAAAACCAGTTGTTGAGCTAAGAAATAAGATTCGTGAACTGAAAGACTATACGAAAAACAGCCAGATGGACTTCAGTGAGGAGATTCGTATTTTGGAAGAAAAGCTAGAAAATTTAGAGGAAGATATATACGGCAATCTAAAAGTATGGGACCGTGTTCAAATTGCTCGTCATGCAGAACGACCGACAACGCTCGATTATATTGAGCACTTATTTACTGATTTTTTCGAATGTCATGGAGATCGTCTATTTGGCGATGATGCAGCGATTGTCGGCGGCATTGCGAAATATAAAGGGATGCCTGTAACTGTAATTGGGCATCAGCGCGGAAAAGATACGAAAGAAAATATTCGCCGTAACTTTGGAATGCCTCATCCAGAAGGATATCGAAAAGCACTGCGTCTCATGAAACAAGCGGAAAAGTTTAATCGTCCTATTATTTGTTTCATCGATACGAAGGGAGCTTATCCTGGTAAAGCAGCTGAAGAACGTGGACAAAGTGAAGCTATTGCCCGCAACCTATTTGAGATGGCAGGTTTAACGGTACCAGTTATTTGTATCGTTATCGGTGAAGGTGGTAGTGGTGGTGCGCTAGGCCTTGGAGTAGGAGATTACATTCATATGCTAGAAAATTCCACTTATTCTGTTATTACACCAGAGGGTGCGGCGGCAATTCTTTGGAAAGATGCAGGAAAAGCAAAGGAAGCTGCAGAGGCAATGAAAATTACAGCAGCAGATTTGAAAGAATTAGGTGTAATTGATGAAATTATTCCAGAGACAAAAGGTGGAGCTCACCGTAATATTTTGAAACAGTCAGAAAATATAGACTTAATAATTAGAAAAACTTTTGAACAATTAAACGGAATTTCGAAAGATGAATTAATCGAAAAACGTTATGAAAAATATATGAAAATTGGGCAAGTTTCGTTTTCAAACGCTTCCATTGGGATAAAATAAGAAAAGCGTGCGTTCCTCTTCGCGAATGCACGTTTTTATTATGAAAAGACACATCTTCTCCATTGTGTTTTTATATTTTTTCGTGTTATTTTATTATAAGGCAAATAATCTTTATGAGGTGAGTACAAATGAAACGTATTGGTGTATTAACAAGTGGTGGAGATTCACCTGGTATGAATGCTGCCATTCGTGCAGTTGTTCGTAAAGCGATTTTCCATGATATTGAAGTATATGGTATTTACCATGGATACGCTGGATTAATTTCTGGTCACATTGAAAAATTAGAACTTGGTTCTGTTGGCGATATTATCCACCGCGGTGGTACGAAATTATATACAGCAAGATGTCCTGAGTTTAAAGACCCAGAAGTACGACTAAAAGGTATCGAGCAATTAAAGAAACATGGTATCGAAGGACTTGTTGTTATTGGTGGAGATGGTTCTTACCAAGGCGCTAAAAAATTAACTGAACAAGGATTCCCATGTGTTGGTGTACCAGGTACAATCGACAATGATATCCCTGGAACAGACTTCACAATTGGTTTCGATACAGCTTTAAACACTGTTATTGATGCAATTGATAAAATCCGTGATACAGCTACATCTCATGAACGTACATATGTTATCGAAGTAATGGGACGTCATGCTGGAGATATCGCATTATGGGCTGGTTTAGCTGATGGTGCAGAAACAATCTTAATTCCAGAAGAAGAGTATGACATGGATGATGTAATCGCTCGTCTAAAACGTGGTAGCGAACGTGGTAAAAAACACAGTATTATCATTGTAGCTGAAGGTGTTGGAAGTGCAATTGACATCGGTAAGCACATTGAAGAAGCAACAAACTTTGATACTCGTGTAACTGTATTAGGTCACGTACAACGTGGTGGATCACCAAGTGCACAAGACCGTGTATTAGCAAGTCGTCTTGGTGCAAGAGCAGTTGAGTTGTTAATTGCTGGTAAAGGTGGACGTTGTGTAGGTATTCAAGATAATAAACTTGTTGATCATGACATTATCGAAGCGTTAGCTCAAAAGCATACAATCGATAAAGATATGTATCAATTATCTAAAGAATTATCCATCTAATCGGCGTAATGTCAGATATTTGGGAACGGTTTCATATTTTTCGGAGGTGCAATATGCGTAAAACTAAAATTGTATGTACTATAGGTCCTGCTAGTGAAAGTATTGAAAAATTAGAGCAATTAATCGAAGCAGGTATGAACGTTGCTCGTTTAAACTTCTCTCATGGTAGCCATGAAGAGCACGGAGCTCGTATTAAAAACATTCGTGAAGCTTCAAAGAAAACTGGTAAAACAGTTGGTATCTTACTTGATACAAAAGGTCCAGAAATCCGTACTCACGACTTCGTAGACGGACAAGCTGAGCTTGTAACAGGTGCAGAGGTAGTTCTTTCTACTGAGCAAGTATTAGGTACTGCAGAGAAGTTCTCTGTATCTTATGCTGGTCTTTATGACGATGTAGACCCAGGTTCTCGTATTCTAATCGATGACGGTCTTATCGAACTAGAAGTAATCGAAAAAGCTGATGGAAACATCCGTACAAAAGTTCTTAACAGCGGAACTGTAAAAAATAAAAAAGGTGTTAACGTACCAAACGTAAGCATTAAGCTTCCTGGTATCACTGAAAAAGACGTAAAAGATATCATCTTCGGTATCGAGCAAAAAGTTGATTTCATTGCAGCTTCATTCGTACGTAAAGCGTCTGACGTATTAGAAATCCGTGAATTATTAGAAGAGCATAACGCTCAATACATCCAAATCGTACCAAAAATCGAAAACCAAGAAGGTATCGACAACATCGATTCAATCTTAGAAGTTTCTGACGGTTTAATGGTAGCTCGTGGTGATATGGGTGTAGAAATTCCACCAGAAGAAGTACCGTTAGTACAAAAACGTCTAATTAAAAAATGTAACGTGTTAGGTAAACCGGTTATTACTGCAACACAAATGTTAGATTCTATGCAACGTAACCCACGTCCAACTCGTGCGGAAGCAAGTGACGTAGCTAACGCAATCTTCGATGGTACAGATGCAATCATGCTTTCAGGTGAAACAGCTGCTGGACAATACCCAGTAGAAGCGGTAACAATGATGGCTAACATTGCGGTACGTGTTGAAAAATCATTACAATATGAAGATATGTTCAAAAAACGTATTAAAGAGTTCACTCCAACAATTACAGATGCAATTAGCCAATCTGTTGCGCATACAGCACTTGCTCTTGATGTAGCTGCAATCGTAGCTCCAACAGAAAGTGGATATACTGCGAAAATGATCTCTAAATACCGTCCAAAATCTCCAATCGTAGCTGTAACATCTGACGAGCAAGTAGGACGTCGTCTTGCACTTGTTTGGGGTGTACAAGCATTTATGGCTGAGAAGCGCGCAGCTTCAACTGACGAAATGTTAGATACAGCAATTCAAACAGGTATGGATGCGGGTCTAATCGGACTTGGAGATACTGTAGTGATTACTGCGGGTGTTCCAGTTGCTGAAACTGGTACAACAAACTTAATGAAAATCCACGTTGTTGGTGAAGAAATTGCTAAAGGACAAGGAATTGGTCGTAAAGCTGCAAAAGGTAAAGTAGTTGTAGTAAAAACAGCTGCTGAAGCTGTAGCGAACGTAAACGAAGGTGATATCCTTGTTACAACAAGCACTGATAAAGATATGATTCCTGCAATCGAAAAAGCTGCGGCTTTAGTTGTAGAAGAAGGTGGCTTAACAAGCCATGCAGCTGTTGTAGGCGTATCAATCGGTATTCCTGTTATCGTTGGTGTAAACGGCGTAACAGCAACTTTAAAAAATGGCCAAGAAGTAACAGTTGATGCAGCACGCGGAATTGTTTATAATGGACATGCGGAAGTGCTATAAGTAATACGGAGAGAAGGATCGGAGTCCTTCTCTTTTTTTTACACAAAAACGAGATAGAATTAGCTTAAAGCGCCTAGAATTGCTTTTAAAAGCTGTTTGTTATGTGTTTTAATATGAAAGAGTATCTATATTTCATATGATGTATATAGGCGTTGTGAGGACGTTAAAAGTGAGTTGTGAGAGAGGTGTAGAACTATGAAGTGGTTACTATTCTTGTTTATTTTAATACCGGCGATTGAGATTACGGTCTTAATTGGATCAAGTCATGTAATAGGTTTATGGTCTACGTTCGCTATGATTGTATTTACAGGTGTTGTAGGTGTGTATTTGGCGAAAAGACAAGGGTTTAAAGTGCTTGGAGAGATTCAATCTAAGTTGAATAGAGGGGAAATGCCAGGTGAGGCGGTACTAGATGGTATTTTTGTATTTGTAGGAGGTATTCTCTTAGTGCTTCCTGGGTATGTGACCGATGTGCTAGGGTTTATCTGCGTGATCCCTATTACGAGAGCTTTATTGAAGCCGCTTGTTATGAAGTGGATGGAATGGAAATTTAGAAAGAACTCTACTATTATTATTCAGAAATAGCACTTAGATTGTAGAAATCTAAGTGCTATTTTTTTGTATTGTAAGAGGAGAGGAACTTTCTGATTGAAGCTTTGCTTTACCTCGCTATTTGTGGGGTGAAATTTCTATCTCAAAGCTGGGCTGCTCGTAAGCGTCTGATGTGGGGCGAATGATGAGTGGGGATGAACAAAACGTTCGCTTATTATATGTGCTATATAATTTTCGTTTGAACTCTTGTGTGTACTTCGATTAAACTTGTGATTTTTTAGTGCTATTAATTTAGATGAATAAGATGGAGGGAAACGCTGCTGAATTAAAGTTTTGCTTTCTTATATAAAGGAACGATTGGTGTAAAAAATTCATATAAAAAGGCGGAGATTGTTAGTTGAAGTCTTGTTTTATGCTATTTTGTATATTTATTCATTTACATAAAAAGTAATAAATGTAAATGATAATTATAAAATAAATAGAATAAATATGTAAAAACACCACGAAATATGCGTTTTTCATGCAAAAAAACAAGAGAATTATCTTTTCTGAGTGCAATTCTCTTGTTTTATGTAATGAGTATGAAAAATAAGTACAAGGAATAATCAGTGGGAAATTCCCACTGATTACATGTAAGTTTTTTGTTGTGTATGAATTAGAAACTATTATTTTGAAGGTGAACCTTTAATATATTTCCACAAGTCATGGAAGACATTAGCTTTGTGTAATGTATTAAGTAGTACTAAGGTGACTGGGCCGATGATTAATCCTAAAAAGCCAAAAAGTTTAAAGCCGACAAATAGAGCGACGAGTGTTGCTAATGGATCGAGACCGATGTTAGATGAAAGTACTTTCGGCTCCATAATTTGTCTTTGGACAATCACGACGATGTATAAAATGAGAAGACCAATGGCGAATGCGGTATCGCCAGTGAAAAATACGTATATAACCCATGGAACGAAGACTGCGCCTGTTCCTAAGTATGGTAGTAAATCTACAACTCCTGTAATAATCGCAATAGTAATGGCGTATGGTACGCGTAATATTAAAAGTCCGATTAGTACAATGACGGTTGTCATAGATACGAGTGTAAGTTGTGCTTTCACAAAACCAAACAAAGCTTTTCTTAAGTCGACAAAAATAGTTTTTCCATAGCCATGTACACGATTCGGTAGCAATTTTCTTGCTTTCTGAGCAAGACGGTGCCAATCGTAACTAATGAAGAAAGTGGCTAATAAAATGAATACAAGAACAGTTAAAGTTGTTGGCAGTGCACTAATGAAATTCGTTAACCCGCTTATAATGGCGGTTAAAAGTTCTTTCATTTGTGTTGTTGCTTCTGTTCCTAAGTTTTGAATGTTTTGTGTAATTGTATAGCGCTGTGGTTCTCCAAGATGATTAAATTTAGAGATTAAATCATCGTAGAGAGGCATAATATGATTAAGTGCAAATTGCTGAGCGAATGTAACGATATCTGGAAACTTTACTGTAACAAGTTGTAGTAAGTATGTTGTGGCAGATATTGCTTCAGTCACAAGATATGTAACAAGTCCAACGATAGCTCCAAATACGAGAATTAAGCTAACGAGTACTGCTAGTGCGCGAGGAAATTGTAGTTTTTGATTAAGGAAATTGACGACAGGATTAATCAAATAAGCAAATGCAAAAGCGATAATAAAAGGATAGATAAGCCCTGACATGTATAGTAATACATAGAACCCAGCTACCGTTGCTACAATGACAAATATGAGTCGCAATATCATATATAGTAAGTTTCGGTTCAAAGATGTATACCTCCCATTCCAATTTGGATTATCCTAATTCGTTCAACTTATAACGAGTGTGCTCCACTGATTAAAGTTTCACTTTACCCCGCATTAACGGGCAGTAAATCTCCTACCCGAAGTGCGGCTGGATCAAAGGAGTTAGCTGGAGATAAACTGCCCGTAAAAGCCCGATTGGTGAAGGCTAATAATCAGTGGAAAATGCCCCACTGATTAAAGTTTCACTTTATGTTATAGTGGAATGATGGATTTTTCCTGCTTTTTCAGTATATGAGTGACTGTGAAAGCTTGGTGTTGATGCTTCTACTATATGGTAAAAACTTCATTTTCTCTTCTTTTTATTTTACCTGTTTCTAATTAGAAAAGAAAGAAGAGACGCCCGTTTTTTAAAATGTATACATGCTTAAATTTTGATGGTGAAAGTCTCAGTTTGTCATTTTAAAATACATAAAAAATGAAGTGATTCATGTTGAATAGGCATCGATATAGCATGTATAACGATAGGTTTAAAGGTATTTTTGTTTGGAAATGAGTTCATTATTTTCAGAAAGGAAGTGCAAACATGATTAGTCAGTCAACGTTATTTTTATTCATACTACTTATTATAGGACTTATTGCTAAAAACCAATCGCTTACTGTAGCTATTGGCGTGTTATTTTTATTGAAGTTTACGTTTTTAGGAGATAAGGTCTTTCCTTATTTACAAACGAAAGGAATTAACCTAGGTGTAACGGTCATTACAATAGCGGTGCTCGTACCGATTGCGACAGGGGAAATAGGTTTTAAACAACTTGGAGAAGCGGCGAAATCTTATTATGCGTGGATTGCTTTAGCTTCAGGTGTAGCGGTCGCTTTGTTAGCGAAAGGCGGCGTACAATTGTTGACGACGGATCCTCACATTACAACTGCGCTTGTTTTTGGGACAATTATAGCGGTTGCGCTATTTAATGGGGTTGCTGTTGGTCCGTTAATTGGGGCTGGAATTGCCTATGCGGTTATGAGTATTATACAGATGTTTAAATAAGGAATTTTATAGTAATATAAAATTTTTGAATTCTTTCTGTTCACAAAAGTCAGATAATTGTTTATAATAGGATTAGAAACTTTGAAAAGTTACATAACAGCAGAGACTTTACACCAGATAAAATAAAAACAACATAAAACAATTTTATAATGATATTGTTTTATGTTGTTTTTATCATAAAACTCTTCGGAATGTATTTTCCTCACTAACTTGTTGTTTTGAGCGTGAGGATTCGGGGAGACATTCACGCTCATGCTTTCCATGTAAACAATGGACAATAAGAGGGGAACATCGCAACAAATTTGCATGATCGTGCATTTTGCTTGCCTAAAGAGTGAACGGGCGTTCATAATTCATAAGGGGAGCAAATAGATATAAGGAGCAAGGTTGGGAGAATTTTCAGGAAAAGGAGAGAATGTCATGACTGTTATTCGAGGTTTAGAAGGGGTAGTAGCAACAACATCATCTGTGAGCTCTATTATTGATGATACATTAACTTATGTTGGGTATAATATTGATGATTTAGCTGAGAATGCTACGTTTGAAGAAGTAGTGTACTTATTATGGCACCGCAAGCTTCCTAATGAAAAAGAACTAGCGGAATTTAATGAAATTGTATCTGAATACTATAAAGTTCCAGGTGAGATTTTAACATATTTGAAACAAGTAGATTTAAAAATTGCACATCCGATGTCTGTTTTACGAACTGCAATTTCCATGCTATCATTATACGATGAGAGCGCTGAAATTATGGATGAAAAGTCCAATTATTTGAAAGCGGTTAAATTACAGGCGCAAGTCGGAACTTTAGTTGCTGCTTACGCGAGAATCCGTAAAGGTTTAGATATTGTTGAGCCAAGAAAGGATTTATCATTAGCTGCAAACTTCTTGTACATGTTAAATGATCGCGAGCCAAATGAAGTTGAAATTGAAGCTTTTGATAAGGCGCTTGTACTTCATGCAGATCATGAGTTAAACGCTTCTACATTTACTGCACGTGTTTGCGTAGCTACACTTTCAGATGTATATTCTGGTATTACAGCAGCAATCGGTGCATTAAAAGGTCCTCTTCACGGTGGGGCAAATGAAAATGTAATGAAGATGTTAACTGAGATTGGTGAAGAAGAAAATGTAGAGTCATATATTCATAATGCTCTTCAAAATAAAGTGAAAATCATGGGCTTTGGCCACCGTGTGTATGAGCAGGGTGATCCACGTGCAAAACACTTACGTGAAATGTCTAAGAGATTATGCGTGCTTTTAGGAGAAGAGAAATGGTATAATATGTCTATCAAAATTGAAGACATTGTAACAAAAGAAAAAGGTCTTCCACCAAATGTTGATTTCTATTCAGCTTCTGTATACCATTGTTTAGGAATTGACCATGACTTATTTACACCTATTTTTGCAATTAGCCGTATGTCAGGCTGGTTAGCTCATATTCTAGAACAATATGAAAACAACCGTTTAATTCGTCCGCGTGCTGATTATAATGGACCAACGCATCAAGTGTATGTTCCAATTGCACAACGATAAGCGAATAACACTATTTTGATAGTGAAAATACGCTTTCAAAAGTCTGATTTTTTCGGAAAGATGTAATGATTAGAATATTTTAATTTGACTAACGGTTTGAACTGAGGGGTTATTCCCTCAGTTTCATACATATGAAATTTCAAACATGGGGGTTATCACATTGACGACAGGTGAAAAAATTACTGTAACTAATGGTGTTATGAATGTACCAAACAATCCGATTATTCCATTTATCGAGGGAGATGGAATTGGTCCTGATATTTGGGCGGCTGCATCTCGCGTACTAGAAGCAGCAGTTGAAAAAGCTTATGATGGTGAGAAGAAAATCGTTTGGAAAGAAGTGCTTGCAGGGGAAAAAGCATTCAACCAAACAGGCGAGTGGTTACCAGAAGAAACTTTAAACTTAATTCGTGAATATTTAATCGCGATTAAAGGTCCACTTACAACTCCAGTTGGCGGTGGTATTCGTTCTCTAAACGTAGCACTTCGTCAAGAATTAGATTTATATGTATGTCTACGTCCAGTTCGTTATTTTGAAGGTGTTCCTTCACCTGTAAAACGTCCGGAAGATACTGATATGGTTATTTTCCGTGAAAATACAGAAGACATTTATGCTGGAATTGAATATGCACAAGGATCTCCAGAAGCAGAAAAAGTTCTTGCTTTCTTAAAAGAAGCAATGGGTGTTAATAAAATCCGCTTCCCAGAAACATCTGGTATTGGTATTAAGCCGATTTCAGAAGAAGGGACAAAGCGTCTTGTTCGTGCTGCAATTCAATATGCAATTAACGAAAAACGCTCTTCTGTTACATTAGTTCATAAAGGAAACATTATGAAATTTACAGAAGGTGCTTTCAAAAACTGGGGTTACGAAGTAGCGGAACAAGAATTCGGCGACAAAGTATTTACTTGGGCTGAATACGATCGTATCGTTGAAAAAGATGGTAAAGATGCAGCGAATAAAGCGATGGCAGACGCTGAAGTGGCTGGAAAAATCATCGTAAAAGATTCTATTGCAGACATCTTCTTACAACAAATTTTAACTCGTCCACGTGAGTTCGATGTTGTTGCAACAATGAACTTAAATGGTGACTATATCTCTGATGCACTTGCTGCACAAGTAGGTGGAATTGGTATTGCACCTGGTGCAAACATTAACTATGTGACTGGACATGCTATCTTTGAAGCTACACACGGTACAGCTCCAAAATATGCAGGTTTAGATAAAGTAAACCCATCTTCTGTTCTTCTTTCAGGTGTATTATTATTAGAACACTTAGGATGGAACGAAGCTGCGAAATTAGTAACTGCTTCTGTTGAGAAAACAATTGCTTCAAAAGTAGTAACTTATGATTTCGCACGCTTAATGGAAGGTGCAACAGAAGTGAAATGTTCTGAGTTCGCTAATGAACTTATTAAAAACATGGATGTAGCGATAATCAAAAACGCATAATTAAAGCGGGGGGGTAAATTATGACAATCAAACGCAAGAAGGTTTCAGTCATCGGTGCAGGATTTACAGGAGCAACAACGGCATTCTTATTAGCACAAAAAGAACTGGCAGATGTTGTATTAGTGGACATTCCACAACTGGAAAATCCAACAAAAGGGAAAGCGTTAGATATGTTAGAAGCGAGCCCAGTACAAGGTTTTGATGCTAACATTATTGGAACATCTGATTACGCAGATACTGCTGATTCTGACGTTGTCGTTATTACAGCAGGTATTGCACGTAAGCCTGGTATGAGCCGTGATGACTTAGTAGCAACAAACTCTAAAATTATGAAAAGTATTACGCGCGACATTGCAAAACATTCACCAAATGCAATTATTGTTGTGTTAACAAATCCAGTTGATGCAATGACATATTCTGTATTTAAAGAAGCAGGATTCCCGAAAGAGCGTGTTATCGGTCAATCGGGTGTATTAGATACAGCTCGTTTCCGTACATTCATCGCACAAGAATTAAATCTTTCTGTAAAAGATATTACAGGATTTGTTCTTGGTGGACACGGTGACGACATGGTACCTCTTGTGCGTTATTCATATGCAGGCGGTATTCCGTTAGAAACGTTAATTCCGAAAGAGCGTTTAGAAGCAATCGTAGAACGTACACGTAAAGGTGGCGGTGAGATTGTAGGCTTATTAGGAAACGGTAGTGCATATTACGCACCAGCAGCTTCTTTAGTTGAAATGACAGAAGCAATCTTAAAAGATCAACGCCGTGTATTACCGGCTATTGCGTACCTTGAAGGTGAGTATGGTTATAGTGACCTTTACTTAGGGGTACCAGTAATTCTAGGTGGTAACGGAATTGAAAAAATTATTGAATTAGAACTTCTTGCAGATGAAAAAGAAGCGTTAGATCGCTCTGTAGAATCTGTACGTAACGTAATGAAAGTTCTTGTTTAATAATTGAATAGTAGTGAAAAAGATTCGGGATTCCGAATCTTTTTCTACTATTTACCGAATTGTTTTTTTGAAATAATATGAAAACGCTATCATTTGTAATATCCTATAATGAAACTGTAGATTTATACTATACATTGCCCTCATCATAGTAAATTTCGGATAAGGTATCGCTTTTAGTAGGATAATAAGGTGAAAAAATCGGAGGGGGTTGTAACATGTTAAAGAAAAAAGTTCAAATTGGTCGTAAAATGGATGAAATTACAGTAGGAGAGAAATTATCTATCACTGAAAAAATTGAGGATAAAGATTTGTTATTGTACTTAGGGTTAACGAATGATGCCAATCCATTATATATTCAGCATGATTACGCATCCCAAACTCCGTATGAAAAGCCGATTGTACCAAGCATTATGCTAACGGGAATGATTACAACGGCGGTTACGAAATATTTACCGGGTCCAGGAAGTCATATTGCGAGAAAGGACCTTACATTCGTGAAACATGTTCACCATTATGAAACGTTACAAATCCACTTTGAAGTTGTGGCTGTTTCTGAGGAGGAACATACAATTGATATGCTTGTATCTGCTCATGATGAAAAAGGAGAAACTGTTGTGAAAGGTTCATTAACAGTAACGCCACCTTTTAAATCTGTTTCCATTATGGAAAAAGCATTAGATAATTTTTAAAAGATGAAAATATGAATAGCGCTAGCATACCTTTAATAAGGATGCTAGCGCTATTTTTAGTTGAAGAACCCTTCTTTGAACCCTTCAGCAAATTCTGAGCACCCCGTTTTAATCGTATCCCAGCTCGGAGCGTTAAAAGCAAGGATACATGTGACTGCTAAAGATAGAATGGATAGTATTAGTCGCATAATAGACCTCCGTATATTATTAATTTATATATTAAGATTAATAATATAATTATCGGTAATTGAAGTCAATTAAAGGAGTGGTTTTTTAGGTGAGGTGGAAAAGAGAAGAGTGATCTTTGAAACGGTAAGAGAAGCTGAAGTGTGGGCAGACGGGTTTGTGAATGAAATGTACGGGAGAGTATTTGATGGATATGAAACACCAGATTATAAAATAGCGTATGCTTTATCTTTTCTCTTAGCGCAAAATCGAGAACTCAATATTCATACGGAAGTAGAATTTAATAACGATATGGAAGTATATAAAGTATGGATAACAAAACATAATTGAGGCGAACGTAATTGTTTTTAGGAATAACAATAGCACAATCCGAATCCATGAATAGACAATTATATTGAGAGGGACCTTGTTTTCTAGTATGATGAGAATAACGGGGAAAATACTAGGATGAAGAAGGTTTCAAGTCTATAACTTGGAGGAAAAGAATGAACAATCGTATTTTAGTAGTTGATGATGAGGAATTTATCTTAACTTTAATCGAATTTAATTTACAACAAGCTGGGTTTGAAGTTATAACAGCGATGGATGGAGAAATGGCGCTTCAAAAAGCGACAACAGAACGCCCAGATTTAATTATATTAGATTTAATGCTTCCGAAAATGGATGGTATGGAAGTGTGTAAAGAATTACGATTGCAGCGCGTTATGACGCCGATTTTAATGTTAACGGCAAAAGATGATGAGTTTGATAAGGTGCTAGGCCTTGAACTTGGGGCAGATGATTATATGACAAAGCCATTTAGTCCAAGAGAAGTAGTTGCTCGTGTGAAGGCGATTTTGCGCCGTACGAAATTACAACAAGAAGAACAAGTTGCAGAAGCGCCAGATGAAGATAGCATCACAATTGCAGAACTTAAAATTTTACCGGAGTTTTATGAGGCTTATTTCCAAGGAAGAAAGCTTGAATTAACACCAAAAGAATTTGAACTACTTGTGTATCTTGCGAAAAATAAAAGTCGCGTGTTGACACGTGATCAATTATTAAGTGCTGTATGGAATTATGATTTTGCTGGTGATACACGAATTGTTGATGTTCATATTAGCCATTTGCGCGATAAAATTGAACAAAATACGAAAAAACCGACGTACATTAAAACGATACGTGGTTTAGGATATAAATTAGAGGAGCCAAAAGGGAATGAATAAATTTCGTTCCAGGCTTCTTTTTACATTTGTTTCTCTTATTGTATTTATTTTAGTTGGACTAGGTTTATTACTAGAAACTGTGTTTGAAAACTACTATATAGATCATGCTAAAGAGAGAATGGTAAAAGAGACGGAGTATGTTGCGACGTTAGCAGAAGAGCAAGGTTTTGATAATGTCTTAAAAAATCCATACGTATTTGAAAAGTTAGAAGAAAAAATACCAGCTTCTATCGTATTTTTGGATGAAAAAAAGAAAGTTCAATATAGAAAAGGACAAGAATTGGCATTTAGTCCAGAGACGATTAAAGAACTTTCTTCGGAAGTGGCAAAACAACGAAGTAAAGTAATTACGAAAGAAACGGATCGAAAGAATGAATTTTATCATGCGGTGTTCGTTCAAGATGTAGAAGGAAAACAAGGATACATTTTGGTGAAAAGTATAATTGATCCTTTAAGAGACGTACATCAAAAAACGTGGGGATTATTAATTATCGGATTTGTCATTGCTTGTCTCGTAGTTGTATTTTTAGGTATGAAAATTACAGGGCAATATATTAGGCCGATTGAATCGGTTACGAAAGTTGCAATTGAATTGGCAAAGGGTAATTATAAAGCACGTGCATACGAAAGTCATTCGGATGAAACAGGAATGCTGAGTAAAGCGATTAATATTTTAGCTCGAAATTTACAAGAGATGACACTTGAACAAGAAATGCAGCAAGATCGTCTGCATACGTTAATTGAAAATATGGGAAGCGGAATGATTTTAATTGATAGCCGAGGATATATAAACCTTGTAAACCGCTCTTATAAGGAAACTTTCCACGTAACAGATGAAGAATATTTAGATCGCTTATATTATGAATCGTTTCATCATACAGAAATTATTGAGCTTGTAGAAGAAATCTTTATGACAGAAGTGAAAGTGCGTAAACAAATGTTATTGCCACTTGGAATTGAACGGAAGCATTTCGAAGTATATGGAGCGCCGATTATCGGGACAAACCATGAATGGAAAGGGATTGTTCTCGTATTCCATGACATAACAGAGTTAAAGAAATTAGAACAAATGAGAAAAGACTTTTTAGCGAATGTTTCTCATGAATTAAAGACACCGATTACTTCTATTAAAGGTTTTTCAGAAACACTCTTAGACGGAGCGATGGATAATAAAAAATTCTGCGAACATTTCTTGCACATTATTTTAAAAGAAAGTGAGCGCATGCAAGGATTAATTGAAGATTTATTAGATTTGTCGAAGATCGAACAACAAGGATTTAAATTAAATATGGGAACCGTTGACATGAAGGGGCTGCTTGAAGATATTCATATGGTGCTTGATAATAAAGCAGGAGAAAAAGAAATCTCTTTACAAGTGAATGTATTAAAACGTGCCTCTGTTATTGGAGATCCAAGTCGTTTGAAACAAATCTTTATTAATTTAATTAATAACGCAATCGTATATACACCGGCTGGAGGCGTTGTTTCAGTAGAGTTAGCGGAAGATAAATATAATGCTTATATAAAAGTATCGGATACTGGAATTGGTATTAGTAAAGAGGAAATTCCGCGTATTTTTGAACGTTTCTACCGGGTGGATAAAGCAAGAAGTAGAAATACTGGTGGTACCGGCCTTGGATTGTCGATCGTAAAGCATTTAGTTGAGGCGCATCAAGGTACGATTACAGTAGATAGTGAAGTTGGAGAAGGGACAACGTTTACAGTTGTTTTACCGAAATCAGCAACTGAAAAATAGGATGAAGGATGTTTACAATATATTAACAATGGCTTAATTAAATATTAATAAAGCTCTGTTAATATAATACATGAAAACCCCTTCATCCAAGGAGTAATTTTGGACGAGAATAGTTAAGCTGTTCTCGTCACTTCCCTTTATGCCAATATAAGTCTGTTTTATATATGAAAGAAAATAGCCGTTATTTTTCTTCTCTCTATTAGTCATGTTAATATAGAGAGAGGAAAGGAACGGTTTTTTTCTGTGAAAAAAATCATTTCAAATTTGTATGGGGAGGTTTCAATTTTGGAAAAAAAGGTCGTATTAGTAGATGGTAATAATATCGCGTATCGTGCTTTCTTTGCACTACCGCTTTTAAATAACGACAAAGGTATACATACGAACGCAATTTACGGTTTTACAATGATGTTAATGAGAATATTAGAGGAAGAAAAGCCAACTCATATGTTAGTGGCGTTTGATGCAGGCAAAACAACGTTCCGTCATAAAACGTATAGTGAGTATAAAGGAGGGCGTCAAAAGACTCCACCTGAATTATCAGAGCAATTCCCATTTATTCGTGAGATGCTGGATGCGTTCAATGTACCGCGTTATGAATTAGAAAATTATGAAGCGGACGACATCATGGGAACGTTAGCGAAAGAAGCGAGTGAGCAAGGGGCAAGTGTAAAAGTTATTTCAGGAGATAAAGATTTACTTCAACTTGTTTCTGATAACACGCTTGTATGTATTCCGCGAAAAGGGATTACAGAAGTGGATGAATATACGAAAGAAGCTTTATTTGAAAAATACAGCTTATCACCAAAGCAAATTATCGATATGAAAGGTTTAATGGGAGACCAGTCAGATAATATACCAGGTGTACCAGGAGTTGGTGAAAAAACGGCAATTAAATTGTTAACACAGTTTGGAACGGTTGAAGCGGTGTATGAAAATATAGATCAAGTAAGTGGGAAGAAATTAAAAGAAAAACTGGAAGAAAATAAAGAACAAGCTCTTATGAGTAAGGATCTTGCAACTATTATTACAGATGCGCCGATTACAGTTCATGTGGATGATATGGCGTATAAAGGATATGAAGCAAGTGATGTCATTCCAATGTTCGAGAGTTTAGGATTTACATCTCTTTTAAATAAATTAGGCGTTACGCCAGAAGAAACTGCTCCAGCTGAATTAGATGATATTACATTTGATATTGTGGAAGAAGTTACAGAAGAAATGCTTCAGCAAGATAGTGCGCTTATCGTTGAAGTACAAGAAGATAACTATCATAAAGCAGACATTCAAGGTTTCGGTATTCAAAATGAAAATGGATGTTACTTTATTCAGACAGACATTGCTCTTAAGTCAGATGCTTTTAAAGAGTGGCTTGCAGATGGAGAAATGAGAAAGCATACATTTGATGCGAAGCGTGCAATCGTTGCACTGAAATGGAATGGGATAGATATGCAAGGGATTGACTTTGATCTATTAATCGCTGCTTATTTACTTGATCCAGCTGATACGGATAAAGACTTCCGTACTGTAGCGAAAATGAAAGAAACGCATGCTGTGAAATCTGATGAAGAAGTTTACGGAAAAGGTGCGAAGCGTGCTGTTCCAAAGTTAGAGGTAGTAGCGGAGCATGTGGCTCGTAAAGTGCATGTATTATATGATGTAAAGCAAACATTCGTTGAAGAGTTAAAGAAGAATGAGCAATATGAACTGTTTACAGAGTTAGAATTGCCGCTTGCACGTGTATTAGCTGATATGGAAGTAAAGGGTGTAAAAGTTGATACAGAGCGTCTTCGTAATATGGGAGAAGAACTTGCGGGTAGATTAAAGGAAATGGAACAGGAAATTTATAAGCTTGCGGGAACAGAATTTAATATTAATTCACCGAAGCAGCTTGGTGTTATTCTGTTTGAGAACTTAAACTTGCCGGTTATTAAAAAGACGAAAACAGGTTATTCTACGTCAGCTGATGTACTAGATAAGCTTATGAATCACCATGAAATTATTCCAAATATTTTACATTATCGTCAATTAGGGAAACTAAATTCAACTTACATTGAAGGTTTATTGAAAGTTGTACATGAAGATTCATCTAAAATTCATACTCGCTTTAATCAAGTGTTAACGCAAACAGGTCGATTAAGTTCAACGGATCCGAACTTGCAAAATATCCCGATTCGATTAGAAGAAGGAAGAAAGATTCGTCAGGCATTTGTTCCGTCAGAAGAAGGATGGATTATGTATGCGGCTGATTACTCACAAATCGAACTGCGTGTATTAGCTCATATTGCAAATGATAAAGGGCTAGTTGAAGCATTCCAACATGATATGGATATTCATACGAAAACAGCTATGGATGTATTTGGCGTTAAAAAAGATGAAGTAACTTCAAATATGAGACGACAAGCGAAAGCTGTTAACTTCGGAATTGTATATGGTATTAGTGATTATGGTCTTTCCCAAAACTTAGGAATTACAAGAAAAGCAGCAGCGGAATTTATTGAAAAGTATTTAGAAAGTTTCCCTGGTGTACAAGAATACATGGAGGACATCGTAAAAGATGCGAAACAAAAAGGATATGTGGCTACATTATTAAATCGTCGCCGTTATATTCCAGAAATTACGAGTCGTAATTTCAATTTACGTAGCTTCGCTGAGCGTACAGCGATGAATACACCAATTCAAGGTACTGCCGCAGATATTATTAAAAAAGCGATGATTATTATGGCGGATCGTTTAGAAGAAGAAGGATTACAAGCACGTCTTCTTCTGCAAGTACACGATGAATTGATATTTGAAGCGCCAAAAGAAGAAATTGAAAAATTAGAGAAGCTTGTACCTGAAGTAATGGAGCATGCAATTGAACTTGCAGTTCCGCTGAAAGTTGATTATTCTTACGGTCCAACTTGGTACGACGCAAAATAAGGAAGTGATGAAATGCCTGAATTACCAGAGGTTGAAAACGTCAGACGGACACTTGAAAATCTTGTAACAGGAAAAACGATTGAAGATGTTATTGTTACTTATCCAAAAATAGTGAAACGACCGGATGATGCAGAAATCTTTAAAGAAATGCTAAAAGGCGAGAAGATTGAAAATATAAAGCGAAGAGGAAAGTTTTTGCTTTTATATGTAACGAATTATGTTATTGTTTCACATTTGCGTATGGAAGGTAAGTTTTTACTACATCAAGAGGATGAGCCGATTGATAAACATACGCACGTCCGTTTCTTATTTACAGATGGGACGGAATTACATTATAAAGATGTGAGAAAGTTTGGTACGATGCATCTCTTTAAGAAAGGTGAAGAAATGAACCAAATGCCTCTTGCGGACTTAGGTCCGGAGCCATTTGATGCTGAAATGACACCGCAGTATTTACAAGAAAGATTACAAAAGACAAATCGTAAAATAAAAGTTGTGCTACTGGATCAGCGTCTTTTAGTAGGGCTTGGAAATATATATGTAGATGAAGTTTTATTCCGTTCTCAAATTCATCCGGAACGAGAAGCTTCGTCTTTAACAGTAGAAGAAATTGAGCGAATTTATGAGGCTACCGTTACAACGCTAGGCGAAGCAGTAAAGCGTGGCGGAAGTACAATTCGGACGTATATCAACTCACAAGGGCAAATTGGTTCTTTCCAAGAACTCCTAAATGTATATGGGAAAAAAGGAGAGCCGTGCGTAACTTGTGGCACGATATTAGAAAAAACAGTTGTTGGCGGGCGAGGAACGCATTACTGCCCAATTTGTCAGCCTAGAATATAGAAAAGAGATAACATCGGATAGGCATTTGTCATATACATACAGCAGAGCTATGTATAAGGGAGGAGCTTACCGATGTACCTTTATTTATCTCTTATTTTATTAGCTTTTACATTAAGCTTGGATAGCTGTAGTGTAGGGCTAACATATGGTTTAAGAAGCGTAAGAATTCCACTAAGATCAATTATAATTATCGGAATGTGTTCAGCGGCTGTTATGCTTGTTTCAATGGGAATTGGACATATGATCGCGAAAGTATTTTCACCTGTTATCGCAACGCGTATCGGTGGGCTTGTTCTTATTGGAATAGGGATTTGGGTATTATATCAATTTTTTCGAAGTGAGAAAAAAGAAGAACCGAAGCAAGAGGAGAAGGTCTGGAAATTAGAGATTGCCTCACTAGGGCTAGTGATTCAAATTTTACGGAAACCGACTGTAGCAGATTTTGATAAATCAGGCACCATTTCTGCAGGAGAAGCATTGCTTCTTGGTATCGCTCTTTCTGTAGACTCATTTGGTGCCGGAATTGGTGCATCTTTATTAGGGTATGCACCCGCTATGATGGCGATATTAGTTGCAATTATGAGTTCTTTGTTTTTATTTATTGGAATGAAACTTGGAACGGTTTTATCGAATATGAAGTGGTTACAAAAATTTACATTCCTGCCTGGAGTATTACTCATTATTATTGGAATTTGGAAAATGTAAGTATGGGCGTGGAACATTAGTTTCGCGCCTTTTATTATGAGGAGGATTATGATGACAGTAGTAATTGGATTAACAGGAGGCATTGCAAGTGGAAAAAGTACAGTGTCTCAAATGTTTCGTGAACTGAGCATACCAGTTATTGATGCAGATATTATTGCACGAGAAGTTGTAGAGCGAGGAAAACCAGCATATAACAAAATAGTAGAAGTATTTGGAACGGAAGTGTTACAAGAAGATGGAGAACTAGATCGTCCAAAACTAGGAAGTGTCGTTTTCTATAATGAAGAAAAACGATTGCAGTTAAATAAAATTGTTCATCCTGCAGTGCGTGAGGAAATGAATAGGCAAAAGGAAATGTACATAAAAGAAGGTATGCAAGCGGTTGTGTTAGATATTCCTCTCTTATTTGAAAGCAAATTAACAAGTCTCGTTGACCGCATTTTAGTTGTAGCGGTTAAGCCGCATACGCAATTAGAACGTTTAATGAAACGAAATAACTTTTCAGAAGAAGAAGCAACAGCTCGTATTCAATCTCAAATGCCGTTAGAAGAAAAAGTGAAAAATGCAGATGAAGTGATAAATAATGATGGCACAATTATGGGAACGAAAACACAATTGCAGGTAATTTTAAAGAAGTGGAACATTATTGACTAAAAAATTGTGAAATTAATGAAAATGCTTAGTGACATATCCCCTTTTTGTGTTATACTATTATTGGGATTGGAGATAAATAGTATAACGCATTCAAGGGGGATAACATATTATGACTCGTGTGGCAATTAATGGATTTGGACGTATTGGGAGAATGGTATTTCGTCAAGCAATAAAAGAAAGCGCATTCGAAATTGTAGCAATCAATGCAAGCTATCCATCTGAAACGTTAGCACACTTAATTAAATATGATACAGTTCATGGCAAGTTTGACGGAACAGTAGAAGCATTTGAAGATCACTTATTAGTTGATGGAAAAATGATTCGCCTTTTAAACAACCGCGATCCAAAGGAATTGCCTTGGACAGATTTAGGTGTTGAAGTTGTAATTGAAGCAACTGGTAAATTTAATTCAAAAGAAAAAGCAATTCTTCACGTTGAAGCTGGAGCGAAAAAAGTAATTTTAACAGCGCCTGGTAAAAATGAAGATGTAACAATTGTAGTTGGTGTGAACGAAGACCAATTAGATATTACAAAACATACTGTTATTTCAAATGCATCTTGTACAACAAACTGTTTAGCGCCTGTTGTGAAGGTGTTAGATGAGCAGTTTGGAATTGAAAACGGTTTAATGACGACAGTTCACGCTTATACAAATGACCAAAAAAATATTGATAACCCACATAAAGATTTAAGAAGAGCACGTGCTTGCGGACAATCAATCATTCCGACAACGACAGGTGCTGCGAAAGCGCTAGCAAAAGTTCTTCCACATTTAAACGGAAAACTTCATGGTATGGCACTTCGTGTACCAACACCAAACGTGTCTCTTGTTGATTTAGTAGTAGATGTAAAACGCGATGTGACAGTTGAAGCCATTAACGATGCATTCAAAACTGTTGCAAACGGTGCGTTAAAAGGTATTGTAGAATTCAGCGAAGAGCCTTTAGTATCTATCGACTTTAATACAAATACACACTCAGCTATTATTGATGGTTTATCTACAATGGTAATGGGTGATCGTAAAGTGAAAGTACTTGCTTGGTATGATAACGAGTGGGGCTACTCTCGTCGTGTTGTAGATCTTGTAACGTTAGTTGTTGAAGAGTTAGCGAAACAAGAAAATGTGCAACACATTTAAGTGAATAAGGGAGGAGAGGGCAAGGCAACATTTGCCCTCTTTTTTTAATTTTTTCTGAAAAGGAAAAAAATTATATAAGTATATTTAAAAAAGTGGACATACCACGAAGCGTTGTGATTACTGCATTTGTGAATCGTTTATTTTTTTTAGGGAAAAGTAAAGAGGAAAATATGACAGAAAATCGAAAAAACTGTTGTTGCAAAATGAAAATAAACAAAGTATACTAACACTCGTAAACTTAAGAGCTGAGGTACGTAGTCACTACTTAAAGGGTTAGGACCTCTCTGGACTAACTTTCCCCCGTGGTAGTGGAGCAAGCCAAATTGCAAATTAGTTTTCAATTCGAACAGTTAGAATAAATTTACAAGGGGGAACTGTAGAATGGATACTATGGATACGATGGGTCGTCACGTGATTGCTGAACTTTGGGATTGCGATTTCGACAAACTGAATGACATGCCGTATATTGAACAATTATTTGTGGATGCAGCACTAAAAGCTGGTGCTGAAGTGCGTGAGGTTGCTTTCCATAAATTTGCACCACAAGGTGTAAGTGGAGTAGTAATTATCTCGGAATCACATTTAACAATTCATAGCTTTCCGGAGCACGGTTACGCAAGTATTGATGTTTATACTTGTGGGGATCGTATTGATCCAAATGTTGCTGCAGAATATATTGCAGAAGGTTTAAACGCGAAAACGCGTGAGAGCATCGAGCTTCCTCGAGGAACTGGTAGCTTCGAAATTAAGCAGAGAGAAACAAAAGCTCTTTAAAAAAGAACATAATTGATTTAAAATGTAAAGAGGTGTATAATGCACCTCTTTTTTAGTTTATAAAAAAGGAAAAATATAACGTACTCGTTAGTTGAATAAATTGGATTCTTGCAAATGAGGTAGTGCTCTATATACCATCTTATTTTTAAGGATGAGATGATAAAGTGATGCGCTGAAACTTAAAGTGGTAAGAGAGTTAGAATGAGTTATATAATATTGTATATATATTTTAGGTGAAGTGAGTAGAGAAAAATAAAGAGTATAGTGTAAAGGAGTGAATGTATTGCGTTGTCCATCCTGTTCTCATAATGGTACAAGAGTGTTAGATTCGCGTCCGGTAGACGAGGGGCGCTCTATTCGAAGAAGGAGAGAGTGTGAAAGCTGCTTAAGTCGCTTTACGACCTTTGAAAGGGTAGAAGAGTCACCTCTTATCGTTGTAAAAAAAGAAGGCACACGAGAAGAGTTTAATAAAGAAAAGATTTTACGTGGTTTAATTAAAGCGTGTGAAAAAAGACCAGTATCTTTAAGACAATTAGAAGAAGTAACACAAAGCGTGGAACGTGAACTGCGTAATTTAGGTATATCAGAAGTGAAAAGTGATATGATTGGTGAAATTGTCATGGAAGAACTTCGCGATATTGATGATGTTGCTTACGTACGTTTTGCTTCTGTATATCGTCAATTTAAAGATTTAAATGTATTTATTGAAGAATTAAAAGATATACTGCAAAAAGAAAGAGAGTAGAAGTTGTATTTTATTCTCTTTACATACCGTAAGTAATAGGATAAGAGAGCTAGAAGCGCAAGCTAATAGCTCTTTTTCACTAAGAATTTATATAATGAAGATAGAACGAATGAAGTAGAGGATAGATTGGATGAGAGAAAGGAAAAGCAAGAATGGAAAAACAGTCATGGATGGAGCTATTGCCGATTGATCGTTATAAAGTAAGTGCGAAAGGGCTACTGCACAATTACGACCGAAAAGTGTTAACGATGTTGTATCAGCCGTTAATAGGTAGTAGAGCTTTTAGCTTATACATGACACTATGGGGAGAGCTAGAGCAAGATCGTGTATTTGGAAAAGAGAATACGCATCATTCCCTTATGGTGACTATGCAAATGCAACTTCCTGAAATATATGAGGAACGAGTAAAGTTAGAGGCAATTGGGCTATTGAAGGTATATATTAAGAAAGAAAAAGATATTCGAATGTTCATATATGAGTTGCAACCACCTTTATCTCCGAAGCAGTTTTTTGATGATATTGTTTTAAGTATCTTTTTATACAATCGATTGAGCCGGACAAAATATAATCAAGTAAAGCAATATTTCTTAGAAGAAGAATTTGATTTTGCTTCTTATGAAAATGTTACGCGTTCTTTCAATGATGTGTTTGGTTCGTTTAATCCAGGACAGCTTGAGCATGCGCAAGAAGACCTTCGTATTCCAAAAACGACAACTATGCCAAGTAACGAGAAGGGAGACGCTCCGAAAGTTTGGAATGATTTCTTTGATTTCTCTTTATTTGTAGATGGATTGTCCGCTCTTGTTCCTAAAAAGGCGATTACAGATCAAGTGAGAGACTGCGTTATAACACTTGCTTACGTGTATGGTGTAGATGTGTTATCGATGCAAAATATCGTTCTTGGTGCAGTGACAGAGATGCAAACAATTGATACGGAAAGGCTTAGAAAAGGAGCGCGCGATTGGTATCAATTTGAAAATGGTCAAGCATTACCGGTATTAAGTGAAAGAGTACAGCCTCATGCTGCACGTACGATGAAAGAGAAAGAGCCTTCATCGCAAGAGGAGATGTTAATAAAGCAGCTAGAGGAAATCTCGCCAAAACAACTATTGAAAGAGATTTCTGGTGGTGCAGAGGCAACGAAAGCGGACTTGCAGATCGTTGAAGATGTCATGATTAATCAAAAATTGACACCAGGAGTTGTGAATGTACTTATTTATTACGTTATGCTACGCTCAGATATGAAACTTGCGAAAACGTATGTCGAGAAGATTGCTGGGCATTGGGCACGTAAAAAGGTCGGTACAGTAGCGGACGCGATGGCGTTAGCGAAAGAAGAGAACCGGCAATATCAAGAGTGGGCTGAGACGAAGAAAAAAGGCCGTACGGCGAAGAAAACGGTGCGGAAAGAAATGGTGCCAGATTGGCTTAAGGAAGAAGAGCCGAAAGAACAAGAGAAAGAAACAGAGAAGAAAGATACAAGTGTAGAAAAAGATGCAAGTACGCTAGAAGATGAAAGAAAACGACTAGAAGAAGTGTTAAAAAAATATAAGCGTGATTAATAGAAGAGAATGAACGCTCTTTGAGGTGAGAAAATGGAGCATATTCAAAATTCATTTGCAAAATTAATGGAAAATGAAAACTTTAAAAATAGATATGAAGTACTAAAGGCAGAAGTAATGGCGCATCCGCGTGTGAAAGAATTTATAGACGAACATAAGGGTGAAGTAACGACTTCTATGATTGAGCGCAGTCTTGTGAAGTTATATGAATATATTGGACAAAGTGTAGGTTGCGTGGATTGTCCGGATTTAGGTTCATGTAAAAATATGCTACAAGGTTATGAGCCAAAGCTTGTTATTCAAGGGAAGATGATTGATATTCAATACGATCGCTGCGTTAGAAAAGTAGCGCATGACGAGAGAAAGAAATATGAAAAACTCGTTCAAAGTGTATATATGCCAACGGATATTTTGCAGGCAACTATGGAAAACTTAGACCCTTCTGATTTAAATGCACGTATCGATGCAATTGGTGCAGCGAATGAATTTTTAAGTACATATGAACCAGGTAAAAAAGCACAAGGTTTATATTTGTACGGTAAATTTGGTGTAGGAAAAACGTACCTTTTAGGAGCAATAGCGAACGAGCTTGCTCGAAAGAAAATAAGTTCGATGCTCGTATACTTCCCGGAATTTTTACGTGAAATTAAAAGTTCAATTCAAGATAATTCGATTGGTGAAAAGATTGATGCGGTTAAACGCGTACAAGTTTTAATGTTAGACGATATCGGGGCAGAAGCGATGTCAAGCTTTGTGCGTGACGATGTGCTTGGTGCAATCTTGCAATTCCGTATGTTAGAAAACTTACCGACGTTCTTTACGTCTAATTTTGATTTTAAACAACTGGAACACCATTTAACGTATACGCAGCGTGGTGAGGCTGAAGAAATGAAAGCAGCACGTATTATGGAAAGAATTAAATATTTAGCGAAACCAATTCCAATTGGTGGGAAAAACCGTCGTCATAAGTAAAAGAGTAAGCTTCTCAGCTTGCTCTTTTTTTGTATTATAGTGATATTTTCTTTTCGAATATGAGATCGAAATATTCAGGTTGTCCAGAACTGCCAAACGTAGGGGCAACAATCTGTACGAACCTCCAGCCATCTCTAGCATGTTCTTGAATAATTTCTTGGTAGTCTTCAGCTGGTTTTGAGCGAGTGAACCCCCAATGTAATTCGACTTTTACGAATTTATATTCAAACATTCAGATACCCCCTTTTATTGATAAGTAAAGTATACAATAAAAATTCATAGTAGCTTGTATCATTTTTTTCTCCCTCCCTTAATATATATAAAATTAGCAAGCCATATTGAGTGGATTTTCTAACGATAGGAAATGTGATTCTACTAAGAGTGAAATTCACGCGGGACGGACTCTTATAGGATTTGTAACGTATAGATACAGTCCTTTAGAGCGGGGATAAAAGGGGGGACAAAAGTGATTGAAATTTGCTTCGAAGAAAAAAATGATGCTATGCACGTATATAGACAATTGCTGAAAAGAGCGGAAGTGTTATATAAGGAAACGAGTGTGTATTTACAGGAACAAAAAGTGGTGATTCACATACCAGTACGTGAATCGAATTATATTGAAAAAATCTTATTGCCAGTAATGGTGTATTTCATTGTGAATGTGAAACAAAATGAGTGGATTTATACGATTTTAAAAGAAAAGTTTTTTTATGAAGAACAAGAAGAGTGTCATCAAATATTGCACATGGCACATGAGATTTTAAAGGGAAGAAGAAAAGGTGTAGCTCAGGATTTAACGCGTAACGCATTTGAGTCATATATTAAGTCTTCTTTAAATAATTGGCTTTGTGATCCGCTCTCATTCTCGTTTTCATCATATATCCGTTTTCGTCTTCGTACATATAGGGAAATGGTGGCTAAACTTGCGGAAGTGGCAATTGATGAATATAAGATGGAGCAAGAATACCAAATGTTCATTGAGACGCTTCGGCAACAAGTAAGTAGCCGTAAATCACGTTTGTCTTGCGTGCATCTTATTTTTGATGAAAGCTTTATCTTTTATGATGATAAAGGTAGACGTTTAAAACAGGAGAAGTTGGTCCAATATATAGATGAGGAATTATTAAAGCAAAATGATGTATATATTGATACGAAAGTAATTGCGCCGCTTCTTTCTATTTCGCCTAAAAAGATTTATTTATATACGAAAGAACAAGACCATAATATGATTATTACTTTGCGAAATGTGTTCCAAGAACGGGTCCAATTACATGGATTACATGATTTTGAGCGCAATGTGAAAAATTTAAAAAATAAAGGTAACGCCCTTGATTTTCTAAGTTTTTGAGCATATAATTACCTACATAAATGAAATATATTGAAATGTCATGATGAGGACATGAGTAGTTTTCTACGATTTTCAGAGAGGGAAGCCTTAGGGTGTGAGCTTCCTAGTACGGGATTATTACTTACCACCTCTAAACTTTAGCAGTGAACGGTTTTTCTAGTAATTGCTAACGGACAACACCGTTATGTTGAACTTGAGCAATTAACAATTATGTTAATTGGAACAAGGGTGGAACCACGAATTCAACACTCGTCCCTTTTTACGGGATGAGTGTTTTTTATTTTGAGAAAAAGAGGAGTGACCAGTGATGGCAGATGTAGTTAAAATTACTTTCCCTGATGGAGCTGTGAAGGAGTTTCCAAAAGGCGTAACAACTGAAGAAATCGCAGCTTCTATTAGCCCAGGCTTAAAGAAAAAAGCTGTAGCTGGAAAATTAAACGATGAGATGATCGATCTTGTTACACCAATCGAAGAAGATGGTGCAGTTTCTATCATTACATTAGATTCTGAAGATGGCCTATATATTTTACGCCATTCAACAGCCCACCTTTTAGCACAAGCGTTAAAACGTTTATATAAAGATGTTAAGGTTGAGCTTGGCATTGGTCCAGTAATTGAAAATGGCTTCTACTACGATATTGATATGGAAGAAGCAATTACAGTTGAAGACTTCAAGAAAATCGAAAAAGAAATGCAAAAAATCGTGAACGAGAACTTAGAAATCGTTCGTCATGAAGTACCACGTGCAGAAGCAATTCGTCGCTTTGAAGAAATCGGCGATGAGTTAAAATTAGATTTAATTAACGATCTTCCAGAAGATGCAGTTATTTCAATCTATGAGCAAGGCGAATTCTTCGACCTTTGTCGTGGTGTTCACCTTCCATCTACAGGGAAAATTAAAGTGTTTAAATTATTAAGCGTTGCAGGTGCTTACTGGCGCGGCGATAGCAATAATAAAATGCTACAACGTATTTACGGTACTGCATTCGTTAAGAAAGCAGAATTAGATGAGCACTTACGTATGCTTGAAGAAGCGAAAGAGCGCGATCACCGTAAATTAGGTAAAGAATTAAAACTATTTACTAATAGCCAAAAAGTAGGACAAGGTTTACCACTTTGGTTACCAAAAGGTGCAACAATCCGCCGCATTATCGAGCGTTACATCGTTGATAAAGAAGCAAGCTTAGGCTATGATCACGTATATACTCCAGTACTAGGGAGCAGAGAGCTTTATGAAACTTCTGGTCACTGGAACCACTACCGTGATGGCATGTTCCCATCAATGGAAATGGATAACGAAGAATTAGTTCTTCGTCCAATGAACTGTCCTCATCATATGATGGTTTATAAAAATGATATTCACAGCTACCGTGAATTACCAATCCGTATTGCAGAACTTGGAACAATGCACCGTTATGAAATGTCAGGTGCGTTATCTGGATTACAACGTGTACGCGGAATGACTTTAAACGATGCGCACATTTTCGTTCGTCCAGATCAAATTAAAGAAGAGTTAAAACGTGTTGTAAACTTAACTCTAGAAGTGTACAAAGATTTCGGTTTAGAGAACTACTCATTCCGTCTATCTTACCGCGACCCAGCAGATACTAAAAAGTATTATGCGGATGATGAGATGTGGGAAAAAGCACAAGGTATGTTAAAAGAAGCTATGGATGAAATGGGTCTTGATTACTATGAAGCTGAAGGTGAAGCGGCATTCTACGGTCCAAAACTTGATGTTCAAGTTCGTACTGCTCTTGGAAAAGACGAAACACTTTCAACTGTACAATTAGACTTCTTACTTCCAGAACGCTTTGAATTATCATACGTTGGTGAAGACGGTAAACAACATCGTCCAGTTGTAATTCACCGTGGTGTTGTATCAACTATGGAACGTTTTGTTGCCTTCTTAATTGAAGAATACAAAGGTGCATTCCCAACATGGTTAGCTCCAGTTCAAGTACAAGTAATTCCAGTTTCTCCGCAAGTACATTTAGACTATGCGAAGAAAGTACAAGACGAATTGCGTCGTGCTGGTATCCGTGTTGAATTAGACACTCGTGAAGAGAAGATCGGTTACAAAATCCGTGAAGCACAAATGCAAAAAATTCCGTACATGCTTGTAGTAGGTGACAATGAAGTAACTGAAAACGGCGTAAACGTACGTAAATATGGTGAACAAAAATCAGAAACAATCGCATTAGATGCTTTTGTTGACATGATTAAAGTAGAAGGAAAACGATAAGAAAAAGCCGCGGTATACCGCGGCTTTTTTATGTAATATACTCGAGAGAAATTAGAAAAAATAACCATGTAACACTTATCATAAAAAAGTATTGCAAGTATGTTAGTTGTTTGTTACAATATTTCTTGTTGTTAGTAAAACACATCGCGTCTTCTTGACAGACGTCATGTCCTATGATAAACTCATCAAGGATAATAGAATATTGTTTTGTGGAACAAGTAGAAGCACCCGCTTCTCACCTGATGGACGCATTCGCAGTTAACAGGTAAATGTATTTCTTACTTAAGATTTTACAAGTGTGGGTGTCGTATGCCCGCACTTTTTTTGTTCGGGTTCTATGACTACAAAATATGTTCTGAGAAAACCTTGGAGGTGGCTTACTATTAGCAAGGATATGATGATTAACGAGCAAATTCGTGCACGTGAAGTACGTTTAGTTGGCGCAAATGGCGATCAACTTGGAATCAAGTCTCGTAATGACGCTTTAGACTTAGCTGCAAATCTTAATCTTGATTTAGTATTAGTTGCTCCAAATGCGAAACCGCCAGTATGCCGCATTATGGACTACGGTAAATTCCGCTTTGAGCAACAGAAGAAAGAAAAAGAGCAGCGCAAAAATCAAAAAGTAATTAGCATGAAAGAAGTTCGTTTAAGTCCAACAATTGATGAACACGACTTTAACACAAAACTTCGTAATGCTATCAAGTTTTTAGAGAAAGGCGACAAGGTTAAAGCGTCAATTCGCTTTAAAGGACGTGCCATTACTCATAAAGAAATCGGTCAACGTGTTTTAGATCGCTTCTCAGAAGCTTGTGCTGAAGTTAGTACAGTTGAATCTAAGCCTAAAATGGAAGGACGCAGTATGTTCTTAGTTTTAGCACCGAAAAACGATAAGTAATAGATAGAGGAGGAAATACCTATGCCTAAACAAAAAACTCATCGCGGCGCTGCAAAGCGTTTCAAAAAGACTGGATCAGGTAAACTGAAACGTTCTCACGCTTACACAAGCCATTTATTCGCTAACAAATCTACAAAAGCTAAACGTAAACTACGTAAAGCTGGTGTAGTAAGCGCTGGTGACTTCAAACGCATTCGTCAAATGCTTGACAACTTAAAATAAGTTCGGCTGATATATAGAACAATTAGGAGGTAATATTATGCCAAGAGTAAAAGGTGGTACAGTTACTCGTCAACGTCGTAAAAAAGTAATTAAATTAGCAAAAGGTTACTACGGTTCAAAAAATACATTATTCAAGGTTGCTAACCAACAGGTTATGAAATCTCTAATGTATGCATTCCGTGACCGCCGTCAAAAGAAACGTGACTTCCGTAAATTATGGATTACACGTATCAACGCAGCAGCTCGTATGAATGGTCTTTCTTACAGCCGCTTAATGCACGGTCTTAAAAATGCTGGCATCGAAGTTAACCGCAAGATGCTTGCTGACTTAGCTGTTCATGACGAAAAAGCTTTCGCTGAATTAGCAACAGTTGCAAAAAACAACATTAACTAATTAATTAGTTGAAACCTTAGAAGAATTTTCTTCTAAGGTTTTTTATTTGTATTCAAATAGAAGTTAGAAGTGAAAGAAATTCTAAAGATTAACGACTATGTCGTTATCAATATGACAAAATCAATATAAAAGTTATAGCAGTATAGAAGAATATACATATGAAGTCAGGAGAATACTCCTGGCTTTTTTTAATTCTGCTCTTTTGGAAAGAAGAGTATCTTTCCTAGCCGAAACGACACTGCTATAATGGAAAGATGATATGGAACTTTCATCAGATGAACAATTTAAGAGCGATGACTGAAACGTATTTGTAAATTAAGGACAAGCTATTTTATAAAGAGGTAGATAGCTGACTTATTCATAAGAACTGAAACATAATAATGAACTTTGAGATGAAACAACATTGTTGCGTAAAATGCGATGTTGGAGGAGGACAATAGAATGGACTTACTACAACTATTTAAATTACAAAAAGAATTAGATGACCGTATTGCAAAAGAACATGACTTACAACCGAAAAAATTGTTAAAAGAAAAAATGTTAGCTCTTCTTGTAGAAATTGGAGAACTTGCAAATGAAACACGTTGTTTTAAATATTGGAGCAACAAACCAGCTTCGGAGCGTGAAGTGATATTAGAAGAGTACGTAGATGGTTTGCATTTTATTTTATCAATCGGAATTGATTTAGGTATTGATAAAAACTTCCTATTCTATAAATGTGCACAAACGAATAAAACACAAGTGGAAATTTTCTTAGACACATATGCGAAAGTAATTCGTTTTACAGATCAACCATCTATTACAAACTATATTGAATTATTTACGAGCTATCTTCGACTTGGACAAGCACTTGAATTTGAGCAAGAAGAGATTGAAAAAGCATATTTAGATAAAAATGAAGTAAATCATCAGCGTCAAACACAAGGATACTAATTTAATTTTTGAATATTTCAATTTAATTATTGTATAATGAATTGACTGAAGAAAAAGGAGGGTGTTGGCAATGACAAAATTAGACGCGACATTGACAATGCTAAAAGAATTAACGGATGCACGTGGTATTGCTGGTAATGAACGTGAACCACGTGAAGTAATGAAGAAATATATCGAGCCGTTTGCGGACGAACTTTCTACTGATAACTTAGGGAGTTTAGTTGCAAAAAAAGTAGGGGAAGAAAACGGCCCGAAAATTATGGTTGCAGGTCATTTGGATGAAGTTGGATTTATGATTACACAAATCGATGACAAAGGTTTCCTTCGCTTCCAAACGGTTGGTGGCTGGTGGTCACAAGTTATGCTTGCGCAACGCGTGACGATTGTAACGCGTAAAGGAGATGTAACAGGTGTAATTGGTTCAAAACCACCGCACATTTTACCTCCAGAAGCTCGTAAAAAGCCAGTTGAAATTAAAGACATGTTCATCGATATCGGTGCTTCTAGCCAAGAAGAAGCAATGGAGTGGGGCGTACGACCAGGAGATCAAGTTGTACCTTACTTTGAATTCCAAGTGATGAAGAATGAAAAAATGTTACTTGCAAAAGCATGGGATAACCGAATCGGTTGTGCAATTGCAATTGACGTATTAAAACAATTAAAAGATGAAAAGCATCCAAATGTTGTATACGGCGTTGGAACTGTACAAGAAGAAGTTGGTCTTCGTGGCGCAAAAACATCTGCGAATTATATTAAACCAGATATCGCGTTCGCAGTAGATGTTGGTATCGCTGGAGATACACCGGGTGTAACGTCAAAAGAAGCGCAAAGTAAAATGGGCGATGGACCACAAATCATTTTATATGATGCTTCTGTTATTGGACATACAGGTTTACGTGATTTCGTAGTTGATGTTGCTGATGAATTACAAATCCCGTATCAATATGATTCAGTAGCGGGCGGAGGAACGGATGCGGGTGCGATTCACATTGCTGTAAATGGTATTCCTTCTATGGCAATTACAATTGCAACGCGCTATATCCATTCTCATGCGGCAATGTTACACCGTGATGATTATGAAAATGCAGTAAAGTTAATTGTAGAAGTTATTAAACGTCTTGATAAAGAGGCTGTACATAACATTACATTTAATTAATAGAAAAAGCGAAGGAGATTCTCCTTCGCTTTTTTATGTTTAAAAAGGCCGTTCTAATCCTGCTGCAGTATGAGCGCCTAAAATAATTAAACGAGTTAATTGCATCGCCATAAAATGCGGAGTATATATCATTCCTCTTTTTAACCATGACATAATCATTCCGATGTGAGCCCCTGTCACATAACTAATCAAAATATCACGAGGAACCATAAGATCTTCATCATCTGGTTGTGAAATAGACAAGCTTAATGTTAAATGCACTTGTATTGTTTTCATCATTTTATAAGAGTAGTTTCCGGCAGCTTTATCCCCAAGCATAACGTTATAAAAGTTTACATTTTCTGCGATATGTTCGAATAAAGCCAAAAATGTAGGGTGAGGTGAATCAAATGTAAGTTGAAAATCTTCTTTATTTCTATTTTTCGGTTTAATTACTTCTGCTAGCTTCTCTAACATTTCTTCAATACTTTTGTCTAATAGGTCATATTTATCATGGTAATGGCTATAAAATGTAGCGCGATTTACAGGAGCGCGTTCTGCGATATGTTGCACAGTTACATTTTCAAAGCCTTTTTCGCCTACTAAAGCGACAAAAGCATCCTGAATGAGTTGTCTCGTTCGCTTTACACGTGGATCATTTGTATTTTTAATAGACATTTTTCTTCTCCTCGTTTAATTTTCTATACTTAAACAACATATTGGTATTATATTGTTGTTTAAGCAACATTTCATACGTAAATTGTCGGTTGTAGATTCAAAATAATTATTTATAATTATAAACGATAGTCCTTCAGAAATCAGCACCGCTCGCAGGTAGATAAATTTCGATTTACGCTGCAGATGGTGTGATTTTTTTGTTAAAAGGTTAATATAATTAACAATTAAACAATCTAAACAATAAGGACATAAATAGTTTAGAAAAAAATTATATGCGATATAAGGAGAGGAATGCAATGAATCAGTTTCGAAGAATGGTAATTATCAACATTATCACATTAATTGTACTAGTTGGCGGCGGTATTGGCGGTTATTACTATTACAACCAAACGGAAAATTACTTAAAAACAGACAATGCAAAGATTGATGGGAAGGTAATTCCGGTTGCTTCACCAGTAGCAGGTAAACTAACTGACTGGAAAGCTGAAGTAGGAAAAAATTATAATGAGAACGATAAACTAGGTACTGTTACTGTAGCGGCAGCTAATGGAGAACAAACAGTAGATGTAACAATTCCACAAAATGCAACGGTTGTACAATCAAACGCAACAACAAATGCTTTCGTTGGAGCTGGTAGCCCGATTGCTTACGCATTCGATATGAACAATTTATGGGTAACAGCAAACATTGAAGAAACAGATGTTGATGATGTTCAAAAAGGTCAAGATGTAGATGTGTATGTAGATGCATACCCAGATACAACGTTAACAGGAAAAGTAGAACAAGTTGGCTTAACAACAGCGAATACATTCTCTATGTTGCCATCAAGCAACGCAACAGCGAACTATACGAAAGTAACACAAGTAGTACCAGTTAAAATTTCTTTAGATCATAGCAAATCAGTAAATATTGTTCCTGGCATGAATGTGACAGTTCGTATTCATAAGTAAGGGGGAGATGAGATGTCCTCAATTGTAATTGCAGGATATGCACTATTTTGTATAATCGTCTTCTTCCTTGTAAATCGTCTTTTACGAAAGAAAAAAACGAAAATGGGAGAAGAACAAGTCCCAGCCGTAAGTAAAATAGAAATAAGTAAAGTTGAAACAGAAGAGAAAGAAATTGAACGAAAGCAAGAATCGGAAATTTCTAATGTAGTTGAGTTAGAAACAGGAAAGCAAGAAGAAGTAAAACAAGAAAAAGAAGTGCAGAAAAAACAAATTTCTACGCCTGTAGAGAATGTGAACGTAAAAGCAGTTGTAGCTGTATTAATTCTCGGCATGTTCGTTTCTATTTTAAACCAAACAATTATTAACGTTGCATTACCTCCGTTAATGAATGAATTTAACGTATCAACTTCAACAGCACAATGGTTAATTACAGGCTTCATGCTTGTAAATGGTATTTTAGTACCGATTAGTGCCTTTTTAGTTTCACGATTTACGTATCGTAAATTATTCGTAGCAGCAATGTTATTCTTCACGGTAGGATCTATCATTTGTGCTACTTCCGGAAACTTTACGATGATGATGACGGGCCGCGTAATTCAAGCAGTTGGTGCGGGTATTTTAATGCCGGTTGGTATGAATATCTTTATGACATTGTTCCCGCCTCATAAGCGCGGAGCAGCGATGGGGTTACTAGGTGTAGCGATGATTTTAGCTCCAGCTATCGGACCGACTGTAACAGGTTGGGTAATTGAAAATTACAGCTGGAACTTAATGTTCTATGCGATGTTTATTATCGGTTTAATTATTACGTTCCTATCTTTAAAATTCTTTACACTAGCTCAGCCAGTGTCTAAAACAAAATTAGATGTATTTGGTGTTGTTAGTTCAAGTATTGGGCTAGGAAGCTTGCTGTACGGATTTAGTGAGGCTGGAAATAATAGTTGGACTAGTGCAGAAGTTGTTATTTCACTTATCATTGGTGTAATTGGTTTAGCGTTATTTATTTGGAGAGAGTTAACAACGGACAATAAAATGCTTGATTTACAAGTATTTAAATATCCAGTATTTACTTTCACTTTAGTAATTAACGCAATCGTTACGATGGCATTATTCGGAGGTATGTTATTGCTTCCAGTATATCTGCAAAATATTCGTGGCTTTACGCCAATTGAATCTGGTTTACTACTTCTTCCAGGATCATTAATTATGGGGATCATGGGACCAGTAGCGGGTAAATTATTCGATAAATATGGCATTCGTCCATTAGCGATAATTGGATTGGCAATTACGACGTATGCGACATATGAATTTACAAAATTATCGATGGATACACCGTATAGCGTTATTATGACGGATTATATTATACGTTCAATTGGTATGTCATTCATTATGATGCCAATTATGACGGCTGGTATGAACGCGCTGCCGATGAAATTAATTTCTCACGGTACAGCAACGCAAAATACGTCAAGACAAGTAGCGGGTTCAATCGGAACAGCGATTTTAATTACACTTATGACGCAACAAACGACTGCTCACGTAGCAGATTACGGCAACATGTTAACAACATCAAACCCAATTTTAGTTGATAAAATACATGGCATGGGGCAAAGTTTAGCGGCCTTAGCTGGATCAGCTCAAGCAGGAGACGCGATGAGCACACAACTATTATATGGACAAATTTCAAAGCTATCTGCAATTAACGGTATTAACGATGCCTTCTTAATCGCAACGATACTAGCAGGTATCGCTTGGGTGTTATCGTTCTTCTTACCATCAGGCAATAAACCAAATAGAAAAGCAGGGAATTAATTTCCCTGCTTTTTTTGTCTTTTTAAAGAGTAAGATATAAAAGGTAATAACCACTTACAGAGCATAATCCTGTTATAAATAAAATCGTCCCCATAGAACGAATACTCGATATGTGTCTTCCGTTTACTATAGCTAATAGTCCAGCTAAAGAGAAGAGACCCCAATATAAAGTTCCTGAAATTGGAATCATCCCCTCTAAGTCTATTCCATAACCTATACAAATGATAGGAACAACGATAAGAGATATGCTAATTAAACCAGCTATAATAGTAAATGATTTACGACATTTCATACCAGCAATAATTAAAAAAATGCCGACGATGAATTCGCATAACATTAAAGTAAAAGCTAAAATCATCCAAATTAATATTCCGAACATTTCTGTATTACCTCCGATTTGTGGGTTTCGAAAAAAGTTATATAGAATCAATCACCTACAGACATGAGTACCCAGAAGATAACCCCTAATATTCCAATGGTAAAAATAATGAACCCCATATTACGTATACTTTTAATTTTTGCTTGGAATCCACTTATCCCTGCTAATAATCCAGTTAAAGAAAATAGGGTCCAGTAAAGAGCAGTTGGAATGGGGAAGATTGTATCCATATTAATTCCTATACTTAAAAAAACAAAAGGTAGTGTGACAAAGGATAGGCTAAGTAGCCCCATTAAACCAACGAGTAATTTCCGATATTTAATTCCTGTTACTATTAAAAAAATACCACCAGCAATCCCGCATAGTAAGAGAAGTGGCGTGAAAAGCATCCAAATAACACTAAACATATGTAAACTCCTTTATATGAATTAAGTTATATTTTACTACATGAAGTTTATTTTGGATAATATTAATAAATATGTATAAATTGATGGAAATGAGAAGTGATCATACGAATTAATAAAAGAGGTATCGTGAGGGTACCTCTTTCTAATTCAAGAATGCCAACATATTATTCATAATATGAAATAACATAGCTGGAATAATGGATTTTGTTTTTTTACATAAAATAGCCATTAATAATCCCATGAAGAAAGTAATGACCATTACGCCAAGTGAGTATGTATGAGCGATACCGAAGAAGAAGCTTGTTATAATCGCTGCAATCCAAAATGGAAAGCGTTCTGAGAAAAAGCGAAGTATAAAGCCACGGAAAATAAGCTCTTCAAAAATTGGTGTGAGTATTGCAAAGCCCAGAAGTAATAATATTTGATACTGCTTAAAGACATCTAAGTTTAGTGCGGAAGATTGCTGCTTTGTTGCGTCTTGGAACACATAATTTAACAAGATGTAATTGAGTAAAATGTTTATAGCGAAGAAAAGAAGTAAGTATACGTATGTACGCCATTCTCTCAGTGCTTTAAAGTTAAATGATTGTAGTAGTAATTTTTTTGCGGGTTCGAATTTAAAAATGAAGAATAACAACACGGCTAGCTGTAATACAATACTTGCAGTATTTACGATAGATTCATACAGGGCAATTTGTTTTTTATCTGTAAGACCGGCTGTATAAATTGTTAAGGGCATTGCGAGGAACACAGTAATAAGTCCGGTTCCGAAAAAAGCGAATACAACGGAGCTAATAAATTGTCCCCATGACATAGAGTATTTCTGTTCATTAGAAAGTTGTGTAGCGGGTTGCATATGTAGAATCACCTCTTTATATTTGTATATTTAATTATAAGGCGTTTTGTTTTCAGGCGTAATATTTAAATATTACATATAAAGGTGTATTTTCTATAAAATAATAAAAGAGGTATCACCCTGTAGTGATGCCTCTTTCTCATTGATAACTATGTTCTGTCTTGTTATTCAATTTTGCTTGCTCTATTTGCAATTCACGCTCTACCAATCGATCTAATTGCTGAATTGCTTTAAGTGCTTTTTCATAAGAAATTGTTCGATAATGATGCGCTCCGCCCGGTTCTTCATCTGCTTCGTCTGCCCATTTAATAATATTTTGAAGAGATGTTCTTTCAATTTCTTGTTCCACTAAGAAAGAATCTGTATGAAGAAGAATTGCAATAGAAATTTCTTTTGCTAGTTTTGGATGTTCTCCTAATCTAATAAGTAATTTATGTGCTCTTTCAGCACCTTTAATTGCATGGATATCATTCTTTTTATATAAGTCATAATCCCATTCGCCGCCTGTGTACCACGTATGATGTCCGATATCATGAAGGAAGCCAGCTTTTGTGGCAGCATCGACTGAGGCGTGATGCTTTTTGGCTAGGTGAAACGCATGGTAAGCGACAGCAATCGCGTGGACCATTCCAGAACGGTTTACGTATTTTTGTGTAATGTGGTGTTTAAAAATTTGTTCAAGCGTAATACGGTGCATAAAACATTCACTCCTTTTATCTTATGGTGTATATGAAGAAAAATCGATCGGTTTAAATGTATTTTGAACATTGTACTCCATCATAGTTCGTTAGTAAAGTAGAAATGTTTAGGAGAAGAAAAAATTTTCCCGAAAAAAAATCACCTTAGCTTATGCAAAGGTGATTTTCAAATTGCTTATTTTTTTAATCCTTGCTCTAGTGTTTCTAACATTTCGTGCTTTTCATTTTCATCAGCGTTTTTCCAAATGACTTCAAATAAAACGCCAAGACCTGGAAGCATTTTTTCTTCACCGCTTTGAATTGCATCGACGATTGTTTCTTGTAATTGATCTTGTGAATTTCCAGATACATTCGCTAATACAGCACCGCGTAAATTAAAACTCATTGCTTTCACCTCTTCTTCAGAATTGAAACTGACGTTAGTTTTTGTTCTTTTTTATGTAAATATGTATGAAAAATAGGCTATAATGATAAGACAAGAAGAGAGGGAAATACATATTATGAAAAACATTGATTCAGTACAAAATCCGCGTGTAAAGCAGTGGAAAAAGCTGCAAACGAAAAAAGAACGCGATAAAAAAGGTTTATTTTTTGTAGAAGGATTCCACTTAGTCGAGGAAGCTTTGAAGGCAGGAATTGTAACAGAACTTATCGTTTCAGATCAGACAGACCTTCCGAAAGATTGGACAGTTAATGATGTGGAAATGTATATCGTACCTGAGGTGATTGTCAAAATACTTCGTGAAACAGAAACGACACAAGGTGTATTTGCTGTTTGTGAGAAGCATGAGAAAGAAGTAGCTCTTACTGATGGGAAATTCCTTTTATTAGATGGCCTGCAAGACCCAGGTAATTTAGGAACAATTATTCGTACAGCTGATGCAGCTGGTATTCACGCTGTTGTGCTTGGAGAAGGTTGTGTTGATGTTTACAATAGTAAAGTACTCCGCTCTACACAAGGCTCTATTTTCCACTTACCAATTGTAAAAGGGAACTTAGAAGAATGGGTAGACAAGTTAAAAGAAAACAACGTTCCTGTATATGGAACAGCTCTTGAAAATGGAGTTCCGTATGGTGAAGTAACGCCGGCTGGCAGTTTTGCATTAATTGTAGGAAATGAAGGAAATGGCGTACGCCAAGAAATTCTTGCAAAAACGGATCAAAACTTGTATATTCCGATTTACGGCGGGGCAGAATCATTAAATGTTGCGGTTGCAGCAGGGATTTTAACGTATTATTTGCAAAGCCCGGTTGCGAACAAATAAAAAACTTCTTATAATAAGTTGAAGTACATTATATTAAAAGTTAAATAACGAAAAACGTTGATAGAGAAGAGTAACTTACAAAATCGCCATATAGGGAGAGAGTGCCGTAGACTGAAAGCATTCTTATGGTAGACGGAAGTGAATTCACCTCTGGAGTTGACGCCAGGACCATGTATATGTAAAGGCGTTCCGGTCAGAATTGATCGTTATAACTAATGAGTGGGCAGACTTGTTCTGTCAATTTAGGGTGGTACCGCGAATTTACCTCGTCCCTTTTTGGGAGCGAGGTTTTTTTATTTTTAAAATTAGGAGGGTTCCAAAATGGAAGCACGTTTAAAAGAGCTAAAGCAAAAAGCGTTAGAGCTTATTGAAGAAGCGAAAGAGCTAAAGGGCTTAAACGACGTACGCGTAGCGTATTTAGGAAAAAAAGGCCCAATTACAGAAGTATTACGCGGCATGGGAAAATTGTCAGCAGAAGAGCGTCCACGTATGGGAGCATTAGTAAATGAAGTGCGTGAAGCGATTCAAACGCGTTTAGATGACAAAATTAGTAACTTAGAAAAAGCAGTAATCGAAGCGAAATTAGCTACTGAAACAATCGATGTTACACTGCCAGGTCGTCCTGTTGAAACAGGTTGTCACCATCCGTTAACAGCTGTTGTTGAGCAAATTGAAGATGTATTCATCGGTATGGGTTATGAAGTAGCTGAAGGAACAGAAGTAGAAAAAGACTACTACAACTTCGAAGCACTAAACTTACCGAAAGATCACCCAGCGCGTGATATGCAAGATACATTCTACATTACAGAAGAAACGTTACTACGTACACATACATCTTCTGTGCAAGCACGTACGATGGAAAATAATAAAGAAAAAGGCCCAATCAAAATTATTTGTCCTGGTAAAGTGTATCGCCGTGATGACGACGATGCGACGCATTCACATCAGTTCATGCAAATTGAAGGTCTTGTAATTGATAAAAACATTCGTATGAGTGACTTAAAAGGTACACTGCAAGTATTTGTGAAAAAGATGTTCGGTGAAGATCGTGAAATCCGTCTTCGTCCAAGTTTCTTCCCATTCACAGAGCCATCTGTAGAGATGGATATTTCTTGTATGATGTGTCATGGCAAAGGTTGCGGCACTTGTAAAGGAACTGGCTGGATTGAAATTCTAGGCGCAGGTATGGTTCACCCGAACGTACTTGAAATGGCTGGTTATGATTCAAAAGAATATCAAGGTTTCGCATTCGGTATGGGCGCAGAGCGTATCGCAATGTTGAAATACGGAGTAGATGACATTCGTCATTTCTATACAAATGATGTACGTTTCTTACAACAATTCAAACGAGCGTAAGGGAAGGAGAGGATAAATATGTTCGTATCATATCGTTGGTTACAAGAGTATGTAGATATTAAAGATGTAACAGCACAAGAACTAGCAGACAAAATCACGAAAAGTGGTATTGAAGTAGAAGGCGTTGAAGTATTAAATAAAGGTGTAAAAGGTGTTGTAGTTGGTCACGTATTAGAATGTGAAAAACACCCAGAAGCTGATAAATTAAGCAAATGCTTAATCGATATCGGTGAAGAAGAGCCAGTTCAAATTATTTGTGGAGCTGCTAACATTGCAAAAGGTTTAAAAGTACCAGTTGCAAAAGTTGGTGCTGTACTTCCTGGTAACTTCAAAATTAAAAAAGCAAAACTACGTGGTGAAGCTTCTCACGGTATGGTTTGTGCTCTTCAAGAGCTTGGCATTGATGGAAAGTTAGTTTCAAAAGAATATGCAGATGGTATCTTCATCTTCCCAAGTGACGCTGAAGTTGGTGCAGATGCACTTGAAATTTTAAACTTACACGATGAAGTACTTGAGCTTGGTTTAACACCAAACCGTGCAGATTGCCTAAACATGTTAGGTGTTGCATATGAAGTAGCTGCTATTTATGGCCGCGAAGTAAAACTTCCAGCTATCGACTTACAAGAAACAGCAGAAAAAACTTCTGATTATATTTCTGTAAGTGTAGAAGCGAAAGAAGAAAACCCGTTATACATTGCAAAAATGGTTAAAAACGTAAAGATTGGTCCATCACCAATGTGGATGCAAACTCGTCTTATGGCAGCTGGCATTCGTCCAATTAGCAACGTAGTTGATATTACAAACTACATTTTAATGGAATACGGTCAACCGTTACATGCATTCGATTACGATAAATTAGGTTCAAAAGAAATCGTTGTTCGTCTTGCAAAAGAAGGCGAAAAAATTGAAACGTTAGATGATCAAGAGCGTACATTACAAAGCCACCATCTTGTAATTACAAACGGCACGAAAGCTTTAGCTGTTGCTGGTGTAATGGGCGGGGCGGATTCTGAAGTTACAAATGAGACAGTAAACGTTCTAATTGAGTCTGCATACTTTGCAGGTCAAACAGTACGTCGTACATCAAAAGACTTAGGTCTTCGTAGTGAATCAAGTGCACGTTTCGAAAAAGGAATCGATCCAACACGTACATTTGAAGCAATTCAACACGCAGCTGCTTTAATGGCGAAATATGCTGGCGGTGAAGCACTTGAAGGTGTAGTAGAAGCTGACAACTTACAAGTACAAGAGCGTACAGTATCTGTTACTGCTGAAAAAGTAAACCGTGTATTAGGTACAAATATTTCTGCGAGTGAAATGGGTACAATGTTCACAAACTTGAAATTCCCATTTACAGAAGTAGAAGGAACATTCCATGTAAATGTACCAGCACGTCGTCCTGATATTACAATTTCAGAAGACTTAGTAGAAGAAGTGGGCCGTCTATACGGTTATGACCACATTCCAGTTACATTACCTTCTGGAACGATGACTCGTGGTAAATTAACATCAGCACAAACGAAACGTCGTAAAGTACGCCGCTTCTTAGAGGGTGCTGGTTTATATGAAGCAATTACGTATTCATTAACAAGCGCTGACAAAGCGAAACAATATATGGTTGAGCCAAACGAAAAGGCGCCTGTAGGTCTTGCACTTCCAATGAGTGAAGAACGTAGCCAACTTCGTTTAAGCTTAGTACCGCAATTACTAGAAGCAGTTTCATACAATGTCGCTCGTAAAAACGACAGCGTTGCTTTATACGAAGTAGGTTCTATCTTCTTACCGACAGAAGAAGGAGAACTTCCGAAAGAAGAACAACATCTTGCAGGTGTTATGACAGGTCTTGCTCTTCACCATGCATGGCAAGGTGAGAAGAAAGTAGTAGACTTCTTCGTTGTGAAAGGTGTACTAGAAGGACTATTCGACGTGCTTGGCGTTTCAAATCAAATCACATATGCACCAGCAAAACGTGAAGGTATGCACCCAGGCCGTACAGCTGACATCGTATTAGATGGCGAAGTAATTGGTTTCATCGGTCAATTGCACCCAGAAGCAGAAAAACAATTAGATGTGAAAAATACATTCGTATTTGAATTATCTCTTGTAAAAGTATTCGGTGCAGACGCTGAGGAAACTTACTACTCAGCAATTCCACGTTTCCCATCTATGACACGTGACATGGCTGTTGTAGTAACAAAAGAAACAAAAGCTGGTGAAATGAAGCAAGTCATTGCTGAAGCTGGCGGAGAACTTCTGAAAGACGTAACACTATTCGACTTATACGAAGGTGAAAAAATGGAAGAAGGCAAGAAATCACTTGCATTCTCTATGACTTACTTCGATGCAGAACGTACATTAACAGACGAAGAAGTAACAGAAGCACATAACCGTGTACTAACAACGGTAGAAGAGAAATTCGGTGCGGAGTTACGTAAGTAATTAGAAAATTGCCGGATTCATTCCGGCAATTTTTTTATTGGATTGGTTGTCGGACACTGTCGGTAAGTCGATATATTACAAAAATCGCTCATATATTTTCCGACACCTTGCATCTTTCTCTCGAATGTAGTACATTAATTTTAGTTTAACAAAATGAAAGACGATGATAAGGAAAAGTAGTATATACTATAATCCAAAGCGAGTCAGGGACGGTGAGAGCCTGATGAGGCGGTATATGTGAAGAACACCTTGGAGTTGCTAACCGAAATTGAATTTTGTATTCAAGAGTAGACTTAGACGGGAATCCGGCCTGTTACAAACCGGGAAGTATGTATTACATACGAGTTAAAGTTGGTCTTTATGACAAATTGGGTGGTACCGCGAAGTTTAACCTTTCGTCCCTTTATGGATGAAAGGTTTTTTTGTATTTAAATATATGAGCAAAGGAGAATTTCACTATGGAAAACACATTAGTAAAAAGTCTGTATAGAGATACAGAAAAGTATGCAGATCAAACAGTACAAGTATCAGGGTGGATTCGTAACTTACGTGATTCAAAAGCATTTGGTTTCATCGAATTAAACGACGGTAGCTTCTTCAAAAGCGTTCAAATCGTTTTCGATACAGAATTAGAGAACTTCAAAGAAATTGCAAAACTTCCACTTAGCTCTTCAGTTAAAGTAGAAGGTAAAGTAATTGCAACGCCGGGAGCGAAGCAACCATTTGAAATTAAAGCAGAAAAAATTGATATCGAGGGCTTATCAGATTCTGATTACCCACTTCAAAAGAAGCGTCATACGTTTGAATACTTACGTACAATCGCTCACTTACGTCCAAGAACAAATGCATTCTCTGCAACGTTCCGCGTACGTTCTATCGCAGCATTTGCGATTCACCAATTCTTCCAAGAGCGTGGATTCGTACATGTCCACACACCAATCATCACTGGTAGTGATACAGAAGGTGCTGGCGAAATGTTCCGCGTAACAACGCAAGATTTAAATAACCTACCAAAAGGTGAAGACGGAAAAGTTGATGAGTCAAAAGACTTCTTCGGTAAAGAAACAAACTTAACAGTAAGTGGACAGCTGAACGCTGAAGCTTATGCATTAGCATTCCGTGATGTATACACATTCGGACCTACATTCCGTGCAGAAAACTCAAACACAACTCGTCACGCTGCTGAGTTCTGGATGGTTGAGCCTGAGATTGCATTCGCTGAACTAGGTGACGTAATGAACCTTACAGAAGATATGCTGAAATATGCAATGAAATACGTATTAGAGCATGCACCAGAAGAAATGGAATTCTTCAACAGCTTCGTTGATAAAACAGTTCTAGAGCGCATGAACAACGTAATCAACTCTGACTTCGGTCGCATCACATATACAGAAGCAATTAAAGTGCTTCAAGAATCAGGTGCTGACTTCAAATACCCAGTAGAATGGGGAATCGACTTACAAACAGAGCACGAAAGATACTTATCAGAAGAAATCTTCAAACGCCCTGTATTCGTAACGGACTATCCGAAAGACATTAAAGCATTCTACATGCGTTTAAATGAAGACGGTAAAACAGTAGCTGCTACGGACCTTCTAGTTCCTGGCATCGGCGAATTAATCGGCGGAAGCCAACGTGAAGAAAGAATGGACGTTTTAGTAGACAGAATTAAAGAATTAAGTATGAACGAAGAGGACTACTGGTGGTACTTAGAACTTAGAAAATACGGCGGTACAAAACACGCTGGATTCGGTCTAGGTTTCGAGCGCTTCCTAATGTACATCACTGGTATGGCTAACATCCGTGACGTAATTCCATTCCCAAGAACTCCAGGTTCTTCTGAATTCTAAAATATGAAAAAAGGCGAGAGGATTTCCTCTCGCTTTTTATTTTACATATTGTATAGTTTATTCCCTCGTAGCAAAAAGTAACGCGAAGGGGTGAATATAAATGAGTAAAAAAGTGAAAAAAGATCATTCAAGATCGGGCCTAGGTTCTCCAGAAGTTGAAGGACAAGGAACGACGACACATGAAACAGGTTCTCATAAAGTATCTTCATCAAATAAGAAGCAGAAACGAAGCTAACATAACAAAGGAGAGTCTTAAGGGCTCTCCTTTGTTATGTGTTACATCTTATTATCGTTAATTTCTTTTGTAATCTTATTTATGTCTTTGTCTAATCGATCTAAATAGAAAAACCACAGTAAACTTATGAACACGTAATAGATGGCCATCACGCCAAGATTATCATATATATTTTCGAATGTGGATTTAGTAGTGAAAAAAGCTCCCCAAATGATAGAAATAGTGAGGTAAGAAAGTGGGCCTACGAGGTGTACGAAAGCATATAGTACCTTTTTAACTTTTACAGCGTTCATATGAAAAACCTCCTTTTTCTAATCATACATTCAAGTTCTTCACAGAAGTGTTGTAGTTTTGCTGGATTATGTATTAACAAGCGTGCATCGTGTTTCCCGATAAATCTTCGAATCCGAAAGTTTAATAAGAAAGATCGACCATAACGCTCTATTAAATCGTTGAACGCTGGTTGTTCACTTAGTAGCTGAATGTTTTCTCTAATTTCGAACTGTCTTTCGTGTGGATCGCCTAGTAAAATATTTAGAATCATTTGTAGAAGTAGCAATGTAGATCTCCTCCTATGTTAGAATAATCTGTATATTATAATTATAACAAAACTATAAGGACAATAGTAGGATGAAACAAAAAACAGGAGTTTGTAGGCTCCTGTTTTTGTCGATACTATTTTAATAAGCGAAGCGCCTTCTCCGTATTAGCGAAATGCAGTTTCACAAACTCGGGTAATCGTTCTTTACCAAGCTTTTGAATTAATTTAGCAGCAGCGATATCAACTTGTTTACCAGCACCTTTCGGAAGTGGCATACCAGCTTTTTTACTTAGTTCGTCAAACTGTTTTACGAATGAGTAGCGAGCTAAAATAGAAGCAGCGGCTACTGCTAAATGGACGCTTTCACCTTTCGTAGCGAAATAAACATTTTCACGCTGTACCTGTTTTTGTTTTGCTAAATATTTGTAGTATGTATCAGGTTGTGTGAATTGGTCGATTAAGACGCCTTCAGGTTTTGTAGGTGCCATTTTAGCTAATAAGTTTGTAATAGCTTTATTATGTAGTAAAGCTTTTAGCTTACCTTGGTTGTTTCCTTTATCAAATAGCTCGTTATATTTTTCGTTATGAAGGACAAGAGAGCTATAAGGAACAACGTGTAGAAGTTGTTTCGCAATGGCAGTAATTTGATCGTCATTTAAGTTTTTAGAGTCTTTTACACCAAGTTCTTTTAGTAGTGGAATTTGCTTCGCATCCACATATACAGCAACGACTGTCATTGGTCCGAAGAAATCACCAGTACCAACTTCATCAGACCCTACAATAGACATTGTACTGATGGAAGCAGGCGGCGCATAACGGTGTGAATCGACAGATTTTTTTACAGCTGTTTTTGGTGTTTGAGAGACAGTTTGCCAACGAGAAGCTTCTGCTTCAGCGCGGCCTCCTTGGAACATTACTTTTCCAGATTTATACGCTGTAATCGTGCAAGATGGCACCTTTGCCATGAAGATTCCGCCTTGTGGAATTTTCGGGCTAAGTGAATGTTTATATTGTTGTTTCATGTCTTCAATTACTGTAGAATTTGTTTGAATTACGATAGAATTTGACATAATGGTCGCCCCTTTTTTTATATTGTTATTTTTATCATATCGGATTGTTCTTTCTGTTTCCATATTATGAAGGTTCATGGTATGATAAACTTTAGGATTCTGTACGTGATTGGAGGCCGGTGAGTTGTCACAACAAAAGGGAAAGAAAAGTCGAATTAATGTAGAAATCTATGGTCAGCAATATTCAGTTGTTGGCGATGAAAGTACAAGTCATATCCGCATGGTAGCAGCGATTGTGGATGATAAAATGCGCGAACTCAATGCCAAGAATCCTTCGCTTGACACGAGTAGACTAGCGGTATTGACGGCGGTAAACGTCATACACGATTACATAAAATTAAAAGAAGAACATGAGAAATTGAAAGAAAGTATGACAAAAAAAGGAATGGAATAACATGATTGATATTATTATCATTTTACTGCTTGTTATGGGATTTTTCCTCGGCTTACGCAGAGGGTTTATTCTGCAACTTGTAAAGTTAACAAGCTTTATTATCGCATACCTTGTTGCATACTGGTACTGTAAAGATTTAGCGCCAGCACTTGCGAAATTTATTCCGTATCCATTTGATAAAAACGTATCTGTTCCAGAATGGATTGATGCAAATAATATTGAGACAGTATTTTATCAAGCGCTTGCGTTTATCATATTGTTTATTATTACAAAAATAGCACTTTCATTACTTGGTAATTTGTTAAATATGTTTGCAGAAATACCGGTTTTAAAGCAAGTAAATGCGTTTGCGGGGGCAATCCTCGGATTTTTAGAAGTATATATTGTTTTGTTTGTCTTAATTATCATTGGAAACATTCTTCCGATTGAACAAGTACAAACACCATTACAAAAATCATCAATTAGCAAAATAATTGTAGACGATACACCGATTCTATCTGAAAAGGTGAAGGAACTATGGCAGACAGGTAGCAGAGTATAACTTCTCTTTTTTCGGAAAGAGAAGTTTTTTTCTATGAAAGAAAGGCGGGGTAATGATGAAAGTAAATAAAAAACAAGTTATCAAATTATTAGAGACAATCGGGCTTTTTATGGAACTAAAGGGTGCGAATCCATTTAAAATATCTGCATTTCGTAAAGCGGCAGCAGCATTAGAAAGTGACGATCGTAGTCTTTCTGAGATTGAAGATTTCACAAAGATTCCGGGCATCGGAAAAGGAACAGCAGCCGTTATTCAAGAATATATAGAATCGGGAACATCTGAAGTATTACAAGAACTTGAAAAAGAAGTACCGAGTAGCTTATTGCCGTTATTAAAACTACCAGGTCTTGGTGGTAAAAAGGTGGCTAAGTTATATAAAGAGCTAGGCGTTATTGATATGGAGACGTTAAAAGCTGCTTGTGAGGAAAATAAAGTACAAGCTTTAGCTGGTTTCGGTAAGAAGACAGAAGAGAAAATATTAGAAGCAATCGATCAAGTAGGCTCTCGTCCAGAGCGTTTACCAATTGCGATGGTATTGCCTATTGCCGGGGAAATAGAGGAGAAATTGTCGAATATTGCTGAAGTAATTCGTTTCTCTCGCGCTGGTAGTTTGCGCCGTGTTCGTGAAACAGTGAAAGATTTAGATTTTATCATTGCAACGACAGAACCAGCAGCGGTACGTGAGCATTTACTACAATTCGATAATATGATTGAGGTAATCGCAAGTGGGGATACGAAAGTTTCTGTTCGTCTTCAATATGAATATGATATTTCAATCGATTTCCGCTTAGTAAAACCAGAAGAGTTTATTACAACACTTCACCATTTCACAGGATCAAAAGACCATAACGTAAAAATGCGTCAAATCGCAAAAGATAAAGGCGAGAAAATTAGTGAGTACGGTGTAGAGAACTTAGAAACAGGTGAAGTGAAAACATTTGAGACTGAAGAAGACTTCTTTGCTCATTTCGGTCTACCATTTATTCCGCCAGAAGTGCGTGAAGATGGAAAAGAAATTGAATTAATTAAAGAGTATCCGAACTTAATTCAGTTTTCCGATATACAAGGTGATTTACATATGCATACAACTTGGAGTGACGGTGCTTTTTCTATTGAAGAAATGGTACAAGCGTGCCGTGCTCGTGGATATAAGTTTATGGCGATTACTGATCACTCGCAATACTTAAAAGTAGCGAATGGTTTAACGAAAGAGCGTCTTCGTGAGCAAGCGAAAGAAATTGAACGTATGAATGAAAAGTATCCAGACATTACAATTTTACGCGGAATTGAAATGGACATTTTACCAGATGCCTCGCTTGATTTTGATGATGAAGTATTAGAAGAATTAGACTATGTCATTGGAGCGATTCACTCTAGCTTCTCACAAGACCGTGAAACGATCATGAAGCGTCTGCGTACTGCACTTGAGAATAAACATGTCACAATGATTGCTCATCCGACAGGACGTCTTCTCGGGCGCCGTGAGGGTTATGATGTAGATACAGATTTATTAATTGAACTCGCAAAAGAGACAAATACAGTTTTAGAATTAAATGCGAATCCGAACCGTCTAGATTTAAGCGCGAAATTATTAAAACAAGCACAAGATGCTGGTGTAAAAGTAGCGATTAATACAGATGCTCATACACTTGAAATGTTAGAAGATATGGAAACAGGTGTAGCAGCAGCACGTAAAGGTTGGATTCAAAAAGATAACGTGATTAACACATGGGATATTGAACGTTTATTAGACTATATTAAACGTAATAAGTAACGCAAGGGGGACCTGCAACATGTTAGAAAGAACGTTGCGTGTATTAGAATACAATAAAGTAAAAGAACAATTACTTGAACATACAGCCTCTTCACTTGGCCGTGACAAAGTGAAGCATTTAGTGCCGAGCACTGATTTTGAAGAAATTGTAGAAATGCAAGATACAACGGATGAAGCAGCGAAAGTTATTCGTTTAAAAGGTAGTGCACCATTAGGTGGTATTACGGATATTCGCTCAAATGTGAAGCGTGCAAAAATTGGGAGTATGTTAAGTCCAAATGAATTACTTGATATTGCGAATACGATGTATGGTAGTCGTAATATGAAACGTTTCATTGAAGATATGGCTGATAACGGTGTCGAGCTTCCGATTTTAGAAACTCACGTCGCTCAAATTGTATCTTTATATGATTTAGAAAAGAAAATTACAAATTGTATCGGTGACGGCGGTGAAGTAGTCGATAGCGCAAGTGATAAACTGCGTGGTATTCGTACTCAAATTCGTACTGCGGAAAGCCGTATTCGTGAAAAATTAGAAAATATGACGCGCTCTTCAAATGCGCAAAAGATGCTGTCTGACTCGATTGTAACGATTCGTAACGAACGTTACGTAATCCCAGTAAAACAAGAATACCGCGGCGTATATGGTGGTATTGTTCACGATCAATCAGCTTCTGGACAAACGTTATTTATTGAACCGCAAGTCATTGTAGAATTAAATAACGCACTGCAAGAAGCTCGTGTGAAAGAGAAACAAGAAGTCGAACGCATCTTATTGATGTTAACAGAAGAAGTGGCAGTAGAAGCCGATATCGTTTTATCAAACGTAGAAGTAGTTGCGAATCTTGATTTCATTTTTGCGAAAGCTTTTTATGCAAAGCGAATTAAAGCAACGAAACCAATCGTAAATAACGAGCGTTATATGGATTTAAGACAAGCTCGCCATCCGCTAATCGATCCAGAAATTATTGTGCCAAATAACATTATGTTAGGTAAAGATTTCACGACAATTGTTATTACAGGACCGAATACAGGTGGTAAAACAGTTACGCTGAAAACAGTTGGTATTTGTGTTTTAATGGCGCAATCTGGTCTTCACATTCCAGTAATGGATGAGTCAGAGATTTGTGTGTTTAAAAATATATTTGCTGATATCGGTGATGAGCAATCGATTGAACAAAGTTTAAGTACGTTCTCCTCACATATGGTGAACATCGTTGATATTTTAGAAAAAGCTGATTTTGAAAGCTTAGTTTTATTCGATGAATTAGGTGCTGGAACAGACCCACAAGAAGGGGCTGCACTAGCAATTTCGATTTTAGATGAAGTATGTAATCGCGGTGCTCGCGTTGTTGCAACGACGCATTATCCAGAATTAAAAGCATACGGATATAACCGTGAGCAAGTTATTAATGCGAGTGTTGAGTTTGATGTAAATACATTAAGTCCAACTTATAAATTATTAATCGGTGTACCAGGACGTAGTAATGCCTTTGAAATTTCGAAACGTCTTGGATTATCTGATCGCGTTATTGACCAAGCACGCAACCACATTAGTACAGATACGAATAAAATTGAAAATATGATTGCGAAGTTAGAAGAAAGCCAGAAGAACGCAGAGCGTGACTGGAACGAAGCAGAAGCACTTCGCAAACAATCTGAAAAACTTCATCGTGAATTACAACGTCAAATCATTGAATTTAACGAAGATCGCGATGAACGATTATTAAAAGCGCAAAAAGAAGGGGAAGAAAAAGTCGAAGCTGCAAAGAAAGAAGCAGAAGGCATTATTCAAGAACTTCGTCAATTGCGTAAAGCACAGCTTGCAAACGTGAAAGATCACGAGTTAATTGAAGCGAAGAGCCGTCTAGAAGGCGCAGCACCAGAGCTTGTTAAGAAACAAAAAGTAAACGTGAAAAACACTGCGCCGAAGCAACAGTTACGTGCAGGTGATGAAGTAAAAGTATTAACGTTCGGTCAAAAAGGTCAATTACTTGAAAAAGTAAGCGATACTGAGTGGAGCGTACAAATCGGTATTCTGAAGATGAAAGTAAAAGAATCTAACATGGAATACATTAACACACCGAAGCAAACAGAGAAAAAAGCAGTTGCAACGGTAAAAGGTAGAGACTATCACGTTTCATTAGAACTTGACCTTCGTGGTGAACGATTTGAAAATGCAATGGCGCGCGTTGAGAAATACTTAGACGATGCCCAGCTTGCAAGCTATCCTCGCGTATCAATTATTCACGGTAAGGGGACAGGAGCACTTCGCCAAGGTGTACAAGATTACTTGAAGAAGCATCGCGGTGTAAAAACCTTCCGTTACGGCGACATGGGCGAGGGAGGCCTAGGCGTAACAGTTGTCGAATTAAAATAGAAAACAACGAAACAAAGGGGAAACCATTATATGTTTATGGACAAACTTGCAAAAGTATTGTTAGCTTGTTGCGGAATATTTTTGGTGATTGGGGTTATTTATTTAGTTGTTTTTGCGAAGTGAAAAAGCGTCAATCGTGGCAGAATTATATTGCCATAGATTGACGCTTTTAATATATGTGAAAAGGAATAGAACATGAAAATCAACCAATACATAAGCGAAGCAAAATCATGCTCCAGACGTGAAACAGATCGCCTCATTAAAGCTGGACGCGTGGCTATTAATGGTGAAATATGTACGCACGGTGAACTTGTGAGCGATGGTGATGTTGTAACGATTGATGGGCAAGTTATTGTAAAAGAAGAGAAAGAAAAGGTGTACATAGCCTTTCATAAACCAGTCGGAATTACTTGTACAGCAGCTGATCATATTGAAGATAATATTATTGATTATATCAATTATCCAGAGCGAATCTTTCCAGTTGGACGATTAGATAAAGCATCGGAAGGACTTATCTTATTAACGAATGACGGCGGCATTGCGAATCGAATTTTACATGGTAATCATGAGCACGAGAAGGAATATGTTGTCACAGTCGATAAACCTTTTACGGACTGGTTTATTAATGAGATGTCCAGCGGTGTAAAGATTAAAGATGGAATGACGAAGCCGTGCAAAGTGACAAGAGTCGATCAATCAACATTTCGTATCGTTTTAACGCAAGGAATGAACAGGCAAATTCGTAGAATGAGTCGTGCTTTCGGATTTACTGTAATAAAGCTAAAGCGAGTACGCATTATGAATATAGAGCTAAATGAGCTTGAAGTTGGAAAGTGGCGGAGCGTTACAGCTGAAGAGTTAGAAATTTTAATAGGGCAGTTATAGGGAGGAAAAATTTTCTCCCTATATTTTTTTGTCAGAAAAAATAAAACTATTGATTTTTTAAAAAATAGCCCATATAATAAAAAACAACAAGTTTCGACAAGATATTTTATAAAAGTAATGATGAGGACATGAGTTGTATTTTACGATTCTCAGAGAGGGAAGCCTTAGGCTGTGAGCTTCCTAATACGAAAAGACAAGCTTACCACCTCTAAACTTCAAGAGTGAACTGCATACATGATGCATTGTAATTCTTGGCGGATAAAACCGTTATCAATTTACACGAGCTATAAAATGAGCTTATTTCGTTATGAATTCATTTTATTAGAATAAGGGTGGAACCACGATTTCAACACTCGTCCCTTTGTTAGGGACGGGTGTTTTTTGCGTTCTTTTACGGGGAAGTATGCTTGAAAGAGGATATGTGACGGATTTTAATTCAGAATATTTTGTTAATTTATTATTTTAGGAGGTTAGTAGAAATGAAATCATCTTTAAAGTTTTCGGAGATGTTTGCAATAAGTTTAATGTTATTTGCACTGTTTTTTGGTGCAGGTAATATGATTTTTCCACCAGCGTTAGGGCAAGGTGCTGGAACGGACGTATGGATCGCGCTGTTTGGTTTTATCGTAACAGGCGTTGGACTACCTTTATTAGGAGTAATTGTTATAGCTTTAAAGGGAGATATTAATGAGCTAGCAGGACGTGTACATCCTATATTCGCACTTGTTTTTATCACTGCAATTTATTTATGTTTAGGCGTATTCGTAAGTGTGCCGCGTACAGGAACAGTAGCTTATGAGATGAGTGTTGCACCGTTTTTACCAAGTGAGATAGCTGGTCAGTCATATCCACTTGTTATCTTTACACTTATTTTCTTTGCAGTCACTTTCTATTTAGCTTTAAATCCTTCGAAATTAGTGGGTCGTATTGGTAAGGTGCTAACTCCAATATTATTAGCTGTTATTGCAATTATCGTAGGTAAAGCACTTATTACACCAATTGGAGAATTTGGTGCACCGACAGAAGCGTATAGTGCTCCTCTCTTTAAAGGATTTATTGATGGATATTTAACTTTAGATGGACTTGCAGCACTGGTATTCGGAAATGTTGTAATTCATGCGTTAAAAGAAAAAGGAATTACAAATAAAAACAGTATTGCAAAAGTAACAATCTTTGCAGGATTTATTGCAGCGCTTGGTCTACTACTTGTGTATTTAGCACTTGCTTATCTTGGAGCTTCTAGTGTGTCACTTGGAATGGGCGCAAACGGAGGAATTATTTTAACAAATGTCGTGAATCATTTATTTGGTAGCTACGGAACTTTATTACTAGGGATCGCAATTACAGCAGCATGTTTAACAACTTCTGTAGGTATTGTTGCAGCTTGTGGTGATTACTTCTCTTCCTTATTACCAAAGCTTTCTTATCAAAAAGTCGTTTTCATTTTCTGTGTATTAGCATTTATGGTAGCAAACCTTGGGTTAACTCAGTTAAATGCATTAGCGTTACCAATCTTAATCGCAATTTATCCAATTGGAATCGTACTTATCGTATTATCACTTGTTGAAAACTATGTTCGTCTTCCATTAGCGATGTATGTGGGCGGGATTGTAGGAGCATTTGCAATAAGTTTCTTTGATGGATTACACAATGCAAACCTTCAAATTGCAGCGCTAGCACCTATTTTAGATAAGATTCCATTATATAGTGTAGGAATTGGTTGGTTAGTTCCAGGCATAATCGGTATAGGATTTGGTTATATAGTTTCTAAGTTTCAAAAGCAGGAAATTGCTGTAGAAAAATAGAGAAAAGAGGCTTTCTATAATAGAAAGTCTCTTTTTTTGTAAAAAAAGCCGCATATAGAGAAATTTAGATATTAAAAATTTTATACGTAATATAGTTGACAAAAAATTTATGAGTAGGCTAAGATTGACTTAGTTGTGGAAATATTGGAAGGGAAGTGAGGGAAAAGGGGTTTCTATAACTATAGTGTTGTTATGGGAAGAGGTGAAAGAAGAGGAGAAGAGATAGTTTATTTTTTTGATTTGCATTGAGAATGATAATCAATAAATACGTTGTATCATTTTTTCTCAGTTTCTATGCCTTCGTATAAGGAATAGGGTGAGATATTATTTTTAATATTAAATGAGAATGATAATCAATAATACTTATGTTACATAAAAGAATGCTAATTAAATAATAGGTAGAAGAGATTATTTTTTTTCTTATAAATTGAGAATAATTATCATTTTCAAAAAGTGAAATGAAAGATAACCAAGGAGGAAACAAGAAAAATGAAAAAGGTTTCTGTATTACCCGCTTTTATTATAACGTTCGTATGTATGTTAGCTTTTCTTGTAATGCCATACGGGAATGCATCAGCAAAACTAGCTGATGGTACTTACGATATTAATTACGTAATTCAAAAAGCGGAAAATGATTCAGCTTCAATGGCAAATGACTATTTTGAAAAGCCAGCAAAATTAATAGTGAAAAACGGTGAGATGAGAGTACAAGTTCCGATGAATCATAGTGCTTGGATTACAGAATTTAAAGCACCAGAGAACGGGAATTTTGTTGATGCGAAAGTTGTTAGTAAAGATGAATCGGCAGATAAAAGAACAGTAGAGTTTAAAGTAGATGATTTATCCAAACCGGCAGCTGTAAAAATTCATGTTGTTGTACCAAATGCAAACTATGACCACCACTACACAATTCGTTTTGCATTTGATGCAAATGTAAAAGCTGTAGGTGGCGATAACGGCGTAGCTGCTACAACAAAAAATAATGATCAAGCGAAAACAGATACACAAGTAAAAGAAGAGAAAACAAAAGTAGAGAGTAAGGAAACAGCTAAAGAAGTGAACAAAGAAACAAAAAATGAAAATGGAAAAGCTGAAAAAACAGATAACCCAAAAACAGGCGATGAAGCACGTATTGGATTATTTGTAGCGTTAATTCTTATTTCAGGTGCTTTCTTAATTCGTAAAGTGAAGTTGAGTAAATAAATCTTTTGAAGGGTGATGAATATATGTTTAAACAATTTAAAATGATTATTGCCGTATTTGCTGTTTTATTTACGTTTATCGCAACACTAGGTTTACAAGATGCAAAGGCTGCTACAAAACTAGCTGATGGAAAATATAATATTGCTTTTACTGTATGGAAAGGCGATAAAGATGAATCGTCTAGAATGAATAGTTATTTTGAAAGCCCAGCAACATTAACAGTTAAAAATGGAAAACAATATGTTTCATTTAAAGTGAAAGATAGTGCTTCTATTAAAAGTTTCCAAGTAGAAAAAGATGGTCAATTTGTAGAAACAAACGTGTTAAGTGAAAACAAAAAAGATAATACTAGAGTAGTAGAATTTGAAGTTGCTGACTTGTCAAAAAAACTAAATGGAAAGGTGAAAATTAATATTCCAATTATTAATTATAATGCTTCATATGATATTCGCTTTGTATTTGATGGGAGCAGTATTAAATAATTTTCAAAAGGGAGAGTCGTTCCATTGAACAGGTATACAAAAATTATTGTTGCTATGTTTTTAATGATATTTACATTCGTATCAACATTACAACCACTTGCAGTTCAAGCAGCTACCAAGTTGGCTGACGGTGAATATTCAATTGGGTTCAAAGTTTTAAAAGATACATCAGATGAAGAATCGATGATGAATCAATATTCAGTAAGCCCAGGGACTTTAAAAGTGAAGGATGGGAAAAAGAAAGTATCCTTTACATTAACGAATAGTTCATGGATTACGAAGTTTGAAACAGAAAAAGCAGGTAAGCTAGTTGCGACAAATGTAATTAGTGAAGATAAAGAAAAAGATACAAGAGTAGTAGAATTTGATGTAGAAGATGTAGAGAAGGTATTAAATGCAAAAGTAAAAGTAGATATTGATTTTTTAAATTATCATCATGAGTACGACGTTCGTATTGCATTTGATCAAAATAGTATTACACCAATTCATGTGGAACAACCAAATGAAAAAGAGGACCCAGCTAATAAGCCAGATCCAAATGAAAAACCGGATCCAAGTCAGAAGCCCGACCAAAAGCCTGACCCAGATCAACAACCAAATTCTAACACAATTACAGATGGTGCGTACAGCATTCCATTTAAAGTGTTAAAAGATCAAACAGATGAAGAATCTAAGATGAATACTTACATGGTAAATCCAGGAGTATTAAAAGTAGAAAACGGTAAGAAAAAAGCAATTGTAACATTAAAAAGTAGCTCATTAATTAAAAATTTTCAAACGGAAAAAGATGGCACATTTGTTGATGCAAAAGTAGTAAGTGAGGATACGGAAAAAGATACAAGAGTAGTAGAGTTTGAAGTAAACGATTTATCTAAAAAACTAAATACAAAAGTATTTATCGAAATGGCATCAAGAAATTATAAGCAAACGCATGATGTACAACTTTTATTTGAACAAGATAAACTTGAACAAATTAAAAATGAAGAGAAACAACCAGAAGTAGAAAAACCAGAAGCAGAAAAACCAGAAGTAGAAAAACCAGAAGCAGAAAAACCAGAAGTAGAAAAACCAGAAGCAGAAAAACCAGAAGCAGAAAAACCGGAAGTAGAAAAACCGGAAGTAGAAAAACCAGAAGCAGAAAAACCGGAAGTAGAAAAACCAGAAGTAGAAAAACCAGATGAAAATAAAAAACCAGATGCTGAAACAATTAAAGATGGTGAATACAGCATCAATTTCAAAGCATTAAAAGATCAAACAGACGAAATTTCAATGATGAACACATATACAAAAAGTCCAGGTGTGCTAAAAGTAAAAGATGGTAAGAAGTATGTATCATTTACGTTAACGAACAGTTCTTGGATTACAAAATTTGAATTTGAGAAAAATGGTTCGTTTGTTGATGCACATGTAATAAGTGAAGATAAAAAAGCTGATACACGCGTAGTGGAAGTAGAAGTACCAGATTTATCAAAAAAGTTAAATGCAAAAGTAAAAGTAGATATCGATTCAATGAATTATCACCATTTTTACGATATTCAATTTGCATTTGATAAAGGTAGCATTAAGCCGTTAGATAGCCAAGGCGGAAACAACAACCAAGGCGGAAACAACAACCAAGGCGGAAACGACAACCAAGGCGGAAACGACAACCAAGGCGGAAACGACAACCAAGGCGGAAACGACAACCAAGGCGGAAACGACAACCAAGGTGGAAACAACAACCAAGATGAAAATAATAAACCGAGAGTAATAGTTGATCCGGAAAATTTAGTAGATGGCCAATATGATATTACATTTAAAGTATTAAAAGATAAAACAGATGAGATTTCAAAGATGAATGACTATGTTGTAAATCCAGCGAAATTAATCGTAAAAGATGGTAAAAAATATATTGAGATGACGCTGAAAAATAGTGCTTGGATTACGAAATTCCAAGCGGAAAACAATGAACTATTCGCTGATGCGAAAGTAGTAAGCGAAGATAAAAATGCAAATACGCGAGTAGTACAGTTTGAAGTAGAAGATCTATTTAAAAAATTAAACGCAAAAGTAAAGGTAGACATCGATGAGATGAACTACCATCATTTCTACGATGTACAAATTCAATTTGATACAAATAATATCGGCGCGTTAGGAACTATTAAAGAGGAACCGAAAAATGAACCGAAAAATCCAGTGACTACACCGAAAGTAGATAATGTAAAAACAGTAGGTACTCCTGATTTTAACCGAAATGCAGATGGTCAGAAGAAAAAAGAAGATACAAAAAATGATTCAAAAAAAGAGAAAAACTCAAAAACTGCAGATACAGCACAACTTGGTTTATACATGGTGTTACTGCTAGGTTCACTTGCTTTACTAGTTCGTAAATATAGAGCAGGTAGATTGTAATTTTTGGAGTCTTGATGCATGTTCGCGTGCATCAAGACTTGTTTCATATTGTATGGAAAGGAGTGGTGATTGAGAGTGAAGAAAATTGCAAGTGTACTAATGGCTATCATTTTGTTAATGGGTATAGCCGGGTGCTCATCACCAAAAAAAGAATCAGCAAAGCAGGTAAAGAGTGAAAGTAAAGAGCACGTTGTTGCAACAACAGTGGCTGTTACTGAAATTATGGATGCGTTAGAAGTAGATTTAGTCGGCGTTCCAACAAGTTCTAAAACTTTACCGAAGCGATATAAAGGTTTACCTGAAGTTGGGAATCCAATGAGTCCAGATATGGAAAAGGTAAAGTCATTAAAGCCTTCAGAAGTGTTATCTGTGACAACACTTGAATATGAATTAAAGCCAGTTTTTGATGGTGTGGGTATGAAAGCAAACTTTTTAGATTTAACGAGTTTGAAAAATATGCAAAGTTCTATTAGCGATTTAGGTAAGAAATATGGGCGTGAAAAACAGGCCGAAGCAGTAGTAACTAAATTAGATAAAAAGGTTGCTAGCATTCAAAAAGAAGTAAAAGGAAAGAAAGAACCGACAGTGCTTATTTTATTAGGTGTGCCGGGAAGTTATTTAGTAGCAACAGAGCATTCTTATATTGGAGATTTAGTGAAACAACTAGGTGGTAAAAATATTGTGCAAGGTGAACAAGTAGAATATTTAGCTTCTAATACAGAGTATTTAAAGAAAGCTGATCCAGATATTATTTTACGAGCAGCTCATGGTATGCCTGATGAAGTTGTAAAAATGTTTGATAAAGAATTTAAAACAAATGATATTTGGAAACACTTTGCTGCGGTTAAAAATAACCGTGTTTACGATTTAGAAGAGCGTTTATTTGGAACGACAGGTAATTTAGCAGCAATTGAAGCATTAGATGAATTGAAAAAAATGATGTATCCGTGATGCATTTTAATATAAAGGAAGAGTAGAATGAATAAAAAAACTTGGAGTTTCCTCATTGTTACTGCATTGCTTATTGTTATGACATCATTGTCAGCGATGAAAGGTAGTTTAGAAGTAGGTATTGTTGAACTTGTACAAGGGATATTTACAGGTGGAAATGAAGATGTTGAAGTCATTAAAGATTTACGTTTTCCGCGTATTATTATTGCGTTGTTCACTGGAGCGGCTCTCGCTGTTTCAGGTGTGCTTTTTCAAGCTGTTATGAAAAATCCACTCGCTGATGCTGGGGTAATCGGTATATCTTCAGGAGCAAGTTTTATGACACTCGTTATTATTACGTTGTTCCCGCAATTCTTTTTCTGGACACCCGTATTCGCCTTTTTAGGTGGTGCGCTTGCATGTTATCTCGTTTATTCGTTTTCATGGAAATCAGGATTAAGCCCGCTTCGCATTATTTTAATTGGTATTGCCATTAATGCAATGTTTACTGGATTAAATGAATCATTCGTTACGATTTGTGGATATTTTATTAAGAGTATTAAGCAAACGACGACTTCTAACATAACAATGAAGACGTGGGGCGATGTAGAAATAATGGTGACTTATGGAACGATTGGTCTTATTCTTGCTCTGTTCGTAGGAGCTTGGTGTAACTTATTATCGCTACAAGATAAGACTGCGAAAAACTTAGGCTTGCACGTGACGAGAGTTCGTCTTATTATTTCTGCCATTGCAGTACTCTTAGCGGCAGTATCAACAGCGATTGCAGGTGTTATTGCTTTTGTAGGATTACTAGTTCCGCATATTTCAAGACAATTAGTCGGTTCAGACCATAAAGTATTAATTCCATTTTCTGCTCTTGCAGGGGCGTTATTAATTTTGACGGCAGATACGATTGGAAGGTTAATTGTGCCACCTAACGAAATTCCAGCAGCAACAATTATGGCGGTTATTGGTGGTCCATTCTTAATATTCTTGCTTGGAAAGAGTGATAAAGTTCATGGAAATTAAAAATGTAACCTTTTCATACGATAACGTAACAAATCGATTAAAGTATGTTAGTAGTGAAATAGAAATTGGGAAAATTACAACAATCATTGGACCGAATGGATGTGGGAAATCAACATTACTTAGTGTCATGTCTAGAAACCACGCTCCTAGCAGTGGAGAAGTAATACTTGATGGGAAAGCGATTAGTGAATATAAACCGAAAGAGTTTGCTAGAAAACTAGCGGTTGTCCATCAACAAAATGAGGCTCCAGCAGATATTACAGTGGAAAAGCTAATAAGCTTCGGGCGTATGCCATATAAAAATATATTCTCTCCGCAAACAGATGAAGATAGAGAAGCGATTGAGCGTGCGCTAGTATGTACGAATTTACAAAGTAAGCGTGATAAGCCAATTTATGCTTTATCTGGTGGAGAGAGGCAGCGAGTTTGGATCGCAATGACATTAGCTCAAAATACACCAATGCTCTTCTTAGATGAGCCGACCACATATTTAGATATTTACTATCAGCTAGAAATATTAGAGTTAGTGAAAGAGTTAAATGAAGTGCATGGACTAACGATTGTAATGGTATTACATGATATTAATCAAGCCATTCGTTATAGCGACCATATTATCGTTATGAAAGATGGAGAAATCATTACGAAAGGTAATCCTAATGATGTAATAACAGAAGAAATGATTAAAGCAATATATGGTGTAGATGTCATTGTAAAGCAGGATGAAGATACCGGATTGTACATGGTACCTATGGGAATCTAAAGGCTGAGCATAATCCGTTTTGAGGTGATAATTTGAATAGTAAGAAAGGACGGAAAAAGAATTCTTTTTTTCAACGCATACTTACAATTGTGTTTTTAGGAATCTTTTTCTATTCAATGTATGAGTTGGGCGGGATTTTCATGGATTATTATGAAAATCGTAAAGTAATGGCTGAGGCACAACATATTTATAAAAGAAGTCCAATGGAAGAAAAATCAGAAGATGGAGAGGTACGTAAACAGTTTCAGGATCTCCAGAAAATTAATCCAGAGATAGTCGGATGGATTACGATGGATGATACACAAATTAATTATCCAATCGTTCAAGCAAAAGATAATGATTACTATTTATTTCGTAATTATAAAGGTGAAGATATGAGAGCGGGAAGCATTTTTATGGACCATCGTAATGATGTGAAATCTCAAAATCGAAATACGATTTTATATGGCCATCGTATGAAAGACGGTTCTATGTTTGGTAGTTTAAAAAAGATGTTGGATGAAGACTTTTTTATGTCTCATCGTAAATTATATTACGATACATTATTTGAAGGATACGACGTGGAAGTTTTTTCAGTATACACGACAACAACGGACTTTTATTACATTGAAACGGATTTTGAAAATGATGCAGCATATACATCGTTCTTAAAGGAGATTCAAGGAAAATCACTGTACAAAACGGATACGGAATTGACGGCTAATGATGAAATCGTAACACTTTCTACTTGTGACTATGCGCTTGATCCAGAGGCTGGAAGGCTAGTTGTACACGCAAAATTAATAAAAAGAAATTAAAGAAAAAAGTATAGAATATGAGAAGTGATAGATAACGCTTCTCATATTCTATACTTTAAAAAAGGACTGTTTTTACTGTGCTGCAGCCATTGGCATACGTACAACTTGTACATCATAGTAAGCAATTTTATTATCAAGAATATATTCTGGCATTCCGCCTTGGTGTGAGTGAGCATCTTTAAATGCAGCGCTCTTTGTCCAACCTTGGAAATCTTCTTTTGCATTCCAGCGAGTGCTAATTGTTACTTCATCATAATCAACTGTATTTTGCGTTAAAAGAACTTCTAGACCTAAAAAGCCTGGCATCGTTTCAACTTTACCTACTTTATTAAAACGCTCAATTAATTTATGTCCATTTCCCTTTGTAATTTTAGCTGTATTTGTAACGATAATCATGTTTATTCCTCCTATAAATATAGCCTTTATTTTCGAGAACTCATATACATTAAATGATAATGAAAATCATTATCATTGTCAATGCTAAATGTGAAATATAAAAGTTTTTTATATTATATTGGACAGTAAGATTTCCAGTTCAAAATGTAGTAAATATGTGGCAGTTAAGCGAGAGAATGAGCGAGTTGTACTAGCAAAGCAATAATATGGTATAGTGAAACGAGGCTGTTTTTTCAGTCTCGTTTTTTAAATGCTTCCTGTAGAGAAAGCATGCAAATGGAAAGGAAGTTATTATATGCGATCAGAAGTAACTGTAAAAATAAAACCGAAATTTATAAAAGAAATTAAAAGTGGATATCCGCTTATTTTAAAAGATGCGATTCAAAATTTAAATGATGTTCGTGAAGAAGGAACAATCATTAAAGTAGTAGATGAGAAGAACCAATTTATCGGAAAAGGCTATTATGGAAAACAAAATAAAGGGTACGGCTGGATTTTAACGAGAAAAGAGAGTGAACAAATTAATCAATCTTTCTTTGAAAGTAAAATCAAATCTGCCTTACATAAACGAAAGCAATTTTACAAATCAAGTGATACGACAGCATTCCGTGTGGTGAATGGTGAAGGTGATGGTCTTGGAGGACTAATTATCGATTATTATGATGGCTATTATGTAGTAAGTTGGTATAGTGAAGGGATTTATACTTTCAGAGATGAGATTATAGCCGCTCTTCAAAAAGTAGCAAACTTTAAAGGTATTTATGAGAAAAAGCGTTTTGATACGAAAGGGAAATATATTGAGGGGGATGATTTCGTAGCAGGAGAGCGCGGCGAGTTCCCACTTATCGTAAAAGAGAACGGTGTAAACTTTGCGGTTTATTTAAATGATGGGGCAATGGTTGGGGTATTTTTAGATCAACGTAACGTTCGAAAACAAATTCGTGATAAATATGCAAAAGGAAGAACAGTGTTAAATATGTTCTCTTATACAGGTGCTTTCTCTGTATTTGCAGCTCTTGGCGGAGCGAGTAAAACGACGAGTGTTGACCTTGCAAATCGTAGTTTAAGTAAAACGATTGAGCAGTTTAGTGTAAATGAAGTTGATTATGAAGCGCAAGATATTATTGTAGAAGATGTATTTCTTTACTTCAAATATGCAGCGAAGAAAAAAATGAAATTTGATATGGTCGTACTTGATCCTCCAAGCTTTGCACGCTCAAAAAAATATACATTTAGTGCAGCAAAAGATTATAAAAATTTATTAAAAGAAACAATTGCTATTACAGAAAATAACGGTATTATCGTTGCTTCTACAAACTGTAGCGCATTCGATATGAAAAAGTTTAAAGGCTTTATCGATACAGCCTTTAAAGAAATGAATGGCAAATATAAAATATTAGAAGAACATTCTTTACCAGAAGATTTCCGTACCATTGATCAATTTAAAGAAGGAGACTACTTAAAAGTAGTTTTCATCGAGAAAATTAAAGGTTAATAAAGAAAAGGAGCTCGAGTTTACTTGAGCTCCTTTTCTTATTGAACGATATTTTGTACTCTACCGACTTGCCCGTCCTGCAATCGCACTTTAATGCCATGCGGATGGGAAGGGGAGTTTGTTAAAATATCTTTTACAATTCCACGTGTTAATTTGCCTGTTCGTTGATCTTGTTTTAATACAATATCAACTTCAAGACCGGGGGCGATATTAGAACGTTTTTGTCCGTTCATTTATACACCTGTACGTCTACGTTGGTTGTTTGTTTTTTTTGTTTGTTGGTTTTGTAATTTTTTTGTTTCTTGGCTTTGATTTTTTGCATTTTGACCATTTCCATTTCCTTGCTTTTTCTTAGCAAGTTGTTCACGCATTAAATCAGCTAAGCTTACTTTTTTGTTTTCTGACATGATAAGTCTCCTTTATATAAAGTTAATTATGAACAATCGTAGTGAATTTCATCATATCATTGTTAAGGAAGGAAGGGAAGTTGGTTTGAAAATTCATATAATTGTTTCCAGTCTGTAGTAGTTACGATACAATTGGATTGTTAACGTTTGTAAAAAGGGGATAGACATATGTCACATCATATTTTATTAGTTGAAGATGATATCTCAATTCAAGAGATGGTGGAAAAGTATTTAATAAAGGAAGGCTTTCAAGTTACGATTGCGTCTGATGGAGAAGAAGGCGTGAACACATATTTAAAAGGTTCATTTGATTTGATTATCCTTGACATTATGATGCCAAAGCTAGATGGCTTAGAGGTTGTACGAATCATTCGAGAAAAAAGTGCAGTTCCGATTTTAATGATGTCGGCAAAAGATACAGATGTTGATAAAGCTGTTGGATTAGGACTTGGAGCAGATGATTACATTTGTAAGCCGTTTTCTATGATTGAATTGGCTGCACGTGTAAAAGCAGGTATTCGGAGGTCTACGAAATACTCGGCTACAGAAACAATAGAAAAAATGATTCAAATTGGTGATTTAACAATTGATCCAATTAATTTTACTGTAGAAAAAAACGGGAAGCCTCTCAAACTTACTTTAAAAGAATTTGAGATTTTAAAGCTATTCGTAAAGAACCAAAATCGTGTATTTACGAAAGCGCAAATATATACGTTAGTTTGGAATGAAGAGTATTACGGTGACGATAACGTTATTAATGTTCATATGAGAAGATTGCGTGAGAAAATCGAAAGTGATCCATCTAATCCAGAATATATTAAAACGCTATGGGGCATCGGCTATAAGCTGGAAGTGATGTAATATGATCAATTTGTTAATAGGTATTATTTTTATATTGTTATGTGTTATTTATATGCAATATAAAATGAGAAAAAATAGTAGTAAAAATTTACGATACACATATGAAAAGTTAGAAAGTATTGTAAATGAAAAAACAGGTGAGACGTTACTCGTTATGACAGATGATCTAGAATTGCAAAAATTATTAGTGGCGATTAATCAATTATTAGATGCAAAACAGAAAACGAATGCAGATCATGCAAAAGTAGAAATTTCGATGAGAAAAATGCTTTCAAATATTTCGCATGACTTGAAAACACCACTAACAGTTATTCTTGGATATACAGAAATGTTAAATAAGGATAAAACGATAAATAAAGAAGAACAACAAATATTACTTGAGAAAGTGCATACGAAAACACTAGAAGTGATGGAATTAATTCATAAGTTTTTTGATTTAGCGAAATTAGAATCTGGTGACAAAGCAATTGAAATGACAAAAATAAATATGAATGAAGTTTGCCGCGAGAAGATTTTATCATTTTATGATTTAGTGACGTCGAAAGGTTTTCAAGTTCATATTGATATACCAGAAAGAAATATATATGCACTTGGAAATGTAGAAGTATTAGGTAGGGTATTGAATAATTTAATATCAAATGCAATTACATATGGAGACGATGGAAAGGCACTCGGTATGACGTTAAGAGATGATGACACGGGCGTGTATATAGATGTATGGGATAAAGGAAAAGGGATTGATGAATCTCATATTGATAAAGTGTTTGAGCGTATGTACACACTTGAAGATTCAAGAAATAGATTGTACCAAGGAAGCGGTCTAGGATTAACGATTACGAAACGGCTTGTGGAAGCGATGGACGGAAAAATTCATCTTTCTAGTAAACCGTATGAAAAAACAATTTTTACAATTGCATTAACAAAGATACAGTTTTAGCTTGTAGAGCAGTAGATTCTACAAGCTTTTTTTCAGCGTAAGGAATTTGTAAGAAACGGGTAAGAAAAAAGAGATTTCCGTTGTCTATTATAGAAATATAGAGTATTGCGAAAGGGGAAAGTAACATGACATATATATTAAAAATAAACCAGTTAACGAAAGTGTTTAAAGGGAAAGAAGTTATTTCCGGTGTTAACATGCATGTGAAAAAAGGAGAAATTTACGGTTTTTTAGGACCAAACGGTGCTGGTAAAACAACGATTATGAAAATGATTACAAATTTAATAAAACCGACGAGTGGTGATATTGAAATCTTCGGTGAGAAATTAACAGATACATCTTATGAAGTATTAAAAAGAATGGGGACAATTATTGAATACCCAATCTTTTATGATAAATTAACGGCGAAAGAAAACTTAGACCTACATTGTGAATACATGGGCTACTACGATAAAAATGCAATTGACCATGCTTTACATTTAGTGAAACTACAAGGGGTAGATAATAAAAAAGTAAAAGATTTTTCATTAGGAATGAAACAACGACTCGGTATTGCAAGAGCAATCGTGACAAAGCCAGAATTGCTCATTTTAGATGAACCAATTAACGGTTTAGATCCAATTGGTATTAAAGAGTTACGAGACTTATTTAAAATGCTCTGCAAAGAATATGGCATTACATTATTAGTTTCTAGTCATATTTTAGGTGAAATGGAACTAATGGCCGATACAATTGGTGTGATTCAAAATGGAAAACTAATAAAAGAAGTTTCAATGAAGAGTATTAACGGAAAACAAACAGAGTACATTGAAATCACTGTTCCTGATGTGAAACGTGCAGCTTATATTTTAGAAGATAAACTTGGTATAAAAAACTACAAAATAATGAGTGGAACCATGATTCGTGTGTATGATACGTTAGCGTCTCAGCAGGCCATTTCAAAAGCACTTATTATGAACGATGTGGAAATTGAAAGTATTAATAAGAAACATAGTTCCTTAGAAGAATATTTCTTAAATGTAATGGATGGAGAGGGTATTCATGCTTAATGGGTTGTGGCTGAACCTGGTAAGTGGATTGATCGTAATGTTCATAAGTGGGATTTTATATTATAGAAAACCGGAGCGGAAATGGTTATTAATTCTACTAGTGATAGGAATGTTAAGCTTTGTTACTGCTGGAATTAGAATGTTAGCAGCGTAGAGACAGTTATATAAAGAATGGAGGCGTGGTTTATATGTTTAAATTAATGAAGCTCGAATGGAAGAAACATAAATTATCTAGTTACTTTAAAAGTGTAGCAATTTGTATTATAGCAATTTTTGCTGTAGTAAGCCTTATGGCATTGGGAATGAAAGCCGAGGAAGATGTGCTCTTCTCTGATTTCACACAGAACATGGCTTTAGTAAATATTTTTATTAGGATAACATTTATTATTTTTAGTTCGGTCATTTTATCACGTTTAGTAATTGATGAGTATAAGAACAAAACGATACAACTATCATTTATGTATCCGCTGCAAAGGAAAATGCTAATGAGTGCGAAATTAACAATTGTTTTTTGTTTTTGTTTTGTGAGCACGATTATCGCGACTTTTATTATTAGTTTGCTCGTATATTTTGTGAGCCCAATAATGGGACTGATTGAAACACCTGCTACGATAGGTGAAATAATAGCTATCGTTCCAGGTACTATTATAAGTGCATTTATGATATCTGGTATAAGTTTAATTCCTTTATTTTTTGGAATGAGAAAGAAATCGACACCGACAACGATTACTTCGGCAGTAATAATTGGTATGCTGATTAGTGGTAACTTTGGTCCTGGAAACGGTCAAGTAAGTATGTTTGATTTTATAGCTATCCCAATCGTGCTCTGTTTATTAGGAATTTTCATTAGTTATCTATCGTTTCGTAAAATCGACAAGATCGATGTGGCGTGAAGCAAGCTTAAAACAAAAACGAACTGGGGTATGAATGGTGAAAAAAATAATAGTAATTGCAATATTAGTAATTACAATTGCTAGTGCGGTTTTTGGTTTTAAGGTATTTCAGGGGAAAGATTTTAAGAAAGAAAAGTCTTTTGATATAAATAATATAAAAGAAATAGAAGTAGACAATGAAAATTGGAATATTGAATTTAAAAGTACAGACGCTAATAAAATAGTAATTTCCGCTCAAGGTGAACAAGTAGATAAAGAGATAGATCCCGTCAAAATAGAAAATGACGAAAATAAAATTGTGATTAAGCAAAAACAAAAGGTGAACAAATTTTTTAATGGTTTTACGTTTAGGAAGAAAAATAGTATATGTATAGCTATTCCGAAGAAAGAAATAGATAAAATTGTAGTAAATAATAATTCGGGTGATGTGAAAATAAGCGATATAGTAGTAAAAAGTATTGTGACAAAGGGCAAATCTGGAGATGAAATGATTACAGGATTATCGGCAGAGAAGGGTGAATTCACATCCGAAAGTGGAGATTTAATGTTAAAAGGTAGTTCATTACAAGAAGTAAATATAACTTCCACTACTGGTGATAATTATGTGAAAAATGTAAAAAACGAAAACATGAACATCACTTCAACATCTGGGGAAGTATTACTAAAAGATATGACAGAAGGAAAATCATTATTTATAGAAACAAAATCAGGGGATATTGGCGTACGGTATAAAGGTGTCCCGGCATCATTGAAGCTTACGGCTAAAAGTAATTCGGCTGACGTAATAGTGGATTTAAAAGGACTTAAGAAAGATAAAAATACAGAAAAAATAAAAGTAGGAACGATTGGTGATGCAAAAAATGAAGCGAAGATTTTAAGTGAAACAGGAGTCATTTATATTGATTAAATCTTAGGAGGAAGGAGGACACTATCATGCTACATTTAATGAAGCTAGAATTGAAAAAGTTTAAGCTTGGTTGGTACGTGAAGAGAGCAATTATTGCAAATATTGTTATACTGGCATTAATGATCTTTGTGAGCATCATCGCTCAAGTAGAAGGTGATGCAGAAATAAGGAATCCAGAGACGATATTGTTAATGGCTAGCACAATAGTAAGAGCAACGTTTATTGTTTTTGGTAGTGTATTAATCGCAAGGCTAATAATTGGTGAATATAAAAATAAAACAATACTACTTATGTTTTCTTATCCTATTAATCGGAAGAAAATGATGGCTAGTAAGTTGGCTATTGCAGCAATAGTAACATTTATAACAGTTATTGTATCTAACATTTTAGTAGTAGGAGTTTTCTTTGGTATAGATAGCTATTTTTCAATTCTTCCTAATTCATTTACAGTAGATCAATTGATGCAAGAAGGAATAAAACTAGTTCCTTTAGCCATTGCAACTGCGGGGATGAGTTTAATCCCATTATATTTCGGAATGCGTAAACGTTCCGTGCCAACTACAATTGTTTCATCTCTTATCGTTGTCACAATTGCAATGAATGGCAACCCAGAGTTTTCTACAGCAACTTTTCTTCCCCTTCAACTAGCACTCGCAGCAATTGGAGTTGTGATTGCGTATTACGGAATAAAAAATATAGAGAAGGAAGATATAACTGTATGATAAGAATATGTGAAAAAGAGTTGGCTTTACACCAACTCTTTTTTGTATATGTATGTTTCGTTACTACTCTGTAAATTTAGAGTGTGTGCTTAAATACTCTTGCACTCCTGGAGAAATGTTAAAGTTATTAGGACTTTTATATTCGATAGTAAACTCTCCGTCTCCACTTGTTTCAAAGGCGATTGCATAGCTATTCATTTTAGCATCGTAAGAAGTGTTTTTGACTTCTGCATCTAGATTAAAATATTTTGTAATATATTCTTTTGATTCCGTAATTGCTGCTTGTTTTCCCCAAGGGGTACCATAATAGGTGAAATAAAGAGATACACTAATAACTCCAATAATAGAAGTTAATAAAATAGTGCCCATAGCTATTTTTTTATTCTTTGTATTCAATTTGGTTACTCCTCTTCATAGTATGTATTCATTTTAACCTATCTTTTCCATAAAACAACTATTAAGAAAAAATAGTTTCACATGAAACAAGTTACAGAAAAAGACAAGATATGTAAACATCTTGTCTTTTTTGTCGTTACATTTTAGGAGCTTCCATTCCAGCCGCAGCCCATTCTTCTTTTGCGGGGCCATATACGCCGGGAACTGTTAAGCCAGCTTGTCGCATTAAAACCGTCATTTGTCCGCGGTGGTGATTTTGATGATTAATGAGTGTCATTAAAAATATAGAATTCGGCATAGGGCGACCAAAGAAGTCATTAATAGTAGCTAAGTCTTTATCAGTCCATTTACTTTGAAGTGTTTCAACAAAAGCCGCGTTTACTTTACGGTATTCATCTGCAATTGTTTTTGCAGAAGTTGGAACAGGATAATCTTTCGTTTCTCCTTCAAACTTTAGCCCTGTGCCAGATAGTATCACAGGAACTGCCGTCACGATGTGCCAAGCAATTCTTCCTAACGTCCAGTGCCCAGGTGCAATTTCCTGTGATAAAGATGCATCGGTTAATGAATCAAGCATTTTCTGAGTAGACTCAGCCTCGTATGTCCATGATTGTAAAAAGCCTTCAATTGTTTGGTACATAGTTATCCCTCCTATTTTTGTTCATAGATTAAATTCGTGAGAGATAATATAATCCCTGTTCCACAAGAAATAATTAATTAAGCATTGCTACAATATGAAAACAATATTAGACCGTAAAGGTGGAAGCGAGTTTCTGCATATAAAGTATAAAAATGATAAGGAATACGTATTATTGGGAAATGCTGATGATTACAGAGAGTTATTTCAAATAGTAGGTAGGTTGAAAATAGCAAATGGAATAGAATTGAGATTACAAGATAAGAAATTAAAGAGAAAGTTAACTTTAAAACGAAGTGTATTCAATGTAATCATGTATTCACTTGTTATATATATTATGTACAAAGCCTATATTAATTTTCTGCCATAATAGGAAAAGACGGCTTCACATATATGAAGTCGTCTTTTAATTAACTTTCTTCCCACTTTTCCTCATCAACCATAAGAAATAAGGTGTTCCAAGTATAGCAACTTTTTTCGCCGGTTTATCTAATTTTGTTTCCCCTTCAGTATGTTTAATTGTTATAGTTTGCTTTTTATCTTCTATCGTTGTTACCTTTTTCTCCTCTTTTTTGCTGTCCGCATTCAACAGCGAATAGAAGAACAACCATGAAAATACTAAGAATTTTCTTCATCTTCTTTCCCAAAATAAGTTTTTTATTCGTAATTATATTTTTAAAATTTTGCTGAAAAATAACGAATTATACGAATATCGTTATGTAAGATTAAAATCCATATGTGTATGAAGAATTTAGAAAAGGAATTTCATTTAACTAGAGAGGCGAAAGTACAAGCAAAAGGAGATAGTATCGCATGTAATAATTATTAGAATGTACGGGATAAATCTATATTTATCTCCACTGAATAAAGCTTTCGGTCTGATTTGATAAATGTTTTTTAATTTCTTACTTGTACTTATAAGATTGAATTTGAAGGAAGGAATCAACATGTCTTCATGGCTCAATAATACAAATGGATATTGTAGTTGTAATAATCAAAATGGTGTACATGTTGATTCGTGTTGTTTTAGTTGTGATGGGACAGTCCCTAAGCTTGGTCCAACAGGTCCAATGGGTTCAACAGGTCCAACGGGAGCAACCGGTTCAACAGGATCAACGGGTTCAACAGGTCCAACCGGAGCGACAGGTTCAACCGGAGCGACAGGTTCAACAGGTCCGACGGGAGCAACAGGTCCAACGGGATCAACGGGTTCAACAGGAGCAACAGGTCCGACGGGTTCAACCGGTCCGACGGGAGCAACCGGAGCAACAGGTCCAACCGGAGCAACAGGAGCAACAGGTTCAACAGGATCAACGGGAGCAACAGGCCCAACGGGAGCGACAGGAATAACGGGAGTAACAGGTCCAACGGGAGCAACCGGTCCGACGGGTTCAACCGGTCCGACGGGAGCAACCGGAGCAACCGGAGCAACAGGAGCAACAGGTCCAACGGGTTCAACCGGTCCGACGGGTTCAACCGGTTCAACAGGTCCAACAGGAGCGACAGGTTCAACAGGAGCAACCGGTTCAACCGGTCCGACGGGAGCGACAGGTTCAACAGGAGTGACAGGTTCAACAGGATCAACGGGTTCAACCGGTCCGACGGGAGCGACAGGTTCAACAGGAGTGACAGGTTCAACAGGAGCAACAGGTCCAACGGGAGCAACGGGTTCAACCGGTTCAACAGGTCCAACGGGAGCAACAGGTCCAACAGGATCAACGGGAGCAACAGGTCCAACGGGATCAACAGGTCCGACGGGAGCAACGGGAGCAACAGGAGTGACAGGTTCAACAGGAGCAACAGGTCCGACGGGTTCAACCGGTCCGACGGGAGCAACAGGAGCAACAGGTCCAACCGGAGCAACAGGAGCAACAGGAGCAACAGGATCAACAGGTTCAACAGGAGTGACAGGTTCAACAGGAGCAACAGGTCCAACGGGAGCAACGGGTTCAACCGGTTCAACAGGTCCAACGGGAGCAACAGGTCCAACAGGATCAACGGGAGCAACAGGTCCAACGGGTTCAACAGGTCCGACGGGTTCAACAGGTCCGACGGGTTCAACAGGTCCAACGGGTTCAACAGGATCAACAGGTCCGACGGGAGCAACAGGTCCAACAGGATCGACAGGATCAACAGGTCCGACGGGAGCAACAGGTCCAACAGGAGCGACGGGAGCAACAGGTACAAGTATCACGGCGACATATGCATTTGCAAATAATACGTCGGGAACAGCGATATCTGTAGTTCTTGGTGGAACGAATGTCCCGCTTCCAAATAATCAAAACATCGGTCCAGGAATTACTGTTTCTGGTGGAAACACAGTATTTACGGTTGCAAATGCTGGTAATTATTATATTTCATATACAATTAATATAACGGCTTCATTATTAGTCAGTTCACGGATTACAATTAATGGAGGGGCACTTGCTGGGACGATTAATGCTCCTGCGGTAGCAACCACATCATTTAGTGCAACAATCATTACAACTCTCGCAGCAGGAGATGCTATTAGCTTGCAATTATTTGGTTTGTTAGCTGTCGCAACATTATCAACAACTACTCCAGGAGCAGTGTTAACGATAATAAGATTAAGTTAAACTATAACTCTCTTACTCTTTTAAGATTAAGAGAGTTTCTACATATAATAAGAAGTTAATGAAGTAAAGCATAGTTATACAAAAGTCAGAATATTATGATTGTAACGCTATGGTGACTATAATATAATGAAAATAACCATCATGAATGAACATTCATTTATTTTTATGTATTTGAAGGGGGAATGAAGGTGGAAAAACCATGGTTGAAAAGTTATCCAGAGGAAATTCCGAGTACGATTTCTTATGATATTCAGCCGCTTCATAGATATGTAGAACAGATGGCTTCTCGCTACCCAGAAAAGAAAGCGCTTCACTTTTTAGGGAAGGATATTACGTTTTCGGACTTCCATGATAAGGTGAAGAGGTTTGCAAATTATCTTCAAAAGCTCGGTGTGGAAAAGGGTGATCGAGTTGCTATTATGTTGCCGAATTGTCCGCAAGCTGTAATTGGTTATTACGGCACATTACTTGCGGGAGGTATCGTAGTACAAACAAATCCACTGTATACAGAGAGAGAATTAGAATATCAGCTTCATGACTCGGGAGCAAAAGTAATTCTTTGTCTCGATTTAGTGTTTCCAAGAGTAACGAATGTTCAATCTGCTACAAAAATTGAGCATATTATCGTAACTCGTATTGCGGACTTTTTACCATTCCCTAAAAATCTATTGTATCCATTTGTGCAGAAAAAACAGTCAAATTTAGTTGTGAAAGTATCAGAGAGTGAAACGATTCATCTTTGGAATTCAGTAGAAAAAGAAGTGAATACGGATGTTGAGGAGCCTTGTGATCCTGAAAATGATCTAGCTCTTTTACAGTACACAGGAGGAACAACCGGATTTCCGAAAGGCGTTATGTTAACGCATAAAAACCTCGTCTCTAACACGTTAATGGGAGTTCAATGGTTATATAATTGCAAAGAAGGAGAAGAAGTCGTTCTTGGGGTTCTTCCATTTTTCCACGTGTACGGCATGACGGCTGTTATGAATTTGAGTGTTATGCAAGGATACAAAATGGTCCTTATTCCAAAGTTTGATATGAAAATGGTTTTTGAAGCGATTAAGAAGCATAAAGTGACACTATTTCCAGGGGCACCAACTATTTATATCGCTCTTTTAAATAGCCCACTTTTAAAAGAATACGATATTTCTTCTATTCGTGCTTGTATTAGTGGATCAGCACCACTGCCAGTAGAAGTACAGGAAAAGTTCGAAACAGTTACAGGTGGTAAACTAGTAGAGGGATATGGTTTAACAGAATCCTCTCCAGTTACACATAGTAATTTTTTATGGGAAAAGCGAGTGCCAGGTAGCATTGGAGTTCCGTGGCCAGATACAGAAGCAATCATTATGTCACTTGAGACTGGTGAGGCATTACCGCCAGGAGAAATAGGGGAAATTGTAGTGAAAGGTCCTCAAATTATGAAAGGATACTGGAATAAGCCAGAGGAAACAGCGGCTGTATTGCAAGATGGCTGGCTCCATACAGGTGATGTTGGCTACATGGATGAAGATGGATTTTTCTATGTAAAAGATCGCAAGAAAGATATGATTGTCGCGAGTGGATTTAATGTGTATCCTCGTGAAGTTGAAGAAGTATTATATGAGCATGAAAAAGTGCAAGAAGTAGTGACAATTGGAGTTCCAGATCCGTACCGAGGAGAGACAGTTAAAGCATTTGTTGTGTTAAAAGAAGGTACGGAGTGCTCTGAGGAAGAATTAAATCAGTTTGCACGTAAATATTTAGCGGCTTATAAAGTGCCGAAAGTATATGAGTTTAGAGATGAATTGCCGAAAACGACAGTAGGGAAAATTTTGCGCCGTGTTCTAATAGATGAAGAGAAGAGAAAGAATGAGGATGAGCAAACGGGCTAAGGCCCTTTCTTTTTGAAAAAATAGGATTGACACTTTTCTAAATAGTCAGTATTATAAGAATATGAATGACTATTCATTCAGTCATCTTCTTGAAGGGGACAGTAAAGTGAAGAAAAATAGACCGAAATACAATCAAATTATTGATGCGGCAGTCATTGTGATTGCGGAGAATGGGTACCACCAAGCGCAAGTTTCTAAAATCGCAAAGCAAGCTGGGGTAGCTGATGGCACGATTTATTTATATTTTAAAAATAAAGAAGATATATTAATATCCTTATTCCAAGAGAAGATGGGAGAATTTGTCGAAACAATTCGTCAAAAAACAGCAGGAATTGAAAGCGCTGTATCGAAGTTATTCATGTTGGTAGAAACGCACTTCTTGCTGTTGTCGCAAAATGATCCTCTTGCTATCGTTACGCAATTAGAGCTGAGGCAGTCCAATCAAGACTTGCGCCTTAAAATAAATGAAGTATTAAAAGGCTACTTACAAGTTATGGATGAGATTTTAGAGACTGGTATAAAACAAGGTGAATTTCAAGCAGATTTAAATGTTCGCGTGGCAAGACAAATGATCTTTGGAACAGTGGATGAAGTTGTGACCAATTGGGTAATGAGCGATCATAAGTATGATCTGGTCGCACTTTCAAAAACGGTACACGGGCTACTTATTGCAGCTTGTGGTTATCGTCAATAATGGGAGGGATCATGTTGAAATTCCTATCTGTAAGAGTTGAAGATCATATCGCGGTGGCGACGTTAAATCACGCACCAGCGAATGCGATGTCTTCACAAGTTATGCATGACGTTACTGAATTAATTGATCAAGTGGAAAAGGATGATAACATTCGTGTTGTTGTTATTCATGGTGAAGGACGTTTCTTCTCAGCGGGAGCAGATATTAAAGAATTTACATCTGTTACTGAAGCGAAGCAAGCAACAGAATTAGCACAGCTTGGACAAGTTACGTTTGAGCGTGTTGAAAAATGTTCAAAACCAGTTATTGCGGCAATTCATGGAGCGGCACTGGGCGGCGGCCTTGAGTTTGCTATGTCTTGCCACATGCGCTTTGCAACTGAAAGTGCAAAACTTGGTTTACCTGAATTAACACTTGGGTTAATTCCTGGCTTTGCAGGTACACAGCGCTTACCACGTTATGTTGGGAAAGCGAAAGCTTGTGAAATGATGTTAACAAGTACACCAATTACTGGTGCAGAAGCATTAAAGTGGGGACTTGTTAACGGATTGTTCTCTGAAGAATCTCTTTTAGATGATACGCTTAAAGTTGCGAAACAAATTGCTGGAAAAAGTCCAGCAACAACTCGTGCTGTACTAGAGTTATTGCAAACGACAAAATCGTCTCATTACTATGAAGGTGTACAACGTGAATCACAGATTTTTGGTGAAGTATTTACGAGTGAAGATGGAAGAGAAGGTGTAGCTGCATTTTTAGAAAAGCGTAAACCTTCATTTAGTGGCAGGTAGTTCAATTATTTTTTTAATATAAATTAACAGAAAATTAAAATTGATAGAATCTTTCTGAAAAACAAGGGGGTAAATGGAATGAACATCTACGTACTCATGAAACGAACATTTGATACAGAAGAAAAAATCGTAATTAAAAACGGTGCAATTTACGATGGCGAAGCGGAATTCATCATCAACCCTTACGATGAATATGCAATTGAAGAAGCAATTCAAGTAAGAGACGCACAAGGTGGAGAAGTTACAGTTGTAACAGTCGGTGGCGAAGATAGTGAGAAAGAACTTCGTACTGCATTAGCAATGGGCTGTGATAAAGCTGTATTAATTAATATTGAAGATGACGTAGAAAATGGTGACCAGTTCACGACAGCAAAAGTGCTTGCTGAATATTTAAAAGATAAAGATGCAGATTTAATTTTAGGCGGAAACGTTGCAATTGATGGTGCATCTGGACAAGTAGGACCACGCGTAGCTGAAGCGTTAAATATTCCGTATGTAACGACAATTACAAAACTTGAAATTGACGGTACAAATGTGAAGATTGAGCGTGATGTTGAAGGTGATACAGAAGTGATTGCAACTTCATTACCAGTTTTAGTAACAGCACAGCAAGGTTTAAATGAACCGCGTTACCCATCGCTTCCAGGTATTATGAAAGCGAAGAAAAAGCCGCTAGAAGAATTAGAATTAGATGATTTAGATTTAGAAGAAGATGATGTGGAAGCAAAGACAAAAACAATTGAAATCTATTTGCCTCCTAAGAAAGATGCAGGAAAAGTGTTACAAGGCGAGCTGCAAGATCAAGTAAAAGAACTTGTATCGTTGCTCCATACAGAAGCGAAAGTAATCTAATAAAATACGAAATTATATATGCAGGAGGGAAAATCTATGGCTCGTAAAGTATTAGTAATGGGTGAAGTTCGTGATGGATCGCTACGTAACGTTTCTTTTGAAGCGGTAGCAGCAGCAAAAACAATTGCAGAAGGCGGTGAAGTAGTAGGTCTTCTAATTGGAGACAGCGTTGCCTCTTTTGCAAATGAATTGATTCATTACGGTGCAGATCGCGTTGTGACAGTTGAAAATGATAAATTAAAATCATATACATCTGATGGTTATGCACAAGCGTTTTTAGCTGTACATGCTGAAGAAAATCCAGAAGGTATTGTCTTTGGACATACAGCACTTGGCAAAGATTTATCACCAAAATTAGCAGCGAAGCTTGAAGCTGGTTTAATTTCTGACGTAACTGCTTTAGAGGTTGAAGGTGGAAATGTTATCTTCACTCGTCCAATTTACTCTGGTAAAGCATTCGAGAAGAAGATTGTAACAGACGGCATCTTATTTGCGACAGTGCGTCCAAATAACATTGCAACTCTGGAAAAAGATGAGTCTCGCAGCGGTGACGTATCTTCTATTACAGTTGATGTGAAAGATTTACGTACAATCATTCAAGATGTTGTCCGTAAAACGGCAGAAGGTGTGGATCTTTCTGAAGCGAAAGTTATTATCGCTGGTGGACGCGGTGTGAAGAGTGAAGAAGGCTTTAAACCATTAAAAGAGTTAGCTGACGTACTAGGCGGCGCTGTTGGGGCATCTCGTGGTGCTTGTGACGCTGAATACTGTGATTACTCATTACAAATTGGTCAAACTGGTAAAGTTGTTACCCCAGACTTATACATTGCATGTGGTATTTCTGGTGCGATTCAGCATTTAGCAGGTATGTCTAACTCAAAAATAATCGTTGCGATTAATAAAGATCCAGAAGCAAGTATCTTTAAAGTAGCTGACTACGGTATTGTCGGTGACTTATTCGAAGTTGTACCTCTTTTAACAGAAGAGTTTAAAAAGTTAAAAGTACATTCATGATTTTAGTACCCTTGAGTTCCAAGTGAAGTACCCCTATATATAGAAAAAGGTGAGAGATCCCCTGTCTCTCATCTTTTTAGTATTTAATCCGTATTTTTATATAGTATAAAGGAACATTTTTTTGTTACAATACATAACGATACATATTATTCGCCACGTATATAAGTTAATGATATACTCTTGGTAGAATATACTTGAAGGAGGAAATAAAATGGCAATTGTAAACGCAAATGACCAAAGCTTCGCAGCAGAAACTAGCGAAGGTGTTGTATTATTAGATTTCTGGGCACCTTGGTGTGGACCTTGTAAAATGATCGCTCCTGTATTAGAGGAAATTGATGCAGAACTAGGCGAAAAAGTAAAAGTAGTAAAAGTAGACGTTGATGAAAACCAAGAAACTGCTCGTCAATTCGAAGTAATGAGCATTCCAGCTCTTTTCGTATTAAAAGACGGTAAAGTAGTTGATCAAGCGTTAGGTTACAAACCGAAAGAAGCGTTAGTAGAATTAGTTTCTAAACACTTCTAAAATAAAAAAGCTACCATTTGGTAGCTTTTTTTATTTTCTTTTTTACAGTCTTTCCGTTACAATAAAAGAACGTATGTTGGGTGTTTGGGCATAGTATGTTTTCAAGGGAAAATAAAAATGCTAAGTATGTAGAAATGGAGGGAGACGAGTGCACGAACATTTGAAAGAGAAGTTGGCTATTTTACCAGATCAACCTGGTTGTTATTTGATGAAAGATAAGCAAGGAACGGTTATATATGTCGGAAAGGCAAAAGTGCTTAAAAATCGTGTGCGCTCGTACTTTACTGGTTCACATGATGGGAAAACACTGCGGCTTGTAGGAGAAATTGTTGATTTTGAATATATTGTAACCTCTTCGAATTTAGAAGCACTTATTTTAGAGTTAAATCTAATTAAAAAATATGATCCGAAATATAATATTCAATTAAAAGATGATAAAACATATCCTTTTATTAAAATTACGGCGGAGAAGCAACCGCGCTTACTCATTACTCGAAACGTAAAAAAGGATAAAGGGAAATATTTTGGTCCTTATCCAAATGCACAATCTGCTCATGAAACGAAAAAACTGCTAGATCGTATGTATCCACTTCGGAAATGCACGAATATGCCAGATAAAGTTTGTTTGTATTATCATATGGGTCAATGTTTAGCACCTTGTGTGAAAGAAGTGACGGAAGAACAAAATAAAGAAATTGTAGATGAAATTATTAAGTTTTTAAATGGTGGACATAAAGAAGTTCGTTCAGAACTAGAAATAAAAATGTATGAGGCTTCAGAGAAACTAGAGTTTGAACGTGCAAAAGAGTTGCGTGATCAAATTGCTCATATTGATGCGATTATGGAAAAACAAAAGATGATTATGAGTGACTTAGTGGATCGTGATGTGTTTGGATATGCAGTGGATAAAGGATGGATGTGTGTTCAAGTTTTCTTCGTTCGAAAAGGAAAGCTAATTGAACGTGATGTTTCTATGTTTCCAATTTACGATGAACCAGAAGAGGGTTTTTTAACGTTTATCGGCCAATTTTATGAAAACAGTAGTCATTTTAAGCCGAAGGAAATTGTCGTTCCAGGAAGTATAGACTCGGAATTAGTAGAGCGCTTTTTAGAAGTGGAAGCGACGCAGCCGAAACGTGGTAAGAAAAAAGACCTTGTAGAATTGGCAAATAAAAATGCGAAGATTGCTCTTGAAGAGAAGTTTTACTTAATTGAACGTGATGAAGAACGAACGATTAAAGCGGTAGATCATTTAGGGAAGCAGCTTGGGATTGAAACGCCATATCGTATTGAAGCGTTTGATAACTCAAATATTCAAGGAACAAATCCCGTTTCTGCAATGATTGCTTTTATCGATGGGAAACCGGCGAAGAAAGAGTATCGAAAATATAAAATTAAAACGGTTCAAGGACCAGATGATTATGAGTCTATGAGAGAAGTTGTGAGGCGCCGTTATACAAGGGCGCTTAAAGAAAATTCACCTTTACCTGATTTGATTATTATTGATGGAGGAAAAGGCCATCTAGCGGCTGCAAGTGATATTTTAGAGAATGAGCTCGGATTATATATTCCGATGGCAGGTCTTGTAAAAGATGATAAACATAAAACCTCCCATTTAATTATTAGGGATCCACCGGAACCTGTGATGCTTGAGAGAAATAGCCAAGAATTTTATTTATTGCAGCGTATTCAAGATGAGGTGCATCGATTTGCGATTACATTCCATCGTCAATTACATGGGAAATCTGTCATTCAATCAGCATTGGATGATATTCCAGGAATCGGTGATAAACGGAAAAAGGTATTGTTAAAACATTTTGGTTCATTAAAGAAGATGAAAGAAGCTTCTATAGAGGAATTTGTCGAAGCGGGTATGCCGAAAAATGTCGCGGAGACGATTTATACGTATTTAACAGATAAGAAGACGTTGTAGTTTACAACGTCTTCTGTTTTTTGGTATAATTTCTGAAGATTTAAAATAAATGAATCTGAATGAAAATACAAAAAAGTCAACTAAACTGATATGTCTAGTTGACTGTAGGTAATGCTTACACTTCAATGAGATCTTTTATATCCCATTTTACAAGAAATGTAATAGAGTCAGAACGTTTTTTCTTTTCTTCGTATGACTCTGCAACGACGTTCCGTTGCTTTTGGATTTGTTCAGCGATGAATCCGGCTTCTAGTTGATAAGAAGAATGTCGTTTTTGTTTTTGACGTTCTGCGATGAGTGTGCCTTTAAGTTGGAACTGCATTTCACGACGCTTATGTTCAACAATGCTTAAAGTGCCCCAGCCAGCTTTTTCAAAGAACTGAATGACTTCTTCAATTGTTTCTAGCGGATATTTTCTTGCAAGGTTTCTACCAGACCAGTATAAAATACCATCTAAATCGTTGCCGATTAAATCAGGTAGTAATTCTTCACGTAGCAATTCATAAGCGAAGGCGTTCAATGAAACATCTTCTAAAGATGTTGTATCGATTGTATTTTTACTCACAATATTCCCCTCTTTCTATAGGGATTATTATATAACATTTCACATTTATAAAAACAGATTTTTCTTTAGGGAAATCTGAATATATAAGAAGAAAAAAAGAATTGGCAAATTATATGCAAATTATGTATACGTTTTCTTGACGCTTCGACAAAAATAGGAGTAAAATGAACTTGGTATCAAATTATGCTGAAATATTTCGAATAATTTTTTCAGTTTTTCTTATGCCAATAGTGAAAAAACATTATTGTCATAAACTAATCTGAAAACAGCAGTCAAACATTCAAGGGGGGTAATGGGGACATGAAAGGCCGCGAGTATACGTTTCGTAAGTGGCACTCATTAATGGGGGTCATCCCGGTTGGTGTCTTTTTGACGCAACATTTAATTGTAAACAACTTTGCAACACGAGGAGCAGAGGCTTTTAACAAAGCTGCAGGCTTTATGGAGCTCCTTCCATTCCGGTATGCGCTAGAAATTTTCATCATCTTTTTACCGATACTGTACCATGCTATATATGGCTTATATATTGCATTTACAGCTAAGAACAATGCGGTTTCTTACGGTTATTTCCGTAACTGGATGTTCGTTTTCCAAAGAATTTCAGGTATCGTTACGCTGATCTTCATTTCTTGGCACGTCTGGGAAACTCGTATTCAAGCAATGTTAGGTAAAGAGGTAAACTATGATATGATGGCAGATATTTTAAACAATCCAGCTATGTTTGCATTCTACTTAGTTGGTGTTGTTTCAACAATTTTCCACTTTGCAAATGGACTATGGACATTCTGCATCAGCTGGGGAATTACAGTATCTCCACGTTCACAAAGAATCTCTACTTATGTAACATTAGCTATTTTCTTAGGTTTATCTTATGTAGGTGTGAGTGCATTATTAGCGTTCATCGATCCACAGCTAGCAAACCAGTAAGGAGTGGGAGAGCATGAAAGGGAAACTTATAGTAGTCGGCGGTGGCTTGGCTGGCTTAATGGCAACGATTAAAGCGGCAGAAGCAGGAGTAAATGTTGAACTGTTTTCTTTAGTACCAGTAAAACGTTCACATTCTGTATGTGCTCAGGGCGGAATTAACGGTGCCGTAAATACAAAAGGTGAAGGGGATTCTCCATGGATCCACTTTGATGATACAATTTATGGTGGGGACTTCTTAGCGAACCAACCACCAGTTAAAGCAATGTGTGAAGCAGCACCTGGTATCATTCATTTAATGGACCGTATGGGTGTTATGTTCAACCGTACGGAAGAAGGACTTCTTGATTTCCGTCGATTTGGTGGAACGCAACATCACCGTACAGCATTTGCTGGTGCAACAACTGGACAGCAATTACTTTACGCATTAGATGAGCAAGTACGTCGTCACGAAGTAGCAGGACTTGTAACGAAATATGAAGGTTGGGATTTCTTACGAGCTGTTGTTGATGATGAAGGTGTGTGCCGAGGAATCGTTGCACAAGACTTACAAACTATGGAGATTAGAAGTTTCGGAGCAGATGCCGTGATTATGGCAACAGGGGGCCCTGGTATCATTTTCGGAAAATCAACAAACTCCATTATCAATACAGGTACAGCAGCTTCTGCTGTATATCAACAAGGCGCATATTATGCAAACGGTGAGTTCATTCAAATTCACCCAACGGCAATTCCTGGAGACGATAAATTACGTCTTATGAGTGAATCTGCACGTGGTGAAGGTGGACGTGTTTGGACATATAAAGATGGTAAACCATGGTACTTCTTAGAAGAAAAATATCCGGCTTACGGAAACCTTGTACCTCGTGACATCGCGACGCGTGAAATCTTTGATGTTTGCGTAGAGCAAAAACTAGGTATTAACGGTGAAAACATGGTGTACTTAGATCTTTCTCATAAAGATCCAAAAGAACTAGATATTAAACTAGGTGGAATTATTGAAATCTATGAGAAATTTACAGGGGATGATCCTCGTAAACTACCGATGAAAATCTTCCCAGCTGTTCACTATTCAATGGGCGGACTATGGGTTGATTATAAACAGATGACAAATATTCCAGGTTTATTTGCAGCAGGTGAGTGTGATTATTCTATGCACGGTGGTAACCGTCTTGGTGCAAACTCACTATTATCAGCAATTTATGGTGGTATGGTAGCAGGACCAAACGCAATTGAGTATATGAAAGGTCTTTCTAAATCATCTGATGCTGTTTCATCTACTGTATATGAGCAAAATGAATTAATCGAAACAGAGAAATTTAACAATATTTTAACGATGGATGGTAACGAAAATGCGTATGTTCTTCATAAAGAGCTTGGAGAATGGATGACAGATAACGTTACAGTAGTTCGTGAAAATAAAAAATTATTAGAAACAGATGCGAAAATTGAAGAATTAATGGCTCGTTACAAACGTATTAACATTAACGATACAGCAAGATGGAGTAACCAAGGTGCTTCATTTACACGCCAACTTGCAAATATGTTTGAGTTAGCACGTGTTATTACAATTGGCGCATATAACCGTAATGAGAGCCGTGGGGCGCATTACAAACCTGAATTCCCAAATCGTGATGATGCAAACTTCTTAAAAACTACGATGGCAAAATTTGAGGGAGAAGGAAATGCACCAGCATTCCATTACGAGGACGTTGATATTTCGTTAATTAAACCACGTAAACGTGATTATTCTTCAAAACACGATGTAGCTGCTAAGGGTGAAGAGAAGGGGGATAAACAACATGTCTGAGAAAACAATCCGCCTCATCATTACGAGACAAGACGGGCCAGATGCGCAAGCGTTTGACCAAGAGTTTGAAATTCCATATCGTCCGAATATGAATATTATCTCAGCACTTATGGAAATCCGTCGTAATCCTGTTGATTCAAAAGGGAACCAAACAACTCCGATTGCATGGGATATGAACTGCTTAGAGGAAGTATGTGGTGCATGTTCGATGGTGATTAACGGAAAACCACGTCAATCATGTACGGCACTTATCGATCAATTAGAGCAACCAATTCGCTTAAAACCGATGAAGACATTCCCGGTTGTACGTGACTTGCAAGTTGATCGTAGTCGCATGTTTAATGCTCTAAAACGCGTTAAAGCGTGGATTCCAATTGATGGTACGTATGACCTAGGTCCAGGACCAAGAATGCCTGAGAAAAAGCGTCAATGGGCTTATGAGCTTTCAAAATGCATGACATGTGGTGTTTGCTTAGAATCATGTCCAAACGTAAACAGTAAGTCTGACTTTATTGGACCAGCACCGTTATCACAAGCTCGCTTATTCAACTCACATCCAACGGGTGAAATGCATAAAGCAGATCGCTTACGTGCAATTATGGGAGATGGAGGACTAGCAAACTGTGGTAACTCTCAAAACTGTGTGCAATCATGTCCGAAGGGTATTCCTTTAACAACTTCAATTGCGGCATTAAACCGTGATACAACAATTCAATCGTTCAAAGATTTCTTTGGTAGCGATAATAACTATTAATAAATATTGCCTCTTCATATCGAAGAGGCAATATTTATAACTTTATTTTTCTGTTTATTCTGTTTATTTAAAGGTGAAAAGGGGAGATAACAATGAAGAGGATTTCTTATATTGAAGACTTTGAGCAATGGGAAAGTGGTTTTTCGTTTTACAACCCTGTAAAGGTTCGTTTTGGTGAAGTAGATATGTTTGGACATGTAAATAATGTCGTTGCTTTTACTTATTTTGAAGAAGCTCGTATTGCGTTGTTTAAAGAACTTGGATTTATGCAAGAGTGGACACATGCATCATCAGAAACGATGATCGTTGTTGCGGATTTACAATGTAATTTTATTAAGCAAATATATTTTGATGAACAGCTGAAGGTGTATGTAAAGGCAGGATCGGTCGGGAATTCTTCTTTAGATTTACATTATATGGTGAAGAATGCAGCAGGAGAGGTTTGTTTAGTAGGTCGTGGAATGATGGTTCAAGCGTCGAAAAAAACAGGAAGAGGCGAACCATGGCCTGAAGAATGGAAGAAGAAATTACTACAATAATAGAGTGAAAGAAAAATAAGAGAGCAATTTGCTCTCTTATTTTTTGTCTTCCATCGCTTCTTCTAATGTTAAGTGATGTTTATATAGGTATGTAGCGTATGGATTACCAACGTAGCGTAAGTGCCATGGTTCATATGCATATTCTGTTGTATCTGTTTTATCTTCTAAGTAACGAATGACAAAGCCGAATTCATGAGCGTGTTCTGCGACCCATTTTCCTTCTGCTGTCTCCCCGAAGATAGGCTCTAATTGAAATTTAGCTGATTTTGAACTAATATCCATTGCTAAACCCGTTTGGTGTTCACTTGTACCAGGAATTGCGCTTACCGAATTAGCTTCGGCTTTTCCTTGGCGTCTAACGTATGTATCATGCAACGATTTTTGGCGTTTGTATGAACGATAACCAGATACAGCTGTAAGATCAAGCCCTTCTTTTTTCGCAGCTTTAAACATGTTTTCAAGTGCCTCTGCAGCATCTTTTCGCAGCAATGTTTTTTCTTTATCTTTTGGACTAATAAATGGTACATTTGGTCTCGTTAAGTCTTCAGGAATGTATCCATCTGGTAGTTTTCGATGTTTATTAATTAAGACAAGATTAGATTTGGGATTTGTTACCACTGAAAAGTCATTGTCTATTTTCTTTGCATTATGATCAGCTTTTGGAAAAGCAGGAATCTCTTCTTTTTTATGGTTATTATGCTTTTGACTTTCGACAGCTTTTGCTTCATTATGTAGTGGTGTTTTAGAACCAAAGTAAGCGAAAGATGTGATCCCGATTACAATAGTAGTGGCAGAAATAATTATTATCTTTTTCATGATGCCTTGTAATCACAGTCCCTTCTTAATAAAATGTGTAATGTTTTTTTTATTATAAATCTAGTTTGTTGGAAAAGGAATATAAGAGTCATAACGTAATAGAAATGCAAAGAAAATGTCAGAAAATGTGTGAATTTGTAGTATTTTTTTATATAATTCATTTCTTATCTTTCATGAAATGCATTTTTTATGTAATATATATACATAAGAAGATGTAGCGATTATCGAGAATAGAGAACTTCTTGTATAGACTGGGAGTGAATGGGAATGGATTTTGCAACAATTATTGGACTTATTTTAGGATTTGTAGCAGTGGTAGTAGGGATGGTCGTCAAGGGCGCTGACATAACAGCCTTATTAAATCCTGCCGCAGCATTAATTATTTTTATCGGTACATTTGCTGCAGTATGTATTGCATTTCCGATGAATCAACTAAAAAGGGTTCCAAAACTATTTAAAGTTCTTTTTGGTTCAAATAAAAAGGATTTAAGTTATGAACAGTTGCTAGAATTATTTGTTCATTGGACATCTGAAAGTAGAAAATACGGTATTTTGTCTTTAGAGCAACAATTAGACAAAATTCAAGATGAATTTCTTTTGCGCGGTATGAAATTTGTGATTGATGGCGTATCCGCAGAAGATTTGGAGCAGATTTTGGAATCTGAATTAGAGGCAATTGAAGAAAGACATGCAAAGGGAGCTGCTATTTTTTCACAAGCTGGTACGTATGCACCGACATTAGGAGTTTTAGGTGCTGTTATCGGTCTTGTAGCTGCGCTTGGTAACTTAACTGATATTGAAAAGTTAGGTCATGCTATTTCGGGTGCGTTTATTGCAACGATTTTTGGTATTTTTTCAGGTTATGTATTATGGCATCCATTTGCAAATAAGTTAAAGCAAAAATCTTCAGCTGAAATTGAGAAAAAACGTTTAATCATTGATTGTTTATTAATGTTACAAGAAGGTACATATCCGTTTATTATGAAGAACCGCATTTTAGGTGCACTTTCTGCAACTGAGCGTAAAAAGCTAGAAAAAGGAGCAGAAAAAAATGCGGAGTAAGAAAAATAGAAGAGGCAAAAAGAAAAAACATGATGAGCATATCGATGAAACATGGTTAATCCCATATTCTGATATGTTAACGTTGTTATTTGCATTGTTTATCGTTTTATTCGCAATGAGTAGTATAGATGCTGCGAAGTTTAAACAGATGGCAGTTGCTTTTCGAAGTGAATTAGCTGGGGGAACAGGTAACAAAGAATTTTTAAGTGATCAAAAGCCAAATGATGAAAAAGAATTATCAGCAAGTAGCCTTGAGGCAGAACAAACAAAAAAACAAGAAGAAGCTAGAGCTAAAGAAAAAAAAGAGATGGATGAATTGAAAGCATTACAAAAAAAGATTGATCAATATATTAATGAAAAACAATTATCCTCTTCTTTTCAAACTAAATTAACTGAAAAGGGATTAATGGTGACAATATTAGAAAATATACTGTTTGATTCGGGGAAAGCAGATGTGAAATTAGAATCTTTAGGGATTGCAAAAGAGATGTCTAGCTTACTTGTTTCAGCGTCACCTCGTGAAATTACAGTATCGGGTCATACGGATAATGTCCCTATTGCCAATGCGCAGTTTGCGTCGAATTGGGAATTAAGTACGCAGCGGGCAGTTAATTTTATGCAAGTATTACTGCAAAATAAAGAATTACAACCAGAAAAATTTAGTGCGATTGGATACGGAGAATACCGTTCAATTGCTCCAAACGATACACAAGAAGGAAAGGCAAAGAATAGACGTGTGGAAGTATTTATCTTGCCTTTAACAGAGAAAGTAAAATAAAAGAGGATGGCATTCGCCATCCTCTTTTATTTTACTTCAAATGATTTTAAGTTGTCGCGACGGATTTTATCTTTTTCTGCATCTGATTTTTTGAAATCATAATCATATAAAGCGCCTTCCCAATCGCCATACATTGGATTCGGGAAAATAATGAATTTCTCACCAAATTGTGCTTTTGAATCTGCTACTGTTTGGTTACGATCTTTTACAGATTTTCCATCAAAACCTGTGAAATCAGATAAGTTATCACCGAAGAATAAGACAATATCATGAGTTTGAGAAACGAGTTCACGGCGTTTTTCTTTTCCTTTTTCTTTCGGATCTTGTAGTAATATATGTTCTTTCGTTGCTTGAGGAGCACCTACACGCTCAAGATTTTTAATTGTCGCATCTAGTTGATTCGTTTTACGATTTGAGATGTAGTAAATATCTACACCTTTAGACTCTGTATATTTTAAGAAATCAATTGCGCCTGGAAGGGCTTCAGCCTCAGCTTTGTTAATCCAATCATCCCATTTGTAAGGATAGCCTTTGCCTGTTTTTACGCTCATTGCTTGATGAGGACTGTTATCTAAAACAGTTTCGTCTAAATCAAGCACGATAGCAGGTTTTTTCTCTGTCCCTTTTGCAAGAATTGCATCAAGCTTTAATTGACCAATGTTGTACCCTTGGTAGTAAAGTGCTTTCGTTTCACCGGCTGTTTGATACCATAAATCAGCCATTAATTGTTGTTCTGTTAATTTTACTTTCTCTTCTTTTGCCACTGTTTTCTCTGGTGTTCCTGAACATGCTACAAGTGATGTAGATAGAACCGCTACAGATAATAAAGTGGTAATGCCCCTCTTCATCTTCATATGTATCCTCCTTGATGTTAGAAAATCATTTTATATTATATATTAAAATATAATATTTTTATATGAACATTTGCATATTGTCTTTTGTATATATAGTAGTATGTCCTATATTAGAAAGATGAGCAAAATAATAATAGTTGTTTTGACAATTTTTATTGTCGTAATGACAATTATAATTGACAAAAAGAACTTTGTTATTTACAATTTTAACTAAATAGAACAAATGATGGATTAATGACGATGTTTACATATAAGAGGATGAAGCGTGGGGCTATATTTTGTCTTGAATAAACATAGTCTTTGAAAGAGAGTACGAATGATACTAAAGGGGAGGCTTTATACTTGAGTTTACAAATTCAAAACTTAACGAAACAATTTGGGGAATCAAAAGCAGTTAACGGTTTGCAAATTTTGTTACCAAAAGGTGAAGTACTAGGGTTACTTGGACGAAATGGTGCAGGGAAAACAACAACAATCAAAATGCTTCTCGGATTATTAACGCCTAATGAAGGTTCGATTACATGGGATGGAAAAGCATTTGGAAATAGTGGTGTAACAATTGGGTATTTACCAGAAGAAAGAGGTTTATATACAAAAAGTAGAGTAATAGATCAGCTGCGATATTTTGGTAGATTAGAAGGAATGTCGAAGAAAGAAGTAGATCATGCTATTGATCACTGGTTAGAGCGTTTAGCGATACCAGAATATAAATTTAAAACGGCTGGAGAGCTTTCAAAAGGGAATCAGCAAAAAATCCAATTAATTGCTGCTCTTCTTCATAATCCGGAACTTCTCATTTTAGATGAACCATTCAGCGGTCTTGATCCAGTTAATGCTGGGATGTTAGCTAGTATTATTGAAGAACAAGTACAGAGCGGAAAGACGATTATTTTATCAAGTCATCGTATGGAACAAGTAGAGGCTTTTTGCCAACATGTATGTATTTTGAAAAAAGGTGAAGCAGTCGTAAAAGGACAGCTAAGTGATATTAAGAAAGAATACGGTTTCCGTAATTTAACGATTGAAGATACAGTAGAGAATGAAAAGGGATTAGAAGCTATACATGTATCGTATGAAAAACAACAAGGCCTTCTTTATGTGAAAGTACAAGACGATGCGGAAGCTCTCAAGATTTTGCAACAGTTGCAAGAGCAAGGTGTTAGCTTACGACAATTCAAAATGTTAGAGCCGACGTTAAACGAAATCTTTGTAGAGAGGGCGAAATAACGATGCGTAAATTTTCTCACGTATTTTCATTTTATTTTAGGGAAGCATTTTTATCTAAAAAATCATTAATTACGAGTGCGATTTTATTTTTAGTTGTGTTTGGGATTTTTGCATTTAATCATTTTACTTCAGGCGATGATAAAAATAAGGATAAAGATAAAATTGCAGTTGTAGTAGAGAGTTCCACATATAAAGTACAAAAAGATGAGCTAAATAAGCTATTGCCATCAGCAAAAATAACAATTGGTTCAAAGGATGATTTTGATAAACTGCATAAGCAAGTAGAAGAAGGCGATTTAGATGGTCTATTCCATGTGACGGAAAAGGATGGGGCTCCATCGATTACATATATGTATAATGGATTTCCAAGCCAAGCAACTTCTGCAATTATGGCAGGATATTTAAAGCAACAATATACGATGGTGACGATTGCCAAAAATAATGTTTCACCAGAAATTGCACAGCAATTACAAACAGAAATTCAAGTAAAGCAAGAAGCGATAAAAGATCGTACATCTTCTTTCGGAATTGCCTATTTCTTTACATTTGCTTTATATATGTTTATTGTAGCGTTCGGAAATACAATCGCAATGAATATTGCATCTGAAAAGGCGTCACGTGTAATGGAAGTAATGCTTCCGAAAGTGAAGCCTCTTACGATGATGTATGCGAAAATTTTAGCGGTTGTTTCAACGGCGTTATTGCAACTTGTCATATTGGCGTGTGGTTATCTTATTCCATATTTGTTAGGTTGGGTCGATTTAGAAAGTGCCTCACTACTTGGTATTCCAATTGACTTTACGAAATTAGATGCAAAGGTTATCAGCATGTTTCTTGTTTATTTCATTACGGGATATTTACTTTATGCGATGATGTATGCTGCTGCTGGAGCTGTCGTGTCTAAGACGGAGGATTTACAAGCTGTATCTTTCCCGGTAATGATTTTAATTATGGCTGCATTCTTTATTAGTATTAAATCATTAAGTGATCCGAATAGTACTATCGTCGTTGTAAGTTCTTACATTCCATTCTTTACACCGATGGTTACCTTCTCACGTATTGTAGCTGGTGAAGCAGGTATGCTAGAAATTACGATAACATTAGCAGTCTTATTGGCGACAATTGCGGTATTAAATGCTGTTACAAGCCGCATTTACGTAAACGGCGTAATGAATTACTCAGATAAAGTAAAATTTAAAGATTTAGCGAAATTTATAAAGCGTCAATAATGAGAGAAAAGCGTGATTTCTTATTGAAATCATGCTTTTTCTTTATGTATAAATTAAAAATAGTATATAATGATAAGAGTCGTCTTTTAATAGAATGAATAAAAAGGAGGGTGTGCAGATGGGGATTAGTAGTCGTTTTACAGTAGGTGTTCATATGCTGACATTACTTGCGATAGATCGAAACTCTCGCTGTACCTCTGAATGGATTGCCGGTAGTGTGAATACAAATCCAGTTGTGATTCGTCGCATTACAGGAATGTTGAAGAGAGCAGGACTTGTTGATGTACAAGCTGGTAAAGGTGGTACGACACTTGCTCGAGATTTAGAAGAAATTACATTACTTGATGTATATAAAGCAGTGGAAGTTGTAGAAGAAGGACAGCTATTTTCCTTCCATGAAAATCCCAACATTGAATGTCCAGTAGGAGCTAATATTCAATCAGTATTAGAAATTATTTTAATGCAAGCGCAAGAAGCGATGGAAAACGTACTTGCAAATGTAACGGTAGATCAATTAGTTACAAATTTAAAGTCTAAAATGAAAGAATAAAAAAAGCGAGCTTCCTCATAATGAGGGCTCGCCTTTTTTTATTCAGAAATATTGAAAATTCTATTTTTCAGTATTTAAAATGAATTTACCTACGATAGCTGCGAAGATACCACCAAGAATTGGTGCTACGATGAATACCCATAGTTGAGAAAGTGCTTCTCCACCAACAAATAAAGCTGGTGCGATACTACGAGCTGGGTTAACAGATGTTCCAGTTAACGGAATTCCTAATAAGTGAATTAAAACTAATGTGAAACCAATTACTAGTCCAGCTAAAGAAGAACTTCCTTTTTTACCTGTTACAGCAACGATAACTAAAATAAATACGAAAGTTAAAATGAACTCAACTAAAAATGCTCCAGATAAACCAAGAGTTCCGAAACCATTTTGTCCTAAATTATCTAAAGGTGTTTTAGCAGATTTTAAAATTGTTACTAACGTTGCAGTTCCTAATAAACCACCTAAAATTTGAGCTAATACATAATAACAAAGTTCCATAGCGTTCATTCGTTTGTTGATGAACATAGCTACTGATACTGCTGGGTTAATGTGACATCCAGAAATTGTTCCGATGCTATATGCCATAGCTACAATAGATAGACCGAAAGCCATAGCGATTCCTAATGTTCCAATTCCTTCAATTCCGCCGCCAGTGACAGCTACTCCAGTTCCGAATAATACAAGTACAAATGTACCAATAAATTCAGCGATTGCTTTTTTTAACATAATTTACCTCCTATTAATGCGCATGAAACGTATTATAACATAAGTTTTAGTATAAAGAGCCAATGAAATACTATTCTGATAAGGCGAAATAGGGGGACAATAAAAAAGAGTATGGTTCATCTCTATAGAACCATACCCTTTTTTTATGCTGATTTTTTCTGTTTAACGACTGGAACAGAACGGTTTAAAATACTATTTGCAACCATTCCTAATATGATAATAATCATTCCGATGAGAGAAAGTCCTCCAGGGAGTGAACCATTTAAGAAAATGATTTCTCCAAGTACGGTAAAGACCATCGTTCCAGCTTGTGTTGCTTCAACAGCTCCAAGTAGAGCGAGGTTATCTTTTGCTAAGTCAGTAGCAAAGAAAAATGTCATCGTTGCAATAACGCCGGAACATAATGCTAACAAAAATCCTTGAAGTATTTGGTTGGATGTTGGAATGCCAGTAGTAGAAAATCCGTATATACCAAGCAAGATTGTTATAGGAAGACTTCCAATTGCCATTCCTAATACACGTTGGAACGTATCAAGGCGTCCACCAACAAGCTCCATCATTTTTCGGTTACCGAACGGATATAAGAAAGCGGCTAATACGACAGGTAAAAAACCTGAAATGAACTGAGTCATTGTAATATGGCCTGCGGCAGTTGCTTGCATACAAATTACACCAAGTAAAATAAATAATGCAACATATAAGCTACGAAGTGGAATTTTTCCACGTACAAGTTTCGTACCTGATTTTGTTTCTATTTTCACGAAAAATAGTGGTGATAGTAGTAAACCAGCTAAAATCGTAACTTGCCAAGTTCCAGCAACGAGCCAAGCTGGAGAAAAGACAGCTGCGAAACTTAATAAAGAATAAAAACCAATACCGGCAACAGAACCCCATCCGATCCATGCCAATGGATGTTTTTTTAACTCTTCCCATAATCCCCTAAAGTTTTTGCGAAATAAAACGATAAGGAATAAAATAGGAAGAGCAAATAAAAAACGGAAGGAAGCTGTCCAAGCCCAGCTCGTTCCAGATACATTCATTGCTCTATTAATAATAAAGGTTGCAGAAAAAAAGGCCGATGATAAAAGACCTAATAAAATTGCGCGCATGAAGTATAACACTCCTTTCGAAAATAAATAATTATGTATAGTATGATATACTTTTAATTATTAAAAGTAAACTATTTTATACTTTAAGGTGGTTTTATATATGAAAGAAAATGAAGATATGCAAACGAAAGAAGTCATTCAACAAGTTGGACAGTTATTGAGACAAATTCGAAATGAACAGAAATTAAGTTTAGAAGAATTAGCTCATAAAACAGGAGTTAGTAAATTAACATTAGGAAAGATCGAAAGAGGGGAAACAAATCCGACACTAGCTGTCATTTGGAAAATAACGAAAGGGTTATCAATTCCTTTATCCAGATTAATGGTTGTTGGAGAACCTGTAGCTGTTGCGCGCTGTGGAGAAGGATTTGCAGTAGATGAAGGACAAGCGTGGCATTTAGAAACGATGTTCCGTTATACGAAAGAAATAGGGATGGAAATGCACCGTGCTTGTTTACGATCAAATAGTATATATGAGCCAGAAGCTCATCATGAAGGTGCGATTGAGCTTGTAACGGTAATGAAAGGGAAAGTGTCTATTCAAGTGGAGAATGATGTATACGAATTAAATGAGTTTGATTCCATTCAATTTGAAGCGAATAAGAAGCATATTTATAAAAATGAAGAAGAAGAAGTAGCGGTATTACATTTAACGATGAAATATTCTTCATGAAAAAATCACCTATAGGATTCTATAGGTGATTTGCTCTTCTTAAGTATGTGAAATGATGCCGTTAGTACGAACGTGGCATAAGTAATAAACAAATGAAATAAACTAAAAATCCTGTCCCAAAACATAAAACAGCAATAACCCAAATGATACGAATAAGAGTAGAGCTAATATCAAAATATTCTCCTAAACCACCACATATACCAAATAGCATTTTATCAGTTTCGGATTTACATAACTTTTTTGACATATTCCAATCAACTCCTTTTTATATCAAACTGCATACTTTTATTCTATATGGAAATTTATGAGAAGACTATGGGGTTGTATTACATTTTTTTGTGAGAAGTGATCGTATTAATTGTCTTAATTTTCAGTGGATATTAAACTTGTAGTTATGAGGTGATTTTTAATAAAGGGTGGGGAAATAGAGATGACAGTATATTGGTTGACTAACGTAATGCTTGAATCAGGATATACATATGAAGAAGAGAGAATTTCACAAACAGAAACAGAATTATGCAGTTTACTTATTGAAGATGGTCGAATTAAAAAAATTATAAAAGGGATTGTTCAAGAGGAAGATATAGTAACTTTTGATGCTAAGCACTTATTAATGTTGCCAGCTTTCAAAGAGATGCACATTCACATTGATAAAACATATTATAGTGGCCCATGGAAAGCTTGTATGCCAGCAGAAAGTATTTTTACACGTTTTAATGAAGAAGAAAAAATTTTACCAAAGCAATTAGCGACTGCCAAAAATAGAGCGGAAAATATGCTAGAGTTACTACTGCAAAATGGTGCAACGAATATTAGAACGCATTGTAATGTTGATCCAATTATTGGGCTTGGTAATTTGGAGGCGACGTTAGCGGCATTAGAAACATATAAAAATCGAGTATCTAGTAGAATTGTTGCGTTTCCGCAACATGGATTATTGCGCAGTAATTCTGTACAACTCGTGAAAGATGCGATGCGTATGGGTGCTCATCTAGTCGGAGGAGTAGATCCAGCTACAGTGGATAATGACATCGAAAAGTCATTACATACAATTATGGATATCGCAGTAGAATTTAATGCGGATGTTGATATTCATTTGCACGATGCGAATAATCTTGGAACGTTTACGATGAAGAGATTGGCAAGTTTAACAGAAGAAGCAGGATGGCAAGGCCGTGTAACGATTAGTCATGCACTTGGACTTGGTGGTGTTACTGATAAAGAGGCTGAAGAAGTGTCAGAAAGACTCGCAAATGTAAATATTGATATTACTTCAACAGTGCCAATTGGTAAACAAGTAATCCCAATTCCGTTATTAGATAAAAAAGGTGTTAAGGTTTCATTAGGCAATGATAGCATTACAGATCATTGGTCACCGTTTGGAACAGGTGATATGCTTCAAAAGGTGAATCGATTAGCAGAGCGTTTTGGGTGGAGTGACGAAAGGTCTTTAGGAAAAGCACTCCGCTTTATTACAGGAGGAAAAGAAACGTTAAATAATGAAGGGAAGCGAGTATGGCCGAATATAGGGGATGAAGCGAACTTTGTTTTGACGAATGCGACATGCGCTGCTGAAGCAGTAGCGCGTCAAACAGAAAAACGTTTAGTCGTGTATAAAGGAAATATTGTTGTTGGAAGTTTAAATGAGGTGGAATTAAATAATCTTGTGTAGAAGAATCGTTTAAATATTTTGAGGAGGGTTCTAATGGTGAGTATAGAACTCTTCTTTTTTATTCTTACAATATATTTTTATAGGAAAGCTAGAAGGGATGAAAAAATTGGACAATCAACATAACCAAAATCATATTATGGGAACTTTGCAATGGTTTATATTTTTATTAGCAAATTCAATAGCACTACCAATTGTCGTTGGCGGATTATTTCATCTTACGACGGAAGAAATATTTTATTTAATGCAGCGTACGTTTTTTGTAGTTGGTATATCTTCTTTTTTACAAGGATGGCTTGGGCATAGACTGCCAATTGCGGATGGGCCGGCTGGATCTTGGGTTGGTGTATTTACCGTACTTGCTTATGCAACGGCCGGACAAGATCAATTACATAGTACACTGCAAATTTTAGAATTAGGAATGATAATCTCCGGTGTTATTTTAATAGGATTAGGAGTAACTGGTTTTATAGGACGTATTTTATTTTTATTTACGCCGCTTGTGACAGGGACGTTTTTACTTTTATTATGTTTACAATTAAGTGGTGTATTTTTAAAAGGAATGTTAGGAATTACAGCTACTATTTCTCAAATCGACGGATTTACAGCAATGATTGCGTTTAGTATATTTCTGTTCGTTATTATACTATCTAATTTTGGAAAAGGCTTTGTCAAAAGTTATGCAGTTTTAATAGGATTAATTAGTGGGTGGATTATTTTTCTCATTGCAGGAAAAGTGACAATCCCATCTCAAGTAACTCATTTTGTGCAACTTCCACATATATTTGCTTGGGGACTTCCAAAATGGAATACAGGTATGGCTGTATCAAGTTTCGTTATGGTATGTATTTTAGTTTCGAATACGGTGGCAGCTATTATAGCAATTAATCAAGCAACTATTCATAAAGCGACTATTGAACAAAAACAGTTGAAAGATGGAACATGGGTTGGGGGGATTTCACATCTCATCTCTTCTGTATTTTCAACTGTAGGTGTCGTTCCGTTACCAGCAACGGCAGGATTTATACGTTTAACAAAACAAAAGTATATACGATCGTTCTTAATGGCATGTGCGTTACTAGTCGTAATGTCTCTTTTTCCAAGTATTATTCGTTACTTAGCATCTTTACCATCAGCTGTCGCATCGGCTGTTTTAATGGCTTCGTTCGTACAGTTAATTGGAATTGGATTTAATAATATAAAACAAGTGCCGATGAGTGAAAGGAATGTAACGATTTTAGGCGTTGCAGTATTATTTGGCAGCGGCGTTATGTTTTTACCGTCTGGAGCACTCCAATCCTTGCCGTCTGTTATGCAATATATATTCGGTAATGGTTTATTTGTAGGTACGGTTGTAAGTATATTGCTAGAACAAATATGGCGCGTTGGAAAGTAAGTGGATAAAAAGAGTGTACGCACTGTATAAAAGTCTAAAATAACATAGGAAATAAAGCCCATTTTCATTCACCACCTGCACATTTCGTTCATACAATATCTTGACTAAATAAACACCCAACTTACACATACACAGCTCTGGCTTAAGCAAGGAGGGTTATACCAGTTGAAGGAAAAAGCGTATCAATCTAAACCTTTACTCACAAAGAGAGAGAGAGAAGTATTTGAATTGCTGGTTCAAGATAAAACAACGAAGGAAATTGCAGGTGAACTTTTTATAAGTGAAAAGACAGTTCGCAACCATATCTCAAACGCAATGCAAAAGCTAGGGGTTAAAGGACGTTCACAAGCAGTTGTGGAGCTTCTTCGTATGGGAGAGCTCGAATTATAAGAAAGCAGCCGACTTTTATATAAAAGTCGGCTATTTTTTGTTTGCTTCACTTGCTATATGAATGATAAGAACACTCCATACATAAATAGGTAATAAGGAGGGGATATGTTGAAAAGGATACTGTTAGTTTCAACAAGTGCTCATGATATGAATGGACACCCGACTGGTTTGTGGCTGGAAGAGCTCGCAGCTCCTTATCATGTATTTAAAAAGGCTAAGTTTGAAGTTGATATTGTGTCAATAAAAGGTGGGAGAGTACCTATAGATAGAGTGTCTATTCCGAATGGTATACCTCGCGAATTCAAGCATGTAGCTTCTTTATTGCAAAATACGAGGCCGATTTCAAATGTTCATTTTTCGGATTATGATGCGGTTTTATTTGGTGGTGGGCACGGGGCGATTGTAGATTTTCCAGGTAATCCATATGTAGTAAATTTGATTGAGAATATGTATAACAATAACCGGATTGTAGCGGCTGTTTGTCACGGAGTAAGCTCCTTAGTCGGTGTGAAAAATCAGGATGGCTCGTTTTTTGTTGCGGGTAAGCGTATAACAGGTTATACAAACGATGAAGAAAGAGCTGTACATTTAGAAAAGCGCGTTCCGTTTTTGCTAGAAAGTAAGTTGAAAGAAGAAGGAGCTTTGTTTTATGTAGCCCCCAATTTTACGCCGCATGTAGTAGTAGATGGTCATTTAATTACAGGACAAAATCCACAGTCTAGCGTGGAAATAGGTAAGGCTATAAAAAGGGCTGTAAATAAATTATCGTCATTTTAATTTCTGCTCATTTCTTCTTATTAATGGGAATGTCTTCTTTTCAAAAAAAGATGGAGCAATGAATATGCACTTTATATAGAAGAAACCGACTTTCTTATAGAAGGTCGGTTATTTTTCTATCTTGCAAATTACGAAAAAAAGGAGCAAAATAAAAAAGGTCCTAGTCTATACATGGGCAAATGAAAATTTTCATACAGAAGCATTTGAAGTGAGCGAACTTAAAGTGTGTAAAATATAATGATAAACATAAAAGATGATGAATGAGAAAACGGGTGATGAAGTTGAATAGAGCAATCGGTGTTATCGATTCAGGAGTTGGCGGTTTAACAGTAGCGAAGGAATTAATTCGTCAGTTGCCGAAAGAGCGTATCATATATTTAGGAGATACAGCACGTTGTCCTTATGGTCCACGTTCTCGAGAAGAAGTACGTCAATTTACGTGGGAAATGACGGAGCATTTACTAGATTTAAATATTAAAATGTTAGTTATTGCGTGTAATACAGCAACTGCAGTTGTATTAGAAGAGATGCAAAAACAATTACCAATTCCAGTAGTAGGAGTTATTCACCCAGGATCACGTACAGCTTTAAAAGTGACAAACACGTATCACGTTGGGATTATTGGAACGATTGGAACGGTGAAAAGTGGTGCATACGAAGAGGCGTTAAAGTCTATTAATAACCGTGTTATGGTAGAAAGTTTAGCTTGTCCACCTTTCGTTGAACTTGTAGAGAGTGGGAATTTCGAAAGTGAAATGGCGTATGAAGTTGTAAGAGAAACGCTGCAACCACTGAAAAGTACCGATATTGATACACTTATATTAGGGTGTACACATTATCCGATTTTAGGACCTGTTATTAAAAAAGTAATGGGAGATAAAGTGCAACTAATTAGTTCTGGTGATGAAACAGCACGTGAAGTCAGTACAATCTTATACCATAGTAAAATGTTGAATGAAGGAGAAGAACAAAGCGATCATCTCTTCTTAACAACAGGAAAAATAGGCTTGTTTAAAGAAATTGCATCCAAATGGTTCGGTCAACCGATTGAAAATGTGAAGCATATTCATTTAGAAAAAGAATAATAGTAGAATTTATATAAGTGAGCTCCTGAGAAATCAGGAGTTTTTGTTTTATCTTGCTATTTGCTGGGTAGTAAGACCCCTGCTGATTAAAGTTTCAATTTATAAGAGGCACAGCTTGTTCTAAAACGTGAAACAGCTCGTATACATAATAGTACAAACTTAGATTTTAGGGGGGAATGGCATGCCTAAATCCACTTTTAAATGGGTTGTTGGTGCTACTGTGAGCGCTGTTTTACTAACAGGGTGTGGCTTTATAAATCAAGAGAAAGCAACTGAACAAATTGATCCGCCAAAACAAGTTACGTATACAGAGGGTGGGAAGAAAGAAGTAGCTAAAAAAGATAAGCAAGGGCAAATGGTAAATAGAGAACTATACCTTGTTGATAAAAATGGTTATGTTGTACCACAAACGTTAGCTATACCTACTCCGAAAGCAAATGAGACTGTGAAGCAAACGTTAGAATACCTTGTGAAAGATGGACCGGTAACGAATTTATTACCGAATGGGTTTCGTGCAGTCATTCCGGCGAATACAACGATGACCTTAGATTTGAAAAAGGACGGAACGGCAGTTATTGATTTCTCTAAAGAAATGAAAAACTATGCGAAAGAAGAAGAGCGTCAAATCGTTGAATCTATAGCTTGGACGTTGACGCAATTTACAGAGATAAAACAAGTGCAGTTCCAAATAAATGGTGAGAAATTGGCAAAGATGCCGGTTGGTGGTACACCGCTTGGTGAAGGAGTGAGCCGTGCAAATGGTATTAACTTCGATGATGAACAAGTAGCAGATGTAACAAATACAAAACCAGTCACACTGTATTTTATGGCGCAAAATAATAATAAACAGCAATACTACGTACCAGTCACACGCCGCGTTGCAGAAGGTAAAGAAAATGACTATGCAGCAATTATAGATGAACTTGTAAAAGGTCCGATCCATCAATCGCTCCTGAATGATTTTAATCCAGGCGTTAAGCTTATTACGAATCCGAAATTACAAGACGGAAACCTTACATTAAACTTTAATGAAAATATATTTGTAAACCCAGATAAAAATATGATTTCAAATTACGTATTGAAGTCGTTAGTTTTATCTTTAACAGAAAAGAAAGGTGTGAAAAATATTTCTATTGAAGTAAATGGAAAAGCAAATCTTATAGATGAAAAGGGCGGAAAGTTAATAAAACCTGTAGATCGTCCAGAAAACGTGAATACAGGTAGTTTTTAATCGTCAATAATTTGATATACTTAAGTAAGAAAGAGGAATTGCTTTTTGGGTTCCTCTTCTTTTATTGTATACATATCATACATTTAAATTTGGCTATACTAACAAGTAGTTATGAGGAGGTTATTTTTATGCGAGTAGATGGTAGAGAGAAAACAGAATTACGCCATATACATATTCATACGAATTATTTAAAACATCCAGAAGGATCAGTATTAATTGAGGTTGGGGATACAAAGGTGATTTGCTCAGCGACAATTGAAGAGCGTGTCCCGCCATTTATGCGTGGAGAAGGAAAGGGCTGGGTAACAGCTGAATATGCGATGATTCCACGTGCGACAGAACAACGTACAATTAGGGAGTCAAGTAAAGGGAAAGTAACAGGACGTACAATGGAAATCCAGCGCTTAATTGGACGAGCATTACGTGCGGTAGTTGACTTAGAAGCGCTTGGCGAGAGAACGGTTTGGATTGATTGTGATGTTATTCAAGCGGATGGTGGAACGAGAACAGCTTCTATTACAGGTGCATATGTAGCGATGGTATTAGCGTTTGAGAAGTTATTACAAGCAGAAAAAGTATCTAAAATTCCAGTAAAAGATTATTTAGCAGCAACGTCAGTAGGGATTGTTGAAGAACAAGGTGTTGTTTTAGATTTAAACTATGCAGAAGATTCTAAAGCAGACGTTGATATGAACGTGATTATGACTGGAAAAGGCCAGTTTGTTGAAGTGCAAGGAACTGGAGAAGAAGCGACGTTTAGTAGAGCGCAGTTAAATGAACTACTTGATGCAGCAGAACAAGGCATTTTCCAACTGATTGATATGCAAAAAGAAGCGTTAGGTGACATCGTATCTCATATAGAGTAGAGGTGAAAAAAATGAAACAAGTTGTTGTAGCGACAAAAAATATGGGGAAAGTACGTGAATTTGCTGAGTTATTTGAGCGATTTGATTTAGAAGTGAAATCATTACACGATTTTCCTCATATTGAAGAAGTCGAAGAAACTGGTGAAACATTTGAAGAAAATGCGATCTTAAAAGCGGATAGTTTGAGTAGACAGTTGAATGCAATTGTAATTGCGGATGATTCAGGTCTTATTGTAGATGCGTTAAACGGGAAACCAGGCGTGTATTCAGCTCGTTTTGCTGGAGAGCCGAAAGATGATCAAGCGAATATTGATAAAGTGTTACAAGAATTAAATGAAGTAGCGTTTGAAAAGCGTAAAGCTCGTTTCTATTGTGCATTAGCAGTTGCTTTCCCTGAAGGTGATAAAAAGCCTGTCATTGTAAACGGGACATGTGAAGGATTTATTTTAGAACAACGCCGCGGGGAAAACGGCTTTGGATATGATCCGATTTTTTATGTGGAAGAATATAAAAAAGCGATGGCGGAACTAAGTTCAGATGAGAAAAATGCTATTAGCCATCGTGGCCGTGCTCTTCGTAAATTAGAAGAAAAAATCCCGGAATGGTTTTTAGGAGAATAAGGGAGAGAGAATGATGAAAGCTTTAATCGTAAGTGATAGTCATAGCTCTGTGAAGGAATTACAGCAGTTGAAAGAGAAATATGAAGGGAAAGTAGATATCATGATTCATTGCGGTGATTCAGAGCTAACGCCTGCTCATGAAGAACTGCAAGGTTTCCGTGTTGTAAAAGGAAACTGTGATTATGCTAACTTTCAAGATGAAATTGTAACTGATGTAGATGGAATTCGCTTCTTAGTTGTGCATGGACATCGCCATAATGTGAAAATGACATTACAAACGCTAGCGTACCATGCTGAAGAAGTGGGAGCGCAAGTTGCATGCTTTGGACATTCTCACGTATTAGGTGCGGAATTAATCGAGGGCGTTTTATTTATTAATCCAGGCAGTATTTTATTACCACGTCAGCGTGTAGAAAAGACATTTGCTTTATTAGAAATGGATGAAAATCAAATGGAAGTTCGTTTTGAAATGTTAGACGGACAACTAGTTGAACAAGCAGTTTTTAAAAGAGGATAAGAAAATTTATCCTCTTTTAAAAAAGGTGTTGACTTTATGTGTGGTTATACATATAATAAATATTGTCGATAGGGCAACGGCGCTAACGAAGAAAAGAAAATAACATATGCGGGTGTAGTTTAGTGGTAAAACAAGAGCCTTCCAAGCTCTGGTCGAGAGTTCGATTCTCTTCACCCGCTCCATGTCCCAGTAGCTCAGCCGGATAGAGCATACGCCTTCTAAGCGTACGGTCGGGAGTTCGAATCTCTCCTGGGACGCTAAAAAAACCTTGTTATCTTTTGATAACAAGGTTTTTTGTTTGTCTAAAATTTGATGTTTGGGTTATAGGTGTAGTTCATTCTTGATATTTGCGACCTTTCCTTTGATATTAAGTAGTTGCATATGTACTTCTTTTTCTTAAATAAAAAGAGCGCCATTTATGCGCCCTATTCCTCTTATTTAATTTAAAGAATCAATAGGTTTATGATGGAACTCAAATCCATATCCAGATTCTCTTAATTGTTTACTTACAATATTATAAAACTCTTTACCATTCTAGTACAATTCAGCAGCAGTTATCGGAACTTATTCCCGGTAGTGTGTTACAATTAATAGAAGCGGAAAACGAGAATCTCCAATTGACTGGACCTGTGATTGGTTAGATGGTTTAAGAAGGTCGTATAAAAAAGGGAGATGGCGCAAAGATGGCGAGATCAAATGAGAATGATTTAACGGAGAAATTGGCGGAAGGTCACCGGAAATATGGTGATGGCAATTTTACAGTACAGAACATCGGTGATGAAACTAACCCGAATTGGACTGTCGTAAAAAATGTGAGGAAAGGATCGGCAGGCATTCGCGAAGGAGAAGATATATTAAGACTGCGATCAAAATATATAAAATAGTACGGAAATGGGCGGAGTGGGAGTTCGAATCTCTCCTGGGACGCTAAGAAAACCTTGTTATCTTTTGATAACAAGGTTTTTTGTTTGTTTTAAATTAGTTGTTAATAAACTTGTCAAAGACAAAACCATAATCTTTCACATTATATTGTTTCTTCGTATCAACGAGCCAGTTAAAAGCGATTTCGTTTATTTCTTTAAACTGTTCTGCTAAATTTACTTGTGCGTTTGAAATACGGCTGAAAGCGTTAGATGCCATATCTAAACTTTTATGTGCATACTGCAATGTAATATCGTTGTCGTATGAGATTTCTTCTATTTTAAGTAAAGCTTTATATAAATCTTTTAATTCTTCAATATGTTTTTTATGGACATCAATTGAATAGTGTTCATCGCCCATTTGGAACTTAATTTCTACATCTAAATCAATCGTTCCCGCAGTTTCAAGCGCTACGTTTTTAATTTGATATTTACTATAGCTAAAGCGGCGTAGTGTACGTTTTTTACTTGTTGCGCTTGTACCGTCTAAGTGAATTAACCCTTTGTTTGTGAAGCAATATTCATCTGATTTCGATTTAATTAGAAAGTAAATTTTCTCCCCATCTTCATGCATTACATAATCATCGGCATCGACCTTATCATAGTCTTTAGGTGTAATAACAGAACCTACATCGCTTAGTCCTAATACATCTGCGGCCATTTTTTTAAACATATATAATCCCCCTTGTAAATTAAAGTCTTAATTGTACAAAAATATATTAACATGATCTTCATCCTTTGTTTTCTTGTAATACGAAAATATCTGAAGGTAAGTTAAGAAAAGTAATGAATAATTATTTTGATCCTAAATTATTTAGTAAATCTATTAGTTTAAGAGTGGATTCTCCGAAAAATAACCAAGAGAAAAAAGTTAATTTTGCAAGTGATTATAAATAAATTCCGTGAAAGCACCTCAAGCGATATGAGGTGTTTTTCAATCTCTTTTTGAAATCTTACAATTCTGTAAGGTAACTGTAAGGTAGTTCGATGGTAAGAAATTGCTAATCTTTTATAATGAAGATAACAACGATAAAACGAGGAGGCAGAAATGATGAAAGGATTAGTTGTAACGGGCTTGACGGTTGCTTTTGGATTTGTAGCGTATGAGAAATTAACGTATGTAGTTGATGTTGTGAAACATTTGATTGCTTAGAGAAAACAGCCATGAGAGGGAAAGGGAATGAGTGAATGAATGGAATGGTTATTTGGAATTATAGGTACTTGTAGTGTAGTGTTATTGTTCTTTGTCCCAAGTGGTATACTTAGTTCGACAACAAGTTTGTTCTTCTTAAGTTTGTTTGCTTGTACGATGCTTATTATTATGTTTTTAATGAAGCGAAGTAAACCAATCTTCTATTTTAGCATGATTGTTATGGCAATTATTGTTCTCCAAATTATTACCCTTGTAATATACCCCACAATTATAAAAGCTTTCCATTAATGATGAATCCTCTGCGTTTGTTGCTGGGGATTTTTATTTGTACAATTTTAATTTTTAGTAGAGATTTATTTGTATTGGAATGTAAAAATTAAATATTTTCATATTTCAAACAAATAATTTGGGGATGTTGTGTTCTCATTACGCATTTGATATATTTACTTTGAACATAATTAAAATCAAGAAAAAGAGGCGGACGTATGGATAAAAAAGAAAATACGGTCGTATTGTTTCCGCAGCTATCAGAGCGCTATATTGATGAAGGTTTTTTAGCGTTGAAAGAGCGGAAGTTCGAAGATGCATTGCGCTGCTTTGAAATATTACGTCAGTATAATGCGGAAACGGAACAAACGGAATTAGCTTCAGTTATTTGTTTACTCGAATTAAAACGTATGGAAGAAGCGAAAGACAAATGTGAACAGTTGCTTAAAACAGGAGTTGTCTTATTTGGTGATATTCTTGAAACGTACGTGACTATTTTAGTTCAAACAAATGATTATGAAGGTGTTATTGAAACTGTTGAAAAGGTTTTACAAACGAAAGATATAATGCCTGATCAAAAGGAAAAATTAGCGCAGCTTGCTTTATTTGCAGAAGGTATGCTAAATGAGGGAGACGCATCGCTAGTGGATTCAAATTTTGAGTTGGATGAGTTTACTAAAGAAATTTTTGGAGAAAACTTTGGACAGAAGCTAAGAGCGATTCAGCGACTTTCATTAAAAGACTTAGATCTTGCATTACCTGTTTTAAAGAAATTTTTAATAGACGAAGAGCAACACCCCTATTTGAAAACTTCTATTTTGTATAAAATGATAGAAAGTCAGGTAGAAGAGGAAATAGAGGTAGAAAAGTTTGGGAATACGATTAAGGTAATTCCAGCATTTACAGGTCATAATGAGGAGCAATCCAATAACATTATACATAAATTATCAAGTCGATTAGAGCAAAAATATCCCGATATATTTGAAGCGATGGTTACATATTGGAAAGAATTGCAAATTAGCGTTTTCCCATTCGCTCTATTAATGGATAAAGAAGAGATTTGGTCAGCTGTTTTAGAGAGAATTGGAAGAAAGCGTTTCGGATTGGCTATTGATGAAGAAGAGCTTATGGCAGCATACAATATCGAATTGGAAGAGTTTCATATTGCCTATCAATGGTTATTACGTGTTGAAAGAGAAGGATATTTGCCCGTATAATTATGAAAAAGAATCGTTCAGTTCTTGAAACGAGCATATTCTATGTTATAATGTAAGGGTTGCAAAAGGCAGAAAACTGCCTGTTTGTAAGAGAAGAGAAGTGTAATTCTCTTACTTAATATGTTTCATATTATTCTCGAACAAAATATACCGTAGTTGTCTTCTGGGCAATTAGTAGATTGGAACATTATATCTGAAAGCTTTTGCTAGAGGATTATTTGTGTATTTGTTATTTCAAAAAAGAGATAATGAAGATCTTAATCTATAGAGGTATGTGCATACATTATTATAGTTGGAGGGAAAGAATAAATGTCTACAAAATGGGAAAAATTAGAAGGTAACGTTGGCGTTTTAACAATCGAAGTTGATGCTAAAGAAGTAAACAACTCTATCGACGCTGCGTTCAAAAAAGTAGTAAAAACAATTAACGTACCAGGTTTCCGTAAAGGAAAAATGCCTCGTCCATTATTCGAACAACGCTTTGGTATTGAATCTTTATACCAAGATGCTTTAGATATCATTTTACCAAAAGCATACGGTGAAGCGATTGAAGAAGCTGGTATCTTCCCAGTTGATCATCCTGAAATCGACATCGAGAAGTTCGAAAAAAATGCTAACCTTATCTTCACTGCAAAAGTTACAGTAAAACCTGAAGTTAAATTAGGTGAGTACAAAGGTTTAGCAGTAGAAAAAGTTGAAACAACTGTAACTGACGAAGATGTAGAGAACGAATTAAAATCTTTACAAGAGCGTCAAGCTGAACTAGTTGTTAAAGAAGAAGGAACTGTTGAAAACGGTGATACAGCTGTAATCGACTTCGAAGGTTTCGTTGATGGCGAAGCATTTGAAGGTGGAAAAGGCGAAAACTACTCTCTAGCAATCGGTTCAGGTACATTCATCCCAGGTTTCGAAGAGCAAGTAATCGGTCTTAAATCTGGTGAGTCTAAAGACGTTGAAGTATCATTCCCAGAAGAGTACCATGCTGCTGAATTAGCTGGCAAACCAGCAACATTCAAAGTAACAATTCACGAAATCAAAACAAAAGAACTTCCTGAGTTAAACGACGAGTTCGCTAAAGAAGCAGACGAAGCGGTTGCAACTCTTGATGAATTAAAAGCAAAACTTCGCACAAACTTAGAAGAAGGCAAAAAGCACGAAGCTGAGCACAAAGTACGTGACGAAGTAGTAGAATTAGCTGCTGCTAACGCTGAAATCGAAATTCCAGAAGCTATGATCAACACTGAGTTAGATCGTATGGTTCGTGAATTCGAGCAACGTTTAAGCCAACAAGGTATGAACCTTGAGCTTTACTACCAATTCACAGGTACTGATGCTGACAAATTAAAAGAGCAAATGAAAGAAGATGCACAAAAACGTGTAAGAATCAATCTTGTTCTTGAAGCTATCATTGAAGCTGAAAACATCGAAGTTACTGAAGAAGAAGTAACTGCAGAAGTTGAAAAAATGGCTGAAATGTACGGTATGCCAGTAGACGCTATCAAGCAAGCTCTTGGAAGCGTAGACGCTTTAGCTGAAGATCTTAAAGTGCGTAAAGCTGTAGACTTCTTAGTAGAAAACGCTGCATAATAAAATAACAAGGCACGATTAAAATCGTGCCTTGTTTTATAAATATAGAAATATATTTATAAAACTTTTCGATGGAGAAGGAAAAGTTCCTTTACAAGTCGAATATACATATTTCAAAAGTTTTAAAAATTTTTTATTTGTACATAACTAGTCATATTATTTGTATTTCTCGCCACGTAGTGACATAATATGTATTTACATACGATACATTTATCGTGTACATACGAAGGCAAGAGGTTAGCACTTTGTAAGGGGTGTGAAAATATGTTTAAATTTAATGATGAAAAAGGGCAATTAAAATGTTCTTTCTGTGGTAAAACACAAACGCAAGTTCGAAAGTTAGTGGCAGGTCCAGGTGTTTACATTTGTGACGAGTGTATCGAACTTTGTACTGAAATTGTACAAGAGGAGCTTGCGAAGGACGAAGAAGTAGAATTCAAAGATGTACCGAAACCGGTAGAAATTCGTGAAATCTTAGATGAGTATGTCATCGGGCAAGATAGCGCGAAAAAAGCACTAGCGGTAGCGGTATATAACCATTACAAACGCATTAATTCTAACAGCAAAATTGATGATGTAGAATTAGCGAAGAGTAATATCGCACTTATCGGGCCAACAGGTAGTGGTAAAACATTACTTGCACAAACGTTAGCGCGTATTCTAAATGTTCCATTTGCAATCGCGGACGCAACATCTTTAACAGAAGCTGGATATGTTGGAGAAGATGTAGAAAATATCTTACTAAAATTAATTCAAGCAGCTGATTATGATGTAGAGAAAGCGGAAAAAGGAATCATTTATATTGATGAGATTGATAAAGTGGCACGTAAGTCCGAAAATCCATCAATTACACGTGATGTATCTGGTGAAGGTGTGCAGCAAGCACTTCTGAAAATTTTAGAAGGTACTGTAGCAAGCGTTCCACCTCAAGGTGGTCGTAAGCATCCGCACCAAGAGTTTATTCAAATTGATACAACGAACATCTTATTCATTTGTGGTGGAGCGTTTGATGGCATTGAGCCGATTATTAAACGTCGCCTTGGTGAAAAAGTAATTGGATTTGGTTCTGAGAAGAAAAATGCTGATGTAAATGAGAAGCATGTTTTATCTCACGTATTACCAGAGGATCTTTTAAGATTTGGTTTAATTCCAGAGTTTATCGGTCGTCTTCCAGTTATTGCGAACCTAGAGCCACTTGATGAAGATGCTCTTGTTGATATTTTAACGAAACCGAAAAATGCACTTGTTAAGCAATTCCAAAAACTATTGGAGCTTGACGATGTTGAGTTAGAGTTTGAAGAAGGTGCACTAATCGAAATTGCGAAAAAAGCAATTGAACGTAAAACGGGTGCTCGTGGACTTCGTTCTATTATTGAAGGCTTAATGCTTGATGTAATGTTCGAACTTCCATCTCGTAAAGATATCGAGAAGTGTATTCTTACAAAAGAAACAGTAGCTGATAATGAGCCGCCAAAATTGGTGTTACAAGACGGTACTGTACTTGATACAAAAACATCTGCATAATGCGAAAGGGAAACAGCAATTTTTATAATTGCTGTTTTTCTTTATGTTTAGCTACGTTCCTCCGCGGAAATACTAAGAGATAAAATATTGCGGGAGGAAATAAATAATGAGCTGGACAAATATATTTTTAGTTGTTCAACTTGTTTTTGGTGTAATTGTCGGATTGTATTTCTGGCATTTACTTCGAAATCAACGAACACAAAAAGTTTCAATTGATCGAGAATCGAAAAAAGAATTAGAACAACTTCGTAAAATGCGTGAGATTTCTTTAACAGAGCCGCTAGCAGAAAAGGTGCGTCCTACAACCTTTTTAGATATTGTAGGGCAAGAGGACGGGATTAAGTCGTTAAAAGCGGCTCTTTGTGGTCCGAATCCGCAACATGTAATCATATATGGCCCACCAGGTGTTGGGAAAACAGCGGCAGCACGTCTTGTATTAGAAGAAGCGAAACGAAATCCTAAATCTCCATTTCGTACGAATGCAACATTTATTGAACTTGATGCGACAACAGCTCGGTTTGATGAACGTGGTATCGCAGACCCTTTAATTGGTTCGGTGCATGATCCGATTTATCAAGGTGCTGGGGCGATGGGGCAAGCAGGTATTCCGCAACCGAAAAAAGGTGCTGTAACAGATGCACATGGTGGTATTTTGTTTATTGATGAGATTGGCGAGCTCCATCCGATTCAAATGAACAAAATGTTAAAGGTGTTAGAAGATCGAAAAGTATTTTTAGAAAGTGCGTACTATAGTGAAGAAAATACAATGATCCCAACATATATACATGATATTTTCCAAAAAGGCTTACCGGCAGATTTTCGCTTAGTTGGAGCAACGACACGTTCGCCAGAGGAAATTCCTCCTGCTATTCGGTCACGTTGCTTAGAAGTATTTTTCCGTGAATTAGATACGGAAGAAATTCAAAAAGTAGCGAAAAATGCCGCGGAAAAAGTGGAAATGCAAATAGGTGAAAATGGTATTGAGATGATTGGGATGTATGCAAGGAATGGACGAGAAGCGATTAATCTCGTGCAAATCTCTGCGGGTATGGCGATAAATGAAGAACGTTCTTTCATTAAGGATGAAGATATAGAGTGGGTTGTTCACTCAAGTCAGCTTACACCGAAATATGAAAAGCGCATTTATCCGATTCCAAGGATTGGTCTTGTAAATGGTCTTGCTGTATACGGACCAAATACAGGTGCGTTATTAGAAATTGAAGTAACAGCAATTCCGGCGAAAGATAAAGGATCGGTAAATGTTACCGGAATTGTGGAAGAAGAAAGTATTGGTAGTCAAACGAAATCTATTCGTCGTAAAAGTATGGCGAAAGGCTCTGTTGATAATGTATTAACAGTACTTCGTTCTTTAGATGTGTTGCCAGAAGGATACGATATACATATTAATTTTCCAGGGGGTATCCCAATTGATGGCCCTTCTGCAGGAATCGCTATGGCAACAGGTGTATATTCTGCGGTGCATCGCACGTATGTAAATAATGAAGTAGCGATGACAGGTGAAATAAGTATACACGGAGAAGTAAAGCCTATTGGTGGTGTATACGCAAAAATAAAAGCTGCGAAAAAAGCGGGAGCTAAGAAAGTCATTATTCCTGCTGAAAATATGCAACCATTTTTGTATACGATCAAGGGAATTGAAATTATTCCTGTCCGTAAGTTAAAAGAAGTATTTGAGTTAACGTTTATGCAAGGAAATATGCATAGAGAGCTAGATGTACATACTAACGTAGACGAAACAGATGCACAATCTATGTAAAAATAAACAATAATAAAATTTGCCAGACTTCGTTTAAGTTTGTATGCTTAATCGGAGTCTTTTTCTTTTCGTGAGGTAGAAAAACAAGCTATTTACAATTGCGCGGAATCTCAGCAATTGCATCTAGGTGTATTGTAATATAAAATAGTTGAACAGGAGTTTAATTTATTATGGAGGTGCTATGTCTAGTATGAATACGAACGAAAGAATCGTGCCCCTCCTACCATTAAGAGGCGTTCTCGTATATCCAACGATGGTTTTGCATCTTGATGTAGGACGTGATAAATCGATACAAGCACTAGAGCAGGCGGCAATGGATGAAAATATCATCTTTTTAGCAATGCAAAAAGAAATGAATATCGATGATCCGAAAGAAGATGACATATATAGTGTAGGTACAGTGGCGAAAGTGAAGCAAATGTTAAAATTGCCGAACGGTACGCTTCGTGTCCTTGTGGAAGGTTTACATAGAGCAGAAGTAATAGAGTTTATCGAAGAAGAAAATGTAGTACAAGTGTCTATTAAAACGGTAACTGAAGAAGTAGAAGATGATTTAGAAGAGAAAGCTTTTATGCGTACGTTACTGGAGCATTTCGAACAATATATTAAAGTTTCGAAAAAAGTTTCAAATGAAACTTTTGCAACGGTAGCTGATGTGGAAGAACCAGGGAGATTAGCTGATTTAATTGCTTCTCACTTGCCGATTAAAACGAAGCAGAAACAAGAGATTTTAGAGATTGTATCTGTAAAAGAACGATTACAAACACTTATTTCAATTATTCAAGATGAACAAGAGTTACTTAGCCTAGAAAAGAAAATTGGGCAAAAAGTGAAACGTTCCATGGAGCGCACGCAAAAAGAATATTTCTTACGTGAGCAAATGAAGGCGATTCAAACTGAACTTGGCGACAAAGAAGGCAAGGGCGGAGAAGTAGAAGAACTTCGTGAGAAAATTGAACAGTCAGGAATGCCGGAAGAAACAATGAAGGCTGCCCTGAAAGAATTAGATCGTTATGAAAAGTTACCAGCAAGTTCTGCGGAGAGTGGTGTTATTCGCAATTATATTGATTGGTTATTAGCGCTTCCGTGGACAGAGGCAACAGAAGATATAATTGATCTTGCTCATTCGGAAGAGATTTTAAATAACGATCATTACGGTCTTGAAAAAGTGAAAGAGCGTGTACTTGAATATTTAGCTGTACAGAAGTTAACGAATTCATTAAAAGGACCTATCCTTTGTTTAGTAGGCCCTCCTGGGGTCGGCAAAACTTCATTAGCGCGTTCAATTGCAACATCATTGAATCGTAACTTCGTCCGTGTATCTCTTGGTGGTGTGCGTGATGAATCTGAAATTCGTGGTCACCGTCGTACATATGTTGGAGCAATGCCAGGACGCATTATTCAAGGTATGAAAAAGGCGAAAACAGTTAATCCAGTCTTCTTATTAGATGAGATTGATAAAATGTCTAACGATTTCCGTGGAGATCCATCAGCGGCATTACTTGAAGTATTAGATCCAGAACAAAACCATAACTTCAGTGATCATTACATTGAAGAACCATATGATCTATCAAAAGTTATGTTTGTAGCAACTGCTAATACACTTTCAAGTATTCCAGGTCCATTACTTGACCGCATGGAAATCATTTCGATTGCTGGCTATACAGAACTTGAAAAAGTACACATTGCTCGTGAGCATTTATTGCCGAAACAATTAAAAGAACATGGCTTACGAAAAGGTAATTTACAAGTGCGTGATGAAGCGCTGCTTGAGATTATTCGTTATTATACACGTGAGGCTGGTGTTCGTACGCTAGAGCGCCAAATTGCAAAAGTTTGCCGTAAAGTAGCGAAGATTATCGTTACAGCAGAACGTAAACGTATCGTTGTGACAGAGAAAAAGATTGTTGATTTACTTGGTAAACACATATTCCGTTATGGGCAAGCTGAAAAAACAGACCAAGTTGGTATGGCAACAGGTCTAGCTTACACAGCAGCAGGCGGCGATACACTTGCCATTGAAGTTTCTGTAGCGCCAGGAAAAGGGAAACTAATTTTAACAGGGAAACTTGGGGATGTTATGAAAGAATCAGCACAAGCTGCGTTTAGTTATATACGTTCTCGTGCAGAAGAGCTTCAGATCGATCCGAATTTCCATGAGAAAAATGATATTCATATTCACGTTCCAGAAGGAGCAGTTCCAAAAGACGGACCGTCAGCAGGTATTACGATGGCAACGGCACTTATTTCTGCGCTAACAGGTATTCCTGTAAGTAAAGAAGTGGGTATGACAGGTGAAATTACACTTCGTGGTCGTGTATTACCAATTGGTGGTTTAAAAGAAAAAACATTAAGTGCTCACCGCGCAGGCTTAACAAAAATTATTTTGCCAGCAGAAAACGAGAAAGATTTAGATGATATTCCAGAGAGCGTAAAAGAAAACCTTACGTTTGTGCTTGCATCTCATTTAGATGAAGTATTGGAGCACGCATTAGTAGGAGTGAAACAATGAAAGTAACAAAAGCAGATATTGTAATTAGTGCTGTTAAACCCGAACAATATCCAGACAGTGATTTACCAGAAATTGCATTAGCAGGTCGTTCAAATGTGGGGAAGTCTTCCTTTATTAATAAAATTTTAAATCGTAAAAAGTTAGTGCGTATTTCTTCTAAACCAGGAAAAACGCAAACGCTGAACTTTTTCTTAATCAATGAGATGATGCACTTTGTTGACGTTCCAGGTTATGGATATGCAAAAGTATCTAAATCGGAGCGCGCTGCATGGGGGAAAATGATTGAAACGTACTTTACAACTCGTGAGCAATTAGACGCAGCTGTATTAGTAGTTGATTTACGTCACCAACCAACAAGTGATGACGTGATGATGTATGATTTCTTAAAGCATTATGAAATCCCAACAATTATTATTGCGACGAAAGCCGATAAAATTCCGAAAGGGAAATGGCAAAAGCATTTAAAAGTTGTAAAAGAAACGCTTGCTGTTGAAATTGGCGATGAAATTGTTCTATTCTCTTCTGAAACAGGACTTGGAAAAGAAGAAGCGTGGAAAGCAATTCATAAATTTACAAAAACAAAAAACGCGTGACGAATGTCGCGCGTTTTTGTTTTGCTAAATTTTTTAGCGTACGTTTAATGTAACTTCAATATTTCCTCGTGTTGCTTTCGAGTAAGGACATACACCGTGAGCCGCTTCTACAAGTTCTTGTGCTTCGCTATGTGAAACGCCAGCCACATGTACATCAAGTACAGCAGATAGACCGAAACCACCATCTGTATCTTTTCCGATAGAAACGTGAGCAGTTACTTCTGTACTTTCTACTTTCACACGTTTTGTACGAATGACAAGTTGTAATGCACTATCGAAACAAGCTGCATAACCAGCTGCAAATAGTTGTTCTGGATTTGTTGCTTCTCCGCCTGCACCACCTAGTGCTTTCGGCATTTTTACATCAAGATTTAATATGCCATCATCTGAAACTACTTTCCCATTTCTTCCACCTGTTGCTGTTACTGAAGCAGTATATAATTTATCCATATTTATTCCCCTTTTCCATCATTAATTGTTTTCATTGTGTCAATTAGTTTATTTAGTTGAATTAATAAAGAGCGATATTCTTGCTCTGTAATTCCTAAGTTTGTAGCCATCGTTGTCGGTAATGAACAAGCCTTTTCCTTTAAATCTTTGCCTTGTTCTGTTAATTCAATACAAACTTTTCGCTCGTCTTCTTTGGAACGAACACGTTTTACAAGTTTTAATGATTCCATGCGTTTTAACATAGGTGTTAACGTACCAGAATCTAAAAATAGACGTTCTCCAATTTCTTTTACTGTTAGTCCATCTTGCTCCCATAGTACGAGTAAAGTAATGTACTGGGGATACGTAATACCCATTTCTTCTAAATAAGGTCGATAAAAACGAGTAACCTCTCTAGAGCAGGCGTAAATAGAAAAACAAAGTTGGTTATCTAGATGCAAAGAGTCCTCTGTCATAAATAACTCCCTTCTAATTAAGTTGTGCACAATTTAATTTTGTAAAACCAATATAACGAAAAAGAAATACAATGTCAAATACATTGTATTGAGAAAGTCTTTGTTGCATTTTGGAACAATCATACATATTTTCCTTCATGATGAAAGAAGATAGGGAAGATGATGTTATAATTTATATGGAATAGTTTCCATCACTTGATTATGAGGGCTTTTTTTGGTAACGTACAAATAGAGTTATTAATTTATAATCATTATAAAGTAGAAGTTTTTTTTATTAGTGTTACTGAATCTCCTTTATTACATACGGAGAATAATTAAAAAATAATCGGTTGTTCACACGATTGTCAGATTCATAAGAGGAAAGTTGTATTATGATAGTAGATAAAGTGATAAAACGGGTGAAGGGGGACATGCTGCGTGCATATTCTTGTTGTTAGTGTAAATTATCGAACAGCCCCTGTAGAATTTCGTGAGAAACTCACATTTCAGGCAGCAGAACTAGAGCGAGCGATGACTACATTACAAAATCAAAAGAGCGTGTTAGAGAATGTCATTGTATCAACTTGTAATCGCACTGAGATTTATGCTGTTGTCGATCAATTACACACGGGACGGTATTATATTAAGAAGTTTTTAGCTGATTGGTTTCAGCTTGAAATAGAAGAAGTCGCGCCATATTTAACTATTTTTGAACAAGATGGTGCAATAGATCATTTATTCCGCGTAACGTGCGGTTTAGATTCTATGGTAGTCGGAGAAACGCAGATTTTAGGTCAAATAAAAGATAGCTTTTTAGAAGCGCAACAAGTTAAAGCAACAGGCACAATTTTTAATGAATTGTTTAAGCAAGTCATTACATTAGCAAAACGTGCCCACTCAGAAACAACAATCGGGGAAAGTGCGATGTCTGTTAGTTATGCTGCTGTTGAGCTTGGAAAGAAAATATTTGGCGAGTTAACAGATTGTCATGTGCTTATTCTTGGTGCTGGTAAAATGGGCGAACTTGCACTGCAAAACTTATATGGAAGTGGTGCTCGTAAAGTAACAGTTATGAATAGGACGCTTTCGAAAGCAGAAGTAATGGCTGAGAAATATATGGGACATGCAAAATCGTTAAGCGAATTACAATGTGCATTATTAGAAGCAGATATTTTAATTAGTTCAACTGGTGCATCGGAGTATGTCATTACGAAAGAGATGATGACGAAGGTAGAGAAAATGCGCTCTGGTCGCCCTTTGTTTATGGTTGACATTGCAGTGCCACGTGATATTGATCCAGCGATTGATGAGCTAGAAGGTTCTTTCTTGTATGATATTGATGATTTACAAGGAGTAGTGGAGGCAAACCGTGCTGAGCGTTTGAAAGAAGCAGAGAAAATTCAATTTATGATTGAAGAGGAAATTGTTCTATTTAAAACGTGGTTAAGTACACTTGGTGTTGTTCCATTAATATCAGCTCTTCGTGATAAGGCACTTGCAATCCAAAGTGAAACGATGGTAAGCCTAGAGCGAAAAATACCAAACCTTAGTGATCGTGAGAAAAAAGTCATTAGTAAGCATACGAAAAGTATTATTAATCAATTATTAAAAGACCCAATTTTAGTAGCGAAAGAAATAGCTGCTGAAGAGGGAGCGAGCGAAAAATTAGCGTTATTTGCGAAGATTTTCGATTTAGAAACGGAAGACGTAGAGAGTTGTGCGGAAGAAGTAGAACATAAAAAAGTGTGGACACCATCCGTTCCATCTTTATAATTTGGAAGGATGATCGGATGAGTTTTTTAAATAACAGTATTATTTATCATATTGCAATTATTTTATATGCTTGTAGCATTAGTTTATATTTTATAGATTATTTCCAAAGTAACCGAAAGGCGAACCGATTTGCTTTTTGGTTACTTGCGATTGTATGGGTCCTGCAGTCTATTTTTATGTTGCTTAGGGCTACAGATTCAGAAACGAATCCTATTTTAACTTTATTATCAGGGATTTATTTTTATGTTTGGTTATTGATTACGATGTCGTTAGTCATTAATCGATTTATGAGAATCGACTTTTTAGTCTTTTTTACAAATGTTGTTGCATTTGGCGTAAGCGCTTTTTCTATTTTTACACCGCTCGGAAAGATGTCGCCAGTACTTGCGGAACAATTAGTTTCAGAACTTGTATACGTGCATGTCGGTATGGCAATTATTTCTTACGCAACGTTTACTGTATCGTTCATTTTTTCTATTATGTACTTATTACAATATCGCCTATTAAAAAAGAAAAAATGGAATGCGAGATTAAGAAGGTTAGGGAATTTACCGAAGCTAGAATCTATGTCTTACGGATTAAATTTATTTTCTGTTCCATTTTTCTTACTAGCAATTTTATTAGGATGTATATGGGGATATACAAAATTGGATAATTTCCATTGGTATGATACGAAAGTAATCGGATCTTTTGTCGTTCTATTTGTGTATTGCACAGGTTTATATTTACGAGCGGCAGATGTGTTGCAAGGTAAGAAAATTGTACAGTGGAATATCGGATCGTTTCTCGTAATGCTAGTAAACATTTTTCTATTAAGCAGTTTATCCAATTTCCACTTTTGGTATTTATAATGAGGAGAGAGAATTATGCGCAAAATTATTGTAGGATCACGAAAGAGTAAACTAGCATTAACGCAAACAAACTGGTTTATTGATCAGTTAAAAGCCCTAGGTCTACCATATGAATTTGAAGTGAAAGAAATTGTCACAAAAGGTGATGTTATTTTAGATGTTACTCTTTCAAAAGTAGGCGGCAAAGGCTTGTTTGTAAAAGAGATTGAACACGCGCTACTTACGAAAGAAATCGATATGGCTGTACATAGTATGAAAGATATGCCAGCCGTACTTCCAGAAGGTTTAATGATTGGCTGTACACCAAAGCGTGTTGACCCTCGTGATGCTTTTATCTCAAAAAATGGAGCATCGTTTAAAGAGTTAGCGGAAGGTGCTATTTTAGGTACGAGTAGTTTAAGACGTAGTGCACAGCTACTCGCTGCGAGACCAGATTTACAAGTTAAGTGGATTCGCGGGAATATCGATACACGTTTACGTAAATTAAAAGAAGAAGATTACGATGCGATTATTTTAGCGACAGCTGGATTACAAAGAATGGGCTGGGATGATGAAGTTATTACAGAACATTTAGATGAAGCGTTATGTGTACCTGCTGTAGGACAAGGTGCATTAGCGATTGAGTGTCGTGAGGATGATAAGGATTTATTGCAATTGTTAGCGCATATTAATGATACGATAACAGAAAGAACAGTGGCAGCGGAGCGAGTATTTCTTCATAAACTTGAAGGTGGATGCCAAGTTCCAATTGCTGGATATGCAACCCTTACAGAAAACGATGCAATCGAATTAACAGCTCTTGTCGGCTCTATGGATGGCTCTGTTTTATTAAAAGAGACAGTAGTGGGTACTAATCCTGAGGAAGTAGGATTAGAGGCCGCGGACCGTTTAATTAAGCAAGGCGCCAAAGAACTCATTCTTGCTGCAAATAAGGAGCAACAATAAATATGAACGCTCTCGCTGGAAAAACGGTATTGATTACACGTGCCCAGCATCAAGCGAAACAAATGAGTGTAGCAGTGAAAGAAAAGAGCGGAATTCCATTGGAAATTCCGCTTTTGCGTATGGAAGGTATGTCTCATAGGCAAATTCAACATATTGAAGAGCAGCTACATTCATACGACTGGGTTATTTTTACGAGCAGAAATGGTGTAGCTTTTTTTCTGGATAGTTTAAAAAAGAAACTACCACTAACCATTAAAATCGCTGCGGTAGGTGTGAAAACAAAATTAGAGTTAGAAAAAAGGGGCTATCAAGTTCATTTTGTTCCGACTTTATTTGTTGCAGAAGCATTTGCAGAAGAGTTTCTAAAAGAATTAAGTGGAAATGAACGTATTTTATTTCCGAAAGGGAATTTAGCAAGAGAGGTAATTCCGGTTGCACTTCGGGAAATTGGTATTTCTCTAGATGAGCTAACCGTATACGGTACGAAAGTGAATATAGAAAAAAAGCAAGAGCTTATAGCGGCATTGAAGTTAGGGAAAGTAGACATTATTACATTTACGAGCCCTTCAACTGTTACTAGTTTTGTTCGTTTACTTGAGGGTACAAACTGGAGAGAATGGACAAAAAAATGTACAATTGCTTGTATAGGACCTATTACGGAAAAAGAGGCAAGTCTTTATTTTCCGTCTGTTATTGTGCCGAAAGAGTACACTGTAGAAGCATTACTACAATGTGTTTGTGAATCTATAAAATGAAAGAATGGGGATAGAAATCTATGAACTCTTTACAATTTAATCGTCATCGTCGTTTAAGACAAAGCGGGGGCATGCGTGCGCTTGTGCGTGAAACGTTTTTACATACGGAAGATTTTATTTACCCTATTTTTGTATTAGAAGGTGAAAATGTTCGTAATGAAGTTCCTTCTATGCCAGGCGTATATCAAATGTCTTTAGATTTATTGCAAGCTGAAATGCAAGAAGTTGTTGATTTAGGTATTCGTTCTGTTATTGTATTTGGTTTACCTGCTGAAAAGGATGAAGTTGGATCATCAGCATATTGTGATCATGGAATTGTACAACGTGCTATTCAGCAAATTAAAGGTGATTTCCCTGAGCTAGTAGTAGTTGCAGACACATGTTTATGTCAATTTACAAGCCATGGTCATTGCGGTGTAATTGAAGATGGTATTATTTTAAATGACGAGTCTCTTGCAGTTCTTGCGAAAACAGCTGTAAGTCAAGCGAAAGCAGGAGCGGACATTATTGCGCCATCAAACATGATGGATGGCTTCGTAACAGCAATTCGCCATGCATTAGACGAAAATGGTTTTGGACACGTGCCAGTTATGTCGTACGCTGTGAAATATTCATCAGCATTTTATGGACCATTCCGTGATGCTGCGCACGGTGCACCGCAATTTGGTGACCGTAAAACATATCAAATGGATCCGGCAAACCGTATGGAAGCATTCCGTGAAGCAGAATCGGATGTAATGGAAGGTGCAGATTTCTTAATCGTAAAACCAGCTCTTTCTTACTTAGATATCGTTCGTGATGTGAAAAATAACTTTAATTTACCAGTTGTCGCTTATAATGTAAGTGGTGAATATTCGATGATTAAAGCGGCAGCGCAAAATGGTTGGATTAATGAAAAAGAAGTTGTTCTTGAAAAATTAATTAGTATGAAACGTGCAGGAGCAGATTTAATTATTACGTATCATGCAAAAGATGCAGCAAGATGGTTACAAGAAGGAGGCGCTAAATAATGAAAAAGTTTGATAAGTCAATTGCAGCGTTTGAAGAGGCGCAAGACTTAATGCCTGGTGGCGTAAATAGCCCGGTTCGTGCCTTTAAGTCTGTTGGGATGAATCCGTTGTTTATGGAGCGTGGAAAAGGCTCTAAAGTATATGATATCGATGGGAATGAATATATCGACTACGTATTATCATGGGGTCCTTTAATTCATGGTCATGCAAATGATCGTGTTGTAGAAGCGTTAAAATCTGTTGCTGAAAGAGGTACAAGCTTCGGTGCACCAACAGAAATTGAAAATAAATTAGCAAAACTTGTTATTGAGCGCGTGCCATCAATTGAGATTGTGCGTATGGTTAACTCTGGAACGGAAGCAACAATGAGTGCACTACGTTTAGCTCGTGGTTATACAGGTCGTAATAAAATCTTGAAATTTATCGGTTGTTACCACGGTCATGGTGATTCGCTATTAATTAAAGCTGGTTCTGGTGTGGCGACTTTAGGTTTACCAGATAGTCCTGGTGTACCAGAAGGTGTAGCGAAAAATACGATTACAGTAGCTTATAACGATTTAGAAAGCGTAAAATACGCGTTTGAACAATTCGGTGATGATATTGCTTGTGTAATTGTAGAACCAGTAGCAGGAAATATGGGGGTTGTTCCTCCACAGCCTGGATTTTTAGAAGGTCTTCGTGAAGTAACAGAACAAAACGGTGCATTGCTTATTTTTGATGAAGTAATGACAGGGTTCCGAGTAGCTTATAATTGTGGCCAAGGTTATTATGGCGTAACGCCTGATTTAACATGCTTAGGTAAAGTAATCGGTGGTGGTTTACCAGTAGGAGCATACGGTGGTAAAGCGGAAATTATGCGCCAAGTTGCGCCAAGCGGACCGATTTACCAAGCTGGTACTTTATCAGGTAACCCACTTGCAATGGCGGCAGGTTATGAAACGTTAGTACAGTTAACGCCAGAATCATATGTAGAATTTGAGCGTAAAGCTGAAATGTTAGAAGCTGGATTACGTAAAGCAGCTGAAAAACATGGCATTCCTCACCATATTAACCGTGCAGGCTCTATGATTGGTATTTTCTTTACAGATGAACCCGTTATTAATTACGATACAGCAAAATCTTCAAACTTAGAATTCTTTGCGGCTTACTATCGTGAAATGGTAGAACAAGGTGTATTCTTACCGCCATCTCAATTCGAAGGTTTATTCTTATCGACAGCACATAGTGATGCAGATATTGAAGCGACGATTGCAGCAGCTGAAATTGCAATGTCAAAAATAAAAGCGTAATGTATTAGAGAAAATCGCTCTCCGTAAGGGGAGCGATTTTTTTTATTCATAAAGTAAGCTTTCCGCACATAAATCTGTAATGACATATAGTTTGGGAGGGGGAAAAGAAGTGGCTGCAGATCATTCATTACGATTTTCATTAAAAGAATCTGTGTGGTTCCAAAAAGGACAGGAAGTCGAAGAACTTTTGTCAATTTCGTTAGATCCAGACGTTGAGATAGAAGAGCTTGATCATGAAGTAATCGTGAGAGGACAATTAGATTTAACGGGAGAGTATGTTGCACGAAAAGATGATTCGGCGTATTCATTAAGAGAACTATCGCCAGCAAAGTCAATTGATTATGTAGAAACAAGAGAAGATGGGGTTAATGAACTTGTTCATTCCTTTCCACTTGAAATATCAATTCCGAGAAATCGAGTGAAAGTAATTGAAGAGCTATATGTATCAATCGAGGAATTTGATTATGAATTAAAGGAAAATGGTTGCTTACAATTATTAGCGGATATATCTATTACCGGTTTGTGTGATGAAGAGAGAAGCGAGGATGAAGTTGAAGAGGAAGAGGAAGAAACGGTGTATGCTGAGTTAGAAGAAGATTCAGCGCAAGAGGATGAAAATAGACCGGCGCCGCATGTAGAAGAACCAGCATATAAGGAATCAGATGAGTGGGAAGATTACGCATTTGAACCGTTCCAATTAGAGGAAAGAAAAGAGCAGGAATTAGAAGAAGAGAAAATAGAAGAACATGAATTTGTGGAACGTGAAGAGGAGCAAGAAACAACGCCACAATTTGAACTGTTCGGACGAAAAGATTTCAAGAAAGAAAAAGCGAAAAAGCAGGAAGAACAAGAAGAAGAGTACTCACAGCGAGATGAAAATGCGCTTTATTTAACAAAACTATTTACGAAAGAACCGGAAGAAGAATTTACAAAGTTAAGAATGTATTTCGTGCAAGAAGGGGATACAATTGAATCTATTGCAGACCGTTATGAAACGTCTGTACAAAATTTACACCGTGTCAATCAAACAGAAGATATATTTTTAAATACGGGGCAAATTATTTATATTCCCGTTTCAAGGGTAAAGACGAAATAAGGAAGTGAGTGTTTTCACTCACTTCCTTTCTTAGAGGCTATGTTTTGAATAGAAAGGGTTATTCGTATGGATATTGAGTTGCGAAATCACTATGAACCTATTGTGAGGCAATATAGATTGGATACGCAGCATATGGAAGAGCACGGAAATGTAATGAAAATTTATACGAATCAAGGTCCATATGCACTCAAGAAAATAGAAGGCAGAAAGTTAGAGCGGAATAACTTTCTGCATCATATTCAATATTTGAAGGAGAAAGGTTTTTCAAATTATGTACCTATATATCATGCGACGGATGGAAGTTATATTTTAAGTGACGGGACGTATAATTATTATTTAATGCCTTGGTTAGAACGTGCAGAAGGAAACGATGAGGACAATGATCAATACCATAAAATGTTTCAGACACTTGGAACGTTGCATCAAAAAACTGTGAAGGAAGAAACGTATACGGAAGAAGATTTAGAAAAACATTATACAAGTATATCCGATCGTTGGGAAAATGATGGTGAGATGTTAGAAGAGTTTCTCGTAGAATCTGAATCAAAATGGTATATGTCCCCGTTTGAATTGCAATATTGTACGTACTATCATCATGTAATGAGAGCGCGTGAATTTGCAACGAAGCAATTAAATGAGTGGAACGATGCGATGAAAGAAAAAGAGAAAACGCGTATTACTTTTGTGCATGGTAATGTGTCACTTAATCATTTTTTATTTGACTATGAGCGGAATGGCTATTTTATTAGTTTAGAAAAATCGAAGTTTGCAACGCCTGTGCAAGATATAGTAGGTTTTTATTCACGTTCTTTAAACACATATCCAATCGCAAGAAGTGATCGGTTTGAATGGTTTCAAATGTATCAAAAAAATTTCCCTTTTACGAAAGAAGAGCAACTACTTATGTTTGCGTATATGACGTATCCATCGCAATTTATTCGGCAAATCCAGTCTTATAAGAAAAGAAGAGATAATCGCAACGAGGAAAATGAACTGCGCGGAGTAAAGAGTTTGCAACAATCGCATTGGCTCGTTAGCAATATAGAATATTTCCTGTCGCAATTACAAGCTGCCCAGCAAGGGAACGGATAAAGTAAAGGCATTCTCCGCTGATGATTAGCCTTCACCAATTGGGCGTTTACGGGCAGCAGGGCTCCCATCTAACTTCTTTGCTTCAGCTGAGTTTTGAGGTGGAGGTCTTACTGCCCGCAAATAGCGGGGGAAAGAAGATAAGTAGAGGATTCTACTTATCTTCTTTTTTTTGCACGAAAAGCTGTAGTTTTAAATTTATCTTGACGAATAAGGTTTCGTTTTTTACACTATTGTATATAATAATTAACAATCATATAAATGCCTTGAAGGGGAAGAGTATAACATGAAACGTCTTCAGAGAGGAGAATCATTAGCTGAGAGATTCTCTAGATAGTTATGTTAGAAGGTAGCCCTGGAGCATCTTTTCTGAACGGAATAGTTCTTATTAGGAAAAGACGGATTTGTCCGTTATCAAATTAAGAGTATAAGCAAATTATGAATTTGTTTGTAAATAAAGGTGGTACCGCGATGTCCCTCGTCCTTTTTGGATGAGGGACATTTTTTATTTTAAGGAGGGAAAATAATGTCAAACACGGAAAAGAATTTACCAACTAAATATGATCATATGTCCGTTGAAGAAGGCCTTTATCAATGGTGGCTTGAAGGCAAATATTTTGAAGCAACAGGAGACGAGAAGAAACAACCGTATACAATTGTAATTCCACCTCCGAACGTAACTGGTAAGTTACACCTAGGTCATGCTTGGGATACAACTCTTCAAGATATTTTAACTCGTACGAAGCGTATGCAAGGATACGATGTACTATGGCTTCCAGGAATGGACCATGCTGGTATCGCAACACAAGCGAAAGTAGAAGGAAAACTTCGTGAAGAAGGTATTTCACGTTACGATCTTGGCCGTGAAAAATTCCTTGAAAAAGCTTGGGAGTGGAAAGAAGAGTACGCTTCTCACATTCGTCAACAATGGGGGAAAGTTGGTTTAGGACTAGACTATTCTCGTGAACGCTTCACATTAGACAAAGGTTTATCAGATGCGGTTAATAAAGTATTCGTTCAATTATACGAAAAAGGCTTAATTTACCGTGGTGAATATATCATCAACTGGGATCCAGCAACACGTACAGCTCTTTCTGATATTGAAGTAATTCATAAAGAAGTTCAAGGTGCATTCTATCATATGAACTATCCGTTAACAGATGGTTCTGGTCACATTCGTCTTGCGACAACTCGTCCAGAAACGATGCTTGGTGATACAGCAGTAGCAGTTCATCCAGAAGACGATCGTTACAAACATTTAATCGGAAAAACAGTTACACTTCCAATCGTAGGCCGTGAGATTCCGATTATTGCTGATGAGTACGTAGAAAAAGATTTCGGAACGGGCGTTGTAAAAATTACACCAGCTCATGACCCGAATGACTTTGAAGTAGGTAACCGTCATGACTTACCACGCATATTAGTAATGAACGAAGATGGAACAATGAACGAAAAAGCTGGTAAGTATAACGGTATGGATCGTTTCGAATGCCGTAAAGAATTAGTAAAAGACTTACAAGAAGCTGGCGTATTAGTAGAAATCGAGCCACATATGCATTCAGTAGGTCATAGTGAGCGTAGCGGTGCAGTTGTTGAGCCTTATTTATCAACACAGTGGTTCGTAAAAATGGCTCCACTTGCTGAAAAAGCAGTAGCGCTTCAACAAAAAGAAGAAGAAAAAGTAACGTTCGTACCAGAGCGTTTTGAAAACACATATTTACGTTGGATGGAAAATATTCATGACTGGTGTATTTCTCGTCAATTATGGTGGGGACACCGTATTCCAGCTTGGTACCATAAAGAAACTGGTGAAGTATACGTAGGTACAGAAGCACCAGCAGATATTGAAAACTGGAATCAAGATAACGACGTACTTGATACATGGTTCAGTTCAGCGTTATGGCCATTCTCAACACTTGGTTGGCCAAATGAAGATTCAGCAGATTTCAAACGTTACTATTCAACAGATGCACTAGTAACGGGTTATGATATCATCTTCTTCTGGGTATCTCGTATGATTTTCCAAGGTTTAGAGTTTACAGGAGAGCGTCCATTTAAAGATGTATTAATTCACGGTTTAGTTCGTGACGAGCAAGGTCGTAAGATGAGTAAATCTCTTGGTAACGGTATTGACCCAATGGATGTTATCGAGAAGTACGGTGCAGATGCAATGCGTTTCTTCTTATCAACAGGAAGTGCACCAGGTCAAGATTTACGTTTCAGCATGGAAAAAGTAGAATCTACTTGGAACTTCATTAATAAAATTTGGAACGCATCACGTTTCGTATTAATGAACATGGATGATATGAAGTATGAAGAAATCGATTTAACTGGTGAAAAATCAGTAGCAGATAAGTGGATCTTAACGCGCTTAAACGAAACAATCGAAAGCGTAACACGTAACATGGATAAATATGAGTTCGGTGAAGCTGGTCGTTCATTATACAACTTCATTTGGGACGATTTCTGTGATTGGTATATTGAAATGGCGAAACTTCCACTATACGGTGAAGATGAAGCAGCTAAGAAAACAACTCGTTCTATTTTAGCTTACGTATTAGATCAAACAATGCGTCTATTACACCCATTCATGCCATTCGTAACAGAGAAAATTTGGCAACATTTACCGCATGAAGGCGAGTCTATTACAGTAGCTGCGTGGCCAACAGTTCGCGAAGATTTACAAGATACGGAAGCTGCGGCAGAAATGCACCTTCTAGTTGATATCATTCGCTCTGTTCGTAACATCCGTGCAGAAGTAAATACGCCAATGAGCAAAAAAGTTCAAATGCAAATTAAAGCAAAAGATGAGGCTGTACTTGCTCAACTTACGAAAAACAGCTCTTACATTGAGCGTTTCTGTAACCCAAGCGAATTAACAATTCAAACAGACTTACAAGCGCCAGAAAAGGCAATGACTGCAATCGTATCAGGTGCAGAGTTATTCTTACCGTTAGCTGATCTTATCAATCTTGATGAAGAGAGAGCTCGTCTTGAGAAAGAACTTGAGAAGTTCGATAAAGAAGTAGAACGTGTACAGAAGAAACTTTCTAACCAAGGTTTCGTAGCGAAAGCTCCTGCAGCGGTTATTGAAGGAGAGCGTGCGAAAGAGCAAGATTACCTAGAAAAACGCGAAGCAGTTCGTCAACGTCTAGCAGATCTTGAAAAGTAAAAATGTTTTTAGAGACTCACTATATTGGTGAGTCTCTTTTCTTTGCGTATAATAGAACTATGAAAGTTGTCTATTGAAAGGGGAAAAACATACGTGATACATACATACGAAGAAGCGATAGGGTGGATCCATAGCCGATTGAAATTTGGAATTAAACCAGGATTAGAAAGAATGAGATGGATGTTAGAAGAACTTGGAAATCCAGAGCGTCATATAAAATGTGTTCATCTTGCTGGTACAAATGGAAAAGGTTCAACGTTAACATATATGCGTTACATGTTAGAAGGCGCGAAATATAAGGTAGGAACGTTTACCTCTCCTTACATCGAATCATTTAATGAACGCATTAGTGTGAATGGAACACCAATTGCAGACGAAGAGATTACTGAACTTGTAAAGATGGTAAAACCAGTCGTTGAAAAACTAGATGAAACGGATTTAGGGGAAGCGACAGAGTTTGAAATTATTACTGTTATGGCGATTTGCTATTTCGGTAAAGTCAATTTCTGTGATGTTGTTTTATTTGAAACAGGGCTTGGTGGACGTTTTGACTCTACCAATGTTATACACCCTGTCCTCACGATTATTACGAATATCGGTCACGATCATATGCATATTTTAGGAAATACACTAGGGGAAATTGCATATGAAAAGGCGGGGATTATTAAGTCTGGCGTGCCGGTAATTACTGGTGTACAAGATGAAGAAGCTTTGCAAGTCATTCAAAATGTTGCAAAGGAAAACCATGCAAACTTATACGAACTTAGCAAGCATTTTACAGCGTTACATAAACAGTCTAATGAAGATGGGGAACAGTTTGATTTTACTTGTCCTTTTTCCGCATTTGAAGATTTGCAAATCTCAATGAAAGGCATTCATCAAGTAGGAAATGCAGCGTTAGCACTTATGGCAGTAATGTATGTAAAAACATATTTATCATTTTTAATTGAGGAAGAGGAAATAAGAACGGGATTACTGGAAGCATATTGGATTGGGCGCTTTGAAAAGCTGCAAAGTAACCCGGATATTATTATAGATGGTGCTCATAATCCAGAAGGTATCGAAAGCCTTGTGAAAACAGTAGAAGCGCATTACAAAGATAAAAATGTAATAGTGTTATTTACTGCCCTTGGTGATAAACAATTACATAACATGGTAGGCCAATTAGAAACCATTGCAGATGAAATTATTTTTACAACATTCGCCTTTGATCGTGCTATTTCTGCTGACAAGCTTGCATCATATTCACAGAAAGAATCAAAATTAGTTTTTGAAAATTGGAAAGAGGCAATTGATACAAAAGTTGAAAAGATAGCAGAAAATGATGTTTTTATCATAACGGGTTCTCTTTATTTCATTTCTGAAGTACGAAAATATATTCGCGAGAAAAACTAGATAGTCTTTGCTATCTAGTTTTTTTGTTCTACAAATGAAGTCAAATGCATACATATAAGATAAATATATAGGGTTATTTGGCGAATTCCTCTGACAAATATCTCGTTTTTTTATGAAATGAATATGATATGATGCGGACAACGATAAGAGGTGAGGTGTGAGTGTATGGACAAGCAATCACGAACGATCTCAGTGAAAGTGAATGGAACAGAAGCGAAGTATGAGGAAAAAAAGAAAGATGAATTTGAATGGATGGTAGTAGAAAGTGAACGACCGAAAAATGTTGTTCCGTTTCAAAAAGCGAAATCAATGTCTGTGGAAAAATACCGAAAGAAGTGGAGTAATACATTAATTGTAATCGTTGCAACTGCAATCATTATCGGTACGGCGTTTGGAATGGGGATGCTTCATTTACTTACTGGACAAGGAACGACAGGAGGAAGTGAAGTGACAGCTTCAAGGCCGACTGGAAATGGAGAATCAAGGGTGGGTGGAACGGCAGAACAAACACCAGCACCGAAAGAAGAAAAACAAAAAGCACAGGCAGGAACGTCATTGGATCCGATGAAATTATTTTTTGTTCAAGGGGGGCTTTATTCTTCTGAAGAAAAGGGACAGGCAGCTCTTGAAGAATGGAAAGGCAATGGGGGCATTGGTGCTTTGAGACCGAGCGGTGATAAGTATGCAATAGTTGTTGGTATTGCTAGCGATGAACAGTCTATAAATCAATTAATGACTAAGTATAAAAATGATGGTGTCTCCGTTTTAAAAAAGAGCTGGGATATAACAGATAAAGCATTGCTGAAAGATGATAAAGAAGTAGGGACATTTTTAACAAAAGTGCAGCCATTATACACTCATTTAGCAAAATATGCTTCTAGCGTACAAGTTGGTGGAAAAAGCAGCCCAAAAGATATAGAAGCAATTGAAAAAGAATGGAAAAAGGTTGAAAAAGAAGGGGGAAGTATGAAACGAGAAGAAGCAAAGAAACTGTATATGTATACGTCGGTAGCTGTACAAACAGTAAAAGATGGGAAGATGGATAAGGAATCTTTGGCGAAATTAAATCAAGTTATTATTGATGGTTTACTCTCGTATGAAAAAATTGTTTCGTAGAAAGTGAAATGATAGGATAATAAAATGAGTAAGAAAGAAGTACATGTACTTCTTTCTTTTCTTTTGAATTTAGAGCAAAGTGCTTTCTCTATGATGGGAATATAATCGTATGCAATAAAGAAGTTTTATTTTAGTTAGAGAAATTAATATTTCTTTCATTTGTGGGCAAACTATTCCTTTGATACGATTAATATAAATTGTTCTGCTTCATGTGAGAAAGGAAGGAGAAAATATGAGAAAAATAATTTTAGCTTCAGGATCACCTCGGAGGAAGGAATTGCTTGAGTTAGCTAGTGTGCCATTTGAAATCGTTGTAAGTGAAGTAGAGGAAACAATTGGTGCATATTCATCGCCTTCTGATATTGTAATGTCGCTTGCCTTGCAAAAAGCATCAGCGGTGGCAGAAAATAATAGTGATCACATTGTGTTAGGTGCAGATACAATTGTTACATATGAGTCGCGTATTCTTGGTAAGCCTTCTAATGAGGATGAGGCGAAAGAGATGTTACAATTACTATCAGGGAAAACACATGAAGTGTATACAGGTGTTGCGATTATAGCAAAAGAAAAAACGGTTACTTTTTATGAGCGTACAGAAGTTACATTTTGGGAGTTAACAAAAGAGGAAATTGATACATACGTCGCGTCGAAAGAACCTCTTGATAAAGCCGGTAGTTATGGGATTCAAGGTAAAGGATCTATTTTCGTTCAAAATATTCAAGGGGACTACTATAGTGTAGTTGGCTTACCAATCGCACGCCTCGTTCGGGAATTAAAACAATTTGATATTGATGTAACCCATGCGTAAAATTGCATGGGGTTTTCTTTGAGAGAACAAATAAAGGGGTGGAGAGATGAACGGTATTCGTGATGTTGTAAGAGAAGAACAGCCACGGGAGCGTTTATTGTTAGAAGGTGCTGGAAGTTTATCAAATCGAGAGCTTCTCGCAGTGTTACTCAGAACAGGTTCTAAAGAAGAAACAGTTTTAAAGTTGTCAGATAAAATTTTACACCAATTTGATGGCTTACGTATGTTGAAAGATGCAACATTAGAGGAGCTAATTAGTATACATGGTATTGGGATTTCAAAGGCATCGCAACTTATGGCAGCCTTTGAACTAGGCAGAAGAATGGTACGTTTAGAATATCAAAATAGATATAGTATTCGAAGTCCAGAAGATTGTGCGAAATACATGATGGAAGAAATGCGTTTTTTACAACAAGAGCATTTTGTTTGTTTATATTTAAATACAAAAAATCAAGTTATACATAGGCAAACGATCTTTATTGGAAGTTTAAACACGTCAATTGTACACCCGAGGGAGGTTTTTAAAGAAGCCTTCCGTCGTGCAGCAGCCTCTATCATATGTCTTCATAACCATCCCTCAGGAGATCCCACGCCGAGCCGTGAAGATATTGAAGTAACAAAACGCTTAGTAGAATGCGGCCAGATTATCGGAATTGAAGTGCTTGATCATATTATAATAGGTGACCATAAATTCGTGAGTTTAAAGGAAAAAGGTCATATTTAAGACTATGCTTTTTACTTATTTTGTTTTATAATGTGATTTATGAGTTTTTTGTAGAAATTTATCTACAAAAAGGATAAAGATATAAAAAACGTACTGTTTTTATAATATAAATTAAGAAAAAATGAGTCCGTGAAAACAAGAAAGGAAGATAAATAATATGTTTGGATTTGGTGGATTTACTCGCGATCTTGGAATAGACTTAGGAACTGCGAACACGCTTGTATATGTAAAAGGAAAAGGTGTAGTTTTACGTGAACCTTCAGTAGTGGCGTTACAAACTGATACGAAACAAATCGTTGCTGTAGGTAGCGACGCAAAACAAATGATTGGTCGTACACCAGGGAACGTTGTGGCACTTCGCCCGATGAAAGACGGTGTAATTGCTGATTACGAAACAACTGCAACAATGATGAAATATTACATTCAACAAGCTCAAAAATCAAACGGTTTCTTCTCACGTAAGCCGTATGTAATGGTATGTGTACCATCTGGTATTACAGCTGTAGAAAGACGTGCAGTAATCGATGCGACTCGTCAAGCGGGTGCTCGTGATGCTTATCCTATCGAAGAGCCATTTGCAGCAGCAATTGGTGCAAACTTACCTGTTTGGGAACCAACTGGTAGTATGGTTGTTGATATCGGTGGTGGTACAACAGAAGTTGCAATTATTTCTCTAGGTGGTATTGTAACAAGCCAGTCAGTCCGTGTTGCTGGTGATGATATGGACGATTCAATCATTCAGTACATTAAGAAAAGCTATAACTTAATGATCGGTGAAAGAACAGCTGAAGCATTAAAATTAGAAATTGGTTCTGCAGGCGAGCCAGAAGGTATCGAGCCTATGGAAATTCGCGGTCGTGATTTAGTAAGTGGTTTACCAAAAACAGTACTAATTCAGCCAGAAGAAATTGCAGATGCATTAAAAGATACAGTAGATGCGATTGTAGAATCAGTTAAAAATACGTTAGAAAAAACTCCACCTGAATTAGCGGCTGATATTATGGACCGCGGTATCGTATTAACAGGTGGCGGGGCATTACTACGTAATTTAGATAAAGTAATTAGTGAAGAAACGAAAATGCCAGTTCTTGTTGCAGAAGATCCATTAGATTGCGTAGCAATTGGAACAGGTAAAGCATTAGACAATATCGATCTTTTCAAAACTGCTGCTCGATAATATTGCAAAATAAAAATCAGTGAAATTAAGAGGGTGTGAACGTGCCACAGTTTTTCTTAAACAAAAGATTAATTGTTTTGTTGGTTAGTATTATTCTTCTCGTGGCATTGATTGGAATCTCATTGAAAGAACGGAACAGTTTAACATGGCCAGAGCAGTTTGTTAAAGATACTGTCGGTGTTGTAGAACGTGTATTCCAAAAGCCAGCGAAATACGTAGCTGGATTCTTCGAAAATGTAGAGGATGTAAAGCGCACGTATGAAGAGAATAAAGAATTAAAAGCAAAATTAGATAATTATGCAGGTCTATCAGGGAAAGTAAAACAATTAGAAGATGATAACAAGAAGCTACAAGAGCTAACTGGTAAAAAAGAGTTAAATAGCGGGTATACTGAAATTCCAGCTACTGTTGTTTCTCGTAATCCAGATAAATGGTACGATTTAATTGGAATTGATAAAGGGGCACAGCAAGGAATTAAAAAAGATATGGCTGTAGTAACTTCACAAGGGTTAGTTGGAAGAGTGAAAAGTGTATCTCAGTTTACATCATCAGTAGAATTACTAAGTTCTATGAGCCGAACAAATCGCGTTTCTGCTATTGTACAAGGGCAAGAGAAAATCTTTGGATTGATTGAAGGTTATGACAAAGAAAAGCAATTACTTCTTTTCACAAAGATTGGCTCTGATGCACCGGTAGAGAAAGATCAACTAGTTGTAACATCTGGACTGGGTGATATTTTCCCGAAAGGTCTTGTAATTGGAAAAATCGTTGAAGTTCAGCCAGATGCATATGGCTTAACAAAAACAGCTTATGTAAAACCTGCCGCTGATTTAAATGACGTAGAGCATATTACGGTTGCTAAACGTGCAACACCTTCAGCGCCATTAGAATAGGAGGAGAAGAAGAGATGATGAAGATATTAAAAAGAGCAGCTCTTCCTCTTTTGCTCCTTTTTGTGTTTCTATTTGAAAATATGTTTGCTACTGTTGTTCCAACGGATGTGTTTTGGAAAGACAGCATAGCAGCACCGCATTTCTTTATAATCGTCTTATGTTTTATTACAGTGTATTATAGTCCGGTCCAAGGGATTTATTACGGACTATTATTTGGCTTCTTATTTGATACCGTATACACAGAACTTGTCGGGATATATATTTTTGCTTATCCGATTTTAGCTTATTTAGTATATAGTGTGATGAAAGTACTACAATTGAATTTATTTATTGTTGTTTCTATCATATTAGCTAGCATTGTAGCACTAGAGTATTATGTGTATGGATTCTTAACTTTATTAGGACGTACTCATATGCCAGCGTATGTCTTTTTCACAGATCGTCTCCTTTCTACTTTATTGTTAAATGCTATTTTCTTATTGATAGTTTGTTTCCCACTGAGACGATATATAGTGCGTCTTTCAAAAGCGATGGAAGAAAAAGAAAAAAGGATTTTCTAATTTTATGTCGAATTGAATCGGTGGGGTGAACTTTAGTGGAAGAAAAAAAGCAACAAAATGTAACGATAAAAGGGACAAAAGATGGGATAACGCTTCATTTAGATGATTGTTGTTCATTCTCAGAATTATTGGTGGAATTAGACGAAAAACTTTCTACACATTACTACGATGGTGATGGGCGCTCTTTAATTGAAGTGCATGTGAAAGTAGGAAATCGTTATTTAACAGAAGTCCAACAAGAAGAGATTCGTACGTTAATTCGTAATAAAAAGAATCTTGTTGTGGATTCAATTGAAAGTGATGTTATCACTAAAGCAGAAGCAATAGCTTGGAAAGAAGAAACAGAAATTGTCCCTATTTCCAAAATTGTTCGCTCTGGACAAGTTTTACATGTAAAAGGAAATTTGTTGTTAATTGGAGATGTTAATCCAGGCGGAACGGTTATCGCTGGGGGGAATATTTTTGTCGTAGGATCATTAAGAGGAATTGCACATGCTGGGTATTATGGGGATTCGGATGCTGTAATCGCTGCATCTGTTATGAACCCGATGCAACTTCGAATTAGTGATGTGGCAATGCGGGCTCCGGAAGAGAAAGAAGACGGAGCGGAGGCGGCAGAATGTGCGTATATTAATGAGAACAATCACATTGTTGTCGATCGCCTGCAACTTCTCACTCATCTTAGACCTAATTTAACAAAGTTAGAAAGGGGAATTGTATAGCTGTGGGAGAGGCAATAGTAATTACATCTGGAAAAGGCGGAGTAGGTAAAACTACTACATCTGCGAACATTGGTACGGCCCTAGCGTTATCTGGAAAGAAAGTGTGCTTAATTGACACAGATATCGGTCTTCGAAATTTAGACGTAGTAATGGGGCTGGAAAATCGTATTGTATTTGATCTTGTTGATGTCGTTGAAGGGCGTTGCCGTTTACCTCAGGCTCTTATTAAAGACAAACGTTTTGATGATCTTTATTTATTACCTGCAGCACAAACGAGTGATAAATCAGCGGTAACACCTGAACAAATGGATGAATTAATACAAGTATTACGTCAAGATTATGATTACATATTAATCGATTGTCCTGCGGGGATTGAGCAGGGATTTAAAAATGCGGTAGCTGGTGCGGATAAAGCAATCGTTGTTACGACTCCAGAAGTATCCTCAATGCGCGATGCGGATCGTATTATTGGGCTTTTAGAAAAAGAGGATATTGAACCACCGAAACTTGTTATTAACCGTGTACGTAGTCATATGCTTCATGAACAGGATATGTTAGATGTTGATGAAATTGTACGTACATTGTCAATCGAGCTTCTTGGTGTTGTCGAAGATGACGATGAAGTTATTCGAGCTACAAATACAGGTGAACCTGTGGCGTTGCAACCAAGCGGAAAAGCAGCGTTGGCTTATCGTAATATTGCAAGACGCTTGTTAGGTGAGAATGTACCATTACAAGCATTTGAACAAGAAAAGGTATCGGTATTTGCAAAGGTGAAAAACTTCTTTGGAATCCGTTAAGAGCACTTCGCACATATGCGAGGTGCTTTCTTTTTTCTTCACACGAATATCTTTCTTTCTTAGCTCATACATATGTACAAACTGTATACAACTGTTTCTAATGAAATTAGCTTAACGAAAGAAAGGAGACAGTATGAAGAATAGACGCGTAGAAGAAATTAAAAAGCGGATTGCAAAAAGGAAGGCCGAGCAAGAAAGGATGGAGGAAGAGCAGTATTTTAACGGAGGGAATTTCGATAGTGAAGCGGTATTTATTGAAGATGGAGAAAAGGAAATGCATCCTTTATTTCGAAAGGAAGTCTTTTTCTTCAAAGTTTTATTATCAGCAATATTAGTTCTTTCGGTTGCTATTTTATATAAGAATGCTCCTTCTTCATTCAATGGAGCTAAAGCTGTTACAGAAAAAGTGATGAAAGAGGAATTTCAGTTTGCTACTGTAGCGAAATGGTATGAAAAGCAATTTGGAAAACCGCTCGTATTCTATTCGCCGAACGAGAAAAAAGAAGGAAGTATTCAGCAAAAGGATTATGCAATTCCTGCTTCTGGAAAGGTAATGCAAGGGTTTCAAAAAAATGGCCAAGGTGTATTTGTCCAAACAGCTACAAATGCAAAAGTGGAGTCAGTAAATGAAGGGTTAGTTGTTTTTGCAGGCAAGAAAGAGGAACTTGGAAATACAGTTCAAATTCAACATGCAGATGGTACGGAGTCATGGTATGCAAACTTAAACGATATGTCAGTGAAATTATATGATTACGTTTCAAAGAAACAAAAAATTGGAACGGTGAGTAATGATACAAATGATAAAAATGGAAAGTTTTATTTCGCGATAAAAAAGAATGAAAAATTTATTGATCCGATCCAGGTGATATCATTTGATTAAATATAGGGACGTTTTAACGAAAATTTCCGTGCATCCATTATTTTGGGTTATTATTGTCATTGGTATTTTTACTGCGCGTTTTAAAGAGTTACTACTGTTATTTTGTATTGTTCTTATTCATGAACTTGGGCATGCTTTTGCAGCAGCACACTATAATTGGCGTATAAAAAGAATTCAACTTTTGCCGTTTGGTGGCGTGGCCGAGCTTGAGGAACATGGTAATAAGTCATTGAAAGAGGAACTTGTTGTCGTAATTGCAGGACCGATTCAACATGTTTGGATGATGCTGGTAGGTTATATGTTGTTCGAAGTCGGTTGGCTGAATACAGATTTATATTATTTCTTTATGTGGAATAATATAATTATTTTAGCATTTAATTTACTCCCTATTTGGCCGTTAGATGGCGGGAAAGTATTGTTTAATGTATTATCATATCGTTTCCCTTATTTACAAGCACATGAAAAGATGATGCAATTGTCATGTGTTTTTTTTGGTGTAATATTAGGATGGCAGTTACTCTGGAATAGTAACAATATTATGATGTGGATACTACTCATATTTTTAGCAGTGTCATTATATCAAGAGTGGAAACAAAGACGGTATGCATTTATGCGTTTTTTATTAGAACGTTATTATGGAAACAAAAGAGGAATCGAAAAGATTGCACCTATTGAAGTGCAAACGGAAGATCGTTTATATACGATCTTCACAAAATTTCGTAGAGGATATAAGCATTCTATTATCGTCCGTGGAAAATATAAAGAGCATTACACATTGGATGAAAATGAATTGCTCTATGCATATTTTACTGAAAAACGAACAACTTCATCAGTTGAAGAATTAATCGGTTAGTGTTGACGATAGCACTAACCTTTTATTATTGTAAAAGCAAAGAAGATTATAAAGTGAGGAAATAATTTTGAAAACGTTATATGTGAATTACGCTGGTTCGGAAAAGCGCGTTGCAATTGAAGAGAAGAAAAAAATTGTTGAGTTTTTATGGAAACGTAATGAAGAGCAAGAGATTGTTGGGCATATTTATGTTGGACGTGTCGTAAGAACAATTGCTGGAATGAATGCAGCTTTTGTAAACATCGGTTTAGAAAAACATGCTTACCTTTCATACGATGATGTACCATCTTCTTATCGTATACATGAAGGGCAAGCGATACTCGTACAAGTTGTGAAAGAGGCAATTGATACGAAAGGGCCTAAATTGACAGCGAATATAGAATTTACCGGGAAATATGTCGTTTATATGCCGTTTGATGAGATGCGCGCTGTTTCTCGAAAAATAAAAAATAATAAAAGAAGACAACAGTTACTCCAAATTGAAATAGAGGGAACGGGGGGATACATTTTCCGCTCTGCTTCTGAAAAAGGAGCAATTGAAGAAATACAAGCTGAAATGCAAGGGTTACAACAGTTGTATGAAGAGTTAAAAAGAAAAGAGGGCCAAGGAAAGGCGCCGTTATTACTTCATCGACCGGCGACCTTTTTAGATCGTGTATTTCAAGAGAATCCAATTGAAACCATTGAAAAAGTAGTTGTAGATACAAGAAGTATAGTAAAAGAATTAGAAGACAAAGTTGGAAAAGAAAAAGTATCTTTTTATAATGAAAAGTCTTCGATGTTTAACCATTTTGGAATAGAGCGTGAAATTGAGAAAGCACTCCAAAAAATTGTGTGGCTTCCAAATGGTGCTTATTTAATTGTAGAACAAATGGAGACGATGACTGTAATTGATGTGAATACGGGCAAGTTTACGGGAAAACAAAATTTACAAGATACAGTACTTCGCACAAATGAGATGGCAGCTGAAGAAATTGCACGCCAATTAAGACTTCGTGATATTGGTGGTATGATATTAATTGATTTTATTAATATGAAAAAAAGAGAAGATAAAGAAAATGTAAGAGAATGTCTTATAGCTGCTATGCAAGATGACCGCACATATACAAGGGTGCTCGGCTTTACGGAGCTAGGGATTTTGGAAATGACACGTAAACGTAAAAAGCATTCTTTACGGGACGTATTATTAAAAGAGTGTGTACCTTGCAAAGCGACGGGTTATGTGATGTCGCATGAAACAATTGCGTATGAGTTAGAGAGAGAACTAATCACATATGGCAATATAGAAGATGAAGCGGTATTAATCGCTGCGCCTAAAGAACTGCAAAAACAGTTTTTGCAAAAAGAATTACAAAAAAATATTCCATTTGAAATTTATTTCAAAGATGATAATATCGAAAAGTATGCTATCGTTCGTTTTGGAAGTAAAAAAGAAATTGTAGAGCGGAAAAAATAGTTAGCAGAACATTTATTGACAACCGTCTATGATTCATGATAACATCTTTATGTTATAGTTTATAGCACCTAAACGGCTATATGCTACAACCGCACAAGACAGGTTCCCTAAAGGCATTTATGTCTACCTCGTTTTTGGCGAGTCTTAGTAATTAAGAGGAGGTGCAAGTATGTACGCAATTATCGAAACAGGTGGAAAACAAATTAAAGTTGAAGCTGGTCAAGCAATCTACATTGAAAAATTAGATGTTGAAGCTGGTGAAACTGTTACTTTTGACAAAGTTCTTTTCGTTGGTGGCGAAAACGTTAAAGTTGGTAGCCCAGTTGTAGAAGGTGCAACAGTTACTGCGAAAGTTGAAAAACAAGGTCGCGCTAAGAAAATTATCGTTTTCAAATACAAAGCGAAAAAGAACAATCGTAAGAAACAAGGTCATCGTCAACCTTACACTAAGCTAGTTGTTGAAGCTATCAACGCTTAATTCTGGTTAACATGATTAAAATTACGATAAGTCGCACGAAATTAGGAAGTATCCAATCATTTAAAATGACTGGACATGCCGATTATGCGCCACATGGACAAGACCTTGTCTGTGCTGGAACTACAGCGGTTGTGTTTGGTTCTATAAATGCAGTGGAAGAACTTTGTAATGTGCAAGCAACTATTGAACTCGGAAGTGATGGCGGATTCTTAACGTATGAATTGCCTAATGATTTAGACGTTCATACAGCAGAAAAAGCACAAACGCTTTTAGAAGGATTAGTTGTTTCGCTTAAGACGATCGAACTTGATTACGGAAAGTATATCCGTTTAATAGAAAAAGTGCAGGAGGTGTAACGTATGTTAAGATTAGATCTTCAGTTTTTCGCATCTAAGAAAGGTGTAGGTAGTACAAAGAACGGTCGTGACTCTCAGTCAAAACGTCTTGGTGCTAAACGCGCAGATGGTCAAACGGTTACAGGTGGTTCAATTCTTTACCGTCAACGCGGTACAAAAATTTATCCAGGTGTTAACGTTGGTCGTGGTGGCGATGACACTTTATACGCGAAAGTTGACGGCGTAGTACGCTTTGAGCGTCTTGGTCGTGACCGCAAACAAGTGAGCGTATATCCTGTTGCTCAAGAAGCATAAGAACTCACGGAAAACTCTAACCTGAGTGCAGGTTAGAGTTTTTCTATATTAAGGGGTATCTAAATGAATGAAAAATGGACAATTATAGATGCATTGCGCCATTCAAGACATGATTGGCTCAATCGTATGCAGATGGTGAAAGGAAACCTTTCCCTTGGAAAAGTGGAAGAAATTCATAGTCTCATCGATCGTTTTGTCCAAGAAGCGAGACAAGAATCCAATCTGATGGGGCTATCAATGCCTTTATTTTCAGAGTGGATTTTAACATATAATTGGAAACAGCAGCCGTGCTTATTGGAGTACGAAGTATTAGGGAAATCACATAACTTATCTCACTTAGATGAGACTGTATGTACATGGACGAATCAATTTTTCTCGATGCTTCAGCATAGTTTAGACGTATATGTTGAAAATTATGTTTGTATCACAATTGAATGTGACGCGGATAATGCTCGTTTCTTTTTTGATTTTCGTGGTAAGCTAACGAGTGTAGAAGAACTACAGAATTGGCTTGCGACCCAAAACAATAAATGGTATTCCATTTCTTATACAGTGCGAGACGAAGAAGTCTCAGTTATATTACAACCAATTGAAAAAAGTGTGGTGAAATAATGTTTGTAGATCAGGTCAAGATATATGTAAAAGGCGGCGACGGTGGTAACGGTATGGTTGCGTATCGTCGTGAGAAGTATGTACCAAAAGGTGGCCCAGCAGGTGGCGACGGCGGTAAAGGTGCAGATGTTGTTTTCGTAGTTGAGGAAGGCTTACGTACATTAATGGACTTCCGCTACCAACGTCATTTCAAAGCTGATCGCGGTCAGCACGGAATGAGTAAAGGTCAGCACGGACGTAAATCTGAAGATTTACTTGTAAAGGTTCCACCAGGAACAGTAGTAAAAGATGAAAAAACTGGTCAAATTCTTGCCGATTTAGTAACGCATGGACAAACTGCTGTAATTGCAAAAGGTGGCCGCGGTGGCCGTGGTAACTCACGTTTTGCAACAGCTACGAACCCAGCGCCAGAAATCGCTGAGAACGGGGAACCAGGTCAAGAGCGTGATGTTATTCTAGAACTTAAAGTACTAGCAGACGTTGGACTTGTTGGATTCCCAAGTGTAGGTAAATCTACATTATTATCTGTTGTATCATCAGCGCGTCCGAAAATTGCAGAGTATCACTTCACAACAATCGTTCCAAATCTTGGTGTTGTTGAAACTGGTGATAACCGCAGCTTCGTTATGGCTGACCTTCCAGGACTAATTGAAGGCGCACATGCTGGCGTCGGACTTGGACACCAATTCTTACGTCATATTGAGCGTACACGTGTAATCGTGCATGTTATTGATATGTCTGGTTTAGAAGGCCGTGATCCATATGAAGATTACGTAACGATTAATAATGAATTAAAAGAATACAATCTTCGCTTAACTGAGCGTCCACAAGTTGTTGTTGCAAACAAAATGGATATGCCAGATGCAGAAGAAAACTTACAAGCATTTAAAGAGAAAGTGGGAGACGAAGTAAAAATCTTCCCAATCTCAGCTGTAACAAGACAAGGGGTTCGTGACTTACTGTTTGAAGTAGCGAACTTAATAGAAACAACACCAGAATTCCCAATACATGAAGTTGCGGATGAGTCTGATACAAGTGTAATGTACAAATTTGATACTGAAGGTGTTAAATTTGAAATTACACGTGAAAGTGATGGCACGTTTGTTATCTCTGGTTACGATATCGAGAAAACATTCAAGATGACAGACTTCTCACGTGATGAATCTGTACGTCGTTTCGCTCGTCAAATGCGCGGAATGGGTATTGATGAAGCGCTTCGTGCACGTGGTGCAAAAGACGGAGATATTGTAAAAATTCTTGAATATGAATTTGAATTTATCGATTAAGACTGCCGAAATACGGCAGTCTTTTTTTATATCGTAAAAATCGGATTTATATAGGAAAAAATCCCCACTAATTAAATTTTCAATTTATAATAAAAAGGGGAGTGGTTTTAGAAGAATTTTTTTATGGGGAGAAAACGAACATGTATAAAATATTAATTGTAGAAGATGATGAGAAAATCGCGGGAATATTAGAAGAGCATTTAGAAAGGTATGGCTATCAATCATTTAGAGCAAGTGATTTACGTCAAATAAAAGATGAGTTTGTAAAAGTGAATCCTCATCTCGTGTTACTTGATATTAATTTACCGTACTTTGACGGTTTTTATTGGTGTCGTCAAATTCGTACTGTATCGAATGCACCAATTATTTTTGTTTCTGCAAGAACAGGAGAAATGGATCAAGTAATGGCGATTGAAAATGGCGGCGATGATTATATTACGAAGCCATTCCATTTAGATATCGTAATGGCAAAGGTGAAGAGTGCACTTCGCCGTGGTTACGGAGAGTATGCTTCTACCGCTGAGAGTGATTGTTTAGGTGTAAATGGACTGTTGTTATTCCCGTCTCAGCATATTGTTGAGTGGCAAGGACAACAAACTGAACTGACAAAAAATGAGTTTTACTTATTAGAGTGTTTAATGAAACAGGTGAATCAATATGTAACGCGCGAAGAACTGTTAGAAGCTCTATGGGATGAAGTAGCATTTGTGGATGATAATACATTAACCGTAAATGTAAAACGTGTAAGGAAGAAACTAGAGGAGTTAGGCATTAAAAATGCAATTGTAACGAAACGTGGATATGGTTATGCGCTTTTTACGGAGTGGGGCGAAGGGCATGAAGGTTAAAAATTACCTTATGGACCGCTTTTCTTTAATTCTTTCTTATATTGTTAGCCTTTGTTTATTTGGGCTCGTTTTACAGCTGCAAAGTCTTTTAGAAAAGAAATCCATTGATTGGAGTACGTGGTTATATGGACTTTTATTAGGAACAGTTGTGTTTACTGTATACCTCATTTACGATTACCGAAAACGGAGTGTGTTTTTAAAGAGGATCGAAAAGTATGTTACTGATGGAAATACATTACATGACTCTTTACTTATTGATGAATCTTATACATCAGAGCAAGAAATGGTCGTTGAATCTTTTACGTTATTAAGACAGCAATATATGAATGAAGTTCATAAACAGCATGCGAAAGAGCAACAGCAAATGATATTTATGAACCAATGGATTCACCAAATGAAAACACCAGTATCTGTTATTGAATTATTGCTGCAAAAGTTTGGCAAAGAGCATCGTGAGGCAAGAGCAACAGTTGAAAGTATTCGTGAAGAAAATAACCGTATACTAAATGGTTTAGATTTAGCGTTACATATGGCAAGACTAGAGCAGTTTGCGAAAGATTATAAGATAGAAGTAGTAAATGTTATAGATGTCGTGCGAGGTATTATTAATGAAAATCGGAAATCCTTTATTCAATCGTCTGTATTTCCGAAAGTGATGTTTGAAGAAGATACTTGTATGGTTGCATCTGATAGAAAATGGCTGAGTATTGCTATAGGTCAAATTGTTGTAAACGCAATCAAGTATACAAAAATTTCAGCGGCAGAGAAAAAAGAAATTCAATTTCAAATTGAAGAGAAAAATCAAAAGGTGTTATTACATATTAAGGACAATGGAATTGGTATTCCAGAGCAAGACGTAAAGCGCATATTTGATCCATTTTTTACGGGAATAAATGGACGTAAAACGAGAGAAGCGACTGGGATGGGCTTATATATTACGAAGGAAATTTGCGATAATTTACATCATGGAATGTATGTCCAATCGGCTGAAGGAGAAGGGACAACATTCACGTTCCAATTTGCAAAAGATGAAGAATATCATACATTGATGAGAAAAATGACAAAACTGTAAGATAACAAAACGTTTTGTAAGGGAAATCACTCGTTTCTTTTTCTTATTTTTCTTATAGTAAATGTAAGAAGAAAACACGTAGGGGGATTAGAAATGAGTGTTCTTGAAGTAAAAGGATTAACGAAGGTGTACCAATCAAAAGGTTCAGTAGCGACGACTGCTTTAAACGATATAAATTTTAAAATAGAAGAAGGCGAATTTGTAGGGATTATGGGTCCTTCAGGAAGTGGGAAAACGACGCTTTTAAATTTATTAGCAACAATTGATAAGCAAACTTCAGGTCATGTGCTTGTAAATGGTGAAGAAATTAATCAAATGCGTGCTGCAAAATTAGCGGAGTTTCGCCGTACACATTTAGGGTTCATCTTCCAAGATTTTAATTTACTTGATACGTTATCCATTAAAGAAAACATTATTTTACCACTTGTAATGGCGAAGAAATCTGTAAATGAAATTGATGCGAAAGTACTGGAAATTGCGAAGTTTTTAAACATCGAAGAAATTTTAAATAAAAAAGTATACGAAGTATCTGGGGGACAACAACAACGTGCAGCAGCAGCGAGAGCAATCATTCATGAACCGACGTTAATTTTAGCAGATGAGCCAACTGGAAACTTAGACTCGAAGTCAGCAAAATCGCTAATGGGCGCTCTGCAAGATTTACACGAGCAAAAGAAAGTAACGATTGCAATGGTTACGCACGATCCAGTAGCGGCTAGTTATTGTGAACGTATCCTTTTCATACGCGATGGAGAAATTTTCTCGGAAATACATAAAGGAAGAACGAAACAAGCCTTTTTCCAAGAAATTCTGGACGTACTTGCGATGCTAGGAGGAGAATATCATGAACTTTCGCCAGCTCGCGCTTAATAACGTAAAAGGAAATTGGCGTAACTATAAAGCGTTTCTTATAAGTAGTTGTTTATCAATTGTCGTATTTTTCATGTATGCTTCTTTTATTTATCATCCAGATGTCGTAAGCGGTAATATTAGTATGAGAAAGATGATCACAAAAGGATTAGAATCGATGAATTATATTGTGGTCATCTTTTCGGCACTCTTTATTTTATATGCAAATTCAACGTTTTTACGAGCAAGAAAAAAAGAGTTTGGTCTACTAACATTAATAGGCGGAACGAAATCGCAGCTCGGCCGAATGATTATATTAGAGCAACTGATGTTAGGTAGTATTGCAATTGTAGTTGGTATTGGGGTTGGGATGCTTTGTTCAAAATTATTTTTCCAAGCGTTAAGCGTATTATTAAAAATAGATAAGACACTTCCACTTGTTTGGAATAGTAAAGCAGTTCTTATTACAGCTGGTGTATACTTTATTCTATTTTTAATCCTATCATTGTTTAGTGTTTGGACAGTAGGACGCTTGCAAATTATTGATTTATTAAGAGAGGCAAGAAAGCAAAAAGTAGAGCCGTTTGCATTTACATGGTTATGTGTAGTTGGTATAGGATGTATTATTGTTGCATATGTACTTAGCTTCCAAGTAACGTTTCTGAATTTCCTCATCCTCTTTTTACCGGTGGTAGGACTGACAATTGGCGGAACGTATTTACTATTTACACAAGGTAGTACAGTTGTATTAAAAGCATTACAAAAAAGAAAGCAATCTTTTTATACGTACCCAAATATGTTCGTCCTTAGCAACCTTATTTATAAAATGAAAGATAATGCTCGTTTTCTATTTGTAATTTCTATCATTACGGCGGTAGTATCTTCAGCGGTGGGTACACTGTACGTATATTTTGAAAATATGAGTGCGAAAACGGTAGAACTTACACCACATGCTATTTCATATGAGGAAAAGGGGTTAAATACGCATAACCTTATTAATGAAGAAAAGGTACAGGAGCTTGTGAAGAGACACGGGTTTGAAGATGCGCGAAAAGTAACATACGTTAAACTACCGGCAACACAGAAAATAACGTTGTTTAATAGTGAACATGAAGTACCGATGACGATTATTTCAGAAAAAGAATATAATGCAGAAGTGCGCAAACAAAAGAGAGAGCAACCTACAGAAGTTCATAATGCACCAGGTAGTGCAACGATGGTTATGGTTGATATGTCAAATGAACTGATGAAGATAGATCGTACGAAATCGTATGAATTTACAATTAATGGACAAAAGCAGTCTGTTCAATTAAATAATCCAACGCAGTATTCTGTTTTTAATGATAGTGAATATCTCATTGTAAATGATCAAGATTTTGAGAAATATGCAACACTCGTACCAGATGAAGAAAAGACAAAATATTACGGTTATTATATTGAGGATTGGAAAAGTACAGAAAACCTTGTATTAGATTTGAAAAATGAAATTGCACCAGAAAAGCAAGGAGAATTGAGAAATTCAGTGTTTGCGTATAAGGATATAAGAGAAGGTGGAGCAATTACAATGTTCATCGGTTTCTTCGTAGCGGTACTGTTCTTCTTCTTCGCTTGTAGTATGACATATTTTAAATGGTTTAACGATAAAGAACAAGATCGCATTCAATTTAAATCGTTAAAGAGAATCGGTATGACAGATAAAGAAATTCGCAAAATTGCGATTCGACAAATGGGAGTTATCTTCTTTATACCAATTTTAATCGGTTCAATTCATAGTGGATTTGCTCTTCATACGTTAGGGAAAATGCTTTATATTAATTTGTGGAAATCAGGTGCGCTTGTAATTGGAGCATACATTTTAGCTTCTGCCATTTACTTTATGATCGCGCAAAGAGGATATTTAAAACACGTAAAAAGCTAGGGGAACCTCTAGCTTTTTGCCTATGTAGTAAGTTACAGGAGGAAGATAGATGAACATTCGGCAACTAGCGCTGCAAAATATAAAAGGAAATTGGCGTAATTATAAAGTGTTTTTCTTAAGTAGTTGTTTTGCAATATTTGCTTCTTTTGCATATATGTCTGTCATTGTACATCCGTATATGCAAGAGACGATGTGGTATCAAAACGTACGCTGGGGACTTATCATATGTAATGTTATAATTATTTCTTTTTTCGTCATATTTATTTTGTACTCTACTTCTATTTTCATAGAAGCACGTAAGAAAGAATTAGGGTTATATATGTTAATGGGAGCAACGAAGTCTAACGTAATAGGAGTAATTATGACCGAGCAAATATTAATTGGAATTTTTGCTAATATTTTCGGTATAGGGCTGGGCTTGATCTTTTTAAAGCTCTTCTTCATGGTGTTTAGTATGTTACTGGGGCTTCCGAAAGAACTCCCTGTTATATTTGACGTAAGTGCGATTGGTGTAACATTTATTACATATATGGTCGTTTTTATTCTGTTATCTTTTATAAGTGCTTTACGTATATGGAATATAAAAATCATTCGGTTATTGAAAGAATTTCGAACAGATAAAAAAGAGAAGAAAACATCAAAGTGGCTCTGTTTATTCGGTTTTGCTTGTTTAGTGGGCGGGTATGCATTGGCGCTACAAGTGACGATGGCTACGATAGCGATATACTTTTTCCCTGTGTCTATACTTGTCTTTTTGGGAACGTATTTTTCTTTTACACATGGAGCTACCCAAGTGTTAGAAATGATAAAGCGAAATAAAAAGATTATGTATACATATCCATATTTATTTATAGTGAATCAATTGTCACATCGAATGAAGGAAAATGGTCGCTTTTTCTTTCTGATGTCTATGGCAACGACGTTTGTAGTTACGGCAACAGGTACGGTGTTCTTATATTTTTCTAGCATGCAAGATATGTGGCGAACTGGAGGGGTACACTCGTTTTCGTACATAGAAAAAGGTATTTCTACTCATGAAGTCTTTGAAGAAGGTGCGGTTGAAAAATTACTGAATCAATATGGGTATGATGATTTTCAATATATGAGTTTTGTTGGAGTGTATGCATCCTTTCAGTCTAATAAAGGAGAAACAACAATAGCACCGCTTATAAAAGAAAGTGAATATAACCAAGAAGCAAGGAAACAAAAACAGAAAACGTATCGTCCTAAAAAAGGTACAGTGACACTCGTTTATTATAATAAATACAATAATTCGAATGTATATAATCAAAAAGAGATTCAATTGCAAGTAATGAATCAACCATATCAATTCGTATTTAACGGTCAGAAAGAAGGGGTTCAATTTAACCATCACCCTTCGTACATTAATGGTCTGTTCTTCGTTATGAATGATGAAGATTTTGATAGTATAGCAAATCAGGTTCCTGATTCTGAAAAAATGATATATAGAGGCTACACATTACCAAATATCGAAAAGACGAAGAAATTAAATGAAGATTTACGGAAACATATGAAACAAGATAATAATAATGCATTTCGAAGCAATATGGAGTTGTATGTAAATATGAAAGAAGGCGGCGATATTACTCTATTTGTAGGCTCATTTATTAGTATATTATTCTTTCTTACTTCATGTAGTATCGTTTATTTTAAATGGTTCCATAATATTGCATCGGACCGAAAGCAGTATGGTGCACTCTCTAAACTTGGAATGACGAAGGAAGAAGTATGGAAAATTTCTCGTTGGCAATTATGTATGCTATTTTTTGCGCCAATTATAGTAGGGAGTATGCATAGTGCAGTTGCGTTATATACGTTTCATAATACGCTTTTTATGGATGGATCATTAAGAAAAGTAGGTTTGTTCATTCTGTTTTATATCGCAGCATGTATCATTTATTTCTTCTTCGCTCAAAGAGAATATAAGAAACATTTAGACTAGCGAACGCTAGTCTTTTTTTTAATATTCGAAATTTACATAGAAGAATATAAAAAAGTATGGTATAACAGTAAGAAAACGAAAAAGAGGGGAAAAGACGATGATTCGAGTAGGATATTTAGGACCAGAAGCAACATTTACAAATATGGCGGTGAGTCGTTTTTTTCCGGAAGCAGAGCATGTACCATATCGAACGATTCCAGATTGTATAGATGCAGCTGCAAATGAAAATGTAGACTTCGCAGTTGTACCGTTAGAAAATGCAATAGAAGGTTCAGTGAATATAACGGTTGATTACCTTGTACATGAGCAGCCGCTTTCCATTGTAGGAGAAATTACAGTACCAATTCAGCAGCATTTACTTGTACATCCGCAGTATGCAGAAGTGTGGGATGAAGTATATGCAGTGCATTCTCATCCGCATGCCATTGCACAGTGCCATAAATTTTTAAATGAAGAATTAAAAGGAGTAACTGTTCGAGATATGACATCTACAAGTGCTGCTGCGCAATATGTGAAAGAATATCCTGAAGAGAAAATTGCCGCTATTGCAAATGAAGCGGCTGCAGAAAAATACGGATTAACAATTGTGAGACGTAGTATTCATACGCATAAAAATAATCACACACGTTTCTTGGTACTCCATAAGAAAAAGAAAGCAGTACTCCCGAATAACGGAGAGAATCGCGGAGAGAAAACGACGCTTATGATAACGTTACCTGCAGATTATGCAGGTGCCCTATATCAAGTGTTATCAGCTTTCGCATGGAGAAAATTAAACTTATCAAAAATCGAATCGCGTCCGATGAAAACAGGTCTTGGAAATTACTTTTTCTTAATTGATGTTGATAAAGCATACGATGACGTATTATTGCCAGGCGTAACGATGGAACTTGAAGCACTCGGTTTTTCTGTTACTGTGCTGGGGAGTTATTCTTCTTATTGGTTGTAGAGGGGAGCTGTTGTTAAAGTTGTTTGAAATGAAAAGCTGTTTCTCGGTTTGAGGCAGAGTAAGCTATCAATTCTATTGAAGTAAGTGATTAATTAAGCTAGCAAAATAAAGAAGCCGTCCTAAAAGATATTTAGGACGGCTTCTGTTAGGAATAGATAACTCTTTTGTCGGGTTTTTAGTACGCATCATTACAACTATTATAATAATAGGATTCATCATTGTTCGAATTACTGCAGCAAATACAATTCGTTTGTTGTATTAATAGATTGAGTGTAGATGGAGCTACAGTATCTGAGAAAGTAATACTCTCAACATCTTCTACTAAAAATGTTTTAATATCTCCTGGTGTTAAGGTAAATGTAAGTGGAGAGCGATGGTTTAATCTTGCGATTGTTAATCTAATCGTTGTTGCAAATGCAGGACTGAAACTAAATTTAATAAGTGTCTTATTATGATTTTTAGTGAAGTTTTCAAATACAGTTCGAGGAATTCCAGTTGTTATATCAAGATATTGAGGGGTATTTCCCGTACCGAAAATAGTATAGTTCTGTATAAAACAGTTATTTGAATCTGAATTTGAAGAATTACATGGGCGATCATTTTTCTTATAATATTTTTTTCCATTTTTTAAGAAGTAATCCGCCATAATTAATCACTCCCTTCACATATAAGAATTAAAGGTTGTCCATATATAATATGAAATATATTTTTATATGTTTGGACGTGAAGGAAGAGAAAATAAAAAGAGTCCATCTGGTATGATGGACTCAATACTGTTTTACCTGGTGTGATTCTTTATTTTAACTTCGCAAGACGATCTTCTAACTGACCACGCCAAATATCAGCTAGTTCTGGAACAGCAAGAATTTTTTCAATGCCATCTTTATCTTTTCTATTATGAAAATAAATTTCGTTAGAGAACAAAACAGAAACATTGCTCGGTTGACGTTCTAGTAATGTAATTTTAGAATCTTTACGTACAGTACCTTCTTGAAGAACGCGGCATAGGTAGCCTGTAAATCCAGTTGCTACAATGCGTGGCAGTATGCCAGGGATGCCGAGGCGTTTTGAAATAGTGCTACAAGGAACGCGAGCTTGTGTCACTTGAATGATTGCTCCACCTAGTTGATATGTATCTCCGATGCAAACATCACGCTCTAACATATTTGTTACGGTAATGTTTTCGCCAAATGTGGAAGCTGGTAGCGTAGTTTGAAATTCCTCTTCCCATAGTGCGTAATGCTCGTGTGGGTATACACAAACAGCTCGATCAGGACCGCCGTGATGTTTTAAATCCGCTACGTCATCACCACGAAATCCGTCTTTTGAGAGAAAGGCCTCTTCTGTAGGATCTTTACATATACCTGTTATCATTTCTTTATCTTCGCCATATTTCATTTGTTTCGGTTTACCAGTACTAAAGTGAACGAGTTCAATTCCCATATTTGATCTCCTTTACGATTGATTACAATATTATAGCATTAAAAAAGCACAGAGAATGATAAAAAACTCTGTGCTTTACATTAATAAACGAGAAATCCTGCTTTATCTAACGCCTCACAAGCAGCATCTAACTTCTCTTTAGAATCTGCTTCAATTGTATGTAAGTGAATACCGTCTGTTAGTTGCGATAGATAGGAAGCATTTGTGTTTTCGATTTTTTGTAAATATTGCTCTACATCAAAGCGATTGCTTACCATAATGGATGCTGTTAGGTCACCGTATACAGGATGCTCAACTTTTACGTCTTTAATCGTAACGCCGTGGTCAACAAGCATTGTAAGTTCTTGACGTACTTCTGCTGGTTTGTGCTGGCATACGATTACGCGTTCAAAAGCTTGTTGTTTCTCTTGTGGCTTTAAATATAAATAGCCTTGGGCAGTCGCAATAATTGGTTCGTTTCGTGCTTTAAGCAAGGAAATATCTTGCACGATAACTTGTCTACTTACGTTTGTCTTCTTCGATAGTTCATTCCCAGATAACGGCTCATTTGCAGCGAGAAGCCACTGAAGGATAAGCTGTCGTCTTTCTTCACCTAAAATCTTTTTTTGGTCATTTTGTTTCATTATGATTTAACACCTCTATAAAATTGATTTCCAATTGTGTGTAGTGCATGAATAGTAGTATCAATTTGATCTTTCGTTGTTTGTTGTCCGAAAGAGAAGCGGACATATTGTTTGGCCTCTTCATACGTTTTTCCAATTGCAAGCATAGTTTTCGAAGGTTCTTGTTTACCGACTTGGCAAGCACTTCCGGTGGAAATGGCGATACCATGGCGATTACATTCTAGCATAGTATATTGACCTTCTATTCCTTTTATTGTAACCCCAACAATATGTGGTAAACAAGAAGTAGAATGACCTTCTACTTCAATTTCTAGCGGAAGTGTTTGTATTTGCTCTAAAAAGTAGGATCGTAACTCTTTAAAACGTAAACTTTCTTCCCATTGGGTTTTTAATATATTTTCAGCAGCTGTTAAAAAAGATGCGATGCCGGGAACATTTACTGTGCCTGGGCGAAATCCTTTTTCGTGAGAAGTTCCTGGAAATACTTGTTCCCAGCGAGATTGCGGATTTATGTAGCAAGCGCCGACACCTTTTGGTCCGTATATTTTATGTGCTGAAACAGAAAGACTATCAATCCCCATCTCAAAAACATGGATAGGCAGTTTACCAAACGTTTGCACACAATCCGTATGAAATAAAACATTATATTTTTTTAAAAGTGCCCCGATTTCTGTAATGTTTTGAACGGTTCCGATTTCAGAGTTTCCATGCTGTATACTTGCTAGCACAGTATCTTCTGTAATAGCTGCCTCTAAATCTACTAAACAAATGAGTCCATTTTTATCAACAGGAATTTCAGTGATCGTATAGCCTTTTGATTTTAGAGATTGAAAATAACTTCGAATGGATGCATGTTCCATAGGTGTCGTAATAATATGCTTCTTAGTTCGGGGATTTAGAAGTGATTGGATCGCAAGATAGTTTGATTCCGATCCGCCACTTGTGAAAAATACTCCTTGTTCTTTTCCTCCAATCATTTCCGCAAATGTTTTTCGGCAAACTTGTAATAAAGAAGCAGCTGTTCCTCCAATATCATGTAAACTTTGTTCATTTCCGAAGTATTGCGACGCTGCTTTCATATATGTTTGTAACGCTTCCTCGCTCATAGGTGTAGTAGCTGCATAGTCAAGATATATCATCATGTAAGTTCCTCTCTCTAGTAAGAGTTACAGTTCTTTTACTTTTTTAATGGTAGTGAAAATAAGAATTATAAAAAAACTCTTGTCATTATTTTAAAACTATGTAAATATAGGTGTCAAGACAGTTGAAAAGTGTAAAGTAGGAGGCAACAATTATGCCAAGTGCAGATGTCTTAATTATTGGAAGTGGTGTTGCGGCACTTCGTGTTGCAAAAGAGATTTGTCACGAAAAGAATGTGATTATTATCACAAAGGAGACGAAACGTAATAATAATACACATTTAGCTCAAGGTGGAATTGCCGCAGCGGTAGCTACATATGACAATCCTAATGATCATTTTGAAGATACATTAGTAGCAGGTTGTCATTATAACAATGAAGAAGTGGTCCGTTATTTAGTCGAGGAGGGACCGAAAGAAATTAATAACCTTATTGAAAGAGGAATGAAATTTGATGGGGATGAAACAGGTCCTCATCTTGGAAAAGAAGGAGCGCATCGAAAACGTCGTATTTTACATGCAGGTGGCGATGCAACAGGAAAGAATTTATTAGAGCATCTTATTCAAGAAGTAGCTCCATACGTTACGGTAGTGGAACAGGAAATGGTGCTCGATTTTATTATAGAAAAAGATAAATGTGTTGGGGCTTTAACTCGCAACAATAAAGGAGAATTGAAACGTTACAATGCAGATTATACGGTGTTAGCTTCAGGCGGTATTGGCGGTTTATACGCCTTTACTTCTAATGATGAGACGATTACAGGCGATGGACTTGCAATGGTGTACCGTGCAGGCGGAGAGCTTGTAGATTTAGAGTTTATACAATTTCATCCGACGATGTTATACGCGGGTGGGCGTTGTTCCGGCCTCGTGTCCGAAGCTGTTCGCGGAGAAGGAGCTGTCCTTATAAATGGAAAAGGGCAGCGTTTTATGATGGATATACATTCCGAACAGGATCTAGCACCTCGTGATGTAGTCGCACGGGCTATTCACGAACAGCTACTTGCGGGTGAAAAAGTGTACTTAAACATCGAAATGATTCAAAACTTTGAACAACGCTTTCCGACCGTGTCATCGATATGTAAAACAAATGGAGTCGATATAAATAAAAAACTTATTCCAGTCGTGCCTGGTACTCATTTTCACATGGGCGGCGTGAAAACGAACTGTGATGGAGAGACGTCTATTCCCAACTTATACGCAGTCGGTGAAGTAGCTTGTAACGGAGTTCATGGTGCAAATAGATTAGCGAGTAATTCATTATTAGAAGGTCTTGTGTTTGGAAAAAGAATCGGACGACACATTTTATCTAGAGAGACAAAAGAAAAGGTGAACATGCTAGCTGAAAAGGAAGCAAAGTTTATCGTTCTGAATCATTTACCGACGAAAGAAGAAATACAAAAATGCATGATGAAATATGTTGGGATTGTGCGAACAGAGCAAAGTTTATCTTATGCGAAGAGATGGTTTAGTAAGTATGGTGTTCGAAATATGATATTACAACATGATGTTCTTACGAATGAAGAGATAACACTTATTAATATGTTAACGGTTTGTGAGCTTATAGTTGTGTCAGCCTTGCAAAGAGAAGAAAGTATTGGCGGGCATTACCGGAGTGATTATCCAGATAGAAATATAGGAAAGAAAGAGATTGTTCGAGTAAAGAGAAAACGACAACTTGTGTGATGAGGGGAAGAGGGGCTTTATGAACACGATAAAAGTTAAAGAAGCATTAAACCGATTTTTTTTAGAAGATATAGGAGAAAGAGATGTAACATCTCAGCTTATTTTTCCAGATAACTTGCTTTCGAAAGGAACGTTTCTTGCGAAGGATACAGGGGTCTTTGCAGGATGTTTAGTAATTGAATCAGGATTTAAATTAATTGATGAGAGAATTGAAATAGAGCTTCATAAAAAAGATGGGGATCTTGTAGAAAAAGGAGAAATTATTGCAACAGTGCAAGGTCCAATCGCATCGTTATTAACAGCAGAGCGCGTTATATTAAATGTTATTCAGCGTATGAGTGGAATAGCGACGATGACGCGTAAAGCGGTTCTTGCTTTAGATAGTAGCTATACTCGTATTTGTGATACGCGAAAAACGATGCCAGGACTACGTATGTTTGATAAGTATGCAGTCGTGTGCGGCGGTGGATTTAATCATCGCTTCGGTTTATATGATGGTGTCATGATTAAAGACAATCATATTGCTTTTGTTGGTTCTATTACAAAAGCTGTTACATCAGTGAAAGAAAAGTTAGGACATATGGTGAAAGTAGAAGTGGAAACAGAAACTGAGGAACAGGTGAGAGAGGCTGTCGCTGCTGGTGCGGATATTATTATGTTCGATAATCGTACGCCAGATGAAATCCGGGAGTTTTCAAAGATTGTACCAAGTGCCATCGTTACGGAAGCTTCAGGAGGCATCACAATTGAAGATTTATCGAAATACGGAAAAACAGGGGTAGATTATATTTCACTTGGAGCGTTAACACATTCAGTGAAAGCACTTGATATTAGTTTCAATATTGAAGAGTAAGGAAAGTGGCTTAGAGGGGGAGAAACGTATATGAGTATTTTAGAAAAAGTACAGCCAATTGAAACGATGTTACCAGAGCGTTATTACACAATGTCAACGGAAGATATGGAAAAGCGTGTTCGTGAAATTAAAGAGAAAATGGGGAAAATGTTATTCATTCCAGGGCATCATTATCAAAAAGATGAAGTGGTACAATTTTCAGATGCAGCAGGGGATTCACTTCAGCTTGCGCAAGTTGCAGCGAGCAATAAAGATGCAAAATATATTGTGTTTTGCGGGGTGCACTTTATGGCGGAAACAGCAGATATGTTAACTACAGATGATCAAGTTGTCATCTTACCAGATATGCGTGCAGGTTGTTCGATGGCGGATATGGCAGATATTGAACAAACAGAAAGAGCATGGAAAGAGCTCACGAAATTATTTGGAGATACGATGATTCCGTTAACATATGTGAACTCTACAGCTGCAATTAAAGCGTTTTGTGGTCGTAACGGAGGAGCAACAGTAACTTCTTCTAATGCAAAGCAAATGGTATCTTGGGCGTTTACTCAAAAAGAACGTCTCGTCTTTTTACCAGACCAACATTTAGGGAGAAATACAGCGCACGATTTAGGTATCCCGTTAGATAAAATGGCAGTATGGGACCCACACACAGATTCATTAGAGTACGATGGGGATATAGAAGAAATTCAAGTGATTTTATGGAAAGGACATTGTTCTGTTCATCAAAATTTTACAATGAAGAATATTGAGAGTGTACGAAAAAATCATCCGGATATGAATATTATTGTACATCCAGAATGTTGCTATGAAGTTGTAGCTGCTTCAGATTATGCAGGCTCAACGAAATATATTATTGATATGATTGAATCAGCGCCATCTGGTAGCAAATGGGCGATTGGTACAGAAATGAATTTAGTAAATCGAATTATTAAGCAACATCCAGATAAAGAAATTGTTTCGCTTAATCCATTTATGTGTCCGTGCTTAACGATGAATCGAATTGATCTGCCTCACTTATTATGGACACTTGAAACGATAGAAAGAGGAGAAGAAATTAACGTTATTAGCGTAGACAAACAAGTAACGGCAGAAGCAGTTCTTGCATTAAATCGTATGTTAGAGCGTGTGTAAAGCAACGGTATTCCCGTTGCTTTTTTTCATACATATAATCATAACGAGAACGAAATGGGCATACATTGTTTTGAAGAAATCATTGTGGTTCTTTATGCTTATTCCACTTCGAATGATATTGAAAATCGAAGAAGTGATAAAAGTGAAAAGAAGTTAATGTTATTTAGAAAGAGTTACTTCAAGAGATTTGTTACTTATAGATAAGTTATACAGGAGGGGGAAAATTTGAAAATTCATATCGTGCAAAAAGGGGATACCCTTTGGAAAATTGCGAAAAAGTACGGAGTGGATTTTGACACGTTGAAAAAAACAAATACACAACTTAGTAATCCAGATTTAATCATGCCAGGTATGAAAATTAAAGTGCCATCAAAGAGTGTTCACATGAAACAACAGGCTGGAGCAGGTTCAGCGCCTCCAAAGCAATACGTAAAAGAAGTGCAGCAAAAAGAATTTGCAGCAACACCAACTCCGCTTGGAATAGAAGATGAGGAAGAAGTTACGTATCAATCAGCACCAATTACACAGCAGCCAGCTATGCAACAAACACAAAAAGAAGTGCAAGTAAAACCGCAGAAAGAGCTGCAAGTAAAGCCACAAAAAGAAGTACAGGTGAAATCACAGAAGGAGATGCAGGTAAAGCCGCAAAAAGAAGTACAGGTGAAACCGCAAAAAGAGGTGCAAAAAGAACAGCCAATTCAAAAAGAAAAACCGTCTGTTATTCAAAAACCACCTGTGATAGAAAAACAAAAACCGGCGGAAAAAGAAAACACGAAGTTTTCGGTAAATGTATTACCGCAGCCGCCACAACCACCAATAAAACCGAAAAAAGAATATAAAATTTCAGATGTAATAAAAAAAGGAAGCGAGTTAATTGCTCCTCAAATTAGTAAAATGAAACCTAACAATATCATTTCTCCGCAAACGAAAAAAAATAATATAATATCGCCGCAAGTGAAAAAAGAAAATGTAGGGAATATAGTGTCGCCGCAAGTGAAAAAAGAAAATGTAGGGAATATAGTGTCACCACAAGTGAAAAAAGAAAATGTAGGAAATATAGTGTCGCCGCAAGTGAAAAAAGAAAATGTAGGAAATATAGTATCGCCGCAAGTGAAAAAAGAAAATGTAGGAAATATAGTGTCACCACAAGTGAAGAAAGAGAATGTAGGAAATATAGTGTCACCACAAGTGAAGAAAGAGAATGTAGGAAATATAGTATCGCCAAATGTATCGAAAGAAAATGTAGTTATTCCACAAGTCATACCGCCAAATATTCAAATGCCAAATATTCAAATGCCAAATATAATGCCGATCATGGATAACAACCAACCACCGAATATAATGCCAATTATGGATAACAATCAAATGCCGAATATGATGCCAATTATGGATAACAATCAACCACCGAATATGATGCCAATCATGGATAACAATCAAATGCCGAATATGATGCCAATTATGGATAACAATCAAATGCCGAATATAATGCCAATTATGGATAACAATCAAATGCCGAATATGATGCCAATTATGGATAACAATCAAATGCCGAATATGATGCC
>NZ_JBFUPV010000002.1:426928-453206 GCF_041360755.1 Bacillus sp. RCC_6_1
ATGATGCCAATTATGGATAACAATCAAATGCCGAATATGATGCCAATTATGGATAACAATCAAATGCCGAATATGATGCCGATTATGGATAACAATCAACCACCAAATATGATGCCCTATCAAATGCCCATGATGCCGCCGAATCCGTATTATCAACAACCAAATCCATATCAAATGCCATATCAGCAAGGAGCGCCGTTTGGACCGCAACATACGTCTATGCCAAACCCGAATATGATGCCAATGGATAATAACATGCCGCCGCTTGTGCAGGGTGAGGAAGATTGTGGATGCGGAGGAGAAAGTAGACTATATAGTCCACAACCAGGCGGTCCGCAATATGCGAATCCTTTATATTATCAACCAACTCAGTCTGCATATGCACCACAGCCAGGAACGATGTATTATCAACCAGATCCACCAAATGTATTTGGAGAGCCCGTTTCAGAAGAAGAGGACGAAGAAGAAGTTTAAAAAGGCGGGAGTATTCCCGCCTTTTTTGCATTCCTGTTAATTAAGAAAAGGCAGTTTTTTTATGAAGTGCTAGAAAATTCCCAGTGAAATATTAACAGTGTAAAAACCTTCTCTGTTACTCATCATAAGAGGGAGCTTTTCAGTAGAGAAGCTCATTCTAACAGAGGGGGTTTTTGTATTGAATACGAAAGTAAAAGTGATTGCTGCTTCTTTGTTAGTTACTAGTGCATTAGCTGCATGTGGTACACCAAAAAACAATGCAATGGATGGACGTAACTACAATTACGAGCGTACATCTTATAATGATACACATCAGTATCGTGATAATGTGACGCGTAATGATCGTTATACAGATTATGTAACATATAGAAATGGTCGTAACGATACAGGATACAATTATTACCGTGATGTAAATTACAATGGACAAATTGCTAATCCGCATCCAACTCGTAATATTACAATGAACAATTCATACATTAACAATGATGGTAAAACAGCTGAAAGAATAACAAATCGTGTGAAGCGTATGAATAACGTAGACCGTGTGTCTACAGTTGTATATGGAAACGATGTAGCGATTGCGGTAAAACCACGTAACACAGTGACAAATGAAACGGCGATGGCGAACGAAATTCGTCAAGCTGTTGCAAATGAAGTTGGAAACAGAAACGTATATGTTTCTGTAAGAAATGATATGTTTACTCGTGTCGATGCAATGAGTACGCGTCTACGTAACGGTACAGTTACAAACGATTTTAATCGTGACATAGTGAATATGTTCCGAGACATTCGTTACGGTTTAACTGGTACAGTGCGATAGCAAAACAAAAGAGGAAGGGGGAGCCCTTCCTCTTTATTCATTTTCGTCTTGTAAACGACGTTTTTTAATAAAATAACTAACGGAATAAGAACCTAAAAAGCATATGAAGAGAATACTACCTGTTAAAATAGCTTCAAATAGGGGGCTTTCTGGACTGAAAATAATATAAATAATAGCCATAACGATTCCTACAATAAGAGAGCGTAGAACAATTTTGTAATAAGGAGTTAATTTTATCTCCTTTTCACTTTCTTCTACATCAATTGAAACACTTAACTGTAAATAACTAAGGATCATACTCGTAAGAATAAATACTAGCCATAATGGAGATTTCGTAATTTGATCTATTCCTTCAGTGAATCCGATATAGCCTAAAATACCAATTATACCAAGTGATTGAAAAAGAAAAGCAATACGTACGTTTTTTAACGTTTGCAGAATGAGACGTTCATCCTTTATTTTTTTCACACTACCCATCTCCTGTTTATTATGATTTCGCTGTTACATTAATTGTAACATATATATTACATTTATCAATTTATAATTTACGTATAATTTGTTTAGATGAAAGAGGAAATAAAATATTTTTATAAACATGTTGCACTTATACTTTATTAATGTTATATTAGCAAAGCGATGAGCTAATTTACGTAAGACGAGAGATATGCTTAAGTGCTAAACACGCGAATGTGGTCGCCTGGTCTCTCGCCGTAAACGCATCAAGACGCCTGCTTTGCAGGCGTCTTTCATTTTATATGAATGTAATGGGAAGAATGGAGGAATCCAATCTTCCTTTTTTGATTAGAATTAAAGTCAGAAAATAAAGTTATTTACAATTGTATATGAAAGAGTTACTATTTAATGGTAATATATTACATGTTTTTTAGACATAAAAGGTTGGGATGAATAGGATATGGAGAATTTTGAATGTAGAAATACAGAAGTTGTATTAGAGAAATTTCAGGTTGTAACACCTATATTTCAGGCGTTAGGAGATGAGAATCGCCAGCAAATTATTATGCTATTATTAGAAAGCAAACAGATGAATGTAACACAAATAACAGATGAAATGGGAATTTCTAGACCGGCTGTTTCGCATCATTTAAAAATTTTAAAACAAGCAGAACTAGTTGAAGCCGATCGAAATGGAAAAGAAATTTTTTATTCTATAGTGGCTGGAGAGTTTTTAAAACAGGTAAAAGATTTAATTCAAGCGATAGAGTCAAATTATTAATTTTTTTTGATTGATAAGTAAACAAGTTTAAACTTATAAACGTGTTTTGTGGAAAAGGGGTAATAAAAATGAATAGTATAAATCGAATGTACGTAATTATGTTACTTGTTCCGTTGTTTTGGGGTGGCTCTTTTGCGACAGCGGAGCATATTATTACGGAGATTCCACCAATTACTGCAGCAACAATTCGTTTTGGTTTAGCTGGTTTTATTTTAATAGGCATAGTTTTTATGAAATCTGAGTGGGATACAAGTTTGTTATTAAAGAATTGGAAAGGGCTGCTATTTGTATCGTTAACAGGTATTTTTGGCTACAATGTTTTTTTCTTCATGGGACTTAACTATACTTCCACTCTGAATGGCTCACTTATCATTGCTACAATGCCCGTTTTTGTAACATTGGGAGCAATATTGTTTTTTAAAGAGCCTTGGAGTATAAAAGTCGGAATAAGTTTAACTTTGTCCCTTGTCGGTGTAATAGTTGTTATTACGGGTGGTTCAATGCATATACTTATGTCTTTGGCATTTAATAAGGGAGATCTTTTATTTATAGCTGCTTTAACCTGTGGGGTTTTATATAGCTTAACAGGAAAAAAAGTTATGAGTGGTGTCTCCCCTTTGTTAACTACAATGAGTATGACGGTATTGGGTACTGTGTTTTTAGCAGGCCTTTCTCTATATGAAGATGGATGGGGAAAGGTTGTAACATTTTCTTTACAGGGATGGATAGAAATGTTGTATATGGTCATATGCGGGACATTAATTGGATATATCGTGTTTAATAAAGGAGTAGAAGAGCTAGGTGCAAGCAAAGCGAGTGTGTATTTAAATCTAACACCTATTGTAGCTACTGGTATATCAGTTGTCTTATATGGAGCAGCTGTTACGTGGCAACAAATAGTTGGAATGATAATTGTACTAATGGGGGTTTATATTGTAACAGTACAATCAAATAAAGATATAAAGAAGCTTTCGCATAATCAATGTGTTTCCAAATAGATAAAAGTAATTGAACACTATAATTCTTAATGATGGCATTCTATGAATTAGGGATAAAACCCCCATTTCCGGAAAAACTACTAATGAAAGTATGATCTTGCCTAAAAGAGGTGAACGGAAATGAAATGGATACTGATTGCGATGCAAGCTTTCGTTATGATGTTTTGTTTCGTTTATGAAACGAATGTGAAGGCGGAAGGGCCAGTACCAGAAGTGACGAAAAAAGAACCTGAGGTTACAATTTTATTAGAGCGTATGTATGTTGATGGCGAAGTAAGCGAAGAAATACTTACAGAAAAAGTGACGGATTTAGAAAAGTTTTTACAGCAGTATAAAGAATGGCAGCTCGTTGATCGTGATGATGTACAAATTGTATTGCAAAAGAAAGTTGATGATATTTCTCCGTTATTGAAAACGAGCGGGTATTTTGGTGTTTCAGAGGAAGGGATATTACAAATTTTCAAAGGTGTGCCAAAAAATGATAATGCGATCCATTCTTTCTTTCAAATTGATATGAAAAAGCTTGAGAGCTATGAACGTGCGAAATTGAAACGTGGCATTCGTATTAAATCAAAAGAAGGTTTTGTGAAGACGATTGAAAAAATGAAGCAATACGCAGTTCAAAGTAAGAAAAAAAGCAGCTCATGGTGAGCTGCTTTTTTTCTTATTTATTTTTAGCTAAAATTTCTTTTGCGATTTCATCAATTAGCATATCTTTTCCGATTGGATTGAATGCTTTCGTATTGAAGACTTCATTTGATACTTCATATACGTGATTATTTTTAACTGCTTTATTGTCTTTCCAAACGGCACTGTTTTTGTAGTCTTCGTAAACTTTATCAGCTTCGCCGCCGAAGTTTACAATAAACATTTGGTCAGGCTGGAATGCAACTAGACCTTCTAGTGATACTTGCGCCATCGTTTGTTTTAAATCCGTACCTTTTGTTGCTGGAAGTTTTAAGTCATTAAAGATGATGTCACCGTATCCGAAGCTACCGTATACACGGAAGTTTTGTGGTGTAACTGCAACGAACATAAAGTTCTCATCTTTTGTTTTCTCTTTAATTTTTTTAGATAAAGAGTCTGCTTTCTTATCGTAGTCTGCAATCCATTTGTCTGCTTTCTTCTCTTCGTCAAATAGCTTACCTACTTCTTTAAACTTACCACGCCAGTCTTCTAAGTTTGTTTCTAGAACAACTGTAGGTGCAACCTTTTCTAGTTGATCATAAATTTTTAATTGACGGTTGTTTAAAATAATTAAGTCTGGTTTTAAAGCAGTAACAGCTTCTAAATCAACTTTAGGTGCCCAGTACCAACCTACTGCTTTTACTCCATCTAACTTGTCTGTTAAGTGATTTTGGATTTTATCTTTATATGTATTTGCTGTACCAACAGGTTTATGTCCAAGAAGTAATAGTTCTTCTGTTGATCCAGATAAGTCAACAATTCTCTTTGGATTTACTGGAATTGTAGCTTCACCTTTAGCATGTTTTACAACTTTTGTTTTCGGTTGTTCTTTTGCTTTCGATTCTTCTTTTTGAGAAGAACAGCCAACGATAGAAAGAACAACAAGCATAATAGTAAATAAAATAAATAGCTTACGTTTCATCCTGATGTAACCCCTTTAATTAGTATTGATAATCATTATCGACTTCTGTATATTAAGGTGCTTTAACCTTTCTGTCAATGGAAAATAACAGAAGTTTCAAGTGGAGAACATTTGTTGGGGCAGTCTCGCTTTTCTATCATTAAATATGTTAAAATGGAATACATGATTTAAGAGGGAGAGATCGTATTTTGTTTGAATATGTTACAGGTTACGTGGAGTATGTAGGGCCGGAATATGTCGTAATTGATCATAATGGAATTGGTTATCAAATTTTCACACCAAATCCGTATGTATTTCAAAGAAGTAAGCAAGAAATCCGTGTCTATACATATCATTATGTGAGAGAAGATATTATGGCACTTTACGGTTTTAAAACACGTGAAGAGCGTTTATTATTTACAAAGTTGTTAGGCGTGTCTGGCATTGGGCCAAAAGGCGCTCTTGCAATTTTAGCTTCTGGTCAAACAGGACAGGTCGTTCAAGCGATTGAGCATGAAGATGAGAAGTTTTTAGTGAAATTCCCAGGAGTCGGAAAGAAAACAGCACGCCAAATGATTTTAGATTTAAAAGGAAAACTAGCAGATGTCGTACCAGATGCATTTGTTGATTTATTCTCAGACGCAGAACGTTTTGATGAGAAGAAAGGTTCATCAGCTGAGCTTGATGAGGCACTGGAAGCTCTGCGCGCACTTGGATACGCAGAACGCGAAGTTTCTCGTGTTGTACCAGAGTTATTAAAAGAAGCATTAACGACGGATCAGTATATTAAAAAGGCACTTAGTCTTTTACTAAATGGTAAGAGGTGAGTATAATGGACGAACGTCTCCTTTCAGGGGAATCTGCATATGAAGATGCGGATTTAGAATATTCATTACGGCCACAGACGCTCCGTCAGTATATTGGCCAAGATAAAGCGAAACATAATTTAGAAGTATTTATTGAAGCGGCGAAAATGCGTGAAGAAACGTTAGATCACGTGCTTTTATATGGACCACCAGGTCTTGGTAAAACGACGCTTGCGAATATTATTGCCAATGAGATGGGCGTTAATGTTAGAACAACTTCAGGTCCCGCAATTGAAAGACCAGGAGATTTAGCTGCTGTATTAACAGCGCTTCAGCCAGGTGATGTATTATTTATTGATGAAATTCATCGTTTGCATAGATCAATTGAAGAAGTATTGTATCCTGCGATGGAAGACTTTTGCCTTGATATTGTAATTGGAAAAGGGCCTTCAGCACGTTCTGTACGCCTAGATTTACCGCCATTTACATTAGTTGGAGCAACAACACGTGCTGGAGCATTATCGGCACCGCTTCGTGACCGCTTCGGTGTACTTTCAAGGTTAGAGTACTACACAGTAGATCAGCTTTCTGCGATTGTTGAACGTACAGCAGAAGTATTTGAAGTTGAAATCGATTCGTTAGCTGCATTAGAAATTGCAAGACGTGCTCGTGGTACACCTCGTATTGCGAATCGTCTTTTAAGACGTGTACGTGATTTCGCACAAGTTCGTGGTAATGGAACGGTTACGATGGAAATTACACAAATGGCATTAGAGCTACTGCAAGTAGATAAATTAGGTCTAGATCATATTGATCATAAATTACTGCTTGGTATTATTGAGAAATTCCGTGGCGGTCCAGTTGGATTAGAAACGGTTTCAGCAACAATTGGAGAAGAATCTCATACGATTGAAGATGTGTATGAGCCGTATTTATTACAAATTGGCTTTTTACAACGAACGCCGAGGGGCCGAATTGTAACGCCGCTTGCGTATGAACATTTCGGAATGGAGATACCAAAAGTATGACGGAGATGCCAAAGCTGCTTATTACAGCCGGGATCTTACTCATCGTTGTTGGATTAGCTTGGAAGTTCATTGGAAGGCTTCCAGGCGATATTTTTGTGAAAAAAGGAAACGTTACCTTTTATTTTCCTATCATTACATGTATTGTGTTAAGTATTGTATTATCTTTTATTATGTATATAATAAATCGATTTAAATAAGAAATAGGTGGATATAGCTATGGATATAAATCTGTTTGATTTTCATTTACCAGAAGAACTTATTGCACAAGTCCCGTTAGAAGAGCGTGAAACATCAAGATTAATGGTGTTAGACCGTGAAACAGGTGATATTGAGCATAAACATTTTACGGATATTCTTTCTTACTTACATGAGGGGGATTGCTTAGTTTTAAATGAAACGAAAGTTATGCCTGCTCGTTTGCACGGTGTGAAAGAAGATACAGGCGCGCACATTGAAGTACTTCTTTTAAAACAAGAAGAAGGTGATAAGTGGGAAACGCTTGTAAAGCCAGCGAAACGTGTAAAAGAAGGAACTGTTATCTCTTTTGGCGAAGGGAAATTAAAAGCAACTTGCACAGGAACTGCAGATCAAGGTGGACGTCAGCTTGAATTTTCATATGACGGCATCTTCTATGAAATTTTAGATGAACTTGGGGAAATGCCACTTCCTCCATATATTAAAGAGACGCTAGAAGATCGCGATCGCTATCAAACAGTATATGCGAAAGAAATCGGTTCAGCAGCAGCGCCGACTGCGGGACTTCACTTTACAGAAGAGTTACTTGAGAAGTTAAAGCAAAAAGGCGTTCAGTTAGCATTCATTACACTTCACGTAGGACTTGGAACATTTAGACCAGTTTCTGCAGACACGATTGAAGAACACCATATGCACGCAGAATATTATCATATGTCTGAAGAGACAGCGGCATTATTAAATCGTGTGAAAGAGAATGGTGGACGTATTATTACTGTAGGTACGACATCAACTCGTACGTTAGAAACAATTGCAACAGATCATGAAGGTAAGCTTTGCGCCGCTTCTGGATGGACAGATATTTTCATGTATCCGGGATATGAATTTAAAGCAATTGATGGTTTAATTACAAACTTCCATTTACCGAAATCAACATTAATTATGCTTGTAAGTGCATTTGCAAATAGAGATAATGTACTTCATGCTTATAATGAAGCAGTAAAAGAAAAATATCGTTTCTTTAGTTTCGGTGATGCAATGTTCGTTGCATCTCACGCTAAAATGAGAAACAAATAAAAGGAGTAAGTTATGACAGCAATTCGTTATGAATTTATTAAGACATGTAAACAAACGGGTGCCCGTTTAGGTCGTGTGCATACGCCGCACGGTTCATTTGATACACCAACATTTATGCCAGTTGGTACACTTGCAACAGTTAAGACAATGTCACCAGAAGAATTAAAAGCAATGGATTCTGGCATTATTTTAAGTAATACGTATCATTTATGGCTACGTCCAGGTCATGAAATTATTCGTGAAGCAGGCGGCTTGCATAAATTTATGAACTGGGATCGTGCAATCTTAACAGACTCTGGTGGTTTCCAAGTATTCAGTTTAAGTGACTTCCGTCGTATTGAAGAGGAAGGCGTTCACTTCCGCAATCACTTAAATGGAGATAAATTATTCTTATCACCAGAAAAAGCGATGGAAATCCAAAATGCATTAGGTTCAGATATTATGATGGCATTTGATGAGTGTCCACCATTCCCAGCTACTTTTGAATATATGAAGAAATCTGTAGAGCGTACGAGCCGCTGGGCAGAACGTTGCTTAAAAGCGCATGAACGTCCGCAAGATCAAGGTTTATTCGGTATTGTACAGGGGGGAGAGTACGAAGAGCTTCGTCGTCAAAGTGCGAAAGATCTTGTTTCAATGGACTTCCCTGGTTACGCTGTAGGTGGTTTATCTGTAGGCGAACCGAAAGATATTATGAACCGTGTACTTGAGTTTACAACACCACTTCTTCCAGATAATAAGCCTCGTTACTTAATGGGTGTAGGTTCTCCTGACTCGTTAATCGATGGCGCAATTCGTGGTATTGATATGTTTGACTGCGTACTTCCAACTCGTATCGCTCGAAATGGTACATGTATGACAAGTGAAGGTCGCCTCGTTGTAAAAAATGCGAAATTCGCAAGAGACTTCGGTCCGCTTGATCCAAACTGTGATTGCTACACATGTAAAAACTACTCTCGTGCGTACATTCGTCACTTAATGAAATGTGATGAAACGTTCGGAATTCGTTTAACGTCTTATCACAACCTTCATTTTCTGTTAAACTTAATGGAGCAGGTGAGACAAGCTATTCGTGAAGACCGTCTTGGCGATTTCCGCGAAGAGTTCTTTGAACAGTATGGCTTTAATAAACCGAATGCTAAAAACTTCTAATACATAATTTAAAAGGAGGAACAAAAGATGAATGCAGGTATGATGAATATCGTTATGATCGTTGCGATGTTTGCGATTTTCTATTTCTTATTAATTCGCCCGCAACAAAAACGTCAAAAAGCAGTTGCTCAAATGCAAAGTGAGTTAGCAAAAGGTGATGCTATCGTAACAATCGGTGGTTTACACGGTACAATCGAATCAGTAGATGAGACGAAAATTGTTATTAAATCTGGTGGTTCACACTTAACGTTCGATCGCAATGCGATTCGTGAAGTTGTGAAAAACTAATTTGGAAGGCCCTGCATGAAATATGCAGGGCCTTTTTTAGTTACTTTGCTTTGACATATTTACACCGAAAATACCACCGAGTGTACTCGCCCCCATTAATGCTAATTGATAAAGTAATTGTGAGTTCGATAAAGTTTGAGAAAAGCCTAAATAGTTAACTAGAAAAACGAGTATAGTGAACGTGAGACCTGTTGTGAAACCTACTAGCCAACCTTTTCCTTGAGCCTTTTTGCCGGCAGTAAATCCAGACATAAGCATAGATAAAAGAGCGAGTATAAAAATAGTAACGGTTAATGTCCCTTCGTTTACATTCGTAAACTTTAATAAAAGAGCCATAATCATACTAGTAATAGATGCGAGAATTAGTAGTGTAACAATACCGAAGCCAATTGCAGTTGATAATTTTTTCGTTCCATCCATTTATGCATTCCCCCTTTTTAATACAAGCATATTTTCCTTTTGTCTAAGTTAGACTAGTTTCTTTTTTATAGGGGAGTCTATACGTAAAAAAGGAGATGTAGAAATGGAATGGATATCAATAATTGGACGGACAATGCTTTTGTATATCATCATCTTAATTATTTTTCGTCTTATGGGTAAACGTGAGATAGGAGAGCTAAGTGTATTAGATTTAGTCGTATTTATTATGCTTGGAGAAATGGCTGTAGTGGCAATTGAAAATACCGATAAATCACTTTGGCATCAATTAGTTCCGATGACTTTTCTTATGTGCATCCAAATTATTTTGTCAGTCATTTCCCTAAAGTATCAACGCTTTCGGCATTTAATAGAAGGTGAGCCGGCTATTCTTGTAAACGCGGGAAAGATTGATGAAAAGAAGATGAGAAAGCAACGTTATAATATAGATGATTTAATGATGCAATTAAGGGAACAAGGAGTTGGAGATATTCGGGATGTAGAATATGCTATTTTGGAACCGTCTGGGAAGTTATCTGTCTTTCAAAAACAAAAAAATAAACAAGATACATTGCAGTTTACGCTTCCTCTTATTATTGATGGAGAAATTCAATCTAGTCATTTACAAATGATTGAACATACAGATGCATGGCTTATTGAGAAATTAAAAAACTTAGGTTATAACGATGTAACACAAATTTTATACTGTAGTTTTCAAAACGGAAAATTTTTTGTTGATGTAAAAGAAAATTAGAGACTTATTCTTTGAAAGAGTAAGAATGATTAGTGTAACTAATAATCAGTGGAGATTACCCCACTGATTAAAGTTTCACCTTATTTCAAAAATGAAAGTTTACGAATGATAGGGAGACGACTTAACTCTTCTTTTCGAATGAGTTTGAAAGTGAAGAGAAGTACGATATAAACAATTGTTGTTAAAGTGATTTCCCATAATGTTTGTATGCCAAGGGCATGAGAGAAAATAATATATTTATGAAGATAAAAACCGAAGGCGCCTGCGATACCGATGGCAAGTCCGCCGAAAATATAGTCTTTTGCGTAAATGGTAAATGTAATCTTTTTTAAAACAGTAGCGTAGTGAAGAAATGTTACTGTTACAATATTTGCTGCAATAGCGAGAGCAACCCCCATCATTTGAAATTCTGGCCTTGATGCTAGTACAAAAATAACGATTAATTTCACGATGGCTCCAATAAATGTATTCATCATTGCAGCTCTTGCTAAGTTTAAAGCTTGCAAAACAGAGGTAAGTGGACTTTGGAAATAATGAAATAAAAAGCAAGGCGCAAGAAGTTGAATGAATGCTGTTGCGCTGTCTGATCCATACATAAGAGTTAAAACAGGAGAAGCGAATACGTATAAGATAACGACAGACCATCCGCCGGTAATTAATGAAATTCGAAGTGCTTGTTGTAAACGGTGCTCCACTAATTTATGTTGTCTTTTTGCCATTGCTTCACTAATAGAAGGGACGAGCGCTGTAGAGAGAGCGTATGTAATAAAGGCGGGTAGTGATAGAAGCGGGAATGCATAACCGTTTAATATACCGTATTGCTGAGTTGCAACAGAAGCAGCGACACCAGCGATTGCTAAGCTTTGCATAACGACAATAGGTTCAAAAAAATATGAAACGGAGCCGATTAAACGACTTCCTGTAGTTGGAAGGGCAATATCCATCAGAGAATAAAATGTCCCTTTGCTTTCCTTTACAGTAGTGAAAAATCCAGAGCGTATTGATAAATGTTTTTCTCGCTGAAATAACGTGAGTAAAAATAATAACGATGCAACTTCACCGAGAACAGCTGATAACATAGCGCCGGCTGCAGCGTATTCTATGCCGTAAGGTAAAAATAATTGAATGCATATAGCGATAATGGTAATGCGGACGACTTGTTCTAGAACTTGCGCATAAGCGCTAGGTTTCATGTTTTGTTTCCCTTGAAAATAACCACGCAAAACAGAAGAAACAGCAATAACAGGAACAACGGGCAAAATGGCCATTAATGGATAGTACGTTCTTTCGTCGGTTAATAATGTTTTTGCTAAAATAGGTGTGAGGAACATAATTCCGATTGTTAAAATGATACTAATAACGGATGTAACAGCTAGTGATACGGTTAATATTTTTTTAACTCTTTGTTTATCGTTCACAGCTTCCGCTTCTGCTACAAATTTTGCGATTGCGACAGGAAGACCAATTTGTGTCAATGTAATTGCTAAAATGAATGTAGGAACGGCCATCATATAAAGACCAACGCCTTCTTCTCCCAAAATACGTGCCATTACTATGCGGTTGATAAAGCCGAGTATTTTTGTAATAAAGCCGGCTATCATTAAAATAAATGCGCCTTTTAAAAAGCTTTGTCTCGTCATGTTCTTCTCCTACCTTCTCAAAATCAATGGAATGATTTACAATAATTTATATGCACGTACGAGACAAGAATGACAAGCATTTAAGAGAGTGAAATATGATAGTGCTCTTGAAAGTAGTTATTGCTGTCCATTAGAGCGGGAATAAAAGCGACTTTTCGTGCGAAATAAGAAGGAGATGTTATAGATGTTAGATAGAGAGGCTTTGGTAGAATCATACCGCGGACAGTTACAAGTCGTTTTAGAAAGTAAAGTAGAAGAGTTTCAAATGTTCGGCTACGACAGAGTGACAGATGATGACATTTGGAAGTTTCTTAAAGTAAAAAAGTGGAAGAAGATAGACAGCGATGTTAGATTGTATGAATTAGTTAATGACGTATTAACAGTAAGTGCTAATGAATATATGACATATTTAACTGTTGAAGCATATCAAGCGCCACTTTGGTCATTTGATGAATATGAAAATAAATAACCGACTGCAATTGGTTTGTTCTTCCTTTTGCAGTATAATGATAGGTATTGATAATCAGGAAATAATTATGTCTAAGATCATATATAAAGGAGGTAGTGAAGAGAGAAAACAAATAATGAAAGTGCAGGTATCGTGAAAACGTACCGGCACAGCTAGTGATGAGCTAGCAAAATTATAGAAAGGAAGTCTACTAACTAGACGTATGCACACGTGTAAAAGTGAATCGTAAGAGATTTATTTAAAGTGTTAGTAGCGGAAAGAGGGTACATATGGCAAAGCGTGGTACGAGAATTGCCGCCTTTTTCCTCATCGTTTTATTAATCGGTGGAGTAATTGGTGCGGCAGGAAAAGACATAGCAAAAGGAATTAGTCTAGGACTAGACCTTCGCGGTGGTTTTGAAATTCTGTATGAAGTAAAACCAGCCAAAAAAGGTGACAAAATCGATCGAGACGTACTTGTAAGTACAGTAGGTGCTCTTGAGAATCGTGTCAATGTTCTCGGTGTAAGTGAGCCGAACATTCAAATCGAAGGGCAAGATCGAATTCGTGTACAGCTTGCTGGTGTACAAGATCAGCAAAAAGCACGTGAAATGTTATCAACACAAGCGAAATTAACATTCCGTGATGTAGATGATAATCTTCTTATGGACGGAACGGATTTAAAAGGCGGCGGAGCGAAGCAAACATTTGATGAGCAAGGCCGTGCGAGCGTAGGTCTTACACTAAAGAGCGCTGAAAAATTCCGTGAAGTAACTGAAAAAATTTCAAAAATGCCACCACCAACGAATTTAATGGTAATTTGGCTTGATTTTGAAGAAGGAAAAGATTCGTACAAAGCAGAATCTGCAAAACCGAATCCGAAGTTCTTATCAGCAGCAACAGTAAACCAAGTATTTAACCAAGCTGAAGTATCTATCGTAGGTGGAAACTTCACAGTTGAAAGTGCGAAACAACTTTCATCTTTATTAAATGCAGGTGCACTTCCTGTTGATTTAAAAGAAATGTATTCAACATCTGTTGGAGCGAAGTTTGGTCAACAAGCGTTAGAGCAAACGATTTTCGCTAGTGCGATTGGTATCGCTCTTATTTTCTTATTTATGCTTGTATTCTACCGTTTACCAGGACTTGTAGCGGTTATTATGTTAGGTTTATACATTTTCGTTACATTACTTGTCTTTAACTGGATGCATGCAGTTCTTACGTTGCCAGGTATTGCGGCGTTAGTGCTTGGAGTAGGTATCGCAGTTGATGCGAATATTATTACGTACGAGAGACTGAAAGAAGAGTTGAAAATTGGTAAGTCCATGATGTCGGCATTCCGCGCTGGTAACCATCGTTCATTAGCAACAATTCTAGATGCAAACGTTACAACTCTTGCGGCAGCTGGTGTGTTATTCGTTTATGGTAATAGCTCTGTAAAAGGATTCGCAACAAGTTTAATCGTAAGTATTTTAGTTGGTTTTATTACGAACGTATTCGGTACTCGTTTCTTACTAGGTTTACTTGTAAAGAGCCGTTACTTTGATAAAAAACCAGGATATTTTGGTGTGAAACAAAAGGATATTATTCCATTAACAAAAGGTGTAGTACATCCGCCAACGAGATTTGATCGTATTAACTTCGTAAATATCGGTCATAAATTCCTTATCTTCTCGATTGTAGTTGTAATTGCGGGTGCAATTATCTTACCAATTTTCAAATTGAATCTTGGTATTGACTTTGCAAGTGGTACACGTATTGACTTGCAATCAAAACAAGCCGTTACGGTGTCTGATGTTCATAAAGATTTTAAAGAATTGAACATTGATGTGAAGGAAGAAAATATTGTACCGACTGGAGATGACAATAAAGGTTTCGCAGTTCGTACATTAGGTGTTTTATCAAAAGATGAAATTGCGAAAACAAAAACATTCTTCCACGATAAATATGGTACAGATCCAAACATAAGTACAGTTTCACCGACAATCGGTAAAGAAATTGCACGAAATGCATTTATCGCTGTACTGATTGCTTCTGCGGTTATCATTTTATACGTAAGTATTCGATTCCGATTTACGTATGCGTTATCTGCAGTACTTGCATTATTACATGACGCTTTCGTTATGGTTGTTATGTTTAGTATTTTCCAACTAGAGGTAGACTTAACGTTTATCGCTGCAGTGTTAACAATCATCGGTTATTCTATTAATGACTCGATTGTTACATTTGATAGAAACCGTGAATTATACAAACAGAAAAAACGAGTGCGCGATATAAAAGATCTAGAAGAAATCGTAAATGCAAGTATTCGCCAAACGCTTGGTCGCTCGATTAACACCGTATTAACAGTGTTATTCCCAGTAATTGCACTGCTTATCTTCGGTAGTGAGTCACTACGTAACTTCTCGTTTGCGTTACTTGTTGGATTAATTGTAGGTACGTACTCTTCTGTTTTCGTTGCCTCTCAAATTTGGTTAATGCTTGAAAACCGTCGTTTGAAAAAGGGAAAAAACAAGAAGAAGGTTGAGAAAGTAGAATCTGAACCGCAAGTATAGAAAAGATGATGTCTCTTTATGAGGCATCTCTTTTTTCGTTTGTGGATACAATAAGATAGCAACTTTTTAACAGAAAGAAGATGGAAGAAAGTGGTGGTGTTATCGCTGTTTTTGTTAAAATAAAAAGATAGGTTAAGAAAAGAAGGGATTTTAATTATGGAAAAAGATGAACGTTTTAAACAGGCCGAGTTTGGTGCTATTGTCGGGATCGTTGGTAATATTATATTAGCGATTGTAAAGGCGGTAATTGGTTATATTGGGAACAGTAAAGCGTTATTAGCGGATGCCGTGCATTCTGCATCAGATGTAATAGGTTCGCTAGCTGTACTTTTTGGACTGCGAGCGGCAAAGCAGCCACCTGATGAGGATCATCCGTATGGTCATGGTAAAGCGGAATCGATTTCAGCGATTATTGTTGCGGTATTATTATTTATTGTGGGACTTGAAATCGCGATTTCGTCTATAAAAGCTTTTTCGCAAGAACTAGAACCGCCGAAAGGAATTACGATATTTGCTGTTGTTCTTTCAATCGTCGTGAAAGAAGGAATGTTTCAATATAAATTCCGATTAGGGAAAAGAGTAAACAGTGATGCAATTATTGCAAATGCATATGAGCACCGTTCGGATGTGTTTTCTTCAATTGCAGCTTTAATCGGTATTTGTGCAGCTATACTCGGTGGTAAGCTTGGTATAGACTGGCTTGTATATGCTGATCCGATTGCAGGATTAGTTGTTTCGCTTCTTGTTGTAAAAATGGCATGGAGCATTGGAGCGGAAGCAATTCATGCAACGCTTGACCATGTTCTTCATGAGGAGGATGTTATTCCGCTTAGAGAGGCCGTTCTTCAAGTAGATGGTGTGAAAAAAATTGGTTCTTTATATGCACGGGAGCATGGTCATTATGTTATTGTCGATATTAAAGTGTCTGTAGATCCATACATTACCGTAGAAGAAGGACACCGTATTGGAAAACATGTGAAAGAAATACTTATGAAACAAGATAATGTACAAAATGTATTCGTACATATAAATCCGTATTCTCCAAATTAAACATCATTAACATTTTAGTATATAGATATTGCATCGTAGTTTGCATTATATTGTCACCCCTTAATCTGTCTTGTATAATGAACAGGTTAAGGGGTGATTTCGTGTTACAACCGAAGACGCGTTGGAAAGAAAAAGAATATAATGACGAGCGAGTGAGTGAATTAGCAAGTAAATTACAGTTATCGCCACTTGTCGTTTCATTATTCCTCGGTAGAGGACTAGATACAGAAGATAAGATTTTAGATTTTTTAAATACAGAAAATCAAGAATTTCATGATCCATTTTTATTAGAAGGAATGGATAGAACGGTAGAACGTGTAAATAAGGCGATTCAAAATGGAGAGCAAATATTAATATTTGGTGATTATGATGCGGACGGAGTAAGTAGTACGACGGTTTTATATCTTGCTCTTCAAGAATTAGGTGCAGAAGTAGAATTTTACATTCCAAATCGTTTTACAGAAGGGTATGGACCGAACGAAGAAGCATTTCGTTGGGCGCATAGTGCAGGTTTCTCACTGATTATTACTGTCGACACTGGCATCGCAGCAGTACATGAAGCGAATGTAGCGAAAGAGCTTGGAATAGATCTAATTATTACAGATCACCATGAGCCACCGCCAGAATTGCCAGAAGCGCTTGCGATTATACATCCGAAATTAGAAGGTGGCGTATATCCGTTTCACTATTTAGCTGGTGTAGGTGTTGCGTTTAAAGTTGCGCATGCACTATTAGGCCGTGTACCAGAACATTTATTAGAGATTGCAGTAATCGGTACAGTAGCCGATTTAGTATCACTTCATGGTGAAAATAGGTTGCTAGTGAAACGCGGTTTAAAACATATGCGTATGACGAGAAATATTGGTTTGAAGGCATTGTTTAAAGTTGCTAACGTTTCGCAAAGTGAAATTACAGAAGAGAGTATTGGCTTCTCAATTGCACCTCGTATTAATGCGGTTGGGCGTTTAGAAGATGCTGCGCCGGCTGTACACCTTTTATTATCAGATGATCCAGAGGAAGCGAAAGAGTTGGCCGAAGAAATTGATGAGCTGAACAAACTGCGAAAAGATATTGTAAAGCAAATTACAGAAGAAGCTATCGCTGAAGTTGAAAATAACTTCCCGCCAGAAGAAAACAAAGTATTAGTACTTGCAAAAGAAGGCTGGAACCCAGGGGTAATTGGAATTGTTGCTTCTAAATTAGTTGAACGTTTTTATCGTCCGACGATTGTATTAAGCATCGATCCTATAAAAGAAACAGCAAAAGGCTCAGCACGTAGTATTGCAGGATTTGATTTGTTTGCAAACTTATCAGATTGTAGAGAGTTATTGCCACACTTCGGAGGGCATCCGATGGCAGCGGGAATGACGCTACATATGAATGATGTAGATGAATTACGTCGCCGATTAAATGAACAAGCAGATGCGATTTTAACAGAAGAAGATTTTATTCCAATTACAGCAGTTGATGTTTTTTGCAAAGTAGAGGATGTAACGCTAGCGGCAATTGAAGATATGCAAAAACTAGCCCCGTTTGGTATTGGAAATCCGAAACCACGTATTGCAGTAAAAGATGCAGAGTTAGAAAGCATTCGCGCAATCGGATCAGATGGTTCTCATTTAAAAATGGCTCTTCGTGATGGACAAGCAACACTGGATACAATTGGATTTGGTTTTGGTGCATATGCGAAAGAAATCTCTCCAGTTGCAAAAGTATCTGTAATAGGAGAAGCATCCATCAATGAATGGAATAATTTTAAGAAGCCACAACTAATGGTACAAGATATTGCTGTAGAGGCGTGGCAATTATTTGATTGGCGTAGTATGCGTAATGCAGAAGCAAATTTAGCAGAACTTCCGAAAGAAAAAATAACAATGGTGTATTTTTCTGAAGAGGTATTGAATAAATTTTCTTTAGAGAGCTATAAAGAAAAGCTCATGCATGCTTCAGAAGTAACGCATTTAGATGATCAATATATCGTGTTACTTGATTTACCAAAAGGAACAGATGAATTACGTGAGCTATTTAAGGCAGGATTCCCAGCGCGAATTTATACGCTATTTTATCAAGAGAATAACCACTTATTTAGTACAGTTCCGACGAGAGAACACTTTAAATGGTACTATTCTTTCTTAAGCCAAAAAACACCATTTTCTTTAAGACAATATGGAGAACAACTATGTCGTCATAAAGGTTGGTCAAAAGATACAGTAAATTTCATGACACAGGTGTTTTTTGAGTTAGAATTTGTTACAATAAAAGATGGCGTCATTTTTATGGCAGACAAAAAACAAAAGCGTGATTTAATTGAATCGAACACATATCGTGAGAAAATGAACCACTTACAATTAGAAAAAGAATTGGTTTATAGCACATATCAGCAACTATATACATGGTTTGAAACGATTCGTAATCATAAAGAAGTAGAACAGTTAGGGTAAAGGATTTGTATTTACAAACCTTTTAGATCTGAGGAGGATTCAGAAATATGGATTTCAAGCAACATATCGCAATTGTACCGGATTATCCGAAAGAAGGTATTGTGTTTAAAGACATTACACCTTTAATGAATGACGGTAAAGCATACAAAGCAGCAACAGATGCAATCGTTGAATACGCAAAAGAAAGAGATATCGATGTTGTAGTAGGACCAGAAGCTCGTGGTTTCATTATCGGTTGTCCAGTTTCTTATGCGTTAGAAGTAGGATTTGCGCCAGTTCGTAAATTAGGAAAATTACCACGTGAAGTAATTACAGTTGACTACGGTAAAGAATATGGTAAAGATGTTTTAACAATCCATAAAGATGCAATTAAGCCAGGTCAACGCGTATTAATTACAGATGACCTATTAGCTACAGGTGGAACTATCGAAGCGACAATTAAGCTAGTTGAAGAACTTGGCGGAGTTGTAGCAGGGATTGCATTCTTAGTAGAGCTTACTTACTTAGATGGTCGTAAAATGTTAGATGGTTACGATGTATTAGTATTAGAAAAATACTAATCACTATATAGGTAAAACTACGGTGATAAAAAGTACCCGTGAATCTCTTGGAGAGGAGCGGGTACTTTTGTATAATTGAACAAAAAATCATGGTGAAATGTCAGTAAAATCTTTTCCTTTTCACAATTCACAATCATTGGGTTATAATGATAGAATATAATTTATTCTATTAAATAAAGATAAAGTCAATTTTCAATAAAAGGTGATTCGATGGCAAATGAGCAGGTACTAACAGCTGAACAGGTACTCGAGAAAGCAAGTCAATATTTAGTGGATGAAGATATTGAGCTAGTAGCACGTGCCTATGAATATGCACGCGATGCGCATAGCGAACAATACAGAAAATCGGGTGAACCGTATATTATTCATCCAATTCAAGTTGCAGGTATTTTAGTTGATTTACACATGGATCCAGCTACGGTATCAGCAGGTTTCTTACATGATGTAGTGGAAGATACAGAGATTACGTTAGAAGATATTGAACGGGAATTTAACAAAGAAATTGCTATGCTTGTTGATGGTGTTACGAAGCTTGGGAAGATCAAATATAAATCTCACGAACAACAACAAGCAGAAAACCATCGCAAAATGTTTATTGCAATGGCTCAAGATATTCGAGTTATTTTAATTAAACTAGCTGATCGTCTTCATAACATGCGTACATTGAAACATTTGCCTCAAGAGAAGCAGCGTCGCATAGCGAATGAAACGCTAGAAATCTTTGCACCTTTAGCACATAGACTCGGAATTAGTACTATTAAATGGGAGCTAGAGGATACGTCACTTCGCTATTTAAATCCACAACAATATTATCGTATTGTAAATTTAATGAAGCGTAAACGTGCAGAACGTGAAGAATACTTAGACGAAGTAATGACTGGTATTCGTGAGAAATTAAAAGAAGTTGCAATTCAACCTGAGATCTCTGGAAGACCGAAACATATTTACAGTATTTATCGTAAAATGGCACTGCAAAATAAACAGTTCAATGAAATTTACGATTTATTAGCTGTACGTGTTGTTGTAAATAGTATCAAAGATTGTTATGCAGTGCTTGGAATTATTCATACGTGCTGGAAGCCGATGCCAGGTCGTTTTAAAGATTATATTGCAATGCCAAAAGCAAATCTATATCAATCTCTTCATACGACTGTAATTGGACCGAAAGGTGATCCACTTGAAGTGCAAATTCGTACGAAAGAAATGCACGAAATTGCAGAATTCGGGATCGCGGCACACTGGGCATACAAAGAAGGAAAAACAGCAGAAACAACAGGTACATTAGAGAAGAAACTCACGTGGTTCCGTCAAATATTAGAATGGCAAAATGAAGCTTCTAATGCAGAAGAATTTATGGAGTCATTAAAAATTGATTTATTCTCTGACATGGTATTCGTCTTTACACCGAAAGGCGATGTAATGGAATTACCACTTGGATCGGTTCCAATTGATTTCGCGTATCGTGTCCATTCGGAAATTGGGAATAAAACAATTGGTGCAAAAGTAAACGGGAAAATGGTAACGCTGGATTATAAATTAAAAACCGGCGATATCATTGAAATTTTAACGTCGAAACATTCATATGGCCCAAGTCAAGATTGGGTAAAACTTGCTCAAACATCTCATGCGAAAAATAAAATTCGTCAATTCTTTAAGAAACAACGTAGAGACGAAAATATTGAAAAAGGCCGTGAACTTGTTGAAAAGGAAGTACGTGGTCTAGAGTATGAGATGAAAGAAGTATTAGCGCCTGATAACTTAAAACGCGTCGCTGAGAAATTTAACTTTGCAAATGAAGAAGATATGTTTGCAGCAGTTGGATATAGCGGAATTACAGCTTCGCAAATTGTTACGCGACTAACGGACAAGTTCCGCAAGCAACGCGAAGAAGAAGAAATTGTTGAAGTCAAAGAAGTTCGTAAACCGATGAAAATTCGAAAATGGGATTCTGGTGTAAAGGTAAGCGGTGCTGATAATTTATTAATCCGTTTATCGAAATGCTGTAACCCAGTTCCGGGTGATGATATCGTTGGGTATATTACGAAAGGCCGAGGTGTATCGATTCACCGCCGGATTGTGTAAATGTTCATACAGAAGAAGCGATAGAACGTTTATTAGAAGTTGAGTGGGAAGGTAGCCCTGAAAAAGAAATAGAGTATAACGTTGATATTGAAATTTCAGGTTACGATCGCCGCGGTTTATTAAATGAAGTACTGCAAGCTGTTACAGAGACGAAAACATACATTTCAGCTGTTTCTGGTAGAAGTGACCGTAATAAGATGGCAACAATTAATATGTCAATCTCGATTCGTAACTTACAACACTTGAAAAAAGTAGTAGAACGCATTAAACGCGTTCCAGAAATTTATGCAGTACGACGCATGATGCATTAATAGGGAGTGTAGAAAGATGAGAGTTGTTTTACAACGATCAAAGAAAGCGTCTGTCACAGTAGACGGTGAGATCGTAGGACAAATTCCGTTCGGTTTAACATTACTAGTTGGCATTACGCACGAAGATACAGAAAAAGATGCAACTTACATTGCGGAAAAAATTGCAAACTTACGTATTTTTGAAGATGAGAGCGGAAAGATGAATCATTCTGTACTTGATGTAGAAGGACAAGTTCTATCTATTTCGCAATTCACATTATACGGAGATTGCCGCAAGGGAAGACGTCCAAACTTTATGGATGCTGCGAAACCTGATTATGCAGAGCGTTTATACGATTTCTTTAATGAAGAAGTTCGTAAACAAGGATTACATGTGGAAACAGGGAAGTTCGGAGCAATGATGGATGTTTCTTTAATCAATGATGGTCCGGTGACCTTAATTGTAGAAAGTAAATAGTGTTGATAAAAAAGAGAGGGTTATATAATCCTCTCTTTTTTATACATTGTTGTATGTTTTGTTCATTTATTTGGAATTAATAGCAGTTTCGGTTATGTATAACTCTCCCATCAATATGGAACAATAAAAAGTAAAACATCCATATTGAATGTGAGGGATATACGTATGCGTATGAATGAAAAAGGGCATTCTGTTACAAATGGTGCAAATCAACTATTTAACGTGAATTTTCATGATTTTATTTCAAAAGAGCAAAACAATACTTCAATGGAGCTTGCTTCCGAGTTTGGGATTTCTCTTCAAGATGTAAAGCGTTTAAAGAAGCAGATTGAACGTTCTTAGAGCACTTGACAATCCTACTTAACAAACGTATAGTAATTTTATATTTACATATGAATATAACCGTTGATAGAGAAGAGTAAATGAGACACACATGGAAAGAGAAGGAATGTCTTAGGCTGAAAACATTTCTGCATGATGACTGATTGAATGACACTCTAGAGGTTTCAACTTGAACGGCATATACGCTTAGTAGGGATGAACGCACATTTAAGCGTTATTAAAAAAGTGGAAGCATACGTGCTTCAATTAGGGTGGCACCACGGGTATAATACTCTCGTCCCTACTGTTTAAACAGTAGAGGCGGGAGTTTTTTTATTTTTATTAAGATTAAAACAATTTGAGGAGGAACTGAATATGTCTATTCAAATCCCACGCGGAACGCAAGATATTCTTCCAGGCACTGTTGAGTTATGGCAGTATATCGAAGGGCAAGCACGCGAAATTTGCCGTCGTTACAATTATAAAGAAATTCGTACACCAATTTTTGAGCACACTGAGCTATTTTTACGCGGTGTTGGTGATACGACAGATATCGTACAAAAAGAAATGTACTCATTCCAAGATCGTGGAGAGCGCAGCTTAACATTACGTCCAGAAGGTACTGCACCTGTTGTACGTTCTTATGTTGAAAATAAAATGTTTGGTGATGCAACACAACCAACGAAATTATACTATATCGGTCAAATGTTCCGTTATGAAAGACCACAAGCAGGTCGCTATCGTCAATTCGTACAATTCGGTATCGAAGCAATCGGCAGTAATGACCCTGCAATTGATGCAGAAGTAATTGCACTTGCTGTTGAATTTTACCGCGGCATGGGCTTGAAAAATATTAAAGTTGTATTAAACAGCTTAGGTGATGCGGCGAGCCGTCAAGCACACCGTGATGCGTTAATCGCACACTTTGAGCCACGTATCGGTGAGTTCTGTTCTGACTGTCAATCTCGTTTAGAAAAGAACCCTCTTCGTATTTTAGATTGTAAGAAGGACCGTAACCATGAATTAATGGGAACAGCACCATCTATTACAGAATACTTAAATGAAGATTCAGCAGTATACTACGACAAAGTTCAAGAGCTATTAACGATGATGGATGTTCCGTTTGAAAAAGATCCGAACTTAGTGCGTGGTTTAGACTACTACCAACACACTGTTTTTGAAATTATGAGTGAGGCAGAAGGTTTCGGTGCGATCACTACATTAAGCGGTGGTGGCCGTTATAACGGACTTGTACAAGAAATCGGTGGACCAGAAATGCCAGGTATCGGTTTTGCAATGAGTATTGAACGTTTAATTATGGCGCTAAAAGCTGAAAACATTGAATTACCACTTGAACATAGCATTGATTGTTACGTTGTGGCGCTTGGCGAAAAAGCGAAAGACCATGCTGCAAAAGTTGCGTTCGATCTTCGTAAAGCTGGATTGTCAGTTGAAAAAGATTATTTAGATCGCAAAATGAAAGCACAATTTAAATCAGCAGATCGTCTAAAGGCGAAATTTGTAGCTGTATTAGGAGAAGATGAGCTAGATAAAGGCATCATTAACTTAAAAGATATGGCAACAGGTGAACAAGAAGAAGTAGCGTTAGATGTATTTGCTTCATACGTAGCAGAGAAATTAATATAGGGGGAACTTACAGTGGCTGAAAGAACACATGCATGTGGAAAAGTAACAGTAGAAGCTGTTGGACAAACAGTTCAATTAAAAGGTTGGGTACAAAAACGCCGTGACTTAGGTGGATTAATCTTTATCGACTTACGTGACCGTACAGGTATCGTGCAAGTTGTATTTAACCCAGAAACATCAAAAGAAGCGTTAGAAGTAGCAGAAACAATTCGTAGCGAATACGTATTACACGTAGAAGGTACAGTTGTTGAACGTGGTGAAGGCGCAATTAATGACAATATGGCAACTGGTCGTATTGAAGTACAAGCAACAAAAGTAAATGTACTAAATGCAGCGAAAACAACGCCAATCATCATTGCTGATGATACAGATGCATCAGAAGATGTGCGTTTAAAATATCGTTATTTAGACTTACGTCGTCCAGTAATGTTTAACACATTCAAAATGCGTCATGACGTAACGAAAACAATTCGTAACTTCTTAGACACAGAAGAGTTCTTAGAAGTAGAAACACCAATTTTAACGAAAAGCACGCCAGAAGGAGCTCGTGACTATTTAGTGCCAAGTCGTGTGCATGATGGTGAATTCTATGCACTACCGCAGTCACCACAGTTATTTAAACAGCTTCTTATGGTCGGCGGATTTGAGCGTTACTATCAAGTAGCACGTTGTTTCCGTGATGAAGATTTACGTGCGGATCGTCAACCGGAATTCACGCAAATCGATATCGAAGCTTCATTCTTAACACAAGATGAAATTTTAGATATGATGGAGCGTATGATGACGAAAGTTATGAAGGATGCAAAAGGTGTAGAAGTTAGTGCACCATTCCCTCGTATGAAATATGCTGATGCAATGGCTCGCTACGGTTCTGATAAGCCAGATACACGCTTTGAAATGGAACTAACAGACTTATCTGAGTTTGCAGCAGGTTGTGGCTTTAAAGTGTTTACAAGTGCTGTAGAAAGCGGCGGACAAGTAAAAGCAATTAATGCAAAAGGTGCTGCAAGTAAATATTCTCGTAAAGACATCGATGCATTAACTGAATTCGTGAAAGTATACGGTGCAAAAGGTCTAGCTTGGCTTAAAGTTGAAGAAGATGGCTTAAAAGGACCGATTGCGAAATTCTTCAGTGAAGAAGATGCAAATGTGTTAATGAGCACATTAGAGGCTACTGCTGGCGACTTATTACTATTCGTAGCAGATAAGAAGAGCGTTGTTGCAGATAGCTTAGGTGCACTTCGCTTACGTCTAGGTAAAGAGCTTGAGTTAATTGACGAAAGTAAATATAATTTCCTATGGGTAACGGATTGGCCACTTCTTGAGTACGATGAAGATGCAGATCGTTACTTCGCAGCTCACCACCCATTCACAATGCCATTCCGTGAAGACGTTGAGTTACTAGAAACAGCACCAGAAAAAGCACGTGCACAAGCATATGACCTTGTATTAAACGGTTATGAGCTTGGTGGTGGATCACTTCGTATTTACGAGCGTGACGTACAAGAAAAAATGTTCAAAGCACTTGGATTCTCACAAGAAGAAGCGCAAGAGCAATTCGGGTTCTTATTAGAAGCATTCGAATACGGTACACCACCACACGGCGGAATCGCATTAGGTTTAGATCGTCTTGTTATGTTACTTGCAGGCCGTACGAATCTTCGTGATACAATTGCATTCCCAAAAACAGCAAGCGCAAGCTGCTTATTAACAGAAGCTCCAAGCCCAGTTGCAGAAGCACAGCTTGAAGAGTTAAACTTAAAATTAAGCTTAAAAGAAGAGAAGTAAGAATAGGGTCTAGATGGTTATACTATAACCGTCTAGACTTTTTTTGAGAGGTTGTTTAAAAAGTCCGGTTTAGATAACTGTCGCATCTCATCGTTGCTTCGCCAGTCCGGTGCTCGAGTAGTATTTTTCTACACTGCGCTCCTCCTGGCT
>NZ_JBFUPV010000002.1:453306-1147577 GCF_041360755.1 Bacillus sp. RCC_6_1
TCAGCGCCTCGATCTGCTTGGTTCTCTAAATCCTCCTTTTTAAACGTGTATTGAAAGGAAGTTTAAAAAGTCCGGTTTAGATAACTGTCGTATCTCATCGTTGCTTCGCCAGTCCGGTGCTCGAGTAGTATTTTTCTACACTGCGCTCCTCCTGGCTTCAGCGCCTCGATCTGCTTGGTTCTCTAAATCCTCCTTTTTAAACGTGTATTGAAAGGAAGTTTAAAAAGTCCGGTTCAGATAACTGTCGCATCTCATCGTTGCTTCGCTAGTCCGGTGCTCGAGTAGTATTTCTACACTGCGCTCCTCCTGGCTTCAGCGCCTCGATCTCCTCGGTTCTCTGAATCCTCTTTTTTAAACGTGTATTTAGGAAGAAATGAAATTCTGGTCTATGTTTTCATTTTCGAAATATGTATTTTTAGGAATTCTATAACTTTTTCTATACAAATAGTCGGAAAAACGCTAGAATACATGGTAGACCATTTTTGTAATAGGAGTGTAGAGCTGAATGTTACATCAATTTTCACGTAATGAATTAGCCTTCGGTAAAGAAGGACTTGAAATATTAAAAAATAGTACAGTCGGTATTTTAGGAATTGGCGGCGTAGGTTCATTTTCAGCTGAAGCGTTAGCGCGTTCTGGAGTAGGACGTCTCGTATTAGTTGATAAAGACGTTGTAGATATTACAAACGTAAACCGTCAAATTCACGCTTTAGTATCTACTGTAGGACGTTCAAAAGTAGAATTAATGAAAGAGCGTATTGCAGACATTAATCCGGAATGTGAAGTAATTGGACTAGAAATGTTTTATACAGATGAAACATATGAAGAGTTTTTTAAACACGGTTTAGATTTCGTAGTGGATGCATCTGATACGATTACGTTCAAAATCCATTTAATTAAACAATGTTTACGTCGTAAAATTAAAATTATCTCATGTATGGGTGCAGCAAATAAAATGGACCCAACTCGTTTCCGTATTGCGGACATTTCTAAAACACACACAGATCCGATTGCGAAAGTCATTCGTACGAAGCTTCGTAAAGAGGGTATTAAAAAAGGTGTAAAAGTTGTCTTCTCTGACGAAAACCCAATCGTAATTCGTGAAGAAGTACGTAAAGAAATCGTACCAGACGAAAATGCAAAAATTCGTAAAGCGAAATTACCGCCTTCATCAAATGCATTCGTACCATCTGTGGCAGGCTTAATTATGGCAAGTCACGTTGTACGTGAACGTATTAAAAATGTAGAAGTGAAACGTGTAGGGCAAGAATAAAAGAAAAGCATATATCCATTTTGGATATATGCTTTTTTATATGTATTAAAGAAATATGGAAATTTGCATCACTACTAGTTCAAATGTAAGTAAGGTTAGTAAGTAAAAATCATATTTATCTGATTTATAGGCGGATGTCTTTTTTAGACTGTTAATGGTGAAAAGAGCTAAAGTCAGGACGAGAAGGCCAAGAGTTATTTTGAAGATTATTAATGAAATAGCAACCATCCCCCTTTAAAGGTATATGTTTATAATAACATTTTAGTAAAAAATATCTAATCCGTTTTAGGAGTTTCCTTGTATGACAAGGAGGAATGTTATTGTCAATCTTTGTCGTTAAATCGATATCCTTTATTGAATCGTTGATATATTGCAAATTGTGATAGATATATTCGAAAAATCGTTGATATATTGCAAGTTACGATAGATATATTCGAAAAATCGTTAATATAATTTCATTTACCGACATGTATATATATGATTTACCGAAAACAAACAAGGATGTCACTCAGTTAAAAAAGTGACATCCCTGTTTTTAATTCTCAGCAGAATAAATAATATCTAAATTCCCGTTTTGATCGGTTTTGAAAATCGGGGCAATTTGCTCTTCTTGCTCTTCGACCGAAACAAGTTTTCGAGCACGATCCATAATTCGAACAAGCATCGCGTAATCTTCTTCGATTGCTTGTTGTTTTTTTGTGAGTACCGCTAATTTCGTTTCAAGTTCATGATTCGTTTTTTGCAGAGAAGTGAGCTGAGCTTGTAATACATCATTTTCAGTTTGCAACTTTGCGAGTGAAGGGTTATTATGCTCCAAGTTTTGCAAAAATGAGATGACATTTTGCATCGTAAGTTCTTGTTTACTTGGCGTAATATCTTCAGAAAACTCAGCATCGATTACGAGTTGTTTCGTTTTCGTGAACTGATTTTTTTCTATTTTAGCTTCAGAGCGCTTTAATTCTTTACGTTGTTTCTTCGCAAGCTGCACAGCATCTTCGTAATTCGGTCTTACTTCAGCATTCCATCTAAAGCCGCAAGCTGCTGAAGTCCGATTCAACGTATCGCCGACTTCATCAAATGCTTTTATTTGTGTACTTCCACTGCGAATATGTCGTAAAACAGTTTCTGCTAAAAGGAGATCATCTTCTTTTGTCCATGCATCTTGACGTGTTTTCATAAGCGAAGCCTCCATAATGGTGACGTTTTCGTTTATGTTACCCTTTATTTTTCGTTTTATTCGAAGTTTGTAATCTTTCATAAACAGTAGAAAGGGCTTGCTCAAATTTCCCTGTCGTTTTCGGTTTATAATATTGCTTGTTTTTTATTTTATCAGGTAAGTATTGTTGCCTTACCCAGCCGTTTGGATGGTCGTGTGGATATAAATATCCAATGCCTCTTCCAAGTGATTCTGCGCCTTTGTAATGACTATCTTTTAAATGGCTTGGAATGTCACCTGTTTGACCGTTGCGTAAATCGTGTAATGCAGCATCGAGTGCTTTATAAGCTGAATTTGATTTTGGTGATAAGCATAGCTCGATAACGGCATTTGCAAGTGGGATGCGTGCTTCTGGGAATCCAACTCGTTCAGCTGATTCAATTGCAGCTAGTGTACGTGGTCCAGCTTGTGGGCTAGCAAGTCCAATATCTTCATAAGCCATAATAAGAAGGCGTCTGCCAATACTTTGTAAATCACCTGCTTCAATAAGGCGTGCTAAATAATGGAGCGCTGCATTTACATCACTTCCGCGCACTGATTTTTGAAATGCTGATAATACGTCATAATGAGCATCGCCGCCTTTGTCGTGAACGAAGCTCTTCTTTTGTAAGCATTCTTCCGCAATCTCGAGTGTGATTTCAGCCGCTTGATCGTCTGTAGTAAAGCTAGATAATACAGCAAGCTCAAGTGCGTTATAAGCGGAACGCATATCACCACCAGAGGCGTTTGCAAAGTGATGTAGTGCTTCATCTGTTACCGTTACAGCATATTCTCCAAGGCCTTTTTCTTTATCTTCTAAAGCTCTTTTTAACCCAATTAAAATATCATCTTCTGTTAGTGCGTGTAATTCGAAAATTTGACACCTGCTTCGAATAGCGGAGTTTATTGCATGGAATGGATTACTTGTCGTTGCGCCAATTAAAGTAAGAAGTCCGCTTTCTAAGTGAGGTAATAGAAAGTCTTGCTTTGCTTTATCTAGACGGTGAACTTCATCTAAAATTAAAACGAGGTGTCGATGCATCTTCGCTTCTTGTACGACAACTTCCATATCTTTTTTATTGTGAGTAACAGCATTCAATAGACGAAACGGGGTACCGGTACTTCCAGCAATTGCACTGGCAATGGATGTTTTTCCTGTACCTGGAGGACCGTATAAAATCATAGATTGAAAATGATTGGCTTGGACCATTCGCCATAAAATCTTTCCTTCACCAACTAAATGTTGTTGCCCAATAATTTCTTGAATATTTGTAGGGCGCATTCGATGTGCGAGTGGTTGTTTCATTTGGACCGTCTCCCTTAATATATAATCTCGTTCTATCGTATCATTTTTTTCTACGAAATTTGAAATAGGATGCTGTTTTATGGGAAAAATAAAGGATAATATTTTCATTTTTCTTTCAATTGTAATAATTCCCGAGTTTTTCAATGTGATTTTATGTTATCATTTTGATACACAAGTTGAAATTTCTTATAATACTATATTATGCTATAATTTCATAGGATTTTAAATTGTGTTCTTTTTATAAATAAGATATAACCAATAGAAGTGAAAATTTGAAAAGAGGTGCAAAATAGATGAAAATTTCAACGAAAGGCCGCTATGGCTTAACAATTATGATTGATCTTGCAAAAAAGTTTGGTGAAGGTCCGATTTCATTAAAATCAATTGCGCAGGCGCATGACTTATCCGAGCATTACTTAGAGCAATTAATTTCACCACTTCGTAACGCTCGTCTTGTAAAGAGTACGCGCGGGGCATATGGCGGATATGTATTATCTGATCAACCGGCTAACATTACAGCTGGGGATGTAATCCGTGTATTAGAGGGACCGATTAGTGTTGTAGAAATGATAGAAGAAGAAGAGCCAGCGCAGCGCCAGTTATGGATGCGTGTTCGTGATGCGGTGCAAGAAGTGTTAGATAGTACAACGTTAGAAGATTTAGTACGTTATGAGGAAGAAAATCACGGGGGCTATATGTTTTACATTTAATTCCTTGTGAAACGATTTGGAAAGAAGGAGATTTAATGGAACGCATTTACTTAGATCATGCTGCGACATCTCCGACTCACCCAGAAGTGGTCGAAAAGATGATTCCATATATGACAGAAATATTCGGGAACCCGTCTAGTATTCACTTTTATGGACGTCAAACTCGTCACACAGTAGATGAGGCGAGAAGAGTGTGTGCACGCAGCATTCATGCGAATCCGAATGAAATTATATTTACGAGCGGTGGTACAGAAGCTGATAATTTAGCGCTTATCGGTGTAGCACGTGCGAACCGTCATAAAGGTAACCACATTATAACGACGCAAATTGAACATCATGCGATTTTGCATACGTGCGAATTGTTAGAGCGTGAAGGGTTTGAAGTGACATATTTACCTGTCGATGAAACAGGGCGCATTCAAGTTTCTGACATACAAAAGGCATTAACAGAAGAGACGATTCTTGTATCTGTTATGTTTGGGAATAATGAAGTAGGGACGATGCAACCGATTGTGGAAATAGGAAAGCTGTTAAAAGAGCATCAAGCGTATTTCCATACAGATGCGGTACAAGCTTACGGTTTAGTAGAAATTAATGTGAAAGAGTTTGGTATTGATTTATTATCAATTTCAGCTCATAAAATTAACGGGCCAAAAGGTGTAGGTTTCTTATACGCTGGTGCAAATGTGAAATTTGAACCGTTATTAATAGGCGGAGAGCAAGAAAGAAAACGCCGTGCTGGTACGGAAAATGTGCCTAGTATTGCTGGGCTTCAGTATGCAATTCTTATAGCTGAAAAAACTCGTGAGCAAAAAAATGCCCAATATGAAGAGTTTAAAGATATAATGGTATCTGTCTTCAAAAATGAAGGCATTACTTTCGAGGTAAACGGAAACTTAGAACATCGCTTACCGCATGTACTTAATGTAAGTTTTACAGGAATGAACATTGAACCGTTTCTTGTGAACTTAGACTTAGCTGGCATTGCAGTATCAAGTGGTTCTGCTTGTACAGCTGGTTCGATTGATCCATCACATGTATTAGTAGCGATGTTTGGAAAAGACTCCGATCAAATACGTTCATCCGTACGCTTTAGTTTTGGACTTGGAAATACGAAAGAGCAAATTGAAAAAGCGGCGTACGAAACAGTGAAAATCGTGAAGCGATTAACACAAAATTAGCATGGGAGGTGACATGATGAACAAACTACCTCACGAAACACGCGTTGTCATCGGTATGTCTGGTGGCGTCGATTCATCTGTAGCAGCACTTTTATTAAAAGAGCAAGGTTATGATGTAATCGGAATTTTTATGAAAAACTGGGATGATACAGATGAGAATGGTGTCTGCACAGCAACAGAAGATTACAATGATGTAATTGAAGTGTGTAACCAAATTGGTATTCCGTATTATGCAGTAAACTTTGAAAAACAATACTGGGATAAAGTATTTACGTACTTCTTAGATGAGTACCGAGCTGGTCGTACACCAAACCCAGATGTAATGTGTAATAAAGAAATTAAATTTAAAGCATTTTTAGAGCATGCAATTGCGCTTGGTGCGGATTATGTGGCAACAGGCCATTATGCACGCGTTGCTTATATGGACGGCGAATATAAAATGCTTCGCGGTGTTGATGACAATAAAGATCAAACATATTTCTTAAATCAATTAAGCCAAGAGCAATTATCAAAAACAATGTTCCCGTTAGGTGAATTAAAGAAACCGCAAATTCGTGAAATGGCGAAAGAAGCTGGCTTAGCGACAGCGGCGAAAAAAGATAGTACAGGTATTTGCTTCATTGGTGAGCGTAACTTTAAAGATTTCTTAAGTAACTACTTACCGGCACAACCAGGTGTAATGCAAACATTATCTGGTGAAGTGAAAGGGAAGCATGACGGTTTAATGTATTATACAATTGGACAACGTCATGGCCTTGGAATTGGTGGTAATGGTGATCCATGGTTTGCTGTTGGGAAAAATCTAAAAGAAAACATTTTATATGTTGATCAAGGATTCCATAACGAACTTCTATATGGTGATGAAGTTATTGCTACGAATGTAGGATGGGTAAGTAACAAAGAAAAAGAAACAGAATTTAAGTGCACGGCGAAATTCCGTTATCGTCAAGAAGACAATAAAGTAACGGTTCAAATCGTTGATGAAAATACAGTTCGTATTCTTTGTGATGAGCCAATTCGTGCAATTACACCAGGACAAGCAGTCGTTTTCTATGATGGAGATGAGTGCTTAGGCGGTGCTACAATTGATGAAGTATACCGTAGTGGTAAGAAATTGGATTATTTAGGATAAATGAGAAGCCTCTGCCGATTAGCGGTTAGAGGTTTCTTTTACATAAAGCGAATTTTCGTTCGCTTGGAAAATACATTCTTTGTTATAATTTGTTGTAGAGGTGAAGGACATGTCAAACAAACTTGAAACAGGTATTCAATATATGCAAGAAGGAAACTGGGAAGAAGCAGCTAAAAATTTTACAGAAGCAATCGAAGAAAATCCGAAAGATGCGCTTGGGTACATTAATTTTGCAAATTTATTAGACGTATTAGGTGATAGCGAGCGAGCGATTTTATTTTATAAACGTGCACTAGAGTTAGATGATAAATCTGCAGCAGCCTATTATGGTTTAGGAAATGTATATTATGGCCAAGAGCAATTTACTGAAGCGAAAGCTGTATTTGAACAAGCAATGCAAGCTGGATTACAATCAGCTGATGTAACATTTATGTTAGGTATCACACATGTACAGCTTGGAAATGATCGTCTTGCACTACCATTCTTACAAAGAGCAACAGAATTAGATGAAAACGATGTAGAAGCTGTATTCCAGTGCGGACTTTGCTTCGCGCGATTAGAACACGTTCAAGAGGCGAAACCTTATTTTGAAAAGGTATTAGAAATGGATGAGGAGCATGCAGATGCGTATTACAATTTAGGTGTTGCGTACGTATTTGAGGAAAATAATGAGAAGGCTCTCGCTTTATTTAAGAAAGCAACTGAAATTCAGCCAGATCACTTTTTAGCGGGTAATGGCGTTCGTTTGTTAGAGCAAGAAGCTGAATAAGATAAAAATATAGTTTAATGGGTAGTTATCCCTCATCTAAAAAGGTGGGGGATGTACTGCTCATTAAAGTGAAAATACCGGAAAGGAGAGGAAAAATGGGAAATCAACATGCAATGGATTTGTTTGAGGAAGAGAAAAAGTTTATAAAAGCGCAAGTTCTTCATACCATTTTCCACAACGAAGAAAACCTCTATTCCGTTGTCAGTATGAAAGTCATTGAAACGAATGAAACGTATGACGAAAAGAAAGTAATGATAAACGGTCATTTTCCCCGCATGCATGAAGATGAAGTGTTTACATTGACAGGTCATTTTAAGGACCATCCAAAGTATGGAAAACAATATATGGTTGAAACATTTAAAAAAGAATTGCCGCAAACAAAAGCAGGTATGGTGCAATATTTAGCGAGTGATTTATTTAAAGGGATAGGAAAGCGTACAGCTGAAAAAATTGTGGACCATCTCGGAGAACATGCTATTTCTAAAATTATGGATGACCCTGAGGCATTAAATGGTGTCGTTAATAAACAAAAGGCTCAGGAAATATATGAGACAATTGTTGAACATCAAGGGCTAGAGAAAGTAATGAGCTTTTTAAATGGCTACGGTTTTGGAACGAAACTTTCTATTAAGATTTACCAGCAATATAAAGAGATGACATTAGAAGTGATTCGTAATAATCCGTATCAACTTATCGAAGAAGTGGACGGGATTGGTTTTGGAAGAGCGGATGATATAGGGCGTGCGTTAGGGATATCGGGTAATCATGACGACCGTGTACGCGCAGGATGTTTTTACACATTAGAGAATGTCTCATTACAACTTGGTCACGTTTATATGAGGAAAGATCAACTTGTAAGAGAAACGATGTCACTTTTAAACAATCAAGAAGGAAGAGTGACTGAGGAAGATATTATAGGTTGTATTGAAACGATGCAAAGTGAAGGGAAAGTCATCATAGAAGAAGAACGAGTGTATTTAGCAACGTTATTCTACTCTGAGAAAGGTGTTGTAAAGTCTATTCGCAGGCTTATGAATCAAGAAGAAACACCTTCATTTCCAGAAGCAGAAGTGTTAAAAACGTTAGGTGAAATTGAAGAACAACTGAACGTACAATATGCACCGTTTCAGCAAGAAGCAATTCAAACGGCACTTCATAAACCGATGATGTTATTGACAGGTGGACCAGGAACAGGGAAAACAACAGTTATTAAAGGGATTGTTGAAATGTATGCATCACTACACGGGTTATCGTTAAATCCGAATGAATACAGTGATGATAATCCATTTCCAATACTATTAACAGCTCCAACAGGAAGAGCAGCGAAGCGGATGAGTGAATCGACAGGACTTCCAGCTTGCACAATTCACCGTTTACTTGGTTGGACGCCAGAAGGATCTTTCCAGCGTAATGAAACGGATCCTGTCCAAGGTAAGCTCCTTATTATCGATGAATTTTCAATGGTTGATATTTGGCTTGCAAATCAGCTATTTAAGTCGTTGCCGACGAACATTCAAGTTATCGTTGTAGGTGACGAAGATCAGTTGCCATCTGTAGGACCTGGACAAGTATTAAAAGATTTATTAAATGCAGGCGCAGTTCCGACAGTGAAGCTTACTGAAATTTATCGTCAAGCGGAAGGCTCATCAGTGATTCAACTTGCCCATGCGATAAAAAATGGAACTCTACCACCAGATTTAGCACAAAATCAAAAAGATCGTTCATTTATCGGCTGTACAGGAGCTCAAATTGTTGAGGTTGTGAAAAAAGTTTGTGAAAATGCTAAAACAAAAGGCTTTAGCGCAAGAGATGTACAAGTATTAGCACCGATGTACCGCGGGCCTGCTGGTATTAATGTATTAAACGAAGCGCTGCAACAAGTATTTAATCCGAAGAGGGAAAAGAGTAAAGAAATTGCTTACGGTGATGTTGTGTACCGAAGAGGCGATAAAGTACTGCAACTCGTGAATCAGCCGGAGAGCCAAGTGTTTAATGGTGATATTGGGGAAATTGTTTCGGTGTTTTATGCGAAAGAAAACGTTGAGCAACAAGATATGATTATCGTTTCATTTGATGGAATTGAGGTAACGTATACGAAGCCCGATTTAAATCAAATTACGCATGCATATTGTTGTTCCATTCATAAATCACAAGGTAGTGAATTTCCGATTGTTATTATGCCAATCGTGAAAAGTTACAACCGTATGTTACGTCGTAATTTAATTTACACGGGCATTACAAGAAGTAAGAAGTTCCTTATTATTTGCGGAGAGGAAGCAGCTTTCCAATCTGGTGTAAATCGCCTTGATGATGCAATGCGTCAAACAACCTTAGCTAGTCGCTTGCAAGAATCACAAGGAGAAGTACAGATGGTCACAGTTAATGGCGAGGAAATGGACGTGGAAAACATTTCACCGTATGATTTCATGTAACAAGGTGAAATTATATAGTGAAACTTTCAAACGCATAGCGTTGAAAGGCTCCAGTAAAATGTATAAATGAATGCAGTTTGGACATAATGGCGAATAGAATCTGGGAGACTGTAAGGAGATGAAAGCCATATGTTTATTTGTCCAAATTGCAAAGGGAAAGACATTGGAAAAATAGGTGTCAACCAATTTTATTGCTGGAATTGTTATATCGAATTATCGGTTTCAAAGGGGAAAATCCATACGCATCAAGTTGAGGAAGATGGTTCACTAAGCTCTCTTGATGATTTATTTGATGAGAATGAAAGAACGATCGGATAACGAAAAGGGGGATTTACTTTGAATCTACGCAATTCATTAATCGCATTAGGTGTTGGAGCTGCAGCATATCAATATGCTCGTAAGCAAGATGTATTTTCAAAACGCAATATGAAAAAAGCACGTAAGATGATTAAGTCTTACTTATAATCATTTCGATAAAGTGAAAAACTCCCTTGTAGACAAGGGAGTTTTTTTATGCACCCATATGCAAATAAAAAAGTCCGATCTCTGAGAAAAGATAAGATAGACCGTAGCAGCCAACGCCAAGTATTCCATACTGCCATAATTGCTTCGCTTTTTCTTTACGTGAGGAATGAATAAAGAACCCCTTCCAAATACCGAACCCGATACAAATCCATTCAAGAATCATAAAAAGTGCTGATAATCCAAGCATAAACAAAACCATAATTAGCCCTCCTGATTATATTAATTCATGCTGTATTCTCAGGGGTGGTTGTCCTTGTTATGTTATTTATATGTACGTCTTTAAAAAACAGTATGGTCCGTATGAAAAGATTTTAAAAGTTTCGCACATAACCTACCCCATTTATTTTCAAAATAAAGGTGGAGGAGGTTTTTCATGTGAAGAATCTTAAAATCATTTGGATATATCGTTTAGGATTATTGTTACTTGTTTTTCTTTGTCTGCTCGTCTTTTTAAAAATTAAGCCGCTATGGGCACCGATTATTTTTGTATTTAAAGTAGCAATCACGCCGTTTCTTATCGCGTGTTTTATTGCGTATTTATTGCACCCTTTAATTGAAAAAATTCATAAGGAAGGGATGCCCCGTACACTTGCCATTTTGCTCATTTATATCCTTTTCTTTGGCGGAATTGGTTATGGGATTTATAAAGGAACACCAGTCGTTATTAAACAGTTACAAGAGATTAATGAACAATTTCCGCAGTTTACAAAAATGTACGATTCGTGGATGGATGGCGTTACAGAACAAACGGCGAATTTCCCTTCGTTCATTCATGAAAAGGTGAAACAACTTTTTGTGGGTGTGGAAACGAAGATTCAAGCGCTTTTAAATAAAGTGATGAGTACAGCTCGTGGTGTACTCGATTCATTGCTCATTATTTTCTTAATACCGTTCATTGTATTTTACATATTAAAAGATTATGGTGAGTTTTATCATATCTTTTGGAAACTAGTCCCAAGTAAATGGCGAGGTACGGGGCAAATGCTTGCGAAAGAAATTGATAAATCACTTGGAAGTTATATTCGAGGACAGTTATTTGTTTGTTTAGTATTAGGGGGAGTATCAGCTCTTTCTTTTTGGTTTATCGGTATGAAATATCCATTATTGCTTGGCATTATTATTGGGGTAACGGATATAATCCCGTACTTCGGTCCTATTTTAGGAGCAATCCCGACGTTAATGATTGCAGCAACAGTATCAACGAGTTTACTTATTAAGGCGGGGATCACAATTGCGATTTTGCAATTTGTGGAGAGTAACATTTTATCGCCTTACATCGTTGGTAAGTCACTTCGTATGCATCCCGTTATTATTATGCTTGCCTTACTAGTTGGGGGAGAGGTAGCTGGGATTGTAGGGTTGCTAATATCGGTTCCGATTTTAGCAGTTATTCGCACTGTCATTGTTCATGTGAGACCGCTCTTGAAAAAAGAAGATGTGTAAGTATAGAAGCCCTCTATGTAAGAAATAGAGGGCTAATCATATATTTATTTAGAAAGCTGCTCGTGTATCTTTTGAACGAGGGAGCTCACATCATTTGTTTGAATATGTTTTATTTTTTTCCATTCGTTATCATACATAAATACAATTTGATTGTTGAAAAGACGCTTTTGTTCTTTTAGATTAGAAATTTTTGCGAAAGAGTACTCTTCAAATATTGGATTCTTACTTACATCTGGCCCATAAAAGAATAGCCTTTTGTTCGTTAAAATTAGCAATCCTGGCCTTGCGACGGAACGATAAATAAATATGTCTAATGAACATGCTGCGTAAAATAATATCGTTTCGTCAGTCGCTAATATGTTTTTAGCTTTGCTAAGTAAGGTTGTCATTGTGATCGCTCCTTTATTTTATTAACAATAATTTAATTATAACAAAAAAAGTAATATTTAGAAATTTTTATAAATTATTCTTATAAGGAGATTCCGATTTATTAATAAATGCATACTATATGAAAAGGCTGTTAAGAATGAATAGTAGAATACTTATGATTAATAAGTAATTAATCCAATATAAATGATTATCTACATTGACAAACTTAAGAGAATTCTATTATATTTAGTCATATAATACATTAAATCAATGACGGAACAAGTACGTTACAGTCCATTTATAGAGAGAAGCTTCCATATGGCTGAAAGAAGCTTTAAATGAAGGGTAACAGAAAGCTAATCCTGAGAGCAGCTAATCACTGCCGTCTTGCCACGTTACGGCACCATGAGGTGATGAATTGATTGTTATTGTAATCAATTCATAATTAGGGTGGTATCGCGAGTTAACTCTCGTCCCTTTTATAGGGACGGGAGTTTTTTATATTTAAGGAGGAAAATACAATGAAACAACTAACAGGCGCACAAATTCGTCAAATGTTTTTAGACTTTTTCCAAGAAAAAGGACATGCAGTAGAACCTAGTGCATCACTAGTTCCGCATGAAGATCCATCTCTTCTATGGATTAATAGTGGTGTAGCTACATTAAAAAAATATTTTGATGGACGTGTAATCCCACAAAATCCACGTATTACAAATGCTCAAAAATCAATTCGTACAAACGATATTGAAAACGTAGGGAAAACAGCTCGTCACCATACATTCTTTGAAATGTTAGGAAATTTCTCAATTGGTGATTACTTCAAAGAAGAAGCAATTACATGGGCTTGGGAATTCTTAACGAGCGACAAATGGATCGGATTCGATAAAGAATTACTATCAGTTACAATCCATCCAGAAGATGAAGAAGCATTCACAATTTGGAATGAGAAAATGGGCGTTCCAAAAGAGCGTATTATTCGCTTAGAAGAAAACTTCTGGGATATCGGTGAAGGACCAAGTGGACCGAATACAGAGATTTTCTATGACCGCGGAGAAGCCTACGGTAATGACTTTAGTGACCCAGAATTATATCCAGGCGGAGAAAACGAGCGTTACTTAGAAGTATGGAACCTTGTATTCTCTCAATTTAACCATAATCCAGACGGTTCATATACACCACTTCCTAAGAAAAACATTGATACAGGGATGGGTCTAGAGCGTATGACATCTATCGTTCAAGATGTGCCTACAAACTTCGATACAGACCTATTCATGCCGATGATTGGTGCAACAGAAACAATTTCTGGTGAAAAATATCGTAATGGCGATTTAGAAAAAGATATGGCATTCAAAGTAATTGCTGACCATATCCGTACAGTAACATTCGCTGTTGGTGACGGTGCTCTTCCATCTAACGAAGGCCGTGGTTATGTATTACGTCGTTTATTACGCCGCGCTGTTCGTTATTCGAAGAAATTAAACATCAATCGTCCATTTATGTTTGAATTAGTACCGGTTGTTGGAGAAGTAATGAAAGACTTCTATCCAGAAGTACTTGAAAAGAAAGATTTCATTGCGAAAGTTGTGAAGAATGAAGAAGAGCGTTTCCATGAAACACTTCATGATGGTGAAGCGATTTTAGCTGAAGTAATTGCAAAAGCAAAAGAAGAAAAAACAACTGTTATTTCTGGAGTAGATGCGTTCCGTCTATATGACACATACGGTTTCCCAATTGAATTAACAGAAGAATATGCAGAAGAAGCTGGCATGACAGTTGATCATGAAGGTTTTGAAAATGAAATGGAAAAACAACGTGAGCGTGCACGTGCTGCTCGTCAAGACGTTGATTCTATGCAAGTTCAAGGTGGTGTCCTTGGAGAAATTAAAGTAGCGAGCGAATTCGTTGGTTACGGTACAGTTGCAACAGAAAGTAACGTTGTTGCACTTGTGAAAAACGGTGAATACACAGACAGCTTACAAGCTGGTGAAGAAGGACAATTAATGCTTGATGTAACACCATTCTATGCTGAGAGCGGTGGACAAATTGCAGACCGTGGTTACCTTCTTGCGGATGGTGTGAAAGTTCTTGTAAAAGACGTACAAAAAGCACCAAACGGCCAAAACTTGCATAAAGTTGTTGTTGAAGAAGGTACATTAACGAAAGATGCGGCTGTAAAAGCTATTATCGATACGAAAAACCGTAGTAGCGTTGTAAAAAATCATACAGCAACTCATTTACTACACCAAGCATTAAAAGACGTACTTGGAACACACGTTAACCAAGCAGGTTCTCTTGTAACTTCTGAACGTCTACGCTTTGACTTCTCTCACTTCGGTCAAGTACAAGCTGACGAATTAGAAAAAATTGAGCGTATGGTAAACGAGAAAATTTGGGAAAGTATTGATGTTGAGATTTCTCAAAAAGCAATCGAAGAAGCGAAAGAAATGGGCGCAATGGCATTATTCGGTGAAAAATACGGAGATGTTGTACGCGTTGTACAAGTTGGCGATTACAGCTTAGAGCTTTGTGGTGGTTGTCACGTTGATAATACAGCTTCTATCGGTATTTTCAAAATCGTTGCTGAGTCTGGTATCGGTGCAGGAACTCGTCGTATTGAAGCAGTAACTGGTAAGTCTGCATACGAATTAATGAACGATCAAGTAGGTTTATTAAAAGAAGCAGCAGGAAAAATGAAAACAAATCCGAAAGATATTTTAACAAGAGTTGATGGTCTATTTGCTGAAGTGAAACAACTGCAAAAAGAAAATGAATCTCTTGCTGCGAAATTAAGCAATATCGAAGCTGGAAACTTAACTGATTCTGTAATGACAGTTGATGGTGTGAATGTATTAGCAGCGAAAGTAAATGTTGCAGATATGAATAACTTACGTACGATGATGGATGATCTGAAAAATAAATTAGAGTCAGCAGTTGTTGTATTAGCGTCTGTTAATGACGATAAAGTAAACATCCTAGCAGGTGTAACGAAAGACTTAATTAGCCAAGGTTACCATGCTGGTAAACTTGTGAAAGAAGTAGCTTCTCGTTGCGGCGGTGGCGGTGGCGGCCGTCCTGATATGGCACAAGCAGGCGGTAAAAACCCAGCTCAAGTCGAAGAAGCTTTAGCATTTGTACAAGAGTACGTTAAATCTGTTTCAAAATAAAGAGATAGTAGTGTACAATGGTAGGGAGAGGAGAAGTTCTTCTCCCTATACTTACTATATAAGTGAGGTGCTTGAAATGGACGGTTTTGATAAAACAATGAAGTTTAGCATTCAAGATGAAAAACAGAGTGTCCATGTAAATGATGTACTTTTAACTGTGTATGATGCACTTCAAGAAAAAGGCTATAATCCGATTAACCAAATCGTCGGTTATTTATTAAGTGGAGACCCAGCATACATACCTCGCCATAAAGATGCACGTAGCATCATTCGCAAGCTTGAACGTGATGAGTTAATTGAAGAGCTTGTGAAGTCTTACTTGAAACATCATCGTGAGGAGTAGTTTATGCGGATATTAGGTTTAGATGTAGGTACAAAAACAGTCGGAGTTGCAATTAGCGACGAAATGGGCTGGACAGCACAAGGATTAGAAACAATTAAGATTAACGAAGAACGAGGTCACTTTGGTTTTGATCGTATTTCTGAGTTAGTAAAGCAGTACAATGTGGACAAGATAGTAGTAGGTTTACCTAAAAATATGAATGGTACAATTGGCCCGCGTGGTGAAGCGTGCCAACAATTTGCAGAAAACCTACGAGAGCTGTTACAATTAGACGTTGTAATGTGGGACGAGCGTTTGTCAACAATGGCAGCGGAACGTCTGCTCATTTCAGCCGATGTAAGCCGTAAGAAGCGAAAGCAAGTAATCGATAAGATGGCTGCAGTCGTAATCTTACAAGGATTTTTAGATAGAAAATAAGAGGTGACCAAAATGGAAGAACGTCAAATTACAATTGTAGACGAAAAAGGTAACGAACATTTATGTGAAATTATTTTCACTTTTGATGCTGACAAATTTGGTAAAAAATCATACGTAATCTTCTCTCCAATCGGTGAAGTAGATGAAGATGGAGACCCAATTTATGATGCAATGGCTTATGAACAAAATGAAGAAGAGGGCGGAGTTTTACTTCCAATCGAATCTGAAGAAGAGTGGGAAATGGTACAAGAAACGTTTAACACTATTGCTGATGAGCAAGAAGCTGAATAATAAGTACTGAAAAGATGGACGATATACAGTCCATCTTTTTTTGTATTTATATGTAAAATGAAAGATTTTTTGTCGAAACTGTGTAAGTCTTTGTAGTATAATGAGACGGATTGTAGAAAAATAAAGTGTCAATTAAAAAAGATAAGTAAATTTTTAGCGTTTTTACATCGTGCTGTATAGAAAGGTGTACATACGGTCTACAATTAAGTAAGGAGGAAATGTTTTGATAGAGAATCAAGTGAAAAAGAAGCGTAGACGCATCTTTTTATTTTCGATTATTGCACTGCTTTTAGTTTGTGGTTCAGTCTATGCGTATATTTCATCCGCATTAGGACCAGTTGATAGCGGGAATAAAAAAGAGATTGAAGTAGAAATTCCGAAAGGATCATCTACAAGTAAAATTGGAGAAATTTTAGAAGAAAAAGGCGCTGTAAAAAACGGTACAGTTTTTAGTTTTTATACAAAGGCTAAATCGAAAAGTTTACAAGCAGGTACATATTTATTAAATCCTTCAATGAATGCTGAAGATGTGATTGAACAAATGTCATCTGGCAACGTGCATCGTCCAGCTCTTTATAAAGTGACGATTAAAGAAGGGGCGCAAGTAACTGAAATTGCAGAAACGATTGCGACAGAACTAAAGTGGAATAAAGATGATGTTACGCGTCAATTAAACGATAAAGCATTTATTCAAAAAATGCAGCAAAAGTATCCGAAGTTATTAACGGATAAAATCTTTGATAGCAATATTAAATACCCATTAGAAGGTTATTTATATCCTGCAACGTATTCGTTTTATAAGAAAGATACGACGTTAGAAGAAATTGTAATTCCAATGCTTGAGAAAACAAATGCAATCATTGTTCAAAATGAGGCGAAAATGAAAGCGAAGAATTGGGATGTTCATCAGCTTTTAACATTATCTTCACTTATTGAAGAAGAGGCAACTGGTTTTACAGATCGTCAAAAGATCTCTAGTGTCTTTTATAATCGTTTAGCAAAAGGTATGCCGCTTCAAACGGATCCAACGGTATTATATGCACTTGGAAAGCATAAACAACGTGTATTATACGAAGATTTAAAGGTCAACTCACCGTACAATACGTATGTTGTAAAAGGATTACCGGTAGGGCCGATCGCAAACTCTGGTAAACATTCAGTAGAAGCTGCGTTAGAACCTGCGCAAACAGATTATTATTATTTCTTAGCTGCACCAAGTGGTGAAGTGTACTATGCGAAAACATTAGAAGAGCATAATGCATTAAAGCAAAAATACATTACGAAAAAATAGTGAAATGGGGAGGGATAGCGAAAAAAGTCGCACATCCCTCTTTTTTGTGGTAAAATATATCGGGTTAAAAACTGGCAGAAGAATCGTTTTTAATATCAAAACGGGACGTACAAGCTAAGGATAAAGCTGGCTTGTATTTTTATTGCATTCTATGTGTGAAAAGACGTCATAGAGGCACTTCTCCATGTAAATAAGGAGGACCATTTATGGAGGATGCAGTTAACGAGTACCTATTATCATTTATTGATCCGAAAGATAAATTAATTCTTGAAATGGAAGAATATGCAACAGAAAATCATGTGCCGATTATGGATCGACTTGGAATGGAATTTATGCTGCAATTTTTACGTTTAATTGGACCGAAAAGCATTTTAGAACTTGGAACAGCAATCGGTTATTCTAGTATTCGTATGATGCAAGCTATTCCAAATTCACGTATTGTGACAGTTGAGCGCAATCGTGAGCGATATGAAAAAGCACTTGAATATATAGAACGTTCCCCAGTAACAGATCGTATTTCAGTTATTTACGGTGATGCGTTAGAGACAGGTGAACAAGTAAAAGAACACGGGACATTTGACGTTATTTTTATTGATGCAGCAAAAGGACAGTATCGTCGCTTTTTTGACTTATATGAACCGTTATTAAATCCTGGTGGCGTAATTATTTCAGATAATGTTATGTACCACGGTCTTGTAACGACAAAAGAGAAAATTGAAAACAGACGTACACGTGGTTTAATCCGTCGTATTAAGACGTACAATGAGTGGCTTATGAACCATGAAGGATATGATACAACGATTTTCCCAATTGGTGATGGAGTAGCTGTTAGTAAAAAGAGAGGGTGACCAAGGTATGAAGAAACCTGAATTGTTAGTAACGCCAAGAGCGGTGGCGGATATCGAACAACTTGCGAAAGCAGGAGCAGATGCGGTAATGATCGGTGAGCAAAAGTTTGGTTTACGTTTAGCAGGGGAGTTTTCACGTGAAGATGTAAAACAAGCTGTGAAGATTGCACATGAAAATGGTGTGAAAGTATACGTAGCCATGAACGCTATGTTCCACAACGATAAAGTAGAAGAATTAACAGATTACGTTTCATTTTTAAACGAAGTAAATGTAGATGCAATTGTTTTCGGAGATCCAGCGGTATTAATGGCTGTTCGTGAAGTAGCACCAAATATGCAGTTGCACTGGAATACAGAAACGACAGCAACAAACTGGTTCACTTGTAATTACTGGGGACAAAGAGGATCAAAGCGTGCTGTATTAGCTCGTGAGCTTAGCTTAGATGAAATTGTTGATTTAAAAGAAAATGCTGAAGTGGAACTGGAAGTACAAATTCACGGTATGACTTGTATGTTCCAATCGAAGCGTTCATTAGTAGGAAACTACTTTGAGTATCAAGGACGTAATCTTGACATTGAAAAGAAAAAATATGAAGAGAATATGTTCTTATATGACCCAGAGCGTAACAATAAATATCCAATTTATGAAGATGAAAATGGTACTCACATTATGAGTCCGAACGACATTTGTTTCATCGATGAATTAGAGGAACTAATCGATGCTGAAGTTGATAGCTTAAAAATCGACGGTGTACTAAAAAGCTCTGAATACATTATTGAAGTAACGAAGAAATATCGTCAAGCGATTGATTTATGCGTAGAAGATCGTGATGCATATTATGACGTGAAAGATGATCTATATAAAGAAATAGAAGAAATGCAACCAGTAAATCGTCCGTTAGATACAGGATTCTTCTTTAAAGAAACGGTTTACTAAACGAGGAGGGTGTAGGAAATGACTGTACAAGAAATTTCACGAGTGATCGATGGCAAACGTGTTATTGTGAAGAAACCTGAACTGTTAATCCCTGCGGGTAACTTAGAAAAATTAAAAGTAGCTATCCATTACGGGGCAGATGCTGTATATTTAGGTGGACAAGAATTTGGTCTTCGTTCGAATGCAGGTAACTTTACGCTAGAAGAAATGGCAGAAGGCGTTGAGTTTGCAAAGAAGTATGGAGCAAAAATATACGTAACAACAAATATCTTTGCACATAATGAAAATATGGACGGGCTAGAGGAATATTTAAAAGGGATTGAAAAAGCTGGCGTAACGGGAATTATCGTTGCTGATCCGCTTATCATTGAGACTTGTAAACGCGTAGCGCCTTCTGTTGAGGTGCATTTAAGCACACAGCAATCACTATCCAACTGGAAAGCAGCACAGTATTGGAAAGAAGAAGGTTTACATCGTCTTGTATTAGCTCGTGAAGCAAGCTATGAAGAAATGAAAGAAATTAAAGAAAAAGTGGATATTGAAATTGAAGCGTTCGTCCATGGTGCAATGTGTATCGCATATTCAGGAAGATGTACATTAAGTAACCATATGACAGCGCGTGATTCTAATCGTGGTGGTTGTTGCCAATCTTGCCGCTGGGATTATGATTTAGTTCAAACAGTATCACAACATAAAGATGCAAAAGAGCTTCCTCTATTCCAAGAAGGAGATGCTCACTTTGCGATGAGTCCAAAAGATTTAAATTTAATTTTATCAATTCCAAAAATGATTGAAATCGGAATCGATAGCTTAAAGGTAGAAGGACGTATGAAATCAATCCATTACGTAGCGACTGTAGCAACTGTATATCGTAAAGTAATTGATGCGTATTGTGCGGATCCAGATAACTTTGAGTTTAAACAAGAATGGTTAGATGAGCTTGATAAATGTGCAAATCGTGATACAGCTCCTGCATTCTTTGAAGGGGTTCCAGGACATCAAGAGCAAATGTTTGGAAATCATAGTAAGAAAACAACGTATGATTTTGCTGGTTTAGTGTTAGATTATAATGAAGAAACGGGCATCGTAACGATTGAGCAACGTAATCATTTCAAACCAGGACATGAAGTGGAGTTCTTTGGACCAGAAATAGAAAACTTTACGCAAACGGTGGAGAAAATTTGGGATGAGGATGGAAACGAATTAGATGCAGCGAGACATCCGTTGCAAATCGTGAAATTCAAAGTGGATCAACGAGTGTATGTGAATAATATGATGCGCAAAAGCATACTTCAATAAGAAAGAGTGATAGTCGAATGGGGACGAATAAGCCTGTTGTAATTGGAATTGCTGGTGGTTCGGGATCAGGTAAAACGAGTGTAACGAAAGCGATTTTTGACCATTTTAAAGGTCATTCTATTTTAATCTTAGAGCAAGATTATTATTACAAAGATCAAAGCCATTTACCAATGGAAGAGCGTTTAAAAACAAATTATGATCATCCGCTTGCGTTTGATAATGATCTGTTAATTGAACATTTGCAGCAGTTGCTTGCATATGAGCAAATTGATAAGCCTGTATATGACTATACATTGCATACGCGTTCAGAAGAAATTATTCCGGTTGAGCCGAAAGATGTAATTATTTTAGAAGGAATTCTTATTTTAGAAGACCCACGTCTTTGCGAGTTAATGGACATTAAATTATTCGTTGATACGGATGCTGACCTTCGTATTCTGCGCCGCATGCAACGTGATATTAAAGAGCGCGGTCGTACGATGGATTCAGTTATTGATCAGTACGTAAATGTTGTACGTCCAATGCACAATCAATTTATTGAGCCTTCTAAGAAATTTGCGGATATTATTATCCCTGAAGGTGGACAAAACCACGTTGCAATTGATATTATGGTGACAAAAATTGCAACAATTCTTGAACAAAAAGTAAATTTGTAATAGCATAGTAAAAGATATACGGTAGGAAGGGATTTTTTCCCTTCTTATCGAATACAATGAAACATGCAACCTCATCTATATATAGGTGAGGGCATATTTATATCAACTTTCCATACATATCTTCTTTATATAAAGAAGAATTGGAAATACGGGGTTGTATGTGACAACTCCGCTAGTGCAAGGGTACTAGAAACCTCCGCTAACAATGGAAGCGGAGGAGTTTTCATATGGAACTCCTCTTTTTTTTCGGGGGATTGGTATATAAAAGGAGTGGAAAATATGTCAACAGAAAAAACATACCCTATGACGCAAGAGGGTAAGCAAAAACTAGAGAACGAACTTGAGCAATTAAAAACAGTAAGACGTAAAGAAGTAGTAGAACGTATTAAAATCGCACGTAGCTTCGGGGATCTTTCTGAGAACTCTGAGTACGATGCAGCGAAAGATGAGCAAGCGTTCGTAGAAGGACGTATTACACAATTAGAAAATATGATTCGTAACGCAGTTATCATTAAAGATACTGGCGAAGTATCTACTGTTGTTACATTAGGTAAAACAGTAACATTTAAAGAATTACCAAACGGAGATGAAGAAGCGTATACAATCGTAGGTAGCGCGGAAGCTGATCCATTCGAAGGAAGAATTTCTAACGATTCTCCAATCGCAAAAAGCTTATTAGGTAAGCAAATTGGTGAGAAAGTAACAATCCAAACACCAGGCGGAGAAATGCAAGTAGAGATTGTCTCTGTAAAATAAAAAAAAAGATTCTCCTATCGGGAGAATCTTTTTTTTTCTGTAGAATGAAAAAAATTGTGTAAACCTTAGAGTGATTCGACAAAAAATGTCAAAAAAACACTTTAAGCTTTGATATCATAATTAGAGACCATAGGTTTTAAAAGGGAAAAGGGGCTAATTATGAAACATAAAATCTTTACAGGATTGGTTTGTAGTATCTCCATATTAGGACTTGCTGCATGCGGAACGAATGAAGAAACTACATCATCAAAGGGAGAAAAAGTGAAGCAAGAAGAAAAAAAGGATATTAAAGCAACTGAGAGTTCAAAAGCCTTAGAAAATCCACAAGATAAAAAGGAATTTAATGATTTTGATGTAGCGTATCAATTAGCAATTGTCATGAAAATATTTCAAGATGTAACGATTAAGTATGATTACGCAATTGGGAATCCAGATTATTTATTGCGAGATTCGATGGATCAAAAAACAATAGATGATATGAAGAATATGTTACAAGAACAGGCGAAGAATAATGATAAAATTTTAAAAGATGAAGTGAATCAAGCATATACATATTTAAAACAATCGAAAGTAAGTAATAAAGATGATATTCAAAAAATAATAGATGCACAAAATAATTATTTACATATTGTAGATAAGATGATTACTTGTATTGATTCTGTAACAGTTGAGAATGCAAAAGAAAAAAGAAATGAAATGGATAATCTTAGTAAGGATTATTTAAAAATAGCGGCTAATGTAACAACCACTGTAATTGAAGTTGCTAAAAACACTGGAGTGAATGAAACTGAATTTAGATCGCTTCTTATGAAATTTTTAGAGAAGCCAAAGAAACAATAATAGCCTTATATAATATCTGTTTTTGTTTTGGAGATTGTATAAATAAAATAGTACCTCGTCTAAACTACAATAGACGAGGTGTTTTTTATGAAAATAAAACGGAGAATTACAATTGTTTTAATTTGTTTTATGAGCGTTATGTTTGTATTGCTTTGTCGTTTAATCCAAATTCAAATTATAGATACAGAATCATTTACTGATCGCAAAATAAATTTAATTGAAAAAAGTGTTACGCAACGCACACAATCCATTACAGTAGACGATGGACGTGGGCAGTTTATAGATCGTAATGGTAAAAAAATAGGTGAGGAAAAATATCCTGTTTTAATTATTTTTCCATTTTTACAAATAAAAAATGACATGTTAGAGAAAATCGCGCATATCATTGGTGTGTCGAGACAAGAGATTAGAAGACAAATGAAAAATAATAAAAATGCATTTACACTACAAGGAGAAACGGCTCCATTTCGAGTGACACGAGAGCAGATGGAGAAGGTAAATGAATTACATGTATTAGGTATTGTAGCAGCTGAAGTGCGATTAAAACAAACTGGAGAGATAAATCATTTAATTGGTGATGTAGGGGAGAACGAAAGGGAGTTTCAAAAGCGATATGGAGAATTGAAAAGAATCTCAAAACAAACGCCGATAGGTATTTCAGGATTACAGCAATCATTTGATGAATTTCTATTGACTGATGGAGAGGCAAAAGTATTATATCAAGTAGATCGGCAAGGAGAACCAATTTTCGGAAAGCAAGCGAAATACACTTCACCAGGAAATCCATTTTATCCAGTTAGGATTCAAACTACTTTACATAAAGAGTTGCAGCAAAAAGCAGAAGAAGTGATTGAAGCGAATGAAATAAAGAAGGGGGGACTAGTATTACTTGATGTAAAGACAAATGAAATATTAGCGATGGCTAGTAAGCCGTCTTTACAAGTAAGGGATGAGAATTTATATAAAACTACACTTGAAAATCAAATGTTAACGCCACATTTTCCAGGCTCTGTTTTTAAAACAGTAGTTGCAGCTGCAGTCATTGATCAAAAAGTAAATTTGTTTAATCGGACATTTAACTGTAATAAAGATTTATATGGTGAAAACGACCCGCAAGTTAGGATGGGTACACTTAATTTTAAAGAGAGCTTTGCTAGGAGCTGTAACAGGACATTTTCCGAGTTAGGTAACGAGCTATTACAAAAGGATAAGACGGTGCTAGAAACATACGTAGCAGCTTTAGGAGCAAATGAAAAGGTTGGATGGAAAGGTTCTGTATTTCATACACCTCATTTTGAGCAAATGCCAGAAGAAAAGGGTACTACTATTTGGGGGAATGAAGAAAATAAAAAGAGTAAAAAAGCGGTAGAACAAACAGCAATTGGACAGAAAGATGTACGTATATCACCTCTAGCAATTGCAAATATGATGGCGACGATTGCGAGGAATGGAGAAAAGATGGAAGTGAAAGCAGTTGAAAAAATAGTATATAAAAATGGAGCGGATTTTTTTACATTTGAGAGCCATACGTTAAATGGAAAACAGCTTTCGTATGAAACAGTGAAAACATTACAAGAGTTATTAAGAGGCGTTGTAACAAGGGAGAAAGGAACAGGAACGGCATTCCGTTCGTTGCCACTAAGTGTCGCTGGAAAATCCGGGACAGCGCAAACAGGGAAAGGGACGAGGGTGAATCGCTGGTTTGCAGGTTATTTTCCGTATGAGAATCCAAGATATGCTTTAGTTGTTGTTGATCTAGAGACTGATAGCAAAGTGAATAAAGTTACACCTATTTTTAAAGATATGGTAGGAGCAATCTATCAATTGGAGAATGAAAAGTAATCTTGCAATTTATAGTGAAATGTCTTCATTTCATGAAAATATCATTGTAAATGTTCAACCTTTCTAGATTTAATGTTACAATAGCAATTAGGAAAAACTGCATGGAGGTTTGGAGAATGGCAGGAGGATCAAGATTCCAACAGAAACAACAAAAACGTCGTCAAAACGGTGTTTTAAATATTGCAATCGCTATTGTATTACTATTAGTAGCTATTGTAGCATATCAATTGTTCGTTCCTAGTACGAAAGAGCAAGCATCTTCTACTGATAAGAAAGTCTCTCAACAAACAACAAAGAATGAGAAAGCTGGAAAATCAGAAGATAAAGAATCTGCTAAGAAAAAAGAAAAAGAACAAGAGCAAGCAGAAGCTAAGAAAAAAGCTGAAGAAGAGAAGCTAAAGGCTGAAGAAGAACAGAAAAAAGCTGAAGAAGAAGCGAAAGCTAACGAGAAAGTATCAGCTGAGAAAACTGTATCTAAGGCAAAAGAGGCGTATACAAAACCTTCTTGGAAAGCTGTAGGAACAGAACAAGGTTCATCACCAGCGATGACGTTTAAACAGGGTTCATCAGATTGGAATGAGATGCAAAGTGCAATTGCTGCAGGTGTTGAAGTACCAAAAGAGCAATTAGTATTCCATTTTGTTGGAAGAGACAAAACTGGAAAGAGCAAAGCTTATGGTGATGTTCAAGATAAGCAAAGTGGGAAAAGATATTATGTAAATATTGATTGGGTAGACAATGAGGGCTGGAAACCAGTACTTGTTCAAACTCTAAACTAAAAAAGAGAGGCTCCTTAGGAGCTTCTCTTTTTTGTTAACGCAATTTCTTTAATTTAAAATGAACAACCGCGCTATAATACGGTCTTTTACTTTCAGGATCCATAACCATTTGATGTGAGATGTGATGAACTTCAAGCATAAGTGCTTTATTATTATCAATTTGTTCACTAATTTTTCGTTCTAAAGAAGCTAAGTCTCCCGCTTCAAAAAACTCTACTTTATCTTCTAACATTTCAAAGGTAAATGACATGAAGACGGCCCCTCTCCTATGTAATCAACTATAGTGTAACAAAGAAAAGAAGGAAATACCATGTACATTTCAATTGACATTTTTAGAAAGAGGGAATATCATACTGATAAAACCGATAAGAAAAAGGGGAATTTTTATGGGTACAGAATTTAATGGTTTATTTGATGAGTGGGCTCATACGTACGACTCATTTGTACAAGGCGAAGATATACAATATAAAGAAGTTTTCGCCCATTATGAGGACATTCTAGAGGATGTAGTTAACAAGTCATTTGGTAATGTATTAGAATTTGGTGTCGGTACAGGTAATTTAACAAATAAATTATTACTTGCTGGCCGCACAGTTTACGGTATAGAACCGTCGCGTGAAATGCGCATGATTGCAAAAGAGAAATTGCCAAAAGAATTTTCAATTACAGACGGTGATTTTCTTTCGTTTGAAGTTCCAAATTCAATTGATACCATTGTAAGCACCTATGCATTTCATCATTTAACAGATGATGAAAAAAATGTAGCGATTGCGAAGTATAGTCAATTGCTAAACAAAGGTGGTAAAATAGTGTTTGCTGATACGATATTTGCAGATCAAGATGCATATGATAAAACTGTTGAAACAGCAAAACAAAGAGGTTTCCACCAGTTAGCAAACGATTTGCAAACGGAATACTATACACGTATTCCAGTTATGCAGACTATTTTTGAAAACAATGGCTTCCATGTAACGTTCACGAGATTAAATCATTTCGTTTGGGTAATGGAGGCAACTAAGCAATAGAAAGAGGGATTAGATTGAGAATTGCTGTAATTGGAGCAATGGAAGAAGAAGTACGTATTTTACGTGACAAATTAGAACAAGCAGAGACAGAAACGGTTGCAGGTTGTGAATTTACGAAAGGGCTATTAGCAGGGCATGAAGTAATCTTGTTAAAGTCTGGTATTGGTAAAGTAAACGCAGCGATGTCAACGACAATTTTATTAGAAAAATATAAGCCTGAAAAAGTAATTAATACTGGTTCAGCTGGTGGATTCCATCATTCTCTAAACGTTGGTGATGTAGTTATTTCCACTGAAGTTCGTCACCATGACGTAGATGTAACAGCATTTAACTATGAATATGGTCAAGTACCAGGAATGCCGCCTGGATTTAAAGCTGATGAGGCGTTAGTTGCATTAGCTGAGAAATGTATGCAGGTTGAAGAAAATATTCAAGTTGTAAAAGGTATGATTGCAACAGGTGATTCATTTATGAGTGATCCGAACCGCGTTGCAGCCATCCGTGATAAATTTGAAAATCTTTATGCGGTAGAAATGGAAGCAGCAGCTGTTGCACAAGTATGCCACCAATATGAAATTCCGTTTGTTATCATTCGCGCACTTTCTGATATTGCTGGTAAAGAATCAAATGTTTCATTTGATCAGTTTTTAGATCAAGCAGCTCTTCATTCTACAAACTTTATCGTAAAAGTGTTAGAAGAGTTAAAGTAATGTAACAAAAAGGCAACTGTCTCATATAAAGAAAATACATACAGTTGCCTTTTCTTTATTGGCAAACAAGGGGGAGAACACGATGAATGTATATCGTGGAGTTCATGAGTTAATTGGTCATACACCAATTGTAGAAATTACTCGTTTTTCACTTCCGAAAGGAGTCCGTTTATTTGCAAAGCTTGAATTTTATAACCCAGGCGGAAGCGTTAAGGATCGTTTAGGAAGAGAATTAATCGAAGATGCGCTAGAAAAAGGGCTTGTGACCCAGGGTGGAACAATTATTGAACCGACTGCTGGGAATACTGGTATTGGACTGGCACTTGCAGCATTAGAACATGATTTACGTGTTATTGTTTGTGTACCAGAGAAATTTAGTATTGAAAAACAAGAATTAATGAAAGCACTAGGTGCAACGGTCGTGCATACACCGACTGAGCAAGGAATGACCGGTGCAATTGCTAAAGCAAAAGAGTTAGTAAATGAACTACCGAATTCATACTCTCCAAGTCAGTTCGCAAATGAGGCAAATCCTCGTGCATATTTTAAAACACTAGGACCTGAACTGTGGGACGCATTGAATGGAGAGATTAACATATTTGTTGCTGGAGCAGGAACTGGCGGTACGTTTATGGGGACTGCATCTTATTTGAAAGAAAAAAATATAGATATTAAAACAGTTATCGTAGAGCCAGAAGGATCTATTTTAAATGGTGGTAAGGCTGGTTCACATGAGACCGAAGGAATTGGACTGGAATTTATCCCGCCATTTTTGAAGACATCTTATTTTGATGAAATTCATACGATTTCTGATCGAAATGCATTTTTACGAGTGAAAGAATTAGCGCAAAAAGAAGGACTTCTCGTTGGGAGCTCTTCAGGAGCAGCATTTCATGCGAGCTTACTGGAGGCAGAGAAGGCAGCACCAGGTACAAATATTGTAACGATTTTTCCTGATAGTAGTGAGCGCTATTTAAGTAAAGACATATACAAAGGATGGGAATAAAAAATGAGAGCAAAGACAAAGTTAATTCATGGTATTCGCATAGGAGAACCTTCAACTGGATCTGTAAACGTACCGATTTATCAAACAAGTACGTACAAACAAGAAGCAGTTGGTAAGCATCAAGGATATGAATATTCACGTACAGGTAACCCAACACGTGCAGCTTTAGAAGAAATGATTGCTGTATTAGAAAATGGGCATGCTGGATTTGCATTTGGTTCAGGAATGGCTGCTATTACAGCGACAATTATGTTGTTCTCAAAAGGTGACCACGTTATTTTAACAGATGATGTTTATGGCGGAACATACCGCGTTATTACGAAAGTATTAAACCGTTTCGGTATTGAGCATACATTTGTAGATACAACAAACTTAGAGGAAGTTGAAGAAGCGATTCGTCCAAATACGAAAGCAATTTATGTGGAAACACCAACGAACCCACTACTAAAAATTACTGATATTAAGAAAATATCTACTCTTGCTAAAGAGAAAGACTTATTAACAATTATTGATAACACATTCATGACGCCATATTGGCAGTCGCCGATTTCTTTAGGAGCAGATATTGTGCTTCATAGTGCAACGAAATATTTAGGAGGTCATAGTGATGTAGTTGCAGGTTTAGTAGTTGTAAATAGCCCACAACTAGCAGAAGATCTTCACTTTGTACAAAACTCAACAGGAGGTATTCTTGGGCCACAAGATAGCTTCTTACTACTTCGCGGTTTAAAAACATTAGGAATTCGTATGGAAGAACATGAAACGAATTCACGTGCTATTGCTGAGTTCTTAAATAATCATCCAAAAGTAAAAAAAGTATATTACCCAGGTCTTGAATCACATCAAAATCACGAATTAGCAACAGAACAAGCAAACGGGTTTGGTGCTATTATCTCATTTGATGTAGATAGTGAAGAAACATTAAATAAAGTACTTGAGAAACTACAATACTTTACACTTGCTGAAAGCTTAGGAGCGGTAGAAAGTTTAATTTCTATTCCATCTCAAATGACACATGCATCAATCCCAGCTGATCGCCGCAAAGAATTAGGAATTACAGATACATTAATTCGTATTTCTGTCGGTATTGAAGATGGTGAAGATTTAATTGAAGATTTAGCACAAGCGCTAGCATAATAAAAAAAGCACTGCTCTATATTAGCAGTGCTTTTTTTATTATGTCTATTTTGTGAAACATTTCACAAAATAGACATACACAAACGAAATGATTTCATGTATATTGAATTCAGGAAACGTTACTCACGAACAAACTTGTGAAATTTTTCACAAACAATGAAATTCATGTAGGAAAGCATCTCTATTTTTTTGTGTTAATTGGGACTTATTTTGATCTGCAGGGACATATAAGGACCGTAATAGTAGAATAGGAGGAAATTCACATGGTAGTCAAAGAGAAAGTTGTAAATGAAATGCAGGAAGTAAAAAAGATGATTGATACGCTAGTAAATAATGGTCAACAAGCTTTACAAGCATTAGAAAGTTTTACACAAGAGGAAATTGACAACATTGTTCATGAAATGGCATTAGCAGGTGTTGATCAACATATGCCGCTAGCAAAATTGGCAGTTGAAGAAACTGGCCGTGGTGTATATGAAGACAAATGCATTAAAAATATTTTTGCCACTGAATATATTTGGCATAGTATAAAGCAAGATAAAACGGTAGGGATTATTCACGAAGATCCTCATGAAGAAATAATAGAAATCGCGGAACCTGTCGGTGTAGTAGCTGGAGTAACACCAGTAACGAATCCAACGTCGACAACAATGTTTAAAGCGTTAATTGCGATAAAAACAAGAAATCCAATTATTTTCGCATTTCATCCTTCCGCACAAAAATGTTCTGTGGCAGCAGCGAAAACCGTATATGATGCAGCGATGAAAGCTGGTGCACCAAAACACTGTATTCAATGGATTGAAAGACCGTCTGTTGAAGCGACGAAACAATTGATGAACCATGATGGTGTAGCACTCGTTCTAGCAACTGGAGGCGCTGGTATGGTGAAATCAGCTTACTCTACTGGAAAACCAGCGTTAGGCGTTGGTCCTGGTAATGTACCGTGTTATATAGAAAAATCAGCACATGTAAAACGAGCTGTTAATGATTTGATTTTATCAAAAACATTTGATAACGGTATGATTTGTGCATCGGAACAAGCAATCATTGTCGATAAAGAAATTTATGATGATGTTAAAACAGAAATGATTGAAAACAGTTGTTACTTTGTAACAGAAGAAGAAAGAAAAAAATTAGAAAAGCTCGTTATAAATGAAAATACATGTGCAGTAAATAGTGATATTGTAGGGAAATCAGCACAGTATATTGCCGATTTAGTTGGGATCACTGTTCCTGGACATACAAAAATGCTTGTAGCTGAAATTCAAGGTATCGGAGCAGCATATCCGTTATCCCGTGAGAAACTGAGTCCAGTATTAGCTTGTGTGAAGGCAAATTCATTAGAAGAAGGATTTACATATTGCGAAGAAATGTTGAACCTCGGTGGTTTAGGACATTCAGCAGTTATCCATTCTACAAATAAAGATGTGCAAAAGCAATTTGGGTTACGTATGAAAGCTTGCCGTCTCATTGTAAATGCACCTTCATCACAAGGTGGAATAGGGGATATATATAATGGATTTATTCCATCACTTACACTTGGTTGTGGTTCATACGGAAAGAATTCAGTTTCCCAAAATGTAACAGCGACTCATTTATTAAATATAAAAAGGCTGGCAAATAGAAAAAAGAATATGCAGTGGTTCAAACTGCCACCAAAAATTTATTTTGAAAAACATGCTACAGCTTATTTAGCAAATATGCCTAACATTTCACGTGCATTTATTGTAACGGACCCCGGAATGGTTGAACATGGCTATGTCGATACAGTCGCGCACTATTTAAACAAGAATGCAAATGATGTGAAAGTTGAAGTTTTCTTTGAGGTCGAACCAGATCCATCAGATGAAACTGTTTTCAAAGGTGCGGAAATGATGAAAAGCTTTAAGCCAGATGTAATTATCGCACTTGGTGGTGGTTCAGCTATGGATGCAGCAAAAGGAATGTGGTTATTCTATGAGCATCCAGAAACGACATTCTATGGTATTAAACAGAAATTTTTAGATATAAGAAAACGTACATGTAAATATCCGGAATTAGGAAATAAGGCGCAGTTTGTTGCGATTCCAACGACATCAGGAACGGGATCAGAAGTGACACCATTTGCGGTTATTACAGATAAGAAAAATAATATAAAGTATCCGCTCGCAGATTATGAATTAACACCAGATGTAGCAATTGTTGATCCACAATTTGTAATGACAGTACCACCACATGTAACAGCAGATACTGGTATGGATGTTTTAACACATGCAATTGAGGCGTATGTGTCTGTTATGGCAAATGACTATACAGATGGATTAGCATTAAAAGCTATTGATCTCGTATTCAAATATTTACCGAGAGCATATAAAGATGGAAATGATGAAGAAGCAAGAGAAAAAATGCATAACGCTTCTGCAATTGCAGGGATGGCATTTGCAAATGCTTTCCTCGGTATTAATCACAGCTTAGCACATAAGATTGGACCAGAATTCCATATTCCGCACGGACGCGCAAATGCCATTCTAATGCCGCACGTAGTCCGCTATAATGCTATTAAGCCAAGAAAACACGCATTGTTCCCAAAATATGAGCACTTTGTGGCAGATGAAAGATATGCACATATAGCGAGAATGCTCGGGCTTCCAGCAAGTTCGGCAGCAGAAGGGGTGGAATCACTCGTCCGAGCAATTATTGAGCTTGGAAAAAGCTTAAATATTAATATGAGTATTGCGGGACAAGGAGTCGATAAAGAGCAATTTGAAGAGGTTGTTGGAGTATTAGCAGAAAGAGCTTTTGAAGATCAATGTACAACTGCTAATCCAAAGTTACCGCTTATTTCAGAGCTGAAAGAAATTTATATGGAAGCATATAAAGGTGAATAATGATAAAAAAAGAGCCGCAGTAAAAGCGGCTCTTTTTTTATTGGAAAACATCTCCCAGAATGGCTGTATTTACTGGTCTTTCAGTTTCATAGAATATGATACAGTGAAATGGAGGAGTGAGAATATAATGAAAGAATTAAAAGGAAAAATAGAAGATTATACTCGGTTTGGACAAATGCTTCTCGCTGTAAGTACATTGTTAATGGTTGGCTTATTGATTCCGAGTGGAGCAAAAGAGACAATCCAATTTTTTGTTATGATGGGGAGCATCGTTATATTTTTAAGCTTATCGTTCTTTTTCTTTCAGCGTGTGAAAGTGATGCGTGACCAGCTAGAGGAAAATGAATGTGAATAATATTGTTAACTAGAGCGCAGCGAAAAGAAAAAATCTTTTTGTCGCGCTTTTTGTTTTTTTGTAGGAAAATATATGCGTTTCGTGTTGACAATGATAATCCTTATCAATTAAAGTAGAATAGTAGTTAATGATTATCATTATCAATTAGAGGTGAAGGAATGAAAAAATCTATTACGCTATTTACAGCGATTTTATCTATTTTTTTCTTGTTAATAGGTTGCAGTGCCAAAGGGGACGAAAAAGCGTCTGCAACCAAAACAGAAAAAGGAAAAGAGAAAATCGAAATTACCGACCTATCAGGAAGAAAGGTAACATTCGATAAAGTGCCAGAAAGTTTTGCAACATTAAGTATGGGGGACATGGATATTATTCATGCTTTAGGTGGAAAAATAGTAGGTCGCCCGGATACGAAATTAACTCTTCCAGATGAGCTAAAGAAAGCACAAGTAATTGGGAATGCACATCAACCGAATTTTGAGCAAATTGCTAGTTTAAAGCCCGATGCACTTGTTGCTAACAATGGATTCCAAAAGAATGTGCCAACGGTTGAAGGACAAGGAACGCAAGTTATCATTTCTTCTGCGAATTCTGTACAAGATATTCAAAAAAATATTGAATTATATGGAACGGTAATGAAGAAAGAAGATAAAGCAAAAGAAATTAATCAAAAAATGAATGATCAAATGAAGAAATATGAGAAAAAGAGCGATGCGAAAGCATTGCTAGTGTATGGCGCACCAGGAACTTATTTAGCGGCATTACCAACATCTTTATCAGGTGATATTTTAGAAAAAACAGGCGGAAAAAATATTGCTTCTGATTTTCCAGAAACGAAAGCATATCCGCAATATGCACAGCTAAGTGTAGAACGTATTATTGAGGCGAATCCAGATGTGATTTATTTAATTACACACGGAGATCCAAAAAGTGTGAAAAAAGCATTCGAAGGCGAAATGATGAAAAATGAAGCGTGGAAAAATTTAGAGGCAGTAAAACAAAACCGCGTAGTTATTTTGCCACCTGATTTATTTGGATCTAATCCTGGTACAAAAGTTACAGAAGCAATGGACTTTATGTATAAAAGTATACAAGATGTAAGGAAATGATACTATGGAAAGTAGTGAAGTAGTAAGAGAAAAGGAACATCCTTTTGCGAAAAAAAGATGGATAATAGCAGTTACTTTAGTTGTATTAACAATCCTAGGTCTCTTTTACGGTCTTTTCGCAGGAAGTTTATCCTTTTCTGTACGAGATATTCTAACGGGTATACAAGATGAAGGTTCGACAGTTCATCGAATTGTATGGGATCTTCGCATACCGAGAGTGCTCATTGGGTTTATAGTAGGAACATGTTTAGCTGCATCTGGTACACTGCTACAAGGAGTTATGAGAAACCCTCTTGCAGATCCTGGTATTATCGGAGTTTCATCTGGGGCAGGCCTTGTAGCAATTGTCATCATGATTTTATTCCCACAGCATCTAGCTTTTTTACCACTAGGGGCGTTTTTAGGAGCTTTCATAACAGCGATGGTTATTTATGCTTTATCATGGCAAAAAGGGGCACCACCTTCAAGAATCGTCTTAGTAGGGGTGTCGATCAATGCATTAATTGGTGCAGCAACGTCAGCATTAATGTTATTACATAGTGACAAAGTACAATCGGTGTTACCGTGGCTAGCGGGTGGTATTGGTGGTGTAAGTTGGGCACATTTAAATATGATTATTTATTATGCAATATTCGCCATTATATTAGCTTTCTTTGGTATTAAGCATATTCGAGTGTTAATGCTTGGAGATGAAATGGCAAAGTTATTAGGACATAACGTGGAAAAAAGTCGGTTTTATTTAATCGTAGTAAGTACATTATTAGCTGGAATTGCAGTAAGTGTGTCTGGTCTTATTGGATTTGTCGGTCTTGTCGTACCACATATGCTACGTTTATTAGTTGGAAATGATTATAGATATTTGCTACCTTTATCATGCCTTGGCGGCGGGGTATTACTTGTTTTTGCGGATGCAATAGCTCGAAGTTGGTTTGACCCAATCGAATTGCCTGTTGGTATTTTACTGTCCTTCTTAGGTGGTCCGTTCTTCTTATATTTAATTCATAGAGGAGGAAAACAAAGTGATTTCCGTTAACAAAGTGTTTTACGCACACTCTGAAAGATTTCAAATGCAAAATATGAATGTACATATTAAGGCTGGAGAAATCGTTAGTTTAATTGGTCCGAATGGATCGGGAAAATCTACTTTGCTTCGTTTAATAGCAAGGCTACTGAAACAAAGCGAAGGGGACATCATTTTAGATGGAAAAAATATTCATATGATGAAGAGTGCTGATGTAGCGAAGCAATTAGCAATGTTACCACAAATGCATGATCATCAATTAGATTTAACAGTGAAAGAACTAATTGAGTTCGGAAGAGGTCCACATAAATCATGGAGTAGCCACTTAAATAAAGAAGATGAAGAAATTGTTGATTGGGCATTGTCTGTTACAAATCTTGAAGGGTATGAATATCGTCTTTTACATTCTTTATCAGGAGGGGAACGGCAACGTGCTTGGATTGCGATGACGCTAGCGCAACGTACAAATGTCTTATTATTGGATGAACCAACAACCTTTTTAGATATCGTTCACCAGTTGGAAGTAATGGAACTTGTGAAACGATTAAATGAGGAGTTTGGAATGACAATTATAATGGTTTTACATGACATTAACCAAGCTGCTCAATATAGCGATCGTTTACTTGTATTAAAGCGAGGAAAAATTCAGTATGATGGTATACCAGAAGAAGTACTATGCCATGAAATGTTTCAACATGTATTTGGCATAGATGTAGATATTTTTCAGGGAAGTGACAAGCCTTTTTTTACACCGAAACGAATTTCTAAAAGGGGAGAAGAGCGATGCAAACAGAAGAGCGTATTACCATTGAATTAGTAAGAGAATTTGTTATGGCAGCTCACGGGGATTTAGAGAAAGTACAAGAGCTATTGGTTGAATCACCAAGCTTACTTCACGCCTCTTATAATTGGGGTGGATCAGATTGGGAAAGTGCGTTAGGCGCATCGGCACATGTAGGTCGTAAAGATATTGCTCTTTATTTACTAGAAAAGGGTGCTCGGATGGATATTTTTGCAGCAGCTATGCTTGGTGAATTAGAAGTTGTACAAGCTATTTTAGTAGCTCAACCAGAAGCATTGCGCGCATCTGGTCCTCATGGTATTTCTCTTCTTCAACATGCACGAATGGGTGGAGAGAAATCTAAGCGTGTATATGATTATTTAGCAATACTATCTTAATGAACGAAGGAAGTTCTTATGTGCGGTAAACTTTTCACTTGAAACAATTGGAAAGTTTACCGCCCGTTAGAACGGGATAAGTATCTAGTATATTTGAAAATCCTACACCCCCCTCAATTGTAGTTTTCTTTATGCTAGTTATGATATGGATGCAGTGGACAATATTTGTCTACTGCTTTTTTTGTTTCTATAAGATTGAATATTCTGTGTTATGTGGTTGGTTCATTTATAATAAATGGTAACACTTATTGTGCATACAAAATATGATTGTGAAATTAAGAAGAAATTAGTAGAAAGGAGTGAAGGAATGTTTCATACAGACCGTTTACAAATTCGTAAATATACAATGGATGATTTACAGTTCTACGCTTCACTATGGGGAAACGAAAAAGTAATGCGCTATATTGGAAATGGGAATTTAAAAACATATATGCAATGTAAAAAAAGTTTGGAAGAGTGGGTAATTCCTAGCTATAAAAACGGCCTCGGTTTATTTGTATTAATTGAAAAGGAAACGGGGATACGGATTGGTCATGCAGGATTAGTAAAGCAGCAGATAGATGGAAAAGAGGAAATTGAAATTGGTTATTGGTTATTACCTCAGTATTGGGGAAAAGGCTATGCGAGAGAAGCAGCGGCAGCATTTCGAGACTATGGCTTCCAAGCGTTACGAATGAATAAATTGATTTCTCTTATTAATCCGGACCACCCCGCCTCAATCTTTGTTGCTAGAAAAACGGGGCTTAGTTATGAGAAAACAACTTCATTTCATGGGATGGATGTTCTTGTTTATTCCATTAGGCGCGTTGGATGAAAAAAGGTTAATTGCATTTTTTGAAGAATGGTATATAAAAATAAAGGGGGGATTACATGTACATTTATCATAATGGACTTATTATTCGTGAGGGGACGAATGGTGTACCTGCATATGCAATTAAGACTTTATTCGAAGATGCCGGTTGGAGCAATGATAATATCCCTTCTTGGCAAATTGAAAAATTCACGATAGCATTTGAAAATTCAACATGGGCATTCACAATTTGGGATGAAGAAGAGATGATTGCCATGGTTAGAGTCATTTCTGATGGAATCATGGTCGCGAACATAGTAAATTTAGTTGTGAAATGTGAATATAGAGGGAAGGGATTAGGTAAGAAACTTGTCGCTCTTTGTTTGCAAAAGCTACCACATGGTGACTGGTTTGCACATACTTCTGCGAACAATTTTGATTTTTATAGAAGCTGTGGATTTGAAGTTAGAGAGCTATCGAGAAATGGAACATGTGCGTATTATGGATATCAAGTCGCGAAAAGAGATGGTCACCGATAAATGAATGAAAAGTAAAAGTTTAGCGAGGTAATTTTGAGGATTTGATAATAGAGAATGGATTGAGGCACATTTTATGATAAAATAAAAGAAAATTCTGTTTATTATTAGGGGGATAAAAATGAGTATAAAAGTTGGGGATGTATTTAAATATGAAAGAAGATTTACTGAGGAAGAGGTGTTTGAATTTGCAAATATTACCGGAGATAAAGGTAGACACCATGTTGAATATGATGAAAATGGAAGATTAATGGTCCATGGTTTATTGACTGCTAGCATTGGAACGAAAGTAGGCGAAGAATTACATTACATAGCAAGAGAATTAGTAAGTGAGTTTATTAGACCAGTTTTCACAGGAGATACAATCACTTGTGAATTAACTTTAACAAATGTTGAGCAAATGGAAGGCTATAAAAAAGTTTCAATCGAGTCAGTTTATCGCAATCAACACGAAAAGACTGTACTAGTGGGGACAAGTTATGGAATTATAAGGGGATAAAAAAGAAGCCTGTTTAGCAGGCTTCTTTTTTATTATTTAGTAAACACGTTTTCGATTTTCCGCATAACTAGAGATGAGTAGTAATGCAGTTTCTTCTCCTATATTACGAACAATATGAGGAACGCATGCATTCCATGAGAAAGAATCACCTTCTTCTACAATTGCAATATCTTCACCGTGCTGAACTTCTAGTTTTCCGCGTAATACAAGGTGACATTCTTCCCCTTCATGGGCATTTGGTGAGTTTTCTTTCGGGAATCCAGTAGGGATTTCTACTAAAGATAGGCGAAGGCCCCCTTGCTCCGCAACATGTTCAATTCTTTGCTCATCTTTGCCGTATACACTGTATTTCCGTTCTTCTTTTTTGACAATTTTTAATCGATCTTTTTGCTCTAACAATAAATAGGGAAGGGGAACGTTTAAAAAATTGGAGATCGTTTCTAAAGTTGAGATAGATGGTGATGTTTTATTATTTTCAACCTGACTCATAAATCCTTTAGAAAGACCTGTTCCCTCACAAATTTGTGCGATTGTTATGCCCCTACGTTGACGAATTTCACGTATTGCAGAACCAATATTCATAAAATCAAGCTCCTTTTTGTAAACAACTATTTGTATCATAGCAAAAAAAATATATTTTTTCCCAGTGAAAATGAATTGACGAATAAAAAAAATTAGTGTATGTTTTGTAATGTAAATAAAAGTTTTGTATAATAAAACTATAAAGGAGAGAAAGAAATGAATCAACATATTGGTAACTTAATTATTCGTATCGTGTTAGGGGTAACATTCTTCATGCACGGTTTAACAAAATTCCAATCAGGAATTGACAATATTGCAGGGTGGTTTACAAGCATTGGTTTACCAGGAGGACTTGCATACGGTGTAGCAACATTTGAATTAGTTGGAGGCCTATTATTAATTCTAGGTTTAGGTGTAAGATATATTGGATTATTATTTGCACTTGTTATGGTTGGAGCAATCGTAAAAGTGAAATGGTCAGCTGGTTTATTGGGAGATGGAAAAAATCCTGGTTTCGAATTAGAACTTGCATTATTAGCAATGGGTGCATACTTATTTGTTGCAAAAGCTGATGGTTTTGTAGATAATTTCTTAAAAGAAAAAATGTCAAAGAAGAACTAATTTAAATGGGGGGCTAACAAGATGAGTTTTCAACTTCATCCCGATACAACACTGGATGTTGTTCATTTATACGTATCTAATGTAAAGAAATCACTAGAGTTTTATACGGAAGTACTAAGTATGAAGGTGCTAAAAGAAGAAAAAGCAGTCGTTACATTTGGGAATGAAAATGATGAACCACTTCTTATCATTGAAGAAAAGAAAGAAGCTTTTCCGAAGCAAAGAGGAAGAACAGGGTTATATCATTACGCAATTTTATTACCAAGTAGGCAGGATTTAGCGAATGTTCTTCGTCATCTTGTAGAAATGGTATATCCACTACATGGCGGGGCCGATCATTACTTTAGTGAAGCTCTTTATTTAGCTGATCCAGATGGAAACGGGATTGAAATTTATCATGATCGACAAAAAGAAGTTTGGCGTGATGAGAATGGAGAGCTCCCATTTGTTAGTAACCCGTTAGCTGGTGAAGAATTATTGCAGCAAGGAAGTACATGGAGTGGATTTCCAGCTGGTACTGTGATGGGGCATATTCATTTCCATGTAGCTGATTTAGAGGAAGCGAAGCGTTTCTATGTTGATGGTCTTGGTTTTGAAGTAACAATCCCAGCTCGTAATGGAGCGTTGTTCGTATCAGCAGGTGGCTATCATCACCATATCGGTTTAAATACATGGCAAGGTGAAGGGGTACCACCGCAAATGCCAGGTTCTGTTGGTTTGAAATATTTCACAATTGTATTAGCGGATGAAAAACAAAAAGAGCAAGTATGTGAAAGCTTAAAAAATATTGGTAAGATTGCTACGTACAAAGATGGAATATTACAAGTCGAGGATCCATTTGGACATTGTATCCATTTCCAAATAAAAGGAGAAGCCTAAAAAGGCTTCTCTTTTTTATTTTCTTATAATTGCATTTTCGTTTTGTAAAAATAGTTCATCAAATTGTTTTGCAAGCTCAAAATCTAGTTTCGTTAAACCTTTTGCATTCCAAGATGACAAAGTAATAATAACTGCTTTATACTGGATAAGGATAAATGGATGGTGATTATGTTCTTCTGATAGTTTGGCGGCTTCAGAGACAAATTCGACTCCTTTTAAGTAGTCGGAAAACATATATTTTCGTTCAATCCATTTCTCATCTTTTACCATCCATTTATCTACCTTCAATAATTCCTCGTGAACTTCTTCTTCAGTTAATCTTAGCATCATTTTTCACATCCTTTATTGGAAGTAACGCAAGACCATTGTTAATAAGGCGTGTTACAGCTTCGTCAGTTGTGAAAGTAGAAAGTTGATGTAGTAATGCTGCAGATGTTTCATGCCCTTTGTTATGCTCTAAAAGTAACTCTAATACTTCAAGGCGCAGCAACCATTCTTTCGCATAAAATTTATTTAATACTTCTTGGATTGCTACTAATTGATCGATATGCGCGTCGTGTAAAATCCCCTCACTTCGAATATCTCGAACTGTTTGATACATACGCTCGAGTTCATTCAGTACAAGCGGAGCAGGAATTTCTTGAACTTCTTCATCCATTGGGAAAAATGCTGCTGCATCTGCGGCACCTGGGAATACTGAAGTGATTTGTGAGCCAACAGCCATATCAAATGCGCCCCATGAAGCATCAAATAAAACGCGGGCGTTATAAGTAACTGTGCAATCGATAAAGGAAATAAGAGCAATTTTCTTATCATTTTTCACAATATCTGTTACTGTTCCTTTTACATGAATACCACTTGCAAAAGTAAACTCAGCGATAGTTCCAATTTTAATTCCTAATGATTGTAGTTGTTCGTCTGTACAATTTTCTAATGCAATATTTTCAGTAAGTAATCCAATCGGTGTTCCAAATCCGTCACTGTGTACAGAAGTAGAATGATTCGCTAACTGTTTATTATGAAGCGCTAATGCCGTTGGCGAATTTGTTCGCATGTAAATTAATTCACCTGCATCGTTTTCAATTGTCTCGCTAAATGTACCTGTAATTTGTAATCCACTATTTAGCTCAGCTGTTGCATAGTTCTCAGAGCGAATTGCTTTTTCTAAACCTTCTTTTCCACCTGTTTTAAAGGCCATCGTTTCAGAGAATTTCTCAAGTGCTTCTGTTAATTCTTCAAAGGATTCACAAACAAATAGTTGTGGTTGCATTTTTGTTACGTCATAAGTTGTCCCTGTACATGCTTCGATAGAAAATGGAACCTTTTCTACAGCGTCTGTTAAGCAATGTTTGCTTTCGCCAACAGAAGAAAGGAGACCAGCACCATATATTTTTGGAGCATCTATATTTCCGATTAATCCATATTCTACTGTCCACCAGAAAAGACGTGAAATTTGTTCAGCTTCCGATAAACCAGAAACTAAGTTTTGTTTTTCAATTACAGCATTTTCAGCAGCCTTAACTTCATCAGGAGTAGAAGTAGGGCTTTCTTTTACTATCGTTAATGTACGAACAGCTTCAAATGCATCATGTTCTTCTTTTGTAGAGAAAGCTTTTGCACCAATTTGCCCAAAACGTTTCACATATTTTGCATATGTAGGATCAAGTAAAATCGGTGCGTGTCCTGCGGCTTCATGTACGATATCTGGAGCTGGTGTGTACTCGATATTTTCTACTTTCCGGATATCTGTTGCAATCGGTAGTAATCCGTGTCCTTGAAAATCGAAGAATGCTACGCCAGGAATAAGTCCGTCAATTGTTACAGCGCCCCAGCCGCTTGGTGCTAAACACTCATTCATTTCTTCTACTTTTGGAATTGCATCTATATTAATACCAGATGATTGTAGTCCGTTCACATAGGCTGGATGAGCAACGTCTTTTAAGAAGCTATGATTTTGTCTCATAATATAACGCCACACAGCGTGATTCACCGGTGTGTATTGATCATAATGTTGTGTGGATACAAATGGTTTTAAATGCGATGGAATTTCTGTTTTCTTTGTCATTTAGACATCCTCCTTTTTTTCAATAAAAATGAATATCGATTTCGTATAGCTTGTATCACCCCCTTTCATTTTTTGTAAGCGCTTATAAAATTTTATCATAAGATTCGGAATTATTTAACATATGTTTCTGTGATAAATAGAAAAAGCCCCTATCGGAAAATCCGATAGGGGCGAAAGAATCGCGGTACCACCCTATTTGTAAGTGAAAATATACTTACATCTCAATTAATGATAACGGAAAAATTCCGTCTTTTCCTTCATGCATAAAAGCACTACGAAAAAGAAGCTCCAGAATTGTAATTCATACTTATATATGTGCTAATTTCCACCGACCATTAGCTCTCTGTAACAGGGATATAAGATACTACTGCGATTCTTTCAACGCGTATATATGAAATTGTGTAAGAGGATGGATGCAAAAAAGTCCCTATCGGAAAATCCGATAGGGACGATAAAAATCGCGGTACCACCCTATTTGTAAACAACTAATTGTTTACCACTCACTTTACGATAACGGAAAGATCCGTCTTTCTCTTCATGCATAAAAAGCATTACGGGAAAGAAGCTCCAGAATTGTAATTCACGCTTGTATATGTACTGATTCGCACCAACCATCAGTTCTCTGGGACAGTGATATAAGTCGCTACTAGCATTCCTTCAAAGCCGATATATAATTCGTTCAACTAAACTATGTTTTGTATTATAAAACTATATTAAAAAAATTGTCAACAAAAATTTTTTATCCCGTGTTAATGAGCAGTAAAATTCCTACCTCAAAATTCGGTGGGAGAATAACTGCCCGTAACCCCCGATTGGTGAAGGCTAATAATCAGTGGGGATGAACAAAATCTCTACTGATTAAGGCTTCACTTTATTTCACTTCTAAATTAACAGTTAAATTAGAGGTATTGCCAGCTGCATCAGTTGCTACAATGTGAATAGTATTTTTTTCTTCGTGTAATTGAGTGCGATCGAAATAAATGTCATAGCTTTTCTCCCAAGGGTTCAGGAATGCCTGTTCCCATACACCATTTCCGTTAATTTCATATTGCATTCTCACTGGAATACCAGGTGCTATCCAACCAGATTCTGACATCCAATCTAGTAGAATATCATCAACTTTTCCTCTAATTACGAGATTTTCTTGGTCAACTTCGTGTGTTAACTTAGGTGCAGTTCGATCAAGAAATACAGCAGCTGTTTGTTTTGTTTCTCCACCAGAATTAGAAGCAACTGCTTCGATTTGATATAGCCCGTCAGCTAAAGGAGTGCCATCTGCTTTTGTACCATTCCATTTGAAAGGTTTGCATCCAGGAGTTGCATTTTTAGCTTGATGGATAATCCCTTGATACGTTACACGTTCTTTCGTAACTAAATTTGCATGTAATGTTACATCATCCACAGGCGCAACTAAATAGTAGTTGATGAGATTATCATCTAGTACGTGGTCGCCATTTGGGCTAAAAGTAGAATTAATAATTTCAAGTCCATCGATACGTTTATAATCTTTAGGATCGATACTAAATGTGAATGGAATTCGAATTTCTTCTTTTGCCCCTTGTTCTTTTACATATACATTTCCAGTATACACACCTTGTGGTAGTGAGCTATCTACCGTGATAGTAAATGGTTTTTCGGTACTACTATTCGGTTGTATGCTAATCGATGAAGGGACAGAAGCTTTTACTTTTGTTTTTGTGTTGGCATCTAGTAATTCCACACGAGTTGAAAAACTTTTCTTTTTACTAGAAAGGTTTTGTAATGTAACATTTTGCGTCAGTTTTACTTTTCCGCTATTTGGCTTAATAAGACCAAAGCTGACATTGTTAGGTTTTACTAATACATTTGTTTGAGCTGCTTTCGGAATGTTAATTAAACCAGATCCTTGTGCCATAACAGGGTATGTATTTTCATTGACATCATGTAATGTTTTTGCATTGTTAGCAAGAGCCGCTTTCAATTGTTCTGTCGTCCAATCCGGATGCATTTGACGCAAGAGGGCAACCGCTCCAGCTACTTGCGGAGCAGCCATACTTGTTCCGTTATGCGATTCATAGCCGCCTCGCGGTACTGTACTAGTAATTTGTACTCCAGGTGCAACAACATCAGGCTTTATTAGCCAACTTCCTTGTGATGGTCCTCTTGAACTAAAGTTACCGATAAGTTCTGTTTGCTTTGGTTGTCCAATTTTTATATTTTTCTTTCGTTTTGTGATTAAAGTTTTTAATTCTTCCCCATTTGTATTTGATAATTGCATTACTGGAATAACCAGATGTTCACGCGAAAAATATTCCGTCATCATATTAATTTCTTTTTCGTTAGAGATTAATAACACACCAAGTGCCCCAGCTTGCTTCGCTTGTTCTGCTTTTACTAATGTACTAGAAGTACCTTGTAAAATAAGTGCGAATTTCCCTTTCACATCTTGTTTTGCATAATCACTTGGATTGCCATAACCAACATATACAAGAGGGGAATCATTTCCTATTGGAAAATCGGATTTTGATAACGGTAACCCTTGATATGTTTTGCTGGAACCAGCTACTTGGAATGTTGGAAACGGGATAGAAACCGTAGATGCTCCAACAGAAATGACACTACTTACGTTACCGGGAGCATCAACAGACCAAGGTTTTGGTCCGTCATTTCCATTTGAAACGACAGTAGTAACACCAAGTTTCGCTGCTCGTTCTAACGTTAATGTTACAGGCTGATCAGGTACATTTAAATCTTGCCCAAGGGAGAGGTTTAACACATCCGCACCATCTTGAATCGCTCGCTCAATCCCTTGGATAATATCATCTGTTGTACCAGTTCCACCGTCATTCATTACACGATAGGCTAGAATAGAAGCGTTTGGAGCAACGCCTTTAATTTTTCCATTACCCGCAATAATTCCAGCTACATGAGTACCATGTACGTTACCATCCATTGGATCGCTATCTTCATCAACCGTGTCATATCCACCGATATAATTTGCCTTTAAGTCAGGGTGTGTATAGTCTACGCCAGAGTCGATAATGGCTACTTTCATGCCTTTTCCATCAAGCGGTTTGCCAGATGGATCTTTTAAATTCCACGCTTCAGGTGCACCAATTGTCGGTCCACCGATATTTGGTGCTTCTTCGTTAGTAGTACTTTTCGATGTTTCATGCAATTTATATGTTAAGTTCGGATAGACTGCTTTTACTTCAGGTAAAGAGGCAAGAGAGGTAATTTGATCTCCAGGAACTGAAATAGAGAATCCGGAAAATAACGTATTATACACTTCTTTAATTTTTGCACCAGGTGCTTTTTCTTTTATTTTCTTAGTCGTATCTTCTTGTGCTTTTTTTAGCTCAGCATGATAAGACTGAGCATTACTATTTTGTAAATCTGGAGCATGCTGAATATTACTTTGAGCAGCGAGAGGTGCATGTTGCAATTCTACAATTACTGATATTTCTTTTGTTGTTTTCGTTTCAACATTTTGAGCAATTTTATGTTCTCCCCACTGTTCAATCGTTGTTTTTAATTGTGGACTAAATTGCTTCTCCTTTTGTAGTGATTCAGCATGAGCGCTTAAAGCTCCAAAACTAGAAAAGACAAGCGCCATGCTTAATAGTGTAGATGTAGTTTTTTTCATTGATACTCCCCCTAATAAAAAGTGCCAATATTCAGAAATAAAATCTTACATTTTAGTTATAACTTATAAATATAAATGTTGGCTAAACTATACTTTCGACATAATTCATACCAATCCTCTATGAATTGAAAATTTCTTGGGAAATTTTTTCTGATTATGTCGAATCGATATTTTTCACATATTGTAGGAAGAAAGTGAGGAATGCTATGAGGGAAATGGAGTGATGGTATGAAAAGGCTAATAGTAAGTGGTAGTGTAGTGTTGTTTATGTTTTTGTGTTCTATCACTATTACTAGCGCAGAAAATAATAGTGTGAAAGTTGCTTTTATTCGTCATCATAACCTTTGGATTAAAGTTGAGGGGAAAGAAAAACAACTTACAAAAGGAGAGAACATAACAGGGCCAAAGTGGTCACATGATGGAGAATGGCTGGCATATGTAAAAGGGAAGAAACAAAATATTCTTGAGTTATATCGGCTGAAAGATGGAAAGAAAGTTACGCCGTTTCAATCAGAAGCATCGAATTATCAATGGTCACCAACAGAAAATATAATTGCATTTATATTTACAGGTACATTAAATACATTTGATGTAGAAAAAAAGAATGCAGATTTTGAAAATGTATCGGCTGGTGTAGGGGATTATGCATGGTACCCCGATGGAAAGAACTTTCTTGTATCCTCTGAAGCGCACTTACTTCCAACAGGATGGACAGGGGCTCAGCTATATGAAGTGCAAAAAGATGCACATATGAATCCTCACAAAATGAAGCATTTGTATGCATTGCCAAATGAACATGATGATTTCCTAGCGCTAGTAGCAAGTGGCTTTAAGTGGTCACCAGATCAAAAGTGGATTTCATTTTTAGCAGTACCGACAGCTTCATGGTCAGCTGATAGTAATACGCTTTGCTTAGTTCGTGCAGATGGCAGTCGGTTTGAAAAAGTAGATCAAATGTTACTAAACGCACAATGGTTTCAATGGGCACCATCAAAAAATATATTAGCTTATATTGAAGGGAGCGGAAGAGTTGCATTAGAAAATAAGCATTTAAAAGTAAAGGAATTGCCAGCACTTCAGCAGAACATATTTACGCCGAAAGGATATGTTGATTGGGATTTTGTATGGAAGAACGATAGAGTAATTATCGTTTCACGAGCAAAGGAGGCAGGGATAGAAACTCCACCAGAAAAAAGGCCACTACCATCTTTGTATGAGGTCGATAGTACAAGTAATGCACAGCATCAAATCACAAAGAAAAAGAACAAGCAAGGGGATTACCACCCGATCTTCATGAAGAAGAGTAATCAATTAATTTGGATACGTTCAGACCGTAAGAAAGCGGATGTATGGCTTGCTCATAAAGATGGGAAACAGGAAAAGAAGTGGATTGAAAATATAGATGTACCAGCGTGGTATTATGAGAAATGGAATTGGGAAAATGTCATCTCGGTGAAATAACAATAAAAAACTGCCTAAAAGATCATTTTAGGCAGTTTTTTATTGTTATTTATGCGTTTTATTTGGCTTTTTTTTCGCTGGGTTTCCGTTCCCTTGGCGCTTTCTATTTTGTTCATCTTTTGCTTGTTTTTCATGTAGTGTATCTAAAAATTCATTCGAGTTACTCATTTTTCTATCACTCCTTTCATTTCGTCCTAATTACTATAACCATTTAGGAGGATAATCATGAGTTAGAAGTTAGGCACTTAATTTTCTTCGATAATGTAAGTAAAATATTCCATACATAACAAATAGCATGAGTAAAACTTGTAACTCTACATTTTCCTTTAAAACAGCTGCGATAGGGTCTGGTAAGTACGGTGATTTATCGTTTGTGTTTAAACCTAACCATTTATTTAAGAGGCTAATGGTACAAAACATAAAAACACCGGACCAGCTTGCCGTAATTGCTTTTTGTTTAATTTTTGTTTCACGTTCATCATCTGTAATCCAAGGATTAGCAGTTTTATCCCGCATTAACGGGCAGTAAGACCCCCACCTCAAAATTCAGCGGAGGCAAAGAAGTTAGGTGGGGATCAACTGTCCGTAAAAGCCCGATTGGTTCAACTAATAATCCGTGGGGGATGAACAAAACCCCCACGGATTAAAGTTTCACTTTATCACTACTAAAAAATCCATTTATGTATCCCCATATAATCATTCCAATTAAGATGGTTATCCATTTCATATTTTTTGATTCACTTCTCCCTTGTAAAAAGTGTTTTACATATCAGTTTTTCATATAGCAGGAATAAAGTATAAGATAGGGAAGAAATATGTAAGAGGATTTCATAAAGAGAGGAGGAAGAGGATGAAAATCGTTTTTGTTCGGCATGGTGAAGGTGAACATACAACGGATTTACCAGAAAGTTTACAAGTGTTTGACCCACCATTGACGAGAGTAGGAAAGGCTCAAGCTAAATTACTTCAATGCAATGTGCCATTGCAAGAGACGGATATATTAATTGTTAGTCCTACACTTAGAACTTTGCAAACGGCGACAATATGGAGTGCGAAAGTTGCTTGTCAAAAACTAGTCCATCCATATGTATCCCCACGTATTTTTCCTTATCGAGAAGGAGCGAAAACATTACCGTGCGATTATATAGTAGATCAGGGAATGATAACAAAGTTATTTCCGCATTTTTCGATAGAGAAAAGCTCAAATAATCAGTTATGGAAGGAAGGTATAAACACTATTTCAGAGAATAGTTTTCAGCAAATAGTAGATGAATTTCTTCTTTGGTGTTATGAACTGGGTGCTGAAAGAATTTGCATTGTATCTCACGATGGAACAATTACAGCATATAGGCAATATTTACAGAAAGTCGTTTTAACTAGATCAGATTTTTTGAAAGAAACGGGCATATATGAAATGGATTTATCCCATAAAATTCTGATTGATAAGGGCTGATTATAGGATGGGGGTTGTATGTTGAATATTGCATTAGTAGTTGGTTTTAATTCGGATTTAGAAGCGCAATCAATTCGAGCATCTCTTGAATATTTTGGTGCAAGGGTTGTGACATATTGGATTGGTAGACCGAAAGATTTTGTGGAAGTTCTTTCTGGAAAGAACTTATTTAACAATATTAATTATATTATTTTTTGCTTTCATGGTGAAGAAGGGAAGTTTGTCATGGAAGAGTTAGGCGAAGAAGTATATGAACAAGATGAACCGAGAGGGGATTTTGGTACAGAAGAAATTTATAAATATGCAAAATTGCATAATACACATATTGTAAATAGCGGGTGCACGTTAGGGGAGCAAAATCTAGCAAAATCTTTTTTACATAGTGGTGCGAAATCATATATTGGATCGATTGATTATGTAGATGGAAATGCAGCACTTATGTTTACTATACGCTTATTTTATGGGGTTATTAACCATGGGAAAACGTTAGAAGAAGCGTTTCAAGAAGCGAGTTTAATTGATGAGGAGACACATACATTTCGATTCTATAATTAGTGTGAAACAAGTTTATTCTATATTCGAATAAACGTGTTTCACATTTAACTCACATTTTTTTTACATTTTTTTCAATGAAAATGGTTATCACTTGTGGTATGATATGTTCAAGTTTTTACAGGTAATAAAAGTTACTATATAAACGTTAGTTTTTAATGTTTCATACGCATGTCACAGATTATTCATAATTAACGTTTGAAAAATAAGTAACTAATGTTATTATATTATCTGTAACTAACTTAATTACAACTTTAGGAGGAAGATATGGTTATTCAATTTTTAAGAGAAAACAAAGCAGTTTCTTTTGCATTAGCAGTAATTCGAGTATATCTTGGTTACACATGGTTAATGGCTGGAATCGGTAAACTACAAGGAAAAGGATTCGATGCAACAGGTTATTTGCAAGGGGCAATTGAAAAATCTAAAGGTGCACAACCGGCTGTTCAATCTTGGTGGGCATCATTCTTACAAGAATTTGCAATTCCAAATGTAGATTTGTTTAATACACTTGTAACATGGGGAGAAATTTTAGTCGGAATTGGTTTAATTGTAGGCTGTTTAACAAAAACAGCGGTCTTTTTTGGTCTTGTAATGAACTTTTCCTATATGTTTAGTGGGTCAATTGGTGTGAACCCTGAGATGGTTATCTTATCTATGTTTGTTCTTGTTTCCGGTATGAACGCTGGGAAATTTGGAATGGATGGCTTCGTTATCCCGAAAGTATTAGGATCAAAAACTCCAAAACGCCAAAAGCAAGCTGCTTAATATATGAAAACGGGTATCTCATTTTGAGATACCCGTTTATGTTATTTTTCAACTTTAATCGGATTGTTCTTAAAGAAATCTTTTACATACCCGACAAATTCTTGTGGTTCTTGGCGAAATGGTGCATGATAACCTTTTTCAATAATATGTAAAGTGCTATTTTTTAAGAATTGATGATACGTTTCTCCTTCTTTCCAGGAAACGCTACTATCATTTCTGCCCCATATAATTAAAGTTGGCTGTTTTATTTCATTTGCATTAATTTTAAGACGTCTAGGCCATAATTTCATTTTATTATAATGCTCTTCATCATTACGTTTGAATTTCACTTTGCTTTCATCATAATCTGTAATAGAAGAAACGGCATTTAAATCAGTCGACAATTGTGGTTTTGGTGAGCCTTGTTTATTAACGAATGTATGAGGGCCACCTGTAGCATCAGTTAAAATAAGGTGAGTAACTGCTTCAGGATATAAATATGTTAAATTTAGAGAAATTTCTCCCCCCATGGAATGCCCCAGTATTGCGAATGAATCATACCCTAGTTTTTTCATTAATTTATAATACAAATTTGCATGAGTTGGAAAAGAATAATAAAAATCCATTGGCTTAGATGAGCGCCCGAATCCTAAAGCATCTACAGAAATAATTGTATGATCTTTTGCTAAATCGGAGTAAATCTTTTGAAAACCATCTGATGACCCTCCAAAGCCATGAATCATAAGTAAAGGTGGTTTTTCATTACCAATCTTTTTAAAGTAAATGGTTTGACCATCTATTTCTACCATTTTTTCCTCGGTAGCTAGTTTCGCTGTAATTGTATTTTTAACTTGTTTTACTTGTTCTACTGGCTTTTCTGCTGCACTACATCCTACTAATAGTGTAAGAGTAAGACAACCTACCATAAAATAGCTAAATCGCTTCAATTAGGTGTCTCCTTTCTAACATAACGCTGTATCTATCATAGCAAATAGCATATTACGATTTCCAGGAAGTTGGCTACCATTTTTTATCATAAGAGGTGAAAGGAGCGTTTCTTGGAAATTTTCTGTTTGAAGAAATTGACGAAATGTAAATTGTGAGTGTGGAACATCAATTCGTACTATACCATTCCAACATTCACATATCTTTTTTAATAATTGGATAGCATCTTCTTCTTGCTGGGCGATAAGTGGATTGATACATAATATATTGCCCTTTTGTATGCATAATGAAAAAGCTTCTATACAGTTATTTCTTTCAATTTTAAAAGAGTGTACGGCCCTTGGTAATAGCAAAGAGTAAAGTAGAGAACGATTCATACCAGTTGCAATTTGATCCAGAGAAGTAACAGGTATAAGGTCTTCTTGTACTTGTTGTAAGTGAGAAGGGTACGTCTTAATAGTTTGCTTTTCAAAACGATGAATCGTTGTTGCTGTTTGAAATCCGCATGATGTGTATAGAGGTTCGCCAGCTTTTGTCGCAATAAGTGCAATGGGTTGTTTTGGATGAATTTGTTCCAAGCAATGATTTAGCAACATGCGCCCTATTCCGCGTCCTTGAAAATTAGGGTGAACGATTAACATACCAATGGAAGCGAAGTTACTTGTAAAGGGAAATACTCCTCCAGTCGCAATGAGTTTGTTTTCATGAATGTAACCTACAAGTGTGCCGATAGAAAGATACATTTCGAATTGTTTTTTCATAAAAATTTCATCGTGTAACCATCCAACAGATTTGCAAAGATTAAGTAATTCAAAAATAAAAGATTCATTTAGCTTTACTATTTTCATAAAGGCTCACCGCATTTCTATTTATTTTCATAAACATAGAGTCAAAATGTAAAAAAAGAGATTTACGTTAAATGAAATCCAACTTGTTTATATTTAAATTGTAAAGGGCGGAATGATTGATACAAAAAGACAAACTTATACAAATTATAACTGATATTTACATAAGTTAACAAAAAATTTACATACAGCTAATTTTCTCTTAATAGTCTTCCATTAAATTTGATAGTGGGAAATGAATAACCTAATTAGGGGGACAAGACAGTGAAAAAGTTTGTGAAAAAAGCATGGCCATTTGCAGTTGTGGCATCATTAGCAGTTACTTCGGTAGCAACATGGAATTTTACTCGTTCTAGTGAGGTTAATGCAGATGAGAACGGAAGCAATGCAAAGATTAAAAATGTTATCGTATTAATTGGGGATGGTATGGGTCCTTCATATATGACGGCTCACCGTTATATGAAAGATAATCCAAAAACCTTTGAAATGGAATCTACAGAATTTGATAAGCATCTTGTAGGAACACAAAAAACATACCCAGAAGATGAACATGAAAATATTACAGACTCTGCATCGGCAGCAACAGCTATGTCAGCAGGAATTAAAACATATAATGCTGCAATTGCAGTTGATAATGATAAAGCGGAAGTGAAAACAGTTCTTGAGCAAGCGAAAGAAAAAGGGAAATCAACGGGACTCGTTGCAACTTCTGAAATTACACATGCAACACCAGCTGCTTTCGGTGCGCATGACATTAGCCGTAAAAATATGGACGCAATTGCAAATGATTATTTTGATGAGAAAATTAAAGGGAAGCATAAGGTAGATGTTATGCTTGGCGGCGGCGTAAAGAACTTTGTTAGAAAAGATCGTAATCTTACAGAAGAGTTTAAGAAATCTGGTTATAGCTATGTAACGGATCGAGATCAATTGTTAAATGATAAAAATGATCAAATTCTTGGTTTATTTGCACCAGGTGGATTAGATAAAATGATTGACCGCAATGAGAAAACACCTTCATTAGAAGAAATGACTAATGCAGCAATTGAGCGTTTGAACAAAAATAAAAATGGTTTCTTCTTAATGGTGGAAGGAAGTCAAATCGACTGGGCTGGACATGATAATGATATTGTTGGTGCAATGAGTGAAATGGAAGACTTCGAAAAAGCTTTCAAAGCAGCGATTGAGTTTGCGAAAAAAGATAAAAATACGTTAGTTGTTGCAACGGCAGATCACGCTACTGGTGGCTTATCTTTAGGTGCCAATGGCGAGTATAACTTTAAAGTAGATCCAATTAAAGCTGCAAAACGCACACCAGACTTTATGGCAAATGAGATTGCAAAAGGTGCAAATGTAGAAGAAACATTGAAAAAGTATATTGATTTACAATTAACTCCAGAAGAAATTCAAGCTGTAAATGATATAGCTCCGTCAAAAGATGTAACAAAGATTGATAATGCAATTGAAGATATTTTCAATAAGCGCTCGGTTACAGGCTGGACAACAGGTGGACATACAGGGGAAGATGTGAACGTGTATGCATTTGGTCCAGGTAAATACTTGTTCTCTGGCGTTCAAGAGAATACAAATATAGCGAAACGTGTCTTTGATATTGTTGGCGGTGGCGATCCCAATAAAGGAAGACGCTAATTAAGAGCGAAAGTGAGGCGGAATGCCTCACTTTTCTTTTTAGGAGTTGGGAATATGGAAAAATTATTTAGAAAATTAAGATTCCTTTTAGTGTTTGTAGTACTACTAGTTGGATGTCAACAAGAAGAGAATAACGTAGAACAAAAATCTACTACTAAAAAAACTGAGGAAAAGGTACAAATAACAAAAGAAGAAGAGAGATCTATTCAAGATGTTATTCATACATTTGTGCGAACGACCAATGAAAAAAATCTTGCAGAACATATGGAGTTATTTTCAAAGAAGATGCCTAGTGCTGAAGACTTAAAAACACAAAAAGAAGCCGCATTTCAAAAGGGAAATAAGAAAATTGAATTGGAACATATAGATATGAAAGTTAGTAAAGTAGGGTATGTTATTGTTGAAACGAAAGAAAAGGAAGTAGACGACAGTATTACTCTTCAAAAGAAAGTACAGTATGCCCTTGGAAAAGAAGAGGATAAATGGAAGATTGAAGAGGTTCGAACAATAGAGAAAAAATAACGTGAAACTTTAATAAGTGTGGAGTCGTACTTCCCAAAAATGATAGAAAAAAGGTTCTCATTGGCGAGAACCTTTTTTTATAGTGGTAGCATAATTTGATTTGAACATGCCTCAATATCATCAATATCTTGACGAATTGTGGCCATTTTATTATCCAGATCTTCAGCTTTCATTGCTGCATCATGTAGTTCATCTTTTAAATACTCCGGTATTTTCCCTTCATATTTATAATAAAGTTTGTGTTCTAAACTTGCCCAAAAGTCCATTGCCAGTGTACGTAACTGAATTTCTGCAAATACATCTTTTGTACCAGAATTTAGTGATAAAGGGTATTTAATGATCATGTGTAAACTTTTATATCCGTTTCGTTTTGGGTTAGCGATATAATCTTTTACTTCTATGACTTCCATATCTTCGCGTTTTTGAATGACTTCTTTCAAATGATAGATATCTTCTACGAAGCAACATGTAATACGAATACCAATAATATCTTGTAAATGTGTTTGAGCATTTTCAACTGTTGGTAATAAGCTTTTGCGCTCTAGTTTTTTAATAATACTTTCAGGTTGTTTTAGTCTTGTTTTTATATGTTCAAACGGGTTGTAATCCTCTAGAAATTGAGCTTCCCGGTTCATAATTTCAAATTTAGTTTTTAACTCTTCTAAAGCAAATGTATATGGTAATACAAAAGCTTTCCAGTAGTTAACTGTTGATTGATTATATTCCATTTATATACACACCTTTTCCTATTTGCAAGTGAGGTCGTTATTATACTAAATACCAAATCATATAAGCGCAAGCAGCAAATGATGAGATCATAAAGCGATATTTAGTTTTCATACTTTCAACTCCTTTCGAGTAAGATTTTATATAAATAAACGTGATTGTTAATAAGTTCACTATGTACAGTTTCTATAGTAATAGATTCGTGTGAATTTCGTATGAACTAATTGTTTCAGCTTTTTGTCTTTTTTGCTGTTAATCATAATTATTATTCGGATTTAAAGTGTTTTTATTTGATTTATCTATTTGTATAAATTAATGTATATTTAAATTTACAGTTATCGAGGAGGATATATGGTGAACTTTGAAGAATTAGCAATTGCTAGACGTTCTGCAATGAAATTTATACAAGGTATAGAAATCCCTGATGAGGATTTTAAAAAAATATTTGAGTTAACTAAGCTTTCTCCATCTTGCTATAATTTGCAGCACACACATTATGTTGTAATTCGTGATCAAGAGCGAAAAGAAAGATTAAAAGAATTAGCTTTCGGTCAATATAAAGTATCGAGTGCATCAGCGGTAGTGCTCGTTTGTGGTGATAAAAAAGCATACCAAAATGTTGAAAATATTTACTTCGGTATGAAAGTTTTAAAAATGATTGATGAATGTGAATATGAAGATACAATTAGGCAAACGAAAGGTTTATATGAAGGAAAAGGAGAGCGTTTCATGGAGGATGAAGCGATTAGAAATGCTTCGTTAAGCGCGATGACTTTTATGTACGCAGCTAAATATTATGGCTATGATACATGTCCAATGATTGGTTTCGATGAAAAAGCAGTACAAAGTGAATTAAATATGCCGGAGCATATAGTACCTGTTTTAATGATTACGATAGGAAAAAGTGATACGACTAAAACTCGCCCACGAGGATATCGAAAGCCGATTAGTGAGTTTGTTACATACGAATCGTTTTAATAAAGTGAAACTTTTAATCAGTGGGGGTCTTACTGCCCGTTAATGCGGGAGAAAATTTATTTAACTATAAAAACAAGGGGATTCTAAATGGAATCTTCTTGTTTTTGCAATTGACAAATGGAATGAAGTTTTATAATGTATAAATCGTAATCATTACGTTTTAGTTGCGATTTTTGAAAGAAAGGAGAATTAAATATGCGTGTAAATATTACATTAGCTTGTACGGAGTGCGGTGATCGTAATTACATTTCTAAAAAAAATAAACGAAACAATCCAGAACGCATCGAATTAAAAAAATATTGTCCACGATTAAAGCGAGTAACGTTACATCGTGAAACGAAGTAGAAGACTAGAGATATCTCTAGTCTTTTTTTATAGTTCTTTAGTTTTGTTTGTTATAATTACCTTAAATTGTAATAAAGGGAGCAGTATGATGAATCAAAAAGATAAAGAAAGAAAAGAGCAAGTGGCTCATATTATTAATATTCCAGATGAATATAGTCTTGTTGTAGATGATCAAGAAGGGGTTGATGACCCGTATCATCTATTATGGTGGGAGCATAAAGAGGATCAGGAGAGAACGATACAAATTACATTGAATAGACATACTGGTAATTTAATTGAATTTAGGATAGATGATGAAAATCCTTTTTCAAGTGGCAAGGAAGCGATAGAGGAGAAGAAGGCAAGAGAGATTGCAAATGCGTTCTTGAAAAAATATACAAAAGAAGGATATGAATTCTATACATATGTAACGGTTAAGGACGACAGGCGCGGTTGGAAAGAAGTAAATTATATGCAAGAAGTGAATAGCTATCCATTGCCGAATACAGGGTGCGTTGTGCGAGTGCACTCTTCAGGTAATGTTGTGCATTTTCATTACAATGGACAAAAAGCTATAGAGAAAAAACCGTTATGGCCAAGTGAAATTGTTGAGGAGAATATCGTTTTAGAAAATTTGAAAGCTAGACAAGATATGAGACTTGTATTTATAGATTTAACATACTCTTCATGTGAGTATGAAAACGGGGAAGAAGTAAAAGGGTACCATCTTGTATATGAACCAGAGCCTAGTCATGCGTTTATTGATGCAAGTACAGGTAAAGATTTATTTGGACCAGATCATTATAAATTGCCTTCGGCTGTAGCTGTTGAAAAATCGAAAAAAGGTAACGAACGAGGTGAAGTATTCGAATTATTTGACTGGAATAAAGAAGGTTTTACAAAAGTAGATGAGACAGAAAATGATGATGAAATAAGGATGAAATTTGTTCCGAAAGAGGAATTACAAAAACAGAAAGAAGAAAAGAATCCATATTTAATGAATGAATTCTTTAAAAAGCATTTACCGATGTTGAAATATAATAATTTAGTTAGCGTTAAAATTGATAAATTAACCAATGAATTAACTGGTTTTATAAAACTGACAGATGATAAAGAAGTAAAGCAAATACTGTCTAGAGAGGAATGTTTACAAAAAGCACTTCAATTTTTAGAACGAGTTATTCCAGATATCACACAATATCTGCGTCTTTGGGAGGAACGTGAAGAAGCAGAAGATGGGATTGAAAGATTTATCTTTTCTGTATATATAAATGATATTCCGGCAGAGTATAACCAATTTATGATTAACATCAATGCAGAAAATGGTGCTGTTATGCACTACTCGGGGGAGTCTAGCAACTTTATAAAAGAATTGCTCACATACGAAATAACACCAAAAGTAACTAAAGAAAAAGCGTTAGAAATATACAGAGAGGCTATCCGAGTTAAATTAGAATGGTCTTTAGATCATGATGCAGAGGAAACGAAATACAAACTACTTTACAAACAAACGACAGATGAAAAACATAAAGAACCTTTTGATTGTAGGCGGGAAATTCGTTATATTGATGCCCAAGCGGGGAGAAAGATTTGGAGTAAGTAAAATAAAAAGAGTTATTTTTCAAAGAAAAAATAACTCTTTTTATTTTTATACTTTGCCTGTTCGTTTTTCAAAAGTAAATGTGATAGGAAGATTGGAATAAGAACTATCACTTTTAAATATTACTTTCCATTCTTTAGTATGGGCTTTAATTTCAAAATTAAGAAGATTCATCGCTCTACGTTTATCTATTTCTAAAAACATATTATGAATTTCTGGTTCTTGCTGTAAATTAAGAGCCTTTAGTGTGACTGTAAATGTGAAAAAATTCTGCCCTTCATATACTATTTTTGATATTTTTGTTTTTTGTTTATTTAACAGCACATAAAAACGGTCTGATGGAGTTAATTGTACAGAGTCATCAGTAATTTCATTCTCGCTATTATGAAGTTCAACTAAGTAAGATGTACTATGGGAAGAATCTTTTTTGCTTGTAATCTGTAATTCAGTAGGAATCATCGGTATTTCATAAAAATCATTTCTTATTATGTTGTTGTAATCCTCTGAAAATTTACGAACTTCTTTTGGAAAAGAGTCATCTTGTGTACTTAAAAAAGTTTTGTTTTGATTTGGAATTTTTTTACTAAAATTTAATGTTTCTTTAAAGTAATAATTGGATCCAGTTAAAAATAAACAACTACAGATTAATAAAAAAATTCGATACGGATTTTGAAAGTGAAAGAATAATAGTATACATGTAATAATTCCAATTACATAGAAAATAAAGATAAGTAGTTCTAGTTTTGAGTGAAAGGAGAAACCATAGTTATGAAAAAATTTTATTCCAGTTATAATTTGAGCTCCAAAAAATAAAGAAATTCCAAATTGAAAAAATAATAAATCAGGTCCTCTTTTAATAACAAAAGTAATGAACGAAATGAAAAGTAAAAATACCCCTAAATAAATTGTTACATTTAATAATCGTTCTAATGTAATCATGAATAGTGTCCCCTTTAATAGCATATTCATATATAAATAACAATTTTATTTAATTATAATATAACGATAAAATATTTTAAATGTTAGAAGTGTTGAGTTTTATAAATAAACTGTACAGACACAAACAACCTCACGCCCACATACACATAATAAAGACCACTATTTTGGCGGAGGTGAAAGGTTTGAGTCTATTCGCCGCAATTGGATATATGGTTCGAGAAGTGTTTGTCTTTGTTTCTTATGTGAAGAACAATGCGTTCCCGCAGCCGTTATCATCAGATGATGAGAGAAAGTACTTAGAGTTAATGGAGCAAGGTGATGCTCAAGCGAGAAATCTTTTAATTGAACATAATTTACGGCTTGTAGCTCATATCGTTAAAAAATTTGAGAACACAGGAGAAGATGCAGAAGATTTAATTTCAATTGGTACAATCGGGCTCATTAAAGCGATCGAGAGCTATTCTGCAGGAAAGGGAACGAAGCTTGCGACGTATGCAGCACGCTGTATTGAAAATGAAATTTTGATGCATTTACGTGTACTAAAGAAAACGAAAAAAGATGTTTCACTTCATGATCCGATCGGGCAAGATAAAGAGGGCAATGAAATATCGCTTATTGATATATTAAAATCAGAGTCTGAAGATGTAATTGATATGATTCAGCTTAGTATGGAGTTAGAAAAAATTAAAGAGTATATCGATATTTTAGACGAAAGAGAAAAAGAAGTGATTGTGAAACGTTTTGGACTTGGGCTAGATAAGGAGAAAACACAGCGGGAAATCGCTAAGGCGCTTGGTATTTCTAGAAGCTACGTATCACGGATTGAAAAGCGTGCTTTAATGAAAATGTTCCACGAGTTTGTAAGGGCAGAGAAAGAGAAAAAAGCGAAAGAGTAAAGTGTATTAGAAGCAGCCATATTTAAAATGGGCTGCTTTTCTTATTGTAAATAAGAAAAGAAAACGCGTTATGCTAAGAAGAAATACATGTTCACTGTTGAAAATGACGGATTCTATCTGTAATATTAGAAGGTGCTAAATAATTTAAGAATAATACCATACTTAGTTTTCTGTATATATAATAAGGCTGCTTTATATGATATGTGGGAATAAGAACCAATTTTACATATGATATAGAAAGAAAAGAAGGGAAAACTAAAGTTATAGACTGATTAGGGGGTTTCGCAATTTGCGACGTACATTATATCGACTTATGATAGAACTTACAAATGGTCGCTTTACTTCTTATATATTACGTAAATTTGCACAATCTCGTTTGAGCTCTATCATTATTCCATCGTACGCGAAAGTTTTTCAAATTAATCAAGATGAGATGGAAAAGGGTTTGAAGGAATATAGAACATTGCATGAATTATTTACGCGTAAGCTAAAAGAAGGAAAGCGTAGTATTGATACAGATGCATCGAGTATCGTTAGTCCTGTTGATGGTGTTTTTGCAGATCATGGTCCTATTGAGGATACAAAAACATTTGATATTAAAGGAAAGCGCTATTCAATCGTGGATATGCTAGGTAATGAAGAACGTGCAACGCGATATGCAGGCGGTACATATATGGTAATTTATTTGAGTCCAAGTCATTATCATCGCATTCATAGTCCGCTTTCTGGTTCTGTGACTGAAAGATTTGTACTCGGTAGAAAATCATATCCGGTAAATGCAGCTGGTATGGAATACGGGAAAGAACCACTGTCAAAAAATTATCGTTCTGTTACAGAAGTAAGCAGTGATGGCGAGCATATGGCTCTTGTAAAAGTAGGTGCTATGTTTGTTAATAGTATTGAGCTTTTGCATGAGAGAGACACTGTTCAAAAAGGTGAAGAAATGGCATACTTTACATTTGGTTCAACAGTTGTGTTATTGTTTGAAAAAGATATGATAGAAGTAGTGCAGGAATTAAAGAGTGGACAAGAGCTTCGTCTTGGTGAAAAAATAGCTACTCGCTTAGCTCATAAATAAAGAAAAGCTTTTATAACCGTAAGTAAGAGTTATGGGCAAAGATACTTAATGATGAAATCCCCTAGATGGGAGTACTTGTTTATTCGAGAGCCATCGTAGGATGGCTCTTTTTACAGGGCATCTAATAATTTATCCTGTAACTGTTTGATTGGTAAGGGCTGATTAAACTTTCACTTTATATGTAATCAAGATGATTTGACAAGCTTGTCCTCTAATGAGCGTCTAATGATTTCTTGTTTTATAAGTAAAATGAAGTCGGGATTTAATTTTAGTTCTTTTGCTTTATAATAAGACTCAGTGAGTAACTCAGTGGATAACTGTTCCATATGTTTTGTTTTCAAGGTGAGTCACCTCCTAATAATATAAGGATTGATTCGTTGATGCATTTAATGTACCAAAAAAATATGACAGTCACAAACGAGTGGTTATCCACATACCTAGGTGGATAAAGTGTGTATAGTTTGTTAGTAAATTCCAAATTAACTGAAAAATTAATGTGGAAAATGTGTACAATTTTATCCACAGGTTATATATCGAAAAATGTTGTCGAAAAATTTTATGAAAAATCCTCAAAGAGGTGAAAGAAATTGAAACTATTTTTACCAAATGAATATGTGAAAAATGTATATCATGTTCAACCAGAAGATTTAAAAAAACGTGGGATTAAAGGCGTTATTACTGACTTAGATAACACTTTAATTGAATGGGATCGTCCCAATGCAACGCCGCAACTTGAAAAATGGTTCTTGGAAATGAAAGAGCAAGGCATTCAAGTAACGGTCGTTTCAAATAATAATGAGCAACGTGTGAAAGATTTTGCTGATCCATTAGGTATTCCATTTATTCATAGTGCACGTAAACCATTTGTTCGCGCATTTAAGCGTGCGATACAAGAGATGCGTTTGCAGCCAGATGAAGTTGTAGTAATTGGAGATCAGTTACTGACTGACGTGCTTGGTGGAAACCGAGTAGGCCTTCATACAATTTTAGTTGTACCGGTAGCACAAACGGACGGATTAGTAACGCGCTTTAATCGAAAAATTGAACGAAGAATTATGAAAAATATGAAGAAAAAAGGTTTAATTAACTGGGAGGAATAAAGTTTGACTGAAACAATTAAATGTATTGGTTGCGGTGTAGAAATTCAAACAGAAAATAAAAACGAAGTGGGGTATGCTCCTGCCTCATCTTTAGAGAAAGAACAAGTCATTTGTCAACGTTGTTTTCGCTTGAAGCATTACAATGAAATTCAAGATGTATCGTTAACAGATGATGACTTCCTACGCATTTTAAATGGAATTGGAAAATCAGATGCATTAGTAGTCAAAATTGTAGATATTTTTGATTTTAATGGTAGCTGGTTACCTGGCTTACATCGTTTCGTAGGGAATAATAAAGTATTACTTGTTGGAAATAAAGCTGATTTAATTCCAAAGTCAGTAAAACATGATAAAGTAAAACATTGGATGCGCTATAGTGCAAAGCAGCTAGGATTAAAACCAGAAGATGTCTTTTTAATTAGTGCAGCGAAGGGACAAGGAATTGCTGAACTAGCAGATGCTATTGAGTATTATCGCGGCGGCAAAGATGTTTATGTTGTTGGATGTACGAATGTAGGGAAATCGACATTTATTAATCGTATGATTAAAGAATTTAGTGATGAGACTGAAAATGTAATTACAACATCTCATTTCCCAGGAACAACACTGGATTTAATTGATATTCCATTGGACGAAGAGTCTTCTTTATATGATACGCCAGGTATTATTAACCACCACCAAATGGCTCATTATGTTGGAAAGCAAAGCTTAAAGCTTATTACACCAACAAAAGAAATTAAGCCGATGGTATTCCAATTAAATGAAGAACAAACGTTATTCTTTAGTGGATTGGCACGTTTTGATTATGTAAGTGGTGGTCGTCGTGCATTTACTTGTCACTTCTCGAATCGCTTAACAATCCATCGTACAAAGCTTGAGAAAGCAGATGAATTATATAAAAATCATGCCGGGGATTTACTAAGCCCACCAACGCCAGAAGAATTAGCAAATATGCCTGAGTTAGTGAAATACGAATTTAATATTCGTGAACCTAAAACAGATGTTGTATTCTCTGGATTAGGATGGGTTACTGTGAACGAACCAGGAGCAAAAATTGTTGCACACGTACCAAAAGGAGTAAGTGTTTCACTACGTAAATCTTTAATTTAATATGGAGAGGGATTTATGAAACAATTATATGGTGTAATCGGAAATCCAATTGGACATTCATTATCACCCGTTATGCATAACGATGCATTTGAACACTTGAATATGGATGTCCATTATCATGCGTTCCTTGTTGAAGAGGAATTGCTAGGGGAAGCAGTAAGAGGTTTAAAAGCATTAGGTATTTCAGGATTTAATGTAACAACTCCGCACAAGGTTGCTATTATGGAGTATTTGGATGAGATTGACCCATTGGCAAGGAAAATCGGTGCAGTAAATACAGTGGTTCATAAGGATGGAAGATTAATTGGCTATAACACAGACGGGATTGGTTTTGTTCGAGCGCTGCAGTCAATTAGTAATGAACCACTTCAAGGGAAACGTATTTTGTTACTTGGTTCAGGTGGTGCTAGCCGAGCTATTTATTTTTCTCTTGCTGATGTAGGTGTAAAAGAGATTGATGTAGCCAATCGTACAGTAAATAAGGCGAAGGAACTTATTGCTGCACGTACGGCCGATGTTAATTCTGTTGCTTTGTCGTTAGAAAAAGCGACAGAAGAACAAGGAAATTATGATATTATCATTCAGACGACAACGATAGGTATGCATCCGCACGTAGAATATACGCCATTACAAATTTGTTCGTTAAAAAAAGGAACGATTGTATCAGATATAATTTATAATCCATTTGAAACGAAAATTTTATGTGAGGCAAAAGAGCAAGGTGCAATCATTCAAAATGGTATTGATATGTTTGTTTATCAAGGAGCACTTGCATTTGAAATGTGGACAGGACGCACCCCAAATATCGAGAGAATGAAACAATTAGTTATAGAAAAGCTTGGAGGCTAACATATATGTTAACAGGAAAACAAAAAAGATTTTTACGTGCACAAGCACATCATTTAACACCAATTTTTCAAGTAGGAAAAGGCGGAGTAAATGAAAATATGATTAAACAAATTGCAGATACTTTAGAAGCTCGTGAGTTATTTAAAGTAAGTGTATTACAAAACTGTGAATTTGATCGCCGTGAGGTTGCGGAAGAACTTGCAAAAGGTGCACGTGCTGAAATCGTTCAAGTAATTGGAAGCACAATCGTTTTATACAAAGAATCAAGAGAAAATAAACAAATTAAGCTTCCTCGATAAAAAGATTAGCATGGGCTATTTTTATCGCTGATGCGTAATGATGTAGAGAGCGAAACCAATTGAACTTTTATTAATAGCAACTCTCTTCATTTCTAACCGAGGAGAGTTGCTGTATATAAAAGGAAGGGGCGTTTCTTTTGAGGAAAATTGGCATCATTGGCGGTACATTTGATCCGCCTCACTATGGACATTTGCTAATTGCAAATGAAGTATATCACGCTTTGAACTTGGAAGAAGTATGGTTCTTGCCAAACCAGATTCCCCCACATAAACAAGGGCGGAATATTACAAGTGTAGAAAGTCGTTTACATATGTTAGAGCTCGCGACTGAGGCAGAAGAACACTTTTCTATTTGTTTAGAAGAGCTAAGTAGGAAGGGCCCATCTTATACGTATGACACTATGTTACAATTGACGAAGAAGTATCCGGATGTGCAGTTTCACTTTATTATTGGTGGGGATATGGTTGAATATTTACCGAAGTGGTATAACATTGAAGCTTTACTTAATCTTGTAACGTTTGTTGGAGTTGCAAGACCTGGGTATACATTGCATACACCATATAAGATTACTACAGTGGAAATTCCGGAATTTGCAGTTTCTTCATCCTTATTACGTGAGAGATATAAAGAGAAGAAAACGTGTAAATATTTACTTCCTGAAAAAGTACAGGTATATATCGAGAGGAATGGGTTGTATGAATCGTGAGAATGCACTGCATATTGTCAAACAACAAATGCATGAAAAACGTTATATACACACAATTGGTGTAATGGAGACAGCGATTGAGCTTGCTAAGTTATACGGTGTGGACGAGAAAAAAGCAGAGATGGCAGCTATATTCCATGATTATGCGAAATGTAGAGCAATTTCAGAAATGGAAGAGATTATTAAACGTGAAGATTTGCCGAAAGATTTACTTTGCTATAACAAAGAGTTATGGCATGCACCTGTTGGGGCATACTTAGTAGAAAAAGAAGTAGGCATTACGGATTCTGAAATTTTGCAAGCTATTACATATCATACAAGTGGTCATGAGAATATGACGATGTTAGATAAAGTGATTTATGTAGCTGATTACATTGAACCTGGGCGAAAGTTTCCAGGAGTGGAAGAGGCTCGTAAACTCGCATATACGGATATAAATCAAGCCCTATTATTTGCGTTAAAGAGAACAATTCAATTTTTAATGGAAAAAGATCAGACGATTTATCCATTAACATTCCAAACATACAATGCAGTTATCAAGGAGGAAATGAGTAAATGAACGATAAAGAATTATTAGTATTAGCGGCAAAAGCAGCTGATGATAAGAGAGCAGAAGATATGGTTGTCCTAAATATGCAAGGTATTTCACCAATTGCAGATTATTTCATTATTTGTCACGGAAATTCAGATAAACAAGTGCAAGCAATTGCACGTGAAATTAAATCAAAAGCACATGAGTTCCAAATCGACGTACAACGTATGGAAGGGTTTGACGAAGCACGTTGGGTATTAGTTGATCTTGGAGATGTAGTTGCTCATGTATTCCATAAAGATGAGCGTAATCACTATAATTTAGAGCGTCTATGGGGCGATGTGCCACGTGAAGATATTACAGAAGAGTTAGGCCAATGAAATACGAACAATTTGCATTGTTGTACGACGAACTAATGAATGATGTCCCTTATGATAAATGGGTGGAATTTACAGAGGGAAGTTTACAGCAGGCAGGTATGAAAGAGGCAAAAATTCTTGATGTAGCATGCGGTACAGGTAATGTAACCCTGCCGCTTGTGCAAAAGGGTTACGATTTAATAGGTGTCGATCTTTCAGAAGAAATGTTAACAGTCGCTCAGCAAAAACTAGGCGGAGAAGGGCATTTTATTCCTTTTTACCAACAAGATATGCGCGAGCTTGATGTTCCGGGTGAGTTTGACTGTGTAACGATTTTTTGTGATTCATTAAATTATGTATTGCAAGAAGATGGAGTACAAGAAACATTTAGAAGAGTATTTCACCATTTACGTCAAGATGGTTTGTTTTTATTTGATGTACACTCTTTATATAAAATACATCATGTATTTCAAAATGAAACGTATACAGTGAATGGAGAAGAAATATCTCTTATTTGGAATTGCTTCCCTGGTGAAGAATCAAATAGTGTAGAGCATGATTTAACATTCTTTGTTCAAGATCCAGAAGAAGATGTGTACCATCGGTTTGACGAATGTCACGTGCAACGTGCATATCAAGTGGAAGAGTTAACGAAATGGCTTGAAGAAGCAGGTTTTACAGTGCTTCGTGTAACAGGTGATTTTGAGCGACTTGAAGTTACAGAACAAACAGAGCGTATTTTCTTCATGGCGAAGAAAAATGGATAAAAACAAAAGCAACCGAGAAGGTTGCTTTTGTTTTATAAAGAAGATGTATTTTTAGTTCTAGCATAATCTAAAGATCGTATGCGTAAAGTGTGGGAATAGTAGTTGAAGTGAAAATGTATTGTAAAAAAGTAAGTATTTATAAAAAGGATTTGGAATGAAAATGACGTATTTATTATGTGTGTTTATTGAATTGCTGATCAACGCATTCTAAATCTTCATCAAATTTTTCATGTGTTCGCTCGATTAACTTATGGAACATATCTCCAACGTGTTCTTCTAAAACCCGAATGCCTTCCCCAGTAACGCCGCCTTTCACGCAAACCTTTTCTTGTAAGGTAGGTAATGTGAAGATTTCTTTTTCAAGTAATTTCCCCATCCCCACGACCATTTCACTTACTAAAGTAGTAGCCTCTTCGTGTGTAATATTTGTTTTATCTACAGCAGCGTTAATGAAGCATTGTAGTAAATAACTAAAGAAAGCAGGACCGCAACTTGCTATATCAGATGAAACGCGCGTTATATCTTCTTTTATTACAAGAGGTGTAGAAATGTTTTTGAATAGACGAAGTAGTTTTTGTTGCCATTCTTCAGAGCAATTATCTCCAAATGTAAATAGTGAGGCGCCAGAGAGAGCGCGATTTGTGATACTTGGAATGATACGCGCGACGTGGCAAGGTACGAGAGTCTCTAATTGTGATGGAGATATTGGACTTGTAATAGAAACTAAGCACGTTTCATCAGAAAAATGTTCAGCGTATTTTTTTAGGATAGGGTATATATCTATCGGCTTAACACAAATAAAAATAAGTTGTGATTGTTCGATTACTTCCGGGATTGTTTTTGCTATCTGAACAGAAGGGTATTTTTCTTTTATATGATATGCTTTTGCGGGCGTCCGATTAATGATTGTAAGGCAAGAAGGTTTGACAGCACGGGTTTCTAAAAATGCATCGATTAGTATATTTCCCATGTTTCCTGTCCCTATAATTCCTATGTTCAAAGTTTCATCCCTCCTTCGTAACAGCTTTCTCCTAAACAATATGAATGATGTTATAAATTTATGATTAGAGGTGTAAAATGATGTGGGATTTTCCGAAAAAGTGGTTAGGTTTAGTAGCTATTATTGGAACTTTACTTTTTCTTGTTTTTTGGAAAACGAATCAGAATGTAGAACGAACGCCTATTACAATGAATGTACAAGAGAAGGAGATAGAAAAAAAGGGTAAACCGAAAATATCGGATACAAAGGAACAGAAAAGAACAATTATAATTGATGTGAAAGGAGCGGTTAGTAAAGAAGGGGTATATGAAATGAAGGAAGGAGATCGCGTAAAGGATGCGGTTCAAAAGGCTGGTGGTTTTTTATCAGAAGTAGATATGAAAAAAGTAAATTTAGCACAAATTGTACAAGATCAAATGCTTCTTTATATACCGAGTAAAAATGAGTCAGAACAAGGGGGGCTTACTTCTTCTAAGGAAGATGGCAAGATTCGAATAAATACAGCGGCGAAAGAACAACTAGAAAAAATTACAGGGATTGGCTCTCGAAAGGCAGAAAGTATTTTGAAATATCGAGAAGAACATGGTCCGTTTCAGAAAATAGAAGATTTATTAGAGATTGATGGGATTGGTGCGAAGTCTCTTGAAAAGATAAAAGGTCAAATTATTATTCCGTAAAAGATTGACGAAGTTTTTCTTCTTTCGCTACACTACAAGTAGACAAAAAAGTAGGTGAAAAATATGGAACGAATTTCATGGGATCAATATTTTATGACGCAAAGCCATCTACTATCTTTGCGTAGTACATGTACAAGGCTTGCGGTAGGAGCGACAATCGTTCGCGATAAACGAATTATTGCTGGTGGGTATAATGGTTCAATTAAAGGTGGCGTACATTGTATAGATGATGGTTGTTACGTAATCGATAATCATTGTGTTCGGACAATTCATGCCGAAATGAATGCTTTATTACAATGTGCCAAGTTTGGTGCGAAAACAGAGGAAGCAGAAATTTACGTTACGCATTTCCCTTGTTTACAATGTTGTAAGGCAATTATTCAAAGTGGTATTACAGCGGTTTATTATGCGCAGGATTATAAAAATCATCCATACGCCATAGAGTTATTTGAACAAGCGAACGTAACAGTGAAGCACGTTCCGCTAGAATATGATATTGCTGCATTAGAGGAGCAAAAACGTTATACAGAGTTGAAAGAATTATTTGCGTCTTTAGAAAAAGATAATTTATCAATGGAAGAATTACAGCATGTATTCACGAAAGCAAAAATGATGCTATAAGGAGTGAGTATAAGTTGCAGGAACAATGGGGGTATGTTGCAATCTCATTTATAATAGGGGTTGCAATTGCCTTTTCCTCGTCACTTTTATTGATAGTTTTTTGCCTCTTTTTAAATGTTTTCTTCTGTTTATATCGCACTTCGCGTAAAACCTTCATTTTTTGTATTGTAGCGTGCTTTAATAGCGCCATATACACTTCCTATGTTCAAACGTGGAATAAGCCTCTAGGGGAGTCCTATGGAGTTACAAGAGGGGTTATACAAAATACACCGCTTGTTAATGGGGATCGCCTATCTTTTCAATTTGAAGATCAGAATAAAAATATAGTGCAGTTAAGTTATAGAATCAAATCAGTCTTGGAAAAGAAAAAAATGCAACAATTATACGCAGGGATATCATGTGTATTCGAGGGTGAGAGGAAAGAACCGGAAACAGCTCGGAATTTTCATGGTTTTAATTACCGTGATTATTTATACAAACAACATATTCATTTCACATTTGAGGCTACATATATTTCTGAATGCTATAAAACATCACTGTCGCTCACGCAATGGATTCTTCTTTTGAGGCAACAAGTAATCTCGAAAGTTACAGAAATGTTTCCAGAGCAATCAGGTGCTTTTATGAATGCATTACTATTTGGTGATAGACAACAAATGACGTTTGAAGTGGAAGAGCAATATCAACAATTTGGTCTTGTACATTTGTTAGCAATTTCAGGTTCGCACATTGTACTGTTAATGATGATAGTATATTTTATTTTGCTAAGAAGCGGTGTGACAAGGGAGGTAGCAACAATTTGCCTTATCGTTTGTATTCCTTTGTATATGGTTTTAGCAGGGGCGTCACCCTCTGTTATAAGAGCTTCTATAACAGGAGTTTTGATGTTAATTGCTTTTATGTGCTCGATTCGTTTATCTAGTTTAGATGCTTTAAGTGTAACAGCTATATGCATGCTTATATATGACCCTTATCTTGTTTTTAATATTGGATTTCAGTTTTCTTTTGTAGGTAGCTTCGCTTTACTTTTGTCTGCTCCGTTATTGTTAGAGAGTAGCAACGGAGTAATCCGAAATTCTATTTATATTTCTATCATTTCACAGCTCGTTAGTACTCCGATTTTGTTATACCACTTTGGTTATTTTTCTCCATATAGCATTCTCCTCAATCTCTTATACGTTCCGTTTTTATCTATCATTGTATTACCATGTAGCATTATTATTTTACTGTGTATGCCAATTGTCCCGTTTCTCGCAAAAGGATTTGCCGATGTATTATCAATAGGCTTGAGTATGTCTAATGATTTTCTAAGTTATTGTGAAAGTTTACCATTTACCCAGCTTATCTTCGGGGAAACGCCCTTCAATCTTGTAGCTGTATATTGCGCCAGTATTGTCAGCATATTGATGGTTTGGGAACGGAGAGCGCCGAAAAAAATAGTTTGTATAGTTGCGAGTGTATTTCTTTTTATTAGCACATGTCATTATATATATCCATATTTTAGAGGCGGCGGAAGTGTAACATTTATTGATGTTGGACAAGGTGATGCAATATTAATTCGCCTTCCGTATGATAAAGGGATTTATCTTATTGATACAGGTGGAACGCTTCGTGTGAATAAGGAAGAATGGCAACAAAAAAAGCATGAATTTTCTGTTGGAAATGATGTTTTAATACCCTTTTTACAAAAAGAAGGTATTAAAACAATTGATAAATTAATCGTAACGCATGGAGATGCAGATCATATAGGTGCTGCGCAAGAATTATTATCATATATACCTGTAAAAGAAGTGGTATTTGGCCGAAAGGGAAAAGATGCAGTATTAGAAAAAGTAGTAAAGAAACAGGCATTAGAAAAGGAAATGAAAATAACTGAAGTGGGGGAAGGGGAGAGTTGGAGTGTAAATGAAGCGGAATTTTTCGTTTTAGCTCCAAAAGGAAAAGAAAAAAGCGAAAATAACGCTTCAATTGTAATATGGGCAAAATTTGGAGGGTTGAAGTGGCTATTTACAGGCGATTTGGAAGAAGAAGGGGAAAAGATTTTAGTAGAGGCATATCCAGATTTACAAGTGGATGTTTTAAAAGTTGCTCATCATGGGAGTAATACGTCATCTATAGAGCCTTTTTTGAACGTCATACAGCCTCGTGTAGCGATTATATCTGTTGGTAAGCAGAATAGGTATGGACACCCGCATAAAGAAGTGATAGAGCGTTTTGAGAAGATGGGGAGTGCGATATGGCGCACGGACAAGCAAGGTGCTATTTCCTATGTTTTTAAAGGGAAAAATGGAACCTTTAAAAGTAAAATCACATATGATAAAACACATAATAGATGAAAAAGAGAAGACTGCCATGAAGTGGCAGTCTTTAAGAACCGATAAATTTAATAACAGTTGCAATGATGAAAAGTGTTGCGAAAAAACCAAATGAGACGATAAATCCTACCCCTGAATCAATAGCGTCATTGCGTTTACTTTGAACGTTTTGTTCAAAATCATTCATTTAGAATCCCTCCCCAACATTCCACTTTAGTATAAAATATTGTCAGAAAAAAATCTACAATTTCCATATGAAGAGAAAACGAGCTTTTTTGTTACTTGTAAATCATGAAGTAATGTGAGTTTTTCGTTTCCAAGCATGTTAACAGTTGGCACTTATACTCAAATTTTTATTGCGAATAATAAAGGGAAGGTGATTACCGCACACCAATAAGAAACCCGGGGCTTATTGCGTGGCGTTTAATATAAATAAAGGGACGGGTTATAAAGCCTGTTCCTTTGTACTTGTAAAACAAAAGCTAGGGCATTAGTATAAATATATATTGCCAAGTTAGGGAGTAGGAAAAAGTATGAGTGATATACATAAAAAAATTAAAAAGAAACAGTTTGCTCCGTTATATTTAATATATGGAACGGAAGCTTTTTTTATAAATGAAACGATAAAGCTTATTACGACAGAAGCACTTGAAGAAGAAGATCGAGAGTTTAATGTTGTGACATACGATTTAGAAGAAGCGTATTTAGAAGATGTGGTTGAGGATGCGCGTACGCTTCCTTTCTTCGGAGAACGGAAAGTACTGTTAATAAAATCACCGCTATTTTTGACTTCGCAAAAAGAAAAGTTAGAACAAAATATAAAAATTTTAGAAGAATACATTGGTGAACCTTCTCCATTTTCTATTCTTGTTTTTGTTGCGCCTTACGAAAAACTTGATGAGCGAAAAAAAATTACAAAACTATTAAAGAAAACAGCAGATGTAGTAGAAGCGAATGCAATGCAAGTACAGGATGTTCAGAAGTGGATTGTTGCTCGTGCAGATGAAGTGCATGTGCATATTGATAACGCGGCTGTTAGTTTGTTGCTAGAGCTTGTGGGAAGTAATGTAACGATGTTGGCGAAGGAAATGGACAAGTTAACGTTATACGTTGGTATGGGCGGAGAGATTACGACGAAACTTGTTGCAGAGCTTGTGCCAAAATCAGTTGAGCAAAATGTATTTGCTTTGACAGAAAAAGTGGTGAAAAAAGATATTGCAGGTGCAATGCAAATTTTGGATGGATTATTTACGCAGCAGGAAGAGCCGATTAAATTGCTTGCGTTATTAGTGAGTCAATTCCGCTTGTTGTATCAAGTGAAAGAGCTACAGCAACGTGGTTATGGACAAAATCAAATTGCGTCTCATATTGGTGTACATCCGTATCGTGTAAAGTTAGCAATGAATCAAACGAAGTTTTTTTCTTTTGAAGAGTTAAAAAAAGTGATTATAGAATTAGCGGAAGCTGATTATAGTATGAAGACGGGAAAGATGGATAAGAAGCTTGTGCTCGAATTTTTCTTAATGCGATTAAATCATATGTGATGACACAAAAAAGTTCATGCACTTAGTGCATGAACTTTTTTGTATATAAAAAAACGATCCAAATGGATCGTTTTTTAAACGCCTTACGCGTTTACTTGTTTCGCTAAGCGAGATTTTTGACGAGCTGCAGCGTTTTGGTGGATAAGACCTTTACGAGCTGCTTTGTCAAGTTTTTTAGAAGCAGTTTTGAAAGCTTCTTTAGCATTTTCAAGATCGTTATTAGTAACTAAAGCTTCTACAGTTTTAACAGCAGAACGCATGTCAGACTTGATAGAAGCGTTATGTGCACGACGCTCTTCGCTAAGTTTAGCGCGTTTGATAGCAGATTTGATGTTTGCCATACTTTTCACCTCCCTGGTGCAATCGAATGACTCGATTCTTACATAGAACAAGTGATATTCTATCAAACGGTGAAGAGAATTGCAATAGTATATCCATGAAATTTCACGTAAAGGAAAGAATGACCTTATATAACTTTGGGAAATCTAACGATATTTACTATGAATTACGGAGGAGATACGATGAAAGAACCATTAGATTTAAGTAAATATAGCATTAGAACTGACCTTGCTGTAGAAGCTCATCAAATGTTGCAAGAAAGCCAAGAAGAACAAAAAGGGATACAGGGAGTTATTGTAAAAGAGAGAGAAGAAGAAGGTACTATAATTACAAAAGTAACGATTGATGAAGCTGCCTCTGAAGCGATGGGGAAAAAACCTGGAAATTATTTAACACTTGAAGTACAAGGGATACGTCAGCAAGATACAGAACTTCAACAAAAAGTGGAGCGTATTTTTGCAAAAGAATTTTCTTGTTTCTTAGAAGAGGTTGGAGTTACAAAAGAAGCAAGCTGTTTAATTGTAGGTCTTGGGAATTGGAATGTAACACCAGATGCTCTTGGACCGATAGTTGTAGAAAATGTATTAGTAACGAGACATTTGTTTCAATTGCAGCCTGAAAGTGTAGAAGAAGGATTTAGGCCTGTTAGTGCAATTCGGCCGGGGGTAATGGGGATTACAGGAATCGAAACGAGCGATGTTATTTATGGAATTATTGAGAAGACGAACCCGGACTTTGTAATTGCAATTGATGCATTAGCTGCCCGTTCTATTGAACGAGTAAATAGCACGATACAAATTTCTGATACTGGAATCCATCCTGGTTCGGGGGTTGGGAATAAACGTAAAGAACTAAGTAAAGACACATTAGGTATCCCTGTTATCGCAATTGGTGTTCCGACTGTGGTCGATGCTGTTTCGATTACAAGTGATACGATTGATTTTATTTTGAAACATTTTGGTCGAGAGATGAAAGAAGGAAATAAACCTTCACGATCTTTGTTACCAGCGGGATTTTCATTTGGAGAAAAGAAAAAATTAACAGAAGAAGATATGCCGGATGAAAAGAGCAGAAATATGTTTTTAGGTGCTGTTGGTACATTGGAAGAAGAAGAAAAAAGAAGGCTGATTTATGAAGTGCTATCTCCTCTTGGTCACAATTTAATGGTAACCCCAAAAGAAGTAGATACTTTTATTGAGGATATGGCGAATGTAATAGCGAGTGGTTTAAATGCAGCGCTACATCATCAAATTGATCAAGATAATACGGGAGCATATACACATTGAGGGGAACAGATGATTATGGTTTGAGTCGCTTTGCGCTTTTGTGTATATGTAGTGTAGCTTTATGTTTACTTATGATGATAGCAGGAGTGGCACTTGCTAATCATGGTTTGAAAAGTATGAAAGGCTATCAGCAATTGTCATATGAACAAATAGCTCATATGACAGGGACAGAAAGTACAGGTGCTGAATCAGAAATTTTGGGTAGCTCGTTTTCGGCCTCAGAAAAACAACAGCAATTAGAACGTTTAAGAAGTTTTAATGTTGTAGAAGGAATTGGGATGGCGGTAGCAAGTGTAGCTTATGAAATGACGAAGTTCGGGACGGATATAGTTGTTGGGAAAATAAAAGGAATTTTTAGCTAAGAGTAACATGGGAGGCGGTTGTTTTACTGATTTGTAAGACAGCCGTTTTAAAATTTGAAAAGGGTTTGTCTCTTATGGTTTATTCGCATAAGATATAGATAGAATGATTTGTATCGTAAGCAGCACGAGTTTTCATTGAATCTTTGTTGCTCTATTGATATAATCAGTGCTAGTGTATATTGGCGAGACTATTAGGAGTTGAGAACATAGATGAATAAAGAAGAAAGAGCAAAAAGACAGTCCAAAATTCGTAATTTCTCTATTATTGCTCATATTGACCACGGAAAATCAACGTTAGCAGACCGTATTTTAGAGAAAACAAACGCGTTAACACAACGCGAAATGAAAGCTCAGTTGCTTGACTCTATGGATTTAGAGCGTGAGCGTGGTATTACAATCAAATTAAACGCAGTACAATTAAACTATAAAGCAAAAGATGGTGAAGAGTATATTCTTCATTTAATTGATACACCAGGACATGTCGACTTTACGTACGAAGTATCTCGTAGTTTAGCGGCTTGTGAAGGCGCGATTCTTGTAGTAGATGCAGCGCAAGGTATTGAAGCGCAAACGTTAGCAAACGTATACTTAGCGCTTGATAACAATTTAGAAATTTTACCAGTTATTAATAAAATCGACTTACCAAGTGCGGATCCAGAACGTGTACGTCAAGAGGTAGAAGATGTAATTGGTTTAGATGCATCAGAAGCGGTACTTGCTTCTGCGAAAGCTGGAATTGGTATTGAAGAAATTTTAGAACAAATTGTTGAAAAAGTACCAGCTCCTTCGGGTGATTCAGAAGAGCCATTACAATGTATGATTTTCGACTCTTTATATGATCCGTACCGCGGTGTAATTGCTTATATCCGTGTTGTAAATGGAACAGTAAAAGTTGGCGATAAAGTACGTATGATGGCAACGGGTAAAGAATTTGAAGTAACAGAAGTAGGTGTATTTACACCGAAAACTACGCAACGTGACGAGTTAACAGTAGGTGATGTAGGTTTCTTAGCAGCATCGATTAAAAATGTTGGTGACACACGTGTTGGTGATACGATTACGCATGCGAAACGTCCAGCTGCAGAGCCGTTAGCAGGTTACCGTAAGTTAAATCCGATGGTATTCTGTGGTCTGTATCCAATTGACTCTGCTCGTTATAACGATTTACGTGATGCATTAGAAAAATTAGAGTTAAACGATTCTGCTCTTGAGTTTGAACCAGAAACATCTCAAGCGCTAGGATTTGGTTTCCGTTGTGGTTTCTTAGGGCTTCTTCACATGGAAATCATTCAAGAACGTATTGAACGTGAATTTAAGATTGACTTAATTACAACAGCGCCAAGCGTTATTTATAAAGTTTATTTAACTAACGGTGAAGATGTTATTGTTGATAACCCATCTAATATGCCAGATCCACAGTCTATCGATCGTGTAGAAGAGCCGTTTGTGAAGGCTTCAATTATGGTTCCGAATGACTATGTTGGAGCTGTAATGGAGATTTGCCAAGGTAAACGTGGAACGTTTATTGATATGCAATATTTAGATGAAACGCGTGTTACATTAACATATGAAATCCCGTTATCAGAAATCGTATATGACTTCTTCGATCAATTGAAATCAAATACGAAAGGGTATGCATCATTTGACTACGAGTTAATTGGCTATAAACCATCTAAACTTGTGAAAATGGATATTCTTTTAAATAATGAACAAGTGGATGCTTTATCATTTATCGTACACCGTGATTCAGCGTATGACCGTGGTAAAGTAATCGTAGAGAAATTAAAAGAATTAATTCCGAGACAACAATTTGAAGTGCCAATTCAGGCGACTATCGGAAATAAAGTTGTAGCACGTTCTACAATTAAAGCGATGCGTAAAAACGTACTTGCAAAATGTTACGGCGGTGACATTTCTCGTAAGCGTAAACTTCTTGATAAGCAAAAAGAAGGTAAAAAACGTATGAAGTCTGTTGGTTCTGTAGAAGTACCGCAAGAGGCATTTATGGCTGTACTGAAAATGGATGACAACTAATATTTGAAATAAAAAAGAAGTCGTTTGTGCGGCTTCTTTTTTCTGTATAATTACTTTTTAGACATCTGAGCAGCTCTCATTTACAATAATGAGAGAGCTTTTTAGTTCATATAGAGTTAGGAGATTGTTAATGTCCGAAAATATTCGAAAAGATATTCAAGATAAAATACAAAATGGTAATTTTAATTGTGAAAAGGAATTGACGCTTTCTATTATTAGTGGAAAGTGGAAAGTTGTGATACTGTGGCATCTTGGTGTGGAAGGACCACATCGTTTCAGTGAATTACAACGGTTATTCCCAAGCATTTCTCATAAAGTTTTGTCGAACCAATTAAAAGAGTTAATGGAAGATGGAATTGTTGATCGGACAGTATATCCCGAAATTCCTCCTCGCGTTGAGTATTATATGACGGAACTAGGCATGTCACTTTTACCGATCGTTGAAATGATGTATGATTGGGGAAAAATGCGAATGGAACAAATTCGTAATACGTTAGAGAAGTAGAGAACCCTCCGGAGTGCGGAGGTTTTCTTTTTAGAAAGGTAGGAGTTATATTTGGTACAAGCTGCATATATTCATATTCCGTTTTGTCAGCACATTTGTCACTATTGTGATTTTAATAAAGTGTTTATTGAACGCCAACCGGTTGATCAATATTTAGATTATTTAGAGAAGGAAATAATAAATACGGTTCAAAAAGTTCCGTTTGATAGTATAAAAACGATTTTTGTGGGCGGGGGAACTCCGACAGCGTTAAATATGGAACAGACAAAAAAATTACTCGAGATTATTAATCGTCATTTGCGTCCGTTCGCCCCAAATTGTGAATTAACATTTGAAGCGAATCCAGGAGATCTGCCGAAAGAGAAGTTGAATGTACTGCTAGAAGGTGGAGTGAATCGAATTAGTTTTGGTGTGCAAACGTTCCGTGATGAACTGCTTGAGAAAATCGGGCGCAAGCATACGAGGGAAGATGCATTCCTCGCGATTCGAGAAGCACAGGAAGTAGGATTTAAAAATATTAATGTAGATATTATTTATGCTTTGCCAGGACAGACGATAGAAGATGTAAAAGAAACATTAGATATTGCTTTTACGCTTGGTGTACAACATTTCTCTGCATATTCATTAATTGTGGAACCTAAAACAGTGTTTTATAACTTAATGAACAAAGGGAAATTGCGTCTTCCGGGTGAAGACCATGAAGCGAAAATGTATGAAATAGTAATGGATGAAATGGAGAAACACGGTTATAACCAGTATGAAATTAGTAATTTCTCAAAAGGTGACAATAAAAGTAGACATAATCTCACATACTGGAATAATGAAGAGTATTATGGATTTGGAGCTGGAGCTCATAGTTATGTGAACGGGGAACGTATTCAAAATGTAGGTCCGCTGAAGCAATATTTTAATAAAATTGATGAAACAGGATTTCCGTATTTAGATGTTCACAAAGTGACGGAGAAAGAAAGAATGGAAGAAGAGCTGTTCTTAGGGCTTCGAAAAACAAAAGGTGTTTCTAAAACGGCGTTCCGCAATAAATTTAATGTAGAGATGGATCAAGTTTTCGCGAAGCAGTTACAAAGCAACCAAGAGCAGGGATTGCTTGAAGAGGAAGATGGACATGTGCGTTTAACGCGAAAAGGAAAATTATTAGGGAATGAAGTATTCCAATCATTTTTGATTGACTAATTAAATGTTCCATAGGCGTGAAAAAGTTTCATTATTTCGTGACGTTTCCGTTGACAATTGAATGTCAATTTTGGTAAGTTATTAATAGATTTAGCACTCAAAGACAAAGAGTGCTAACAGAGGTGATGATGAGATGCTTACGGAACGTCAGCTCTTAATTTTACAAACAATTATTGATGACTTTATTGGATCAGCGCAGCCCGTTGGGTCTAGAACGTTGGCTAAAAAAGATGAAATTACATTTAGTTCAGCTACTATTCGAAATGAAATGGCGGACTTAGAAGAATTAGGTTTTATTGAAAAAACGCACAGTTCTTCTGGACGTGTTCCTTCTGAGAAAGGCTACCGATTTTATGTAGACCATCTTTTAGCACCGCAAAACTTACCGAACGCTGAAATTGTACAAATTAAAGATTTATTTGCTGAAAGAATTTTTGAAGCGGAAAAAATTGCACAACAATCTGCTCAAATTTTATCAGAACTTACGAATTATACGGCCATTGTTCTTGGACCGAAGTTAAGTACAAATAAACTTAAAAATGTACAAATTGTGCCGCTTGATCGTCAAACTGCTGTCGCTATTATTGTAACCGATACAGGGCATGTACAAAGTAAAACGATTACCGTTCCGGAATCTGTTGATTTATCAGATTTAGAAAAAATGGTTAATATTTTAAATGAAAAGCTATCTGGCGTACCGATGGAAGAACTTCATAATAAAATCTTTAAGGAGATTGTTACAGTTTTACGTGGGTATGTTCATAATTACGATAGTGCAATAAAAATGTTGGATGGTACATTTCAAGTTCCGTTATCGGAAAAGATATACTTTGGAGGAAAAGCAAATATGCTTTCGCAGCCAGAGTTCCATGACATTCAAAAGGTTAGATCTTTACTTACCATGATTGATAATGAAGCCGAATTTTATGACATTTTGCGTCATAAACAAGTCGGGATTCAAGTGAAAATTGGTAGGGAAAACTCTTCGACGGCTATGGAGGATTGTAGTTTAATTTCTGCAACATATTCAATCGGCGAAGAGCAACTTGGAACAATTGCTATTTTAGGTCCTACGAGAATGCAATATTCTCGTGTAATTAGTTTGTTACAGTTATTTACGAGACAATTTACTGATGGACTTAAAAAGTAAATGAGAGTAATACATTCGCTCAAGTGATGAAATTTTCATTGCTGTGTGTAATATATAATGCTTAGGTAATCATGCTATGCATGATACCTAATACCTTTTAAGGAGGTGAATATTGTGGAAGAGCGTAACGAACAAGTGGTAGAAGAAGTAAAAGAAGCGCAAGTTGAAGAAGCTGTCACGCCAGAAAACAGTGAAGAAACTGTAGAAGAAAAAAGTGAGGCTGCTCTTTTACAAGAAAAAGTAGATGAGCTACAAGCGAAACTAACGGAAACGGAAGGTCGCACATTACGTCTACAAGCTGATTTTGAAAATTATAAGCGCCGTGTCCAAATGGATAAACAGGCTGCTGAAAAATATAGAGCACAAAGTCTAGTTTCAGACATCTTGCCAGCTCTTGATAATTTTGAAAGAGCAATGCAAGTGGAAGCGACTGATGAGCAAACGAAATCCTTGTTACAAGGTATGGAAATGGTGCATCGTCAATTGTTAGAAGCGCTGACTAAAGAAGGTGTGGAAGTGATTGAAGCTGTTGGTAAACAGTTTGATCCTAATGAACACCAAGCTATTATGCAAGTGGAAGATAGTGAATTTGAATCAAACGCGGTTGTGGAAGAATTCCAAAAAGGTTATAAACTAAAAGACCGTGTGATTCGCCCATCAATGGTAAAAGTAAATCAATAATTTACATAAAACTAGGAGGATTCGCCATGAGTAAAATTATCGGTATTGACTTAGGTACAACAAACTCTTGTGTAGCTGTTATGGAAGGTGGAGAACCAAAGGTTATCCCAAATCCAGAAGGAAACCGTACAACACCTTCTGTTGTAGCTTTCAAAAATGAAGAACGTCAAGTTGGGGAAGTTGCAAAGCGCCAAGCAATTACAAACCCAAATACAATCATGTCTGTTAAACGTCATATGGGTACAGACTACAAAGTAGAAGTTGAAGGTAAAGATTATACACCTCAAGAAATTTCTGCAATCATTTTACAAAACTTAAAAGCTTCTGCTGAAGCATACTTAGGTGAAACAGTAACGAAAGCTGTTATTACAGTACCTGCATACTTCAACGATGCAGAGCGTCAAGCAACGAAAGATGCTGGTCGTATCGCTGGTTTAGAAGTTGAGCGTATTATTAACGAGCCAACAGCAGCAGCACTTGCTTACGGTTTAGAAAAACAAGACGAAGAACAAAAAATCTTAGTATATGACTTAGGTGGCGGTACATTTGACGTATCTATCCTTGAGTTAGCAGACGGCACATTCGAAGTTATTTCAACTGCTGGTGACAACCGTCTTGGTGGCGATGACTTTGACCAAGTTATCATCGATCACTTAGTAGCTGAGTTCAAAAAAGAAAATAACATTGATTTAAGCCAAGATAAAATGGCGCTTCAACGCTTGAAAGATGCAGCTGAAAAAGCGAAAAAAGATCTTTCTGGTGTAACACAAACTCAAATTTCATTACCATTCATTAGTGCTGGAGCTGCTGGTCCATTACACTTAGAATTAACGTTAACAAGAGCGAAATTCGAAGAGCTTTCAGCAGGTCTTGTTGAAAGAACATTAGAGCCAACTCGTCGTGCATTAAAAGACGCTGGTTTTGCTCCAAGCGAATTAGATAAAGTTATTCTTGTTGGTGGATCTACTCGTATCCCAGCTGTACAAGAAGCTATTAAACGTGAAACTGGTAAAGAGCCATATAAAGGTGTAAACCCTGATGAAGTTGTAGCATTAGGTGCTGCAGTTCAAGGTGGCGTACTTACTGGTGATGTAGAAGGCGTTCTATTATTAGACGTAACTCCACTTTCTTTAGGTATTGAAACTATGGGTGGCGTGTTCACGAAATTAATCGAGCGTAACACTACAATTCCAACAAGTAAGTCACAAGTATTCTCGACAGCTGCTGATAATCAACCAGCAGTAGACATTCACGTATTACAAGGTGAGCGTCCAATGTCAGCTGACAACAAAACGTTAGGTCGTTTCCAATTAACTGACCTTCCACCAGCACCACGTGGTATTCCACAAATCGAAGTAACATTCGATATTGATGCGAACGGTATCGTTAACGTACGTGCGAAAGACTTAGGAACAAGCAAAGAGCAAGCTATTACAATCCAATCTTCTTCAGGTCTTTCTGATGAAGAAGTAGAACGTATGGTACAAGAAGCGGAAGCAAATGCTGACGCTGACCAAAAACGTAAGGAAGAAGTAGAACTTCGTAACGAAGCTGACCAACTTGTATTCCAAACAGACAAAGTTGTAAAAGATTTAGAAGGTAAAGTAGATGCAGCTGAAGTTGCAAAAGCAACAGAAGCGAAAGAAGCATTACAAGCTGCAATTGAGAAAAACGAGCTTGAAGAAATTCGTGCGAAAAAAGATGCTTTACAAGAAATCGTACAACAATTAACTGTTAAATTATACGAGCAGGCTCAAGCAGCTGCCGGTCAAGCAGAAGGTGCGCAAGGTGCACAAGACGCTGGCGCAAAGAAAGACAATGTAGTTGACGCTGAGTTTGAAGAAGTAAAAGAAGACAAGTAATTCAACTGTAAACATAATAAGTAAGATGACAAAAAGTCAAAGTCAAGCGTGCCTTGACTTTGGCTTTTTTCACGAATGAGAAGCGATGTGTGAGGATCTTAAGTTTTTCGCTTTGCATACTGTAAGTGAGGAAACTTTGTTGCAAAGCACTTTCTTTCGGTGTTAAAATTACGTTTATGTGAAAGATTCGGGGGTTGTAAATTTATGAGTAAACGAGACTATTATGAGGTCCTTGGACTTAGCAAGGGCGCTTCAACAGATGAAATTAAAAAAGCGTATCGTCGTTTGGCTAAAAAATACCATCCAGACGTAAGCAAAGAAGAAAATGCAATTGAAAAGTTTAAAGAAGTACAAGAAGCATACGAAGTGTTAAGTGATGATCAAAAGCGTGCACAGTACGATCAATTTGGTCATGCTGGTGCAAATCAAGGATTCGGTGGATTTGGCGGCGGAGGAGACTTTGGCGGTGGCTTCGGTTTTGAAGATATATTTAGTTCTTTCTTTGGCGGTGGCGGCGGCAGACGTCGTGATCCAAATGCTCCGCGCCAAGGTGCTGACTTACAATATCAAGTCACTTTAGATTTTGAAGAAGCTATTTTTGGTAAGGAATTAAATGTGGAAATTCCAGTAGAAGATCCATGTGATACTTGTAAAGGTAGTGGAGCAAAACCAGGAACTTCAAAAGAAACATGTAAACATTGTTCAGGCTCTGGTCAAGTGAGTGTAGAACAAAACACACCGTTTGGTCGTATCGTAAACCGTCAAGCTTGTGGTCATTGTTCAGGAACTGGACAAATTATTAAAGAAAAATGTACGACATGTCACGGTTCAGGTAAAGTTCGTAAACGTAAAAAAATCAATGTTAAAATTCCAGCGGGTATCGATAATGGTCAACAAATTCGTGTGTCTGGAAAAGGTGAAGCCGGCGTAAATGGCGGACCAGCAGGAGACTTATATGTTGTCGTTCATGTAAGAAATCATGAATTCTTCGAGCGTGAAGGAGATCACATTATTTGCGAAATGCCATTAACATTTGCGCAAATGGCGCTTGGTGATGAAGTGGAAGTTCCTACTGTTCATGGTAAAGTGAAGCTGAAAATTCCAGCAGGAACACAAACTGGAACAGAATTCCGCTTAAAAGGAAAAGGTGCTCCGAACGTACGTGGATACGGCCAAGGAGATCAATATGTAGTCGTTCGTGTTGTTGTACCGACGAAATTGACTTCGCAGCAAAAAGATTTATTACGTGAATTTGCAGGACAAGAAGAGCAGGATGATAGTTTATTCGGAAAGCTTAAACGTGCTTTCAAAGGGGAATAATGGAAATAAAAAATGGAGTTGGTAAATTGTGAAATGGTCAGAAATTAGTATTCATACAACAGAAGAAGCAGTAGAAGCTGTCTCTCATATTTTACATGAAGCTGGTGCTAGTGGAGTTGCGATTGAGGATCCAGCGGAGTTAACGAAAGAGCGCGAGCAACAATATGGTGAAATTTATGCATTGAACCCAGATGAATATCCGGCGGAAGGTGTATTAATAAAAGCGTATTTCCCGCAAACGGATTCTTTACATGAAACGATTGCAGGTGTAAAATCATCTATTGATGTGCTTCCATCTTACGACATCGAAATTGGTACTGGAAATATTACCGTTAACGAAGTCAATGAAGAAGATTGGGCTACTGCTTGGAAAAAATATTACCATCCAGTACAAATTTCTGATACATTCACAATCGTACCGACTTGGGAAGAATATACACCATCTTCTCCTGATGAAAAAATCATTGAATTAGACCCGGGTATGGCGTTTGGTACAGGAACTCATCCAACAACAACGATGTGTATCCGTGCTTTAGAAAAAACAGTACAGCCAGGTGACACTATTATTGATGTAGGAACAGGTTCTGGTGTACTTAGTATTGCGGCTGCAAAATTAGGTGCGTCTTCTGTTCAAGCATATGATTTAGATCCGGTTGCGGTTGAAAGTGCAGAAATGAATGTACGTTTAAATAAAACAGATGATATCGTGTCTGTTGGACAAAATAGTCTTTTAGAAGGCATTGAAGGTCCTGTTGATTTAATCGTAGCTAACTTATTAGCAGAAATTATTCTATTATTCCCTGAAGATGCAGCAAGAGTTGTGAAGTCAGGTGGATTATTTATTACATCGGGCATTATTGCTGCGAAGGAAAAAGTAATTTCTGAGGCGTTAGAACAAGCTGGATTTACAATTGAAGAAGTGTTACGAATGGAAGATTGGGTAGCAATTATTGCACGAAATGCGTAATATAGATTTTAGTCTATAATGAAAAGGGGAGTCTCTCACTATAAGGTGAGAGACTTGCCGTTTGTTATATGAAAAATGATAACGTTTCGTTCTTTTCGTAAGTGTTGACTTACGAAAGGAACGAAACTCTACTAAGGTGATTATATGCAACGTTATTTTGTAGAAGAGAAATATGTAAATGAGACAAGTATTCGCATTGTAGGTGATGACGTACATCATATCGCAAGAGTGATGCGTATGTCAGCTGGTGATCATATTTATTGCTGTGTAAACGGAAAAACAGCAGTATGTTCAATTGATGAAATTACCAGTGAATTTATTAATACGGCTATTGTAGAATGGGTAGAGGCGTCAAGTGAACTTCCTGTTTTCGTGACGATTGCAAGTGGACTGCCAAAAGGAGACAAGCTAGAGTTAATTTTTCAAAAAGGAACTGAGCTTGGGGCAGCTGCATTCTTACCATTTCAAGCATCTCGCTCTATCGTAAAATGGGATGCGAAAAAAGCTGATAAAAAAGTTGAGCGTTTAAGAAAAATTGTGAAAGAAGCTGCGGAACAATCACATAGAAGTGAAATTCCAGAAGTACATGCTCCGGCATCATTTAAGCAATTGCTTTCAATGAGTGGTGAGTATGATGTTTGTCTTGTTGCTTACGAAGAGGAAGCAAAACAAGGTGAGAAATCTAATTTTGCGAAAGCTTTAACGACAATGAAACCAGGTCAAAAGCTATTGATTGTATTTGGCCCAGAAGGCGGTTTAGCTGAGGAAGAGATTACAGCGCTTCGTGAACATAAATTTGTACCATGTAGTTTAGGACCAAGAATTTTAAGAACAGAAACGGCGCCGTTATACGCGTTAAGTGCTGCTTCGTATCATTTTGAATTGATGGGGTGATGATCAATGTCAACTGTTGCGTTCCATACGTTAGGTTGTAAAGTAAACCACTATGAAACAGAAGCCATTTGGCAATTGTTTAAACAAGGTGGTTATGAAAGAACAGAATATGAAAAGAAAGCTGATGTATATGTTATTAACACATGTACAGTAACGAATACTGGGGACAAAAAAAGCCGTCAAGTAATCAGACGTGCTGTGCGTCAAAATCCAGATGCAGTTATTTGCGTAACGGGATGTTATGCACAAACATCTCCAGCTGAAATTATGGCGATTCCGGGTGTAGATATTGTAGTTGGTACACAGGATCGTGAAAAGATGTTAGGTTACATCGAAGAATTCCGTAAAGAGCGTCAACCAATTAATGCTGTCCGTAATATTATGAAAACACGTGTGTATGAAGAACTTGATGTACCTTATTTCACGGATCGTACACGTGCGTCTTTAAAAATACAAGAGGGTTGCAATAACTTCTGTACATTCTGTATCATTCCTTGGGCGCGTGGTTTAATGCGTTCTCGTGATGGAAAAGAAGTTATTAAACAAGCACAACAATTAGTGGATGCAGGCTATAAAGAAATCGTATTAACGGGTATTCATACAGGTGGATACGGCGAAGACATAAAAGATTATAACTTAGCTGGATTACTTCGTGATATGGAAGCGGAAGTAGGGGGATTAAAACGTCTTCGTATTTCTTCTATTGAAGCGAGTCAAATTTCAGATGAAGTAATTGAAGTGTTAGATAAATCTGAAGTAGTTGTACGCCACTTGCATATTCCGTTGCAATCTGGTTCTAATACTGTATTAAAACGTATGCGTCGTAAATATACGATGGAGTTCTTCCAAGAGCGTTTAGATCGTTTGAAAGAAGCGTTACCAGGCCTTGCGATTACATCTGACGTAATCGTTGGTTTCCCAGGTGAAACAGAAGAAGAATTCATGGAAACATACAATTTCATTAAAGAGAACCGCTTCTCTGAGTTACATGTGTTCCCTTACTCAAAACGTACAGGAACACCTGCAGCACGCATGGAAGATCAAGTTCCTGAAGATGTGAAGAATGATCGTGTTCATCGTTTAATTGAGCTATCTAATCAATTAGCGAAAGAATATGCATCAGCGTTTGAAGGTGAAGTGCTTGAAATCATTCCAGAAGAGCAATTTAAAGACGGCGACCGTGAAGGGTTATATGTAGGGTATACAGATAACTACTTGAAAATTGTATTTGAAGGATCAGAAGAATTAATTGGTAAGCTAGTGAAAGTGAAAATTACGAAAGCTGGTTATCCATATAACGAAGCGCAATTTGTTCGTGTTCTTGAAGATGATGTAAAAAAAGAATCAGCTAGCGCATAAAAAGAGCGTGCAACCGGAAACGGTTTGCATGCTTTCTTTATTTGAAGCGGTTAAGTACTATAAGGTGGGGAGGCGTTTCATGCATCCCTGTATGAAAAAAGATGAAATGATAAAAATATAGTTGTCTTCATCAGTAAAGGATACTAGCTATTTGCATAACTTTTGAAAAGGAAATGCTTCTATTCTTCTTTTATTCTGCCAAATAGTTGACCTGAAGTGATAAAATGTATTATAATCGTAAAAGACATGCTGAAGAAGTGTTTCTTTTTGCATGCTGAAGTTAGTATGTAAGTGTGATGTTTCGGAGGGAGGGAAAGAGAATGTCAAAAACAGTCGTTCGTAAAAACGAGTCTTTGGAGGATGCACTTCGCCGTTTTAAAAGATCGGTTTCTAAAACTGGTACACTTGCTGAAGCAAGAAAGCGCGAGTTTTATGAAAAACCAAGTGTAAAACGTAAGAAGAAATCTGAAGCGGCAAGAAAGCGTAAATTCTAAGAGAGGGTGTAAGTTATGAGTCTTCTCGGTCGTTTAAACGATGATATGAAACAAGCGATGAAGAATAAACAAAAAGAAAAATTAACCGTTATTCGTATGGTTAAGGCTGCTTTACAAAATGAAGGTATTAAACTGCAACATACTCTTACTGAAGAAGAGGAAATAACAGTTTTAGCTCGTGAAGTAAAACAGTATAAGGACTCCCTCCTTGAATTTAAAAAAGCTGGTCGTGAAGACCTTGTTAATAAACTGCAAAGTGAAATTCAGATTTTAAGCGCATATTTGCCAGAGCAATTAACTGAAGAAGAACTAGTTGATGTAATCAAGCAAGTTATTTCTGAAGTTGGTGCGACTTCTAAAGCAGATATGGGTAAGGTGATGACTGCTGTTATGCCGAAAGTAAAAGGTAAAACAGACGGATCACTTGTGAATAAGCTGGTTATCCAGCTATTAGCGTAAAAAAACGTCTCATTTCGTATGAGACGTTTTTTTATTGTTCTTATTAAGGAGAAACGCTATATTGCTTAAAAAGGGTTTCTATAAGTGATAGAAACCCCTCTAGTTAAAGTTTCAATTTATTATTTCCTTGTATAATTCCGATTCTACACCTATTCTTACTTCCTTGACTAAAACTTCTTTCGCAAATAAAAGCTAAGTACCGAACCTTCTGAAAATCAGATTGAAGTTTTATAGCTTGCTCTTCAGCATAATCCTCAAAGGTAACGAAAGAGATTCTAACTATTTTAGATTTTGCATCAGTTGCATAAAATGGCCGGATATTACTGTCGATAATTTGTTTTATAACATTCGAAATTTCTTGACTAAAGCCAATTTACTTTCGTATTTCCTCATTTATTAATTCATTTTTTAATGAACCCTAATATTTTTTGAAATTCATATAACAACCATCTATAAAATATTCTTACTTACAACGTAACATTCAGAGTGGAGAAATTTTCTTTTTTTGATTTTATCCCTCATTAACGGGCAGCTCGATTGGTGAGGGGGGATTAAAGTTTCACTTTATCTCATTTGTCCAATAAATGACAACTACTTATTCTATGGTCAGTATGTCACATCCAGAACGAATTGTAACAGTTTTTTTCAAGTTTCTAACTTCTCGCTAGGCTCAATTTCTTAATGTAACTTGTACTGATATCCTGTAGGGGCGCATATTCTTGTATTAATACTTCTATTATTAAAGGTAACATCCTCTGATCCATCATTGTCCTGACAAATATGATTTCATATAGCGACTGTTTTAATTAACATGATATGAACTCTTACAGAATATAGTTATGTTAGTGAAGTCGTTATAACACGATAGGCACTTGTGAAGAAATACATATATATGGGATGAGAGGGGGTCTTTCGAGATGAAGAAATTAGAACAAATGAAAAATTGGTTGACAAAACAAGTAGACCTACCAGTGGATGTATTAATGGATCTACCTCGGATTACTCTTGTTGGGCAAATACATATTTATATAGAAAATCATCGGGGGTTATTAGTGTTTTCAGATAAAGAAGTGCGATTACTTTTAAAACACGGTCAATTATTAATTAAAGGACAATCCTTTGTTATTAAAACGATTCTTCCAGAAGAGCTTTTGCTCGAAGGGATAATTGAGCAAGTAACATTTTTAGAAAATGAAAAAAAAGGTGATTGAAGTGAAACTTCCATTTGTGAAGTTTTTCTTCTTTATCCTGTAAAAGTTCCGTTGATAGCGACTGATTACAGTTTTACTCGGTTTCATTTTAGTACGAGCTATTTTAATGCTTCAAATAAAAAGTAGTATATCTACTTTTAGAAAGGTAGTGAAGGTGGTAAATGAAAAATAAATGGTTTATAAAGTGGCTTGGATATGTAAAAGTGCGAATTGAAGGTAGAGGAGCGGAACGGTTTGTTAATGAATGTGTACGGAGGAATTTATTAGTTTGGGATGTTAAAAAGATAGCTGATGAAACGTTAGTTTTTTGTATGTTGTTACGCGATGTGAAAAAAATAAAACCAATTTATAGAAAAAATGAATGTAAATTATATTTTATTGGACGTTATGGTTTTCCTTTTTGGAATAAGCGTTTAATTAAAAATAGTGGATTTTTAATTGGTTTTTTAATTTTCTTTTTTGGTGTGATTGCAATGTCAAATATGGTTTGGAAAATTGAAATTACAGGAGCAAAACCTGAAACGGAATATATATTGATGAAAGAATTGGATAAAATGGGTATTAAAAAAGGGAAACTACAATTTCAAATGCCGAATGTAGAAGATGTACAACGCCATTTGACAGATAATATTAATGCCATTACTTGGGCGGGACTAGAAGTAAGAGGAACGACGTATCATTTTAAAATTGTTGAAAAAAACGAACCGAAGAAAGAAAAGGAACAAAGGCCGCAAAATTTAGTAGCAAAAAAAGAAGCGATTATTACAAAGACGTTCGTAGAAGTTGGAAAGCCGGTTGTACTGAAAAATGATCATGTAGAAAAAGGGCAGATTCTTGTATCAGGAATATATGGTAATGAGGAAAGTCCGACGATTGTTTCAGCGAAAGGTATTGTGTATGGCGAAACGTGGTATACATCTAAGGTGGATGTCCCGTTAAAGACGCAATTCCAAGTGTATACTGGTAACGTATACAATGAACATTTTCTTAAATTTGGGGATACGAAAATAAAAATATGGGGATTTCAGCATGATAAGTATAAACGCTCTCGTACTGAAAGTGTAAAGCATGATGTGAAATTATTTGGTTTTACACTGCCGATTGCATATGAAAAAGATGTTGTGAGAGAAGAGGAAGAAGCAAATCGAGAATATACAGAAAAGCAAGCGCTGAAAGTAGCAAAAGAGATGGCCGAAAAAGAACTAAAGAAAAAATTGGATGAACATGCTATGATTGTAAGTGATAAGATTTTGAGTAAAGAGGTTGAGGCGGGTCAACTAAAGGTCACATTGCATTATACTGTGGTTGAAAATATTGCAGAGCCACAACCAATATCCGAATCCGATATTCAAGGAGACTGAGTAATGGCAGAACAATTAGTAGAAATGAACCAACAATTGGAAAATACTAACGAAGCAATCGCTCTTTTTGGAGTCAATGATGCACATTTAAAAGTAATTGAACGAGAACTGAATGTATCGATCGTAACTAGAGGAGAAACTGTTCATGTATCTGGGGCAGTTGAAACGGTGACACTCGTAGAAAAAATCTTACAGCAATTACTTGTTGTAATTCGTAAAAGTATATCAATTTCAGAGAGAGATGTTGCGTATGCAATTCAGCTTGCACAACAAGGGAAAATTGCTCAATTTGAAGAGTTATATGAAGAAGAAATTTTCAAGACTGCAAAAGGTAAATCCATTCGTGTAAAAACAATGGGGCAAAGACGATATATTCATGCGATGAAGAAGAATGATATTGTCTTTGGGATAGGGCCTGCAGGAACTGGAAAAACATACTTAGCTGTAGTGATGGCTGTGAGGGCTTTAAAACAAGGGTATGTAAAGAAAATTATTTTAACAAGACCTGCTGTAGAAGCTGGAGAAAATTTAGGTTTTTTACCAGGGGATTTGAAAGAGAAGGTAGATCCATACTTACGCCCATTATATGATGCCTTACATGATATTCTTGGACAAGAATATACGCAGCGTATGATGGAGCGAGGAGTAATTGAAATCGCGCCGCTTGCTTATATGAGGGGGCGTACGCTTGATGATTCATTTGTTATTTTAGATGAGGCTCAAAATACAACGGGTGCTCAAATAAAAATGTTTTTAACAAGATTAGGTTTTAGTTCTAAAATGGTTATTACAGGGGACCCTTCACAAGTAGACTTGCCAAAAGGGGTAAAATCAGGGCTATCTATAGCTGCTAATATTTTATCTGGTGTATCAGGTCTGTCGTTTATTACATTAGAACAAACGGACGTTGTGAGACATCCATTGGTGCAACGTATTATTGAGGCATATGATAAAATGGAATGATCCTATTTGTCAGGATCATTTCTTTTTGTATGATAAGGTTGGCGAACGTCATATTTTTTACTATCATGAAAGATAAGGAAAATAAACTATAGGTACTAGTGTATAAAATGTTGCCTCAAAGTATCGTTTGGTAGAAGAAATGAAAGCTATAAATAGTTTCACTTTATTTCTGGAGAGGAGAAGGTATTGAAATCATGTCAAGATCTCAAGAAATTTCTAAGTGGTTTCGTAATTTACAACATTCGAAAAAACTAAGTTGGATTTCTTACGTTGTATTAGGAGCAGTGCTGTTTTTTGCGCTTATGAATAATGTAAAACCAGAGCAATTAGATGTTAATATGTATTCTATTGCGAAAAAGACAATCCATTCTCCTATAAAAATTGAAGATAAAGTTACAACGGATAAAAAGAAAAAAGAAGCCGCTACAAAAGTTGAAGATCAATATACATATAAAAGTGAGTATAAACAAAACAAAGTTGATATTGTGAATGACGTCTTTGCTAAAGTGGATGAAGTGGTGCAAGAGATTAAAGCTGTTGGACCGGATGATCAAAAAAAGATGACTGATGCTGAGAAAGTGGAGAAGTTAAAAAAGAAACTACCCGCTGACTTAACGAAAGAATTATCTGATTCAAACTTACTAAGTTTGATTAATGCAGATTCGAGCCAATTAGTATTAGCGAAAGATGCTGCGGTCACAGCGATTAATAGTATCATGACTGAGCATATTAAAATGGACGAATTGAAAGATGCGAAAGAACGATATGTAAGTGAGATGAATAGTGTTAATGTTGATAATGGTTTAAAAGAGTCAATTAAGGCGCTAGGAAGATATGCAATTTCAGCAAACTATTTTTATGACCCAATCTTAACGAAAGAGAAGAGAAAAGCAGAGGAAGATTTAGTTCCACCTGTTTATATTCTTCAAGGACAAGTTCTTGTTAGAGAAGGTGAAACAATTTCAAGTGATGTGTATAATCAGTTGAAATTAGTTGGTTTGTTAGAAAAAGGGAACGGCTTTCAACCTTATGTTGGATTAGCGGTACTCATTGGTGTGTTACTATACTTTATGCATAAACAATTTGAATTATTTTTAAAGAGAAAAAGAGAAGATAGACCGTATGTTTTAGCGTATATTACAATTTTGTCTATCACAATCGTCTTAATGAAAATCATTAGTTTGTTTCAAAAACTTGAATACGCGGGGATTGCATATGTTGTCCCAGTTGCGATGGGAACAATACTTGTAAAACTAATGATTGGTGATCGATTTGTCTTTTTAACGAGTATGATTTTTTCTGTATGCGGAAGTATTATGTTTAATGAAGGAGTAACGAGTACATTAAATTATAGTGTAGGGATTTACGTATTGTTAAGTTCATTATCGGTTAGTATTTTCTTGCGAGAAAAAAATCGTCGTACAATGATTTTACAAGCTGGTATACTCGTTTCTGTATTAAATGTAGTCGTATTGGCGGCGCTCTTATTATTACGTAATGGGAATTTTTCGCCTCTTGAAATTGGTACGCAATTATTAATGGCTTCACTTTCAGGGATTATATCATCCGTTTTGGCTATGGGGATCTTACCATATTTAGAAAGTGGACTTGGAATCGTATCAAGCATGAAGCTTATGGAACTATCAAGTCCAAATCATCCGCTTTTACGCAGAATTTTGTTAGAAGCGCCAGGGACATATCATCATAGTGTAATGGTAGCGAATCTTTCTGAGGCTGCTTGTGAAGCAGTCGGGGCAAATGGTGTATTAGCGCGTGTAGGGGCATATTATCATGATGTAGGAAAAACAGTACAACCGCAATTTTTTATTGAAAACCAAATGGGAATTGAAAACCCGCATGATAAATTAGATCCTGTAACGAGTAAAGATATTATAATTGCTCACGTAACGGATGGAGTAAGAATGCTCGAAGAATATCATATTCCACAAGAAATTATTGATATCGCTGGGCAACATCACGGTACAACGTTACTGAAATATTTTTATTATAAAGCTATTAAAGAAGATAAAGAAAAATATACAGAAGAGATGTTCCGTTATCCAGGTTCAAAAGCAACTTCGAAAGAATCGGCAATTGTTGGTATTGCTGATAGTGTAGAAGCTGCGGTACGTTCTATGAATCACCCAACGCCAGAACAAATTAATAATTTGGTGCAAAGTATTATTAAAGATCGACTACAAGACGGTCAATTTAGTGAATGTGATTTGACGTTTAAGGAACTACAAATCGTTGGAAAAACGTTGTGTGAAACGTTAAATGGTATTTTCCATTCGCGTATTACATATCCGGAACTTCCGGAAGAAAAGGAGAAAGAATGAGTTTGTTAATTGATTTTATTGATGAAACAGAAGAAGTAAAAGAAGCGTATATGAGTTTAATTCGTGAAGTGTTAGAAAAAGCAGCTCAAATGGAAAATATCGAGGATGGTGCGGAGGTATCGGTGACATTTGTAGATAATGAGCGCATTAGAGAAATTAATCGTGATTACCGAGATAAAGATCAACCTACAGATGTAATATCCTTTGCGATGGAAGAAATGGGAGAAGGAGAAATGGAGATTGTTGGTGCAGAGATGCCGCGCATGTTAGGTGATCTTATTATCTCTATTCCAAGGGCGAAAGAGCAAGCTGAAGAGTACGGACATTCTTTCGATCGTGAACTTGGATTTTTGGCGTTACATGGCTTTTTACATTTACTTGGTTATGATCACATGACAGAAGAAGATGAAAAAGAAATGTTCGGAAGACAAAAAGAAATTTTAGAAGCTTTTGGATTAGGACGATGAAAAAAGGAAAACTTATAGATAGTTTTGGATATGCTATAGCTGGTATATTCTTTTGTTTTCGTCATGAGCGAAATATGAAAATCCATTATTTAGCCGCAGTCATTGTTATATGCTGCGGCTTTTATTTCCATATTACGAGAACAGAGTGGATGATATTACTTATTGTAATAGGGAGTGTAATGAGTTTAGAAATGGTAAATACGGCTGTGGAAAAAACAGTAGATTTAGCGACTGCCGATATTCATCCATTTGCAAAAATTGCAAAGGATGTTGCGGCAGGAGCGGTTTTATTGTTTGCAATTATAGCTGTTATAATTGGTGCTATTATCTTTTTACCGTATATGGTATAGTTGCATTCCGAAGCTTTTATTAAGCTTTGGAAGTGCCGTAAGGGGCTTTAATGAGAGAGTGTACCTCTTCATAGCTGTGAACAGGAAGGATGCGGGAATATGAATAGTAAACAATTAATTCTAGAAGCAATCGAAGCGCGTAAACAAGCGTACGTACCATATTCTAAATTTCAAGTAGGTGCAGCACTATTAACGCGCGATGGAAAAGTATATCGTGGATGTAATGTTGAGAATGCATCATATGGCTTATGTAATTGTGCTGAAAGAACAGCTTTATTTAAGGCGGTTTCTGAAGGAGATAAAGAATTTGTAGCCATTGCGGTTGTAGCAGATACAAAGCGCCCAGTACCTCCTTGTGGAGCATGTCGACAAGTTATGGTAGAATTATGTAAACAGGATACGAAAGTATACTTAACAAATTTACATGGTGACGTTCAAGAGACGACAGTCGGAGAATTGTTACCAGGAGCATTTTTAGCGGAGGATTTACATGAATAGAAAAGGTTATAAATCAGGTTTTGTCTCTATTATTGGCAGACCGAATGTTGGGAAATCTACATTTTTAAATCGTATTATCGGCCAGAAAATTGCTATTATGAGTGATAAGCCACAAACGACTCGTAATAAAATTCAAGGTGTATATACAGAAAATGATGCACAAGTTATTTTCATTGATACACCAGGAATACATAAACCTAAACATAAACTAGGCGACTTCATGGTGAAGATGGCGCAAACGACATTAAAAGAAGTTGATATCGTTCTGTTTATGGTTAATGCTGTCGAAGGCTTTGGTCGTGGTGAAGAATTCATCATCGAGAAGTTAAAAGAAACGAAACAACCAGTATTTTTAGTAATTAATAAAATTGACCAACTTCATCCAGAGCAATTACTAGAGTTAATTGATCAATATCGTAAACTACATGAGTTTGCAGAGATTGTACCAATTTCTGCGTTAGACGGTAATAATGTGGACGCTTTAATTGGAACAATTAAAAAGTATTTACCAGAAGGACCACAATACTATCCAGATAATCAAGTAACGGATCATCCGGAGAGATTTATTATTGCAGAGCTTATTCGTGAGAAAGTACTACATTTAACACGTGAAGAAGTGCCGCATTCTGTGGCTGTTGTTATCGATGCGATTCAAAAGCGTGAGGGCGGGGCAGTTTATATAAATGCAACGATTGTTGTTGAACGTGCATCACAAAAAGGAATCATCATCGGAAAACAAGGGAAAATGTTAAAAGAAGTTGGTAAGCGAGCTCGTTTTGATATTGAAGCGCTACTTGGTTCTAAAGTATTTTTAGAAGTATGGGTAAAAGTGCAAAAAGATTGGCGTAATAAAATGTCTCAGCTTCGTGACCTAGGTTTCCGCGAGGATGAGTACTAAAATAGAGTCAAGCTGTAATCAGTGGATGGTTGGTTCATCCACTGATTATTGGTTTTTATGAACTTTGATAAATTAGGAAAAATTTTTCTCACATGAAAATGGACAAAATGGGTCAATTTAATAACAACAAAGGAAATTGGTTTATAGGCTACGCTTATTGAGAAAGGTGGATTCTTATGCTAGATTTTACCTGGAAGTTTTTCTCCAAAACAGGAAGCATTGAAACGTACTTGCTTTTGAAAGAAATGGAAAAAGACGTAAACGATGAGATGGATCAACATGAAGAGGAGCTAGCGCATCTAGACTCTCCAATTTCTTGACCCGTTTTGTTCAAACCTTGGATGGTGACGAACATGTTTCAAAAAGTTGAGGGCATCGTTATCCGTACGACAGATTACGGAGAAACGAACAAGATTGTTACAATATTCTCAAGAGAACTTGGTAAGGTAAGTGCAATGGCAAGAGGGGCAAAAAAACCGAAAAGCCGATTAGCATCTGTGTCGCAATTAATGACACATGGCCAGTTTCTTATTCAAATGGGATCTGGGCTTGGAACATTGCAACAAGGCGAGATTATTTCAACTATGAAAGAAATTCGCGAGGATATATTTTTAACTGCTTATGCATCATTTATTGTTGAATTAACTGATAAAGCAACAGAAGATAAAAAACATAATCCGTATTTATTTGAAATGTTATATCAAACGTTGCATTATATGTGTGAGGGTGTTGATCCAGAAGTATTATCATTAATTTATCAAACGAAAATGCTTCCGGTATTAGGGATGCGCCCGTACTTTGATACATGTGCGATTTGTCATCAAGAAACAGACTTTGTCGCCTTCTCCGTTAGGGAAGGCGGTTTTCTGTGCTCACGTCATGCAGAGCAAGACCCGTATCGTATACCGGTAGGAGAAGCTGTTCATAAATTATTACGTCTTTTCTTCCATTTCGATTTACATAGGCTCGGAAATGTATCGGTAAAGGATAGCACAAAAAAACAAATGCGTTTAGTATTGAATACATATTATGATGAATATTGCGGAATTTATTTGAAATCAAGACGTTTTTTAGAACAACTTGATAAGTTTCAAATATAATTTTGGGCCGTATACGGTCCTTTTTACATACTTTCTTTTTCGAATAGCATATTTAGTATATAATATTTAAGAGATAGTATAACTTTTTTCGTTGTGCATTAAAGGTGGTGATTATCATAGAGCTGAATAAACGGCAAGAACATATCATTCAGATTGTAAAAGATCACGGTCCTATTACAGGGGAATCAATTGCAGCGCAATTGGGTCTAACACGTGCGACGCTAAGACCAGACTTAGCAATTTTAACGATGGCTGGTTATTTAGAAGCACGTCCACGCGTAGGTTATTTTTATACGGGTAAAACTGGGGGGCAGCTATTATCTGAAGCTGTTAAGAAAATTAAAGTACAAGATTATCAATCTAGACCGGTTGTAATTGATAAAAATGTTTCCGTATACGATGCAATTTGTACGATGTTTTTAGAGGACGTTGGTACATTGTTCGTTGTAGATCAGATGACTCTATTAGTTGGTGTTGTGTCTCGTAAAGATTTATTAAGAGCGAGCTTAGGAAAGCAGGATTTAACCTCTCTTCCGGTTAATATTATCATGACAAGGATGCCAAACATTGCGATGTGTCGTAGAGAGGATTCTTTATATGATATTGCGATGGAATTAATAGAAAGACAGATTGATGCAATGCCAGTTGTAAAAGATACGAAACAAGGTTTAGAAGTGATTGGGCGAATTACAAAAACAAATATTACACGTGCGTTTGTAAATTTAGTAAATAACGAATAAGTGTAATTTGTTTAAAGTGAGGTAATGTAATGGATAATAAAATCGTATATGTCGTATCTGACTCTGTAGGAGAAACGGCTGATTTGGTTGTTCGAGCAGCAATGGGACAATTCCCGTTTGCTCCTGATATTAGACGTGTACCATATGTAGAAGATACAGGGACACTAAAAGAAGTGATTTCGATTGCTAAGAGTAATCAAGCACTTATATGTTTTACGTTAGTTAAGCCTGATATGCGCAAATATTTAGTAACAGAGGCTGCAAAAGAAGGGGTAGAGGCATACGATATTATCGGCCCTCTTATTGATCAAATAGAAGAAATTACGGGGCAAGTGCCGAGATATGAGCCAGGCGTTGTCCGTAGGTTAGATGAAGAATACTTTAAAAAGATTGAAGCGATTGAGTTTGCTGTGAAGTATGATGACGGCAGAGATGCAAGAGGTATTTTAAAAGCGGATATCGTGTTGATTGGTGTTTCGCGTACATCAAAAACACCACTTTCCCAATATTTGGCTCATAACAAACGCTTGAAAGTTGCGAATGTACCACTCGTGCCAGAAGTTGACCCACCTGAAGAACTATATCAAGTGGCAAAAGAAAAATGTTTCGGTTTGAAAATTACGCCAGATAAGTTAAATCATATTCGAAAAGAACGATTAAAATCACTTGGATTAAGTGATGGAGCAACATATGCAAATATTAATCGTATTCAAGAAGAAATTAATCATTTTGAGGAAGTAATTAGTAAAATAAATTGCCAAGTAATCGATGTATCGAATAAAGCGATTGAAGAAACAGCAAATATTATTGTGAATGCAGTGCAAAACCAAAAAATGTTTTAGCACATTTACCAAAGGTGAATGTGCTTTTTTCGCTCGTGTGAAATATGGTACCTATGGATTTTGTAATAGATTGTAGTGTAATGGTTATACTTATACTCCTTTGTCTTTTAGTATATTCAAGGTTTGAGTTTGTCATCCTGAAATGTAAGATGAAAAAATAAAGGGATATGTAGCGTAGTTGAAGAAAATATATTATAATAAAAAATTGTGATAAAAACCTATATTTTACGTTTAGACTTTAATTTTTCAGAATAAACTAGGGATAGGATTTACGAAAAAGACATGTAATTACGTTAAATCGACAAAATCTATACAAGAAAACGCACATTATGGAAGGATTCACAGAAGGGATGTAGAATACAGAAATATGCAAAGCATTGACAACATATTAGTTGGTGTAGATGTATATCCCGTGAAGGCTGAAATTGTGCAAGTTGTAGCGGAATTTCATGTCGGAATTTTGTTTGTCGCATCATATGCTCATCCTTTAAGGAAATAGCAAGGCAATTGGATCTTTGTAGATACTGAACAAAATGGAGTTGATCGTTATATGGATCAACATGAAAAAGTTACAAATCTCAAGATCAAACAGTATATGTGGCTTGCTACTCTTCTTATAAAAAGGTGTATATGTATTGTTTCTAAGAGATACATTTGTAACAGATGAGCAAATGTATACAATTTTATATAGCAAGTATGTATATGCGATTTATGCAGATAAAGGACCTATAGGAAAGGTTCAAAATCGTTTATACAATGTAATCGGCAACACTTTCTAACAAGTTTAGAAAAATATTGTCGAATTATAAAGGAATTTTTTAATTTATATCGAATACAAAATACGACACGGAGATGGAGTTATGGGGAACAGAATTCCCGAAGAAGTTGTTGAACAGATTCGGACATCATCCGATATTGTAGAAGTCATTGGTGAATACGTTCAACTTAGAAAACAGGGGCGTAACTATTTCGGCCTTTGTCCATTTCATGGTGAGAATTCTCCTTCATTCTCTGTTTCATCTGATAAGCAAATTTTTCATTGCTTCGGATGTGGAGAAGGTGGAAATGTATTTTCCTTTCTAATGAAAATGGAAGGACTGGCTTTTACCGAGGCTGTTCAAAAGCTAGGCGAAAGAAATGGAATTGCGGTTGCAGAGTATACATCAGGGCAAGGACAACAAGAAGACATATCTGATGACACTGTCATCATGCAACAAGCTCATGAATTATTGAAAAAGTATTATCATCATTTATTAGTAAATACGGAAGAGGGAAATGAAGCACTTTCATATTTATTAAACCGTGGTATTACGAAAGAGATGATTGAGAAGTTTGAAATTGGTTATGCATCACCTGCCTGGGATGCAGCGACGAAAATTTTACAAAAAAGAGGTTTATCGCTGTCTAGTATGGAACAAGCTGGCCTTCTAATAAGAAGTGAGAAGGATGGTAGTCATTATGATCGCTTCCGTGGAAGAGTTATGTTCCCGATTTATACGTTACAAGGTAAGGTGATAGCGTTTAGTGGAAGGGCGTTAGGAGATGACACTCCGAAATATTTAAATAGCCCTGAAACACCGATTTTTCACAAAAGTAAATTGTTGTATAACTTCCACCAAGCAAGACCGTTTATTAGAAAACGTGGGCAAGTGGTTCTTTTTGAAGGATATGCCGATGTACTAGCTGCGGTAAAAAGTGGTGTGGAAGAAGCTGTTGCGACAATGGGAACAGCTTTAACTGAAGAACAAGCAAAACTTCTGCGACGTAACGTTGAAACTGTTGTTCTTTGCTATGATGGTGATAAAGCAGGGCGAGAAGCGACGATGAAAGCAGGGCAATTATTGCTAAAAGTTGGTTGCCAAGTGAAAGTCACATCCTTGCCAGATAAGCTTGATCCTGATGAATATGTGCAACAATATGGGACTACTGCTTTTGAAAATCTTGTGAAATCAAGTGTGAGTTTTGTTGGTTTTAAAATAAATTATTTGCGTTTAGGGAAAAATTTGCAAGATGAGTCTGGCAAAGAAGAATATGTGAAGAGTGTTTTAAAAGAGTTATCGTTGTTACAAGATGCGATGCAGGCAGAGTCATATTTGAAGTCATTATCGCAAGAATTTTCGTATTCAATGGAAACACTTTTGAACCAATTGCACCAATATCGCAAAGAACAAAAGGTACAGCAAAAACAAATAAAGCAGGTTGCTAAACCGTCTCAAGTCGTTCAAACAAAACCGAAGTTAACAGGTTTTGAAAGAGCGGAAAGAGAAATTATTTACCATATGTTGCAAAGTGCAGAAGTAGCTGTTCGTATGGAATCCCATATAGAAGATTTTCATACAGAAGAACATAAAGGGATTTTATATGAACTATACGCATATTATGAAAAGGGAAATGAACCTTCAGTCGGAACATTTTTAAGTTGGCTCTCTGATGAAAAGTTGAAAAATATTATCACTGATATTTCGACGGATGAATTTATTAATCCAGAATACACAGAAGAAGTGTTGCAAGGCCATTTGGAGACGCTTAGACGGCATCAGGAAAAACTTGAAAAGATGGAAATTATCTTTAAAGTGAAACAAATGGAAAAAACAGATCCTGTAGAGGCTGCTAAATATTATGTAGCATATTTACAAAATCAAAAAGCGAGAAAATAGCTTTTTTGATAAAGTTTTAGTATAATGAATGTTTGTATCTCGCGTAAGGAGGGGAACAGATGGCTGACAAACCAGCTCGTTCTAAACAAATTGAAACTGAAATGACCCTTGAGCAAGTGAAAGAACAACTCACTGAGCTCGGAAAAAAACGTGGCGTTCTTACATATGAAGAGATTGCAGAACGCATGAATGGATTTGAAATTGAATCCGATCAAATGGATGAATACTATGAATATTTAGGTGAACAAGGCATTGATTTAGTTGGTGATAATGACAACGAAGAAGGCCCTAATAATCGCCAAATTACAAAAACAGAAGAAGAGTTTGACCTCAATGATTTAAGTGTACCACCTGGGGTTAAAATCAACGATCCTGTTCGTATGTATTTAAAAGAAATTGGTCGTGTAGACTTACTATCTGCAGAAGAAGAAATTCGACTTGCAACGCGTATTGAAGAAGGCGATGAAGAAGCGAAACGTCGTCTTGCAGAAGCAAACTTACGTCTTGTAGTAAGTATTGCAAAGCGCTATGTAGGCCGTGGTATGCTTTTCTTAGACTTAATTCAAGAAGGTAATATGGGTCTAATTAAAGCTGTTGAAAAGTTCGATTATCGTAAAGGTTTCAAATTTAGTACGTATGCAACTTGGTGGATTCGCCAAGCTATTACACGTGCCATTGCAGACCAAGCGCGAACAATTCGTATTCCAGTTCATATGGTTGAAACGATTAATAAGTTAATTCGTGTACAACGTCAATTATTACAAGATTTAGGTCGCGAACCATCTCCTGAAGAGATTGGTGAGGAAATGGATCTTGCTCCAGAAAAAGTACGTGAAATCTTAAAAATTGCACAGGAGCCAGTTTCTCTTGAAACACCAATTGGTGAAGAAGATGACTCCCATTTAGGTGACTTTATTGAAGACCAAGAAGCAACATCGCCTGCGGACCATGCAGCCTATGAATTGCTAAAAGAACAATTAGAAGATGTGTTAGATACACTAACAGATCGTGAAGAAAATGTTCTACGTCTTCGTTTCGGTTTAGATGATGGACGAACTCGTACGCTTGAAGAAGTTGGGAAAGTATTCGGCGTAACGAGAGAGCGTATTCGTCAAATTGAAGCAAAAGCACTTCGCAAATTAAGACATCCAAGCCGTAGTAAGCGTCTTAAGGATTTCTTAGAATAGGTTATTTTTTAAGTTTACTTCACTTTTGTGAAGTAAACTTTTTTATTTTGTTAATTTTTGTTAAAATTTAGCTATGGGCAACGATTACAATTTCTTGTAATTTATTTTACAGAATTGTCTTTTGATTTGCAAATGCTCATTTTTCGATTTTTCGATTAATTTTGTTTATTATATACAAAAATATATGTAGAAAAGCGAAAAATATGATGAGAAACGTTAATAATTATCGAAATAATAAGCGATATGACAATAAAAAACAATAAACTGAATTTATGGAATATTTTTAACAAGTAGTAGTTTGCTCTTTTCTGATAGAGCGTTTTCAAGTACAATATAAATGACTGAATCATCTAACTATTTAGGGGTATAGAGGGGGGAGAAGAGATATGAAACGTAATCCGCTGATTCCGTTCGCTCTTATTGCAGCATTGGGTATTATCGTTATGTTTGTATTTTCATTTCAGGGGCTAAATAAATCTAAAGAGTTAGCTGATGCAAAAAATGGCGGGAAGCCAGCACAAACGGCATCAAAACCAGAAGATATTGTGAAGCAAAGCTGTACGAGCTGCCATGGTGATCAGTTACAAGGGGCAGTTGGACCTAACTTACAAAAAATTGGTGGGAAACTTTCAAAGGATGAAATTAAAGAAATTCTTTCGAAAGGAAAAGGCAATATGCCTGCCAATATAGTTCCAGCTGATCAAGCCGCTAAAGTAGCTGATTGGTTATCGAAGAAAAAATAAAGTTCCGTATGACAAGCCTTTTGCTTATGCAAAGGGCTTGTTTTTCTATATTTTCTAAAATACGATGAATGATAGAGCGGTGAATTGTTGTTATGGGCTTGCAACAACTACTGTAAATTCATTATCATGGAGACAGACTGACAAGAGAAGGAGTAATGGAAATACATGAATGAAGTAAAGCTTTCAAAACGATTAGAAGAAGTTGTACGTGAAATACCAGTAGGATCTACAGTTGCTGATATTGGATCGGATCATGCGTATTTACCGTGTTATACAATTATAAATAATATTGCTACAAAAGCAGTTGCAGGAGAGGTTGTAGATGGACCATTTCGCTCTGCGCAAGCAACTGTAGCTGAAAGTGGTTTACAAGATAAAGTAGATGTGCGTAAAGGGAATGGATTAGCTGTTATAGCGCCAGGCGAAGTAGATGTAATTACGGTTGCCGGAATGGGCGGAGCGTTAATTCGTGACATTTTAGAAAGTGGTAAAGAAAAATTAGAAGGTGTAACACGTTTAATTTTACAGCCGAATATTGCAGCGCATCATATTCGTGAATGGTTTATTGAGAATGGTTGGGAGCTTATCCATGAAAAAATCGTAAAAGAAGATGGGAAAATTTACGAAATTTTAGTAGGGGAGCGCGGAAATGTTGTAGCGCCTTACTCTGAAAATAAACAAGCTGAATTGTTTATGGGACCATTTTTAATAAAAGAAAAAAGTGAGGCTTTCGTTGAAAAATGGGAAGGAGAATTAAAAAACTTCCAAAATATTTTAAAACAGTTGGAACGTGCGGCTGATTCTGAAGAAACAAAAGCGAAGCGTGGGGAAGTAGAAGCGAAAATGAAAATGATAGGGGAGGTTTTATCATGAGTAAAATTCCAAACGGCCATGAAATTATTTCTTTATTTGAAAGTATGTATCCGAAGCATTTGGCGATGGAAGGAGATAAGATTGGCCTGCAGATTGGAGCGCTTAATAAACCCGTGCAGCACGTATTGATTGCGTTAGATGTAACGGAAGAAGTTGTGGATGAAGCAATTCAATTAGGGGCAAATGTCATTATTGCTCATCATCCTTTAATTTTTAACCCGTTAAAAGCGATTCATACAGATAAGGCGTATGGGAAAATTATTGAAAAGTGTATTAAAAATGATATTGCAATCTATGCAGCGCATACAAATGTGGATGTTGCTAAGGGCGGGGTAAATGATTTACTTGCTGAGGCGTTAGGATTGCAAAATACAGAAGTTCTAGCACCGACATATGCAGAAGAAATGAAAAAAGTTGTTGTGTTTGTGCCAGTCACTCATGCAGAAGAAGTAAGGAAAGCATTAGGAGACGCAGGTGCTGGTCATATCGGCAATTATAGCCACTGTACGTTTAGTAGCGAGGGTACAGGCACATTTATACCTCAAGAGGGGACAAATCCTTATATCGGGGAAACTGGACAGTTAGAACGTGTAGAAGAAGTGCGAATCGAAACGATTATTCCAGCTTCCTTACAGCGGAAAGTGATTAAAGCAATGGTAACGGCGCACCCTTATGAAGAAGTAGCGTATGATGTGTATCCGCTTGATAATAAAGGTGAAACGTTAGGCCTGGGGAAAATAGGATACTTACAAGAAGAAATGACGCTTGGCCAATTTGCAGAACATGTGAAACAATCATTAGACGTGAAGGGCGCAAGAGTTGTCGGTAAGTTAGATGATAAAGTGCGTAAAGTAGCTGTACTTGGTGGAGATGGTAATAAATATATAAACCAAGCGAAATTTAAAGGAGCAGATGTATATGTAACTGGTGACATGTACTATCATGTTGCTCATGATGCGATGATGCTCGGTTTAAATATAGTTGACCCGGGACATAATGTTGAAAAAGTAATGAAACAAGGTGTGCAAAAGCAATTACAAGAAAAAGTGGATGCAAAGAAACTCAATGTACACATTCATGCTTCGCAGTTACATACAGATCCATTTATATTTGTATAAGAAAAATAAAAACCGTTGCTCATGTAAGCAACGGTTTTTATTATTGTTCTTTTTTCACTTTCACGCGAGGTAATATTTTTTGTAACGGTACTTTTCGAACTCTTTCCCATGTAGCGGGATTCATTGGGTCATATTGCTCTAAGAAAGCGATAACTTCTTTCGTAATTGGCGTTGGAGTAGAAGCACCTGCTGTAACAGCTACGTTTTCTACACCTTGTAGCCACTCTAATTGAATTTCGCTTACATCAGCAACTCGATATGCTTTTGTACTCGCGATTTCTTGTGATACTTGTGCTAAGCGATTTGAATTGTTACTTTTCGGATCACCAACAACAATTGTTAAGTCTGCAACATCAGCTTGTTTAGCGACAGCTTCTTGGCGAACTTGAGTAGCTAAACAAATTTCTTTATGGAATTCTGCTGTTGGGAATTTTTTTTGAATGTCCTCCATTAAATGTTGAACATCCCATTGACTCATCGTTGTTTGATTTGTTACTAAAATTTTATCTGTTGGGATTTCTAATGTTTTTAAATCATCGGCTCTTTCGATAAGGTGAACGATGTCAGGTGCAATACCAACTGCGCCTTCTGGCTCTGGATGATTTTTTTTACCGATATAAATGACATGATACCCTTCCGCTTTCTTAGCTTCGATAAGGTCATGCGTCTTGGTAACATCTGGGCAAGTGGCATCGATTGTTGTTAAACCTTTTTCTTTTGCGCGTTGTTTAACTTCTGGAGAAACACCGTGTGCTGTGAAAATAACAGTACCAGAATCAATTTTATCTAAAATTTCTAAGCGACTTGGACCGTCTAATGTGATGATTCCATCTTCTTCAAAAGCGTCTGTAACATGTTTATTGTGAACAATCATACCTAAAATATAAATGGGTCTCGGCAATGATTTATCTAATGCAGCATTACGTGCAATTACCATTGCATCGACAACACCGTAGCAATAACCACGAGGGGAAATTTTAACAATTTTCATATGAGTAATCCTCTCCTTCTAAACAAGGGATACTTTTGTGCATAGTCTTTTACATTATAAAGGAGGAGTGGATAGAAAACAAAGGATTGTTACACATATAGTTTTGGTTTTGTTGCTGTTTGTTGAACTGGTTCTTTCGGTAACTCTTTTTCTATTACAGGTTCAATCACTATTTTCTTTCGTTTTCGTTTCTTTTTTTGAGGTGCAGGAGGCGGACTTTCTACCTCAACTGGCTCTGTTACATTTTCCGTTTGATTTTCTTCCGTACTTTTTCCAGAGGTGAGGATTTTAACAATGCTTGGTAGACTACGCATAATAGGACCATACTGTTCGACGACAGGACCTACAGATTGAACGACTTGAGATACTTTTTCGATGTTGTTTATCATATTAGTGGGATTCGAAATTAAGTTCGAAAAGAAACTGCCGATGCCACTGCTTGCTGTTGCCGCAGCTGTAGTTGCGCCGCCGCGCGTTTCATTTGATTCATACATTTGAGGCGGTATCATTTGCTCAGGGTGTTGCTGCATGTATGGTTGATATTGTGGATGTTGCTGCTGATATTGTTGGTGGTATTGCTGCTGATATTGCTGTTGATATTGTGGCGGTGGTGGTTGCTGATGCATCATCGGTTGCCCTTCCATTTGTCGGTAAGGTGGAACCATTTGCATAAAAGGCTCGGTTGGATCGTGTTTTTTAAAAAGCTTAGCAAGAAAACCTTTCTTTTTTTGTGCCATTGGTGGTAGTTGTGGAATTGGATATGGTGTATAAGGTTGTTGCCCTGGATTCGGATACATTTGCCTTGTAGGGGATTTCGGAAACATGTGAGAAATCCTCCTTTCTTCAGTTAGGTATATACACATACAATATGCAATAAAAGGGAAGAAGGTTAGTTTTTGAAGTGAAAACCTAAACTAAAGATGGATTTTACTTGTAGATTTCGATATAATGTAGACTTGACTGATTTGTGCGCGCAGTAGAAATTTTAGAAAGAAGGTGTAACTTATGACACAACAAACTTTTACACAGTATGATTTTAAACCATTTTTAATAGATGCAGTTCGTGAACTACGCTTTACAGAGCCGACAGGAATTCAGCAGAAAATTTTCCCGGTCGTGAAAAAAGGTGTAAGTGTAATTGGACAATCCCAAACAGGTTCTGGGAAAACACATGCATACTTACTTCCTACATTAAACAGAATTAATGCAAGTCGTGAAGAAGTACAACTTGTTATTACAGCGCCTACTCGTGAGTTAGCACAACAAATTTACGAAGAAATCGTGAAATTAACAAAGTTTTGTGCGGAAGACCAAATGATTACAGCACGTTGTTTAATTGGTGGAACTGATAAACAACGCTCAATTGAAAAGTTGAAAAAACAACCTCATATCGTAGTTGGAACACCAGGACGTATTAAAGATTTAGTAGAAGAGCAAGCATTATTTGTTCATAAAGCAAATACGATTATTGTCGATGAAGCAGACTTAATGCTTGATATGGGATTCATTCATGATGTAGATAAAATTGCAGCACGCATGCCTAAAAACTTGCAAATGTTAGTTTTCTCTGCAACAATTCCTCAAAAACTAAAACCGTTTCTGAAGAAGTATATGGAGAATCCAGAGCATATTCATATCAATCCAAAACAAGTTGCAGCTGGAAACATTGAACACTATTTAGTGCCTTCTAAACATCGTAATAAAATTGATTTAGTGCATAAAATGCTACTTCAATTTAAACCGTATTTAGCAGTTGTTTTCACGAATACGAAAAAGATGGCAGACCAAGTTGCTGATGGATTAATGGAACGCGGCTTAAAAGTTGGACGAATTCACGGGGATTTATCACCACGTGATCGTAAAAAAATGATGAAACAAATTCGTGACCTTGAATTCCAATATATTGTTGCGACTGATTTAGCAGCACGTGGTATTGATATTGAAGGGATTAGCCATGTTATTAACTATGAGCTACCATCAGATTTAGATTTCTTCGTTCACCGCGTTGGAAGAACAGCACGTGCGGGGCATTCTGGTATTGCAGTGACGATATATGATCCAGCAAACGAAGAAGCGTTAGATAGTTTAGAAAAACAACGTCATATTGAGTTCAAGCATGTAGATTTACGCGGAGATGAGTGGGCCGATTTAGGTGAGCGTCGTCGTCGTAAGAGCCGTAAAAAACCAAATGACGAACTTGATGTTATGGCAACGAAAGTTATTAAAAAACCGAAAAAAGTAAAACCAAACTATAAACGTAAACTTGCAACAGAACGTGACAAAGTGAAGAAAAAATATGGCAATAAAAAAAGATAAGGGGTTTCCCTTATCTTTTTTTTATCCCGCTATTTGTGGGAGGTGTAATCAATATGGATAGAAAAGTATTGATTAAAGTTTCACTTAATCCAGCTAATTTAAATGAAAAGTATAGTCTGTATAAATAGTCATATAAATTTGTGTAGTGCATCTTTTGTGAACAAACAATTCACTACATATTTCTACAAATTATGCTATCATTATATCTATTGTATATTGAAGAGGTGATTGTATGTTAAAGATTGGATCTCATGTTTCCATGAGTGGTAAGAAAATGTTATTAGCAGCAAGTGAAGAGGCTGTTTCATACGGTGCAACAACGTTTATGATTTATACAGGTGCACCGCAAAATACACGAAGAAAACCAATTGAAGAATTGAACATAGAAGCAGGAAGAAAACATATGGAGCTGAACGGAATTGAGGAAATTATCGTCCATGCGCCGTATATTATTAATGTTGGGAATACGACGAAGCCAGAAACATTCCAATTAGGCGTAGACTTTCTTCGCATGGAAATTGAAAGAACATCGGCATTAGGTGTAGCGAAACAAATTGTTCTTCACCCAGGAGCGCACGTTGGTGCTGGAGCGGATGCTGGTATTCAACAAATTATTAAAGGGCTTAATGAAGTATTAACGCCAGAACAGACGGTTAACATTGCGTTAGAGACGATGGCAGGAAAGGGAACAGAATGCGGTCGTAGCTTTGAAGAAATTGCAAAAATTATTGATGGTGTAAAATATAATGAAAAGCTATCTGTATGCTTTGATACATGTCATACGCACGATGCAGGATATGATATTGTAAATGACTTTGACGGCGTATTAAACGAATTTGATAAGATCGTTGGTATAGATCGTTTACAAGTACTTCATATTAATGATAGTAAAAATATACGCGGAGCAGGAAAAGACCGTCATGAAAACATTGGATTTGGTCACATTGGGTATAAAGCATTGCATCACATTGTACATCATCCACAGTTAATGCATGTACCAAAAATTCTTGAAACACCGTATGTAGGGGAAGATAAAAAAGATAAGAAGCCGCCATACAAATTGGAAATCGAAATGCTGAAAAACGGCACTTTTGATGAAGGGCTTCTTGAAAAAATTAAAGCGCAATAAGGAGGGGGAAATCCCCTCCTTATTTTAGTAGTTGCTGAAATAATGTATTTACTTGTTGGGCAGTGGCAGGGGAAGTTACTTTTGCGATTTGTTTTAAGAGCTCTAGTCGCTCGTTGTTATCGTAAATATTAATATTTTTACCCTTCATAAGTAAAACGATTTGATCAGCTTGTGTGGCTGTAATGGGAACTTCATATTCTTTGCTATATTTTAATAACTCTTTTGTAGAAATATGATTTAATTTTTTATTAACAATTTGTTTAATGAGGTTCATCTTATTATCCTCCTTCACGCGTTCTTCTATCGAAATATATGAGCATATAGCTTGTACATATTCGTATGGAGTTTCTTTTTTCATGAGGAAAAGAAGCGTATGTTATAATATAAGGACAAAACTACAGAAAAAGAGTAAAGGGAGGACTTATGGAGCAAAAGCAACATCGAAAAGAAAGTGTTATTCATCTCATTTATCGTTTAGTTATGATTATTTTTGGAGCAGCATGCGCGGCGGTAGCAATTGAACTATTTTTAATGCCAAATAAAATTATTGATGGTGGAATTATTGGTATTTCTCTTATATTAGATTATCTTACTCCTAACATTTGGTGGTTAAGTTTTTCTACTTTAGTCGTTGTTCTCAATATCCCATTTATGTATTCCGGTTATAAGCAAATTGGAAAAACATTTATGTTATCTTCGACATTTGGTATTGTAGCATTAGCTTTCATTGAGTCAACGTTACATGCGGTACCACCATTTACAACAGAACCTATTTTAGCGACAGTGTTTGGTGGTCTTATTTTAGGTCTTGGTGTAGGACTTGTAATTCGTCATGGTGGATCGCTAGATGGAACTGAAATTATGGGGATTTTATTAACGAAGAAATTACCGTTCTCTGTTGGTGAATTCGTAATGTTTGTGAACTTATTTATTTTTGCATGGGCAGCATTTGTGTTTGGTGTGGAACAAGCGATGTATTCTGTTATGACGTACTATATCGCATTTAAAACGATTGATACAGTGATTCAAGGGCTAGATGAAACGAAGGCGGTTTTAATTGTATCTGATCAATATGAGGAAGTATCAAACGCGATTTTGCATCGTCTTGGCCGTGGAACTACAAAGCTTGTAGCGAAAGGTGGTTACACGGATAAAGAAAAAGAAGTTATTTATGCAGTTGTAACGCGTCTAGAAGTGACGAAGTTAAAATCAATTGTGCATGAAATTGATGAAAATGCGTTTGTTACGATTATGAGCACGCAAGAGACAAATGGTGGTAAGTTTAAATCGGCTATTCACTAAAAAGTTTATAGGAATATTTTTCGAAAGCAGAGAATTTTTCTCTGCTTTTTGTTATAATAGTAAGGTTTCTTGAAAAAATAGATATATTTTAGGCAGATTGGTTTACAACTATAATAAGCTGTACTATAATTCAAATAGATATAAATCGGAATCATTCTGAATTAAAATAGGTGAGATGCTATGAATAATATATTAGAAATTGAAGGTTTAACATTCCGATACGAAGATCGGAATGTGTTAGAAAATATTAATTTGCAAGTTCCGAAGGGAGCTTTTTTAGGTTTAGTGGGACCGAATGGTTCAGGTAAATCAACTTTACTTAAGTGTTTATTAGGTGTTTTAAAGCCAAAAGAAGGAAGCATTCGCGTGTTTGGCGTTGATAGTAAGAAGTTTAAGGAATGGAACAAAGTTGGTTATGTATCCCAAAAGGCAAATAGTTTCAATTCTGGTTTTCCAGCAACTGTTTCTGAAGTTGTGTCAATGGGACTTGTTTCGAAAAAAGGGCTTTTTCGCTTTTTCACAAAAGAGGATAAGAAAAAGGTAGAAAAAGCAATTGCTGATGTAGGGATGAGTGAGTTTCAAGGTCGTAACATTGGAGAGCTTTCTGGTGGACAGCAACAGCGTGTATTTATTGCTCGTGCGCTCGTTAGTGATCCTGAATTGCTTATTTTGGACGAGCCTACTGTTGGAATCGATGTAAAAAATGTGGAAAGTTTTTACGAAATATTAGAGGATTTAAACAAAAGGCTCGGGATCACATTAATTCTTGTTACTCATGATATGGGAGCTGTTACTGAAAAAGTAACACATGTTGCATGCCTAAACCAACATCTACATTTCCATGGGAATGTAGAGAAGTTCCGAGAGTTAGAAGATGCAGAAATGTCCGTCTTATATGGACATCATGTTCATCGTTTAGAACACGAACATGAGCATCACGGGAGGATATAATGATACAAGATTTTTTACAATATGACTTTTTACGTAATTCTTTATACGCAGGTATTTTAATTGGACTTGTTGCACCGTTAATTGGTGTGTTTGTTGTTATTCGTCGTTTATCTCTTATTGCGGATGCATTAAGTCACGTGACGTTATCGGGTATTGCAGCAAGTTTATTACTTGAAAAAACCATTTTTACAGGTGGGTTTTTAAACCCCTTATATATGGGGATGATTTTCTCGATTGGTGGAGCGCTACTAATCGAAAAGTTACGAACTGTATATAAGCACTATCAAGAATTAGCAATTCCAATTATCCTTTCGGCAGGGATGGGGGTTGGAGTTATTTTCATTTCACTTGCAAATGGATTTAACACAGACTTATTTAGTTATTTATTTGGTAGTGTCAGTGCTGTAACAAGTACAGATTTAATTATTATTGGGATTGTAGCAATTGTTGTTGTTGCGACAATTATTTTATTATATAAAGAGCTGTTTCTATTATCATTTGATGAGGAATACGCAGTATCAACTGGTTTAAGAGCGAAATGGATTCACTTTATTTTCATTATATTAGTTGCTCTTGTCATTGCAGTATCAATGCGTGTAGTGGGGGTTCTTCTTGTATCATCATTAATGACGTTACCAGTTGCAGCAAGTATTCGTATTGCTAAAGGATTTAAACAAACAATTTTCTTTTCCATTTTATTTGGTGAAATTGCAGTAATTGGTGGAATGTTTGCTTCGTATCAACTTGATCTAGCGCCAGGTGGTACAATTGTTATGATAGCAGTTCTTATTTTAATCGGTGCGATTTTATGGAAGAAGAAAAAAACTGCATAAAGTAGGGATAGGTATGAATCTAACAGAAGCTTTACGCCTAATGAAAGAAAAAGGATACAAACATACTGGAAAAAGAGAAGAGATGCTCAGATTATTTGCAGCACATAATCGTTATTTAACTGCGAAAGACGTTTTAGAGCATATGAAGGACGATTATCCAGGGCTTAGTTTTGATACGATTTATCGTAACTTAACAGTTTTTGCTGAGATTGGTGTTTTAGAACAAACGGAATTAAATGGTGAAAAACATTTTCGTTTTACTTGTTCTATTATGGAACATCATCATCATTTTATTTGTTTGGATTGTGGGGGAACGAAAGAGATTACTTCCTGTCCAATGGATTTTATGAATAAAGATTTTACCGGTTATGAAGTAACGGGGCATAAGTTTGAAATATATGGTCGTTGTCCAAAATGTGCAAAGTAAAAGCTCGTCGGTTATATAACTGACGAGCTTTTTTACGTAGAAAAGAAGGTTGCTCACAAATGTTGTGGCAACCTTCTTTTTATTGTTCTTGTGTCTCTTTTTCTTTTTCTCGTTCAGCAGCCATTTCAGCAGCAATTACGTCGATTTCTTTTTTCAGTTCTTCTACCATTGTTTCTTCTGGTACTTTACGAACGACTTGCCCTTTACGGAATAATAATCCCTCTCCACGTGCACCGGCAATACCGATATCAGCTTCACGAGCTTCACCAGGGCCATTTACAGCGCAACCAAGTACTGCAACTTTAATTGGTACTTGAAGTGTAGAGATGTATTCTTCCACTTCGTTAGCGATGCTAATTAAATCAATTTCAATACGACCACAAGTTGGACAAGAGATAAGTGTTGCTGCGTTAGACGCAAGACCGAATGATTTTAATAGTTCACGAGCAACTTTTACTTCTTCAACTGGATCAGCACTTAATGAAATACGTAGTGTATTTCCGATGCCTTTATTTAAGATTGCTCCAAGACCAGCAGCACTTTTTACAGTTCCGGCAAACAATGTTCCAGATTCTGTAATACCTAAATGTAATGGATAATCAAAAGCACGAGCAGCTTTCTCGTATGCTTCAATTGCTAAGTTAACATCAGAGGCTTTCATAGATACGATAATATCGTGGAAATCTAGGTCCTCTAAAATTTTAATATGATGTAGCGCGCTCTCAACCATACCATCTGCAGTTGGGTACCCGTACTTTTCTAAAATATGACGCTCTAATGAACCAGCGTTTACACCAATACGGATTGGAATACCGCGCTCTTTTGCTGCATTTACAACAGCTTCTACTTTATGGCGACGACCAATGTTACCTGGATTGATACGTACTTTATCAATGCCGCCTTCAATTGCTTTTAAAGCAAGGCGATAATCAAAATGAATATCAGCAACAAGTGGAATGTTGATTTGTTTTTTTATATCAGCAATAGCATCTGCTGCGCGTTCATCTGGAACGGCAACGCGGACGACTTGACAGCCGGCTTCTTCTAAACGCTTAATTTCAGCAACTGTTGCTTCAACATCATGTGTTTTTGTTGTTGTCATACTTTGTATAATTAATTCATTATTACCGCCGATTGTTAAATTACCGACTTTAACTGGACGTGTTTTTGTACGATGAGTCATTTCATTCACGAATAGATCGCTCTCCTTATAAAAGAAGTTTCTTATTTAGTCCCTCATATCAATGATAGTATACGTGATATAGGGCTATAGAAACCGAAGTACTCGGTTTCACTTTTACTATTGTATCAGCGCCTTTATGTAATTGACAAGGATTAAGTGATAGCTTATTGATATAAGGGGAATTTATAAGACTTTCCAATTTGTATTTTTGTAGCAGATGTACTTTTGTTTAATTGTTTAAAGTCGTCAATGACTTTTTCTATGGAAGGAATTTTTTTCTTGTTAATTTGTTCTGTAATAGAAAGAACTGTCTCACCAGTTTTTACTTCAATTGTTTTATAAGATACATCCGTTTCTTTTTCTGTTTTGTTCTCTTTATTTTGTTGACTGTCTGTGTTTTCTTTTTTAATCGTTTGAGCAGCAGTTGTTTTTTTATATGAACTTAACATCGGTAAAGTACCGATTTTTATATCGTAATAAAATATATAACCGAGAACAAGCACGAATAGGAATATACCTAATCTCTTCATATTCTTCACTCCTTTGCTAGGAATATATGCTTGTCCAAAAAAAAAATGCCTATTTAGGCATTTTTTTTCGTTCTTATTTTTCTTTCGGTTTTGGAACTTCTTTAATCGTTAAGTACAGAACAATTAAAACAACTGCGATATAGATGAATGTTGATCCAGGTACGACAATCTTACATGCATCCATAATCATAAAGAAGATTGTTGGGATTGTGTAGCTGTATGCAGTTAGTGTCCAAACTTGTTTATAGGATAGTTTACGTTGACCGCTCATAGCAGAACCGATGAACGCAAGTAAAGTCACACCTACAAAAGTGATGAATAATTGGAATAGGTACACTAAGAATCCAATAACAAATAATAAAATTGGATAAATATTATCGAATAAAGAAATAAATTCTTGTAGATCTTTTTTCTCAAGAGATGCACCTAACAAATCGTTATAAGAATACGTTTGTATTTGACCATTTCCCATAGAGACTACTTTATCTTTTAAAACAAATAAACCTGTTTTATTTTGATATTTTTCTAGGTCTGTTGAATTTGGATCAAATACGAAAAGTGCATTTCCTTCTTCTTTTTCAATAGGTTGATCAATATCGGCTTTTAGTTCGCCATTTTCAATTTTAAAATCAGGTAAATCTTTATCGATGACTTGATTTACCATGCTTACACCATCTTGGATAAAACTACCGTACAAAAAAGTTCTTGGAATAGTAGTAATTAAGCAAAGTAGCATAATATACAAAATGGTTTTACCGATTTTTTGAAAACGGAATAGCGCCATATCTTTAGGCGAGTATATGCTTTTTACGAATTGAGTAAATATGGACATAGATTCACTTCCTTTATGTATGTATAAAATCATTGTAACGTAGTAATCTAGAGAATCTCAAGATATATTATATTTACATATAGTGGAGATAACTAAATTTCTTTTATTAACTTTCTTCTTTTAAATAAGAAAAATACAATTGACACTTTTCTTTTCTATATGGTAAATTTATCTTACATTTCTTAAAGAGCATATCCGATAGGAATTCCTTTATTTGATATGTTGTTACATACATAATTGTGGACCCTTAGCTCAGCTGGTTAGAGCAGACGGCTCATAACCGTCCGGTCGTAGGTTCGAGTCCTACAGGGTCCATATCCATTTCACATGTTTATTATGTTAGCAGGAAGCTTCCTTGTAGAAGGAAGCTTTTTTTACGGAATATATGAGCATTTTAATTGAAAAGAAGTGGGAATTTTGCTACTTTAATGATAGCAAGACAATGTGATTTATTTGTTTGCACCCTATGGCAATTAGGGTAGAATGAAGTTGTATGTCACTTAAGTGGCAATACATAAACTGGGAGGAATATAACAATGGCAAAACACGAATTACCAAATTTACCTTATGCGTATGATGCTTTAGAGCCTCACTTTGACAAAGAAACAATGAACATCCATCATACAAAACATCACAACACGTACATTACAAACTTAAACGCTGCTTTAGAAGGTCATGCAGAATTAGCTGACAAAAGCGTAGAAGAATTAGTTGCAAACTTAAACGAAGTACCAGAAGCAATCCGTACAGCAGTACGTAACAATGGTGGTGGACATGCTAACCATACATTCTTCTGGACAATCCTATCTCCAAACGGCGGAGGACAACCTGTAGGTGAACTTGCAACTGCAATTGAAGCAAAATTCGGTAGCTTCGATGCATTCAAAGAAGAATTCGCAAAAGCTGGCGCAACTCGCTTCGGTTCTGGTTGGGCTTGGTTAGTAGTAAACAATGGTGAGTTAGAAGTAACAAGCACTCCAAACCAAGATTCTCCTTTAACTGAAGGTAAAACGCCAGTTATCGGTTTAGATGTTTGGGAGCATGCTTACTACTTAAACTACCAAAACCGTCGTCCAGACTACATCGGTGCATTCTGGAACGTTGTAGATTGGAACGCTGCTGAAAAACGTTACCAAGAAGCAAAATAATCGTAATAAATATAGAAAAAGCTAGGGGAGAGCCCCTAGCTTTTTTCTATGCTTTCCTTTTACATAATTGGGCTTGTCTTTGGAAGACTAGAACATGAAGTAAAGGAGAGTTGTGTATGAAATGGAAACATATAATTGGTGACGTTGAAGTGAATCGGGATTTAGTGTTATTGCTCCTTATAGGAGGTTTATACACGCTCGCAATTTCTTTATCGAATACGTTTGTAAATATTTATTTATGGAAACAAACACAAAATTATGTGAATCTTGGCTTGTATAATTTAGCCAGCGTGGTATTACAGCCTCTCACATTTCTTGTAGGGGGGAAATTAGCGAAACGTATCGATCGCTCGATTTTATTACGAATAGGGGTAGGAACGCTCGCAATTTTTTTTATCGTTGTCTTAGTAGCAGGGAAAAGTGCTTCTCAGTATATTTTATTAATGGGGGCTCTTTTAGGAGTAGGATACGGTTTTTACTGGTTGGCTTTTAACTTATTGACATTTGAAATTACAGAACCAGAAACAAGAGATTTCTTTAATGGGTTTCTTGGACTTCTTACATCCTTCTCTGGAATGATCGGACCAATAGCAGCAGGATACACAATTTCACGTATGGAGAAATGGAGTGGTTATACTGTTATATTCTTTCTTTCATTAGTTCTATTTGCAATTGCTGTCGTCTTAAGCTTCTTTTTATCTAAAAGAGAATGTGAAGGGCGTTATGAAATCGTGCAAGTATTGAAAGAACGACGGATTGATAAAAATTGGGGAAAGATTACACGAGCTCATTTTTTCCAAGGATTGAGAGAAGGAACGTTTATTTTTGTCATTTCAGTATATGTTTATTTAGCAACTAATAGTGAGTTCGCATTAGGGAAATACAGTTTAGTGAACTCTGCTGTATCCTTTGTATGTTATTACTTAGTTGCTCGTATGTTAAAGAAGGAGTGGCGAAAAAAAGCAATTTTACTTGGAGGCATTATTTTATATGCTGTCGTCTTTTTAGTTATTTTCAATGTTACATACACGAAATTACTTATTTATGCGGCATGTATTGCAATTGCATATCCTATTTTACTTGTTCCGTACGGATCAATGACATATGACGTAATTGGTAGAGCAAAAAATGCGAGAGAATGGCGTGTGGAATATGTCGTTGTTCGGGAGCTGTGGTTAAACGCCGGAAGAATCTGTTCCATTTTAAGTTTTTTATGTGCTGTACTATTCTTTCCACCTGAAAAAAGTTTACCTTACTTATTATGTATTTTAGGTGCTGGACATTTTCTTATTTATTTTGCAGTTAAAAATGTCAAATATGATGAGGGAAATGCGAGTAAAACAAGTGTTGTAACGCAAGGGAACGCGCAAAACCAAACTGAACCAGAAGGTTAACTTCTCGTTTGTTTTATGCTAGAATAGAAAAAGATGTAAGACAGCAGTGAGGACACCTGTATGAGGGTGTCCCTTTCACATTACATAGCTGTTGGTAGAGGGGGTTTGTATGAGCAAGAAGCAGAAGCAAAATAAGAAAAAGACCCACGTTCCTTTTCGATTAAACGTGTTGTTTTTCTGCGTGTTTTTAATGTTCTCCGCGGTTATTGTAAGGCTCGGATATGTACAAATTGTTCGCGGTGAAGAATATAAGAATGAAGTGGAGAAGAAAGAAAACTCAACGATAAGTAATCCTGTACCGCGTGGGAAAATATTTGACCGTTATGGGCGACCTGTAGTAGATAATGCAGCCGTTCGTACTATTACATTTACAAAAATGAAAGGATCAACTGCAGAGGATCGCTTAGAAACAGCGAAAAAGCTAGCAGATTTGATTGAAGTACCGACAGATAAATTAACAGATCGCGATAAAAAAGATTATTGGCTTGCTATGCATAAAGAGGAAGCTAAAGAAAAAATTACGAATAAAGATCGTCAAGAGTTTAAAGATAAAAAAATTGATGATAAAGAATTAGACGAGCGTCAGCGAAGTCGTGTAACAGAAGAAGAGATTAATCAATTATCCGCAAAAGATCTAGAAATACTCGCGATTAAGAGTAAGATGGACGGCGGATATGCAATGACACCTCAAGTTATTAAAAAGGATGCTACAGAAAAGGAATATTCGATTATTAGTGAAAACCTAGCAGCATTACCAGGTGTAGATACGAATGTTGATTGGGAGCGAAAATATACGTACGATGATTTATTCCGAAGTGTACTTGGTGGGGTGTCGACATCTGATGAAGGCTTACCGAGAGAAAGACTAGATTACTATCTTGTTCGTGATTATAATCGAAATGACCGAGTAGGAAAAAGTTATCTTGAACAACAGTATGAAGATAGTCTGCACGGTACGAAAGCAGAAGTTAGAAATGTTACAGATAAAAACGGTAATATTTTAGAAACGATTAATGTATCAAAAGGACAAAGTGGTAATGACCTGAACTTAACAATTGATATGGAATTACAAAAGCGCGTGGAAGATATTCTTGCGAAGAATTTAATGAGGTTTAAAGGAAGCGAACCTCTTTTAGATCGTGCATTTGTTGTAATGATGAACCCAAAAAATGGTGAAGTTTTATCTATGGCGGGGAAACAATTAGTTAACGAAGATGGCCAAACGAAAGTAAATGACTTTGCATTAGGTACCATGACAAGTTCTTATCCGATGGGATCAACTGTAAAAGGTGCAACAGTACTTACTGGATATCAAACTGGTGCGATTCAACCAGGGGCAGTACAATTGGATGAACCAATTAAATTAAAAGGTACGCCTACGAAGTCGTCTTGGAAAACGATGGGATATATTAATGACCTTACAGCTTTAAAAATGTCTTCTAACGTTTATATGTTTAAAACAGCGATGAATATCGCCGGTGTTCAGTATGTGAGAGGTGGTACGTTAGATATACCTCAAAAAGCATTTGATACGATGCGTTATTATTTCGGACAGTTTGGACTTGGTGTAAAAACAGGAATTGATTTACCGAATGAATCTGCTGGTCAGATGGGTAAGAGTAGTCAACCAGGTTTCTTACTAGATTTATCAATTGGACAGTATGATACGTATACACCGCTTCAATTAGCGCAATATATTTCGACGATTGCCAATGGCGGATATCGTATGCAACCACAAGTTGTAAAAGAAATTCGTCAACCGGCAGTGAAACCAGATGAAGTTGGGAAAGTTGTTCAATCTATGGAACCGAAAGTATTAAATCGTGTTGATATGCCGGAATCGCAAATTAAACGCGTTCAAGAAGGATTTAGACAAGTGTATAATGATTCAGGTGGTACAGCTACAAAATACTTTACAGGTGCAAAATATAAAGCGGCAGGGAAGACAGGTACCGCGCAAACTGTGTATGGCGGAGATAAAGAGATTGGTAGAAAGGCAAACGGTGAACGTGTGGAAACATATAACTTAACATTAGTAGGTTATGCGCCACTTGAAGATCCAGAAGTAGCATTCTCTGTTGTCGTTCCGTGGGTACATGATGATAAGACTGGTATTAATGGATATATTGGTCGTGAAATTATGGACGCTTACTTTGATTTGAAAAACAAAGAAGTAAATGGTGAAGCTCCAAAAGATGATAAAGACAATAAAAATAAAGAGCAAGATGATGAATAAAAAAGTTGTAAAAAAGCACACTATCTGAAAAGATAGTGTGCTTTTTTTTATGGTTTATGCATATCGTGTAATAAATGTGGACAAGTATACAACATTGAAAAAAACGCGGCCGTATAAATGATACTTGTATATGATGGGATAGGGGATAACTGTTTTATAGGGAAATCATCAGAGGAAATGAATAGCTACTACTGAATTAAAATTGTATCGTATGTTGATTTTTGTGGAACTTTACAAAACTTTTACAAACAATTAAAACCGAATTAATAGTTTAGCAGTATTCTTATATCTGTAATCCTGTTATTTCCGGTTACTTCTAGGAGGAAGAACACGTGAAATGGATGCGTACACCGATTAAAATTTTCGTATTATCAATATGGTTCCTCTGTTTTGAAATGTCTACTGCATTTGCTTTAAATGATAAGGGAGAAGTGAGAGTTGATGGATCCTCAACGGTTTTTCCTATTATAGAAGCAGTAGCGGAGGAATATACAAAGGTGCATCCAGACGTGAAAATTTCCATCAGTATTTCTGGAACTGGGGGAGGATTTAATCGTTTCAGTAAAGGAGAAGTAGATATAAATAATGCTTCGAGAGTAATGAAACAAGTCGAGAAAAATGAAATGAAGAAAAACTCTATTCAGTTCACACCTTTTGAGGTTGCTAACGACGGTCTTACGATTGTTGTGAATCGCCATAATACATGGGTAGACGATATGTCAGTAGACGAGTTACGACTACTTTGGAGTGAAGATGGAAGAGAGAAGCGATGGTCACAAATTCATTCAACATGGCCACGTGAACAAGTGAAGTTTTATGCACCAGGCGTAGACTCTGGTACGTATGATTATTTTCAAAATGTCATCTTACAAAATCATCGCATTGTAAAAAAAGTCTCTTTGTCTGAAGATGATCAAGTTATTATGCAAGGGGTAATGAATGATAAACATGCCATTGCTTTTGTAGGATATGCTTATTATATGGCTAATCGAGATAAGGTGAAAGCAATAAAAGTAAATGGTGTATTTCCGACGAAAGAGACCATTCAATCAGGTAAGTATAAGCCGTTATCTAGGCCGCTACTTGCTTATGTGAATAATGCATCTATCCGAAATAAAATGAATGTAGCAAACTATGTTGAGTTTATGATTCAGCATGTCGGTAACCTCGCTGAAGAGGTCGGGTATGTAAAATTACGAAAAGAAAAATACAATGAACAGCTGCGTATGTTAACAGAAATAAAAAGGTAATGTCAGGGTGGAAAGGGGTTTTCATCTTTGGCTCATAATGACAAAAGTCAAATTACATTTTCTGTACAACATTTGATTGAAAGAAATACAAAACAAAGAAAAAAAACGCAGCGAATCAATCGAATAGTGCCTTTATTACTAAAAATAATTGCTAGCGTTTCTATTGTGACGACACTTGGAATTGTTTTTACGCTCTCTAATGAAACAATCATGTTTTTTCAAAAAATATCATTATACTCCTTTTTGACGGAGAAAGAATGGTTACCATTTTTTGAAGACCCTAAATTCGGTATATTACCACTCATATGTGGAACGTTCCTTATAACTGCAATTGCTATGTTTGTAGCAATTCCTATCGGTTTAGCGTGTGCCGTATTTTTAAGCGAATATGCTTCAAATAGTGCACGGAAAATATTAAAGCCGATGTTAGAGCTATTAGCAGGTATCCCGACAATTGTATATGGTTTTTTTGCATTAACAATTGTTACGCCGCTTTTACAAAGGCTTATACCAGATTTACAGTTTTTTAATGCGATTAGTCCAGGAATCGTTATCGGATTTATGATGATGCCTACAGTTGCATCTCTATCTGAAGACGCGATGAGAGCTGTGTCGAAAGGGACGAAAGAAGCTTCATTAGCACTCGGAGCGACGCGGTTTGAAATGGTAAAACAAGTGGTGTTTCCGTCCGCTTTTACAGGGATTATGGCAGCAATTATATTAGCGGCTTCTCGTGCAATTGGTGAAACGATGATTGTTGTAATTGCAGCAGGATCCACACCAAATGTATCGCTTGATCCGACACATTCTATTCAAACGTTAACAGCCTATATTGTGCAAGTAAGTTTAGGTGATGCTCCGCATGGAACGATTACGTATTACAGCATGTATGCTGTAGGTGCAACGTTATTTTTGTTTACCTTTATTATGAACATCATTTCGCAGTCTATTATGCGCCGTTTTAGGAGGATGACATAATATGCGAATGTTGAATCATAAAAAAATACAAAAAAACATGGCATCACGCTTTTTAAAAGATCGAATTTACAAATTGTTATTTTATATAGCAATTTTATTTTCAATCGTAATTTTGTTTTTGTTACTGTTTCAAATTGTTGAAAAAGGTATAAGTTATCTTTCAATAAATTTCTTTACAAATTTCGCTTCACGTAATCCGAAAGAAGCTGGTATTGCTGCAGCTTTGTCAGGGACAATATTATTTATGAGTATTGTTATACCTGTTTCTTTTATATTTGGAGTTGGAACAGCACTTTATTTAGAGCAATATGCGAAGGAATCTCTATTTAAAAAAATAATAGAGATTAATAATCAAACGTTAGCAGGAGTACCATCCGTTGTATTTGGATTGCTTGGTTTAACTATTTTTGTATATGCTCTTCATTTAGGAGAGAGTATAGTTGCAGCAGCACTGACGATGAGTCTACTCGTTTTACCAACAGTTGTTGTGGCGAGTCAAGAAGCAATTCGATCAGTACCAAGTGTATTATTAGAGGGTTCTTACGGATTAGGTGCTACGAAGTGGCAAACGATGTATCAAATTGTATTGCCATATGCTTTCTCAGGGATTATAACGGGCTGTACGTTAGCGATATCAAGAGCAATTGGAGAAGCTGCACCACTATTAGTTATTGGGGCACTTGCGTTTGCAAATTATGTTCCATTTAGTATGTTTGATAGATTTACAGTTCTACCAATTCAAATTTTTAATTGGATGAGTAGGCCACAAGAAGAATTTCAGTATGTAGCAGCAGCTGGGATGATTATTTTGTTAGGTTTGTTGCTATTTATTAATATATTTGTTTTATGGTTACGAAATCGAAAATAAGTTGGAAGTGGATGAAAGGGGAATTCAAATGGTAGCAACAGTAGTAAATGTACAGGTGAAAAACGAAGAGAAAATCGAGACTGCGCCAAAGAAGGTAGTATTTGATACGAAAAACTTAAATTTATGGTATGGGGAAGACCATGCTTTAAAAGATATTAATTTAAGTATTCATGAGAATGAAGTTACAGCCATTATCGGTCCAAGTGGCTGTGGTAAATCAACTTACTTAAAAACATTAAATCGCATGGTAGAATTAGTACCGATTGTTCGAACTACAGGTGTAATTGAATATAGAGAACGCAATATATTTGATAAATCATATCCAGTTGAAGAATTAAGAACGCATGTAGGAATGGTGTTCCAAAAGCCAAATCCATTTCCAAAATCTATTTATGAGAATGTAGCATACGGTCCAAAAATCCATGGTATTCGTGACAAAAAGACATTAGATGAAATTGTTGAAAAAAGTTTACGTGGAGCAGCGATTTGGGATGAGTTAAAAGATCGTTTGCACGATAATGCATACGGTTTATCTGGTGGACAGCAACAGCGTCTATGCATCGCACGCTGCTTAGCTATTGAGCCAGACGTTATTTTAATGGATGAGCCAACATCGGCATTAGACCCAATTTCAACATTAAAAGTAGAAGAATTAATTCAAGAGCTAAAGAAAGATTTTAGTATTGTTATCGTAACTCATAATATGCAACAAGCAGCGCGTATTTCAGACAAAACAGCTTTCTTCTTAAGCGGGGAAGTTGTGGAGTATACAGATACAAACAAATTATTTACGACTCCTTCAGATAAGCGTACAGAAGATTATATTACAGGTCGCTTTGGTTGATATCGTTTCAAAGCTAAGAGCAAATGCCCTCTTAACAGAGGGCATTTCTTATTTTATCTTACTGTTAATAGAGAACTAATACTTCTCCTTATCTTAAGGTTTATTACAAGCGCAAGAGGCTATGTAGGAGATTTACCCCGCTATTTGCGGGCAGTAAGACCCCCACCTTAAAATTTAGCGAAAGCAAAGAAGTTAGGGAGGGGATCTTGCTGCCTATCAAATCCCGATTGATGAGGGTTGATTAAAGTTTCACTTTTATATAATGGCACATAATATTGAGGGGGAAGAAAAATGGTAAGAGAACAGTTTCAAGGTGATTTAAAAGCGTTACAGCAAAAGGTGATCGAGCTTGGAGAATTAGCAAATGCGGCTTTATTGATGGCTATGGAAGGTCTGCATACAAGGGATGTAGAGAAAGCGTTAGAGGTCATTGATGGTGATTACCGCATGGATAATTTAGAAGAGGAAATAAACGATCTTGCGCTTATGCTCATTACGAAGCAGCAACCTGTAGCAAGTGACTTAAGAAGGATTTTTATTTCAATTAAAACAGCGACAGATTTAGAGCGTATTGCAGATCATGCTGTTAATATTGCAAAGGCTACAATTCGTCTTGGGGAAAAAGAAGTGGCTGTTAGTTTGCACAACCTGGATGAAATGTTTGCGGTTGCAAATGAGATGTTGCATTTAGCGTTAGAAGCATATGAACAAGAAAATTTAACTTTTGCGAAACAAATTGCTGAAATGGATGATTCCGTTGATGAAATATATGGAAAAGCAATTCGTGAGTTTATATCGTCGGTTCCGGAACAACCAGAAGCAATTACGCAAATTACACAATTATCATTTGTCGCGAGATATATTGAGCGTGTAGCAGATCATATTACAAATATTGCTGAAAATGTCTTTTATTTAGTAAAAGGAAAGCATTATTTATTGAATGAGTAGGAATTAAAGTAGGTGATGGGAAATCACCTGCTTTTTTTAGTCAAAACATGACAAAAAAAGCTCGTTGTTTCCTTTAGTTTATGATGATAAGATGTATCATAATGTAATGGAAAAATTAGTATATATGTTGGTCGTTAATAAGTATTATTTAACAATTAATAGTAAGCGATTTCTTGTTGTTTGAAATGTACGTTTTTATAGGTGAGAAATTTAATTATATGGTCTTCTAAATGAGGATTTGTTTAACTAATCAAGTTTATGCTGCTAGTTCATGTGGGATAGGGAATATACATATGGTATATGAAGTTACTGAACATTATATAAGTGGAGGCTGAAGTATATGAAGGGGGTTATTTTAGCTGGAGGAAAAGGAAGACGCCTTAGACCATTAACATGTAATACTCCAAAGCCGATGTTACCATTATTAGAAAAACCAGTTTTAGAATATAATATTGAGTTATTACGCCAGCATGGTATTCGTGAAATTGCAATTACTGTTCAATATATGAGTACGACCATTAAGCAATATTTTGGTGACGGTAGTAAATGGGGAGTTAACTTGTATTATTTTGAAGACTCTCCTCCGCTTGGCACAGCAGGGAGTATTAAACAAGCAGAACAATTTTTAGATGAAACATTTGTTGTGATAAGCGGGGATGCATTAACTGACTTTCAATTATCAGAAGGAATTAGGTTTCATGAACAAAAGAAAAGAATGGTAACAATGTTTGTGAAAGAAGTAGAAAATCCACTCTCATTTGGATTGGTTGTAATGAATAAAAACCAGGAGGTTACACGATATATAGAAAAGCCGGGCTGGAATGAGGTAGTATCTAATGTTGTGAATACAGGCATATATATTATGGAGCCAGAAATCTTTTCTTACATACCGCCTAGGCAATTTTTTGATTTCAGTCATGATGTGTTTCCATTATTGGCAAACAAAAATTTGTTATTCGCATATTTGTCAGAAGGTTATTGGTTAGATATCGGCACATTTAATCAATATCGACAAGCACAATTTGATTTGTTAACGAAAAAGTTACAAGTACCTATTCCTTATACAGAAGTATTACCTATGGTATGGATGGGGGAAGGGGTGACGATTGGTAAAGGGACGAAAATTCATGGCCCCTCTTTTATTGGAGAAGGAGCAAAGATTGGTACAGGAGCTGTAATTGAGCCATATTCTATTATTGGGAAAAATAGTATCGTTTCAAGTTATTCTCATCTTCAAAAAAGTATTGTTTTTGCGAATGCCCACATTGGGAAGTATTGTGAACTATTAGAAACGACAATAGGAGAGCGTACAATAGTTGAAGATGATGTTACACTGTTTCAAAAAAGTGTTGTAGCGGATCACTGTCATATCGGGAGAAGTACGGTAATTAAGCAAAAAGGAAAACTATGGCCTTATAAGGCGATTGATAGTCATTCGATAGTAGGAGCGGCTGGTATTCAAGAGAGTGAAATGAGTGCAGGGTGGTTACAAAAAAGCCGCATTGTAGGAAGAGGGAATGTTGAAATTACTCCCCAGTTTATCGTGAAGATTGCGATGGCGTATGGTTCTCTTTTTGAAAAAGGAGAAAGTATATTAATTGGAAGTCAAGAAAATATAGAAACAACCTCTTATAAAAATTTATTTTTACATGCTATTCATGGTATAGGGATTCATACGATGGAATGTAAAGAAATGAACGAGTCACTTTTTCAATATAGTGTTCATCATTTGCAATGTGCAGGTGGTGTTTTCATTCAAGTGGAGAATGAGAATGAGATTGTTATAAAGTTATACGATCAAGCTGGCATGCCGTTAACGTATAAGCAGCAAAAAGAGATAGAACAAATATATATGTCCGAATTGTTTTATTACGTGCAGGAGAAAGAAATGGGGCGTAATAAGCTCGTTCATGTTTCTATGAATGAGTATATAGAAGTTATATTGGAGCATATTGATATCGAGAAAATACAGATGCAGAAGTTTCATCTTCTTATTAATAAGAGAAATGATACGTTGCAACATTTACTTATGCTCTTTCTGCAAAGACTTGGTTGTACAGTTACATGGATTTATGCAAGCGAACAAAAAGATCATGTGAAAGCTTTGATGAAATCAAGTAAAGCGAATATGGCTCTTATGTTTTCGGAGAAAGGAAATCATTTCGAGTTATACGATAAACATAGTAATATTTACCAAGGTACAGATTTTGAAGAGGTAGATATTCCAGATTTCTTGCTCGAATCGACAGGAAATATTTACCCAATGTCTTTGAAGTTAGGAGAATGTTATCTTCTATTTTATACGCAGGATGAAAGAAAATCGTTTCAAGTGAGGTGGAAGCGAGATATTTTATATCGGATTGGAAAATTATTCGAGCTAATAGCATTGCAAGGAAAAACGTTTCTCAGCATAGTAGAGCAATCACCTCCGCTCTATTTACTTTATGATGAAGTGGTATGTTCATGGAATGAAAAAGGGGAAATTATGAGGAAATTATTGGATGATATAGAAAGGAAGGGAGAAGGGATATTTGAAGGAGTGCAGTTCAAATATACTGAAAAAGAGTGGTCTTATATCGTTTCTGACATAAAACAACCAAAATTTTTGGTGTATTCACATGCTAGAAACCCAGTAATAGCAAGGGAAAATATGAAAAATCTTATAGAAAAAATTAGACAATATCAAAAGGTGTAGAATTTTTATTTTAAAAGTGGTATTATAGTATAGTCTGATTTAAGTTATTAGTACTGGAGGGAAATAAGAATGCGTGTGAATATTACTCTAGCATGTACAGAATGCGGAGATCGTAACTATATCTCAAAGAAAAATAAACGTAACAACGCTGAGCGTATCGAGCTTAAAAAGTATTGCAAGCGTGACAAGAAGTCTACGTTACACCGTGAAACAAAGTAAGCAGTAGGAATATTTTCCTACTGTTTCTTTTTTTATTCGATTCCTATGTTAAAAGTGATACACTATCAGCATAGAGTAAAGTGTCACTGTAAGGGGGAGAATGTGTGAAAGCAGAGAAAGTACGTTTGCGTAAACAAATAATAGAACACATGAATTCTTTATCAGAAGAACAGTATACAACTTTATCAGAACAGATTGCATTTTCGTTGTATGCGCAAAAAGAGTGGGTTGAAGCTAAAACAATTGGAATTACTCTTTCAATGGAAAATGAAGTGAATACATATCCTATTATCGAAAAAGCTTGGGAAGAAGGAAAGAAAGTTGTAGTTCCTAAGTGTAATAAAGGAACAAGAACGATGTCCTTCCGGCAAATTAATAATTTTGATCAATTAGAAACGGTGTATATGAATTTACGTGAACCGATTCCCGGGCTTACGGAAGAAGTGAATATGGATGAAATTCATCTTCAAATTGTCCCAGGCGTAGCTTATACAGAACGAGGAGAGCGAATTGGGTACGGCGGTGGCTATTATGATCGTTATCTCGTGCATTATAAAGGGAAAACGCTGTCATTAGCGTATGATTTTCAAATGGTAAAACACATTCCGGTAGAGCCATTTGATAAAAACATAGAAAAAATTATTACAGAAAAAGGAACACTGCTTACAAATAAGCTTGTATAGACAAATAAAAATTGACGAGACTTTTTCTTCTTGATTATAATAAAATATGTGAACGTTTTCTTATTATAATTTTTTATAGTAAGTGAGCATAGAGGGTGATGAAATGGTATCTATTTATGATATTCAGCAATTGCTAAAGAAATTTGGTACGATTATTTATACGGGAGATCGAATTGCAGATTTACAATTAATGCAAGATGAATTGCGTGAATTAAATCAATCACAGCTAATCGATCCACAAGACTATCAAACAGCTTTATTTTTATTGAAGCAAGAAATTCAAAAAGAGCTAAATAAGAATTAGATAAAGGTAGGTAAGCAACATGGAAGAGAAATGGTTAGTTGGTGTTGACCTTGGTGGTACAACGATTAAATTAGCATTTATTAATGTATACGGTGAAATTTTACATAAGTGGGAAATCCCTACGAATACAGGTGAGCAAGGAAAACATATTACACTTGATGTTGCGAAAGCAATTGATAAAAAGCTAGAAGAATTAGGCGAATTGAAGAGCAAGTTAATTGGTATTGGTATGGGAGCTCCTGGTCCTGTACATGTGGCGTCTGGAATGATTTATGAAGCGGTTAATTTAGGATGGAAAAACTATCCGCTAAAAGATTTATTAGAAGTAGAAACAGGATTACCTGTTGTTATTGATAATGATGCAAACTTAGCAGCGCTTGGTGAAATGTGGAAAGGTGCTGGTGAAGGTGCAAAAGATTTAATCTGTATGACACTTGGTACGGGCGTTGGTGGTGGTGTAATCGCCAATGGTGAGATTGTACACGGCGTGAGTGGTGCTGCTGGTGAGATTGGACATATTACAGTCGTTACAGAAAATGCTTTCCCATGTAATTGCGGGAAGTCTGGTTGCTTAGAAACAGTAGCATCTGCGACAGGTATTGTACGTGTTGCTATGCAAAAAATACAAGAGACTAATAAAGAGAGCATGTTGCGTTCTATGTTAGCTGAAGAAGGACGTATTACATCAAAAGATGTCTTTGAAGCACTTGGACAAGGTGATGAATTAGCAGGTGAAGTAGTAGAAAAAGTAGCCTCTTATTTAGGATTAGCTGTAGCGAACCTTTCTAGTACATTGAACCCAGAGAAAATTGTTATTGGTGGAGGCGTGTCTAAAGCTGGAGATGCGCTATTAGAACCAATTCAACGCTATTTCGAGCAATACGCTTTCTCACGTGCTGTAAAGAGCACGAAGTTAGCTATTGCAACACTTGGTAATGATGCAGGTGTTATCGGAGGAGCTTGGCTTGTAAAAAAGCACAAATACGAAGCGAAGATGATATAAGTTGTGAAATATGAAAAGAGGAAGGGGGAACCCTTCCTCTTTTTGTGTGAAATCTCGATGAAGAATAAAGTGTAAACGAATTAAGCTGCTGGTGGATACCCGTTATATAGAACAGTCATGATCGTAAACCATCCGAAAACGAGTACAGTTGCAATTGCAAAGCCGCTCGCGAAAAAGTTTTTTTCACGAAGTGTTCTAAGCGTAGCAAATACAGCTAACAGAGTGACAAGTGTAAAAATAATAACAAGGCCCATACAATATCCTCCTCTGTCTACCCATTTCTTATTATGAGTTTTTGGAATATTTACTCTTTTATATTGTACATGTTTTAAAAATGATTGTCGAGATAGCATCCTTTCTTTTCCTCAGAGAAAGAAATGTTGTATCATTAAAAGTAAGTTTAATAACTGGAGGAGATTTTCATATGAAATGGATACAAATGCCGTTAGGCCCATTACAAACGAATGCTTATATTTTAATGAACGATCAAAAAGAGTGCATTATCTTTGACCCTGGTCATGAAGGTGAAAAGCTCGTTACATATTTACAAGAAGAACAATTAAAACCATTAGCTGTTTTATTAACACATGCTCACTTTGATCATATCGGTGCTGTTGATGCGGTAAGAGACACTTTTCATATTCCTGTGTACGTACATAAAGAAGAAGCAGATTGGTTAGGAGATGCAACTGTAAACGGCTCTCAAATTTTTATGATGAACCGCAGTATTACAGCAAAACCAGCGGATCATATTATTGATGCAGAAGGTACATTAACAATTGGATCATTTAATTTTGAAATTTTTGAGACACCAGGACATTCTCCAGGAAGTATTTCTTATTATAGTAAAGAGGCGAATGCTGTATTCTCAGGAGATGTATTGTTCCAAATGAGCATTGGAAGAACAGATTTACCTGGTGGAAGTTTCGCTGAATTAATTGGAAGTATTGAAGAGAAATTATTTGTATTACCAGATGAAACAGCGGTTTTATGTGGACATGGTCCAGAAACAAGCATTGGCTTTGAAAAAGAAAATAATCCGTTTTTACAATAAGGAGTCATTATGGGAATGGAGCTCATTTTAAGAGAATGGATGGGGAAAGAAAAGGATTATTCAATTTCATATAGTACGTATATGAACCTTGTATTGTATACAGAAGGTCATGGATATTATATGAAAGAACGTGAAAAGATTGGAAGACAAGGGGATTTTTTTACAAGTAGCAACGTATCCTCTGTGTTTGCAAAAACTTTTGCTAAACTTTTTATTCGTCTTGTTGAAAATGGTGAAGTTGCTCCGAATATTTGTGAAATTGGCGGAGGAACAGGGAAGTTTGCCTATGATGTTTTACAAGAATGGAAGCAATTATCTCCAAAAACCTTTATTGATTTAAACTATTCAATGATTGAAGTGAGCCCTTTTCATAGAAAATTACAGCAGGAGCACCTTGGCTCATTTTCTAATGTATCGTACTATACCTCCTATAGTGAAATGGGAGATTCTTTCGAGGGAATTCTTTTTTCGAATGAGTTGTTTGATGCACTTCCTGTTGAAATAATTGAGAAAAGAAATGGTATGTTGTATGAAGTACGTATTACATATACAGAGGAAGGAAACCTTTCAGAAGTATGTAGGCCGTTAGATAAAAGAATTGGTCGCTATTTATTGAAATATAATATTCATATTGCTGAAGGGCAACGTTTTGAAGTACCAATTGTGATGGAGGAGTATATAAAAGAAATTGCGAAATGGTTTCAAAAAGGTATATGTATTACAGTTGATTATGGATACACAAAAGAAGAATGGATGCATCCAGCACACCGTGAAGGAAGTTTGCGAGGGTATTATCAGCATAAGCTAATACGTAACCCACTAGCGCATCCAGGTGAAATGGATCTTACTACTCATATTCATTGGGACGAGCTAAAGGAGATGTTTAGTATGCAAGGAATGAGTGCAGTATGGCATAAGAAACAATCTGAGTTCTTGTTAGCTGCAGGGATATTAGAACAGCTTACGAGCCATCAAGATACGAATCCTTTTTCTGAAACGCAAAAACAAAATCGAGCAGTTCGTTCTATGATTTTGAATGGAGGAGTAGGGAGTGCATTTGATGTTGTTATACATACAAAAGATATGCAACATTTACATTTGGATCGGTATGTAACAATATAAAAAACAAGACACAGTATATACTGTGTCTTGTTTTTTAATACGACTTATGTAGTATTATATATTTCCTCTCATGATATATATTTATATTAAAGATATGAGATGAAAAATATAGAATACGTTCTTTTTCTTCGATTATTAGTCCCTAACCTAATAATACGCGAACGAGTTGAATGATTGTTTCATTCTCTACTTTGTAATAAATTTCCAATCCTTTTCTTTCACTAGAAACGATTTTAGCGCTTTTTAATTTTGCTAAATGCTGTGAAATTGTAGATTGTGGCATGTTTAAGCCAGTATACATTGTAGAAACGTTGCTTGGACCGCGCTCGATTAATCCTTTTACGATACATAAACGAACAGGATGAGCTAGCACTTTTAATAATTCTGCATTACTTTCATATAGTTCTAATTCTTTTTGAAAGGTTTCTAACATGTTCTTTTCCACCTCCGTGTGAGCTATTATACCATACTATACATACCAAAAATTTAAAGAAAAGAAAATAGTTGTTGCAGAAAAAAAGTCCTAAAGTAAAGAAATTGTAAGAAAAGAGACCCTGATGTAAATAAAATAGGTAAATTAGCATGTTTTTGTAAAATGACATTTTTGGGTGAAAATTTCGATGCGTTTTAAAAATTGAAAGATATAGATATATTTGTAACACAATTTTATCATGATTTTCTTATTCTTTCAAATGAATATACGAAATTTTTAAAATAATATGACAAAGGAATTATAATGATATATATAGAATATAAAACAGGTTAAAAGAAAAGAAGCTGAATGTAATTCGCTTCTTTATGGTGATAATGAAATATTTGCTTACAGCTGATAAATCTTAGGATGATCAAGTCATTAGTCATTTATTCTAAAATTCATCTTTTAGCAACGTTAAAAACCTGTGATTCCATATGTTCTCATAAAAATCAATTGTCTCTTTTGCGGACATAAAAGGATTATTCAACGTAGAGGTTGTTTTCTGTACCATAAAGTTTTCGTATCCTAGTCCGTGGGCAAACTTAATCGTAGCATCCATACAGTACTCTGTTTGGGCGCCACAAAATTCAATGCAATTTACAGATAATTGATCTAAAATTTCTTTTAAGTTGGTTTTATAAAATGAATTTGCATGTGTTTTTCTTACAAAAAAATCTTGTTCTTGAACATCTAGATCGGTATGAATAGCCCAAAGTTCTTTCTCGGGTACTAAATCATCATCACAATGTTGAACAAAAAGGATTGGTTTATTTAATTTTCTGTATGAATAAATTCTTTTATTTACTTTTGTTAGTAAGTTCTGTAAATCAAATAAATGCTCCTCGCTATAACATACGCCATTTTGTAAATCGATAACGATTAAAATATCTGAACAAATATCCATTATTTTCACCCCTTTTTATTTCTTAATATATCAATTAATCCATTATTTAGAAATAGATGATATACTTTTATTTTTTTATGGACTATAAGAAAAGAAGAAATTCAAATGAATATAACTAAAACGCAGAAAAAGAAGATATGAAAACCTAATCTCATATCTTCTTTTTCTCTATGCATTTACAGGTTCTTCTACATAAGAAAGGGCATTTTCAAAATCGGATATTAAATCGTTAACATTTTCAAGACCGACTGATAACCGAAGTAATGAATTAGAGATTCCTCTTTCATCACGAGCTTCTTGCGACAGTGCTGCATGTGACATTTTTGCTGGATAAGAAAGAATTGACTCTACAGCTCCTAAACTAACTGCAAAAACAGGTAATTTTACTTTTGATAAAAATTGGCGGAGTGCATCTTCTGACTGCAAAGTAAACGATAAGACCGCTCCAGCTGATGTTGCTTGAGATTGTTGAATATCAAATCCGAGATGTGTTTGTAATCCCGGATAATAGACATTTTGTACTTTAGCGTGCTCTTGTAAATAATGTGCGATTTTATTGGCATTTTTAGCTGAATGCTCGAGGCGTACGTGCAATGTTTTTAGACCGCGAAGTACGAGAGAACAATCTTGAGGTCCTAAAATAGCACCGAATGCATTTTGTAAAAATCCAAGCTTTTGAGCGAGTTCTGCATCTTTTACTACTGCTAATCCGGCAGTAACATCACTATGACCAGCAATAAATTTTGTAGCACTATGAAGAACGACATCAGCTCCAAGTTCAAGTGGTTTTTGGAATAGTGGTGTCAAAAATGTATTATCAACAAAAGTAAGAGCGCCAATAGATTTTGCGAGTTTAGAAACCTCGCGAATATCTGTCACTTTTAAAAGTGGGTTAGAAGGTGTTTCTACATAAAAGAGCTTTGTATTTGGTTTCATGTTTTGTTTTATTTCTTCTAAATTGGTCATATCAACAAATGTATGTGAAACACCGTAACGGGAGAGTACCTCAGTTATCACTCGGTAAGTGCCTCCGTACACATCTTCTGAAATGAGTACGTGATCACCTTGTGAAAGAAGGAGGAATGCAGTGGAAATCGCTGCAATGCCTGATGCAAAGGCGAATCCTTTTGTTCCGCCTTCTAATAAAGCAATGATATCTTCAAGAGCTTCACGAGTTGGATTTCCTGACCTGCTATAGTCATATTTTCCGAACGTATCTACATCAAACTGGTGAAAAGTTGATGTGTTATAAATAGGAACGTTCACAGCGCCTGTTTGCGAGTCATGTTTATATTGGTTGTGTAGTAAGAGTGTATCTATAGAATAGCTCATATTCTTACACCTTCTTTTACGAGTTTAATGGCTTGCTTTAAGTCTTGAATTAAATCGTTACTATTTTCAATGCCAACTGAGAATCGAAGAAGACGATTGCATACGCCGTTTGCTGTTCTAATTTCTTCAGGAATATCAGCATGTGTTTGCGTTGCTGGATAAGTCATTAAACTTTCTACACCACCAAGACTTTCGGCAAATGTAATTAAGGATAAAGATTGTAAGAATGGATTAATCCAAGCTTCATCTTTAAGGCGGAATGAAATCATGCCGCCTCTTCCTGGATAAAATACATCTGTCACCCCGTCTTCATCATTTAAATACGCAACAACTGCTTTCGCATTTTCTTCATGTTGTCTCATGCGAAGCGCTAACGTTTTCATACCGCGAATTAATAACCATGAGTCAAATGGGCTTAAAACTGCACCTGATGCATTATGATAATGAGCGATTTCCTCGCAAAGTTCCTTTCCTTTTGCAACGACAAGCCCGCTTAGTACATCGTTATGTCCCCCTAAATATTTCGTTGCGCTATGAAGTACAATGTCAGCACCTTCTGTTAATGGTTGCTGTATATAAGGTGTGTAGAATGTGTTGTCTACAATAAGAAGTAGTCCGTGCCTTTTCGCTACAGTTGCGACAGCAGCAATATCAGTAACTTGCATTAATGGATTAGTTGGAGTTTCTATGAAAATAGCCTTCGTTTCAGTTGTGATAGCTTGCTCAATTTGTTTAATAGACTGTGTATTTACGTATCTACATCGAACATTCCACTTTTTTTCATGCTCAGAAAATAATCGATACGTTCCCCCGTATAAATCTTCAGATACAATAAGTTCGTCTCCAGAGCGGAATAGAGAAAGGACGAGGAGAACAGCCGCCATCCCTGAACTACAGGCATAACCTTTTTCGCCATATTCTAAGTCTGCGATCGCCTGTTCTAAAAGACCGCGAGTTGGATTGCCAGTTCGTGAATAGTCAAAGCCAGTAGATTTACCAATTCCTTCGTGGCGATAAGCGGTTGAGAAATAAACTGGTGGATTAACCGTTCCAGTTGTAGTTTCACTACGATTTCCGATTTGTGCTAGTTTTGTTTCGATTGTTGACATGTGAAAATTCCTCCTTTTTAAATTGAAACATTAAGTGAATATAAAATAAAAAAAGCCTTCTAAGAAGAAGGCTTTCGGTTTGAATAGAGTCTTCTTCTCATCTGTCAAATCTTTCACAATTTGCTGGAATTAGCACCTTATTAACAAAATGTTAATGGTTGCTGAGGCGTCACAGGGCCAGTCCCTCTACCTCTCTAGATAAGAATGTTCGTATGAAATTTTTATTATGTTTTTAACTTTACAATAAAAGATAATTGAATTGCAACTTTATTTTAAATAATTTTTATTTTTCCGCAAGTGTCATTGACTTTTAATTTTGTGCATGCTAAATTTATTAAAAAATTAACAAACATTGTTAAAAGGGGAACGCATTTCCTTTTAGCTACATAAATAAAATAATAAAGACAACTCTTATTGAGAGCGGTGGAGGGAAAGGCCCTGTGAAACCCGGCAACCTTCAAACGAAATGTTTGAAACGGTGCTAATACCTGCAAAACGAATGTTTTGCATAATAAGAGGAGGAACAATTATGTCCCCCTCTTCAAAGTGAAGAGGGGGTTTTTATATTGATAGAAATGAGGGAGATTCGTGAAATTACTAGATTTATTATCAAAAGGAATTGTAATAGGTGATGGTGCGGTTGGAACGTTATTGCATTCACATGGTTTGCAAAGTAGCTTTGAAGAATTGAACGTATCTGATCCAGATCTAATTATATCCATTCATAAACAATATGTAGCTGCTGGAGCAGATGTAATTCAAACGAATACGTATGGAGCAAATGAGGCGAAATTACGTATGTATGGTTTAGAAAATCAAGTTACAAAAATTAATAGAGCGGCAGTGAAATTGGCGAAAGCATCTGTGACAGATAAAAATGCAATTTTAGGAACAATTGGTGGTATGAAACATATCGGAGCTGTTACAACGACTGATATGGAAAGGGAGTTTATGTTACTTGAACAGGCGGGGGCTTTACTAGAAGAACAGGTTGATGGATTACTATTAGAAACTTTTTATGATGAATTTGAATTACTTCATGCTGTTAAAGTGTTGCGTAAGCAAACGAATATTCCGATTGTTGCGCAATTAGCGTTACATGAAGCAGGTACGACTCAAAATGGAAATGATGTCAATGAAATATTAAAGCAGTTTATAGATTACGGTGCAAATGTTGTTGGATTGAATTGTCAACTGGGGCCGCTTCATATGACGGAAGCTTTCAAAATGATATCGATTCCGCAAAATGGCTATTTATCAGCATACCCAAATGCAGGTCTCCCGAATTATGTAGAGGGACGTTACGTATATGAGGGAAGTCCAGCTTATTTTGAAGCAATGACACCGAAATTTATTGAGCAAGGTATTCGGTTATTGGGTGGCTGTTGTGGTACGACTCCAGAACATATTCAAAGTATGAAGCGCGCTGTTGCGAATATTACCCCTGTAATAGAAAAAGAAACGATTCAAAGGCCAAAAGTCGTTCATACGCATGAGAAACGTTCGAAGGCTCACGTCACTCTAGCAGAGAAAGCAAAAAAACAAACGACAGTTGTAGTGGAATTAGATCCACCGAAAACGTTAGATACACAGCGTTTTTTTGAAGGAGCAAGAGCGTTAAAAAGAGCGGGAGCAGATGCTATTACTCTAGCAGATAATTCATTAGCATCGCCTCGTGTCTCTAATATGGCGATGGGTGCGTTATTAACGAAGCATGATATCCCAGTATTGACGCATTTAACGTGTAGAGATCATAACGTCATTGGACTACAATCTCATTTGTTAGGTTTATCGGCGTTAGGGATGGAAGAAGTGTTAGCTTTAACTGGTGATCCAGCGCGCGTTGGTGATTTTCCCGGTGCCACTTCTGTATATGATTTATCCTCTATTGAGCTTATTAAAATGATTAAAGAAATGAACGATGGACGTTCAATTTTAGGGAAATCAATTGGACCGGCGACAAGGTTTTCTGTAGGCGGCGCATTTAATCCTCACGTGAGGCACTTAAAAGCAGCAGTTAAGCGAATGGAACGAAAAATAGATGCTGGAGCGGAGTATTTTTTAACTCAGCCAATTTACGATATCAAGTTAATTGAAGAAGTGTATGAAGCGACAAAGCATTTGGAACAACCTATTTTTATTGGAATTATGCCGTTAGTAAGTAAGCGGAATGCAGATTTTCTTCATTTTGAGGTGCCGGGTATTACTCTTCCTGAAGAAATAAGAGAGAGAATGGATGGACATGAAACGAAAGAGGCAGCAATTGAGGAAGGGATTCGCATTTCACAAGAATTGGTCGACGCAGCGATGAAATATTTTAATGGTATTTATCTTATTACACCATTTTTAAAGTATGAAATTACAGAACATCTTGTTAAATATGTAAGAGAAAAGCAAGAAGTGAAAGAAGGTATTAATTGATGAAGTGTATAGAAGAAAAATTGAAAAATAGCATTTTAATATTAGATGGTGCAATGGGGACAATGATTCAGCAAGAGGATTTAACTGCTGAAGATTTCGGAGGAGAAGAGTACGAGGGCTGTAATGAATATTTAGTGGAAACAAGACCAGACGTTATTTTAAAGATTCATAAAGCTTATATTGAAGCTGGAGCGGATATTATTGAAACAAATACATTTGGGGCAACGAATATTGTACTAAGTGATTATGAGCTGTCTCATTTAGATGAAGAACTAAATGAAAAGGCAGCACTTTTGGCGAAGCAAGCTGTTAAAGAAAGCGGGAATGAAGTATATGTTGCGGGAGCGATGGGACCAACAACGAAAGCAATTAGTGTTACTGGTGGTGTGACTTTTGAAGAATTGATTGAGGCTTATACAAGGCAGGCACGAGGATTATTAAAAGGAGAAGTTGATGTATTACTCGTTGAGACGAGTCAAGATATGCGTAACGTGAAAGCAGCTTATATTGGAATTCAAGCTGCTTTTGAAGAACTGAAAAAAACGGTTCCTATTATGATTTCAGGTACGATTGAGCCAATGGGAACGACTCTGGCTGGGCAAACAATTGAAGCTTTTTATTTATCAGTAGAACATATGAAACCATTATCTGTTGGGTTAAACTGTGCGACTGGTCCGGAGTTTATGAGGGACCATATTCGTTCACTATCTGATTTATCGGAGTGTTACATTTCTTGTTATCCAAATGCAGGTCTTCCTGATGAAGATGGACATTACCATGAATCTCCATCTTCTCTTGCTGAAAAGGTGAAGCGATTTGCTGAAGAAGGGTGGGTTAATATTATTGGTGGTTGTTGTGGCACGACACCAGAACATATAAAAGCAATGAAATCCGCGCTAGCATCTCTTAAGCCTCGTGACCATCATGAGAGAGAAGGACATGGAATTAGTGGATTAGAAGCACTGCAATATGATGAGTCTATGAGACCGTTATTTGTAGGTGAAAGAACGAATGTTATTGGGTCACGTAAATTTAAACGATTAGTAGCAGAAGGGAAATTTGAAGAGGCTGCTGAAGTGGCAAGAGCGCAAGTGAAGAAAAATGCTCATATTATTGATATTTGTATGGCAGATCCTGATCGCGATGAAATAGAAGATATGGAAAACTTCTTAGCAGAAGTTACGAAAGTTTTAAAAGTACCGATTATGATTGATTCAACAGATGAAAATGTGATGGAGCGAGCTCTTACTTATATTCAAGGAAAAGCTGTTATTAATTCAATTAATTTAGAAGATGGAGAAGAACGATTTAAAAAAGTGACACCGCTTCTTCAGAAGTATGGTGCTGCTATAGTTGTAGGAACAATTGATGAAGACGGTATGGCGGTTAGTGCGGAGCGAAAGATAGAAATTGCGAAAAGAAGCTATGAATTACTTACAAAGAAGTATGGGATACGCCCGTCAGATATTATTTTTGATGCACTTGTGTTTCCGGTAGGGACAGGTGATGAAGAATATATTGGTTCAGCAGCAGCGACTATAGAAGGAATTCGCCTTATTAAAGAAGCGTTACCAGAGTGTTTAACGATTTTAGGGGTAAGTAACATATCATTTGGTTTACCACCGGCTGGACGTGAGGTATTAAATTCAGTCTTTTTATATCATGCTACGAAAGCAGGGTTAGATTACGCGATTGTGAATACGGAAAAATTAGAACGCTATGCGTCGATTCCAGAGGAAGAAAAACGCCTTGCAGATGCACTACTGTTTGAAACGACGAAAGAGACGTTAGAAGAATTTACAAACTTTTACCGAGTTGCTAAAAAGAAAGATATCGTTGTGCAAGAAACGTTAACGCTTGATGAAAGACTAGCAAATTATATTGTAGAAGGTACGAAACAAGGATTACACGAGGATTTAAGTCTTGCGCTTGAAGAAGGAAGAAAACCTCTTGATATTATTAACGGTCCGCTTATGACAGGGATGGATGAGGTAGGACGACTATTTAATAATAATGAACTTATTGTTGCTGAAGTATTGCAAAGTGCTGAAAGTATGAAAGCTGCTGTAAGCTATTTAGAGCCACATATGGAATCTAGTGATAGTGCGAAAAAAGGGAAAGTATTATTAGCAACTGTAAAAGGTGACGTGCATGATATTGGGAAAAATCTCGTTGAAATTATTTTAGCAAATAACGGATATGAGATTATTAATTTAGGAATTAATGTACGTTCGGATCGAATTGTTCAAGAAGTACAAGAAAAGAAGCCGGATATTATAGGCCTTTCCGGTTTATTAGTAAAATCAGCGCAACAAATGGTAACGACTGCTGAAGATTTAAAAGCAGCAAATATTGATGTTCCCATTGTTGTAGGTGGTGCAGCGTTAACGAGAAAGTTTACAGATAATCGGATTTCACCATCATATAAAGGGCTCGTTTGTTATGCGAGTGATGCGATGACGGGGCTCGATATTATTAATAAGCTTCAAAAAGAAGAAGAGCGTGAGAAGATGAAACAGGATAAAAAAGAACGTCATCTTCATATCGTAAAAAAAGAGGAGAAGAAAGTAGAAATTCCAGCAGTAATTGAGCCATTACCGAAGGCTGAAGTTATCGTGCCTGATTCAACAAAACGAATTGTATTACGCGATATTCCGGCCCTTCATCTCGCTCCATTTTTAAATAGACAAATGCTACTTGGGCATCACCTTGGATTAAAAGGAAATGTGAAGAAGCTTTTGAAAGAGGGAGATAAGAGAGCACATGAATTAAATGATTTAATAGATGAATTATTGCAGGAAGGACAATCTTGGTTAAAGCCGAAAGCAGTGTATCAATTTTTCCCAGCGCAAAGCGACGGACAAAACATTGTAATATATGATCCAGAAGATCATACGCGTGTTATAGAGCGTTTCACATTCCCTAGACAAGGAAAGGCTCCCTATCGTACTTTAGGTGATTATTTGCGCCCAATAGGAGATGAGATGGACTATGTTGCTTTCTTATCTGTTACGGTTGGGGAAGGAGTTCGGGACATTGCTGAAGAGTGGAAGGCGAAAGGTGATTACTTACGTAGTCATGCCATTCAATCGTTAGCGCTTGAATTAGCGGAAGGACTTGCTGAAAAAACACATATGCTCATTCGTGACCGCTGGGGCATTCCGGACTCACCTGAACTGACGATGGAAGAACGTTTCCGTACGAAATATAGAGGAATACGAGTGTCATTTGGTTATCCGGCGTGTCCAGAACTTGCAGATCAAGAAAAGCTATTTCGCTTAATTCATCCAGAGGAAATAGGTATTTCATTAACAGAAGGATTCATGATGGAGCCAGAAGCGTCCGTAACGGCTATGGTATTTTCTCACCCTGAGGCAAGATATTTTAGTGTATTATAGTCTAGAAGGGGGAGACGTATGAAGAAAATAGTCTTTACAGGTGGCGGTTCGGCAGGACATGTAACACCTAATTTAGCCATTATCCCATATTTACAGGAAGACAACTGGGATATCTCTTATATTGGTTCTCATCAAGGTATTGAGAAAACGATTATAGAAAAGGAAGGCATTCCCTACTATAGTATTTCGAGTGGAAAGCTACGTCGTTATTTTGATTTGAAAAATATAAAAGATCCTTTTCTTGTAATGAAGGGTGTTATGGATGCGTATGTAAGGATTCGAAAACTAAAACCAGATGTAATTTTTTCAAAAGGCGGTTTCGTATCTGTACCAGTCGTAATTGGAGGATGGCTAAATAGAGTACCAGTTTTATTACATGAATCTGATATGACACCAGGACTAGCAAATAAAATTGCGCTTCGTTTTGCTTCGAAAATATTTGTTACATTTGAAGAAGCAGCGAAACATTTACCGAAAGAAAAAGTAATATATACGGGATCTCCTGTACGTGAAGAAGTGCTGAAGGGAAATCGTGAAAAAGGTTTAGCGTTTTTAGGTTTTTCACGTAAAAAGCCAGTTATTACGATTATGGGAGGCAGCTTGGGCGCGAAAAAAATTAATGATACGGCTCGAGAAGCATTACCAGAACTTCTTAAAAAATATCAAATTGTTCACCTTTGCGGAAAAGGTAACCTTGATGAAAGTTTACAAAATAAAGAAGGATATAGACAATTTGAATATGTACATGGAGAACTGCCAGATATATTAGCGGTAACAGATTTTGTTATTTCACGCGCGGGCTCCAACGCAATTTTTGAATTTTTAACATTACAAAAGCCGATGGTTTTAATTCCATTATCGAAATTTGCAAGCCGTGGAGATCAAATATTAAATGCAGAGTCCTTTGAAAGGCAAGGGTATGCCTCCGTATTATATGAAGAAGATGTAACTGTAAAATCTCTTATAAAGTATGTCGAAGAATTGAATCAAAATAATGAGAAGTATAAAACAGCACTAAAAAAATATAATGGAAAAGAAGCAATTAAAACAATCATTCAAAATATTTCAGAGGCATGATGAAACAATCATGCCTCTTTTAGTAGGGTGAAAGATTCCAAGAATTGATATTTTTATGTTACAATAAAGTGAAACTTTAATCAGTTGGGTTCATCCCACATCTAACTTCTTTACTGTTACTAAATTTTGAGGAGGTAGTCTTACTGCCCTCAAATAGCGGGATAACAAATGGGTTAATAGGGAAATTCCAATTAATGAGGCGTGAAAATACGAATGGATTAGGAGTGACTGTGTTGGAGCTAAGTCTCTATGAAAATACTGCACTTATTATATGCTTTGTGTTGTACGTTGGTAGTGTTATTGTTTATATTTCAAGGAAATTTTCGCAAGAAAGAGAGCTTGAAAAGTCAGAGATAACAGCTGAACTAGAAATGTTAGCTGATGAAAGTTATAAAAAACAAAAAATAAAAGAAGACCATGAAGCATCCCATCATTTAAACGCAAATAAGTTTTAAAGATGGGGATTTTTTTTGAAATTGTTCTTTATTATAGCTATAACAAATAACGCTAAAAAGGAGTTTCCCCATACACAATGAAGGAGTGTATATAAATGAATTTTTATATCGCCTCAGGTTTCCAAAATAAACATCTTGTACATTCCGTAGCAAATGAACTGAAACATGCAGGATGGCACCATACATATGATTGGACCAAAAATGAAAGAGCAGCGAATGAAGAACAATTAAGAGAAATTGGTCAGGCAGAACGAAATGCTGTAAAAGAAGCGGATGTATTTTTACTTATATTAGATGGCGGAAACGGGAGCCATACAGAGTTTGGAATGGCGATTGCACTAGAGAAAACGATATATGTATATCATGCAGGAAACCCGCTCCAAACAACGTTCTATCACTTGCCAGAAATAAATATTTTTGAAGGAGATGTAGCTGAGTTTGCATCTTTTGTTATGAATCATGTGAAATAATAGTAACTACCTAAAAGGTTATAAAAGTGATCTTTTGGGTACAGTGATGATAAGAAACGTATATAAAGGAGTACATAATATGAAATTAGAAAATGGATGGGAAACGAGCTTTTTAGAAGTCGTACAAAATAGTGAATTTAAGAAAGAGGCACTTCTTAGTCAATTGCTTTGTCAGGATAGTGAAGAAGTAGAAGAGCTTGTGGATGATTACGGCTACGAAGAACTTGTTGAACGTGAACATGATGATGAGTTAGCTGAAATCTTAGGAGAAGAACTTTTTAGTGAGATAGAACGCCAAGTATTCTTATCTTCAAACCCAGAAGAAAAACTTATTTCATTCGTCAATGGATTAGGTTTTCATGTGCTAGATTGGATCGTTCTTCTTGAAACAGAATTTGGCATTGATAGTGCAAACTTTACATCAGATGCTGTGAAGGTGTTAGAAAAGCGTTTCAGACAGTTTCCATACATAGAGGACAAGACAATTTTTGATATGACATTTGGAGAATCGATGGATGTATTAGAATCTGTTACAGGATTACAACTAAAGGAAAAGATGAACGTATAATGAAAAAAGAACGTGATTGGATCACGTTCTTTTTTTACATAATAATAATTTTATCATCTAGTTTTGTCTGCCCGGTAAGAAGTGCGTTTAAATATTCCACTTTTCTTATACAAGCTTGTATATGTCTTTCAATCTCTTGTAACTCTGCTTGGTGATGCGTTTCAATTGGATGAATTTGTACGTTGAATTTTTCAAATTGACTACTATATGTTATTTCTGCATAGCCGCTCATAATATCGGTTTCGTTATGAAATAAAAATTGCTTCGTTTTGTCACAGAATGATACATCCTGAAAGCCATATACTTTTAATGCTTCAATTACTTTTTTAATCATTTTTGTATTCATTTTTTAACCCTCTTTACGAAGTTCTACTTATATATTATAACATAAAAAATTACATAGAAAGCGCTTCCAAGTGTATTTTATTATAAACTTTACGTTTCAATCACAAAAATGAAACAAAGAAAAAATAATTGTAAAGAAGGAAGGACTCTTTTATTGTTTCGTCATATATATAGAGAAATAGTGCAATGAAAGGAAATTTTCCGAGGTGGAGATCGTATTTCCAATTTGAGCGCAGTAAAAGAGGTGAGAATTTTGAACTTTGATATTGTAGGACAAAAAGCATATATAAAAGATGGACCGCATCGGAACCGAATTGGAATTGTAAAGAAAAACGAGACAAAATTAGCATCGCAGTTTGCTATTGTAATTGGAGAACAAATCATTGATGTAGAGCTAAAGGATATCGTGTTAGTTGGAGTAGACGTAGGACAATTTCATAAATGGTGCGAACAAAATGGTTATTTGTGAAAAGGACGGGCTGTGAGATAATGAAATATATTTGAGGAAAGAGGATATGTTATCATATTCTCTTTTTCTATGTTTCAGGAGGCGAAAATGAAATATAAAGAACAGGAGTTTACGTTGGAGTTAAAAGAGAACATTCAATGTATGGAGAAGGAAATAGAGCGAATATCACTTAAACTGCATAAAGAGTATGCGCATTTATACATAGAAAAACACATGGAATTAGATATGGGATTTGCAAGAGAAAAAGAGAATCCCTTTGAGGTGGGTTATTATTCATCAGTTGCCATAGCTATATTAGATGAAGAAAAAGAGATGATTGAATTTCACTATATTCCAATTTGGAAATGCGAAAGAATCTTTTTAGGAATGTCAATTCAATCAAACATTTTTGGGAGTAAGAAAGTAGGGGAACTTGTTAATGAATCTTGTTATGAGATTGAGGAGGAGTTAAAAGAGCAACTAGAAGAATACTTGGAGTAAGAATTCTCAAGATAAAATCTATAAAGAGGGAACGGAATAAAAAAGACGCTAACAATTGTATGTTAGCGTCTTTTTTTCATTATGAAGCAATTTCACCAGTTTTTGTATCATCTTGATTGTACGTATCTTGATCTAATTCACCAAGCCATTTACTTGAAATAAGACCTGCTGTCATAGAACCACTTACGTTAAGAGCTGTACGCCCCATATCGATTAATGGCTCAACCGAGATAACTAGAGCAACAATACCGATTGGTAAGTTCATTGTAGATAGTACGATTAAAGCTGCGAATGTTGCGCCGCCACCAACTCCGGCAACACCGAATGAGCTAATAGCGATAACAGCGATTAAAGTTAAAATAAATTGTGGTTGTAATGGATCAATTCCTACAGTTGGAGCGACCATCATTGCAAGCATTGCTGGATAAATACCTGCGCAACCGTTTTGTCCGATAGATACCCCAAATGAAGCTGCGAAGTTTGCAATTCCTTCGGAAATACCAAGCTTTTCTTTTTGAGCTTCAATATTTAATGGCATCGCACCAGCACTAGAGCGAGATGTGAATGCAAAAGTTAGTACAGGGAACACTTTTTTCAAATATTGAATTGGATTTAAACCAGACAATGCAATTAATAATAAGTGAATGATAAACATTACGATAAGTGCTACGTAAGAGGCTAACACGAAGTTACCAAGTTTTAAAATAGCATTTATATCGCTACCAGCAACTGTTTTTGCCATAAGAGCTAATACGCCGTATGGAGTAAGGCGTAAAATTAATGTTACCATACGCATTACGATTGCATATACAGCATCAAGCATTTTCTTAAATAGTTCTGCTTGTTCTGGATATTTTCGTTTTACACCTATAAAGGCAATGCCGATAAAGGCTGCAAATATTACGACAGAAATTGTTGATGTTGGACGAGCGCCTGTTAAATCAAGAAACGGATTTGTAGGCAATAGCTCTAATAATTTATCTGGAATTGTTGTCTTTTCAATAGAAGTAAATCTTTCTTCAACTAGTTTCAGACGAGCAGATTCTGCATCACCTTGTTGCAAGCCTGCTGCAGATACATCAAATCCTGCACTTGCAGCGATACCGACAGCTGCAGCGATTCCTGTAGTAAGAATTAAAATTCCGATAATAAGACCACTGATTTTACCAAGGTTTTTCGTTAACTGTAATTTTGTAAAGGCTGAAATAATAGATACTAAAATAAGTGGCATAACGATCATTTGAAGTAATTTCACATAACCGTTACCGATTAAGCCAAACCAAGTATTTGATTCAATAATTATTTTAGAAGTTGGTTCATAAATAAATTGTAATATAAGACCGAATATAATTCCGACTCCTAAAGCAGTAAATACACGTTTATTAAAAGATACATGCTTACGTTGCATATAATATAATACGCCAACTAAAATGAGCATGACTGCAACGTTAATTCCGACAAGCAGTGTATTCATGTTGATTCCCCCTAATTCCAATCTGTTATATAGAATATAAGGCAATAAAACCTATAAGTCAACTAGGAAATTCCGGAATTAAAAAAAGATGGCAAAATGCCATCTTTTAATGTCCAGCCCCAGGGACAAGTAAAAACGTCGTGTAGTATGTAAATCCTATGAAGAAAACAGTTAAATATGCCCCAAATACGTATATATACATACGCTCTGTTAATTTTAAATAGCTTAAAAGTACGAAGAAACCTGTTTGTCCTAAAAATAGTAGTGCGGTCTGTTGCATATCCCCTACGTAAAACATAACCGAGAAAATTCCAGTCCAAAAGCCGAGAACGCGAAACATGCGCTCCATGCCATCTCCCTCCTTTTCTAAAAAAAGTAAACCTCACCTCATTATAGTTTATTTTTCTTGCTATTGTAAATATTCATTCATATAAAAAGAAGCCAATTATTATTGGCTTCTTTTTATATGAGAAATTAAATTGTTAGTTTATAATTACAAGATTTACATCCATCTAATAGACTATCATTTCGAGTTAATTCCATGTTAGGGAATAGGATTTCAAAAATTCCTTTCATCATATCTCCGTGCATGTTACAAATTTCAGTTGGATGATGAACAGCAACTTCTTTAAATGGACAATTGTGTACATCATAGAAAATTTTTGTTCCATCTGCACTTAATTCAAATGCAGGTGATAAGCCAGCTGTTGAGAAAGCTTCTTTTGCAATTTGAACTTTTTGTTCCACTGTTAAAGCATCTTCACTCACATTTAAACGTTGCATATGTTGTTGCATTAATTCAGCTCCGAATTGTTTTCCTGTTTCGTATAGCGCTTTCTCACCAGCAGCGCCAAGGCTAAGTAAAGAATTAAATGCGATTCTTGCTAACAATTGATAATCACGGAATGGAAATTGTAATTGGATAACATCTTCAGATAAGACATACAATCTGCTCGGTCGTCCGCCTTTTCCAGTTTTCTTCGTTTCCGATTTTAGCATATGAACATCTTCTAATTTAGATAAATGTAAACGCGCTACGTTTGGATGAATGTCAAACTCATCTGCAATTTCTTGTACCGTTACGTAACTATGTTTTTGCGAAATATATTTATAAATGTAATAACGAGTTGGGTCAGATAATACACCTGTAATTTTTAAAGCTTGTTCCATGAGGATCTCCACCTTTATCACTTTATCCAAGATAATAACATTATAATACAGATAAACATGAGTATAGGTAATTTCAGACAATAATTCGGAAATTGTTCATAATTTCACAAACATATTTTTCCTTTTTCCTCTATTGAAAATACAAAAGTCCAAATTTTTATTGCGAATGTTTTCATGCTATATACATAGTGAGGAGGGAAAAGTGATGAATGGGATTGAAATTTTCGCGAATACAATTTTAAAAGAAGCGTGTAGGGTACAAGCGTCAGATTTACATATTGTGCCCCGGCAGAAGGATGTAGCGGTGCAACTACGTATAGGAAAAGATTTAATGACGAGCCAGTGTATTGAAAAGGAGTTTGGAGAAAAACTTGTCTCACATTTCAAATTTTTAGCATCTATGGACATAGGAGAGAAACGGAAGCCACAGAATGGTTCGCTGTATTTGCAAATTGATGGACAAGAAGTGTATTTACGCCTTTCAACACTTCCAACAGTATATCAAGAAAGTCTCGTTATTCGCCTTCATTTACAAGCATCTGTTCAGCCCTTATCACATCTTTCGTTATTTCCAAGTACGGCAGCAAAACTACTCTCGTTTTTACGCTATTCACAGGGGCTACTCGTGTTTACTGGACCGACTGGATCTGGGAAGACGACGACAATGTATGCATTATTAGAAGTAATTAGAAAAAAGAAAACACGTCGCATCATTACACTTGAAGATCCGGTTGAAAAAAGAAGTGACGATGTATTACAAATTCAAATAAATGAAAAAGCGGGTCTCACATATGAAACAGGATTAAAGGCTATTTTACGTCATGATCCAGATATTATTTTAGTCGGTGAAATCCGGGATGAGGAAACAGCAAAAATAGCTATAAGAGCAAGTTTGACAGGACATTTAGTAATGACAACGCTGCATACGAATGATGCGAAAGGAGCAATCATTCGTTTCATGGATTATGGTATAACGAGGCAAGAGATTGAACAGTCTTTATTGGCTGTAGCTGCACAGCGACTTGTCGAATTGAAGTGTCCGTTTTGCAGAGGAAAGTGCTCAACTTTATGTAAATCAATGAGGCAAGTAAGGCAAGCAAGCATTTATGAGCTGCTATATGGATATGAGTTAAAACAAGCACTTAAAGAAGCAGATGGAGAATGTGTTACTTACAAACATGAGACTTTAGAATCATCAATACGAAAAGGATATGCTTTAGGTTTTTTAGAAGAAGATGTTTATGTTTAAGAAAACTTGGAGTTTAAGTGATCAAGTAGTATTGTTGAAACGTTTAGGAGAATTATTAGAAAAAGGCTACTCTCTTTTACAAGCATTAGAATTTTTACAGTTTCAATTATCTGTAGAAAAGAAAGTACAATTGCAGCGCATGATTGAGGGATTAAAAGATGGGAAAAGTCTACACGATTCTTTTCATCAGTTAAAGTTTCATCAGGACATGTTAAGTTATCTATTTTATGCCGAGCAACATGGTGATATTTCTTTTGCTTTGCAACAAGGAAGTGTACTTCTTTATAAGAAAGATAAGTATAGGAGAGACATGATGAAAATAATGCAGTATCCTATGTTCTTGATGTTTTTTCTACTAATCATGCTTTTTATTTTTAACCTCATTTTATTACCTCAGGTTGAAATGGTTTATAGTTCGTTCGGTTCTAATACACCACTACTTACAGAACACATTTTAAGTGCAATAAAACTGCTACCATACATTATTTTAACCGCTATTTTAACTGTTATTATTGGATGTAGTTTATACATGTTGTATTTTAGGAAACTTCCACATATTAGACAGGTAAAAATCATGCTTCGTATTCCTCTCATCAAAACATTTCTTATTTTAAAGCATTCACATTATTTTGCTACTCAGTTGAGTGGTTTATTAAATGGTGGACTATCAGTATGCGAAGCTTTAACAATAATGATGGAGCAAAGATATCATCCGTTCTTTCAATATGAAGCGAATCGGATTGAAAGACAATTAATTGGAGGAGAACAGTTACAATCTATCATTGCTAAAAGTGGGTATTACGAGAAAGAACTTTCTTATGTTATTACGCATGGACAAGCAAATGGCAATTTAGGGATTGAATTAGGTGACTATAGCGATCTTATTATGGAAAAGATGGAACGAAAAATTAAACATATGTTAGTTATCATTCAGCCTATTTTATTTACATGTATTGGAGGAATCGTTGTCCTTATGTATTTAGCGATGATTATGCCGATGTTTCAAATGATGAATTCTATTTAGGGGGCATTTGTATGCAGAATGAGGAAGGATTTACTCTGTTAGAGATGCTATTAGTAATGGTTGTCATAACTATATTATTACTATTAATTATTCCAAATGTAGTTACACAGCGTTCATCGGTCCAAGGAAAAGGGTGTGCAGCTTACGTGAAATCTATAGAAGCACAAATACAAGTATATCAATTACAACATAATAAAATTCCATCGTTAAAAGAACTGGCAGATGAAAAGTATATTACAACTGATAAGTGTCCGAATGGCGAATCTATTCATATATCAGATGATGGCACAGTATCAATTAGGGCATTGTGAAACAACAAGGGTTTACTTTTTTAGAAATGTTACTCGTTTTATTTGTTATTTCTGTATTAAGTATAGTTACGTATTTTAGTGTTCATTCCTTATACGAGCGACAAAAAGTTGAACAATTTTTGAGACAGTTTTCAAATGATATTTTGTATATGCAGCAATTAGCGATAAACCATCAAAAGCACTACACATTACGTTGGCATAAAGATAGAAATATGTATGCTATAAAAGAGTCAGGTACAAAGTATTATATCGTCAAGCGAGAGTATGAAGAAGATATACAAATTGATTTGCATACGTTTCCAAATCCGATGACATATAACCCAAGTGGAAATATTAATAGAGGTGGTACGATTATAATTTCGTATAGAAATTATAAATATGAAATTGTATTTCAGCTTGGAAGAGGGAGATTTACGTATCGTGAAATGTCAAAAAGGATCCATAATGGCTGAAATGATTGTATCGTTAAGTGTTTTAATGATGGCTGTATCGTTACTACTACCGCAAACAGTATTAGTTATGCAAGAAAGAAAAAATATACAAATTCGTTATAAGGCAACTGGATTATTAAAAAAAGAAGCAGCTATATATATGTATGGAAATGAAGAAAAGCGAATAATAGAAAAGAATATAAATGGAATTGTGTATTACACATATTGGGGAGGCAATGAAGTTTGTACCATGTGGAAAGATGTGAAAGACAGAATGATGGAACAATGCTTTTATGTAGGAGAAAAAATAAATTAGAATTTGGTTTTTCATTAATAGAAATGATTGTATGTCTGTTTCTATTATCAATATTTTTTTTGCTCTTTCCCCGCCTACATTTCATTGAAATGGAAAATAAACAGTCGAAAGGGTTAAATGATTGGGAGTGGGATGTGTATTTAGGGCAAATGCAATTGGAGTTTCGTGAAGTATCATCTGGAGAACAGCTAGCATTTGAAAATGGAGAAAGTATTTTACAATTCCGATCGCGTAATGGGAGTGAAGTATCGTATGAAAAAGAGAATAGTCGTCTTATAAGAAAGGTAAATAGGCGCGGGAGGGAAGTTGTTTTACAAAATATTGGAACGGTTTCTTACAAACTAACACCTCATGTACTCATTATAAATGTGAAAGATACTAGTGGGAAAATATATGAAGGTGTAGTTATGCGATATAGCGAAATAGGAATAAACGTATGAGAAAGCAAAAGGGATTTACAATGCCTGGAACGATTATCTTTCTTATTTTATTAACTTCTTTTTTTATATACGAAACAAATATGTTGTTTACAGATAAAAATTTTTATATAGGAATAGAACAAAAATTTTTATTGGATGAATTACTTAACCGATCTATTACAGATATAAAAAAAGACTTACAGCAAAAAGAAAAAGAAGGTACATTTTTCTTTCAGTATGAAAAGGGAGAAGCGAGTGGAAATTATGTCTTTGAAAATGATTTAATTCTCGTTGCTTTGCAGTGTACACTCAAACAGGAAGCTTTCTATACGGTGAGTTTTCGGTATAGAAAAAAGGATGGGAAAATAGTCGATTGGATAGAAGGATAATATGTAAAATATATATATAGATAAACCAGGATTTCCTATTGTAAATTGAATTGATTTTTTAGAAGAAATGGATAAATATAATGATTAAAAGTTTAAATTTTCTCAAAAAAGAGAAAGGTAGAAAGAATATGATATATTCATGCTATCCAATCATTATTTTTAGGGAGAATAGGGAAATGACAAACAACAATCAAATAGGTGAAAATAAGGAACAAACTATTTTTGATCATAAAGGAAATACGATTATGACAGAAGATAGAGAAATACACATTATTTCAAAATTCGAAGAACCTCTTATTGTCGTATTAGCAAATGTACTAAGTGATGAAGAGTGTGATGAATTAATTGAAATGTCTAAAAATAAAATGAAACGTTCTAAAGTTGGTTCAGCACGTGATGTAAATGATATTCGAACAAGTAGCGGTGCATTTTTGGAAGACAATGAACTTACTTCAAAGATTGAAAAACGAATTTCATCTATCATGAATGTTCCTGCGTCGCATGGTGAAGGATTGCACATTTTAAATTATGAAGTGGATCAACAATATAAAGCACACTATGATTATTTTGCGGAACATAGTAGATCAGCTGCTAACAATCGTATTAGTACGCTTGTAATGTATTTAAATGATGTAGAAGAAGGCGGAGAAACGTACTTCCCAAAATTAAATCTTTCTGTACACCCTAGAAAGGGAATGGCAGTATACTTTGAGTATTTTTATCAAGATCAATCATTAAACGAGCTTACGTTACACGGAGGGGCACCTGTAACGAAAGGCGAGAAATGGATTGCAACGCAGTGGGTGAGAAGAGGCACTTATAAGTAAAAGCGAGTGTTACGTTTTGTTCTTCATAGTATAAGAACAAAACGTTTTTTTATTAAACAAAGTAGCATCTTTCGTTATAATAACAATTAATAAATGACGATTGAGAGGACAAGAAATGAAATCTATATACATAACCGGCTACATGGGAGCAGGGAAAACAACAATTGGAAAAGCGTTAAGTAAAGAACTTCAAATGGATGTTGTAGATACTGATCAAAAAATCGAAGAGAAGCAAGAGAAGGCAATTCGAAAAATTTTTGCCGAAGAAGGCGAAATGGCTTTTCGGGAATATGAAAGCGAAATGTTACGTGCGCTACCAGTCCATAATGTTATTATTACAACTGGTGGGGGAATTATTGAACGAGCGGAAAATCGCAAGTGGATGAAAGAGAACGGAACTGTCGTGTATTTATATTGTGATCCGCATGTAATTGCAGAAAGGCTTCGTGAAGATACGACACGTCCACTATTTCAAAAGAAAGATATAGATGCATTCGTAAAGAAATTTGAATCACGCCGAGCTTATTATGAAGAGGCTCATATTCATATCGATACGACAAATAAGTCTGTAAAGCAAATTATGAATGAATTAAAGGAAAAGATTAATGTATAAAAAAGTGGACATACTAATCAAGTAGAGGTGATGATAATATGTCTACTAATGATTATGTTCGCTTTGTGACGCAGCAGTTTGTGTCGTATATGGATGCTCCAAAAGAAGATCGAAAACAAAAGAAAGAACAACGCCGTGCTGAAAAAGAGCCATTTATGAATAAGTGGTTTGGTGTTATGCCGCTGAGTGCTGCTTTGTTTTACCGAAATGTAAAAAGTAAAAGAAAAAAATCAAGTTAAATTTTAGTCATATGTTTAACAAACCAAAAATCCCCTAGTGTCGTATTACACTAGGGGATTTTTATTTACTGCACGGATTCTTGTTCTTCCGTAACGGCATGTATTTTATTATTTACCCAAACAAATCCAATTCCGATACAAATGGAAATGCCCCATCCAACAGCGGTCATAATCGCTCTCATTTCACCATAGCCATCTACACCGAAAACAGAGATGAAATAAATTTTTAAGAAGCTTTTTAATATGAATTGTAGACCGAAAAATAGCGTTAAATATTGTAGTGCTGGATAAATACGACTATCACGATAAAGCTCACGACTTTTATCACGGTCATGGCCTTGCAGTGCGGCAATATCCGCAGCGAAATATAACATAAGTGGTTTCTTTATAAAAATTGTACATATGACGATAATACCGAGTACGATGTGATAATATGCATCATTCCACAACATTCGTTCAGCTGACCCAGATAATAAATCTACCGTTGTATTAGAAATGAGTGTAATTAAAATAAAGAACCCTGTCACGTTAAACTGTTTTTCTTTTTTAAAGGTATACAGTGTATAAATAATCCCCGGAACAGAGGAAAGTAACATCGCGTAATAAGGATCGATATAAGGTTTTGCAAATTTCCAAATGAGGAATGGGATTACGAGATAAAAGACAAGATCTAATATAGCTTTTTTATTTTGATTCATACAAAGCCTCCTTAAGTCATACATATATTTTATAATATAATTTCTGAAAATTGTATAAGGTTTAATGGGAAAAGAAAAAATATATCAATTTTCGAGGGGAGAGTAGATTGAAAAAAATTGCCCCTAGCGTAGTAAGTTTTTTTAGTATATAATAAAGGAAACGCTTTCATTTTTAATTTGTTCACAAAATGGACGGAAAATCACATATTTACTATCGATATGTTGCTTTATAATGAAACTAATTAAATATACATGCATACAATATTGTGAAATAAATAACATAAATAATCTATATAAATGTAAACGTTATCAAAATAGAGAGGTGGAGACAATGAGTAAATTTTTCTTCAATCATAATCCAGCAACAGTAGAGGATGGAAGGCTTGTTAAATATGCTGAAATTATTTATGGAGAAGGTGGCCGTTCTGTATTAGAAAATTTAATGGTGAAGGCATCTATCAGATTGCGTGATCGTTATCCGAATAAATCTGACGAGCAGATCTCGAACCTAGTAAATAAAGGCATCCATGATATGTTTCAAAAATATGTGAGCGAGTAAGAGTGGCCAATGGCTGCTCTTATTTTTTTGTATAAGGATTGTAACTCTAGCTGAAAATAAACATGTATTCTGAAAAACGTAAAAAGGAGTGGGAAAGATGAGCAATGGAATTGGACGTTCGAAAGAAAATCTTCCAACTGATGCAAATCATGTGAGCGCGAAGGATCGTGCGTATCAAAAACGCATGGCAAAGCAAAAACAACAAGAGCGTAATGAGGATAGAGAATAACTCGAAATAAAGCTCCTTCTAAAGCAGAAGGAGCTTTATTTCGATAGAAAATGATTCGCGGTAACATAAAAGAGTCCACCGTTAATAATTTGCACTGTAATACGTGGTTCATACTGTTCTTGCAGAGCTTGTTTTTCAATTTCATAGCTCTCAGGAAGTTCGTCACTTTCTTCATAAAAACGGTTTAAAAGGTCTAAATCATGATTCCAACGCACTCTTGCTTCTTTTGCCCACGTATGGTCATCTTCTGCAATTATATTTTTTAAAGCGTCTTCTATGCGTTGTAAACCACTTTGAGGTTTAATGATGGGCGAGAGCGTAAAACAAAAATCAGGTATTTTTGGTGTAAGTTTAATGTTTGTTAATGTTTCATGAAAGTTTGCCATCATTGTTCCAGAAATGAGATGAATACCAATCGAGTGAAGGATGTCTTTTTTTCGATCACATTGATAGGAAACTTTTATATTAATACCGAGCCAAGGGTGGAGCGGTGTATGTGTTGACCCATTATGTCTTACATCCTCATATAAACGTATGTATGAGCCTAATTCTTTTGTCGTTTGGAAAATTTGATGTAGACGTGGTGAACCGTAGTGAATAAGCTCACCATCATTTTCTTCATTTTCTGGATTTGTAATAAGAGTAAGGCGCATCGGATTCGGTACGCCTCCTGTTTTCTCAAGATAGTGCCAATAAAAAGGGCGATTCATTAATAATTTATCCATCTCAATTGTTAACTGTACATCTAATAAATGAGGAGAACGTTCTAAAATTTCACAGTTATTCGCCTCAAAGAAATTGTATAAGTAATTATGAATTTCATGTTGCTGCATAGCCTTGCACCTCAGCTTCATTTCGTTTCGCAAAGTCGATAATAGATGTTAAGTTTTCCATCTTAATTCTAATTTCACCTTCGCTCTTTGATTGCGCGAAAATTTCTTGAATGTGCGCGTCGATGTTTTTCATATTAATTCTCGTTAAAATTTCATCGAGTTCACCAATAACACGCTCGAATAAGTTGATTTTTTCATATAACAGTTTCAGAATATGTTCTTCAACAGTATGCTTTGTAGCTAAGTTATAAATATGAACATCATTTTTTTGACCGAGACGGTGAATACGTCCGATTCTTTGCTCAAGACGCATTGGATTCCATGGCAAATCATAATTGATCATATGGCTACAAAACTGTAAGTTAATCCCTTCACCACCAGCTTCAGTTGCAATTAATACTTGTGCGTGGTTTTGGAAAAGCTCCTTCATCCAATCTTTCTTCCCGCGTTTAAACCCGCCGCGGAATGGAACGGAAGAAATACCGTGTTGTTGTAAAAACCATTGTAAGTACATTTGTGACGCTCGATATTCTGTGAAGATAACGACTTTATCGTCAATTTCTTTTATAAGCTCAAGAGCTTTATTTGCTTTTGAGTTGAAAGGAATATGATTAATTTTGTCCATTAGCACATCGATATGTGGATCTTTTATATAATGTTCGTTTTCTTTCTGTTTTTTTTCTACATGCTTTTTCAATGAATAGTAAACAGCCTCACGACTACTACACGCTTCCCGTTTTAAAGTTAACGATGAGAAAGCAGATGTGAAGGCGTCTTGTCCTCGCCAATTTTCGATATCATTATATAGAGCTTGTTCTTGTTCATTAAACTCAACAAAAATTGTACGTACATGTCTCTTCGGCCAATCGATACCGGTATTATGTCGTCTATTTCGCACCATTACTTTATTAATGAGAGCTTTTAAGTCTTCATCTGATTCGGCTGAGCGATTTTTGGAAGCGTAATATTCTTCAAAGTTGGATTGATTGCCTAAATGTCCTGGTTTTAATAAAGAAACAAGGTTAAAAATTTCATCAATCTTATTTTGAACAGGAGTAGCGGTTAGTAATAAACAAAACTTCTTTTTTAATCGTTGTGCAAATTCATAGTTTTTTGTTTTATTATTTTTCAGTTTATGTGCTTCATCGATAATAATAAGGTCATATTCCAAGTTCAACACGATATCGCGATGTGGTGAACGTTTCGCAGTATCAATTGATGATACGATTACGTCAGCTTGTTCCCATGAGTAGCTTTTCTTTTGTGCTACAGCGGGAATGAAAAACTTTGTATTCAGTTCGTATGCCCATTGTGATACGAGAGAAGCTGGGACAAGTATAAGTACCTTTTTCACAAGCCCGCGGACCATGTATTCTTTCAAAATAAGTCCAGCTTCGATTGTTTTTCCAAGGCCTACTTCATCTGCTAGAATCGCTTTACCGTTCATTTGTTCAATCACATTTTGAGCGACTTCTAATTGATGCGGAAGCGGTGTGAAATGGGATAAATGTTTCGGTGCTTGTAGTCCATCAAAAGTAGGAACAAGTAACGATTTTTCTGTTTCATAAGCTAAGTGATATAAATCCCAGTTTGTCCAAGGACCATCTTCGTCAATTCTATTTAAAAAATTGTTTTGCCATGTCCGATCTACGGAAATATCGACATTCATTACAACTCTCCCACCTTTTATAAACTAAAGTAATTATTTTTTAATGTATGATGATTTGCCTTAAAAGAAGGCATAATTATCGTTATTAAAGGCTATATGATAGACAATAATAAAGTATTAAATCTCAAAAGCTGTATTTATTGTGTTTTAACATAAAAAATTCTAAATTATTTTTTATGCTAGAATATTGATGAAATATAGCGAATGATGTTAGGATAATGGTGTGAAATGTGTGGAATCTTTCGTATTTTATCCAAGAAAGTGATTTTTTATTTACGCTTTCATAAAAAAATATAATGAGATTCCGTATATCCTATCTTTTCAGAATGAAAATGTTTAGAAAAGGGAAGCAACTTTTATTGATTTGTCAAAGCATAAGGGGGAGAGAGCATGATTACATTACAACGTACACCGTTATTTGATGTATACGCGAAGTATGGTGGAAAAACAATCGACTTCGGTGGTTGGGAATTACCAGTTCAATTTTCAAGCATTAAAGAAGAACACGAAGCTGTACGTACAGCTGCAGGTTTGTTCGATGTGTCTCATATGGGAGAAGTTGAAGTAAAAGGTGTAGATAGTTTAGCATTTTTACAACGTGTTGTTACAAATGACGTATCTACCTTAAAGGTAGGGGGCGCACAATATACAGCTATGTGCTACGAAAATGGTGGTACAGTAGATGATTTATTAATCTACAAACGTGGTGAAGAAGACTATTTATTAGTAATCAATGCATCAAATATCGAGAAAGATTACGAATGGTTAGCAAGTCATGTAATTGGCGATGCGACAGTAGTCAATGTTTCTAGTGAAGTTGCACAGCTTGCAATTCAAGGACCAAAAGCAGAAGGCATTTTACAAAAAGTTGTGTCAGAAGATTTGAAAGAAATTAAGTTCTTTAAATTTAAAAACGATATTCTTGTAGATGGAATTCCAGCACTTGTATCTCGTACAGGTTACACAGGTGAAGATGGATTCGAAATTTACTGTAAGAGTGAAGATGCTGCAAAACTTTGGGAGAAACTTCTTGAAGTTGGAGCAGAAGAGGGCTTAAAAGCATGTGGTTTAGGTGCTCGTGATACACTTCGATTCGAAGCAACATTACCACTTTATGGACAAGAATTATCAAAAGATATTACACCGATTGAGGCTGGAATTGGCTTTGCGGTAAAAACAAATAAAGAAGCAGACTTCTTTGGAAAAGCAACGTTAAAAGAGCAAAAAGAAAACGGTGCGCCTCGTAAATTAGTCGGCATCGAAGTAATCGAACGTGGAATTCCTCGTACGCATTACCCTGTATTTATTGGTGAAGAAAAAATTGGGGAAGTAACGAGTGGTACACAATCTCCAACGTTAAAGAAAAGCATTGGTTTAGCACTAATTGATGTAAAATACGCAGCAGTTGATACAGAAGTAGAAATTGAAATTCGTAATAAACGCGTCAAAGCAGTAGTTGTTCCAACACCATTTTACAAACGTTCAAAGTAACGGGGAGAGGGGTAGATTTCATGTTGCATCGTTATCTTCCAATGACAGAAGAAGACAAAAAAGAAATGTTACAAACGATCGGCGTTCAAACGATCGATGAATTATTCTCTGATATTCCAGAGAGTGTTCGTTTTAAAGGGGATTTAAAAATTAAAGAAGCAAAATCAGAGCCAGAGCTTTTAAAAGAGCTATCTCAAATGGCTAGTAAAAATGCTAACTTAAAAGAATACGCTTCTTTCTTAGGAGCAGGCGTATACGATCATTATGCTCCAGTAATTGTAGATCATGTTATTTCTCGCTCAGAATTTTATACAGCTTACACACCATACCAACCGGAAATTTCACAAGGGGAATTACAAGCAATCTTTGAATTCCAAACAATGATTTGTGAATTAACAGGAATGGATGTAGCAAACTCTTCTATGTATGACGGGGGGACAGCTTTAGCTGAAGCGGCAATGTTAGCAGCTGGCCATACTCGCAAAAAGAAAATTCTTGTATCTAGCGCGGTTCATCCAGAATCAAGAGCAGTACTTGAAACGTATGCAAAAGGTCAAAATCTTGAAGTTGTTGAAATTAATCATAAAGATGGTGTAACAGATTTAGACGTATTACAAAGTGAAGTAGATGATACAGTTGCTTGTGTAATCGTTCAATATCCAAACTTCTTCGGACAAGTTGAAAAATTAGCTGATATTGAAAAAATCGTTCATCAACAAAAATCATTATTTATCGTTTCTTCAAATCCATTATCATTAGGCGCATTAACACCACCAGGGAAATTTGGTGCTGATATTGTAATCGGTGATGCACAACCATTCGGTATTCCAACGCAGTTTGGTGGACCGCACTGTGGTTACTTTGCAACAACGAAAGCATTTATGCGTAAAATTCCAGGACGTCTTGTTGGACAAACTGTAGATTCAGATGGTAAACGTGGATTTGTATTAACGTTACAAGCACGTGAACAGCATATTCGTCGTGATAAAGCGACATCTAACATTTGTTCAAACCAAGCGTTAAATGCACTAGCAGCTTCTGTTGCAATGACGGCACTTGGCAAACAAGGTGTGAAAGAAATGGCACGTCAAAACATTTCTAAAGCACAATATGCAAAACGTCAATTTGAAGCGAAAGGCTTCACAGTAACATTTGCTGGACCATTCTTCAATGAGTTTGTTGTAGATTGCAAACGTCCAGTGAAAGAAGTAAACGATGCATTATTACAAAAGAATATTATCGGTGGTTACGATCTAGGCCGTGATTATAAAGAGCATGAAAACCATATGCTTGTAGCAGTAACTGAGCTTCGTACAAAAGAGGAAATTGACACACTTGTAAACGAAATGGGGGCTATCCAATGAAGAACCAAGACCAAGCACTTATCTTTGAAGTGAGTAAAGAAGGACGCATAGGATATAGCTTACCCAAATTAGATGTAGAAGAAGTGAAACTAGAAGATGTGTTTGAGAGCGATTATATTCGAGTAGAAGATGCAGAGCTACCAGAAGTATCTGAACTTGATATTATGCGCCACTATACAGCACTTTCAAACCGTAACCACGGTGTGGATTCTGGATTCTATCCACTTGGATCTTGTACGATGAAATATAATCCGAAAATTAATGAGAGTGTAGCTCGTTTCGCAGGATTTGCAAATATTCATCCGTTGCAAGATGAAAAGACAGTACAAGGTGCAATGGAATTAATGTACGACTTACAAGAGCATTTAATTGAAATTACAGGTATGGATACTGTTACTTTACAACCAGCAGCTGGTGCACACGGAGAATGGACAGGTTTAATGTTAATTCGTGCATACCATGAAGCGAATGGTGACTTTAACCGTACGAAAGTAATTGTGCCTGACTCTGCTCACGGAACGAATCCAGCATCTGCAACTGTAGCTGGTTTTGAAACAATTACAGTAAAATCAAATGAAAATGGCCTTGTTGACTTAGAAGACTTAAAACGTGTTGTAAACGAAGAAACAGCAGCACTTATGTTAACAAATCCTAATACATTAGGTCTATTCGAAGAAAATATTTTAGAAATGGCAGAAATCGTCCATAATGCAGGCGGTAAATTATACTATGATGGTGCAAACTTAAATGCGGTATTAAGCCAAGCACGCCCAGGAGATATGGGATTTGACGTTGTGCATTTAAACCTTCATAAAACATTTACAGGTCCTCACGGCGGTGGTGGCCCAGGTTCTGGTCCAGTAGGTGTGAAAGCTGATTTAATTCCGTACTTACCAAAACCGATTTTAGAGAAAACCGAAAATGGTTATCACTTCAACTACGACCGTCCAGAAGCAATTGGTCGTGTGAAACCATTCTATGGTAACTTCGGAATTAACGTTCGTGCATACACGTATATTCGCTCTATGGGTCCAGATGGATTGCGTGCAGTAACTGAGTATGCTGTATTAAATGCGAACTATATGATGAGAAGATTAGCGCCATTCTACGATCTTCCATTCGATAGACATTGTAAACATGAATTTGTATTATCAGGTCGTCGTCAAAAGAAACTTGGTGTACGTACATTAGATATTGCAAAACGTCTGCTTGATTTCGGTTATCATCCACCAACAATTTACTTCCCATTAAATGTGGAAGAATGTATTATGATTGAGCCGACAGAAACAGAATCAAAAGAAACATTAGATGGTTTCATTGATAAGATGATTCAAATCGCTAAAGAAGTAGAAGAAAATCCAGAAGTTGTACAAGAAGCACCGCATACGACAGTCATTAAACGTTTAGACGAAACGATGGCTGCACGTAAACCAGTTTTACGTTATGCGAAGCCAGCTCCTGTGCAAGTTTGATTAAAATAACAAAAGAAGAACTCGCTGAGGCGGGTTCTTTTTTTGTATGGATAATTTGTCCCGCATTAACGGACAGTAAACTCTCAACTCAAAACTTAGCTGGTGCAAAGAAGCCAGGTGGGAGATAAACTGTCCGTAAATGCCCGATTGGTTCAACTAATAATCAGTGGGAATGAACAAAAATCCCCACTGATTAAAGTTTCACTTTATGCAGAAATAGTGAAGAAAATGTTAAAAAAATATGTTTTTTGTTTCCTAATGGTGTAAAGGTGTAGTTTTATAGGTAGTTTTGTTGAAAAAGTCGGTTTGATAAAAGTATTTATTTTTGTTAGAATTTTATTGAAATTAAGAAGATGTGATGAGGCAAAGATTACTCATTTTTATGTATATGTGAAAAAACGAACAAGACGGGGGTGAAATTTTGGGATATCGATGTTATAGAATGGTATACCATTTAGAAAATGGAGAAACAATTAAAGATGTAAAAGAATTTTGCTATCGAGACCAAGGAAAAGTGTTAGAAAGAGTAGCAAATCGTGTAATGGATAATAGAGAAGTGACGGCGATTGATAAACAAGGAACAATCATTTCAATAGCATGTGAGGACATTGTAAAGGTGGAACTTGATTACATAACAGAAAGTTAACCTTGAGTCATATCGAATTATTCGATAAAATAAACTGTTGAATGGTGAAGTGAGAAGAGAGGAGTTTATCATGGGTAGTACAAGACACTTTTATATGTTTATCTTAGCGTTTGTTCTTGTTGTGGCATTAACGATTTACTTAATCGTTGACAGCAGCTGGTACAACACAGTTCATCCGGCATTCCTTCTGTTTATGTATATAGGAATTGCAGTAGTAAGTTTCGGAATGAGAGACGAGATGTTAGATCGCTTTGAAAAGTGATACATATACGAAAGACCAACAGGAAAATGTTGGTCTTTTTTTCTTGGGGAAATTTCAAAAAGGCACCTTCTTCAATAACGACAATACGAGAGCAGTAGTTTATAAAAAGAAACGCTATTTGGCACATCTTTCGGAGTATGTAATATAAAGCTGAAAACGATGATGAGAATAAGAAATAGGAAAAATAAAAATAGGATTTGCTTATGTATAGAATTTTGCATATTATCCACTCCTTTTTTTGGGTAGTATGTCCAAAAGAAAGGAATGTATGAAAAAAATTGGAGGGGGAACAATGGGGAAACGAAAATTGTTATTTGAAATAGGAGTATTATTTTTGTCAATAGGTCTTTTGTTATCAAATTTTTATTCAGACATACCATCACCGTTTCCTAATTTGCATAAAGGAATTGGTATAAGTATTGTTATAATTGGTCTGTTTTGTCTTATCACATCTAACTTCTACAGAAAGTCTGAATGAATATAAAAAGGACAGTTACTCTTTTTCAGAAGTACTGTCCTTTTTAAATAACTTATTCCATAGTTTGGCGATACTCCATATAATGACGATTGCAATGGAGGCGATAATGGACCAAACAATCGATATAATTTCAAGTGTCATGTTAGGAAGGAATGTGAGAATGGATAATACTTTATGAAACAATGATTCTATTATATGAAAACTTATTTGTAATAGAATGACGATACAAAGTGTGATCCATGCTAATATTTTCTTTCCTTGTTCTTTCCACATGACATTCACCTCACGTTAGCTTAATAGTTTTAAGCCAACAGCGCCGCATAAAATGCAGCTTAAGAAAGCCAGACGACGCCAATCCGCTGATTCTCGGAAAATGAGAATGCCTAGAAGTGCACTTCCAGCAGTTCCGATTCCAGTCCAAATTGCGTAAGCAGTTCCCATCGGTAATGTGTTCATCGCAAGAGATAAGAAGAAGAAGCTTACGCCGAAGTTAGCGATTAAAATAACTTTTGGTGCCCAGCCTTTCTTTTCAGTGGCTACTTTCATAAAGAGTACACCAATAATTTCACAAATACCAGCTAGAATTAAAAATACCCAAGCCATTTTATGCGGCCTCCTTCGCTTCTTTTTCTTCTGTTACTCGTTTTAAACCAATTACTCCGAAGAAGATTAAACCGATTAATAAAACTTTTACGATAGAGAAAGGTTCTCCGAAGATGAAAATCTCTGTAAGAACGATTCCACCAGCTCCGATTCCTGTAAAGACTGCGTATACAGTGCCGACAGGTAAATCTTTATAAGCTCTAAATAATAAGACGAAACTAATTGTAATTAATAGAGCAACACCAGCCCATTCAAGTGGTGCCTCTGCTTTTTTTAGTCCAATCACCCAAAAGATTTCAATAATACCAGCGATGATTACATAAATCCATGCCATATGTCATTTCTCCTTCCTACCAGTCGTTAGGTAAAGGGCTTAAAAACGACGCATTGCAAAGGGCAATCCGTCAGTTTGAAAGTCCGCGCCAAAATACTTTCCAAGAAGCGTCTAAACGTGTCTCAAAACGATTTAAACCTGCGTATAATAGTTCAACCATAAGACCGTCGAGTAAGCATAGAAAAGCCTCTAAGGCGTCTTTTACTTCAATGTTATGCAGCTCATCTTGTTCGCTTGCTCTTTTAAATACAGGGAATAAAAGTTTTCCGACGTTTTCAATGTGTACATTTGCTTTATTAATAATTTGTTCGCGAAATGCATCAGGCGGAAAATAAGAAGTTCGTAACCAAAACATTGATTCTTCACTTTCACCAAATCGTTTTGCATACCCTTTTAATAATTTTAAAAGCAATTCTTCAGTGGACGAATTGGAAAAGCTTTCGATATCGCCTGTGAAGCTCTGCAAATCTTTTTGAAGAGCAGATTCTAAGCATATGAAATATAGCTCTTCTTTTCCTTTAAAGTGTGCGTAAATCGATGGTTTTTTAATCCCAACTTCTTGAGCAATATTTGCCAATGAAGTTCCTTCATAGCCGTAGCGTGCGAAATGAGAAAGTGCTACAGCTTTAATGCGGTTTGCTGTCATTTTCATCCCCTACCTACCGTTCGTTAGGTTCATTATATGAGATGAAAAATATAATGTCAATAGGTGAAGAGTTGAAAAAGAGCGTTATAGGTAACGCTCTTTTTAGACAGTCTCTCGCTCAATTAAATGGAATGAAAGTTCTTTTGCACTGCCGACAATTTGCTCGCTTTGGATCTGCTTATGGAATAAAGAAAAAGCATGTGAGCCCATTGCGAGACCGGGATGTTCAATTGTGGAAATTTCTAATGCCTTTGAAATTTCATGATTATCAAATCCAAGGATAGCAAGGTCTTCAGGTACTCGAATACCATGTTTTCGAGCCTCTGTTAATAAACCAGCTGCAACTTGATCGTTCGCTGTGAAAATAGCAGTTGGACGATTTTTCATATTTAAAATACGATGGAGTATTTGTGCTCCGTCCTGCATTGTATAGCATTGGTGGAAAATCCATTCAGGATGCAACGTTTTCCCTTCGTTACGAAGTGTATCGGCGAACGCTTTTTCGCGCTCCATGGAATTTACACTTGTTTTTCTTGCTAAACAAATTCCGATTTTTTCATGGCCTCTACTTAGTAAATAGGCAGTACCGAGACGGAAACCTTCATAATGATCTACGTAGATGGATGAAATGAGGGGATGCTTCATTTTTTCACATGAAATAATAGGGGCAAATTTTGCAAAAGGTTCGATTTGTTCCCAAGAGCTCGTTCGGGAGCAAATAATCATCCCATCAAATTGTTTCATTTTCATCATTTCAAGAACACGAATTTCTTCAATGCTATCGTAATTCGTTTGACATAAATTAATGTGATATCCGGCAGCTAACGCTTCGTTTCCGATTCCTTCAATAATCGTACTGAAGTAGGGGAGGTTAATGAAAGGAAGCATAACGCCAATTGTATATGTTTTCCCTATTATTAAATGGACAGCATTTATATTTTTTGCGTAGTTTAATTCTTCAACAGCATCTAGAACACGCTTACGCTTTTCTTCTTTTACGTAAGGGTGATTATTCAGGACACGAGAAACAGTTGATATCGATACACCAGCAGTTTTAGCAATTTGTTTTATATTGGCCATATGTATCACCTCTTTCCCTTATTATAAAGGGAAAATAATAAGAAAGAAAAAATCTTGACCTGAAAAGCTTTTCACAAACTATGGTATTAATAAGACTTCTTTTTATTCGCGTAACCTTTTCACTTGGGCGTAAGAATGATAGGGGTCTTTTTTGTTTGCAAAAAGTGTTGTCAAAATGTGTGAGAATAACGTGGAAAGTTTTCAAAGGTGGAGTTTGGTGACAAAGCGAATATGAAGAGAATATCAACGCTTCGTTCGTTAAGAGAGCGGTATGAAAGGGCGGAAACAAATTGAAAAAAAGAATCATTTGTTTCGTGTTTTCTAGTTTCATGCTTAGTTCGTGTTCGTTTCAGCAAACGATGCAAGAAGAAAAACACTTTGTGGGAACAACAGGAGGAGCTATGGATCGTGTTACGGATCCTATTCCGCTAAAGGAACTTCCAAAATATTTTCCGGTGAAGTTTAAAGTTCCAACGTTTTTACCGTACGACATTACAAGTGATGTGAAGGGGGAAGTAAGAACGCTTGGGAAAAAGAACACTGTCTTAACGATTAAATATAAACAGAAGGAGTCAGGTAGAAATGAGTATATTGAGTTAAATGTCGCGAACTTTCCCTATAGTTTTCCGGATCTTGTGGAAGAGAAGCGATTTCAAGAACAAATGAAACTGAATAATGGAACGTCTGCTTATTTTAAAAATAAAGATGATTATGAACGTGGTGACGAATTTGCTACGCTTATATGGAAAGAGAAAGGAATTGAATATCAACTGCTGTATCGGAATGTAGAAGAGAACGATGAAAAGGTAATCAAGCAGAATTTATTATACATTGCGAATAAGATGAAATGAAAAAACTAGCTGATTTATTCAGCTAGTTTTTTGTATGTTATTATTTCTTTTTAATTTTGCCTGTCCAAGATTTAAATCCACCTTGTAATTGGTAGAAATCTTTGTAGCCTTGTTTTTTTAAGTATTGCGCTGCACGACCTGTACGGAATCCGCTTTGGCAATATAAGTAAACAGGTTGATCTTGACGAAGTTCTTTATGACGAAGGCGAATTTGTGATAACGGAATGTTACGTGCACCTAAAATATGCCCTGCGTTATATTCGTCTGCTTCACGAATATCGATAAGCTGTGCTTTACGGTAGCCAGCGCGAAATTCTTCTTCTGTAAGAGTTTTAATTAATTTTTTCTGATAGAAGTACATCCATACAGTGTAGCCGATAAATGCTACGATTACGGCTAATAAAATAATCCAAGTTGTTGACACGATTCTATCGCTCCCTTTTTTCTTATCCTACTTTCAATATTATAATGCCCTTATGTATTTATGCAACAGATTCATTTGCATATAAGAAGAAATTTCGTATTCTTTCACAAATTTTGTCGAATTTGGTAGACTAGAGAATGTGAAAAATAATTGGTTATATGAGGTGCAGGATGGGAAAAGAAAAATGGTGTTATATTAACTCTGGTCAATGTTCACCGGCATTTAATATGGCGTTAGATGAATGTTTATTAAATTGGCAAAGTGAAAAGAAAATGCCACCAACAATTCGTTTTTATGAATGGGAAGTACCAACATTAACAGTTGGGTATTTTCAACGTGTTGAAAAAGATATTAATATGGATGTAGTTAACGAAAAGAAATATGGATTCGTTCGTCGTCAAACAGGCGGCAGGGGTGTACTACATGACAAAGAGTTAACGTATAGTGTTATTGTGTCTGAAGATCATCCGAATATGCCGAAAACAGTTACAGAAGCGTATCGTGTTATTTCGCAAGGTTTATTAGATGGTTTTAAGGCATTAGGGTTAGAAGCATATTATGCAGTTCCAAAAACAGAAGCAGATCGTGAAAATTTAAAAAATCCACGTTCAGGCGTATGTTTTGATGCACCATCTTGGTATGAAATTGTAGTGGAAGGACGAAAAATTGCTGGTAGTGCTCAAACACGTCAAAAAGGTGTTATTTTACAGCATGGATCGATTCCATTAGAAATTGATTTAGATGAACTATATGATCTATTTTTATTCCCAAATGAACGTGTGAAGGAACGTATGAAGAGTATGTTCTCTTCTAAAGCAGTAGCAATTAATGAATTAACAGACCGTACATTTACGATAGAACAGTTAATTAAAGCGTTTGAAGTTGGCTTTGAAAAAGGATTGGATGTAGAACTTGTTCCATATGAATTAACAGAAGAACAGTTACATGAAGTTCAAACGTTAGCGAAAGAAAAGTATGAAAGTAATGAGTGGAATTATAAAAAATAAGAGGTGGCGATAGCCACCTCTTATTTTTTTATAGTAAATTAAGTACTTTTTCTACTTTGATTCCTTTATCTTGTAAAGAACGAAGGCGACTTACAACGTCCATAATTTCTTTGTCAAATGTAACGCTAATACCTTGGCTTTGTAGTTCTTCTTTTAAGCTTTCAATAGAATCATCTATGTCGATGCCAAGCTCGTAATCTTGACAAACTTCAATTGTCTTTTTCACGAGTTTAACATAATTTTCTTGTAGTTTTGAATTTGTTTCAGTCAAAGCAGGCTGCTTCGGTTTTGCAGGAGCAACCGGTGCTGTCTCTTGCTTTGTAACTGGAGTAGGGACTGCTTTTTTCACAGGCGCTGGAGTAACTAGTTCTACAGCTGCTTCTACGCTTACTGGCTTCGGTGTCGGTACCGGAGTAGGCTTAGGTGCCATAGCAGGTGTTTCCACACGCGTAACAGGCTTAGGAGCAGGCGTAATTGCTTTTGGAGCTTCTACAACTACTTCTTTTTTCGGTGCTGCTTCTACCTGTGTTTCTTCTTGCTCGGCAGCTTCTTTATTTTCTTTACTCCACATAACGCGTTCAATTTCTAGAGAAACATTGTTTTTGTTCATCGCTGTTAATGTAACTTTACCAACTTCAGCGTTTCCAGTGAAATCAACAATTTTATAAATAACACTCTTGTTCCAATCCACGTTTCCGCTCAAAAATAATTCTTCGTTACATTTCGGCGTTAAGCCCTCGATTTTAATTTCTGCGTTTACACCGTTTTCACTATATACCATAATTAGCGAAGCATTTACATCTTCGTCTGCTAACATTAGTTCACGTACCATTTTGCCGGTGCGTACTTGCGTTTTCTTCTTAACTGACATCTAATTTCTCCTCTCAAAAATTCAGTAATAATAAAAAAATCGTATAACGAAAAATAATTGCTCACGAAGATTTATGATACCGATAATAAAAGCATCACGTCAACAATTAACTTTAATTATTTTGCATTTTTCTTATTTTCTTTATGAAATTTTTCAATTTGTAAAATTAGACAGAAGAAAAAACAGCCTTTTGAAGGGCTGTTAAAAATTTGATTTTTTATATAGTAATTTATATAAAACGTAAAATAGGATAGCGATTAAAGCATTTTGCCAAAAGGTTAGATGATAAATGAGATAAGGTTGCTTTTGGAAATAAATATTTAAGAATACAGCGGAACAAAATGGAGTAGCAAATGCGAATCCAAATAGAATTCTTCTTTTCCAATTCATTTTCTGATCAAAGGAGTAACGCTTTAATAAATATAAAATAAATAGTATACCTAGTATAATTATTGAAACAGACAAAGTAGTTCCAAGGATGCTAAAAGGCGGACTTGATAATGTATTATTTTTTTCAAAGAGAAACATAAAAAATGAAATAATTGCATTTACGCCAAACTGTATAGCAAGAAGTAAGCTAACAGAAAATCCAATTAAAGAAGTTTTTTCTAACTTTGTTTGGGTTGGTAAAGCTGATATAAGTTCATCACAATAAGATTGTAAGTCATCACCAAAAATGTCATAAGCATTTTTATTTTCTACTTGTGCTTCGATAAGATGATCTAATATTTCTAACAAAAGTTCTTCTACTTGATGTTCGGGTACATTAGATAACCGAAGATATACTAGCATATCACCATAAGCAATTTCGTTTTCGGAAGTTAGAAGCTCACGTTTTTTATTATTCAATTCAATCATGTCTTGTGCATTCATCCCTATCACTCCCCCTGTAATAAGTTATTTACCGTAGTAGAAACCATCCCCCAGCTTTGTTTAAATTCTTCAAGCTGTTCTAATCCTTTATCGGTTACGTGATAATATTTTCGCTTTGGACCGAGTGAGGAAGCTTTTAATGTTCCTTCAATCAATTTTTCTTTTTGCATACGTAACAATAATGGATATATGCTTCCTTCGCTTACAAATGTAAATCCGTGTTTATTTAATTTTGTACTCAGTTCATATCCGTACACTTCTTCTTGTGAAATGATGTATAGGATGCACCCTTCGAGCACGCCTTTTAACATTTGGCTGTGCATGATTTCACCACCTTTTATTCAGGTAACTTGCGTTGCAAGGTAGCTGGTATCCAAATTATAACATTCAGTAACTTGCAATGCAAGTTACTGGGGTGGAAAACTTTAATGTCCCCCATACTAACGAGAGGGCGAAAATTATATGAGACCGTTTATGTCAAAGCTCGTTTACTTTGAACGAAAGGCACTTGAATATCCACTTGGTTTTATAGTTGCGCCAATTTAAATGCATGAAGAATGGGAAGAAGGATACCGTAAACTATTTGAGCGACAAAGATATGACGATACCAAATTTAACGTTTGAATTGATTCAGCATTGTTTTCCGAAACCATCGGAAAATATGTATATAAAAAAGATGATGCAGCAGTATTAAAAGAAACGATAAGAGGTTATAGAAATGAGTTTTTTCTTAATGCAGAAATACAATATGTTACTTAAGGGGAGTCTGTATGCAAATACAGATTCTTTTTTGTTTTATATATTTAGGCTCGTTTTCAACTTGTCACGTTATTCTTTCTGGTGTATCATTTTATTGATTGCTTCGTACGGAATAAGCAAAATGAACTTGGATGGAGGAAACCGATGCCTACCCCTAGTATGGAAGATTATATTGAACAAATTTATTTGTTGATTGATGAAAAGGGTTACGCCCGCGTATCTGATATTGCTGAAGCGCTTAGTGTACATCCATCCTCTGTAACAAAAATGGTGCAAAAATTAGACAAAGATGAATATCTAATTTATGAAAAATATAGAGGGCTTGTATTAACAACAAAAGGTAAAAAAATCGGAGAACGTCTCGTATATCGTCATGACTTGCTAGAGCAATTTATGCGTATTATCGGTGTGGATGAAAGTAAAATTTACAATGATGTAGAAGGAATTGAACATCATTTAAGTTGGGAAGCAATTGATCGCATTGGTGATTTAGTGGAATACTTTGAACAAGATGCAGTCCGAGTGGAAACACTTCGTGGTGTTCAAAGAGCAAATGAAGAGAAAAGTAATTAAGGGGAACGTATGGCGTTTCCTTTTTTATTTCAATTCGAAAAGGATGGGAGAATTATGAAAGCAATTATTTTTGATTTTGATGGATTAATTGTGGACACAGAAACGATATGGTTTCACTCTTTCAGAGATGCTGTTCGTGAATACGGCGGGGAACTACCTTTAGAGGAATTTGCGAAATGCATTGGAACAACAGATGAGGTACTTTATACATATTTAAATGATCAATTAAAAGAGAAGTTTAACAAAAGTGCATTAAAAGAAAAAGTGGCAACTTTACATAAAGAGAAAATGAGAATACCAGAAGCTCGTGACGGGGTAAAAGAATATTTAGAAGAAGCGAAAGAAATGGGATTAAAAATCGCACTAGCTTCTAGTTCTTCTAGAGAATGGGTTATTCATTTTTTAGAAGAGCTACAAATTCGAGAATATTTTGAAGTAATTAAAACGAGAGAAGATGTTGAGAAGGTAAAACCAGATCCAGCTCTTTATCGAGTTGCAATAGAAGAATTAGGAATTAAGCCGTCTGAAGCTGTTGTATTTGAAGATTCATTAAATGGATTGAGAGCAGCAGTTGCAGCGGGATTAACGTGCGTTGTGGTACCTAATGATGTGACACGGAATTTACCATTTGAAAATCATCATCTTCGAATTGAAAGTATGAGAGAGAAAAGTTTAAAAGAAGTGCTTCAAAGTATAAAAAAAGACCGTATTTCCTAAAAGGAAGCACGGTCTTTCTTTTTGCTTTTTTTGCCTTCAATGACAGTTAAATGAGACTGTTTTCTTTTTCGTTTCAAAGTGGAAGAATTCCCTTTTTTACTTTTGTCATTAGAAGTATTTGACTTAAAGAAAGAATTGCCTAGGGGTGCTACATTTTGTTTCCCATGTTTGCGGTTCGATTGTTTTGCCGCACGCTTATATGAGCTTTGTGAATTTGCAGAACCACTGGAATTTGTAAACATCTTGTATAGCAAGTAAAAGATACCAACAACAAGTAACATGTACCCGATATTTCTTAATACACCCATGGGATTTGTAATAACAGATGAAACAAGGCCGAATATTGCCAATCCGATAATAAGCACAAATATAGCGAAAGTAAACGAACGACCGTTCATAAGGGACACCTCCTAAAAACGTATATTAAAATTAGTATATTAACGATGAGGAAAGGAGTTGAACACCATTTTTAAATAATTATTGTTTGTTCTCTAAACGTAATAATTCTTCAAACGATGCAATTGCTACTTCCACTTGATCATCTGTTGGTTCTTTCGTTGTTAATAGTTGTAGCCATAATCCAGGATATCCAAGTACGCGTAATACGGGAATATCTCGTAATCGATTTGTAAATTGTAATACTTCAAAAGAAATACCAAGTACAACTGGAATTAATAAAATTCGGTTTATAACTCGTGCCCAAAGAGGATCTGTAGGGACTAGGAAATAAACGAACATTCCAATAATGACTGTAAATATAATAAAGCTACTGCCACATCTATAATGGAGACGAGTTTGCTTTTGAACGTTTTCTACAGTCAGAGGAAGGTTATTCTCGTAAGCATTGATTACCTTATGCTCTGCACCGTGATACTGAAATACCCGCTTAATAAGTGGGGTTAAAGAAATAAAGTATATATAGCTCAATAATAGCATGAGCTTAATGACACTTTCGACAATGATTTGCCCAGTATGAGACGGGAAAATCGGTCTTGTTAATTCAGCTAATAGTGCAGGAACTGCTGTGAAAATGACTTTACCGAATATAAAAGATAAAACGCCAACAGCTGCAACTCCTAATACCATCGTTAATTTTGATTGTTCTTCTTTTTTATTTGCAATTTGTTCATCATCTTCTGGGTGGACGTCAAATCGTTCTGAAGCGAAGTTTAAATGCTTTGCTCCATTCGCACTTGCATCCACAATAGCGGCAATCCCTCGTAAAAATGGAATTTTTTTTAGGGTAGATAGTACTTTATTACGAACGCGTGGTAATCGATAAAATTCAATCGATTTATCTTTACGACGAACCGCTGTAACAGTATATTCTCTACCGCCAAACATAACTCCTTCTATGACCGCTTGCCCGCCATATATTTGTTTTGACTCTTCTGCCATGTTAACACCAACCTGTATTTGTTTCTCTCTTATGTAGAAAAAGAGGCAATTGTCATACTGGGTTCTGTCGTTTTGAAATAAGACAATCACCGAGTTTCCTTTATTTTATCGGCAAATACAAGTAGATGACAAGGGAAAATGTTATGAGAGTCGGACATTTCTTATTCTTTTTATAGACAAATTTCGCAGGATTTAAACATGCTTCAAAATAGTTTCGGGCATACTATTGAGCGGAGGTGTCGATGTGAGTCAAGAACAATTAGGAACAAGGAATTTTGTGCAGATTGGTTTGTTTGGTGGAATCTTTTGGGGCGGGGTATGGTATTTCCTTCATATATTTTCATTCACGGAGGCGGGCCCGAATTATTTCCTTTTACCATTTGCGTTTGGAAGTTGGAAAGAGGGTGTATGGGGCAATGTGTTCGGAATAGTGTGTATGGGACTTCTTTCAATTTTGATTGCCTTTTTGTATAAAGCATTTTTTGCAAAGTTTGAAGGGATTATAGCGGGAATTATTTATGGGCTATTTTGGTGGACACTACTGTTTTTGGGGATGGGTTTAATGGCTCCTGTTATTAAAAGTGCGCTCCATTTACCAAAAGAGACAATTGTGACGACAATATGTATTTTTATATTGTATGGTGTGTTTATAGCATATTCTGTTTCTTACGCAGTAAATAGCAATAAAGCAGAACAAGAAGGGTAAGAGAAGACGAACTATTCAAATAAGTAACTCCTATGTTAAAATATTGTATAGATATTTAATATTAAGGAGTTTTAAGAATATGAAAAAGTTACTCCTCGTAAACGGTCCTAACCTAAATCGCCTCGGTGTTCGTGAGGTAAATGTATATGGAAAGGGCACGCTAACGACACTTGAAGCAGATATGAAGCAAGAAGCAGAAACAATGGGAGTGGAGTTAGAATGTTTCCAATCGAATCATGAAGGTGCCATTATCGACATTATTCATGAAGCGGAAGATATATATGAAGGGATCATTTTAAATCCGGGAGCATTTACGCATTATAGCTATGCGATTCGTGATGCCATTGCGAGCATTTCGATTCCTGTTATTGAAGTACATATTTCTAACATTCATCAGCGTGAATCGTTCCGTCATGAATCTGTGACGGCAGCTGTTTGTGCAGGTCAAATTGTAGGATTTGGTTTTTATGGCTATAAGTTAGCGTTATTTGCATTAATGGAGAAATTGAGGGAGGCATAAAGTAATGGAGAAAATTGAAAGATTACGAAGTGCATTTGATGAGGCTGGTATTGACGGTATTTTGTTAACAAATGAACATAGTCGTAGATATATGGCTAACTTCACAGGAACAGCAGGCGTTGTTCTTATTTCAAAAGATCGTGCTCAATTTATTACAGATTTCCGTTACGTCGAGCAGGCAAGTAAACAAGCGGTTGGATATGAGGTTGTACAGCACGCAGGATTGATCATTGATGAAGTGGCAAAGCAAGTGAAAGAGCTTGGAATTCAAAAGCTTGGTTTTGAGCAAGATACTCTTACATATAGTTCTTATTCAGTGCATAAGGAAGCGATTGATGCTGAATTTATCCCGACTTCTGGACTTGTAGAAAAGTTACGCTTGATAAAGACTGATTCAGAGATTAAGATATTAAAGGAAGCTGCACAGATTGCAGATGCTGCCTTTGAGCATATTCTATCATTCATTCGCCCGGGAGTATCTGAAATTGAAGTGTCAAATGAACTTGAATTTTTCATGAGAAAACAAGGAGCAACATCTTCTTCGTTTGATATTATCGTTGCTTCAGGTCTTCGTTCGGCATTACCGCACGGCGTGGCATCTGAAAAAGTGATAGAAACAGGAGATTTCGTTACATTAGACTTCGGCGCTTATTACAAAGGATATTGCTCTGATATTACTCGTACGATTGCAGTCGGTGAACCATCTGATAAATTAAAAGAAATTTATAATATCGTTTTAGAAGCACAACTACGTGGTGTGAACGGTATTAAAGCTGGTTTAACAGGTCGCGAGGCTGATGCGCTAACGCGTGACTACATAACGGAAAAAGGATATGGTGAATACTTTGGACACTCTACTGGTCATGGAATAGGTCTTGAAATCCATGAAGCACCAGGTTTAGCGTTCCGTTCTCATACAGTACTTGAACCAGGTATGGCTGTAACAGTAGAACCAGGTATTTATATTCCAGGTATTGGCGGCGTACGTATTGAAGATGATATCATTGTGACAAGTGAAGGTAATGAAGTAATTACGAAATCACCAAAAGAACTTATTATTTTGTAATACACAGGAGGATTTTTTTACATGATTTCAGTAAACGATTTTCGTACAGGTTTAACAATTTCAGTGGACAATGCCCTTTGGCAAGTACTTGATTTCCAACACGTAAAGCCAGGTAAAGGTGCTGCATTCGTTCGTTCTAAACTACGTAATCTTCGCACAGGTTCTGTTCAAGAGAAAACATTCCGTGCAGGTGAGAAAGTAGAAAAAGCACACATCGAAAACCGTCGTATGCAATACTTATACGCAAGCGGTGAGGCTCACGTATTTATGGATAACGGAACTTATGAGCAAATCGAACTTGGTGAAAAACAAATCGAGCGCGAGCTTAAATTCCTAAAAGAAAACATGGAAGTAGCAATCATGACTTACCAAGGCGAAGTACTTGGTGTTGAACTTCCAAACACAGTTGAATTACAAGTTACAGAAACAGAGCCTGGTATTAAAGGTGATACTGCTTCTAACGTAACAAAACCAGCTACATTAGAAACTGGTCTTGTTGTACAAGTACCAATCTTCATTAACGAAGGCGAAATGCTTATCATCAACACTGGTGAAGGTAAATACGTTTCTCGTGCATAGTAGAAAAGCACTCGTGATAATTCACGAGTGCTTTTTTTATAGGAAATAGGGTAGATAGTAAATAGCTGTTATTATAAAACTGACTAAAACAAGTGAAAGAGTACCCATAATAGATGGAGTCAAAACAATTTGAAATGGTTTTATTTCGCCAGTCTCAACGCCAGTTAATGTTTTACTTATTGCGTGATCTGTAATGTTATTTCTATGGTTACTCATAATAATTAACCACATAATTGCAAATATTGCTAAACTACCAAGGAAAAAGGTCTCTATAAATGACCAACCGACCAATAATGAAAAAAGATAAATAAGAGCTAATTCTACTACAACGGTTAAACTAACTTTCAATGCCTTCATATTTTTCCCCCTCATTCTGTAATTTCAACCAGTTTAAAAAATTTTCACGTGACACGACATGCAGAGAGCAAGGTGACTTTACTTCTTTCTCTAGTGCAGCGTGTTCGTCTGGAAACTTGTTTTCCACATGCAATGAAATATAAGGTAGTTTTTCTTGTGCTTTTAAAGAGCGGATATTATTCGTTTTAGCACCAGCAAATACGTAGGAAAGTTGTAAGTCTAAAAAGGCGATTTTAAAGATTTCTTTTTTAGCAGCCTCGTTATAGCCTTTTCCCCAGTACGGATAGCCGAGCCAACTACCAATGTGAGATTGCTTTTTCTCATTATTAATATGTTTAAGTGTGGTGAGGCCAATTATTTCATTTTCTTCATTCACAATCATTCTCGATAAGGATTTCTTTTGACGCTCTTCTTCTATTGCGAAAAGAAGAAATGTTTTCGTGTCTTCGATATTTTCTACCGTTATCCCCAATGCATTTTTTATATGTGGATCACTTGATAGCTCGAAAATCACATTTGTATAGCATAAATCTAGTGGTAATAAAGTGACGTGCTGCATGGTTTAAACCTCTTTTAAACTAAATGTACCATAATATACCATGAAATAACATGAATATTCAGATTGTAATTCAGACTTTAGAGAAAAATTATGTTTTTACTTCTGAAATAGACAACCTCTGCATATGGTTGTACAAATATATTCTTTTTTAGAATACGAAGTTAGTAACTGTTACGGGAGAAGGTGGAAGAATGAAACAGTGGCTAGCGGCAATGGAAACATCCGTGCTTGTTATGGGGGCACTTCGATTATTTTCAGGTAGTGCGGAGATATTTGCTGCTTTGCTTATGCTTTATGTGAATGATGCGAAGAAAGCGTTGTTTATAAATGGTATGTTGGCGTTTGTTGGACCTACCGTATTAATTTTAACAATGACAATTGGGATAGCGAGTGTAGCAAGTGAAATTTCTTTCTTGAAGCTCTTTTTTCTAGCGCTTGGAATTTGCTGTATTTTTATCGCATTACTGAAATAGTAAGTCGAGTATAGTGGGGAGAAGCCGATGAAAGAGGTATTAGAAGTTTTACCAAAAACGATGAAGTACTTAATTGAAGAATGTAAGCAATACGATGCTTTAGAGGAAATTCGCGTTCGAATTGGAAGGCCGCTAGAGTGTATTGCACACGGAAAGGTGTTTTTTTATGACTATATCACTACTGCAGAGGATGCTATTTACTTATTGAATAAGTTAAGTCAATTCTCAATTTATACGATGGAAGAGGAATTAAAACGTGGGTATGTGACGCTTCGCGGAGGGCATAGAATCGGGTTAGCAGGAAAAGTCATTACAGAAAAAAGCGCAGTGAAAATGATTCGTGATGTCTCTTCCTTTAATATTCGTATTGCTCGTCAAAAAATAGGGATTGCTGAACCGCTTTTGCCATATTTGTATGAAAAAAGGTGGTTAAACACGATGGTAATTGGCCCTCCCCAAACGGGAAAAACGACACTCTTAAGAGATGTAGCACGTTGCATGAGTCAAGGGGTAAGTGCTTCGGAAATTCCTTCCTGTAAAGTGGGGATCGTTGATGAACGGTCAGAAATTGCTGGTTGTGTGAAAGGGATCCCGCAATATGATTTTGGTACCCGAGTCGATGTGTTAGACGCATGTCCAAAGGCAGAAGGAATGATGATGATGATTCGTTCTATGAGTCCTGATATTTTGATCGTAGATGAAATTGGCCGTAAAGAAGATAGTGAAGCAATTATGGAGGCAGTGCATGCAGGTGTCCAGCTTTTTATAAGCGCACACGGATTTTCCTATGAGGATGTTGTGAGACGTCCATCGCTCAAGGCAGTGCTAGAGCTTGGTATATTTGATAGGTTTGTGGAGTTGTCAAAAGCGAGGGGTCCAGGAACGGTTATGCAGGTGAAAGATAAATATGGAAAACCAGTGTTATCAAATAGAAAGGCTGAGGGCGTATGGTGAAAATATTTGGTGCAGTGTTAATCGTTGCGGTCAGCACCTTTTTCGGGTTTTCGTACGCTAAAAGATACAGTGAGAGACCGAGGCAACTTAGGTTATTAAAATCAGCACTTCAATCATTAGAGGCAGAAATTATGTATGGACACACACCTTTATCTGAGGCTGCCGAGCGATTAGTTAAACAAATGCCAAAGCCATTAAATTGGATATTTCAAAGTTTCGCTAAAAAACTAGAAAGTGGAGAACAAACAGTAAGGGAAGCTTGGATAGATAGTTTGAAAGAGAATTGGAAGTTGACGGCTTTTCAACAAACCGAGTATGAAATACTGCAGCAATTTGGTGAAACGCTCGGGCAACATGATCGTGAATCACAACAAAAACATATTCGCTTATGTATTACACATTTGGAGAGAGAAGAAGAGGAAGCGAAAGCTTTACAACTGCAATACGAAAAAATGATTAAGAGCTTAGGGGTACTAGCAGGGCTACTTATTGTAATTTTACTGCTATAGGGGGGAGAAAGGCGATGTCCATTGATGTTGGATTAATATTTCAAATCGCCGGAATCGGCATTGTTTTAGCTTTCATTCATACTGTACTAAAAGAATTGAAGCGTGAGGATATTGCAAATTGGGTTATCCTTGTCGGTTTTGTCGTCATTTTATTTCATGTTGCATTTTTAATTAATACGCTATTCGACAAGATTAAAAGTGTCTTTCTCTTCCAGTAAAGGAGGCGGTTCGAATCGAAATTATACAAATTGTCGGATTAGGCCTCGTTGCTACGTTTTTAGCTGCTGTTTTGAACCAGCATAAATCTAGTATTACATCTTTATTTATTGTGTTCGTAGGTAGCGTGATGTTTCTTATTTTAATCGATCAAATTCATTCTATTTTACAAATGATTGAGAGAGTAGCGAGTGAAGCGAAAGTTAGCAACGTCTACGTGGAAACGTTACTAAAAATTATTGGAATTGCTTATATTGCCGAGTTTGGAGCTCAAATTACAAAAGATGCTGGTCAAGGTGCCATCGCTTCGAAAATTGAACTTGCTGGGAAAATCTTAATTCTCGTTATGGCAATTCCTATTTTGACGGTTGTAATTGAAACTATTCTCGGATTTTTACCGACGGGATAAGGGGGAGTGAATGTTGAGGAGGTTTGGAGCTAAGCTGCTATTTGCTTGCTTCCTTTTCTTTTCTTTACCGGTTGTTGTACAAGCTTCTCCTGTAGAAACAAACGTCGTTGATCAACAATTGGATAAGCTCGGAATTGAAGATGTGAAGCAATTTTGGGACGGGCTTGTTACAAAATATGGTGGCTATTTGCCAGAGAGTCAAAAAGGGAGTTTTATGGAGTTTGTAAAGGGAGAAAAAGAATTCTCTCTAAAAGAGTGGATGATAGGGTTATTAAAATATTTATTTCATGAGCTTGCAGCTAATGGAAAACTGCTTGGCACACTCATTATGCTCACAATCTTTAGTGCATTGTTGCAATCACTGCAATCCGCTTTTTCAAAAAGTAGTGTAAGTAAAATTGCTGATGCTGTTGTATATATGGTACTTATTATTTTTGCTTTAAATAGTTTTTATGTCGTTATGACATATGCAAGAGAAACGATACAAACAATGGTAGATTTCATATTAGCGCTATTGCCAATTTTATTGGCGCTTATAGCGACTGGTGGCGGGGTTGTATCTGTATCTTTCTTTCATCCGATTATCATTTTCTTAATGAATACAAGCGGGCTTCTTATGAATTATATCGTTCTACCGCTTTTATTACTGGCAACGATATTAAGTATTGTAAGTACAATGAGTGATCAATATAAAGTTACAAAATTGTCCAAGCTTCTGCAAAACGTTAGCGTTGGGATTATCGGTATCTTCTTAACGATTTTTTTAGGGGTATTATCTGTACAAGGAACAGCGACAGCCGTTGCTGATGGCATAGCTGTGAAAACTGCTAAATTTGTAACAGGAAACTTCATTCCAGTAGTTGGAAGGATGTTTACGGAAGCGGCAGATACTGTTATTAGCGCATCAGGATTATTGAAAAACACAGTCGGAATTATTGGGCTCGTCATTTTATGCTTAATTGTTGCTTTTCCTGCGATTCAAATTTTCTGTATTGCATTTATTTATAAATTCGCAGCAGCAGTATTACAACCGGTTGGCGGCGGAGCAATTATTCAATGTTTAGACATTATTGGAAGAAGCATCATTTACGTATTTGCTTGCTTAGCTATCGTATCATTTATGTTCTTTTTAAGTATTACAATTATTATTGCTGCGGGGAATATTACACTTATGATGCGGTAGGAGGTGAAGAGTATGCAATTTGTTACAGAGTGGATCAGAAATATTATCGTTTTTTTGCTCTTAGCGACAATGCTTCATCTTATTCTTCCAAATTCGAATTTGCAAAAATACGTTAAATTTGTTGTAAGTCTTTTGTTAGTCGTATTAATTTTAACACCCCTTTTTAAACTATTGCAGACAGATGTAAATGAAGTAATTGCAAATTTTAATGAAGAAAAGTACGTAGCAGAAGGATCTGTAAAAAATTCAATAGATTCGAAGAAAAAAGAAATACAAGCTCTAACACGTGCATATAGTTTAGAAGAGATGGCTACCAAAATGAAAAAAGAAGTAGGAAAAGAGTTTGAGAAAAAGTATGGTATGGCTGTCTCTGAAATACAAATAGTCGCAGCAGAAAATATAGAAGAAGTAAAGTCAGCGAAAGATATTCAATCTGTTGTTGTGACGTTGAAAGAAAAAGAACGTAGTAAAAATGATGCAATCGAAACAGTAAAGCCAATTGAAATTAACACGAAAGAGCCTCCAAAAAAAGTGGAAGAAACGAATGTAGAAATGAAAGATTTCTTTTCAAGCAGGTGGCAACTAGAGGGTAAACAAATCCAAGTTCAAATGGAAGGGAGGACAGGTAGAGTAAATGGACAATAAAGATAAAAATTCGAAGTTCTCATTTTTTCGAAACTTATTGAATGGGGATCAAAAAGAAAGCAACGAGAAGGGTAAAAAGGTAACACCTAAGTTTTTACTTGTCCTACTCATACTTGGAATTTTGCTTATGTTTTCTAGTAGTCTCTTTTCAAGTAAAAAAGAAGAAGTACCTGTATTTAAAGAACAAAAAACTCAAAACCAAGAAAAAGACGTACCAACTTTCGGACAAAAAAGTAATGATAGTATGTCAAATGTAGAAAAATATGAAAAAGCGTATGAACAAGAATTAAAAACTGCTTTAGAAGAAATAGCAGGAGTAAAAGACGTAACGATTAAAGTGAATTTAGATTCATCTGAAGAAAAAATTTTAGAAAAAAATACAGTGAAACGCTCACAAACAACAGGTGAAACAGATAAAACAGGCGGTAAGAGAGAAGTAGAGGACGAGTCTCTTGATGAAAAGACTGTCATTATACGTGAAGGGGATAAAGAAACTCCTGTTGTTTTACGAACAGAGAAGCCGAAAGTACGTGGTGTTCTTGTCGTAGCAAAGGGAGTGGATAATATACAAGTTAAAGCAATGGTAAAAGAAGCTGTGATAAGGCTGCTAGATGTACCGGCCCATCGCGTTTCAGTTTCACCGAAAAATTGATAGGGAGGAAATAAAGTGTTAAAAAAACAAACAGTTTGGTTATTAACGATGTTAAGTTTAGTTGTTGTACTATCTGTGTATTACGTGACAACTCCTGACAAAATGAATACAGCATCGCCAGCAACAGGTGAAAAGATTGGACAAGAAAAACAAGGTACTGATAAAGCAGTAACAAACGAAGCGCCTAAAGAAACTCCGAAAAAAGAAAATACAAGCAAAGAAACAACAAATAAAGAAACAGACAAAAAAGAAAATGCAAAAAAAGAAACAAGTAAAAAAGAGGGCAATGTATCAGTTCAATCAAGTGATGAGAATTTCACAGCTTTACGTATGCAAATGGAAGATCAGCGTAGTGAACAAAAAGCAAAATTACAAGAAGTGATGAGTTCAACAAAAGCTTCAGCAACAGAAAAGAATAAAGCGAAAGAAAATTTTGATGCCATTACGACAATGGAAACGAAGCAAGAATTACTTGAGACAGTAATTAAATCTCAAGGAGGATATCCAGATGCTCTTGTAAGAGCTGATGGTACTGATATTAGAGTAACGGTTAAAGCGGCAAAACATTCACAGAAAGAAGCAAATAAAATTATTCAACTTGTAAGAAGTGAAGGCGGATCAAAAGATGTAGGTGTGAAATTTGATCCACCAGCGAAATAAGTGAAACTTTAATCCGTAGGGATTTCCCTACGGATTATTATCTTTTACTAAGCAAAGGGTATGCAAATAGTAAAAAGAGTATGTAAGTACGTGTGAATAGAAAAAAGCTATCATTTTCGATAGCTTTTTTCTATTGCGTCTTTGTAATTATTTTTACTATGTTCAGCTCGGAATGGAGAAACACGTTGTGAGTAAAAGATTAATGGTTCATGGTACTGATGATTACTTTTTCCGGATTTGACGTGGATGCAAAGAACGCATGCCCAAACGATTACAGCAGGTAAAAAGAGAATGAGCCATATCATATTTCCACACCTCGACACAATATATTTTCTACACTTTGAACATACTATTCTTATATGAAGGAATGATGAACGGTGTGTAAACAAAAAAAAATATTTGGTAAAAATATGTTATTGACTATAGGTGTGGTGAAGAGTGAAGAGGGAATGGCATGTTTGCTGTGTAACGTTTTGAAAAAGTAGTGAATGTTTTTTAAGAAGTGGTCTTGCCAATTTCGTGTGAAACTTGGTATTATTACTAGGTATTAAATTTTTATTGGAATAATATTTTTACAGGAGTTTCGATTTATTATAAAGAAATATAAATTGGAATGTTTAAAAAATTTATCGTAAGATGGAAATAGTAAATATTTCTATTAGTTAATGAAATATATTTTCTAATAGAATACATCGTATTTTTACAGTCAATCTAGTTTTCGTGACGAGAATCTGTAAAAACGGGACAAACAAGAGTATGGGAGTGGATTTTACATGTTTAAAATTCAAGAAGTTCGCGAATTAATTAAATTAATTGATAGCTCTAATATTGATGAATTTGAATACAAAAAAGACGGTACAACAATCAAAATGAAAAAGCGTGGTAATGAAGTTGTTGCTGTGCAAGCACCTGCAGCAAAACAAGCTATGCAACCAGTAGCGCCTGTTGAAGTTGAAACGAAAGTAGCGGCAGCACAAGCAGAAGCGCCAAAACAAGAAGAGAAGAAGGCTGTTCAAAATGAAAACCTACATAAAATCACATCACCGATGGTAGGTACATTCTATTCTTCTTCTTCGCCTGATACACCTCCATATGTAAGTGTTGGGGATAGAGTATCGAAAGATTCTATCGTGTGTATTGTCGAGGCTATGAAGTTATTTAACGAAATTGATGCTGATGTAGAGGGCGAAATTGTTGAAATTCTTGTTAATAACGGACAGCTTGTTGAGTATGGGCAACCGCTATTTCTTGTAAAAGCGTAATAAGGGAGTCTTTGTGATGATAAAAAAAGTATTAATAGCCAATCGTGGGGAAATTGCTGTACGAATTATTCGTGCTTGTAAAGAAATGGATATTGAAACAGTTGCAATTTATTCAGAAGCAGATAAAGAGTCACTTCACGTACAGATTGCAGACGAGGCGTATTGTGTAGGACCAACGATTTCGAAAGAAAGCTATTTAAATTTGACGAACATTATTAGCGTTGCGAAGTTAACAGGCTGCGATGCTATTCATCCGGGATACGGATTTTTAGCAGAGAATGCAGATTTCGCAGAATTATGCCGTGAATGTAACTTGATTTTTATCGGTCCAAGTCCAGAAGCTATTTCAAAGATGGGCACAAAAGACGTTGCTCGTGATACAATGAAAGAAGCAGGGGTTCCGATTGTACCAGGTTCACAAGGGATTATTAAAAATACCGAAGAAGCGATCGAGCTTGCTAATCAAATTGGATATCCAGTTATTATTAAAGCGACTGCAGGTGGCGGCGGAAAAGGTATTCGTGTTGCACGCCATGAAGAAGAGCTTATAAAAGGAATTCAAATTACACAGCAAGAAGCTAGTACCGCTTTTGGGAACCCTGGTGTATACTTAGAAAAGTACGTTGAAGATTTCCGCCATGTTGAGATTCAAATAATGGCAGATACACACGGAAATGCCATTCATTTAGGAGAGCGTGATTGTACAATTCAGCGCCGTTTGCAAAAACTACTAGAAGAAAGTCCATCACCTGCACTTGATGAAGATATTCGCAAGCAGATGGGTGAAGCGGCAGTTAAAGCGGCGGTAGCGGTTGATTATACAGGTGCTGGTACGGTTGAGTTTATTTATGAATATAAAACGAAAACCTTTTATTTCATGGAGATGAATACGAGAATTCAGGTTGAGCATCCGGTTACTGAAATGGTAACGGGAATGGACTTAATTAAAGAGCAAATTCTTGTTGCTTCAGGAGAAAAGTTATCGTTACAGCAAGAAGAAGTACAATTTAATGGTTGGGCAATTGAATGTCGAATTAATGCGGAAAACCCTGCCAAAAAATTTATGCCATCTCCAGGTAAAGTAGAAATGTACTTACCACCAGGAGGATTTGGTATTCGCGTCGATTCAGCTGTATATCCGGGATATTCAATCCCACCTTTCTATGATTCGATGGTTGCTAAATTAATTGTTCACGGAAAAACACGTGAAGAGGCAATTGCAAAAATGAAGCGCGCACTTAGTGAATTTGTCATTGAAGGCGTACATACAACAATCCCGTTCCATTTGCAATTGCTAGATCATCCTGATTTTGTAAAAGGTGAGTTTAATACGAAATTTTTGGAAGAGCATGAACTTGTGACGCAGTGATACATTAAAGGAGGTTTTTTTCATGGCTGAACATATGTTAGATATGGGTCAAGATACAACTCTTGGTAAAGTAGAAATTGCACCAGAAGTAATTGAAGTAATTGCAGGTATTGCAGCTGCTGAAGTAGAAGGTGTAGCGGCAATGCGCGGTAATTTTGCTACAGATGTTGTTGAGAAGTTAGGTAAGAAAAATCATGGTAAAGGTGTAAAGGTTGAATTAGCAAACGAAGATATTATCGTTGACCTTTATGTTGTAATGTATTTTGGTGTAGCAATTCCAGTTGTTGCACAAAAGATTCAAGACAATATTCGCCAAGCACTCTTTACAATGACAGGACTTGAGCCAAAAGAAGTGAATGTTCACATCGTTGGCGTAACATTCGAAACACAAAAAACAGAAATCGAACCAGTGTAAGAATGAAAAGGTGCCTAGTAACATAGGCATCTTTTTTATCGTTTCATTTCTTCACAAATTACAACCCTCTAATTATTATACTATTTCAAAAAATAAGAAATAAACAAGGAAATGTGTCGTTTTTCCAAAAAACGTACATTGTGATAAGATATGGAACTTGAAGTTAATCTTTTTATTATTTTTCAGCCTTGTAACCCGTGTGTGAAACGATAAATTGTGTTATTATCATTGTATTATAAGGTTGGAAAATCAATGAAAACTGTAAGAGTAAGTGAATTGACGGCTTATAAATTATAATAATATAACAAAGTATAAGGAAAGACTTGAAGCATAAAGGAGAGTTACAATGAAACGTAGGACGGCTAGAGAAAGAGCAATGCAAGCATTATACCAAATGGATATTACAGGTGAATTAGAACCGAAAGTAGCAGTGGAAAACACGCTGGATGAAGGCGAAGAAACAAATGAGTTTCTAGAGTCACTTGTAGTAGGTTTTGTAGAAAATAAAGAAGCAATCGATGAAGCGATTCGTCAAAACTTAAAAAAGTGGAAGCTTGAGCGTATTAGTATTGTTGATCGCAGTATTTTACGTGTAGCTGTGTATGAAATGAAGTACATGGAAGAAATTCCACACAACGTAACAATTAACGAAGCAATTGAAATTGCAAAAACATTTGGGGATGAGGAATCTCGTCGTTTTATTAACGGCGTTTTATCTAATATAAAAGATACACTGTAAATTCTTTAAGGGGGAATCTTAAAATGGTAGCAGTAATCATCAAAGGAAATGAAGTTGCGGAGAAAAAACGAGCACAATTAACAGAAGAAGTTGTGAAGTTGAAAGAGCAAGGTATTGTACCAGGATTAGCAGTTATTTTAGTTGGAGAAGATCCAGCATCTCGTTCTTATGTGAAAGGAAAAGAAAAAGGCTGTGAACAAGTAGGGATTTACTCAGAGCTAATTGAACTTCCTGAAACGATTACTGAGGAACGTTTGCTTGCTGAAATCGATCGCTTAAATGGAGATGACCGTATTAATGGCATATTAGTGCAATTACCTTTACCAAAACATATTGAAGAAAAAGCTATCATTGAAAGAATTTCACCAGAAAAGGATGTAGACGGATTTCACCCAATCAGCGTGGGACGTATGATGACGGGACAAGATACATTCCTTCCATGTACACCGCATGGTATTGTAGAATTAGTAAAAGAAACAAATCTTGATATTTCTGGAAAACATGTAGTAGTAATTGGAAGAAGTAATATTGTCGGTAAACCAGTGGGACAATTGTTTTTAAATGAAAATGCCACTGTAACATATTGTCATTCTAAGACGCAAAATATGAAAGAGTTATCGAAGTTAGCTGATATTTTAATCGTAGCTGTTGGACGACCTAAAATGATAACAGCGGATTATATTAAAGAAGGAGCGGTTGTAATTGATGTTGGTGTTAACCGTTTAGAAACAGGAAAACTTTGTGGTGATGTTGACTTTGACAACGTGTTAGATGTTGCGGGTTACATTACACCTGTGCCAAAGGGTGTTGGTCCAATGACAATCACAATGCTTCTTCATAATACTGTTGAATCTGCCAAACGTGCAGGTGTCGTTTGTAAATAATTTGAGTCGGCTATGAGGAGAGAGAAATGGAGAAGCAATATTTAACCGTTACAGCGTTAACACGCTATATAAAAACAAAAATAGAATATGATCCGCATTTGCAGTCTGTTTGGTTAAAAGGTGAAATTTCCAACTTTAAAAATCATAGCCGTGGCCACATGTATTTTACATTGAAAGATGAAAATGCAAGAATCGCAGCGGTTATGTTTGCGGGCCATAATCGTAATATTAAATTCAAACCTGAAAATGGGATGAAGGTACTCGTGAAAGGGAAAATCTCTGTTTACGAGGCGAGTGGTTCTTATCAAATTTATATTCAAGACATGCAGCCTGACGGAGTCGGGAATTTACATTTAGCGTACGAACAGTTAAAAGTTCGTTTAGAAGAAGAAGGACTTTTTTCTCAAGTTTATAAAAAAGCGATTCCTCCTTACGCTAAAACAATAGGTGTGATTACGTCGCCAACAGGAGCAGCGATTCGTGATATTATAACAACGATTAAACGTCGTTATCCAATTGGGAATGTTATTGTATTTCCGGTACTTGTACAAGGGGAGTCAGCGGCTCCCTCGATTGTACAAGCGATTCGTACAGCGAATGAAATGGGAGAGATAGATGTACTAATCGTTGGTCGTGGTGGAGGTTCTATTGAGGAATTATGGGCTTTCAATGAGGAAATGGTTGCAAGAGCAATCTTTAAGAGTGAAATTCCTATTATTTCGGCAGTAGGCCATGAAACGGATTTTACAATCGCAGATTTTGTTGCAGATTTACGCGCGCCAACACCGACTGCAGCAGCTGAGCTGGCAGCACCTAACATTATAGAGTTACAAGAAAAGGTATTACAAAGAACTCTGAGATTGCAAAGAGCAATGAGAGAGTTAGTACATAAAAAAGAAGAAAAACTACAAGTGTTGCAAAAATCGTATGCGTTCCGTTATCCAAGACAAGTATATGAGCAAAAGGAAGAGCAATTAGATAGAGCGCTAGAACAGCTTGTTTTAGCGAAAGAGCGCTATATTGATAAAAAGGTGAATCAGTTAAAGCAACTTTCATTTTATTTAGAGAAGCACCACCCATCTCAAAAAATTATGCAAACGAAGGTAGCTGTTGAAACGTTGCAAAAGCAATTACAACGTGAAATGCAAACGTTACTTCAAACGAAAGAATTTGCCTTTGTAAGAGCTGCTCAAAAACTTGAAGCGTTAAGTCCGCTTAAAGTAATGATGAGAGGGTACGGGCTTGTATATGATGAAGAGAAGCAAGTGTTAAAAAGTGTGAAAGATGTAAGCCTTGGAGATGCTGTTTCAGTTCAATTACAAGATGGAATACTAGATTGTAGCGTATCAGGCATAGAGGAGCGTGAATTGAATAATGGAAAATAAATTAAGCTTTGAAGAGGCAATTTCGCAACTTGAGCATCTTGTTTCTAAGCTAGAACAAGGTGACGTACCTTTAGAAGAAGCGATTTCTTATTTTAAAGAAGGTATGGAATTATCTAAGCTTTGTGATGAGAAGCTGAAGAATGTACAAGAACAAATGGCAGTTATTCTTGGGGAAGATGGAGAGCTTGAACCGTTTACTGCTTTAGGAGATGAAGCATAGTGACGATTGCTTTTGATACTTTTTTGAAAGAAAGTAAAACTTTCGTAGAAGAAAAACTTGTAAGCTATGCAAATGAATTACAATGTCCAAATGTACTTCGTGAAGCGATGGCATATTCTTTGGAAGCGGGTGGAAAACGTCTCCGCCCGTTACTTTTGTTTGCAACATTACAAGCGTTTGGGAAAGAAAGAAATCTTGGAGTAGGTGCAGCTTGTGCTCTTGAAATGATTCATACATATTCATTAGTTCATGATGATTTACCTTGTATGGATGATGATGATTTAAGAAGAGGAAAGCCCACAAATCACAAAGTATTTGGTGAAGCGATGGCAGTTTTAGCAGGAGATGGCTTATTGACGTATGCTTTTCAAGTTATTATGGCATATGAGCAAAAAGAAATTTCTGCCGAAAAAAAAGTAAGACTTGTACTTGAACTTGCAAAAGCAGCAGGACCAGAAGGAATGGTTGGCGGACAAGTGGCAGATATGGAAGCTGAAGGGAAACGCCTTACGATTGATGAATTGGAGTACATCCATAAACATAAGACCGGAAAACTGCTTGAATTTGCTGTACTTGCGGGTGCGATACTTTCTGATGCGACAGAAGAGCAAGAAGAAAAGTTGCTTACGTTTGCCAAATATATCGGTCTAGCTTTCCAAATTCGAGATGATATTTTAGATGTCGAAGGAACTGAAGAAGAGATTGGAAAACCGATTGGTAGCGATCTTTCTAATGAAAAGAGCACATATACAACGTTGTTTACTGTAGATAGAGCAAAGGATATTTTAGAAGAAACAATTGCAGAAGCAAAAGGTGCGATTAGTTCCTTGCAATTACAAGATGAATATTTACTATCTATTTGTGATTTGATTGCAAAACGTAATAACTAATATAACAGCGTTTTCATTTGTTGAGTCATTCATCATTTTATGATATAAATGTAGGAAAAGGTTTTTCTTTTCTTGTTATTGGCAAAAATATATGTAGATTACATTGCCGTTATCACTTCGTGTTAGCGGCTATTTTTTTCATCGCCTAAAGAAATATGGTTTATAATAGGATTAGGGCGCAATAGACTGGTTAATAGCGGGACAAGACGAAAAATAGAAAAGAGAATTTCTTGTTTTGTGTAAATGTTTTTTATAATATTTGACATGTTGACAGATTATGAAATGAAAGTGAGTGATCCATGTGGATCTAACGCAAATTCAAAACCCTAGTTTTTTGAAAGATATGTCTATCAGTGAACTAGAGGGATTGAGTGAGGATATTCGTAAGTTTTTAATTGAAGAGCTCTCTCAAACAGGTGGACATATTGCACCTAATTTAGGTGTAGTAGAACTCACAATTGCTCTGCACAAATTATTTGATAGCCCGCAAGATAAATTTTTATGGGATGTAGGACATCAATCCTATGTACATAAAATTTTAACTGGACGTGCGAAAGAGTTTGGTACATTAAGGCAATATCAAGGTCTATGTGGTTTCCCGAAACGTTGCGAGAGTGAGCACGATGTATGGGAAACTGGTCATAGCTCGACTTCGTTATCGGCTGCAATGGGAATGGCTCTGGCACGTGATTTAAAGAAAACGAAAGAATATGTTATACCAATTATTGGAGATGGTGCTTTAACAGGCGGAATGGCTTTAGAGGCATTGAACCATATTGGACATGAAAAAACAGACATGATTGTTATTTTGAATGATAATGAAATGTCAATTGCACCAAACGTTGGTGCGCTTCATAATGTGCTCGGTCGTTTACGTACCGCAGGAAAATATCACTGGGTAAAAGATGAATTAGAGTATATATTAAAGAAAATCCCAGCAGTTGGCGGGAAAGTGGCTGCGACAGCAGAGAAAATAAAAGATAGTCTTAAATATTTACTAGTATCTGGTGTCTTTTTCGAAGAGTTAGGCTTTACATATTTAGGTCCAGTCGATGGGCATGATTATGAAAAGTTATTCGAAACGTTGCAATATGCAAAGAAAACAAAAGGCCCAGTGCTTGTTCACGTTATTACGAAAAAAGGAAAAGGTTATAAACCGGCTGAGAGTGACGTTATTGGAACTTGGCATGGAACAGGACCTTATAAAATTGAATCAGGTGACTTCGTTAAGCCGAAAGAAGTTGCACCAGCATGGAGTGCTGTCGTTAGTGAAACAGTACTTAAGCTAGCGAGAGCGGATGAGCGTATCGTAGCAATTACACCTGCAATGCCTGTTGGATCAAAACTTGAGAAATTCCAAAAAGAATTCCCAGATCGTATGATTGATGTAGGTATTGCAGAACAGCATGCTACAACAATGGCAGCAGGTATGGCAACGCAAGGAATGAAGCCATTCTTAGCGATTTATTCAACATTTTTACAAAGAGCATATGACCAAGTTGTTCATGATATATGCCGCCAAAATTTAAATGTTTTCATCGGAATAGATCGCTCGGGATTAGTAGGAGCAGATGGTGAAACGCATCAAGGCGTATTTGATATCTCATTCTTACGTCACTTGCCGAATATGGTGCTTATGATGCCGAAAGATGAAAATGAAGGGCAACATTTAGTTTATACGGCGATGCAATATGAAGATGGACCAATCGCATTGCGTTATGCTCGCGGTAATGGACTTGGCGTTCATATGGATAAAGAATTAAAGGCGATTCCAATCGGTACGTGGGAGACGTTAAAAGAGGGGACACAAGCAGCTATTTTAACGTTTGGTACGACAATACCAATGGCAATGGAAGCAGCTGAGCGTCTTGAAAAAGCTGGGGTTTCAGTGAAAGTAGTGAATGCTCGCTTTATTAAACCAATGGATGAAGCATATTTACATGATCTTCTAGGAAAGAATATACCGATTTTAACGATTGAAGAAGCTTGTTTAATCGGTGGTTTTGGAACAGGAGTAGTTGAATTTGCATCTGAAAATGGTTACCATAGTGCATTAGTTGAACGAATGGGTATTCCAGACCGCTTCATAGAGCACGGAAGTGTAACAAAATTATTAGAAGAAATTGGTTTAACGACAGATGCTGTTGTAGACCGTATTCATACAATGATTCCATCAAAACAAAAAAGGGCGTAACAAATGAGCGTAAAAAAAGAAAGAGTAGATGTACTATTAGTAGAGCGAGGACTTATAGAAACGCGTGAGAAAGCAAAGCGCGCCATTATGGCCGGACTCGTATATGCAAATGAGATGAGACTTGATAAGCCAGGAGAGAAAATCTCGCAAGATACTGAGATTACGGTGAAGGGACAAGTTATGCCGTATGTAAGTCGTGGTGGTTATAAACTTGAAAAGGCATTAGAGACATTTCATCTTGATTTACAAGATAAAGTTATGATAGATATTGGTTCATCAACTGGTGGCTTTACAGATTGCGCGCTTCAAAATGGAGCGAAATTATCTTATGCATTAGATGTAGGATACAATCAACTAGCGTGGAAATTACGTCAAGATGAGCGTGTTGTTGTAATGGAACGAACAAACTTCCGTTACGTGACACCAGCAGACTTAGAACGTGGTTTACCTCAATTTGCAAGTATTGATGTTTCATTTATATCATTAAAGCTTATACTGCCAGTTTTAAAAACAATGCTTATGCCTAACGGAGATGTAGCAGCGTTAATTAAACCGCAGTTTGAAGCTGGAAGAGAGCAAGTTGGGAAAAAAGGTATCGTTCGTGATAGAAAAGTACATGAAGCTGTTGTAGAAATGATTGTCGAGTTTGCTTTAAAAGAAGGCTATGATGTGGAAGGTTTAACATTCTCACCAATTACGGGTGGGGATGGTAATATTGAATTTTTAATTCATCTGAAATGGCATGGTGAACGTGAGAATGGCGAAAATCATTCTCCGATTTCTATAGAGCAAGTTGTTACAGAAGCGCATGACGTTCTAAAACAAAAAGGGAAAGGGGAATAACATATGTTGTTCCTCTTTTTGCTGTAATTGTATAATGATTGTAAAAACAATTGTGTACAAGAAACGAATTATAAGTTAACATAAATAAGTGAAGTATACCAATGTTTAAACTATGGTAAGAGATAGTGTGAGGTGCAAATGTATGAATAAAGGTCAGCGCCATATTAAAATCAGGGAAATTATTGCAAACAAAGAAATTGAAACACAAGATGAATTAGTTGATATTTTACGTAATGAGGGATTTAATGTAACGCAAGCAACAGTATCGCGCGATATTAAAGAACTGCACTTAGTGAAGGTGCCATTACATGATGGGCGCTATAAATATAGCTTGCCAGCAGATCAACGATTTAACCCGTTACAAAAATTAAAACGAAATCTAGTGGATTCATTTGTAAAATTAGACACGGCAGGACATATGCTTGTGCTAAAAACATTGCCTGGTAACGCTCATTCACTTGGAGCACTTATTGATCATTTAGAGTGGGATGAGATCATCGGAACCATCTGTGGTGATGATACTTGCTTAATTATTTGCCGTACACCTGACGATACAGGTGTTGTCTCTGATCGTTTCTTAAATATGTTGTAACAAAAAATCTTGTTTGCTTTCCATCGTAAAGTGGAAAGTGAACAAGATATTTTTATTGGTTAAAAATATGAATTTTCAATTGTAATATAATATTTTGTTTGCATAAAGTTAAAAAATAGATGGATTGACCCGTAAAACAAATGTTTGGTACAATGAAGCGGGTTAGAAGAGTATATACATACAAATATATAGCATGATTATTTGAATGAAGAACTGAGAAAATCCTTTAGTAAGGGATTATTTTATAACGAGGTGAATGGGGCATTGTTATCGGAATTATCGATTAGAAACTTTGCTATTATTGAAGCATTAAATATTTCTTTTCAAAAAGGTTTAACGGTTTTAAGCGGTGAAACAGGGGCCGGAAAATCGATTATTATTGATGCAATTAGTTTACTTGTAGGTGGCCGTGGGTCAGCAGAATTTGTTCGATATGGAACAGAAAAGGCTGAGATTGAAGGGCTATTTTATGTTGAAGATGAGAAGCATCCATGTATTGAAAAGGCAGAAGAGTTAGATATAGAAATAGAAGATGGTATGATTATTTTAAAGCGTGATATTGCTGCGAACGGGAAGAGTGTATGTCGTGTAAATGGGAAGCTTGTTACACTTAGCATATTAAAAGAAATTGGGAAAACACTTGTTGATATTCATGGACAGCACGAAACGCAAGATTTAATGAATGAAGAACGACATCTGTTTATGCTTGATCACTTTGATGGGGATCGAATCGTTAAACAATTAGACATATATCAAAACGTATACGCTGACTATGAAAAATTAAAAAAACAATTGAAATCGTTAAGTGAAAATGAGCAACAAATGGCACATCGCTTAGATTTAATTCAATTTCAGCACGAGGAAATTCGCAAGGCGGATTTAAAGATGGATGAAGAAAATGAATTAACTGAGGAACGATTGCAAATTTCTAATTTTGAAAAGATTTATAAAGCGTTAGGTGATGCATATCGTTCTTTAAGTGCCGACGGACAAGGATTAGATAATGTAAGAAGTGCAATGGGGCAAATGGAAAGTATTACACATTTAGATGAAGTGTATCAAGAGAATCATGATTCAATTGCAAATAGCTATTACTTATTAGAAGAGGTTGCCTATCAACTGAGGGAAAAGCTCGATATGATGGAATATGATCCAAATCGTTTAGATGAAATTGAAACACGTTTGAATGAAATTCGTATGCTAAAGAGAAAATATGGAAATAATGTAGAAGAGATTTTAGCGTATGCTGATAAAATTGAACAGGAAATTTTTACGATTGAAAATAAAGACGTTCATATTGAAACGACGAAGAAACAGTTGAAGGAATTAGAAAGTGTTATTATGAAAGAAGCAACGTTGTTAAGTAATATGCGTCATGAGCTTGCAGAACACCTTACAAATGCAATTCATCAGGAATTAAAAGAATTATATATGGAAAAAACGAAATTTGAAGTGAGAATTATGAAGAGAGAAGGAAATGCAGAAGAGCCCCTTGTGGAAGGTGCGCCGGTAAGACTTACGGCGGATGGTTACGATCATGTGGAATTTTATATTTCAACGAACCCAGGAGAGCCGCTAAAACCACTTTCAAAGGTTGCTTCTGGCGGAGAGTTATCTCGTATCATTTTAGCTTTAAAAAGCATTTTTTCTAAGCATCAAGGGGTTGCATCTGTTATTTTTGATGAAGTGGATACGGGTGTAAGTGGCCGGGTCGCACAGGCTATTGCGGAAAAAATTTATCGAGTATCAGTAAACTCGCAAGTACTTTGTATTACGCACTTACCTCAAGTAGCTTCAATGGCAGATTCACATTTATTTATTCGAAAACAAGTAGCGAATGATCGGACAATTACATCAGTTACTGTTTTAACTATGGAGGATAAAGTAACAGAAATAGCTCGAATGATTTCTGGTGTGGAAATCACAGATTTAACGACAGAGCATGCGAAAGAATTACTTACGCAAGCGCATCATTTTAAACAGACAGCAGAGGCTATCCAGTAATGGATAGCTTTTTTTCTCAAATGACGATTTCTTAATTCTTCCGGTTATAAATAAAGCACTGCAAGGAGAGATTAAAAAGTGAAGCCAAGAGGCTGAATGTGGGGTAGGAGCGAGGAGAGTGAACAAGTTGAAATTAGAAAAATTTCGAAAAATAATAGGTCTTTGTCTCCTTGTTTCTTTAGTTTTTATTGGATGTTTTAAACCGCTTCGAACGTTTATTTCATCACCGAAACAACTTGTTGTTTTTGAAGGGCAACAATCAGAAATATCATCATTACCAGTTTTCAAAGCTTCATCCACAAATCGTCATGTATTTACAGTGAGTTCGAATGAACAAAAACAAGGACTTATGGTAAATTCTCATCAAAATGGTGAAGCTGATATGGTATTTCAGCTTGCTGGTTTTCCAGTGAAAAAAGTAAATGTGAAAGTGTTAAAAGATTTTAAAGTGATTCCAGGTGGACAATCAATTGGTGTGAAATTAAATACAAAAGGTGTACTTGTTGTAGGCCATCATTTAATTCAAACTGAAAAAGGTAAAATATCTCCTGGTGAAACAGCAGGTGTACAAATTGGAGATATGATTACTGAAATTAATGGTAAAACAATTGAAAGAATGAGTGATGTAGCACCGTTTATTCATAATAGTGGAGAAACAGGTGAACCGCTTAATCTTGTATTGTTAAGAGATGGAAAATATATTCGTACGAAGCTAACTCCACAAAAAGACAACGGTGAATCGTCTTATCGAATTGGCTTGTATATCCGTGATTCGGCAGCTGGAATTGGAACGATGACATTTGTTCATCCAGATTCTATGAAATATGGGGCACTTGGTCATGTTATTTCTGATAATGATACGAAAAAGCCGATTCAAGTCGAAGATGGACAAATTATGCGCTCGACAGTTACATCAATTGAAAGAGGTAGTCATGGGAATCCAGGGGAGAAATTAGCAAGATTCTCACCAGACCGTGAAGTGATTGGCAATATTACAATTAATAGTCCATATGGTATTTTTGGAAAATTAAATACGAATATGAAAAACGGTATAATGGATAAAGCAATGCCTATCGCATTATCTCATCAAGTAAAAGAAGGACCGGCAAAAATATTAACAGTTATTGATCAAGATAAAGTAGAAGCGTTTGATATTGAAGTTGTTAGTACAGTGCAACAAAAATTCCCAGCCACAAAGGGTATGGTAATAAAAGTAACAGATAAACGTCTATTAGCGAAAACGGGCGGTATCGTACAAGGAATGAGCGGAAGTCCAATTGTACAAAATGGAAAAGTAATTGGTGCTGTTACACATGTATTTGTAAATGATCCAACATCAGGATATGGTGTTCATATTGAATGGATGTTACATCAAGCTGGAATTAATATTTATGATCAAGAGAAAAAAGCGAGCTAATATATATTATTAGCTCGCTTTTTCTGTTGAAAAATTCGTTGAAATTTTGTAAAAGCTCCGCAAGAGGTGTTTTTTGTTGTAAAATAAAAGGAAAGGGTTGAACGTTTCGTTGTATTTCTATGATGGAATGTGTTGCGAAAGGGAATAAATGAACGATAAACATATTTTTTTGTGATTTTATCGGAAAGTAAGAAACTTTAAAAGGGAATTTTCACACAATTGTCGAACAATTCATGTAGCCTAGAAGGATACACATGTCGGAGAATCGATTCGGTAAGGGAGGAAAAGCTGTGGAGAAAATTAAAGTATGTCTTGTGGATGATAATAAAGAACTAGTATCAATGTTAGAGAGCTATGTAGCCGCTCAAGATGATATGGAAGTAATCGGTACTGCTTATAATGGTCAAGAGTGTTTAAACTTATTAACAGATAAGCAACCTGATGTACTCGTTTTAGACATTATTATGCCACACTTAGATGGTTTAGCTGTATTGGAGAAAATGCGACATATTGAAAGGTTAAAACAGCCTAGCGTAATTATGTTGACAGCATTTGGCCAAGAAGATGTGACGAAAAAAGCAGTTGACTTAGGTGCCTCATATTTCATATTAAAACCATTTGATATGGAGAATTTAACGAGTCATATTCGTCAAGTGAGTGGTAAAGCAAACACTATGATTAAGCGTCCACTACCATCATTCCGATCAGCCACAACAGTAGATGGAAAACCGAAAAACTTAGATGCGAGTATTACGAGTATCATTCATGAAATTGGTGTACCCGCTCATATTAAAGGATATATGTATTTACGAGAAGCAATCTCCATGGTATACAATGATATCGAATTATTAGGATCGATTACGAAAGTATTGTATCCAGATATCGCAAAGAAATATAATACAACAGCAAGCCGTGTGGAGCGCGCAATTCGTCACGCAATTGAAGTAGCTTGGAGCCGTGGGAATATTGATTCTATTTCGTCCTTATTCGGTTATACAGTATCCATGTCAAAAGCAAAACCTACGAATTCTGAGTTTATCGCAATGGTTGCGGATAAGCTGAGACTTGAACATAAAGCTAGTTGAGAGTAAAAGTAGTAAGGGATTTAAGCTTTAGTAAAGCTTAATAATTCTTGAAATTGATACTCGATATCAAATTTAAAACCAATGAACTTTTTATTTAAAGACCAATGAATGTTATAATTCGTTGGTCTTTTTATTTTGTTGAGAAAAAGAGATTATTTGATAGTATGGAAAATAAAACCTATTTTTAGTAATATTACATGTAAGTGAGTTTTTTATAAGGCAATAAAATAGATATAGATAGGGAGAAGGGGAATGGAAAATAAAATTTCAACTTGGCTAGGAATAGTAGCAGCTATGGGAGTTCTTGCTATTGCAGTTACATTTGGAATGTTAGAACTTGCAGATAATCCCGTAGATAAAGAAGTGAGTGCTCAAATAGATAAAAAAGAAGACCAAACAATAGTAGGTAGAGAGGTAGATGGGGTCTTTGTTGATGTGTATGTTACTGAAAATTCTACTGAAAGCGAAGTCATTACAGCGATGCATCGCATGACTCATCAAAAAGTGGTGGCAGAACGAAAATCGGGCTCTATCCCAATGATTCAAAGTAATACTAAAAAATTAAAAGAAATTATAAATAAGAGTAGCTTTGCGAAGAAAAATGAACTTTTAGCAATTGCTGATAGATGGGCGAAAAAAGATTTTAGTAAAATTGTAGAAGATCACAATTATTTCTCAGATGCTCAAGAAGATAGCGTTTGTAAAGCAACTAGAGCAATGAATGCGTTAGAAGAGCAACATTATATTTTAACTACATTCGGGGAGGAAAAAGCGAAAGAACTATACGAATCAGGGGATGCTCCGCACGTTCAATAAAAAACAATATAAAGGGCTTCTAGTTTTTTATGATCGTGTTTTTAGGACGCAATGGGGACTTATAAATAAATGGTCTGCTTTCTTTATAACGTGTAACAAAAAAGAAAAGATGTGATTCATTATTAAATGATGAAGGAACGGCATCCGTGATATAATAGAAAATAATAAAAAGTCCTGCAAAAAACAGGACTGTATTATTCTTCGTCTTTATTTTGTTTTTCTAATTCAACTAGTTTTTGAATTAAAATGTGCTGCGGCATATGCATGAGTTGTTCAAGTGGAACACCTAGTGCTTTTGATAAGCGGACTGCAGTATCTGGAGAGATTTGTAATGGTCTCATAGAAGTACCTCCTTTTTCGTATAGTATAGCATAAGATTGGGGGAGTGAGGATGACTCTTATATTTGCACATCGTGGTGCGGCTGGAACGTACCCAGAAAATACAATGATTTCATTTGAAGCAGCTGAGTCTTTTAGAGCGGATGGAATTGAACTTGATGTTCAATTAACGAAAGATGGAAAAGTTGTCGTCATTCACGATGAAACGGTGGACCGGACAACAAATGGAAAAGGTGCGGTTCGGAATTATGTATATGAGGACTTATGCAAGTTAGATGCAAGTTATAAATTTGGTGATAAAGTAGGTTTTTGTAAAATACCACTTTTAGAAGAGGTATTAGAATGGCTTGAACAAACGAGTTTGCTACTTAATATTGAACTTAAAAATAATAAAATTCCATACAGAGGTTTAGAGGAAGAAGTTATAACGCTTGTACGGAAATTTAGTCTAGAGGATCGTGTTATATTTTCTTCGTTTAATCACTACAGTATGAAACGGTGCCATATGATGGCTCCTGATATTCAAACAGCAATTTTATATCGCGAAGGTTTGCATAGTCCGTGGGCATACGCGAAAAAAATGGGGGCTACAGCAGTACATCCGAATTATCGTTATCTTCAAGATGCTATTGCCGAACTAACGATGGAAAGTGGTGTAGAAGTTCGCCCTTATACAATTAATGAAGAAACGCTTATGCGTAAATATTTTGATATGAATATATCGGCGATTATTACTGATTACCCTGAAACGGCAAGAACGTTATTGCCAATAAAAAAATGAGACCGCGTGTAACGGTCTCATTTTTTTATTTATAAATAGTGGGGCATTCCTATCTTCTAAAGCGAGCTTGTACTTTATTTCGTTTGCGATCTCGGTGCAAGACGAAGCCACCAAAGATATAAAACCCGAGCGCGAAGCAGAGAGCGCCGATTAAAAATTGTAACCACAGTATGGAAATTGGTGGAAATAGAATCCCGAATACAGTATCTCTCATTAACTTTATACCAAACACAGCTAATGAAATAGGGATGAGTGCTAATAGTAGAGCAACGTAACGCTGCATACATAACGCTCCTTTTCAGATTATTTCGTATATTTTAATGATGTTATACGGAAAGGGGGTTTGTCAAGAGGGTGCTGAACGAGTAAGATAAGGGTGTGAAAAAATTTGCAGAGTTACTTCGAGAGGAAGTGTAATATATGAAACAAAAAGTATTAATTGTTGGTGCAGGTGAAGGCGGGAGCGCGCTGCTGAATCTGTTACAAAGTTCGAATATATTTCAAATTATAGGGATTATTGATATAAATCCGTTGGCAAAAGGACTACAAATTGCTAAGGAATACGGGATTGCAATTGGAGAAAGTGTAACTCCATTTCTTTCTATGCATATCGATGTAATATTTGATATGACAGGTGAAGATGATGTACATAAAGTTTTATCAGAAAAAAAGAAAAAAGACACTCTTCTTATACCAGGTGATATTGCAAAAATTGTTACAGGATTAGCGCATGAGAAGGAAGGGCTAATTGGGCGGTTAGAGGAACAGACGCAACAAGGAGAATTAATTTTAAATTCTACACATGACGGCATGATTGTAATTGATCGAGAGGGACAAGTTCGTCTTTTTAATAAAAGTGCAGAGCGTATTATCGGATATAAAAAAGAAGAGGCGATAGGAAAGTATATTTTAGAAGTCATTCCAACTAGTAAATTACTTCGCATTATACGTACGAAACAAATAGAAGTAAATTATGAACTGACATTAGAGAATGGAAAGAAAATTATTACAACGCGTATTCCAATATTAAAAGAAGGAGGAGAGGTACAAGGGGCATTTGCAATTTTTAAAGATATAACAGAAGTTGTAGATCTTGCGGAAGAAGTTACAGACTTAAAAGAAATTCAAACACTATTAGAGGCAATTATTAACTCATCTGAAGAAGCGATTTCGGTTGTGGATGAAAAAGGAAGAGGTTTAGTCATTAACCCAGCATATACGAAATTAACGGGTTTAACAGAAGAAGATATTATTGGGAAGCCTGCTACAACTGATATTGTAGAAGGCGAAAGTATGCATATGAAAGTACTTCGAACGCGTCGTGCGGTGCGCGGAATACATATGAAGATTGGGCAAAAAAAGCGAGATGTAATTGTAAACGTAGCACCAGTTATTGTGGATGGAATATTGAAAGGAAGCGTCGGTGTTATCCGTGACGTGTCGGAAATTCAAAAATTAACAAATGAATTGAATAGAGCAAGGCAAATTATTCGTACATTAGAAGCAAAATATTCATTTGATGATATTGTCGGAAATTCAGATGAAACAACGGCAGCTATCGAACAGGCGAAGCTAGGAGCGAATACACCAGCAACAGTACTGTTACGCGGGGAATCTGGGACTGGTAAAGAATTGTTTGCACATGCAATCCATAATGGAAGTAATCGAAAATACAATAAGTTCGTCCGTGTAAACTGTGCGGCCATTTCGGAGACGTTGTTAGAAAGTGAATTATTTGGTTATGAGGAAGGGGCGTTTTCTGGAGCGAAAAGAGGCGGGAAACGTGGGTTCTTTGAGGAAGCGAATAACGGTAGTATTTTTTTAGATGAAATAGGGGAGTTGTCTGCAAATACACAAGCGAAACTCCTTCGTGTATTGCAGGAAAAAGAAATTGTAAAAGTTGGTGGAACGAAAGCGATACCTATTAATGTTCGAGTAATTGCAGCGACACATGTGAATTTAGAAAAGGCTATTCTAGAAGGGAAGTTTAGGGAGGATTTATATTATCGATTAAATAAAATTCCAATTCAAATTCCATCTCTTCGTCAACGTAAAGGAGATATACCGACAATTGCGGACAGATTGATTCAAAAAATTAATCAAGATTACGGTCGTAATGTAGAAGGGCTCACTGATTCAGCCGTTTTATATTTACAATCATACGAATGGCCAGGAAATGTGAGGGAACTTGAAAATATTTTGGGGAGAGCTATTATCTTTATGAATTATAACGAGACCTATATTGATGTACACCATTTACCGCCATTACATAACGAAGAGCAGGTGGAGTCAAAGCAATCTCATTTATTACCTGAATTAGAAGAAAAGCCACTTGAACATTTAGTGACAGAGTTTGAAGGGAATATTATTTATGAATATTTGGAGAGATTTGATGGGAATAAAACACAAACTGCAAAAGCGTTAGGAATTTCCGTTCGAAATTTATATTACAAGCTAGAAAAGTATGACCATGCAAAAAATAGCATGCAATAAATTGCGTACCGTGCAATTTATTGCATGGTATACAAAAAGCGACAAAATAAGACAGAATCTTTCGTTATTTTCCAAAGCATTGATTTTACTGCATTTTGAATGCGTTTTCATTATTGGTAAGACCACTTTTAAAAGTTGGCACGGTATTTGCTTTATAAATAGACGAGGGACGACGGAAAGGGTTGATTACAAAATATGAAGTTAGAATACTTAATTGATCAAGCAGCAGGAAAGCCTAAAAAAACTGTGGCTGTAGCAGTAGCTGAAGATCATGAAGTAATTGAAGCTGTAGCGAAAGCAATTAAATTACAGCTAGCTCAATTTCGTCTATATGGAAATCAAGAAAAAATAATGGGGATGCTACAAGAACATGGTTTACAAACTTCAGAACATGTTGAAGTGATTGCAGCAATGTCTAGTGCTGAAGCTGCAGAACTTTCTGTTAAAGCTGTGAGAAATGGTGAAGCAGATGTGCTTATGAAGGGGAACATCCCAACAGCGAATATTTTGAAGGCTGTGTTAAACAAAGAGTGGGGCCTACGTAAAGGTAGCGTACTTTCACATGTAGCAGCATTTGAAGTTCAAAATTACGACCGTCTTATTTTCGTTACAGATGCAGCGATGAACATCGCACCTGACGTAACACAAAAAGCTGCTATTATACAAAATACTGTAGAAGTTGCCCAGGCAATAGGAATCGACTTGCCCAAAGTGGCACCAATCGCAGCAGTAGAAGTTGTGAATCCAGCGATGCAGGCGACAATTGATGCAGCGATGTTAACACAAATGAATCGCCGTGGACAAATTAAAGATTGTATCGTTGATGGACCACTTGCTTTAGATAATGCAGTATCACAAATTGCAGCAGAGCATAAAGGCATAGTAAGTGATGTAGCAGGTAAGGCAGATATTTTACTCGTCCCAACGATTGAAGCTGGAAATGTGCTATATAAATCACTCGTATACTTTGCGGATGCAAAAGTAGGAGCAATGATTGCTGGCGCAAAAGCACCGATTGTTTTAACATCTCGTGCTGATTCAGCAGAAACAAAAGTATATTCATTAGCATTGGCAGTTGCGACTGCTTCAAAATAAACCAAAAAGGGTAAAACATTAGGGGGAAACGACAATGACATTAGAAATCTTCGAATACTTAGAAAAATATGATTATGAGCAAGTAGTATTTTGTCAAGATAAAGAATCTGGTTTAAAAGCAATTATTGCAATTCATGATACAACACTTGGACCGGCTCTTGGTGGAACAAGAATGTGGACATATGATTCTGAAGAAGCGGCGATTGAAGATGCATTGCGTCTTGCAAAAGGGATGACATACAAAAACGCAGCAGCTGGTTTAAACTTAGGTGGTGCGAAAACAGTAATTATCGGTGATCCTCGTAAAGATAAGAGCGAAGCAATGTTCCGTGCACTAGGACGTTATATCCAAGGACTAAACGGACGTTACATTACAGCTGAAGATGTTGGTACAACAGTAGATGATATGGATATTATCCATGAAGAAACTGACTTTGTAACAGGTATCTCACCATCATTCGGTTCTTCTGGTAACCCATCTCCAGTAACTGCATACGGTGTTTACCGTGGTATGAAAGCAGCTGCAAAAGAAGCTTTCGGTACTGACAATTTAGAAGGAAAAGTAATTGCTGTTCAAGGCGTTGGTAACGTAGCATATCACCTATGCAAACATTTACACGCTGAAGGAGCAAAATTAATCGTTACAGATATTAATAAAGAAGCTGTACAACGTGCTGTAGAAGAATTCGGTGCATCAGCAGTTGAACCAAATGAAATTTACGGTGTTGAATGCGATATTTACGCACCATGTGCATTAGGCGCAACAGTTAATGATGAAACTATTCCACAACTTAAAGCAAAAGTAATCGCAGGTTCTGCAAATAACCAATTAAAAGAAAATCGTCACGGTGACATCATTCATGAAATGGGTATTGTATACGCACCAGATTATGTAATTAATGCAGGTGGCGTAATTAACGTAGCAGACGAATTATATGGATACAATAGAGAACGTGCACTAAAACGTGTTGAGTCTATTTATGACACAATTGCAAAAGTAATCGAAATTTCAAAACGCGATGGCATAGCAACTTATGTAGCGGCAGATCGTCTAGCTGAAGAGCGCATTGCAAGCTTGAAAAATTCTCGTAGCACTTACTTACGCAACGGTCACGATATTATTAGCCGTCGCTAATCATTCATATATAACTTTTACAAAAGGCGTGGTTACCTCTTATGAGGTTTCCACTTCCTTTTGAATTTATTAGTGGAGGTAGCAACATTGTCTGTAAATCGAATTCTTGTTATTAACCCAGGTAGTACATCCACAAAAATTGGTGTTTTTGATAATGAAAGACCCGTTTTAGAAGAAACGATTCGTCATGACGTAGAACAGATTGGGAAATACAAGCGAATTATCGACCAATATGAGTTTCGAAAAGAAACGATTTTAGAAGTTCTACATTCTCATGGTATTAACATTTCAAAATTAAACGCTGTTTGTGGACGTGGTGGATTACTTCGTCCAATCGAAGGCGGTACGTATACAGTAAACGATGCAATGTTAGAAGATTTAAAAAATGGGTTTAGCGGTCATCACGCTTCAAACCTTGGAGGCATTTTAGCATATGAAATTGCTTCTGGATTAAACATTCCTGCATTTATTGTGGATCCTGTCGTTGTAGATGAGATGGAGCCAGTTGCTCGTATAAGTGGTATTGCTGGTATGGAACGTAAAAGTATCTTCCATGCATTAAATCAAAAAGCAGTTGCTCGTAAAGTAGCCGAACAGTTAAACCACAAATATGAGGATTTAAATTTATTAGTTACACATATGGGCGGTGGTATTACAGTTGGTGCTCATAAAAAAGGAAGAGTAATCGATGTGAATAACGGTTTAAACGGAGAAGGACCATTTAGTCCAGAGCGTGCTGGTACAGTACCAGTAGGGCAACTAGTAGAAATGTGTTTCTCTGGTGAGTATTACCGAGATGAAATGATTAAAAAGCTTGTCGGACAAGGTGGACTTGTAAGTTTAATCGGTACAAATGATGCGATTAAAGTAGAGAAAATGGTTGAAAAAGGTGATCCTGAAGCAACTCTTATTTATAAAGCAATGGCATATCAAGTTGCAAAAGAGATTGGCGGAGCTAGCGCTGTACTTCACGGGAAAATCGATGCAATCGTATTAACTGGTGGACTGGCATACAGTAAAATTCTTGTCGATGAAATAAAAGAGCGAGTGGACTGGATTGCAGATGTTATCGTACATCCAGGCGAAGATGAGTTAGAAGCGTTAGCAGAAGGAGCACTTCGTGTATTACGTGAAGAAGAAGCTCCAAAAGAATATGTTGTACGTGAAAAAGAAACGGTAGCTAGGGGTTGAGATAATGGCAAAAGAATATGATTTAGTCATCGTTGGCGGCGGTACTGGTGGATATGTTGCTGCAATTCGTGCATCACAACTAGGGTTAAAAACTGCACTAGTCGAAAAAGAAAATCTTGGTGGTACTTGTTTACACAAAGGATGTATCCCTAGTAAAGCTCTTTTACGTAGTGCGGAAGTATATGCAACTGCTAAAAAAAGCGAAGAGTTCGGAGTTATTGCAAGCAATGTAGAACTAAACTTTGCGAAAGTACAAGAGCGTAAAGAGAAGATTGTAACGCAGCTTCATAAAGGCGTTCAACACTTAATGAAACAAGGTAAAATTGATGTGTTTGAAGGTATTGGCCGTATTCTTGGCCCATCTATTTTCTCTCCGATGCCAGGGACAATTTCAGTTGAACTTGCAAGTGGAGAAGAGAATGAAATGTTAATTCCAAAAAATGTACTTATTGCAACAGGTTCTCGTCCAAATTCATTACCAGGTTTAGAATTAGACGGAGAGTACGTAATGTCTTCAGATCATGCCCTAAAAATGGAAACGCTTCCTAGTTCGATTATTATCGTTGGTGGCGGTGTAATCGGTATTGAGTGGGCATCTATGCTTGCTGACTTCGGTGTAGAAGTTACAGTATTAGAGTATGCAAAAACAATATTACCACTAGAAGATCAAGACGTTTCAAAAGAAATGCAACGTCTATTCAAGAAAAAAGGTATTAAAGTGGTAACTGGTGCAAAAGTATTACCAGAAACATTGGTAAAAGATAATGGAGTAACAATCCAAGCTGAACACAACGGTGAAAATAAAGAATTTAAAGCAGAAAAAATGCTTGTATCTGTAGGAAGACAAGCGAATACGCAAAATATTGGCTTAGAGAACACAGATATCGTTGTGGAAAAAGGATACATTCAAACAAATGAGTTTTATCAAACGAAAGAATCGCATATTTACGCAATTGGAGATGTAATCGGTGGCCTGCAACTTGCTCACGTTGCTTCTCATGAAGGAATTGCTGCAGTAGAACATATTGCAGGGAAAGAAGTTACACCAATTGATTACTCTATGGTATCAAAATGCGTATATAGCAGTCCAGAAGTTGCTTCTGTCGGTTTAACAGAACAAGAAGCGAAAGAAAAAGGCTATAAGTTAAAAGTAGGTAAGTTCTCATTCCGCGCAATCGGAAAAGCACTTGTATACGGAGAATCAGATGGTTTCGTAAAACTTGTAGTTGATGAAGAGACAAATGACATTCTTGGTGTTCATATGATTGGACCACATGTAACAGATATGATTTCTGAAGCGGGTCTTGCAAGAGTACTTGATGCAACACCTTGGGAAGTAGCACATACAATTCATCCGCATCCATCATTATCTGAGGCGATTGGTGAAGCAGCACTTGCTGTAGATGGAAGAGCGTTACACGCATAAAAATGTGGATTTAGGAGGTTATGAAAAATGGCAGAAGTAAAAGAAAAGCGCCATGAAGAGCTTGGCTTAAGTGATGAGCAAGTATTAGAAATGTTCCGTACGATGTTACTTGCACGTAAAATTGACGAACGTATGTGGTTATTAAACCGCGCTGGTAAAATTCCATTCGTAATTTCTTGTCAAGGACAAGAGGCTGCACAAGTTGGAGCGGCGTTCGCTCTTGATAGAGAGAAAGATTATGCATTACCATACTACCGTGATATGGGTGTTGTACTAGCATTTGGTATGACAGCTAAAGAGCTTATGTTGTCTGCTTTTGCGAAAGCTGGAGATCCAAACTCTGGTGGTCGTCAAATGCCTGGTCACTTCGGTCAAAAGAAAAATCGTATTGTTACAGGTTCATCTCCAGTAACAACACAAGTACCACATGCAGTTGGTATTGCACTAGCTGGAAAAATGGAGAAGAAAGATTTAGTAACGTTCGTTACATTTGGAGAAGGTTCTTCAAACCAAGGTGACTTCCATGAAGGGGCAAACTTTGCTGGTGTACACAAACTACCTGTTATTTTTATGTGTGAAAATAACAAATATGCAATCTCTATTCCAGTTGAAAAACAATTAGCATGTAAAAACGTATCAGATCGTGCGATTGGTTACGGTATGCCTGGATATACAATAGACGGAAACGATCCACTTGCAGTATATAAAGCTGTAAAAGAAGCAGCAGATCGCGGTCGTCGTGGTGAAGGACCAACTTTAATTGAAACAGTATCATATCGTTTAACAGCACATTCTAGTGACGATGATGATCGTGTTTATCGTGATAAAGAAGAAGTAGAAGAAGCAAAGAAAAAAGATTCAATTATAACATTCGCAGCTTATTTAAAAGAAGCTGGTGTGTTAACTGAGGAATCCGAAAAACAAATGTTAGACGAAATTATGCATATCGTAAATGAAGCAACAGAATATGCAGAAAATGCTCCGTATGCAGCACCTGAAGATGCATTGAAGCACGTATACGCAGAATAGGGGGGAACGTTTCATGGCTGTAATGTCTTATATTGATGCTATTACATTAGCAATGCGCGAAGAAATGGAACGCGATGAGAAAGTATTCGTTTTAGGAGAAGATGTTGGTAAAAAAGGTGGCGTGTTTAAAGCGACACACGGTTTGTATGATCAATTTGGTGAAGATCGTGCGCTTGATGCACCGCTTGCAGAATCTGCAATTGCTGGGGTAGCAATTGGTGCAGCAATGTATGGTATGCGTCCAATCGCTGAAATGCAGTTTGCTGATTTCATCATGCCAGCAGTAAACCAAATTGTTTCTGAGGCAGCAAAAATTCGTTATCGTTCTAATAATGATTGGACTTGTCCAGTTACAATCCGTGCACCATTTGGCGGGGGGGTTCACGGTGCATTGTATCATTCACAATCTGTAGAAGCGATGTTTGCAAACCAACCAGGTTTAAAAATCGTTATCCCTTCTACACCATATGATGCAAAAGGCTTATTAAAAGCAGCCATTCGTGATGAAGATCCAGTATTATTCTTCGAACATAAACGTGCATATCGTTTAATTAAAGGTGAAGTACCAGAGGATGACTACGTATTACCAATCGGAAAAGCAGATGTAAAACGTGAAGGTGATGATATTACAGTTATCACGTACGGATTATGTGTTCATTTTGCTCTTCAAGCGGCTGAAAAGTTAGCACAAGATGGCATCTCTGCACACATTCTTGATTTACGTACTGTATATCCATTAGATAAAGAAGCAATCATTGAAGCAGCTTCTAAAACAGGTAAAGTTCTTCTTGTAACAGAAGACAATAAAGAAGGAAGCATTATGAGTGAAGTGGCAGCAATTATCGCTGAAAACTGTCTATTTGATTTAGATGCGCCAATCGCACGTCTTGCAGGTCCAGACGTTCCAGCAATGCCATATGCACCAACAATGGAAAAATTCTTTATGGTAAATCCAGATAAAGTTGAAAAAGCAATGCGTGAACTTGCGGAATTTTAATCGGGGGGACTATACATGGCTGTAGAAAATATTACAATGCCTCAGCTCGGGGAGAGCGTTACAGAGGGCACAATTAGTAAATGGCTCGTTAATGTTGGCGATCACGTAAATAAGTATGATCCGCTTGCAGAAGTAATGACTGATAAAGTAAATGCTGAAGTACCATCTTCTTTCACGGGTGTTGTGAAAGAGTTAATCGCTGGTGAAGGTGATACGTTAGCTGTAGGTGAAGTAGTTTGTGTTATTCAAGTAGAAGGCGCAGATGAAGTAGCAGCAACAGCTGTTGAGGAAAAAACTAAAGAAGAATCAAAGGCAGAAGTAGCTACGTCTGAAAAAGCACCGAAAGTAAAACAACCAACTGATGGAAAACCACGTTTTTCACCAGCTGTGTTAAAGCTTGCGGGTGAGCATAACGTTGATTTAGATCTAGTAGAAGGTACGGGAGCAAACGGCCGTATCACTCGTAAAGATATTTTAAAGCTAGTGGAATCTGGAAATATCCCACAAGCAGGTGCGGCGAAGAAAGAGGAAGCTGTAGCGGCAGTAGTAGAAGCTCGCCCAGAAGCACCAAAAGCAGCACCAGTAGCGCAAAAAGTAGAAGCTGCGAAACCAGTTTCTGTACCTACAATGCCTGGAGATATCGAAATTCCAGTAACAGGTGTGCGTAAAGCAATCGCAGCAAACATGTTACGTAGTAAACACGAAGCACCACATGCTTGGATGATGATTGAAGTAGATGTGACAAACCTTGTGTCATACCGTAACTCAATTAAAGGTGACTTTAAGAAGCGTGAAGGCTTTAACTTAACGTTCTTTGCTTTCTTCGTAAAAGCAGTAGCACAAGCGTTAAAAGAGTATCCTCAAATTAATTCAATGTGGGCTGGCGATAAAATTGTTCAGAAGAAAGATATTAACCTTTCTATCGCTGTTGCAACAGAGGAAGAACTATTTGTACCAGTAATTAAGCAAGCGGACGAGAAAACAATTAAAGGTATCGCTCGTGAAATTACAGAACTTGCAGGAAAAGTACGTACGAAATCGTTAAAAGCAGACGAAATGCAAGGTGGAACATTTACAATTAATAACACAGGATCATTCGGTTCTGTTCAATCTATGGGTATTATTAATTACCCACAAGCGGCTATTTTACAAGTTGAATCAATTGTAAAACGCCCAGTAATTATGGATAACGGTATGTTCGGTGCTCGTGATATGGTTAACTTATGTTTATCACTTGATCACCGAGTACTTGATGGTTTAATTTGTGGTAAGTTCTTAGGACGTGTTAAAGAAATTTTAGAAAACATGTCAGAAAATAATACATCTGTATATTAATAAAAAGCTCGCTTATGCGAGCTTTTTATTATCTTATTTCTTCATCTACATCCTACTATATGTATAAATATCTTTCCCAGTAATCTTACAATAAACGATTATGTATTAGGAATTTACGAAAATACATTGCTGATATATGGTATATGGATATAAAATAAGAAAAGAATAATTTTTTTGGCAAATCTTACTGATGAAACTGTAGTATAATATATTGTATTGTATGAAAAAGAGAGTTATTCTATATAAGTGTTTTATAGATAATGTGTAATCAGTCGTCAAAACATGAAGAATGTTGACTCCTGGTTTTTTATTTTTGCCGTAACAATGTTTCAGGAGGATGTCATGAAAAGAAGTACCGAGTTTCTAAAAAGTTTAGATGTAAAATTAATTTTAATTTTGTGTGCACTATGTGTGACGAGTATAGCTGCTATATATAGCAGTCAGCAAACGGGACAGTATGGAGCTGCAAACTTTGCTATGAAACAAGGTGTTAACTACATAATTGGGGTTGTATTGTTACTTCTTGTTGCAAGCATCGACTTAGATCAATTGCAAAAATTATCTTGGCCGCTTTATATTGCTGGATTTGCTTCACTTATTCTTTTGAAAGTATTACCACCATCAGGTTTTACACCTGAAAAATTAGGTGCAAAAAGATGGTTTGTTTTCCCAGTATTTGGGCAAATTCAGCCGTCTGAGTTTTTCAAAATTGCATTGCTACTTGTAGTAGCGAGTATAGCAGTGAAACATAATGCACAGTATATGGCAAGGACATTCCAAACAGATTTAAAGCTAGTAGGTAAAATTATGCTAGTGTCACTTCCACCTATGGCGGTTGTATATAGTCAACCTGATACAGGTATGGTGTTCTTATATGCTGCTGCTATTGCATGTATTTTATTTATGTCAGGTATTCAAAAGAAATTGATAGCATTATGTACAGTTATTCCGTTGACCATATTATCTGCTTTAATATTTATTTTCTTTAAGTATCAAGACTTTTTCTATAATAATTTAGTTACTTTACTAAAGCCTCACCAACAGTCGCGTATTGTAGGTTGGTTAAATCCATTTGAAAATGCAGATCAAGGTTATCAAACACAGCAATCGATTTTAGCTGTAGGTAGTGGAGGAATGGAAGGTAAAGGGTTTGGGGGAGGAAGCGTCTATATTCCAGAGAAGCATACTGACTTTATTTTCGCTACAATTGCCGAAGAAGGTGGATTTATCGTAGCAGCCTTAGTTGTCTTCTTGTTCCTATTACTACTATATCGAACAATTATTATTGGTTATTCCGCTGATAATTTATTTGGTACATTATTATGCGCTGGATCAATCGGTATATTAACAGTTCAAATATTCCAAAACATCGGTATGATCGTTGGATTAATGCCTGTAAAAGGTATTGCATTACCTTTCTTATCGTATGGGGGAAGTTCCTTATTCTCAAATATGATTATGATGGGGCTCATATTATCGGTACGGAAAACGTATAAAAAATATATGTTTTCAGTTAAGTAAAAAAAGCTGGTTCGTTTTTAAACGAACCAGCTTTTTTACATATATGCTCATAAACGTTGCAAACTAAAACAGGATAGCAGTTTGAGACGGGTAAGGAGTGCAAAGTGATGCATATGCATATTTTTGAAGGAGCACGACATCTTTCTAATAGTGAATGGGTTATTCGGGCTATTATAGCATACATATTTTTAATATTAGTTGCGAAAGCGATGGGGCAAAGGTCTATCGCACAACTTCGTTTTTTAGATGTTGTATTAGTGTTATTGCTTGGTGGGAATATTTCTAACGCATTGTCTGATGAAAAAGTAGGGTTACTGGGATCGATGATTACAACGTTCATACTTGTTGTACTTCATATTATAAGCTCAGTTTTAATGCTGAAATGGGATAGATGGAGACGTTTTTTAGAGCCTGCACCTATTATTCTTATACACAATGGTTCCATTAATTTTAGCAATTTGAAAAAGGCGAGAATTACCTTGGAATATTTGTTTTCGGAACTTCGTATGCGAAATGTGAGCGATATTCAAACGATTAAATTAGCATTATGGGAAGCAAACGGTGTCGTTTCTATATTTCGGTATCCAGAATATGAAGCAGTTTCGCGGCTTGATCTTAAAGTGGCGGGAAAAAAATCTCCAGTTTCTTTTGTATTAGTAAAGGATGGGAGGATACAGAAAGATGTTCTTGCATTATTAGGAAAAACAGAAGCGTGGGCGAGAGAATTTCTAGAGGAGAGTACAGAAGTCGAATCTATTATGTTAGCTACAGTAGATGAATCACATAAAATAAATATTTTGTTAAAAAAATGAAAAATATACGCATTTTGTCGTTTCGTACATATGATACAATAGTGTGGACAACGAAAAAGGAGGCGATACGGTGGGATATGTAGAAGAATTACGAAAAATAGTTGGTCATCGCCCTTTAATTTTAGTTGGTGCTGTTGTACTCGTTATAAATGAAAATGGATATGTTTTATTGCAGCAGCGGACAGAGCCGTACGGAAAATGGGGGCTACCTGGCGGGCTAATGGAGCTTAGTGAATCACCAGAAGAAACAGCTTATCGTGAAGTATATGAAGAGACAGGAATAAAAGTGAAGAACTTGCGACTAATCAATGTATTTTCTGGAGCGAACTACTTTACAAAATTAGAAAACGGTGATGAATTTCAATCTGTAACAACCGCCTATTATACGGATGAATACGAAGGGGATTTTGTTATGAATAAAGAAGAAGCAGTTCAGCTTAAATTCTTTTCAGTAACAGAACTACCTGACTATATTGTAGGATCGCATAAAAAAATGATTGCTGAATATATGAAGATTATGGAAAAGAAGATATAATAATAGTGAAAGAAATACAAAAACACAGCTCTGGTTGGTAGTCCAGACGCATGATTTCATGTCAGTAACCTTCCCCTCCGGGATGTCCCGTATTTCTAATCTTTTAAAGGAGGGGCTGTCAATGGATTTGACAGTATATCACGATGGCCAATTTTTTGTTGGAATTATTACATGTAAAGAAAAAGGGAAATTGTATGGGGCGAGGTATATTTTTGGGGCGGAACCGTCAGATGAAGAAGTGCTTATGTTTGTGAATGGTTCACTTTTAGAGCATTTTCAGCACTTTGCAAAATGTGGTGTAGAAGTTAAAGAAAAACAGCGTCCTAAAAACATAAAGCGTATCATACGACAAGCAGCAAAAGAAACAACTATTAAACGTTTTACTAAGGCGCAAGAGGCGATTAGTTTATCTTATGAATTGCATAAACAAGAAAAGAAACTGCAGTCTAAAGAGAAGCGAGAAGCTGAAAAAGAAAGAAGACGTTTAATGAAAGTACAAAAAGCAAAGCAAAAACATCGTGGTCATTAAAGAAAAGGTGTTAGAGCAAGAGCTCTAACACCTTTTCTATACTTAAATACAAGTAAACTTACTTGTATTTCATAAACATTAACTGGTAAGATACAAATAGGTAGTTTTAGAGGAGGGAAAAGAGTGATTAATTTTAACTTTTTTATGAATGATGTTGTCCGCCAAGCGCGTGAAGAGATTGTCTCTGCTGGATATACAGAATTGACGACGCCGGAAGCGGTAGAAGAAGCGTTTAAAAGAAATGGAACAACACTTGTAATGGTAAACTCTGTATGTGGTTGTGCAGGTGGTATTGCTCGTCCTGCTGCTGCGCATTCCGTACATTATGATAAACGTCCTAACCACCTTGTAACGGTGTTTGCAGGTCAAGATAAAGAAGCAACAGCAAGAGCGCGTGAATATTTCGAAGGGTACCCACCTTCTTCTCCATCATTTGCTTTATTAAAAGATGGAAAAATTGTAACGATGGTAGAGCGTCATGAAATTGAAGGTCATGAACCGATGCAAGTTATTGCGAAACTACAATCATATTTCGAAGAGAATTGTGAAGAACTATAAAAAATAAGAGAAAAGGCGGCACGTCCACAATCAAGTGGATGTGCCGCCTTTTTTATTTATTATTAAAATTTCTGAGATATGCATAGTTATGTTGTTTTATGCATCATTTTATACATAACAAACAGCGTTTATATTGTTTCGTTATTTATTTTTACTTTATATATTGCATAAAAATAAAAGTGCTGATACAATACAAACATCGAATAAATATTCTATTAAACTTTTAAATATACATTATTAGGGGGAAGAAAGATGAAGAAGTTAGTATCAATATCGTTTGCACTTATTTTAATTGTAAGTATATTCAGCGCTTGTAGTAATGAGGAATCGAAAGAAACAAAAGGAAATAAAAAAGTACTCGTAATGGGAACTTCAGCAGATTATAAACCTTATGAATATGTAGATGCGTCAAAGAGCGATGAAATTATTGGCTTTGATGTTGATGTTGCTAAATATATCGGAAAAGAACTTGGGTATGAAGTGAAAGTGAAAGATATGGATTTTGGTGGTTTATTAGCATCTCTTAGTTCAGGAAAAGTTGATTTCGTAATGGCAGGTATGACGCCAACTGCAGAGCGTAAAAATAATGTTGATTTTACAGATATTTATTTTGTTGCGAAAAATATGGTCGTTTCTAAAAAGGATTCTAACATTAAATCTGTAGAGGATTTAAAAGGGAAAAAAGTAGGGGTACAAACAGGGTCTATTCAAGAAGAGAAAGCTTCAGAATTTAAAAAACAAGTAGATTTCCAAGTTGAGGGACGTGACCGTATACCAGAAATCGTACAAGAAATTAAAGCTGGTCGTTTTGAAGCTGCAATTATAGAAGATACAGTTGCTAAAAATTATTTAGAGAAAATGAAAGATTTACAAGGAATTGAAATTAAAGAAGCACCAGAAGAAGTTGGAGCAGCAATTGCCCTTCCGAAAAACAGTGATAAAACAGCTGAATTTAATAAAGTAATTAAAAAAATGCAAGAAAATGGAGAAATGGATAAATTAGTGAAGAAATGGTTTGGCAGCGGAAAATAAGCTGCCTTTCACTTTTCTGTGAGGGGAATGAAAAGAATGAACTTAGATTTTTCGGCGATTACGCCTTCGATACCATATATACTAAAAGGTTTAGAAGTTACTTTGAAAATTGTAGCAGTATCAGCTTTAGCAGGATTTATTTTAGGAACGCTATTAGCACTTTGTAAAATTGCTAGAATACGAGCATTAAATATAGCAGCAGATTTTTATACATCAATTTTTCGTGGTACACCCCTTGTATTGCAATTAATGATTATTTATTTCGGCGTCCCACAAATAATTGGTTATGAAATACCAGCATTCTTAGCTGCTGTACTTGCATTTAGCTTGAATTCAGGTGCATACATGTCAGAAGTAATTCGTGCTGGTATTCAAGCGGTTGATAAAGGACAAACAGAAGCAGCAATGGCTTTAGGGATACCGTACGGAAAAATGATGAGAAATATTATTTTCCCTCAAGCATTAAAAAATATATTACCAGCGCTTGTGAACGAATTTGCGACACTTACGAAAGAATCGGCTGTAGTAACAGTAATAGGCGCGACTGATTTAATGCGTCGTGCTTACATTGTAGGCGGTGAGACATTTAAATATCTTGAACCATTACTTTTTGTTGGACTGATTTATTATATGTTAGTCATTATTCTTACATTAGTCGGGAAGGCAATTGAAGGGAGAATGAAGAAAAGTGATTAAAATTGAAAACCTTCATAAATCATTTGGTAAAAACGAAGTATTAAAAGGAATTACAACAACAATTGAAAAAGGGGAAGTAGTCGCAATTATAGGGCCTTCTGGATCAGGAAAATCAACATTTTTACGTTGTATGAATATGTTAGAAGCACCAACGGATGGTCACATTTGGATTGGGACGGAAGAAGTAACGAATCCGAAAACGAATGTTATGCATGTTCGTGAAAATGTCGGTATGGTATTTCAACATTTTCACTTATTTCCTCATATGACTGTATTAGAAAATATTACGTATGCTCCTATCAATGTAAAAGGGGTAACGAAGCAAGAAGCTGAAAAGAAAGCTGAGAAACTTTTAGAAAAGGTTGGATTAGTAGATAAAAAAGATACGTATCCAAATCGTCTTTCGGGAGGACAAAAGCAACGTGTAGCAATTGCAAGAGCGTTAGCGATGGAACCGGAAGTTATGTTATTTGATGAACCGACATCGGCGCTAGATCCAGAGATGGTGAAAGAAGTGTTAGAAGTTATGAAATCGTTAGTTACGACAGGAATGACGATGGCTATCGTTACACATGAAATGGGCTTTGCAAAAGAAGTGGCAGATCGTGTTCTTTTCTTGGACGGAGGAAAGCTTGTAGAAGATAGTGCGCCAGAAGAATTTTTTGCAGCGCCGAAAAGTGAACGTGCGCAACAATTTTTACAAAAAATATTGTAATATGAAAAGGTTATGTGAATAATAAGTAGAAAAGGATGACATTGTGTCATCCTTTTTTTATACTAGCTGTAAATACGTTTATACATATAGGAGTAATGATATGTTTAAAATTGGATATCGTACAGTAAAAACAGCAATAGGGACAGGTGCGGCAGTTTTTATTGCTCAGTTATTAGGGTTAGAATTTTATAGTTCAGCAGGCATTTTAGTTATTTTATGTGTACAAAATACGAAGCGCAAATCACTTCAAGTGTCGTTACATCGTTTTCTAGCGTGTGTATTATCAATGGCATTCGCGTTTTGTATTTTTGAAACGATTGGCTATACACCACTTGCAATTAGCATATTGTTACTTACATTTATTCCGACTGCAGTAATGCTTAAAATTCAAGAAGGTATTGTCACGAGTTCAGTTATTGTTATGCATCTATATTCATTGAAGCAAATTACATGGCTTATAGTTGGAAATGAAATTGCTATATTAACGATAGGGATTAGCGTGGCGTTATTAGTAAATATGTATATGCCGAGTAGTGAAAATAAGCTAAAAGAGTATCAGGATAAAATAGAGAATAATTTTAAAACGATTTTGTTTGAAATGGTTGTGTATTTACGAAATCGAGAAAGTAGTTGGAGTGGAGCAGAACTCATTGAAACCGAGAATATGTTAAATGAAGCAAGAGATTTATCGTTTAAAAAACTTGAGAATGCATTTATGCGAGAAGATGATTATTACTATCGTTATTTTAATATGCGTATGCAACAATTCGAAATTTTAGAGCGAATGATACCACTAGCAGCTTCTTTATCGTGGACATATGAACAAGCTGACATGATTGCAGATGTTGTTGAAAACATTGGTAATGCTATTAGCCCTGAAAGTACTGGCGTTATTTCCTTAAGGCAGCTTCAAGAAATGAGGGAATTATTTAGAGACATGCCATTGCCAGCTACACGCGAAGAATTTGAGATACGTGCGAAACTTGTTCAACTTGTGTATGAAATGGAACAATATTTACTCATTAAAAGTCGCTTTAAGGGAAAGGATAATATAAAAGAACTTATATAGAAGGTAGGAATTATCTATGCCGTATCTTCTCTCTATCATATTATGTCTTTCTTTATCACCGATTTGGCCTCTTGGGGATAATCCACGTGCCGGAGATCCTTTTATTATTGTAAATAAAGCAACGAATAAATTAGCTTACATTGACGATGGAAAGATTCAAAAGGTTTTTCCAGTAGCGACAGGGAAAACGAATGAATTAACTCCAGAAGGAACTTTTGATGTTGTAATGAAAGCAAAGGATCCGTATTACATTGCGAAGGATATTCCAGGTGGATCGCCAAAAAATCCACTTGGGTCAAGGTGGATTGGATTTAATGCAAGAGGAACTGATGGAAGTAAATATGGAATACATGGAACAAACCAACCGAGTTCAATTGGAAAGTATATTTCACAAGGGTGTATAAGAATGAAGAAAAACGATGTGGAATATTTGTTTGATCGCATTCCAATTGGAACGAAAGTATGGATTGTGAAATCGAAAAAATCATTTCAGCAATTGGCAAAAGAAAAAGGAGCCGTTGCATATGAAAAAGCCAACGAAAAGGTTGGCTTTTTCTATTATAATAAGTTGTCTTGACATGTGTACATAACCGTGCGTTAATGAGAGTATAGAAAGATAAAATTAGATAAAGGGGTTGCTCATATGTACTTGAATCCAAAACTTTCGTATATGCAGTTTTTTATGGGATTTCTATTTGTTATTACATTCATATTGGCAACTTTTAATATATGTTCTTATCTTGTAGCGATTGTATGTATGGCATTACTTAATCTCACTTTTGTTATTGGGGCATTTCAGCAGAAACAATATACAAGTTTTGTAATAGCGCTTGTAATGTCATTTTCCTTTAGTATTGTAGCGGTTGTGTTTTATATAAAATAAACCATCTCGATGTCGAGATGGTTTATTTTGTTATGTGTAAAAAGTAAAAAAAGGACGAACACATCGCCCTTTTTACCAAAACATACTCGCGCCAGCAAGTAATGTTGTTACAAGCATAGAAATTAGCATCACATAAACCATAACTTTTTGAGCTTTTTTATGCATCGTTATACCTCCTTGCAAATCAGTACAATTTCATTGTAACGAGAAATGAAATTATGGACAAGGGGAGAGTGAGGACAAAATTCGGGAGGGGATTGCAAAATATAACAGGAAATTTGAGAGTGTGTAGAGAATATAGTAAAAGGGTATATTGTTAATTTTTAGTTGGGCAAGCTGAAGAATGGAGATACGATGATGAAAATATACGAAACAGATCGTTTATACTTAAGGGAAATTGATGAGTCGTATGCTGAAACAGTTCTTCAATATTACGACAGAAATCGTGAATTTTTAAAAGCTTGGGAAGAGTATAGACCGGATGATTTTTTTACGCTAGATTATCAAAAGAAAAAGTTGCAAAAGGATAGAAAAGAGTTCGAAGAAGGGAAAATCATCAGACTATGGATTTTTAAAAAGGGTGATGATACGAAAATAATTGGGTGTATTTCATTTAATTTAATCGTTCGTGGCATTTATCAATCTTGTGTACTCAGTTATAAATTAGATAAAGCAGAGTTAAACAAAGGGTATACGACAGAAGCGCTTAGAAAAGCAATTCAAGTTGCTTTTGGGGAATTTCAGTTACATCGTATAGAAGCTCCGATTATGCCTCGTAATTTAGCATCTATACAAGTAGTAACGAAGATAGGTTTTCAATATGAAGGCGTATCTAGGAAGATGTTAATGGTAAATGGCGTGTGGGAAGATCATATGCGCTGGGTATTGTTAAATGAGTAATAGAAAGCAGATGGTTATCTAGACATGTAAACCATCTGTTTTTTGTCTTGTATTTCGAAACTTTTGCGAAATTCTGTTATAATTAATAGTGTTACATACATAATGGTAGTGCAGGAGGCGCAGTCTTATGATTAATCAAGAACGTTTAGTAAATGAATTTATGGAATTAGTACAAGTAGATTCTGAAACGAAATTTGAAGCAGAAATTTGCAAAGTATTAACGAAGAAATTTACAGATTTAGGTGTAGAAGTATTTGAAGATGACACAATGGCTGTAACTGGTCATGGTGCAGGTAACTTAATTTGTACTTTACCAGCAACAAAAGATGGTGTTGATACAATTTACTTTACTTCTCATATGGATACAGTAGTTCCTGGTAATGGAATTAAGCCTTCTATTAAAGATGGATATATCGTATCAGATGGTACAACAATTTTAGGTGCGGATGATAAAGCTGGATTAGCATCAATGTTCGAAGCAATCCGTGTTTTAAAAGAGAAAAATATCCCTCATGGTAAAATTGAATTTATTATTACAGTCGGAGAAGAATCAGGTCTTGTTGGTGCAAAAGCATTAGACCGTGAGCGTATTACAGCGAAATATGGCTACGCATTAGATAGCGATGGAAAAGTTGGTGAAATCGTTGTTGCAGCTCCAACACAAGCGAAAGTGAACGCAATTATTCGCGGGAAAACAGCTCACGCTGGTGTAGCGCCGGAGAAAGGTGTATCTGCAATTACTATCGCAGCGAAAGCAATTGCGAAGATGCCACTTGGTCGCATTGACTCTGAAACGACTGCAAATATTGGACGTTTTGAAGGTGGTACACAAACGAATATCGTTTGCGATCATGTACAAATCTTTGCAGAAGCTCGTTCTTTAATCAATGAGAAAATGGAAGCACAAGTTGCGAAAATGAAAGAAGCATTTGAAACAACTGCAAAAGAAATGGGCGGGCATGCAGACGTTGAAGTAAACGTTATGTACCCAGGATTTAAATTTGCTGATGGTGATCATGTTGTAGAAGTTGCAAAACGTGCAGCTGAAAAAATTGGTCGTACACCTTCTCTTCACCAAAGTGGTGGCGGAAGTGATGCAAACGTAATTGCAGGACATGGTATCCCAACAGTTAACTTAGCAGTTGGTTATGAAGAAATTCATACAACAAACGAGAAGATTCCTGTTGAAGAATTAGCAAAAACAGCAGAATTAGTTGTTGCAATTATTGAAGAAGTAGCGAAGTAATGGAATAGAAAAAGCGTGTAAATCAATTGTGATTTACACGCTTTTTATTTTGATTCGATTGCTTTGACAAGACGTATAAGCCAATATAAGAAAACCTATGGAAGTATATACGTTGTTGCTACATGTACTAGACGAAGGAATAATCCTAACGTATTCATATTGAAAATCGGAAGTAGTAAATAATTAATTGCAATGATTAATATAACTACAAGGAATGTATAATTGAGTTTATCCCGCTATTTGCCGGACAGTAAGCCCCCCCACCTCAAAATTCAGCGAAAGTAAAGAATTTAGGTGAGGGCTGATTAAAGTTTCACTTTATTAGTTGATCTCATCATAATCAGACCCTTTCACATATATATCCTCTTTATATCGATTATAAAAAAGAACAAGTAATTATTATAACTATTGTGCAAAATTTGATATAATGAAAGAACGAACGTTCTGATTAGGGAGTGAGTACTATGCGAGAAATGTATCCGAAAAATGGTCGTGTTATTTTACATGTAGATATGAATTGCTTTTTCGCATCTGTTGAAATTGCTCATGATCCATCATTACAAGGAAAGCCATTAGCGGTTGCTGGAAATGAAAAAGAGAGAAAAGGAATTATTATAACATGTAGTTATGAGGCGAGAGAATACGGAATACGTACGACGATGCCCCTTTGGGAAGCGAAAAGGTTATGCCCGCAATTAGTTGTAAGGCGTCCTAATTTCACATTATATCGCGAAGCTTCATTTCAAATGTTTCAAGTCCTTTCCCGTTTTACAGAAAAGATACAACCAGTCTCAATAGATGAAGGATATTTAGATATTACAGATTGCTACGCACTTGGTTCGCCTCTTGAAATAGCAAAGATGATTCAACAAGCACTATTAACAGAGTTGCAGCTTCCGTGTAGTATCGGAATTGCTCCAAATCTTTTCCTAGCAAAAACAGCTTCTGATATGAAAAAACCTCTCGGTATTACCGTACTTCGAAAACGTGATATTCCAGAAATGATTTGGCCACTTCCAGTTGAAGCAATGCATGGGATTGGAGAAAAAACAGCTGAAAAATTAAATGAAATTCATATACATACAATTGAACAGTTAGCGAAGGGAGACGAGCATATCATTCGCGCTAAAATTGGGAAGCACGGTATTGATTTGCAAAAGCGTGCAAAAGGTACGGATGATAGGGAAGTGGATCCGAGTCAAATGGGCCAACATAAAAGTGTCGGTAACTCGATGACTTTTTCAAAGGATATGGATGAAGAGAAAGAATTGCTTGATATGTTAGAACGTTTATCAAAATCAGTGAGTAAAAGATTACAAAAGCGAACCCTTGTCAGCTATAATATTCAAATTATGATTAAATACCATGATAGGCGAACAGTAACACGGAGTAAGCAATTGAAAAATGCAATTTGGGAAGAACGCGATATTTTTCAAGCAGCATCCCGTTTATGGAAGCAACATTGGGATGGTGATTCCGTTCGTTTACTAGGTGTTACAGCTACTGAAATAGAGTGGAAGACAGAATCGGTGAAACAATTAGATTTGTTTTCATTTGAAGAGGATGCGAAAAAAGAGCCACTACTTGCTGTCATTGATCAAATTAATGATAAGTATGGAACACCGATTTTACAACGAGGTAGTCAACTACTACGTAAGCAAGAGAAGTCGTTTCAACAAAAGTTAGAAAATAAGTTTATGTAGAAGGTGTCATGAAGTAGTAAAATCATGACACCTTTCCTATTTAACTCGCTTCTAAATTTAAAGAAGTCTTCCATCCAGCTCCAGTAACGCCAGACTCTAATAGCATTCTACTTACTATTTTTTCAATTAAGATAGCCGCATTTGTCTTGCAATGTAATGTAGCCTGTATACAAACTTTTTGATTAGAATCTACATCTTCACTATACAATTCTTTTAAACGGAGCCCTTCTGTACTTACCATATGCATAAGTAAAAAACGAATATGTGCTTCATGTTCTTCTGAACAAGTAAGGGAAAGTAAGTAGTTCGTTTGTTCTGGTGATTCTTCTTTTGATTTTTTATTCATAAAAAGAGCAATTGGGCGAAGAAGTATATTTGCTAGTAACACGCCGGCTGCACCTAATATAGCTGCAACGAGGAAACCGGCGCCTGTAAGAGTACCGACAGCAGCTGCACACCATAAAGTAGCTGCCGTATTTAGCCCTCTAATACTAAAACCATCGCGGATAATAACGCCACCCCCTAAAAAGCCAATGCCACTAACGACTTGAGCAGCAATGCGGGATGGGCTAGCATCATGATCAAGCATGACGGATAATAAAACAAATATACAGGCACCAAGTGATACGAGAGCATTTGTCCGTAACCCAGCCATTCGGTGTCTCCATTGTCTTTCCATTCCAATGCAAGCTCCTACAATAATTGCGATAACTAATCTGAATACAATGTCGTACCATACCATCATGGTCACCTCCATATATAAATATGTGTTATGTTTTTTAGAATGAGCGGGGAATACCCACTCATTCTTATTTTTACAACCAGCTATGAAACTTTTTAATATAAAGCTTTTTTAGGAACTGTGTTAAAAAAGCGTAGCCTAATAGTATTCCTACTAACCAAGGGAAGTAGTTAAGTGGCAATGCTTGCAAACCAACGGCTGCACCAAGTGGTGAGAATGGAATATAAATCCCGATTGCCATAATAAGAGCGGTTAATAAAACGACTGGTGTTGATGCAGTGCTTTGAATAAATGGAATCTTTTGTGTTCTTATCATGTGAACAATTAAAGTTTGTGTTAACAATCCAACGACAAACCAACCGGACTGGAATAATGATTGCTCGCTCGGTGTATTTGCACCAAATACATTCCACATGACTACGTATGTGATAATATCAAATACGGAACTAATTGGGCCGATACAAATAATGAAGCTTCGTAAGTTTGCAGTATCCCATTTTCGTGGTTTTTCTAGAAACTCTTTATCCATTTTGTCCCATGGAATAGAAAGTTGTGAAATATCATAAAGTAAGTTTTGAATTAAAAGATGAATGGCAAGCATCGGTAAAAAAGGAATGAAAGCACTTGCTACTAACACGCTAAACACATTACCGAAGTTAGAGCTAGCTGTCATCTTAATATATTTTAAAATATTTCCGAATGTAGTACGTCCTTCTAAAATACCTGCTTCTAATATAGTTAAACTTTTTTCGAGTAGAATAATATCGGAAGCTTCTTTCGCAATATCAGTAGCAGTATTAACAGATATTCCGACATCAGCTTCACGTAATGCTACAGCATCGTTAATGCCGTCTCCCATGTAACCTACAGTGTGTCCATTTCCTTGTAATGCGTGTATAATACGAGATTTTTGCATTGGATTAAGCTTCGCAAATACAGTCGTTTCTTCAGCAAGTTTTGCTAATGCTTTATCTGGTAAAGAATCAATCTCGTAACCGAGGATTGGTTCGCCGATATCTAATCCAACTTCTTTACAAACCTTTCTTGTAACAATTTCGTTATCGCCAGTTAAAATTTTCACTTGTACACCATGTTTTTGTAATGCTTGAATTGCAGCTGCTGCAGATGGTTTCGGTGGATCTAAAAAGCCGATATATCCACTGAGAATCATATCAGTTTCGTCTTTTACTGCGTACTCTGTATCATTTATTCTTCTATCTTTTTTATAAGCCACAGCAATAACCCGCATACCTTCACTATTTAGTGTCTCACTTAGTTTTTTGACATTTGAACGTATTTCCTCGGTGAGTGAAACGATTTTTTCATCCACTTCAGTGTAGTTACAAATTGATAAAATTTCTTCTACGGCACCTTTACAAACCATTGTATGTTCACCTGAAATATCCTTTACGATAACTGACATACGCCGGCGGGCGAAATCGAATGGAATTTCATCTAGCTTTTGAAAAGCTGATGGATTAAATTTATTGTTTTCCTCTGTATGCTTAATAACAGCTTTATCTATTAAATTTTTCAATCCAGTTTGATAGAAACTATTTAAATAGGCAAATTGCAAGACGCGATTGCATTCATTTCCCTTGGGATCTAAGTGACGAACAAGGACCACTTTATCTTCTGTTAAAGTTCCGGTTTTATCTGTACAAAGAATGTTCATAGCACCTAAGTTTTGAATAGAATTTAGCTGTTTTACAATTACTTTTTGTTTAGACATGTTAACGGCACCTTTAGCTAAATTAGCAGTTACAATCATTGGTAACATTTCAGGTGTAAGGCCAACAGCAACGGCAATAGCGAAGAAGAAAGCTTCTTGCCAATCTCCTTTTGTGAATCCATTAATGAGAAGGACAATAGGTGCCATAATAAGCATGAATGTAATTAAGAGCCAGCTTACTTTGTTTACACCTTTATCAAAGCTTGTTTCTACACGCTTTCCAATTACCTTATTTGCTAAAGAGCCGAAATACGTATCGGTACTTGTTGAGATGACAACAGCTTTTGCGCTGCCACTTACAATATTTGTTCCCATGAAGCAAAGGTTTTCCATATCGAGTGGATTGTAATTTTTTTTCATGTTTTTCGGTAAGATATGCTTATTTTCTGTATGGTAGCAGTGTTCGTATTTTTCTACAGGAAGTGCTTCCCCTGTCAAAGAAGATTGATTAACAAATAAATCTTTAGCGGATACAACACGCACATCAGCTGGAACGATATCACCAGCTGAAAGGGAAATAATATCGCCAGGTACAAGTTCCTCAATTGGAATTTCTGTTGTGTAATTTCGGTTTAAATTCTTTACATTTTTTGTTTCATGTACAAATCCATTTATTCTAAATACGCTCGCAGTTGTTCGAACCATAGCTTTTAACTTATCGGCAGCTTTTTGAGAACGAAATTCTTGGGAAAACCGAATCGTTGCACTAAGTAGGACCATTACAGATACGACAATCGTTCCTTGCATATCATCTGTGAAAAAGGAGAGTGCTCCAAGAGCTAATAAAACGAAAATAAATGGATTTTTAAATGCCAATAGAAATTGAATGTACCACGGCGCCATTTTATTATGAGCTATTTCATTCGGACCATATAAAGAAAGTCTACGAGACGCTTCTTGTTTAGATAATCCATCTTGTGTTGTTTCTAAAAGTTTTAACGCAGAGCTTACATCTTGTGTTGCAACCTCCACTAATAATTCGTTATTTGTTTTCATGCTATCTTGCTCATAAGCATGCTTTGTTTCTTGTCTTTGTAAATTAAACATCGGTAGTTCCTCCTCTGTCATGAAGGAGGAAACAATCTGTTACCTAACTATTTGAAATGGTGAGGAACAGTTTCTTTCCTACCTACATGATGAAATATGAATGTAAAACGTATGGGTATCTGGGCCGAATCATCAATTGCCAACTGTTCCTCACCTCCGTACAATTTAGTAGTTTCTGAATATGCTATGTTTGTTTCATAGTAAGGTGCATATAGACGTAAAAAGACCTTTACTCAAAACGAGTAAAGGTCTGAATTCGCAGTTAAAAGAGTCCACAACAAAGACTGTTAGTAGACATAAATAAAAACAGTTTTTGTGTATGACAAAATACATGCACCTCTCCCTCGTTGAGTTTTAGCACTGTATAGCATAGGTACTGAAACCAGCTACGTTAAAAAAGGCCTTCATTCCGACCTTTCCTGTTGACCCATTGGCGTCTCTCGACATTTTTGGGCAGCAGCGTTTCTCTATACAGGAGCCTCACCTAACAGAGACCATATTCAATTACATGTTGATGTTAGCACTGTAAAATCGTAGTGTCAATATCTTTTTTATCTGTGTTTTTAAAATATTAAATGGATTTATAATAGATATATGGGATGAAATGCATGATATTGATTATAAATAATATGGAAAATAAATATTTTTATAAAAGGGGAATTTGTAATGGTACCACAAAATTTTATTATAAATATTGAGAATCAAAAATGGTTGTTTAATGAGCAGGAAGATTTATGTTCTCATGGAGAAATATATTTAAATATGGCTGGAACGATTATTACGCAGGCAGGTATGGATGAGGAATGGGGAATAAGTGAATCAGCTTTAGCTTTGTTACGAACTTTAGATAAAGAATATATTTGTGATATTGAAAATGAAGAGGGGCTTATTTTGCACGGATGTGGCACTATGCTAATGTTAGGATGCCCAATTTCAATTCATTGGACTATAAACCATATAGGTAAAAACGTGATTTTAAAGGACTTTGTCAAAGTTATTTCTACTGATCAAAAGGCTATATACTATGAAGGGCTTCATATAGAATTGAATGAAAATGAATATAGAAGACAAATTGTTTCTTTTGCATTACAAGCAAAAGAATTATTTAATAAATCAAGTGACAAGATAATTTTAGATGAGTTTGATCAAAGGATGTATACAAACTTTTGGACGGAATATGACGATTTACTAAATAAGTATAAATAAAAAAGCACTGTAACCAGTGCTTTTTTATTTATAGATTACGAGATTGTAGGGTTTTCAAAAATAACAATCTCTGAACTGTTTGTAGTTGAAACACGTTGGGCGTAATATGTTAAAGCTGAAGAAATATATGCTGGTAACGTATCATTTGTATGTGATGTTGTATATTCATGGATTAATTCCTTTAAAGTTGTCCATTCTAATTGTGCTGGGTGATCAGACACGAAAGAACTTACCCAGCGATCAAATGAAGATGAAAAATCAGTTTGTAAACGAAATACTTCTTTCATAATAAAACGCTCCCTTAAAATGTAGTATAATCATTTTACCATAAAACACGAACTATAGCTAAATTTTTTAAGTGTAATGTTCGTGTTATATAGTTGTCTAGATGATTGGTTATGTAAATTCAATTTGCCATTTGAAATAACATTCCGTAAGATGAGAGATAGAGTATATTTAGAGCTGGAGGAAAGAAAGTGGAATTTGTATTTTTAGGAACTGGTGCAGGTGTTCCTTCAAAAGGAAGGAACGTTTCAGCAATTGCTTTACAATTGTTAGAAGAACGAGGACAAACTTGGTTATTTGATTGTGGCGAGGCCACGCAACATCAAATATTACATACATCTGTACGTCCGCGCCGCATTGAAAAAATATTTATTACGCATTTACATGGCGATCATATTTTTGGATTGCCTGGTTTATTAGGTAGCCGTTCATTTCAAGGAGGAACTACGCCTTTAACGGTGTATGGACCGAAAGGAATTAAACAATTTATTGAAGTGGCATTATCGGTAAGTACGACACATGTGAAATATCCACTTGAAGTTGTGGAGATAACAGAAGAAGGTACCGTATTTGAAGATAATGAATTTTATGTAGAAACGAAAAGATTGTCACACGGTATAGAATGTTTTGGATATCGTATTGTAGAGAAAGATATACAAGGTGCTCTTTTAGTTGATAAGTTACTTGAGATGGGTGTGAAACCAGGTCCAATCTTTAAACGTTTAAAAGATGGTGAAGCAGTTGAATTAGAGGATGGCACGATATTAAATGGAAATGAGTTTATCGGCCCACCTCAAAAAGGAAGAATTATTACTATCTTAGGTGATACGCGATATTGCGAAGCGAGTAGGGAGCTTGCGCAAGATGCAGATGTACTTGTCCATGAAGCGACTTTCGCAGCAGAAGATGAGCAACAAGCGTATGATTATTTTCATTCTACATCTAAGCAAGCTGCGAGCATTGCACTTCAGGCAAATGCGAAGCGACTAATATTAACTCACATTAGTTCTCGCTATCAAGGAGATACATATAAGGAATTATTGAAAGAGGCTAGAGAGTTGTTTTCTAATACAGAAATAGCGACGGATTTGAAATCATTCCCAGTAGAAAAATGATAATTTTATAAAAAATGGTAACGGCGGGTTACCATTTTTTTTTGTCTAAAAAAATTTAAAAATAAAACTGTTATTATTTTATACTTATACTTGGATGATACAGAAAATTAGGATGGTTTGAATATATAGGATAAAAATACGAAATAATGATTATTTAGAAAAACTGTTATATAAGTCAGATGACATACAAGTGATACAAATAGCAGAAATGGACTTTTATTCAGAACTTTTAAAATTCAACAAAAGTAAGCGTTTTATAAAAAACAAGCTATAATGAGGGCAGATTATAATTTATGATAAGTCACATGTATTTTAGTCATTATCGTAACAAGTGAAGTTGACTAAATCATGAGAGAGTAACATGAGAATTATAATAGGAAAGATATTACTATTATTTGTCATAAGTCTTTTTCACTTTTTAGCTAAACGATATGATTAGCGAGTGTATCTATTGCAAGTTCCTTAGTTGAAGCTTTTTATTAATAAGGTGGTGGAGATTTAATTGGTATACCACTCTTTAAAAGAGTTCAGAACATCAGCAGGTAGTCTAGGTGGAATAGCGGGTGCAAATTTAGTTGCATTAGCAATGGTTATATCACTTGTTTATGCTATGCTTGCAATGGCTTCTGTGTTAAACTTTGGATTGCTACCAGACTTTATTGTGGATTATCTTGTATCATTTTTAAATGAAAATAATGCTAAGATTCTTATGTATTATGATAACTGGTATTATTTCAGGTTATATTGGATTACTTTTATTCAAAAACTATCCAATTCGTATAGCAGAACAAATTCGTGGTACAACTGGAAAAGCGACAGATGTAGCAGCTTAATAGAATAGTAGAATAAATTTTTTTCATAGAGGTTTAGGGGGAGTTATGATGAAGTATCGCTCAGTATTTGATATTATCGGTCCAGTTATGATTGGACCATCAAGTTCACATACAGCAGGCGCGGCAAGAATGGGGCAAGTTGCTCGCCAGCTGTTTCGTCATGAACCAGAAAGAGTAAGCATTTCGTTATATGGATCATTTGCAAAGACGTATCGAGGGCATGGTACGGATGTAGCACTAATCGGTGGAATATTAGGATTTGAAACAGATGACTTACGTATTCCAGAGGCGCTAGAAATAGCAAAAGAGCGCGAAATTGAAGTGGAATTCATTGAAGAAGATGCCAATGCACCTCATCCAAATACAGCGAGAATTCGTTTGTATAAAGGTGAAGATGAAATTGAAGTTGTTGCTTGCTCAATTGGTGGCGGTAAAATTGAAGTTGTAGAATTAAACGGATTCGATCTTCAATTATCAGGCACGAGCCCAGCACTACTTATTGTAAATAACGATCGCTTTGGTGCTATTGCAGCGGTAGCTTCAATCCTTGCGAAACATGAGATTAACATTAGTACGATGAGTGTATCTCGTAAAGAAAAAGGAAGAAGAGCGCTTATGGTCATCGAAACAGATGAATTATTAGCAGATGAAGTAATTGAAGAAATAAAAGCGCAACAAAATATTTGTCAAGTAACTATTATGGAATAATTGCAGGGGGGACACACCATGTTTCGGAACGCAGCGGAACTAGTGGCGCAAGCTAAAGAACAAAATGTAAAAATCGCAGAAATTATGATTCAATGTGAAATGGAAACAAGAAGTATTTCACGTGAAGAAGTAATTGCTGGTATGGAAAAGAACTTAGTAGTGATGGAGCAAGCAGTAGAACGTGGTATTCGCGGCGTGAAATCACCAACTGGTTTAACTGGTGGAGATGCTGTAAAAGTTCAAGCGTATATGAAGAGTGGAAAAGGCTTATCTGGAGATACGATTTTGGATGCAGTAAGCAAAGCTGTTGCAACAAATGAAGTAAACGCAGCGATGGGAATTATTTGTGCAACACCAACAGCAGGGTCTGCTGGAACAGTGCCAGGTGTACTATTTGCACTAAGAGAAAAATTGCAGCCTACACGTGAAGAAATGATTGAATTCTTATTTACAGCAGGAGCTTTCGGTATGGTTGTTGCGAATAACGCTTGTATTTCTGGTGCGGCAGGAGGATGCCAAGCTGAAGTTGGTTCAGCAAGTGGAATGGCGGCTGCAGCTGCAGTTGAGATGGCTGGTGGAACACAAGATCAAGCAGCTACAGCGATGGCAATTTCATTAAAGAACATGCTTGGTTTAGTGTGTGATCCTGTTGCAGGACTTGTAGAAGTACCTTGTGTAAAACGTAATGCAGCAGGAGCTGCAAATGCGATGATCTCAGCAGATTTAGCATTAGCTGGTGTAACGAGTACAATTCCATGTGATGAAGTAATTGAGGCAATGTTTAGAATCGGACAAACGATGCCAGTAGCACTTCGTGAAACAGCAGAAGGTGGACTTGCAGCAACGCCGACTGGTCGTCGCCTGCAAGAAGAGATTTTTGGGAAGAACAATAACTAAGTGTAATTATAGAAAAAGGAGCTCAAATAAACTTGAGCTCCTTTTTCTATTTTTCTTTTGTTAGTTGTTCTAATGTTTTTCCAAGATTATGTGATCGTTTCGTTGCCTGTGTAATACAAGAAACAAGTGCTTGTTGAAATTTATGTTCTTGTAATACTTCAATACCTGCCTCAGTAGTTCCACCAGGAGAAGTAATTTCCTTTCGCAAAATAGAAGGGTGTTTGTCACTTGCTTTTAACATTTCAGCAGCACCAATCATCGTTTGAAGAATAAGTGATTTTGCAATATCTTCTTTTAAACCAATTTTTGTTGCAGCTTCTTCCATAGCTTCCACTACGTAATAAATATAAGCAGGTCCACTTCCGGATAATGCAGTGACAGCATGCATATCTTCTTCCTCTACAACAGAGACGAGACCAATCGTTTCAAATAAAGATGTTGCAGTGTGAATATGTTCCGCTGTTGCATGTTTTGAAGGGGAGATAGCGGTAGCTGATTTTAAAATGGCTGCGGATGTATTTGGCATTGCACGAATAATTGGAACGTCTTTTTGAAGTAGTTTTCTAATTGAGTGAGTAGAAACACCTGCTAGTAATGAAATAATAAGCACGTTATTATTTATGTATTCTTTAAAAGGGGTAAGCGCCTCTGCAACATCCTTTGGTTTCATTGCTAGAAAAAGAATATTTGCATCAGTAAGTAATTCTTTTTTATTATGAGTACCTTTGACACCGTATTTTTTATGTAGCTCTTGTAATCTTGTCTCGTTAGAACGATTACTTACAGTAATTTGTTCACCTTTAACGACATTTGCATGTAACAAGCCACCAATAATAGCTTCGGCAATAGAGCCTGCACCGAGAAAGGAAATGTTTTGAATAGACATGATGTTCCTCCTTTAATTTTGGTTAGAAATTCTTATAAATGTACATACATTCGTTTTTTTATAGGAAACACCTCTTTTTATCTGAAAATAATGACAAATATATATAGAAGTTGTAAACTGAAGAAGTATTCATTTTTGAACCGGAAAGAGACAGGGGGGCTAAGCATGACGGCGATTCACCGAATGGAGATTCCTGTACCATTTGCAGTGGAAACTGTGAATGTGTTTTTAGTTGAGGGGGAGACATTAACATTAATTGATACAGGGACGAATACAGAAGAGGCAAGGAATGCGTTAGAAAGTCAATTAGGTGCATTAGGACATACGATAGAAGATATTGAAACAGTAGTCATTACGCATCATCATGCAGATCATTGTGGACTTTTAAATATATTTTCTGAGAAGACGAATATTATTGGACATCCTTGGAATGAGCCTTGGATCACACAAAATCCAGAATTTTTAAAGCGGTATCATGAATTTTTTAGAGAGACGGCCTTACAGTTTGGTGTGCCAGCGGCATTTTTGAAAGACGAGTCGTTATTGACGACGAGGACACTTAAATATTCTTGTAATAGATCGTTAACGCATACTGTGAGAGAAGGAGATCGTATTGATTCTTTGCCTGGATTTATAGTACTTGAAACACCAGGTCATGCTTCTACTCATATTTCTTTATATAGAGAATCTGATGGAATATTAATTGGTGGAGATGCTCTCATCAGTCATATTTCTTCGAATCCAATACTAGAACCACCATATGAAGGGCAAACAGAACGGGCACGCCCATTACTACAATATAATCAAACATTACAGCGTTTAAGCGAAATGAATATTTCACGCATTTTATCAGGGCATGGGGAAGATGTTCTAAATGTGAAACAACTTATTGAAACGAGATTACAAAAGCAAGAAACACGTGCTTTTAAAGTGCTTGAGTTATTAAAGGAAAAACCAATGACAGCATTTGAAGTATGTGTAAAACTATTTCCGGTATTATATAAAGAACAATTACCACTTACTATTTCAGAAACGGTTGGACAATTGGACTATTTAGCATATAATCAACAAGTGATGATTGATGAATCATCGCAACAATTGATTTATTATGCAAAGTAGGTGACAGCAATGACAGGACGTTTACAAAATAAAGTAATCGTCATTACAGGTGCTTCTAGTGGGATTGGTGAGCAAGTTGCAATGCAAGTTGCAGCACAGGGAGCGACTCCCGTATTAATGGCTCGAACAGAAGAGAAACTACAAGCGTTAGTAGACAAAATTAAAGAAACTTATAATACGCCTTGCTATTATTATGTATTAGATGTAAGTGAAGAGATGGAAGTACAGTCTGTTTTTTCAAAGGTATTACAAGAAGTGGGACGTATTGATATATTAGTAAACAATGCGGGATTTGGTATTTTTAAAACGTTTGAAGATGCGTCAATGGATGAAGTGAAAGATATGTTCCAAGTAAATGTATTTGGATTAGTAGCATGTACGAAAGCGGTACTACCTTATATGGTAAACAAGAACGAAGGACATATTATTAATATTGCTTCCCTTGCCGGAAAAATTGCAACTCCGAAATCAAGTGCGTATGCAGCAACGAAACATGCTGTATTAGGATTTACGAATAGTTTACGCATGGAATTAGCGAATACAGATATTTATGTTACAGCAATTAATCCAGGTCCGATAGATACAAACTTTTTTGAAATAGCGGATCAATCTGGTACCTATGTAAAGAATATGGGACGTTACATGTTAAAACCAACATACGTAGCAGAACAAATCGTAAAGTCGATGCACACGAAAAAACGTGAAGTAAACTTACCGAAGTGGATGGGAATTGGCCCGAAACTTTATGCTTTATTTCCAGGTTTATTTGAACGTGTAGCAGGTAAATCATTAAGTAAAAAATAGGAGATTTCCACATGGAAATCTCCTATTTTTTATTGTTTTCCAGTCACATAATCATAAACAATATCCTCAATCTCCTCGTATAAATCAATTTCAATATTTGAATGAGTCACCGTTTGAATATGTTTCACTAGCATTTCCTGATCTTCTTTTGATATTGGACTGCATTGATATTGCTGAAAACTTTTTATAATCATTTTCTCAATTAATTTTTCGTTCATATTTTTTCCCGCCTGTATGTACGTATGTATTGTTTTATTGTACTTGAAGTGAAATAAAAAAACTGCCATGCACTATTTTTGTATAAAAATCCGGTTGTGTATATTGTTTTTCTAGTAAAATTAAGTTTTTTAAGTTTGTTAAATTTATAAATATTTAATTGACTCTATAAATATACAATATTATAATCATACTTAATTTAAAGAATCGATTTGAGGAGGAACTTATGAAAGTCGCAATTATTGGAGCCACTGGATATGGGGGCATTGAGTTAATTCGTTTATTAGAACAACATCCATATTTTTCTATAGCATCTCTTCATTCTTTTTCACAAGTTGGTGAATGTATAACAAATGTATATCCGCATCTTCGAAATGTCCTCGTTCATACGTTACAAGAAATTGATGTGGAGACAATAGGGAAAGAAGCAGAAATCGTATTTCTAGCAACACCAGCAGGAGTATCGGCGGAGTTAACTCCCAAGTTATTAGCAGAAGGTTTAAAAGTAATTGACCTATCTGGAGACTTTCGTATGATAGATCCTTCGTCATATGAACTGTGGTATAAAAGGCCAGCAGCGAAAGAAGAAATTCTTAGAAAAGCAGTGTATGGGTTAAGTGAATGGAAAAGGACTGAGATTCAAAAGGCAAATTTAATTGCAAACCCAGGATGTTTTGCTACAGCCACATTGCTAGCGATAGCACCGTTAGTACGTAGTAGCAGGATTGAAGAAGATTCGATTATTATTGACGCGAAATCAGGGGTATCAGGAGCAGGTAAAACACCAACAACAATGACTCATTTTCCTGAGCTATACGATAACTTACACATCTATAAAGTAAACCAGCATCAGCACGTTCCAGAGATTGAGCAAATGCTTACAGAATGGAATAGTGAATTACAGCCAATTACATTTAGCACACATTTAATACCGATATCACGAGGAATCATGATTACACTTTATGCAAAAGTAAAACAAAAGATGGAAATAAAGCAACTTCAAAAATTGTATGAAGAAACGTATGAACAATCGCCTTTCATCCGAATTTGTACGCAAGGGAAATTTCCAAGTCCAAAAGAAGTGAGAGGCTCAAATTATTGTGATATTGGCATAGCTTACGATGAAAGAACAGAAAGAGTTACGGTCGTTTCTGTTATAGACAATATGATGAAAGGCGCGGCTGGGCAAGCGATTCAAAATGCAAACATAATAGCGGGACTAGAAGAGACAACAGGTTTACAACATATGCCGCTTTATCTATAAGGGGGACATGATGATTAAAGTAGCGTCTATTACAAAATTAGAAAATGGTTCAATTGTAACGCCGAAAGGCTTTTCGGCAATTGGTACTGCAAATGGTCTGAAAAAGGAGAAAAAGGATTTAGGGGCAATCGTTTGTGACGTACCAGCATCATGTGCCGCTGTGTATACAACGAATCAAATACAAGCAGCCCCTTTGCAAGTAACGAAGGATAGTATAACGGCAGAAGGGAAGTTACAAGCAATTATCGTTAATAGTGGAAATGCAAATGCTTGTACTGGAATGAAAGGATTACAAGACGCATACGAGATGCGCACATTAGGGGCGGAACATTTTGGATTGAAAGAAAATTACGTTGCAGTAGCTTCAACAGGTGTAATTGGTGTTCCGCTGCCGATGGATATAATCCGAAAGGGAGTTGCAACTCTTATACCGACGAAGGAAGAAAGTGAAGCATATTCTTTTTCTGAAGCAATTTTAACGACGGATCTCATAACGAAAGAAACTTGCTATGAAATGATTATTGATGGGAAGAAAGTGACGATTGCGGGTGTTGCAAAAGGTTCAGGGATGATTCATCCGAATATGGCAACGATGCTTAGTTTTATTACGACAGATGCTCATATAGAGCATGACGTATTGCAAACGGCATTATCCCAAATTACGAATCATACATTTAATCAAATTACGGTAGATGGAGATACTTCTACGAATGATATGGTCATCGTTATGGCAAGTGGATTATCAGAAACAAGGCCGATAAATATGGAACATACAGATTGGGAAACTTTCGTATGTGCTTTACAGAAGGTATGTGAAGATTTAGCAAAAAAAATTGCGCAAGATGGTGAAGGCGCTACGAAGTTAATAGAAGTAAATGTGCTAGGAGCTCAAACGAATGAAGAGGCAAAAAAAATTGCAAAGCAAATAGTCGGTTCGAGTCTTGTGAAAACAGCAATACATGGTGAAGACCCAAACTGGGGACGAATTATTAGCGGTATTGGACAAAGTGAAGTAGCTATTAATCCGAATACAATTGACATTACTCTTCAATCTATATTGGTATTAAAAAATAGTGAGCCTCAAACATTTTCTGAAGAAGAAATGAAAGAGAGATTACAAGAAGATGAAATAGTCATTAATGTGTACTTACACTTAGGAGAAGAGACAGGATCAGCTTGGGGCTGTGACTTAAGCTATGAATATGTGAAAATAAACGCTTGTTATCGTACATAAGGAGAGAGAAGATGAGCGAATATATTGTAGTGAAATGCGGCGGTAGTATGTTGAATCAATTAAAAGCTGTGTTTTTTGAATGTATAAAGAAATTGCAACAGAAGTATAAAGTAGTGATTGTTCATGGTGGTGGGCCAGAAATTGATGCCAAATTAAAAGATTGTAACATCAACGTAGAAAAAAGAGATGGATTACGCGTAACACCAAAAGAAGTTATGGATGTTGTTCAAATGGTGCTATGCGGAAGTACGAATAAAAAACTCGTAATGAATTTACAAAAGCATAATTTACTTGCGGTAGGTTGTTCAGGATGTGACGGCAATTTACTTCAAGTTCAACCTGTCAGTGAAGAGATAGGATATGTGGGGGAAGTAAGTTATGTAGAATCAGCCTTATTAAAAGGATTAATAAATATGGAGTATATTCCTGTTATTGCTCCAATCGGGGTAAATGGTAATGAAGTTTATAACATAAATGCGGACAATGCTGCAGCTGGGATTGCGGCTGCGTTAGGGGCAAAAGAGCTTATTTTTATTACGGATGTAGATGGAATATTACATGAAGGGAATTTGGTAAAGGAAACGGATGAATCTGAAATTGCTACTTTTATAGAAACAGGTGTTATTACAGGTGGGATGATTCCGAAAGTACAGGCGGCACTAGCATCATTAAAAATGGGAGTGCAAAAGATAAGTATTGTGAATGGTACAAAAGATTTTACTGAGGTTACGGGAGAGTGTATTGGAACGACGGTAACGAAAGGTGTGAGTATTGCATGACGAGTCATCTTTTTCAAACGTATGGCAGAAGAACTATTGAGTTTGTAAAGGGAACTGGAACGAAAGTTATTGATAATAACGGTAAGGAATATTTAGATTTCACATCAGGAATTGGCGTATGTAATTTAGGACATTGTCACCCTACTGTTCTCAAAGGTGTACAAGAGCAACTTGATGATATATGGCATATATCTAACCTGTTTACAAACAGCTTGCAAGAAGAAGTTGCGTCATTATTAACAGAAAATAGAGAATTAGATTATGTGTTTTTCTGTAATAGTGGGGCAGAGGCAAATGAAGCGGCTTTAAAGTTAGCGCGTAAGCATACTGGAAAATCTCTCGTCGTAACATGCCAGCAGTCTTTTCACGGTAGAACATTTGGAACGATGAGTGCAACGGGCCAAGATAAGGTAAAAGAAGGATTTGGTCCATTACTTCCATCTTTTTTACATATCCCTTTTAACGATATTAAAGCATTAGAGGAAGTAATGAATGAAGAAGTTGCGGCGGTAATGGTAGAAGTTGTTCAAGGAGAGGGAGGAGTAATACCTGCTGATCTATCTTTTTTGAAAGAGATTGAAACATTATGTAATAAGTTCGGTTCCTTATTTATTATAGACGAAGTACAAACGGGGATAGGAAGAACTGGAACACTATTCGCTTATGAACAAGTGGGAATAGAGCCTGATATCGTTACCGTTGCAAAGGCGCTTGGGAATGGGATTCCTGTCGGAGCGATGATTGGCCGGAAAGAGCTCGGAGCGTCGTTTACTGCAGGATCACACGGTTCAACTTTTGGCGGGAATTACATCGCGATGGCTGCAGCGAAAGAAGTATTGCAAGTAAGTGAAAAACCATCGTTTTTAAAAGAAGTACAAGAAAAAGGCGAGTACGTATTAGAGAAGTTGCAAGAGGAATTACAGCATGTCGAATGTATTCAAAATATACGTGGTAAGGGGCTTATGATTGGGATTGAGTGTAAGCATGAAGTTGCAAGTTTTATAGAACAACTAGAAAACGAAGGACTTCTCGTATTACAAGCAGGTCCTAATGTGATAAGACTATTACCGCCACTCATTGTCACGAATGAAGAGTTAGAACAGGCAGTATATATAATAAAAAAAGTAGTTTGTACAAAAAACGTATCAATCATATAAGGGGGAAGTTTCATGTCAACTGTACAAGTACCGAAATTAAATACGAAAGATCTTTTAACACTAGAAGAATTAACGAAAGAAGAAATTATTTCTTTAATTGAGTTCGCTATATATTTAAAAAAGAATAAGCAAGAGCCTTTATTACAAGGCAAAATATTAGGGCTTATTTTTGATAAGCATTCAACTCGTACTCGTGTATCTTTTGAAGCAGGAATGGTACAACTCGGGGGACATGGTATGTTTTTAAGTGGGAAAGAGATGCAAATGGGAAGAGGAGAAAGCGTTTCAGATACTGCGAAAGTATTATCGCAGTATATTGACGGGATCATGATACGTACATTCTCACACGCGGATGTAGAAGAGCTTGCAAAAGAATCGAGTATTCCTGTTATTAACGGTTTAACGGATGATCATCATCCTTGTCAAGCATTGGCAGACCTTATGACGATATACGAAGAAACAAATACATTTAAAGGAATAAAATTGGCTTACGTAGGTGACGGAAATAATGTATGTCATTCATTGTTGCTAGCGAGTGCAAAAGTCGGAATGCATATGACTGTGGCAACGCCTGTAGGGTATGAACCGAATGAAGAGATTGTAAAAAAAGCGTTAGCAATTGCCAAGGAAACAGGAGCTGAAATTGAAGTTTTGCATGATCCTGAATTAGCGGTGAATGAAGCAGATTTCATTTATACTGACGTTTGGATGAGCATGGGGCAAGAGGGAGAAGAAGAGAAGTATACTTTATTTCAACCTTACCAAATCAATAACGAACTTGTTAAGCATGCGAAGCAAACATATCGTTTCTTACACTGTTTACCTGCCCATCGTGAAGAAGAAGTAACAGGAGAAATTATAGATGGACCGCAGTCTATCGTCTTTGAGCAAGCTGGTAATCGATTGCATGCTCAAAAAGCGTTATTAGTGAGTTTATTTAAAAATGTAGAAGAGCCTTCCTAAAAGGGAGGTTTTTTTATATTAAAATGTCGGATGTATATTTGGTTAACCATTTCGATATCATTTATAATAAAAGAGAAAACTAAATTTGTTTTTCAGAGTGTGTAAGGACATACTACATATAAAAATATAGTTAAAGAGATGATGAGGGTGAAAACAACTAAGAAAACATATTCGTTTTTCCAGCGGATGTGGAGAATATTAAAGTTTCAATATTATAAGTTGCTTCGATCGCCAGAAGGCGCAAAGAAAGTATCGTTAGGGTTTGCTATAGGATTCGGCTTAGAAATGTTAGTCATTTATACGGCATCGCTCGTATATGTAATATTTTATCCAATCGTCAGGTTAGCAAAGGGATCTTTTCCTGCGGCAGTTATTGGCAATATTATTGGGAAAATATCGTTTCTCCCAGTATTTTTATTTCCGCTTGCGTATGCGCTAGGAAAAATGATTTATCCATTTCATGTACAGAAAATTCATCATGAACCATTTACGATATCGGACTTGTTTTCAAGTCACATTTTTACGATATTAAAGAGCTTATTACAAAGTGAAGTGTATGTATTAATTGGAATGACGATTTTAGGAGTTGTGTTTGGTCTCATTTCATATTTCGTTGTGCATTATTTATACGAAAAGAACCGTAAGTTACGTTTGAAGAAAAGGAAGAAACGAGTGAGAGAACCACTTGTACAATTATAAACAATGTCACATTCATTTTCTCCTTTGAATATGTTTAAGAAAAAGGAGGAGAGGATAATGTATTATTATTACGTACCTCAAGTATATCCATATGTAAATTATTATCCGGTTTATGATACGAGTAGACAATACGAATTATATCGGCAACAACAATTACAGCAATTATCACAAATACCACAATTACCAACACAACAGCCTACACAGGAAAAAAAACCATATTTAACAACATGGCCATATTCCAATGTATACTATGGTAATTATTACGAATCATAAAGCTGCTTCTATTTAGAAGCAGCTTTATACGTTTGTTTTCAAAATTAAATTTTGAATGGTTTGAAGAGAATGAATGAGCTTTTCGCGCTCTTCCTCAGATAATGTTTGGAAATTTTCTTTTAGTTTGTCTAAAATGAATTGCTGATACTGATTTACTAATAATTTCCCTTCAGCTGTTAGGGAAATTAAAATGACCCGTCGATCTTTTTCGCTATAATGACGCTCTATTAGTTCTTCTTGAATAAGTTTGTTTAATAGAGGTGTCATGTTAGGCCGTGAAATCGCTAGCCGCTTGCCGATTTCGGAAACTGCTAATGTGCCGTTTTCATGCAAAAGCAGTAATACTTGTGTATGTGATGGCGGCATATGTCTTTGAGAAGAAAATTCTCCAGGAAGCATAAATTTGCGATAAAAAAGAGGCACTAGCGAAAGAAGATGATCAACAATACGTTCCCACTCGCGTGATTCCATATAAAGGCCCCCTTCCACTATCATTGTAACAAAAAAGACATGTTATAAAAATAGAATTGTTTTATGGTCGCTTTAATATTTGTAGGATAACACTTGCTTTGTAAATGTATTGGCAATAATTGCATAGCCGTTATCATTTGGGTGTACTTGGTCAAATAATAACTCTTTTTTATCATTCGATATTAATTTGCGAATTGGTAAAACGATAGATGGTTGATTTGCTTTGGAAATGGAATAAACAGATTCATTCCAGCCATCTAAAAACATATCTGCATAACTTGCGATGGAGTCATCGAGTTGTAACGGGTTATAGAGTTCTGAGAGAATGAGTAAAGCGTCCGGATTTTGATCTCGAACTGTCTTTACAATACTTTTTATATCCGCTTCAAAATGGGCTTTTTCTTTATTTAACATTTTTATACCATCTATAACACCAACATCACGATTTAAACGAAATAAATTATTTCCTCCAATATTAATTGTAATTATATTTGCTGCTCTAATTTTTTCCTTTACATCTTCTGATTGAACTTTTTTAGCGAGACGATCTGTTGTAAGACCGTTTACCCCAAGGTTTTCTACTGTAATTGGTTTATGAATTTGTGCTTCTATTTGCTTAGAAGCTAATTCAGCAAATCCACCTTGTGTCGATCCATATCCTTTAGCGAGTGAATCACCTAATACAAGATGATAAAAAGATTCGTTTGTTTGCTTATCAATCCAATTTGGGGCAGATGTTTTTTCTGTTTTTTCTTCAGATTCATTTTGTTTTGTCTCGTCGTTCTTTTCAAAATAAGAATAAGAAATGATCAGAAGGAGGAGACAAACAATTGTTAAGATGACTTTTTTCATAAATTCATCCTCCTTGTAATTGGTAATTGTATCATATTCAGCAGTATTAGCAATGTAAGGGCATATTATATGTTTATGAAAAGTTTATAATAACTTTACAGAAAATTTGTTGAAGTTTGTCAAAAAATATTGACGATAGGAAAGAACTTTATATATGATAATGTCAGATAAGGTGAAACTTTAATGAGTGGGAGCTTTATTTCCTATTAATTAATAGTCTTCATCAATCGGGCGTTTAAGGGGACTACTCGTTAGCGCAGGGTGAAATGAAAATTGTGTCTCTAATAGAAGAAAAAAGGTATGTGGTTAGAGACAGATAGGGATTCATTTCATTATTTCTGGTAATTGTATAAGGGGGATTTTTTGTGAAAAAGTCAAAAAAAATGCTAGCTGGAGCAACTCTTGCTATTGGTGTTATAGCGCCGCAAGTATTGCCAGCAACAGCTCATGCGGATGAGCAAACTAGGGAGAGTACAGTTAACTTACGAATTCTAGAAACATCAGATATTCACGTTAACTTAATGAATTACGATTATTATCAAACGAAAACAGATAATAAAGTAGGTCTCGTACAAACTGCAACACTCGTTAATAAAGCACGTGAAGAAGTGAAAAACTCTGTCCTATTTGATGATGGGGATGCATTACAAGGGACACCGCTTGGAGATTATGTAGCAAATAAAATAAAAGATCAGAAGAATCGTGTGGATCCTAGTTATACACACCCATTATATCGTGTAATGAATTTAATGAAGTATGACGTCATCTCTCTTGGGAATCATGAATTTAACTACGGTTTAGATTATTTAAAGAAAGTGACTAGTAAAACAAAAATTCCGGTTATTAACTCGAATGTCTACAGAGATGACCATGATGGTAATGATGAGAATGACGAGCATTACTTTGATAGACCATATCATATTTTAGAGAAAGAAGTAGTGGATGAAGCAGGCCAAAAACAAATAGTGAAAATTGGTGTAATGGGATTTGTTCCACCACAAATTATGAATTGGGATAAAGCGAATTTAGAAGGACAAGTTAAAGCGAAAGATATAGTTGAAACAGCGAAGAAAATGGTACCAAAAATGAAAGCAGAAGGTGCAGATGTTATCGTTGCACTAGCTCATTCCGGTGTTGATAAAAGTGGATACAACGTTGGTATGGAAAACGCGTCGTATTATTTAACAGAGGTTCCTGGCGTAAATGCAGTATTAATGGGACATTCACATACTGAAGTGAAGGATGTATTTAATGGTGTTCCAGTTGTAATGCCGGGTGTTTTTGGTAGTAACTTAGGTATTATTGATATGCAATTGAAAAAGGTAAACGGAAAATGGGAAGTGCAAAAAGATCAGTCTAAGCCGCAACTTCGTCCGATTGCTGATAGTAAAGGTAATCCATTAGTAGAATCTGATCAAAAATTAGTTAATGAAATTAAAGATGAACATGAAAAGACAATCGAATATGTAAATACACATGTAGGTGAAACGAAAGCACCAATTAATAGTTATTTTTCATTAGTACAAGATGATCCTTCCGTACAAATTGTGACAAATGCGCAAAAATGGTATGTAGAACAAGAACTTAAAAAACCAGAATACGAAAAGATTAAAGATATTCCAGTTTTATCTGCAGGAGCACCATTTAAAGCAGGTGGCCGAAACGGTGCGACATATTATACGGATATTCCAGCTGGAACGTTAGCGATTAAAAACGTTGCAGATTTATACGTGTATCCAAATACGTTATATGCTGTAAAAGTAAATGGGGCACAAGTGAAAGAATGGCTTGAAATGTCTGCAGGTCAGTTTAATCAAATTGATCCAAAGAAAACAGAAGAACAGCCGTTAGTAAATATAGGCTATCCTACATATAACTTCGATATTTTAGATGGCTTAAAATACGAAATTGATGTAACACAACCGGCGAAATACGATAAAGATGGAAAAGTTGTAAATGCAAATGCTAATCGTATTGTAAATATGACATATGAAGGTAAGCTAGTAGCTGACAAGCAAGAGTTCATCGTCGCTACAAATAACTATCGTGGAAGTAGCCAAACGTTCCCAGGTGTAAGTAAAGGGGAAGTTGTATACCAATCACAAGATGAAACACGTCAAATCATTGTGAAGTATATGCAAAAAATAAAAGATATTGATCCAGCAGCTGATCAAAATTGGACATTTAAACCGATTGTTGCAGATAAATTAAATACAACATTTGATTCTTCACCAAATGCACAAAAGTATATAAAGAAAGATGGAAAGATTTCATATGTTGGACCATCTGAAAATGAATTTGCGAAATATGCAATTGATATAACGAAGAAAAATGATGATAAAGAAACTGGTGAAGGAAATCCAACGACACCGCCAACAGGTGGTGGAGAAAATCCAACAACACCGCCAACAGGTAATGGAGAAAACCCAACACCACCAACAGAAGAAGGTAATAATGGTAATGAACCAAAACAAGATGGAAACAATACTGGATCTGGACAAACTACAACAGATGATCAAAATACAAAAGAAACAACAACAACTGTAAGTGAAAATAAAGAAGCTGAAAAAGATGAACGTGATTTACCGAAAACAGGTGCAAGTATTGCTTCTACAATTGGAGCTGGTCTTGCGTTTGTTGGAGCGGGATTACTTATGTTATTTAGAAAAAAGAAAGCGAATAGATAGTAGAGAAATATAAAAAGGATTACCAATTTGGTAATCCTTTTTGTTATATTATGAAACTGGTACTGCTTTTTCTTTTTTCCATGAAAGACCGAATCCAGTAAAGCCGACGATAATGGTTACGACTGGACACGCTAAACAGAAGATTGCGTATGGCAGGTAATCGAATGTTGGAACGCTAAGAACGTTTGTTAAGAATACGCCACTTACACCCCATGGTACGAGTGGATTAATTACTGTACCAGCATCTTCTAATACTCGTGATAAATTACGACGTTCTAAACCGACTTCATCGTATTTATTAGCAAATGCTTGTCCTGTTAAAACGATGGATAAGTACTGCTCACCGAGTAAGAAGTTTACACCAATTGCAGTTGAAGCAGTAGAAATAATTAAGCGTGTACTAGTTTTTACGAAGCTAGAGATAATATTCATCAGCTGCGCTATAATACCCATTCCTTGTAATAATCCTCCCATACAAAGAGCTAGAAAAATAAGAGCAATTGACATCATCATACTTTGCAGGCCACCGCGAGATAATAAGCTATCAATATCTTTGATACCAGTTTTAGAAACGTAACCGTCTTGCATAATTTTAATTAAATCAGCTAAAGAAGTGCTAGGTTTAAAAATAAAGAGAATAATAATCCCTACCACAATTCCTGCAAGTAATGTTGGAACTGCGGGTACCTTTTTAAATGCGAATAGGAACAGTAATAAAATAGGAATCAGTGTAACGATAGAAATCGTTGTATTTTTTTCTAATGTGTTAATAAATGCTGAGAAATCAACGTTTCCATCAGATCCGCTTCCTAAAATGAAAAATGCGATAAAAGCAATAATGAAAGCTGGCACTGTTGTCCAAAGCATGTTACGAATATGTTCAAATAAATCTACACCCGTTACAGCAGGCGCTAAGTTTGTTGTATCAGATAAAGGAGACATTTTATCTCCGAAGAATGCACCAGAAATAATTGCACCAGCAATAAGAGCTGGATCGTATCCAAGGGCAGTACCCATTCCCATAAAGGCAAGTCCTACAGTTGCAGCAGTTGTAAAAGCACTACCGATACTCGTTCCAACAATTGCACAAACAACAAAAACAGTTGGAACGAAAATTTTTGGAGATACAAGTTGGAAGCCGTATACCATTAAAGTCGGAATAGTTCCAGCTGCGATCCAAACGCTAATTAATACGCCTACAAGTAAGAAGATAAATATAGATGGAATACCAGCTGAAATACTACTAATCATCCCTTTCTCCATAGTAGACCAAGAGATTCTCTTCAAGAATCCAAATGCTAATAAAAGAACGATACCAAATAAAATTGGGATGTGTGGTGAAACTTCTAATTGAATAACACTAAAACCAATACAGAAAAAGATAAAAATTGTTAAAAGAACAGACTCAATTTTTGAAACCATTGTTTTCCCCTCCTAAGTAATATGAAATAGCTCTTTTTTATATAAAATTCGCCAATATTGTATATTTCCTTCTAAAATTTAGAATTTTTTGACAAATTACCGGTAATTGTTTGTTCTTCTATATGATACGGAAAAGATTGGATAAAAAAACGTCCCTGCATATAATTATGCAGGGACGAAGAAATCGCGGTACCACCCTAGCTTGTGAAATGAATGTATCACAAAATAAAGGGTCATATGATATGCGCTTATAAAATAAAAAACGCCCCTGCAATATATGCAGGGACGAAAAATTCGCGGTACCACCCTAAATTGTGAAACAGTGTCGTTTCACCACTCTTTAGACATAACGGTCTATAACCGTCTTTCACTACTCCTCACGTTTCGTAAAAGAAGCTCCAGGGGGTAATTCATAATTCGCTCTGTACTGGTTCGCACCGACCACCAGCTCTCTGAAATCAGAAATCGAAATACTACTAAATCCTATCAACGCCGATTCATATGATGTTAGTTAAATTTTTATCATATTTTCATCTTACATGTCAATAAAAATATTAAATGTTTTTTTAGGGAAATAAAGGATAATTGTTTTTAACGCTGTAAAAATGTACGTTATAATGAATTTGAAAGGGGGAGGAAAGAGTGAAGAAAAAAATAATTCTTTTTACCACTTTATTAGTTATTGGAGGAAGTGCTGGAATTTACACAGCTTTTGCGGCTGAATCAGAGCAGTTGAAACAAAAGCAAATACAACAGTCAGAAGTGAAGAAAGTAAAAGAAATAGAAGAGAAGAAATCAATGGAAAAAGCAGCAGAAAAACTAGGAGTTTCTACTGAGGGGAAAACAAAAGAAGAGGTTACGAAAGAAGTAAATACCGCTAGATTTGAGAAGCGTCATGATTTATTAATTGAGCACGCTAAGCAACTTGGAATTGATACAGAGGGGAAAAAAGATGAAGAAATTATTTTAGAAATTGGAAAGATACAGCATGGAAAGTAGAACAACTTATCGTATGATAAGTTGTTCTTTTTTAAGAACTATTTGATTTTAAAATAATTGACAGTCATTCGGATTTAATGTTAACTATATTTATAAACAAGTTAACATTAGGGGTGACAATTGTGACAATAAATAGTAAAACGATTGAAAAATCATCTTATACATATGAAGAATTAGCAGAGAAAAATAAAGCTTACGTATGGCACCCATTTACACAAATGAAAGATTATTTAGAAGAAGATCCTGTCATTATTGAACGTGGAGAGGGAAGAAAACTATACGATGTAAATGGTAATGAATATTGGGATGGTGTTTCATCTATATGGTTAAATGTTCACGGACATCAAGTACCGGAATTAGATGAAGCAATTCGTGAGCAATTAAATAAAATTGCTCATTCTACTATGTTAGGACTTGCTAACGTTCCATCTATTTTATTAGCAGAAAAAATTATTGAGGTTGTACCAGATGGATTGAAGAAGGTATTCTATTCTGATTCAGGTTCTACCGCTGTTGAAATTGCAATTAAGATGGCTTTCCAATATTGGCAGCATAAAGGGAAAACAAAGAAACAAAGATTCGTTACATTAAAAGAAGCATATCACGGTGATACAATTGGAGCTGTTTCGGTAGGAGCAATAGACTTGTTTCACCAAGTGTATAGTTCGCTCTTATTTGATGCGATTAAAATGCCGTATCCATATACATATCGTTCTCCTTACGGAAATAATAAGGAGGAAATTGTAAAAAGCCATTTAGAAGAAATGGAAGAATTGTTGAAAGAAAAGCATGAAGAAGTAGCTGCCATCATTGTAGAGCCATTAATGCAAGGTGCTGGCGGAATGATTACAATGCCAAAAGGATATTTAAAAGGACTGCGCGATTTATGTACAAAGTACAATGTATTATTTATTACAGATGAGGTAGCGACTGGATTTGGGCGTACAGGGAAAATGTTTGCGTGTGAACATGAAAATGTGACGCCAGACATTTTAACTGCTGGGAAAGGTTTAACAGGTGGATATTTACCAATTGCAGTTACGGTAACGACAGATGAAATATATAATGCCTTCTTAGGAGAATATGAAGAACAAAAAACATTTTTCCATGGACATAGCTACACAGGTAATCCGTTAGGGTGTGCCGTAGCAATCGCGAATTTAGAGCTATATGAAAAAACAAATTTAATAGAAGAAGTGGCACATAAAACGGATTATGTGGCAGCGCAATTAGAAAAGCTCTTTGCGTATAAACATGTAGGTGATATTCGTCAGTGCGGATTAATGGTTGGTATTGAGCTTGTGAAGAATAAGGAAACGAAAGAAGCGTTTGACTGGACAGAAAGAGTCGGTGTTCAAGTATGTAAACGCGCAAGAGAGCTGGGTATGATCTTACGACCGCTCGGTAATACGATTGTATTTATGCCACCTCTTGCTTCTACAATTGAGGAGATTGATGATATGTTACGTATTTTGTATAAAGCAATCTCGGATGTTACGGAGGGAGAATAATGAGCGGTTTTTTTATAACAGCAACAGATACTGAAGTGGGGAAAACTGTCGTTGCCGGTGCATTAGCCGGTGTATTTAGAGAATTGGGATATAACATCGGAGTATATAAACCGTTGCAAAGTGGGCATGTTGCATCAAACCCTGAGGGAGATGCGGCAAGGTTAAAAGCATTATCAGGTGTGCCGACACAAGAAAATGAAATTTGCCCTTATTCTATTGAAGAACCACTTGCTCCGAGACTTGCCATGAAAAGAGCTGGAAGAGTAGTAAAGTTAAAAGAAATTACTGATTACTATAATGAACTATTAAAAGAGTTTAATAGCTTATTTGTAGAAGGGGCAGGTGGGCTTGCTGTCCCATATACAGAAGATGCTTTAGTAATTGATTTTGCAAAAGAATTACAGTTGCCTCTTATTGTAGTAGCTCGTCCTACATTAGGAACAGTAAATCATACAGTGTTAACGATTGCTTATGCAAAGGCGCATGGCTTAACCGTAGCGGGTGTCATTTTATCAGGTTGCAAAGAATGTGAAATGGAAAGAGTGCAAGAAAATAAAGAGATGATTGAAGAGCTGAGCGGGGTACCAGTTTTAGGATTATTACCATTCTTTGAAGGTGAGTTTACGAAAGAAGAAGTATTAGAATCTGCAAAAGAACATATTATGATTTCAAAATTAGAGGAGTTTATCCAAAATGAATCAAACGTGGCGGGCGCACCTTCAATGTAAATTACAACAATTACATGAGCAAGGGCAGTATCGTGATTTGCATGTAACAGAGAAGGCAGAAGAGACTTGGCTTATTCGAGATAAAAAAAGGATGTTAAATTTAGCGTCAAATAATTATTTAGGGTTAGCTGGAGATGAAAGGTTAAAAGAAGCTGCTATTGCCTGTACAAAAAGATATGGAACTGGAGCGACTGCCTCTCGTCTCGTTGTAGGAAATCATCCATTATATGAAGAGGTTGAGAGAAGCATATGTGACTGGAAAGGTACTGAAAGGGCTTTAATTGTAAATAGTGGGTATACGGCAAATATAGGTGCCATATCTTCTTTGGCCTCTCGGCACGATATTGTTTTTAGTGACAAGTTAAATCACGCAAGTATTGTTGATGGAATCATATTAAGCGGGGCAGAGCATAAAAGGTATCGTCATAATGATTTGGATCATTTAGAGAAGCTGTTGAAAATGGCTTCGCCTGAAAGCAGAAAATTAATCGTAACAGATACCGTTTTTAGTATGGATGGTGATACTGCGTATTTGAGAGATTTAGTACAGCTGAAAGAGAAATACGGGGCAATCATTATAGTCGATGAAGCACATGCGAGTGGAATATATGGAATCGGCGGAGCTGGGTTATCTCATATAGAAAAAAATCTTGCTCAAAAAATTGATATACATATGGGGACGTTTAGCAAGGCTTTAGGGTGTTATGGTGCGTATTTGACAGGTGATGAAATTTATATAGAGTATTTACAAAATATGATGAGAAGCTTTATTTTTACTACAGCTTTACCACCAAGTACGTTAGGAGCAGTGCAAAAAGCAATTGAAATTGTAAAAGAAGATAACGAAAGAAGAGAGAACCTTATAGCAAACGGAGAATACTTCAGAACTAAATTAAGGGATGCTGGTTTTGATATTGGGAATAGTTCAACTCATATTGTACCGATTGTAGTCGATTCAAATGAACATGCTTTACGATTTAGTAAAAGGTTGCAAGAGGCAGGGATTGCGGCCATTGCAATTCGTCCGCCAACTGTGCCGGTTCATAGTTCTCGAATTCGCTTTGCAGTTACATCGCAACATACAATAGCTGATCTAAAATGGGCTATTGATCGAATTATTCACATTGCGAAAGAAGAGGAGATTTTCGTATGAACGAGCTAAAGATTATTTTTATCCCCGGATGGGGAATGGAAGAGAATATTTGGGATTTAGTACTTCCGTATTTTAAAGGATATCCTGTTCAATGCGTAGATTGGCGTAATGTGAAAGAACGAAGTGAATTTGCGAAACGAATTATAGATGTAGCGCATAACGACAACGTAATTTTAGTTGGATGGTCACTAGGAGCGTTAGCAGCAGTTGAAGCTTATAAAAAGATTCAGGCAAAAGGCATCGTATTAATTGGTGGGACTGCTAAATTTACAAATACGAGCGACTATAGTAATGGATGGAATGCTTTGCATGTAGAACGGCTGAAAAGGAATTTGGCGAGAAGGAAAGAAGATACGCTCAAGCGGTTTTATGAAAATATGTTTACGAAAGATGAGCTAAAAGAGAATAAAAACTTTGAAGACATTGTAGACCGTTTTAAAGGTGATTCTATTCAGTCTTTACAACTAGGTTTGGATTATTTAATAGAAACAGATATGAGAGAAGAACTAAAAGAAATTAAAGTACCTATACTACTTATTCACGGAGAACAGGATGTAATATGCCCATTGTCTGCGGCACGTAGTATGACGGAGAATAGCAGCAGCGAGCTGAAAGTAGTAAGTGAAGCAGGGCATGCATTATGTGTAACGAATTTTGAATATTGTGCAAATGAGATAATTCAATTTGTAGAGGGGATACGACATGATCAACAAAACGTTACTACAAAAACGGTTTAATGGGGCAGCCGTATCTTACGATCGATATGCAAATGTACAAAAAAAGATGGCACATTCATTACTTTCAATCTTAAAGGAACGATATAGTGAAACGGCATCAATACGTATTTTAGAACTGGGATGCGGGACGGGGTATGTAACAGAACAATTATCAAAGTTATTTCCGAAAGCACATATTACAGCAGTTGATTTTGCTGAAAGTATGATTGCGATTGCGCAAACTAGACAAAATGTAAAAAATGTAACGTTTCACTGTGAAGATATTGAGCAATTACGATTAGAAGAATCATATGATGTCATTATTTCAAATGCTACATTTCAATGGTTAAATAATTTACAACAAGTGTTAAGAAATTTATTTCAACATTTGTCTATAGATGGGATATTACTCTTTTCAACGTTTGGACATGAAACATTTCAAGAATTGCATGCTTCGTTCCAACGTGCGAAAGAAGAAAGAAATATAAAAAATGAAACATCGATTGGTCAACGTTTTTATTCAAAAGATCAGTTGCTTCATATATGTAAGATAGAAACAGGGGATGTGCATGTTTCTGAAACATATTACATAGAGAGTTTTACAGAAGTTAAGGAGTTTCTGCATTCTATTCGAAAAGTAGGAGCAACTAATAGCAATGAAGGATCATATTGTCAAAGTCCCTCACTCTTTCGTGCGATGCTACGCATATACGAAAGAGACTTCACGGGAAATGAAGGGATAATGGCAACGTATCATGCTTTATTTATACATATAACAAAAGAGGGGAAGAGATGAAATGAAACAAGTACAAACAAAAAGGGATTGGAAAAAACTTGCATACGACGTAGTGGAAGAGAAAATGATTACGAAAGAAGATGCAATAGCGATATTAGAAGCTGATGATTCAGAAGTTTTAGAAATTATGAATGCAGCTTACATTATTCGCCATCATCACTTTGGTAAGAAAGTAAAATTGAATATGATTATTAATACGAAATCTGGATTATGTCCTGAAGATTGTGGATATTGCTCACAGTCTATTATTTCAGAAGCACCGATTGATAAATATGCATGGTTAACGCAGGAGAAGATTGTAGAAGGGGCACATGAAGCAATACGCCGTAAAGCAGGTACATATTGTATTGTAGCGTCTGGTCGTCGTCCGACGGATAAAGAGGTAAATCACGTAATTGGAGCAGTTAAGGAAATTCGTGAAACGACAGACTTGAAGATTTGTTGTTGTTTAGGTTTCTTAAATGAAGATCAAGCAGGACGTTTAGCGGAAGCAGGCGTGCACCGTTATAACCACAACTTAAATACACATGCAAATAATTACGATAGTATTTGTTCAACTCATACGTATGATGATCGTGTTGATACAGTTCAAAAAGCAAAACAAGCTGGTATTTCACCATGCTCTGGAGCGATTTTTGGCATGGGAGAAACAATTGAAGAGCGTGCTGAAATTGCATTTGAATTACAACGTATAGATGCAGATTCTATCCCTTGTAATTTCCTTGTTGCTGTAAAGGGGACACCTCTTGAAGGGCAAAAAGAGTTAACGCCAGTAGAATGTTTAAAAGTACTTGCAATGATGCGTTTTGTAAACCCAACAAAAGAAATTCGTATTTCAGGAGGACGTGAAATCAATTTACGTTCTGTACAGCCAATCGGTTTATTTGCAGCAAATTCTATTTTTGTCGGGGACTACTTAACGACAGCTGGACAAGAGCCGACTGCGGACTGGGGTATGATTGCAGATTTAGGATTTGAGATTGAAGAATGTGCATTATAAGATAGATGAAAAAGCAAACTTGTAAAAGAGTTTGCTTTTTTGTAAATAAAATGTAATAAATAGTTGTGAACGCTTGATATTATTGGTTTTTGAGCGAAAAAAAGAATTTTTGTGGACGAATTTTCCAAGCCCTAGTTGTACATAGTAAATATGTAATTTATATTGGGTTGGAGGATTTTACATGTACAAATACATATTAGCGATTATGACTTGTTTAATTTTAATAAAAGCAATAAGTTCTGATCCAGTTAAGGCTGCTGAAAATCCTGAACAAAAAGAGATGCAACAAAGAATCGAACAACACTTTCGAACGAAAGCTGAACATTTTGGATTGAAAACGGAAGGAAAAGATTTAAAGGAAGTTAGAAAAGAAATTACTATTATAGAAGAAGCGAAAAAAAGAGAGAATGTATGGAGAACAGCACAAGCTCTTCATATAAAAACAGAAGGAAAAACGATGAATGAATTAATAAAAGATGTACAAAAAAAGGTAAAAAAATAAAAAGAGGCCGCAGCCTCTTTTTTTTATGCCCATTGTTTTGATAAGTGAGCCATTTCAATTGCAGCAACAGCTGATTCATATCCTTTATTACCAGCTTTCGTACCTGCGCGTTCAATCGCTTGTTCAATTGTTTCTGTCGTTAATACGCCGAAAATAACTGGGATGTCCATTTGTAGTGATAAAGACGCAACACCTTTTGCTACTTCATTACAAACGTAATCGTAGTGCGTTGTAGCACCTCGGATTACAGTACCTAATGTAATAACAGCATCATACTTTCCGCTACTAGCCATCTTTTTAGCGATTAAAGGAATTTCAAATGCACCAGGAACCCAAGCAACATCAATATCATTTTCTTCTACACCGTGACGCTTTAATCCGTCTAAAGCGCCGCCAAGTAACTTACTTGTAATAAATTCGTTAAAACGTCCAACAACAACTCCAACTTTTAATCCTGTACCAACTAAATGACCTTCGAATACCATAATAAATCTCTCCTTTAATTATAAGTTTAGTAAGTGTCCTAATTTGTTTACTTTCGTTTGTAAATACGATTTATTCTCTTCTTTTGCCGGCATTTGTAACGGTACACGCTCGACTACTTCTAAATCGTAACCTTGTAAGCCAGCAATTTTTCTTGGGTTATTCGTTAATAATCGTAAGCTTTGTAAACCTAAATCTTTTAATATTTGAGCACCGATACCGTAATCACGAAGATCAGCAGGGAAGCCGAGTTTTTCATTTGCTTCTACAGTATCGAATCCTTCTTCTTGTAATTTATAAGCGCGAAGCTTATTAAGAAGCCCAATGCCTCTTCCTTCTTGTCTCATATAAAGAAGAACACCTTTTCCTTCACGCTCAATTTGAGCAAGTGCTGCATGGAGTTGTGGTCCGCAATCGCAGCGATGTGAACCGAATACATCTCCTGTTAAGCATTCAGAATGAACACGTACAAGTACCGGTTCACCTGTTGAAATATCACCTTTTACAAGTGCGATATGTTCTTTCGTATCTAATGAGTTAGAATAGCCAATTGCGTGGAAAGTACCGAAATCTGTAGGTAATGTAATTTCCACTTCTCTCGTCACAAGTGTTTCATGATGGCGGCGATAAGCAATTAAATCTTCTATTGTAATCATTTTTATATCAAATTGTTTTGCACATTCTATTAAATCAGGTACACGTGCCATCGTGCCGTCCTCATTTATAATCTCGCAAATAACTCCAGCTGGTTCGGCACCGCATAGCTTTGCTAAATCAACAGCAGCTTCTGTATGACCTGCACGACGCAGGACACCGCCTTCTTTCGCAATTAATGGAAAGATATGTCCAGGCCGATTAAAATCAGTGCTTTTTGATGCAGGGTTTAACAATTCTTGTATCGTAGTTGCACGTTCGTGAGCACTAATCCCTGTTGTTGTAGAAACATGGTCAATGCTCACTGTAAACGCAGTATGATGTGAATCTGTATTATGAGATACCATTGGTTCTAATTGTAGACGTTCTGCGTACCCTGCTGTAATCGGTACACAAACGAGACCACGGCCATGTGTAATCATAAAATTAATTGTTTCTGGTGTAATGTACTCTGCTAAAGCAATAAAATCGCCTTCATTTTCTCGGTTTTCATCATCACATACGATAACGACTTTACCTTGTTTTAAATCTTCTAGAGCTTCTTCAATACGATGAAACATTGTGCTTCCCCCTTATAGAAATCCGTTTTCTTGTAAAAAGCTTTCAGTCATTGAACCTACTCGTTTTGTAGGTTTAGTAATAAAGCGTTCGATATATTTACCAATCATGTCACACTCAATGTTTACGATATCTCCGGCATTTTTTTCTCCAATGACAGACTCGCTTACTGTGTGCGGGATGAGTGAAATCGTTATGGAAGATTCGTCTATAGCAAATATCGTTAAACTCGTTCCATCAACAGCAATGGACCCTTTCTGCAAACAATAGCGCAGCAGTTCATCAGAAATTGCTATTTTGTAATAGACGGCATTGTAATGTTGTTTTTTATTTAAAATCGTTCCGATGCCATCAATATGTCCTGAAACGAAATGTCCACCGAATCGTCCGTTTGCAGCCATTGCTCGTTCTAAATTTACTTTAGAGTGCGGTTTAAGCATGCGAAGTGATGTCGACTGCATCGTTTCGGGCATTGCATCAACTGTAAATGAAGTAGTTGTAAAGTTTGTTACAGTTAAGCAAATACCGTTAACCGCGATACTATCACCTAAGTGAACATCTGATAAAATTTTCTTTGCATGAATCGTTAATTTCATCGCTTCTCCACTTTGTTGCATGTTTGCTATCGTTCCTAATTCTTCTACAATTCCTGTAAACATTTCGTCACCTCGTTTTGGGCATTCGCAACGATTTTTATATCATCACCAATTTGTTTCATCTCTTGAATTTTCAAGGAAAGCGCATCTTGTAATTTTGAAAAACCATTTCCTCCAAATAAAGTAGGAGCATCTTTCCCACCAATTAATTTCGGGCTTATATAGGTTACAATTTCATTAAAATTGTTTGTTTTTAAGAAACTTGCATGAATCGATTGGCCACCTTCAACGAATAGAGAAAGAATTTGTTTCTCTCCAAGAAAGGAAAGAAGGTCCTCGATTTCTATATGCTTCGTTTCCATTTGGAATATAGCTATATTTTTAGATTCATAAGAAGATATCTTCTCTTTCTTTACATCCTTACCGACAATAATCCATGTCGGTGCTAAACCATCTGTTATAACATGAGAAGATGGTGGCGTTCGTAAATGGGTATCTAAAACAACGCGAATAGGATGTTTCCCACCATTTGGAATTCTTGTTGTTAAATGAGGATTATCAGCTATAACTGTATTCACTCCAACAAGAATTGCATCATGTGTATGGCGATATTGGTGAACATCAGCACGTGCTTCTTCACCTGTAATCCACTTACTTTCACCAGTTACAGTTGCTGTTTTTCCATCTAAGCTCATCGCTGTTTTGATTGTTACAAAAGGGCGTTTCGTTTTCATGTAGTGAAAAAAGTAGCGATTTAATAAAACTGCTTCTGCTTCAAGAACACCAGTAGTTACTTCAATTCTAGCTTCCTCTAATCTTCTTTTTCCGTTACCAGAAACGAGCGGATTACAATCGAGAGTAGCAATTACAACACGCTTAACTCCTCTTTCGATGAGCAATTCACAGCAAGGTGGTGTTTTTCCAAAGTGGCTACACGGTTCCAGTGTTACATAAACGGTAGCGTCTTTGGCGTTCTGACCAGCCATTTGAAGGGCATGAACTTCTGCGTGTTCTTCACCAGCTCGTAAATGAGCGCCCATACCAACGATGTTTCCATCTTTTACAACAACAGCACCAACCATAGGATTTGGACTTGTTTGTCCTGATGTTCCTTCTGCTAACTGCAGGGCAATCCTCATATATTCTTGATCTGTCATTTTCTTCACCTCTCCAAAAAAAATCAAAAAACCCCAAGGATTTAATATCCTTGGGGTTTGGGAGACGTGATTTCTAGAAATATAGTTTGAATACGAAAGCATAGGAAAGAAACCTAACGATAATTGATATTTCTGCATAAGGAAAAAACCTAGCAAAATATCGAATTTTTAAACGCTAGTTGTCTCTTTTTATTTCAGTATAAAAAATAAGTATAGAAAATTAAACATATATAAAGAATCAAAATGAATCTTTAAAAATATGCATACTGAAATAAAAGTGTATTCACTATATAAAAAACTAGAAACATATCCTTCTCCCATCCAGACTATACTGTCGGCCCTAGAGTTTCACTAGATCCACCGTTTTCGAGTTGAAAACGGGTCACGGACTTAGAAGTTTTCACTTCATCACCGCCGGTTGGGAATTTCACCCGACCCCGAAGGATGCTGTTTGCTCAAATTATAGCACAAAAAAAATAAAAGGCTAGTAAAAAATATTCGAATGTGAAGAATTGTGTGAAAATATATGCAGGCTGGAATGGAAATAAAAGTATTAGAAATGTTGTAAAGAGAAGGGATATAACGGAGTTGCTAAAAAGAAAAAACATGCACAAAAAAATGTGCATGTCACATGTAAAATTATTCTGCCTCTGGTGCTCTAACAACAGACTCGAATTTACCTTTATGCGAAGCGTCGCAATAAGGCATATTTTTTGATAAACCACAACGGCATAAAGAAAATGCCGGTTTTGCTGGGAATGCATTCCCTTGTGAGTCGACTAATTCCACGTCCCCTGTAACGCGAAAAGAGCCATTATCATTTACTTTAATTTGTACTTTTGCCAACGTTATCCCTCCTTCCCAAACGCTTAATTTCATCATATAATCAAGGGAAGTGCTTGGCAATATAAAGTGAAACTTTAATTAGTGGGGGAGGCATCCCCCACTAATTATTAGTTGAACCAATCGGGCTTTTAGGGGCAGTTAATCTCCCACCTAACTTCTTTGTTTCAGCCGAATTTTGAGGTGGGAGTTTTACTGCCCGCAAATAGCGGAGAAAAAAGAGCACTTTGTTTGAGAAAGAAGAGAGTGTTATAATAGTTTTCATAACTGACTAGAGTAAGGTGACGAGAGATGGATAAACAATTACATACATTACGAAACATTGCAAATGAGCGCACGTGGGCATCATTTTTGAATGATAATCATCCATATAGTTTGTTACATTGGTCCATTGCAGGTGTAGGGCAAGAGGCAAAGGATGTTTGGTTACTTCAAGATGAAGTAACATTTCAAACGACAGAATTCCCAACGTTAGATGATGCAATGCAATGGATTTCTGAAAATATGGAACAAGTTACAGACGTTTTAGCGCAATAAAAAACAGGCTTATGCAAGCCTGTTTTTTGTTTCTTTCACATATGTGTTTAAAAATTGATCGACGGCTGCTTCGTACTCTTCTTTATTTTCGTTATAAGAGCAAGCGTGTGCACCGTGTTCTGCAATATAAAGCTGCTTATTATTTTCTTTCGCTTCATATAACGCTTTTGTCATATCAGCTAAAATATAGTCGTCATCTTTACTATGAATAAAGAGAACGGGATTGTTAATGTTTTTTATACAGTCGATTGGTGAAACTTCACGAATTGTATAACCGTCACGAACTTTCAAAAATGCGTTTGCTAAAGGTAATAAAGGCCATTTTGGTAAATGGAATTCAACCTTTAAACGGTGCTGTAATTGTCCGTGAAAATCAGAGAAAGGACAATCTGCAATATAGAAATCAGCACCATCTTCTACAAGTCCTGCGTATTGAAGAAGTGTTGCAGCTCCCATAGATTCACCATGAATACCAAGTGTAATATTGGTGCCAAAACGGTTTTTTAGCCAGTCAACTACGGATTTTAAATCATGTTTTTCATAGTATCCATAGCTTGTTGTTTTTCCGCCAGTTTTACCATGACGACGATGATCGTAAATGAGGACGTTATATCCTCTTTTTAAGAATAAGTTTGCATATTTTACAGAGTTTATTTTATTTACAGTTACACCGTGGCAAAAAACCATAAACTTATTGGTGGAATGACCAGCAGGAATGTAATATCCGTGAAGGTCGTATCCAAATTGTGAAGGGATATGAATTTCTTCTTTATGAAGAGCATCAAAATCCTCTATACGAAAATGTTTTTTCGTTTCTCTTTCGAGTACTTCTTCCTCTGTTTTTTTCTTTAAGTACATCACTTTATTTGTAAAGAAAATCCCAAGGGCAGTTATTGCACCTAGTATAGTAAACAATGCTGCAAAAAAACGTTTCATACTTTACCTCATCCTCCAAATACCGTTACATGTGATACACTTATATTGTATCACAATGATATAAAAGGGGAGAAATAGGAAATGGTGCATATACAAAAAATTACGCCAGCGATGAAAGAAACAATCCGAATGTTCATGTGTGAGAACTGGGGAAGTTCATTGATGGTTTCACGTGGTAAGGGGCATCAATTAGAAGAGTTGCCAGGGTTTGTTGCGCTCTCAGATGACAGAATAATCGGAATTATAACGTATGAAGTGACCAGAAATATGTGCGAAATTGTATCGCTAGATAGCTTTGAAGAAAGAAAGGGGATAGGGACGAAACTTGTGGATTGTGTATTACAAGTTGCAGAAGAAGAACGGTGCAGACAGGTTTGGCTTATTACAACAAATGATAATATGAATGCGTTACGATTTTACCAAAAACGTAATTTTGTAATGACTAATTTATATGTGAATGCGGTAGAGGAGGCACGAAAAATAAAGAAAGAAATTCCATGTATTGGATATGATAATATCCCAATTTTACATGAAATTCAGTTGGAGTATCGTTTAGTGAAATGATGTAACAATTTTCAGAAATATGAGTTATTAATCTTGACGGATAGTTTAATTTAGGTTACCGTAAAATTGTAATCTATTACCATATTAAGGGGTGACGATGTGGCAACTATACGTGATGTTGCAAAATTGGCAGGTGTTTCAGTCGCAACCGTTTCACGAGTTATTAATGAAAAAGGATACGTTCATGAGGACACAGTAAAACAAGTAAAGGAAGCAATTGAAGAATTACGTTATAGGCCAAACAGTGCAGCGAAGCCACTATTTAAAGAGGATTCAACGATAATTGCATTACTTGTAGATAATTTATGTAACCAATCAAACATCACTTTGCTACATTGTATTGAGGAAATAGCATATAAAGAAGGTTATCAAATCATTATTTGTAATATAGAGAATAAAGATAGATACATACATATGCTGAAGCAAAATAACATTGCAGGTGTTATTTTGACAAGAGCAGTTTTTAAAAGTGTAGGAAAAATTCCATTTCCGTTTGTTGTGATCGATGAGCAACAATCACATGGAAATTATTATGAAAGTGGACAGAGAGCTGTTTCTGTATTAAAAGAGAAAGGGTGTCACTTTCTTGCATATTTCGGTGAGGGAGAAGAAAGTGCAGAAATGGAAGATCATATAGCAGGGTTTTTAGACGCTGTTTGGGATGAAGGAATCTCTTATCGAGAAGAATGTGTACAAGGGTATACAAATAAACAATTTATTACATTATTGCAAAACAATCCGTATGTAGATGGAATTGTAGCCTCAAGTGATCAGATTGCTATTGAGTTAATTCGGTCAGCGAGATTTCTAAATATACATATACCAGATAAATTAAAAATTGTTGGACCGAATGGGAGTATAGAGTGTGAATGGATAGGTTCATCACTACCGACAATTGAAAACTATGTCAAAGATAACGGAAAAGTAGCTTTTCAACAATTAAAAGGAAAAATAAAAAAGTAAAAGGTGCGTTTTATACGCACCTTTTTATAATGTAATTGCGGCAATAAAGCCAAATATAAGTAACGGTATATTGTAATGTAGAAAAGTGGGTACACATGTATCCCATATATGATGGTGCTGACCATCAGCATTTAAACCGGATGTTGGTCCAAGGGTACTATCCGATGCTGGAGATCCTGCGTCACCTAGTGCTCCGGCTGTACCGATAATTGCAATTGTGGCCATTGGACTAAATCCAAGCTGAATGCAAAGAGGTACAAAAATGGTTGTTAAGATAGGGATGGTTGAAAAGGATGAACCAATTCCCATCGTAACGAGAAGTCCAATAACGAGCATAAGAAATGCAGCGAGTGGTTTGTTATTTCCGATTATATGTGCACTCGTTTGCACTAGAGATTCAACATGTCCTGTTTTTCGAAGAACAGCGCCGAATCCAGCGGCAGCAATCATAACAAAGCCAATAAAGGACATCATACGCATTCCGCTTGTTAATATCGCATCTGCTTCTTTAAGTGGTAGACTGCCACTAACTGATAAGACGATAATACCTGCTAAAGCACCGAAAATCATTGATTCTGTTGTTAATTGAACAGTTAATGTAGCAATGATAGATAATAACCCGAAAGTAATGCTACGTTTTGTATAGGGAACGATTTCATTTTCGGTAGTATGAATTTGTTCTGTTTCATACGTACGAGGTTTTCGGTACGTAATGAATACCGCTACACATAATCCAATAATCATACCGATTGCTGGAATAGTCATTGCTTTTGGAATAAGTGCGACATCAAATGTAAGACCGCTTTGCGCAGCGTTGGTTTGCAATACGTCATGATAAATTTTTCCGAACCCTGCAGGGATCCACATATAAGGAGTAATCAATCCAAATGTAATAATACATGTGACAAGTCTGCGATCCACTTTCAGCTCAGTTAATACTTTTAAAAGTGCTGGAATTAAGATGGGGATGAAAGCAATGTGAACAGGAATCACATTTTGTGAGAAACAAGCCATCATTAAAATAATGAATAAAATAAGTACCTTAGAATAAACTTGTTTTTTCGTGTCTTGTTCATTGCCAATCCATTTTAATGCAGTTTGAATCATAGCATCTGGAAGTCCTGTTTTGGAAAGGGAAATAGCGAAACCACCAAGCATTGCATAACTTAAAGCGATTGGAGCACTGTTTCCAAGACCAGTTGTAAAAGTGTTAATCGTTTCTGAAATACCGAGTCCGCCGATAAGTCCGCCTGTTAAAGCTCCAACAATGATGGCGACAATGACCTGGACACGTAACAAACTAAGCAATAGCATAATTGCTACTGCGACGAGTACAGCGTTCATAATAAATGTAATCTCCCTAAATTTTTATTCTGTTAAGACAAGTACATATGAAACATTTTGCTATGTTTATACATACTTGCGACATATTATTATAAAATGTTTTCTATGAAATGTAAAAGAGCCTTTTGTGACTAATGCTGAAAAGCTAGCTCTTGTTTAATTGATTGCAAAGAATTGGCGAATAATTCTGGTTCTTCTAGATCAGGAGAATGTGCTGAGTTTGGGAACCAAATCATCTTTTTTATAGGCGCTTCAATAATATCGCAATATTCCTGAACGAGTGCATAAGGAGTTTGATAATCATAGCGACCAGAACAAAAATAAACTGGAATAGATAAACTTGAGATAGAAGAAAAGAAATCGATTGTCAGCATTTCTTCCCATAAAACGCCAGATTTTAAATTTCCTGCGAGAAACTTGAACCAATCTAATAGCGTGTACTCAGGAGAAAAGAAACCTTTTCGTATGAAAGAAAAGGAAGATCCATTTTGGATTGCGCCTCCGAATGTGCCAAGCCACTTTCTTTGAATAATGAGACGTCTCGTATCTAAAAATGGTGGCTTTCCTAATTTTAAAAGGGAAGCTAATGCTTTTTTATGATTATGTTTTTTTGCAGAACGAATTAAATGTTGATATAGCAATTCTTCATTTTGTTTCATATGTACAATTTGCCCAATACCGATGTAAGCCTCAATATACTTTGGATATTGATGTGCTATGTTAAGCCCAATAATACTTCCCCAAGAATGACCAGCGAGAAATAGTTTTTGTTTGTTGAACCTTTTAAGTACATATTGAATCACTTCTTTTGCATCGGAAACGAATTGTTCGATTGTGAAATTTGCTCCGAAATCTTTCAGTGAAAAGGATTTACCAGCCCCGCGCTGATCCCAATTAATAACAATAAATTGCTTCTCTAATTCTTTTTGAAAATGGCGAATAAATCCGATTTGTGCCATCCCAGGTCCGCCGTGACAGCATAATAAAATAGGTTGCTCTACGTTTTGTCCACGCATAAGGAGAGTTTGTTTTCGATTATTAATCATAACGCTTTCTATCGTAGCGATACTGTTAGGAATGAGTTGTTTGTTTTCATTATAGAACTGAGGGGTGTAGCTACGAAAAAGCATATTGAAAACCTCCTTTTGTGAAATCGTATGAATCGCACAGGCTATTCATTTTGCATATACTGTTAGAAAATCATTGTAACATACCATACTAGTGTCATTTCAACACGGGAGGAGGGAAATTGTGACGATTGGAGAAATTATAGATGGTTTAAATAGACGTGAACCCATCGCTATTATAGCAAAACGTCTTGAAATAAGCCCGTATACATTATCGAAGAAATTAAGATTGATTGGATACGAATATGATGGAGAGCAGAAGAAACGTATTTTTGTAGGAGATGGAGAAGAACCACGTCACTTACAACTCCAAGAAGCGACCGCCCTTCAATATGAGAAAACAGATTATCAATTGTTAATTTATGAGCAATTACAAAGCATTTATGAATTATTAAGAAAAAGAGAAGAAGTAATTGTACCAATTATGAGTAAAAGTACAGAGAAGAAGAGACGAACCTTTTCTATTAATACAGAAATATTATCACAATTGGACCTTATATCAGAATCGAAAGGAATTCAAAAATCTAAACTTGTAGAAGAGGCGTTGCACCAATTTTTACAGCAATATGAAGTTGACAAAACATCACATTTTGATAACTAAAGAAAAGGATACTATGTTCATTGGAAGAACGAGTATCCTTTTTATGATGTATATTACGTATAAAATAGAGGATCAGTATAAATCCTTTATGGCGTGAAAAATGAAATTTATTATTAGAGAAACACTTAATTTACTTTTTGAATTCTTCCATCAATAACTGGCTGAATTGGTTCTTTTAATTGTTTTACGTAATCGACTAACGCTTCAAAGTCGTTTGGACCAGTTTCTGCATTTTTACCATTTTTAAATGATACGAATCCGTCACCGCCAGAAGCTAAGAAGGCATTTGCAACTACGCTATACATTTTAGATGGAGATAATTCTTCTCCGTTTGTTAAACGTATATTTGTAACTTTTTCACCGTTTGGTTTATTTGCATCCCACGTATATTGAATACCTGAAATTTGAAGCATTCTTGTTGTTCCTTTTTGCCATTGCTGATTTAAAATATCGCGAATGTCTTGACCTGTTAAATCTACTTTAATTAATTGATTTCCAAAAGGTTGAATGCCGTATAACTCACCCCACGTAATATCACCAGCATCTAAGTCATTACGAATGCCACCAGGATTCATGAGGGCGATTTGAGTTTGCATCGTTTGACGCTGAGCATCGGCAACTAAATTTCCAAGAGTGGACTCACCAGCATCATTTTGTTTACGGTCGATAGGTGCTGTAGATTTTCCGACTACTTCATTTACAAGTGGTGCAATTTTTTCTTTATATTGATCTAGTTTTTTCTTTACTTGTTTATCAGGTTCTACACCTTCATGATACGTTGTAACAACTTCAGCTTTTTTCTTTACAATATCCTTTGTTTTACGATCAATTGTTACATCCACGTCTGAGAAAGCCGTTCCGTATGAATTTGCTTGGACAATTAGTTTATTATTTACTGTACCATTTACATACGTATGACTATGTCCACCGAAAATAACATCAACTTCTGGGTCTGTTTCATTTGCAATTCGAGTAAGATCGCCATTTGTTACCCCAGACTCATCGGTTGTTCCACCGACATGAGCAAGAACGACGATAGATTTAACGCCGAGACGTTTTAATTGTTGTGTTGATTTATTAATTGCTTCTACTTCATCAGTAATTTGTACATTGTTAAGCATCGTAGGCATAACGACATTTGGTGTATCAGTTGTAACAACCCCAATGAATCCTACAGGAACACCATCTACCATTTTTACAGTAAACGGTGGTAAAAATAAGCGGCCAGTTGATTTGTTGTAGAAGTTAGCAGCTACATAGGGGAAGTTAGCCCCTTTGAAATTCCCTGTTTTTTCATGATATCCACCGTAAATGAGGCGTTGCATTTCATCAATACCTTCATCAAATTCATGGTTTCCGATTGTACCGACATCAAATTTTAAGTCATTTAAAAATTCAATTGTCGGTTCATCTTGTAATAATGCTGAAACTGGTGGACTAGCTCCGACGATATCACCAGCATGTACGAGAAGTGTATTAGGGTTTTGTTTTTTACGTTCTTTTAAATAAGTAGCTAAGTAATCAGCGCCACCAGCTTCTTTATTATTGATTTTTTTAACAGTATCTAGTTGTCCATGGAAATCATTAATACCAAGCATTTGTACGTCTATGTAGCGGTTTTGTTCAGTTGGATTCTGAGATGGGGGAGCGGCAAATACGCTTGAAAAAGTAATGGTGCTTAAAACAGCAACGGCAGGAATAATTTTTTTCCACATAATATAATTCTCCTTTTTTTATAATCTGACATCATACGACATAATTTTAATAGATTCATAGGATTATAGCTACACAAAAATTTAGTCTTTTCGAAAAATTAACATATTTACAAAAAGTGAATAATAGAGTGAAGACCTTTTTTTATTGTCGATTTCATCGTGTATCTACTATAATGGAGAAAAAAGTAAAAGGTGAGTAGCATGAAGAAAAAGAAACAAAGACAAATACAAAGACAATCACAAGTGAATCAACCGAAGAAAGAAACACTTACATTAGGCGATCAATTAAATGATTCACTCATGCAACAATTAAAGAGTAAGAAGAAAGAGTTGCAAGTGAGGGAAGAGGAAAAAGAGGCAGCTGAACTGGAAAGAAAGCGCCAAGAACAAAAAGAACGTGAAAAGAATAAATCATTTGAAGAACTGCTAAGTGAAAGTAACCTTACTTGGAAAGACTTTAAATAATAAAAAATGATCAGTGGTATTTCACTGATCATTTTTTGACGAGCTTGTAAGAAAAGGGGAGTTAGAATGAGAAAAATTATCGTTGTTCCACATGAAAACCATTGGAGTGAAAAATTTCAAATGGAGGCTGAAAGATTAAAAACAGCGATGCCAGAAACGGTGAAAATTCATCATATTGGAAGTACGTCAGTGCCCGGACTGGCAGCTAAACCTATTATTGATATGATCATGGAAGTAGAAAATATCGAAAGAGTAGATGGGTGGAATGAACGATTTATAGAGCTTGGTTACATCGTAAAAGGGGAAAATGGTATTTCAAGACGCCGATATTTTATTCATGGAACTGAAGAAAAACGTTCGTATCATTTACACGTGTTTGAAAAAGGAAATCCAGAGATTGTAAGGCATTTAGCGTTTCGTGATTATATGATGGCTCATTGTGAAGAAGCAGAGGCATATGCAACCTTAAAGAGAGAATTAGCCGAAAAGTATACATATGATGGCACGTTATATACGGAAGGGAAAAATGAGTTTGTGCGCAATGTGGATGAAAAAGCGAAAGAATGGAGAGAAAATAACTTAAATGAATGAGTTCACGTTATTTTTTAGCTATATAAAAGTGTTATGTAAACTGTACGTATGTTTTGACTTTTGGGATGAATCTTGTTGAAATAAAGTTGTGGCTTATAAAAAATGTAACAATGAAAGGGAGACGACTGTGCATATTCCAACAACTACACTTCATAATGGCGTGAAAATGCCGATGATTGGTCTAGGCGTATATAAAGCGAAAGAAGGAGACGAAGTAAAGCAAGCAGTAAAAACAGCGTTAGAAGTTGGATACCGTTCGATTGATACAGCAACTGTATATGAAAATGAAAGCGGTGTCGGAGAGGCGATACGTGAATCAGGAATTCCAAGAGAAGATATATTTATAACAACAAAAGTATGGAACGACGATCAAGGATATGAGGAGACACTCGAGGCGTTTGAAAAGAGTTTGAAAAAATTACAAATGGACTATGTAGATTTATATTTAATACATTGGCCGGTAAGAGGGAAGTATGTTGATACGTACCGAGCTTTGGAGAAATTGTATGAAGAAGGTAAAGTGCGCGCGATTGGTGTTTCTAATTTTCATAAACATCATTTAGAACTATTATTACCAAATTGCAAAGTGAAGCCGATGGTAAACCAAGTGGAACTTCATCCGATGTTGACGCAATTTGAGTTGCGCAATTATTGTCAAGATGAGCAAATTCAAATGGAAGCATGGAGTCCGTTAATGAGGGGCGGAGAAGTATTCCAGCATCCAATCATTCAGGCTATTGCTAACAAATATGAAAAAACACCTGCACAAGTTATATTAAGGTGGGATATTCAAAGCGGAATTGTTACAATTCCTAAATCTGTTACACCATCTCGTATTGAAGAAAACTTTACTATTTTTGATTTTGCACTAACTGAAGAAGAGATACGTCAAATTAACACGTTGAATCGTGATTTACATGTAGGAACGAATCCTGATAAATATGATACGTTATAAAAAAGACTGTCTCCTAATACTGGAGACAGTCTTCTGTTTATCGGTAATTCGATATTTTTAACGATGCAAAGCATATGTGTCATATTTAACAATCTTTTGAAGTTGTATATATTCTTCTTTCGTTAAAGGTAACTGTTGGCTAGCTCGTATATTTTCCTGTAATTGTTGAAGCGAGCTTGCACCGGGTATAACAGCTGCAACAGTCTTACTATGTAAGCAATATTGAATAGCTGTTCCTGTTAAAGAGCGTTCTCCAATCGTTTCTTTTACACTCGCTAGAGTTGTATGTAATTCATCGTAAGAATAAGAGAGATAATCCTTTTCCTTTACTCTTTCTATTTTTTTTGCATTGTTGTCAGTTAAAATTCCTTTTGCAAGTGGTCCGCGGGCAATGACGCTAATTTGGTGTTCATTCAGAAGGGGGAACCATTCTTCTGGACGACGATTTAAAAGGCTATATTCCATTAATACACTAACGATGTTTGAGCGTTTTGCATACTCACGAACGACATTTGGGCGTATAGAAGAAATACCGTAATGGCGAATAATACCTTCCTTTTTCAATTCTTCAAAAGCTTCAATTGTTTCATCTATTGGATCTTCAGTCGTTCCGCCATGAAGTTGGTAAAGATCAATATAATCAGTTTGAAGTCTACGTAAACTTTCCTTTACTTCAGTTTTTATGTAAGCTTTAGAAGGATCCCAAGACCAGCCATTTTTTTCTTCTGTCCAACGATTTCCAACTTTCGTTGTAAGAACAATTTGGTCTCTTCTTCCCTTCAAGGCTTTTCCAACAAATTCTTCATTTAATCCGTAATCATATAAATCTGCTGTATCAAAAAAATTAATTCCTAAATCGATTGCTTCATCGATAATACGCATAGCTTCTGTTTCAGATGTACCGAGAGACATACAGCCAAGGCCCATTTCTGTAACAAACAAATCTGAGTTTCCTAATTGACGTTTTTTCATAGGTCAACCTCCTTACCTTTATTGTACGAGAGGGAAAAGAGGTTGACAAACGTTTACTTTTCGTTTCGCATTAACTGCCCGTAAAAGCATGATTAATGTTTCACTTTATTTGCTGTAATCCACTCTTGTACAGTTGTATACTCTTTGCTATATTGCTTTAGCTTATGGCGAATTTGCCATGCTTTTCCGACTAAAGTGACGCGATTTGGTAAAATATAAACTTTCATTTCTATCACGCTCCTTTCAATGTGGTAAAATGTATGAGGAAAGAATAGGAAATAGAACAGGGAGATGAAGTAGTATGAGTAATCTTGCAGAGAGAACAGTAAAAACTGAGCCGATTTTTGATGGTAGAGTTATAAAAGTTCGTGTTGATGATGTAGTATTACCAAATGGAGCAATGAGTAAACGTGAAATTGTAAATCACCCTGGTGCAGTTGCTATTATTGCTATTACTGATGAGGGGAAAATTGTGCTTGTTGAGCAGTATCGTAAAGCGCTTGAAAAGGCGATTATAGAAATTCCAGCTGGTAAGTTAGAACCTGGTGAAAAACCTGAGGTAACAGCAGTTCGTGAATTAGAAGAGGAAACAGGATATGTATGTGAAAATATGGAGCTCATTACTTCTTTTTATACATCTCCAGGATTCGCAGATGAAATTTTATATGTATATAAAGCGACAGGTTTGACAAAAAAAGAAAATAAAGCTGAGTTAGATGAAGATGAGTTTGTGGAATTAATGGAAGTATCGTTAGAAGAAGCGATTACTCTTATGAAAGATCTTCGTATTCATGATGCGAAGACGATGTTTGCAGTACAATATTTACAACTACAAAAATAAACACTCGCCAAAGGCGAGTGTTTTTTAATTGATTTTTGCATATACACGTGCATCACGTAAGCTACCATCTGGTGCTAGGAAATCATTTTCCATTGTACCTTCTAGAATGAATTCTAGACGTTCTGCTAAGCTACATGCATTTATATTTGTTGCATCAGTACGAATTTCAATTCTTCTAGCGCCTAGTTTATCAAAGGCGAACTGAATTGCACCTTTAACAGCTTCGGTCATATAGCCTTGTTTTGTATAGGCACTATGTAGCCAGAAGTGAAGTGAAAACTTTGGAATATCCCAGTTTTCAGGCTTTAGTGTAATTGCTCCGATGAATGTACCAGATACTTTATCGTATAAGTGAAAATCAAGTGTTTCACGAAGTAAAAACTGTCCGTGAGCTTCGCGAACAATTTCTTCAGCACTCTCTTCTGTTTCAGCGTTAATTGGTATCCACGGTACTAAGTCTTCTAGAGAAGCTTGGATTGCTTCATATACTTCTGCACCATCACCTGGAAATGGTTTACGAACTTGCAAGCGTTCAGTTTGAAATAATGTTGGAAAATCTAATAATAATGGTTTCAAGAGAAATCCCTCCTATTCTCTACTTTTTAGTTTAGCAAAGTAGAGCGGAATTTCAATGTTAATTCGTCATACTTTTTTCTTTCTTTCATACATTTTTAATAAGAGTGTGAACGGAGGGAAGAAAAATGTGGCGAAAAAATTGGCAAGACCGTGTAATGTCTCACATACAGGAAAACTCTTCATTATATATATTTAACGCCGTTTTATTATTGATGGGAGTAATATTCGGAGCTATTCTGGTGAATAGTTTACAAATCAATCAAAAACAAGATTTATCATTTTACTTACAACGTTTTTTTGGACAAGTCTCTAAAGGAGAATTTGCCATTGCGGGCGAAATGTTTCGAGAAAGTTACTTTTCGCAATTAAAATACATCGGATTTATTTGGATTTTAGGGATTTCAATTATTGGATTACCACTTATTTTTATTTTATTATTTGTAAAAGGAGTTGTCGTTGGATTTACAGTTGGTTTTTTAGTAAGTCAGCATGGATGGAATGGACTATTATTAGCATTTGTATCTGTTTTGCCACAAAATTTAATTATCATTCCAGTCTTTCTCGTTATGACAACTATTGCTGCAAGTTTTTCTTTACGGATGATTAGGCATCAATTTATTAGAAAAATAACCGAGCCACTATTACCATTATTAATCCGTTATACATGCTTCTTTCTCGTAATTGGAGTGGTGTTAGCACTTGCTTCTAGTGTGGAGGCTTACGCATCACCAGTTTTAATGAAAGAAGTCGTTGAGGCTATTAATAAAAAATAAATACTTTTTGAGAATAATTATCAATTTGTTTTTATTGTTTTTTTCTTTTGACAGAAGCCCTTCTTCTGATATAATGGTGTAAGAGTGGCGAGGAGGGAGTAGTACCGAATGGAAGAAAGAATTGAACGAATTAAGAAGCAATTACATGCAGCGAGCTACAAATTAACACCGCAACGTGAAGCAACAGTTCGTGTGCTGCTAGAAAATGAAGAAGATCATTTAAGCGCAGAAGATGTTTACCTCCTTGTAAAAGAAAAGTCGCCAGAGATCGGATTAGCAACCGTCTATCGAACTTTAGAACTATTATCTGAGTTAAAAGTTGTCGATAAGATTAACTTCGGAGACGGTGTTTCACGCTATGACTTACGCCAAGAAGGTGCGCAGCGTTTCCACCATCATTTGATTTGTACACAATGTGGTGCTGTACAAGAAATACAAGAAGATTTACTTGGTGAAGTGGAAAGGAAAGTAGAACGAGACTGGAGCTTTAAGGTGAAAGATCATCGTTTAACATTCCATGGGATTTGTAAAAATTGTCAAGAAAATGAAACGGATGAAAAATAACCTTTTCCTATTTATCTAGGAAGAGGTTTTTTATTTGAATAAGGTATAAATTGGTGAAAGCTTGGCATATGTTGTAATAACTTATATTTTGGAGGAATTTACAATGCGCCGAGCTTTAAAATTAACTTTTGATGGAATAAAAGTATTTTTATTATTTACAAGTTGTACGATTTTGTTTTATTTCGCTATACTATGGATAAATGAAGAATATGAAAGCTATCATCGTTATGAAAAACCTAAAGAAGAGACTGTAGAAAAAGTATCAGGGAATGAAGAACCGGCAAAGGATGCTTTCGTAAATAGAATGATGTTTTTCTATGAAAATGGGGAGTAGTGTAGAGTGGAAGATCAATTAAAAGATTTTATTCATTATATGGTTGTCGAAAAAGGATTAGCAAAGAATACAGTAGTATCTTATGAACGGGATTTAAAAAGCTACGTAAAGTATTTGCAAAATGTGGAACAGACGAAAACTTTTCATGAAGTGACCCGTTTACATATTGTTAATTTTTTGCAGTATTTAAAAGAGAACGGAAAATCTTCGAAAACATTAGCGCGTCATATCGCATCAATTCGTTCGTTCCACCAATTTTTACTTCGTGAACGAGCGGTAGAACACGATCCATCCGTACATATTGAAACGCCACAAGGGGAACGGAAATTACCAAAAGTATTATCAGTTGATGAAGTAGAGGCGTTACTTCAAACACCAAAAATGACAAGTGCTTTTGGGATTCGTGATAAGGCGATGCTAGAGTTACTGTATGCGACAGGACTTCGTGTTTCAGAATTGATTGCACTCAATTTAGAAGATGTACATTTAACGATGGGATTTGTTCGTTGCATAGGGAAAGGGAATAAAGAAAGAATTATTCCACTAGGAAGTTTAGCAACGGAAGCGATTCAAAAGTATATTGAAAAAGGAAGAAGAGAATTAATGGGGAAAAAAGTAGTAGATGCACTCTTTTTAAACCATCATGGTAATCGTTTATCAAGACAAGGATTTTGGAAAATATTAAAACGATTAGCGAAAGAAGCAAATATTGAAAAAGAGCTTACACCTCATACGTTGCGTCACTCGTTTGCTACGCACTTATTAGAAAATGGAGCAGATTTACGTGCTGTACAAGAAATGCTTGGACATGCAGATATTTCAACGACTCAAATCTATACGCACGTTTCAAAAACTAGATTAAAAGATGTATATAAACAGTTTCATCCGAGAGCATAGTTACTATGCTCTTTTTTCATAGATTAAGAGGGGAAGACCGCTTCACAGAAACTTCACAAACATTTCGTATATTGTTTTCAGCAGAAGACTGGAATATTACAATGTATTTCCTCTATACTAAATAAAGTATAAAGGAGGAAATGATGATGAAAAAACTGATTATAACTTTATTTATCGCGATGCTAGCGTTGGCTGGCTGTAATACAAACAAAGAAGAACCGAAAAAAGAACAGAAACTTGAAGCTGTAAAAGTAGCAGTACAAACAAATCCGAAAGAAATTAAACCAGGTGAAAAAACAGAAGTACAAGCACTTGTTACACAAGGGAAAGAAAAAGTAACGGATGCCGATGATGTAAAGTTTGAAATTTGGAAAGATGGCGACGAAAAACACGAGATGTTAGATGGTAAGCATAAAGGAAAAGGTGTTTATGCAGTAGAGAAAACATTCGAAACGGATGGAGTATACCATATTATCGCTCACACAAATGCACGTGAAATGCACGTTATGCCAGAAGTAAAAGTTGCTGTAGGAAATGCGAAAGTAGAAGATGCAAAAAAAGAAAATAGTGATCACAGTGCAGGACATGGAGATCATAAAAGTGACACAATGATCCATCTTATGGCTGGAGACATAAAGGCAAATGCTGAATCTACAATGAAAGTTCATTTAAAGCAAAAAGAAGAAGCATTAACTGGTGCTGAAGTACAACTAGAGATTTGGAAAGATGGTGTTGAAAAACACGAATTTATTCCAGCGAAAGAAGGAAATAAAGGAGAGTATGAAACGAAACATACTTTCAAAGAGAACGGTGCTTACAAAGTGAAAGTACATGTAAGAAAAGGCGAATTGCATGAACATAAAGAAGAAACAATAGAAGTAAAATAAAAAGTAGCTCTTTAGAGCTACTTTTTATTTTTAATATGAAGAAATAAATCATAAAAAAATTAGCACTTCGTTGCAGAATGGATTACAATAGAAGTGTGAAGAAAATGAGAAATTCTACGAAAATGTATTAAAAAGAAAGCGTAAACATGTTATGATATCAGTATCAGATGTCTGACATCTGACTTAGAAAAAACTAGAAATGTTTTTGAATCGTTTCAAGTAAACGAAATAGGTTAGAAAATGATTTAAAGAAGTACTGTTTGACAATGAGAATTCTTTTTGATAACAGTTTCACTTTATAGCGTTTTGAACATACTACAAGAAGTAGAACTGAACTTATAGGAGGGCGCAGTTATGAATAAATATAAACGTATATTCCTAGTCGTAATGGACTCTGTGGGAATCGGTGAAGCACCAGATGCTGAGCAATTTGGTGATTTAGGATCTGACACAATTGGTCACATTGCTGAACATATGAATGGGTTACAAATGCCTAACATGGTGAAATTAGGTCTTGGTAACATTCGAGAAATGAAAGGTATCTCTAAAGTAGAGAAACCACTTGGATATTACACAAAAATGCAAGAGAAATCTACTGGTAAAGATACAATGACAGGTCACTGGGAAATCATGGGCCTTTACATTGATACACCATTCCAAGTGTTCCCGGAAGGATTCCCGAAAGAATTACTTGATGAATTAGAAGAAAAAACAGGCCGTAAAATTATCGGTAATAAGCCAGCTTCTGGAACTGAGATTCTTGATGAACTTGGTCAAGAGCAAATGGAAACAGGCTCTTTAATCGTTTATACTTCTGCTGATAGCGTATTGCAAATTGCAGCACACGAAGAAGTAGTGCCACTTGATGAGTTATATAAAATCTGTAAAATTGCACGTGAATTAACATTAGATGAGAAATACATGGTAGGTCGTGTTATTGCTCGTCCATTCGTTGGTGAACCTGGAAACTTTACACGTACACCAAACCGTCATGACTATGCATTAAAACCATTCGGCCGTACAGTAATGAATGAATTAAAAGATAGTGACTACGATGTAATTGCTATCGGTAAAATCTCTGATATTTATGATGGTGAAGGGGTAACTGAATCACTTCGTACGAAGTCTAACATGGATGGAATGGATAAGCTTGTAGATACATTAAATATGGACTTTACAGGTCTTAGCTTCTTAAACTTAGTTGACTTTGATGCATTATTCGGCCATCGCCGTGATCCACAAGGATACGGAGAAGCTCTGCAAGAATATGATGCACGTCTTCCAGAAGTATTCGCAAAACTAAAAGAAGATGATCTATTATTAATTACAGCAGACCACGGTAATGATCCAATTCACCCTGGTACTGACCATACACGTGAATATGTACCATTATTGGCATATAGCCCAAGCATGAAAGAAGGCGGACAAGAATTACCACTTCGTCAAACATTTGCTGATATTGGTGCAACAGTAGCAGAAAACTTCGGTGTGAAAATGCCAGAATACGGAACAAGCTTCTTAAACGAGCTAAAGAAATAGGGGGATAAACAAATGAATCGTGAACTTATTACAAAATCAGCTTCATACTTAAAAGAGAAATTTCAAGAGACACCACAAGTAGGACTAATCCTTGGATCAGGACTAGGTGTATTAGCAGACGAAATTGAGAACGCAGTAACAGTACCTTACAGTGAAATCCCTGAATTCCCAGTATCAACTGTAGAAGGCCATGCAGGTCAACTAGTATTTGGTACACTTCAAGGTGTAACAGTAGTAGCAATGCAAGGACGTTTCCACTTCTATGAAGGATACGACATGCAAAAAGTAACATTCCCAGTTCGTGTTATGAAAGAACTAGGTGTAGAAACAGTAGTTGTAACAAACGCAGCTGGTGGTGTAAATACATCATTTGAGCCAGGCGATCTTATGTTAATTTCAGACCACATTAACTTCATGGGTACGAATCCATTAATCGGACCGAATGATTCTGAAATGGGCGTACGTTTCCCTGATATGTCTACATCATATACAGTAGAACTTCGCGAAATGGCGAAACAAGTTGCAGCAGACTTAAATATTAAAGTACAAGAAGGTGTATACGTAGGAATGACAGGTCCTGTATATGAAACACCTGCTGAAATTCGTATGCTTCGTACACTTGGCGGAGATGCAGTTGGTATGTCAACAGTACCTGAAGTAATTGTAGCGCGTCATGCTGGTATGAAAGTGTTAGGTATTTCTTGTATTTCAAATATGGCAGCTGGTATTTTAGATCAACCACTTCACCACGATGAAGTAATTGAAACGACAGAACGTGTTAAAGCTAACTTCTTAGCATTAGTAAAAGCAATCGTAAAACAAATGAAGGGGTGACTTCACAATGAGAATGGTGGACCTAATTGCAAAAAAACGTGACGGACATGCATTAACGACAGAAGAAATTAACTTTATTGTTGAAGGATATACGAATGGTGATATTCCTGATTATCAAGTAAGTTCACTTGCAATGGCAATTTTCTTCCAAGATATGAACGATCAAGAGCGTGCCGATTTAACGATGGCAATGGTAAATAGCGGTGATACAATCGACTTATCAGCTATTGAAGGTGTAAAAGTAGATAAGCATTCAACAGGTGGTGTTGGTGATACAACGACACTTGTATTAGGTCCATTAGTAGCCGCTTTAGATGTACCAGTAGCGAAAATGTCTGGACGCGGTTTAGGACATACTGGTGGTACAATTGATAAATTAGAAGCAGTTCCAGGATTCCATGTGGAAATTGAAAACGATGAATTCATGCGTCTTGTAAATGAAAACAAAATCGCTGTTATCGGTCAAAGTGGTAACTTAACACCTGCTGATAAAAAGCTATATGCACTTCGTGATGTGACAGCAACAGTAAACTCAATTCCGCTTATTGCAAGTTCGATTATGAGTAAAAAAATTGCTGCTGGTGCAGATGCAATTGTTCTTGATGTAAAAACTGGAGCAGGTGCATTTATGAAAACGGATGAAGATGCAAAACGTTTAGCAGAAGCAATGGTACGCATCGGTAATAACGTTGGTCGTAACACGATGGCAGTTATTTCTGATATGAGTCAACCACTCGGTGAAGCTATCGGTAACGCATTAGAAGTTCAAGAAGCAATTGATACATTACAAGGTAAAGGGCCGAAAGATTTAGAAGAGCTATGTTTAACACTTGGAAGTCAAATGGTGTACCTTGCTGGACAAGCTTCATCTTTAGAAGATGCACGTGAAAAGCTAATTGAAGTAATGAACAACGGAAAAGCGCTAGAATCATTTAAAACGTTCTTATCAGCGCAAGGCGGCGACGCATCTGTTGTTGATGACCCTTCTAAATTGCCACAAGCACAATTTAAAATTGAAGTGGAAGCGAAAGAAGACGGATATGTATCAGAAATCGTTGCAGACGAAATCGGAACAGCAGCAATGCTTTTAGGAGCAGGACGTGCAACGAAAGAGTCTGAAATTGATTTAGCAGTTGGTCTAATGCTGCGCAAAAAAGTAGGCGATAGCGTGAAGCAAGGTGAATCTCTCGTTACAATTTACGCAAACCGCGAAAATGTTGAAGATGTAAAAGCGAAAATTTATGAGAACATGAAGATCTCTAAAGAACACGTAGATGCACCAACTTTAGTACACGGTATCGTAACGAAGTAATAAAAAAAAGCTGAGGAGATTTCTCCTTGGCTTTTTTTACTATTTTTTGTTTATAATAATAATGGGTGAAATTATGATTAGAATTTGTGCAGTAACAAAAACAGATGAAGTATTATATGATGTTTCTCTAGAAGAAACAAAGAAAGACCATATTGTATGGTATTGGCTAGATTTATATAAGCCAACGAAAGAAGAGTATACATATATTCTGCAAGACCATTTTAAGTTCCATCCCCTTGCAATTGAAGACTGTATAGAATATGTACAGAGGCCAAAAGTTGATTTTTATGATGGATATAACTTTTTAGTACTTCATGCATTTGGGGAAGATGGACTAGAACCGCACGAAATCGATTTATTTATTAGTGATCGTTATATTGTTTCTTTCCACTTTTCTCATAACAATGCAATCGAAAGAGTATGGAAAACACTTGGAGAAAAGAAGCGTATTAAAAATAGTCCTTTACACGTAGCTCATACAATTATCGACCAAATTGTAGATGACTATTTTGCGCCTGTATATTACATTGAGGATCATTTAAATGCAATTGATGATAATTTAACGGGGGAGACAGCAGGAAGTGTATTAGAAGAGGTATTTGATATACGTACAGATTTATCAAAGCTAAGGCGTACAATTATTCCGATGCGTGATTTATTATATCGTATTTTAAATTCGACTCGTTTTTACGGTATAAGCGATCATGAAATTTACTTTAAAGATATACATGATCATTTGCTTAAACTAACAGAAATGATTGAGGCAAGCCGAGAGTTAACAGCAGATATTCGGGATAGTTATTTTTCATTAAACTCACATCATATGAATAACATTATGAAAACATTAACTGTATTCTCGACTATTTTCATGCCATTAACATTTATTGCGGGAGTATATGGAATGAACTTTACGCATATGCCAGAGCTTGGTGGACAATATAGTTATTTTATTTGTCTACTTATTATGGCACTAATTGGCGGCGGAATGATGGCCTGGTTTTATAAAAAAGGATGGTTTAAGTAAAAAAACACCGAGGATTTCCTCGGTGTTTTTTTTAACCAATAGCATGTAATACAAACATAGCTAAGAATAAGCATGTAATGATATACATAGATGGTGCGACTTCTTTACGCTTTCCAAGAGCAACTTTTAAGATAGGGTAAGCAATAAATCCGAACGCAATGCCATCAGCGATACTATATGTGAGCGGGATCATAACGATAATTAAGAATGCTGGAAATCCTTCTGAAAAGTCATTCAGAGGAATTTGTTGAATGCTTGTAATCATCAGACCGCCAATAATAATTAAGATTGGTGCAATGGCACTATCAGGAATTAATTTGACAAATGGAAGAGCAAACAGTGATGCAAAGAATAGCAACCCAGTAACGATAGACGTCAGACCTGTCTTACCACCTGCAGTAATACCTGCGGCACTTTCTACTGTTGAAACGGTAGGACTTGTGCCAAATAGACCACATGTCATTGCTGAAATTGCATTGGCTTGGTAAGCACGTGGGAATTTACGATCATCTTCTAATAAACCGTGCAGAAGTCCCATGTTCTCAAAGATAAGCACCATGCTTAAAGAGAATGTTGCAATCCAAAATGGTAAGGAAGAAAGTTTCCCAAATGACATAGCTCCAAACACATCACCGTAATTAGCGAATGAGAATGAACTACTTCCCACTTGACTCGTATCCACAAGACCAAATAGCCAGGCGATACCAGTTCCTATTGCAATCGTCCATAAAAAGTTTCCACGTACGTTACGAATAAATAATACAAGTGCAATGATAAGAGTAAGTAATGTCGCAAGAACGACAGGATTACTTAATTTCCCCATTGCCACAGCAGTATTTGGGTTCGAAACGACTAAACCACCTTTTTGCAATCCGATAAACGCTAAAAATAATCCGATGCCGACAGTAATCGCTTCCTTTAATGACTTTGGAATTGATACTGATAGCACGCGAGCGATTGGTGTAAAAGCGGCAATTGCAAAAATAATACCAGAGATAAAGACAGCAGCCAATGCTTCTTGCCAAGTTAGTCCAAGCGTATGCACAGCTGTGTACGTGAAGAATGCATTTACACCCATACCCGGGACAAGAATAGCAGGTGCATTTGCCCAAAATGCCATGAGTAGACATCCGACAAATGAACTAAAAACAGTTGCTAAAATTCCAGCTTCAAGAGGAATGCCAGCATCTGATAAGATTGACGCATTTACAATCATAATATATACGATTGTGAAAAATGACGTAACTCCAGCTAATACTTCTTGTTTTGGTGATGTTTCGTGTAAACCTAATTTAAATGTTCTTTCAAGTATTCCTTTCATGTTAAACCTTCTTTTTCATATCCCTCTCCCACCCGTGATATCTCTTATGTAAGAGCTCACCGTTCTTTATTATATCAGAACATCATGTTTTTACAACAAGTAAAATGATAACGTTTACTTGTAAAGAGAATTCGTTATAAATACGTAAAAATAGCCCGTATGGATGAAATGATTTCTAATTCACCCGATTGAATGGGAGGGGCTGCTTGCGCATGTAAAGTAGCATAAGACGTAACCTCCCGTGGTAATTGGGCAGATTCTTCAACGAATGAGAGGGGAACAGGATTAATATTTAAATTATATGTACTCGCAATAGCACGAGCTTTTTCTACTGCTTGGTGCAGAGCTTGAATGAGAGCTTGCTCATAATATTTATTTGGATGAGATACTCGGAAACGTAAACCTTTTGCTACATTTGCGCCATTTGAAACGGCTATATCATATACTTCCCCAGCTTTTTGTACATTTAAAACGGTAATTTCATACAAATGCTCCACGCGGTATCCTTGTAGCAATGCTTTATCATTTACATATTCGTATTGAGGAGTAATTGTATAAGAAATCGTTTCTATATCTTTATCGGCAATACCAAGCTGTTTAAGTGCATCCAGCAATTGTTTGGATTGCACTGCATTTTCTTCTTGAGCCTGTTTTACATTTTTATCATCTGTTCGAATGCCAAGCGTTAATATAACAACATTCGGTTTTGCTTTGACAACGCCTTCGCCTTGTACAGTAATAGTAGCTTCTTTACCAGTATTAGCTGTGCGTACGTTGTGTAAATAAGGATTCATTCCACCCTGCATTTTCCATCACCATCCTTTTTATATGTATATGTGTGAACAAAAAAGAAATTTATATGAAAAAAGTTACATAAATGAGAATGTTGAGGAAAGAAAGCATGTACAACATAGGTATTTATAGATTATAATATGTGTAAATATGATAAAAAAGGGACGAGGCTATTGAACGAAAAAAGAGAAACACTGATTTTAGATTTATCTGCATCATTTCGAAAAATGATACGTTTATTACAAAATGATATTAATACACGTTTTGCAGAACATATGCCATATAATGAATTTTCTGTATTACGTGCGTTATTTTTAAAGAGTCCACAGATGGCTTCGCAAATTGCGAGTGAAGTAAACGTAACCTCCAGTCATATTACAGCTGTTACAGATCGTCTCGTACGAAAAGGATTAGTAGAAAGAAAACGTTCTAATTCAGATCGTCGAATCGTGTATTTAGAAATTACAGAGCACGGAAGAGAAGTAACTGAAAAACTTGAAGCTGTGCGTAAAGAATATTATAAAGAGAGATTTAAAGGTTGGAGCGACCAAGAAATAGAAATGGTCTTAGAACTATTTGGCCGCGTATTATAATAAATGAGGATAGGAAGCGAAAGCATTCCTATCCTTTTTCTTTTGAATAAAAATATTTTGAAACTCCGATACTTTAATTAAAAGATCGGAGGAAAGATTATGAAATATATTGCTGCACTTACCATTTTATTTGGTGGTTTTTTCTATTTTCAAACATTTACGTACGCAGATACGCCTATCCAAGTGGTACGAAAAGAAGTGAAGTACATTGAAACCGATAATACAGTCTTATATTCGAAATTATGGGTTCGTTCTATGCAAAACGCAGTATTATTCCACCATAGCGATAATATTCGTAATCAGGACACATTACGTAATGTAACAAGTTCATCGCTTGTTAAAGCGAAACAACTATCTTTTCAGAAAGCAGCACTCTATATACCGAGACTATCGCAATACGTATCAAAAATAGGAAAAGAAAATATTCAAGTGTACTACATTGCGATTCACTATAATGTGAAAAAAGAAAATGCATATCAATTAGATGGCATGAACTATTTTCTACAAGTATTTGTGAAAGAGCGTGGGGAATGGAAAATTGCTGAAAGTGTAGTTGCACCGACAGAGCAAATTGTGCAAAATGGTGATGGATTTGGGATGAAAGAAGAGATGGTGTATGGGGATAGGAGAGAGAATGTGAAATAACCTCCTTTAAAAGGAGGTTATTTCACACGCCAAGAAAATTTGAATTTTAATAAGCGAGATAATAGTAGGTAGACTATCGTACTGGTCCCTATAAAACCAATATAATAATTTACGATAGAATGACTTCCGCCCGCTGCCATTCCTCCAAACATTCCAATAAAGGTTACACAACATATCATACATAGTGTTTTAAGCTTCGGATATAATAGAAAGTTTCCGTTTTGTTCATTAGGTGATCTTGTATATAAGTACATTCCTAAAGGTAATAGAATAAGTATATTTACGATTGGACCGATAAGTTTTGTTGCTGAAGGAATATACGTAAAATTAGGTTCATCATGACGTACGCCTTGTTGATCAGTATAAGCACGTTGAGGATCGTAATTAAAATTAATATTGAATCCGCGAACTGGCGCTAAAATACTCACTTTTTCTATTACTGAACCGTAACGATCTACATTTTCCTCCGTATAGACGGGATGATTGGAAATAAGTCCAACCGTATGAATAGAAATAGCCCCGGCAATTAGAGTCGGCAAAATAAAAGGGAATCCAAGTATAGCAACACTGAAAAATCCTTGTGAAATCATATTACCAGCAATTGTTCCTATGCATAATGCAAGTGTATATATAGCAATTAAGATAATAACCATGTATAAGAAGTAAGTATGAAATGGTGAAAATATTTGATACTTATTATGAAAGGTTGTCTTTTTCATAATAGCAAAAAGTCCCCAATTTAGTATAACGATAGCTACAATATTACACACACCAAAAAGCCATTTCGTTATGAAGAGATGTGTTCGTTTAAATGGCATAGACCATAAAATGTCACTTGATTGATTTTGACGTTCCCATCCAATAAGAATACAGGCTAATATAATAAGGAGTCCTCCTTGACCCATAATAGCATCGGGAAGTGAAAGCTGATAATTATATCGGTATATATATTTCCATTCATTATGTTCATGAAAATATTTTAATTGCTCGGCAGCTGCTAAATAGTATTTATATGATAGTACATAAAAACTTACTAACCAAAATAGCCAAACAATATATTTACTTTGTTTGTAGGTATGCACCCATAATGCTTTTTGAAACATAGGATCTCTCCTTTAAAAAACTTTATAGTTTGTAAGACGTGATAATATAAAATAAGTGACGATTCCAAATAAAAAGAATCCAACATAGTAACTAAATAATAAATCAAAACGTTTTAACATTTGCCCACCTATTAATGCAAAATAAAAGGTAGTACCCCACATCCAGAGTGAGTTGTATTTTGGAAAAAGGAAAATTTTCTTATTATGTTCATTAGGTGATCGTGCATAAAGAAACATACCAATTAGTAAGCTGGAAATAGTATAGAAGATAGGAACAAGTATTACTTTTGCAGAGTAGTAACTATGAAAAGTGGGTCCCCTTTGTATTACTTTTCCATGATCTTCATCTGATTGGACAGTAGGGTGGTAATTATAACTAATTGAAAAGTCTAATATAGCGCTTGAAATGTTGGTCTTTTTATTGAATTTATAAATGTTTTCGAAATTCGTATAACTTTTATTCCCCTGTATTGCCTCAGCGTGAGCTGTAAAGAAAAGGAGTAAGAGTGAAAAGATTCCCATTCCCATTATGCAAAAAGTAATGCTGAAGATGCTTTGTGAAATAATACTGCCAGTAAATGTACCTATACATAAAGAGACAGTATAGATAGCGATATATGTGAAAATTGCGTACAGGAAATATCGGTGAAATGGTTCGAAAGATTGATATTCAAAGTGAATCGTAGATTTATAAATAAAATACATAAGACCCCAATTGATTAGAAATGATAGTACAATGAAAAATCCACCGAAAACCCATTTCGATAAGAACATATCACGTCTTTTAAATGGAAATGTCATAAGTGAATCTCCATTTTGATTACTTCGCTCCCAGCCAATTAATATACAGGATAGGATAATTGTAATAATACCTAACCAAAAGCTATTAGAAGAATAAAAAGAATAATGATAGTAGAACTTTTCTTCACCTATTTTTTCTGGATGGAGAAAGAGAGACTGTTGAGTTTCTGCTTCTTGATAGTATTCGAAAGATAAAAAATAAAGTGAACTGAAGAGAAAAAGTAACGCAGCATATTTCCCACGCTTCCAATTCCACATCCACAACGCTTTATGAAACATACTCATCCTCCTCCAGTGTCGTAACGAAGACATCTTCAAGTGACATTGTTAATTCTTCAATAAGTATAGGTTGCTCTTTGTAAAACTTCTCCAGTGTTGTAGCCACATTTCCTTCGATTAAGATTGTATATACTTTTCCTGTTTGATTTAATATTTTAATATTGCTTAAGTTTTCTAGTTTTTGAGGTAATGAACGTTCATAAGCAACTTGTATTTTAGCAAATCGTGATTTTGCATCGTCTAGTGATGTAATAGACGAGATAGTATGGCCTTTTAATATAATAATTGTATCTGCAATTTGTTCTACTTCATCTAAATGGTGGGTGGAGATGAAAATGGTAATCTCTTTTTCTGCAACTTCTCCAACGAGAAACTGTAAAATTTTCCTTTTCACGATAGGATCAAGTCCATTTGTCGGTTCATCTAAAATGATATATTCTGCCTTTGTAGAAACGGCTAAAATGATGGCGAGCAGTGCTTTCATTCCTTTTGAATAACTACGAATTCGTTTATTTGGTAAGTTAAAACGTTCTAACAGTTCATAGAAATGTGTTTCATCAAATGCGGTATAAACTTCTTTATAAAACTTTACGATTTCTTTTATCGTATAGCCGTTCAGTATATTAGTAGAATCAGGAACATATACAATTTTTTGCTTTATTTCAGGAAACTGATGAATGTTTGTATCTTCATATGTAACAGTTCCCTCGTCTGGGTCTAAAATACCGACCATCGTTCGCAATAAAGTTGTTTTCCCCGCACCGTTTCTTCCGAGTAATCCGATGATACTCCCTCTTTGCAATGTGAAAGAAACATCGTCTAAAATTGTTTGATTATCAATTGTTTTCTTCAAGTTTGTCACTTTCAACATCCGTATTCCCTCCAATCTCTTTATAGTATGAATCTATCCAATCATGAATTTTATCTTTCGTAATACCAAGATAAGAGGCTTCTAATAGTAATTGATGAAATTGCTTTTCAACCATAGCGATTTTCCTTTCGTCTAATGTTGGGGTAATCGATTGGGATACAAATGTTCCTTTTCCTCGTAACGTTTCAATAATTCCTTGTCGCTCTAACTCTTGATACGCTTTACTCACTGTATTTGGATTTATAACGAGTAAAGAAGCGAGTTCGCGTACAGAAGGAAGTTTATCACTTGGAGCCAACATGTTTTTCAATACGAGTTCTTTTATATTTTGAACAATTTGTTCCCATATCGGAGTGTTGCTTCTTGGGTCAAGTTGAATATGCAAGAGCAATGTCTCCTTCCTCATATGTATTAAGTGTACTACTGTGTGTAATACAATTAATACAATATAGGGGACGAATGTATTTGTCAACTGAAAATGTTAGAAAAATTTGGTATTAAAAAAGGGTAAATTGGAAAAAATAGGTCTGATATAGAATGGAGGGTTAGTCATGAAGCGAGTTTTTGGAATACTTGTTTGTTTCATGTTATTGCTTTCTGGAACTTCAGTGAGTTTCGCACAATCTGAGAAAACGAAGCAGGAGAAAACAGAAGAAACAACACCGAAGTTAGCGGAACAAGCGTCGTCAGCAATCGTAATTGAGCAAGATACAGGTAAAGTTTTATTTGATAAAAACCCAAATGAAAAATTACCACCTGCTAGTATGACAAAGATTATGACAATGCTTTTAATTATGGAACAAGTTGAAAAAGGAAAATTAAAGCTGACCGATAAAGTTAGAGCGAGCGAACATGCAGCTTCAATGGGTGGATCGCAAATCTTTTTAGAACCTGGGGAAGAGATGACTGTAAATGAGATGTTAAAGGGTATTGCCATTGCATCTGGAAATGACGCATCTGTTGCAGTAGCCGAGCATATCGCAGGTTCAGAAGAAGGATTTGTAAATATGATGAACAAAAAGGCGAAAGATCTAGGGCTGAAAAATACACATTTTCAAAACCCAACAGGTCTTCCGGCCAAAGACCATTATTCGACAGCAAATGATATGGCTATAATGGCGAGAGAATTGATGAAGTATCCACTTATTCGTAAATATACAGGTAAGTACGAAGATTATTTACGTGAAGATACGGATAAAAAGTTTTGGCTCGTTAATACGAATAAGCTAGTACGTTTTTATCCTGGCGTAGATGGAGTAAAAACAGGTTTTACGACAGAAGCGAAATATTGTTTAACAGCATCGGCTGAAAAAAATGGCATGCGTGTCATTTCAGTTGTCATGGGAGCACCGACATCAAAAGAACGGAACAACCAAGTGACGAAGCTTCTTGACTATGCATTTGGTCAATATATGACAAAGAAATTGTATACGCGCGGCGAAAAAATTAAGACAGTTCAAGTAGGGAAAGGGAAAAAAGAAAAAGTAGATTTAGTTGCATCAGATAATGTTTCTCTTCTTATGAAGAAGGGCGAGAATATGGACAAGGTAAAACAAGAAGTAATTGCTGAAAAGAAAGTAAAAGCACCGATTAAAAAAGGTGACGCGCTTGGTACACTTGTTATTAAAAAAGATAAAGATGTTTTATTAAAACAAACAATTGTAGCAAAAGAAGATGTTGCTGCAGCGAGCTGGTGGGAGTTATTTAAAAGAAGTTTTGGGATGTTTTCAACATCAAAATAGCGGCAAATATTTTGCCGCTTTTCTATTCGTATGTAAGTGAATAATGCTGAAAGGTTTCACTTTATGACGAAATAGTTCTTCTTTTGTCAGCAGGAAGGATTCTTATTTTGTATCACGAAAATCTTTATGTATGTGAATAAGTAAAGTTTGAGCATAAGGAGGAAATCGTGTGAGTCTTTCCATGCAATTAGAAGTAAAACGTGACGTCCTATGTGTGAGACTAGAGGGTGAATTAGATCATCATACGGCTGAAGAGTTGCGAACGAAAGTAACAGATATGATTGAGACACATGGTGTTCATCATATTGTTTTGAGCCTAGAGAACTTATCTTTTATGGATAGTTCTGGTCTAGGTGTTATATTAGGCCGATATAAACACGTAAAGGGATTAGGTGGAGAAATGGTTGTTTGTGCAATTTCACCGCCTGTTAAGCGTTTATTTGAAATGTCGGGCTTATTCAAAATCGTTCGCTTAGAAGAAAGTGAAGCGCACGCGCTCGCGACGTTGGGGGTGGCATAGATGAGAAATGAAATGAACCTTCAATTTTCAGCATTAAGTCAAAATGAATCGTTCGCTCGCGTTACAGTAGCGGCTTTCATTGCACAACTAGATCCAACGATGGAAGAATTAACGGAGATTAAAACAGTTGTGTCAGAAGCGGTTACAAATGCAATTATTCATGGATACGAAGGAAATGCAGAAGGTATTGTTTATATTTCTGTAATTTTGGAAGAAGCAATGGTGAAACTCACGATTCGAGATGAAGGGATTGGAATCTTTAACTTAGATGAAGCGAGACAACCCCTTTTTACAACTAAACCTGAATTAGAGCGTTCCGGAATGGGATTTACTATCATGGAAAATTTTATGGATGAAGTAGAAGTTATTTCAAACGAATCTTTCGGGACAACAATCCATTTGACAAAATACTTATCAAATAGTAACGCTCTATGCAATTAAGGAGAATAGCCTATGGACATAGAGGTCAAAAATGAGAAGAAGAAACCTCAGTTAAAGGACCACGAGCTAAAAGCGTTAATTCAAAAAAGTCAAGATGGAGATCAACAAGCGAGAGATACAATCGTTCAAAGTAATATGCGCCTCGTTTGGTCGGTTGTACAGCGGTTTCTTAATCGAGGATACGAACCAGACGACCTATTTCAAATTGGATGTATTGGGCTCTTGAAATCGGTAGATAAATTTGATTTATCTTTCGACGTGAAATTTTCAACATATGCAGTTCCAATGATTATTGGTGAAATACAACGTTTCTTACGTGATGATGGATCAGTGAAAGTTAGTAGGTCTTTAAAAGAAACAGGAAACAAAATTCGAAAGATGAGAGATGAGCTTTCGAAAGAATTCGGAAGGGCTCCAACGATTAATGAAGTGGCAGAGGCACTAGAACTAACGCCAGAGGAAGTTGTTCTAGCACAAGAAGCGAGCCGGGCCCCTTCGTCTATACATGAAACTGTATATGAAAACGATGGAGATCCAATCACTATTTTAGATCAAATTGCAGATCAATCTGAAACGAAATGGTTCGATAAAATTGCTTTAAAAGAAGCGATTAGAGAACTAGATGAACGAGAGCGCTTAATTGTATACTTGCGTTACTATAAAGATCAAACACAGTCAGAAGTAGCAGAGCGCATAGGCATTTCGCAAGTACAAGTTTCAAGACTTGAAAAGAAAATATTAAAACAGATGAAAGATCGAATAGACGAATAATTGTCTATTCGATTTTTTTATGCCGTTAATAGGAGAGAGATGTTAATTTTCGTAAAAATTAACAGAATTTATTTATAATTTAGTCAATTTAAAATATAATCCAAGTATGAACTTGTCATAAAGGGGGAAGGAAACATGGAAACGAGGCAACAATGGGGAACGAGAGCTGGATTTATTTTTGCAGCGGTCGGATCTGCCGTTGGATTAGGAAACATATGGTGTTTTCCTTATACAGCGTATGAAAATGGAGGAGGAGCATTCTTTTTACCGTACTTATTTGCATTATTAACGACTGGTATTTCATTGTTAGCGTTTGAGTTTGCCCTTGGTCATCGTCATCGTGGTTCAGCACCACTTACATTTTTCCGTATTAGCCCGCGTGCCGAATTTATTGGATGGTGGCAAATGTGCGTAACATTTATCGTTTCAACATATTATGCAGTGATTATTGCTTGGTCTATATCGTATACATACTTTGCAATTACTGGAGCATGGGGAAAAGACACGCAATCATTTTTATTTAAAGAGTACTTACATGTTGCAGATAAGCCAGGGCAATTTGGAGGACTTGTACCGGAAGTATTAATTCCATTAGCTCTCGTTTGGATTATTGTACTTGGCGTTGCATTTAAAGGAGTTAAAAAAGGAATAGAAGTTGTTAACCGTATATTTATTCCTTTATTAGTTGTTATGTTCCTTATTATCGTCGTTCGTGCAGTGACGATGGAAGGTGCTATGCAAGGACTAGATGCATTCTTTAAACCAGATTGGAGTCGTATTTTTGATGGGAAAGTATGGCTTGCTGCTTATGGTCAAATATTCTTTAGTTTATCTTTAGCATTTGGAATTATGATTACGTATTCTAGTTATTTACCGAAAAACTCGGATACAACAAATAATGCCTTTATTACTGGATTTGCAAACTCAGGATTTGAATTATTAGCAGGTATTGGGGTCTTTGCAGCTCTTGGATTTATGGCGAATAATATGGGAGTACCGGTTGATAAAGTAGCAAGTGCTGGCGTTGGGCTTGCGTTCGTAGTATTTCCGCAAATTATTAATGAATTGCCGATGTCACCGTTGTTTGGTGTATTATTTTTCTTATCGTTAACGGTTGCTGGAATCACATCACTTATTTCACTCGCGGAAGTATGTTTTGCCGCTGTATCTGAAAAATTCAGTTTAAGTCGGGAAAAAACCATTGGAATTATGGGAACCCTTCTCGTGTTAGTTTCTCTTGTATTTGCAACACGTGGTGGGCTTATGTTCTTAGATGTTGTCGACTATTTCGCTAATAATTTCGGATTAATTACAATTGCACTTGCGGAAGTAGTGACGATAGGGCTCATTTTACGTCGTTTACCAGTTTATCAAAATCATGCAAACTTTGTATCTGATATTAAATTAGGAACGTTTTGGAGAGTGAGTTTACTCGTTATTACTCCGCTTATGTTAGGGTATATGCTAATTGATGGTACAATCCAAAATATTAAAAAGAATTATGGAGATTATCCGACTGAGTTTGTTATAACGTATGGTTGGTCGATAGCAGCAGCCTTCCTTATCGTTGCGCTAATTATTAGTCTAAAGAAATGGAATGCACAAATACATTCGGATTCTGCCAAGCTTGAAAAAGAATGGAAAGATCGAGGTGTTTCATAATGAGTGGATCAGCAATTATGATGATGGTTATTGGAATAGTAGTCATTTGGGGAGGGCTTGCATTAAGTATTGCAAACTTATTTAAGAAAAAGGCATAAGTAAAAAACATCTGTACCGAAATGGTGCAGATGTTTTTTTATGAAAAAATTGTATTAGAAAAAAATTCAATAACCATACTACAACTACGAGGAAGAGTGAAGGGGTGAATGAAAGTTGGAACAAACGATTTATATTAAAATGCGCAATCGTTTAAAAGTTTCTCCTACTTATGAAGTAAAGCTGGGCGATGTTGCTCAACTTGCCGGAGATTCTTCCGTAGTTGAGTTGTTACAAAATGAGATAGTTTACAAAATAACAGCGCATGATAAGACGCATGTTGTAATTGATGTTATGAAAGTAATTGAGATTATTCAACAGAAAGCATCTCATCTACAAATTAATTTACTCGGTTCTGGACAAACTCTTGTTGAAATTATATACGAAAAAAAGAAGACACACCCAATTTTTTTCGGGCTTGTATGGCTGTTACTTTTCATTGGAGCGGCCCTTGCGATCATTTATTTCCATGAAGATGTAAGTATGCAACAAGTACATCAACGGTTATATTACATGATTACTGGAGAATTTAATGCGCAACCACTTTTATTTCAAATTCCTTATTCTTTAGGTCTTGGCTTAGGGATGGTTTTATTCTTTAATCATGTATTTCAAAAGCGAATTAATGAAGAGCCGAGTCCGCTAGAAGTTGAGATGTTTCAATACCAACAGTCACTTGATCAGTATGTAATCGTTAATGAAAACAAGGATAATATGAAACAACTTACCGATGATTGAGTCTGGATTTGTTATTTTAATTGGTTTAGCTGGAGGGATTGCGGTAGGTAGCGGATATGTCGCATTTTTAGCTGTACTTGGTATAATCCCCCGTTTAGCCCAATTAACGAGAAGTGGAAAGCATATTCAATATTTTGAGTGGGCAGTCATTGCAGGTACTTTAACAGGGGCTTGGTGCAGTTTGAAAAACATTACATTTCAAACGTCGCAATATTGGCTCGTTATATTAGGGATATTTTGTGGCACGTTCATTGGAATGCTTGCTGCGGCATTAACAGAGGTGTTAAATGTTCTGCCTATTTTAGCGAAACGAGTAGGGGTAGAGGGGAAGATTATTGTTTTGCTCGTTGCTCTTGTACTTGGGAAAGTAATAGGATCGTTGTTTCACTGGATTTATTTCGTAAAGTAGGAGGCAGTATATAAATGACAAGTCAGAAATTGAAGGATGATTACATAAATAAAGTGAAGGAGTATCATCCAAAGCCAAACTATTTACTAAATTGTATCAAAGCATTTCTTGTAGGTGGACTCATTTGCACAGTTGGAGAAGTATTGATGAAATTTTATATACATTATTTTCACTTCAGTGAACAAGAGGCAGGAAACCCAACTGTTGCAACCCTTGTTTTATTATCCGCGATTTTAACAGGGTGTGGTGTATATGATAAAATCGGTCAATTTGCTGGAGCAGGATCAGCGGTACCGGTAACAGGATTTGCAAATTCTATGGCGAGCGCTGCCTTAGAACATAAGAGCGAAGGGGTTGTTCTAGGGATTGCTACAAATATGTTTAAACTGGCAGGAAGTGTGATTGTATTTGGGGTTGTTGGTGCATATATCATTGGGTTAATAAGGTATACCTTTAAAATTTTTATGTCTTAAAGGAGGGGCTAGTATGAGGTTGACCGGAAAACAAACGTGGGTATTTCAAAATGATATATATGTGAATGCAACGGGTACTGCTGTCGGTCCGAAAGAAGCTGAGGGCCCTCTTGGGAAAAAATTTGATATTTCATATGATGACTTGCATTGTGGAGAAGAAAATTGGGAGCTCGCCGAACGAAGATTAATGTCAGACTCAATTCAACAAGCAGTGCAAAAAGGGAATATAAAAACATCGCAAATTGATTTCTTTTTAGCGGGAGATTTATTAAATCAAACAGTGACAGCAAATTATGTTGCGCGTAAGTGGGGCATTCCTTTTTTAGGAATGTTTAGCGCTTGTGCAACGTCTATGGAGACTTTAGCAGTTGGCTCAGCTTTTATAGACGGTGGATTTGCAAATCGTGTCTTAGCTACAGTAAGCAGTCATAATGCAACGGCTGAAAGACAATTTCGCTATCCAACAGAGTACGGTGGGCAAAAACCAGGGACAGCAAATTCAACTGTGACTGGTGCAGGATCTATATTAATTAGCAATGAAAAAAGTGCAATTAAAATTACGTCAGCTACAATCGGAAAAGTGCAAGATTTAGGAATTACAAATCCTTTGGATATGGGGGCAGCGATGGCTCCAGCAGCAGCTCATACAATTCAACAACATTTTGAAGATTTAAGAAGAAGTGCCGATGATTATGATTTGATTGTTACGGGTGATTTATCAGCTGTTGGGACGCCGATTGCGAAACAACTTTTACTTGAGGAAGGTTATGATCTTGGGCATATATACAATGATTGTGGATTGATGATTTATGAATCAAGTCAAGAAGAAGTGTTTGCAGGTGGTAGTGGTTGCGCTTGTTCAGCAGTTGTTACGTATGGCCATTTATTACACGAGATGCAAAAAGGGAATTTACAACGAATTTTTGTCGTTGCGACTGGTGCATTATTAAGCCCGATGATGATGCAACAGAAGGAAACGATTCCAACAATTGCACATGGTGTCGTATTTGAGAGAGTTAAAGGAGAGTGAATTGTGGATTTTATATATGCATTTCTTGTAGGTGGAGCTATTTGTTTAATTGGGCAACTATTGTTAGATTTCGTAAAGTTAACACCAGCTCATTTAATGGCAACTTTTGTAGTCATCGGAGCAATTTTAGATGGATTTGGATTGTACGATAAACTAATAAAATTTGCAGGTGCTGGAGCGACAGTCCCTATTACAAGTTTTGGACATTCACTATTGCACGGAGCAATGCATGCAGCAGAAAAACATGGATATTTAGGAATTGGTATTGGCATGTTTAGTTTAACGTCTGCGGGCATTTCCGCAGCGATATTGTTTTCATTTTTTATAGCACTTATATGTAAACCGAAAGGATAAAACAAATGAGACGAAGGGTTGTTTTGGTCACAGATGGAGATGAATATGCAAAGCGGACAATTGAGCTTTTAACGAAGGAATTTGGGGGAAGGTGTATTTCAGCATCACAAAGTAATCCAACCAAATTGACAGGGAAAAAAGTTGTTGAGCTTATTATGCAAACGCCATATGACCCTGTATTTGTCATGTTTGATGACAGTGGATTTATTGGAGAAGGATCTGGTGAAAAGGCATTAAAATATGTGGCTACCCATAAACAAATTGATGTGCTCGGTATTTTAGCAGTAGCGTCTAATACGCATCATTGGGAATGGGCACGTGTAGATGTAAGTGTAGATCGGAACGGGAATTTAACCGAATACGGTGTTGATAAATTTGGACTTCCAGATGGTGAAATTGGCAGGATTAGCGGAGATACAATATATTGTTTAGACGATTTAAATGTTCCTGTCATTGTTGGAGTCGGTGACATTGGTAAGATGTGTGGAAATGATGAATGGGAGAGGGGATCACCTATTACGAAGAAAGCAATTCAATTAATTTTGGAAAGGAGTGGTTTTTATGACGAAGCCTAAAAAAGTGGATATCCCTATATCAACTTTCATAAGTGACAATGAAAATTATTTAAAGCAGACAGTTGGACTAGGCGTTACATACGATGTCGGCATTCGTAAATTTCAAATTTTGAATAAAGAAATTGGTGTGTTATTTGTAAACGGACTTTGTGATACAAATTATATTATCCCTATTTTAGAAGAAGCGGTGGATACAAATGAGATAAGGGATGTAGAAGAAGATACAGTGAAGCTTTTAGAGAATCGCTTAATCCATCAACAAGTAAGTAAAGTGAAAACGATGGATGAGGTAATGCTCCAAGTATTATCAGGACTGATCGTGATATTTGTGGAAGGTGAAACGGAAGCGTTCGCGATCGATGTTCGTAGTTATCCAGGGCGAACACCGACAGAACCGGATACCGAAAAGGTAGTACGAGGTGCGAGGGATGGATTTGTTGAAAATATCGTTGTAAATACAGCGTTAATTCGTAGGAGAATTCGAGATCCACGTCTTCGAAATGAAATGGTTCGAGTAGGAGATAGATCGCAAACGGATATTTGTATTACATACGTTCAAGATGTTGCAAATCCAGATTTAGTAAAGATTATAAAACAAGAATTAAATAACATCGATGTAGATGGAATTACGATGGCGGATAAAACAGTAGAAGAATTTGTTGTAAAGCAAAGCTATAACCCATTCCCACTTATTCGATATACAGAAAGGCCAGATGTAGCAGCAAATCATCTACTAGAAGGACATGTGTTAGTACTTGTTGACACATCGCCAAGTGCTATGATTACACCGACAACATATTTTCATCATTTACAGCACGCGGAAGAGTTTAGACAAAATCCAGCTGTCGGTACATTTTTACGCTGGGTGCGCTTTTTAGGTGTTATATTCTCGTTATTTTTATTACCATTTTGGTTAGTGTTTGTATTTGATCCAACTCTTTTGCCAGCAAATCTTGCTTTTATTGGACCGACTAAGATGACGCATTTACCAATTTTATTACAGGTGTTAATGGCAGAGGTCGGACTTGAGTTTTTAAGGATGGCAGCCATTCATACTCCAACGCCGTTATCGTCTGCAGCAGGGTTGATTTCCGCTATATTAATTGGTCAAATTGCAATTGATGTAGGTTTGTTTGTGCCAGAAGTAATTTTGTATGTAGCAGTTTCGATGGTTGGTGCATATGCAACACCGAGTTATGAACTAGGATTAGGGAATAAGGTTGGGAAATTGTTTGTTATTATTTTAACAGGTCTCTTCCATGAGATGGGATTTGTAATTGGTATGACGATATTAATTTTATTTTTAACGTCTATAAAAAGTTTACAAACACCTTATTTATGGCCGTTTTTACCATTTGATTGGGGCGCGTTAACAAAAATTTTACTCCGTCCAACGATGTCTAGTTTAAAAGTACGACCAAGTATTGTAAGACCTCAAAATGTAAAAAGACAAAAATAAACGGGATTATACACCCGTTTATTTTTTTTAGCAAAAATTTATTATTTTTTAACAAAAATCAAACATTTTTTGTGTACACTTAGAGTAGATATTGTGTATGAAAGGGGAAGAGGACATGATTAAATTATTTGTAAGTGATTTAGATGACACGCTCGTTTACGATGTGAATCATATGCAAAAAGAAGATGAACGTGCGCTGTGTTGGTTAGCTGAGAAAGGGACAAATATTTGTTTTGCCTCTGGCCGCTTTACACACAGAATTGATGAAGTTGTAAAAAGGTTTGCATTCCCATATTACACAACTGGCTTAAATGGAGCGACAATGTTACTTCCAGATGGAAATTTATTTCATGAATCGAGTTTTGAAAATGTGGTTGCCCAGGAAATATATCGATATATACATAAAAAAGGACTAGCGGATATTGTTTGTGCAAATGAGCAGCGATATACAAAAAGGAAGAATGAACATCACCATAATTTTGAAGCATATATGGGCGTGCATATCGCTGAAATTGAAGCGTTAGAAGAAGAGTTTGGTAAGACTGTACACCCTGCAAAATTGTTTGTTTTTGGAGAAGAAGAGAAAATTGTGACGTTAGATCAAGAGCTACGAGATACGTTTCAAGGCGAAGCGGAAGTTTTTATATCAGGTAAACGCTATGTTGATATTATGCCAAGAGGCGTGAGTAAGGGGAGTGCTCTAAAGCGACTAATGGATTATTTGCAAATTGAAGCAAATGAAGTTGCTTGTATTGGAGATTCTTTCAATGATATTTCTATGTTTGAAGTAACCCCGCATTCATTTACTCTTCATCATGCCCATCCATATGTAAAGGAGAAAGCAAATCATATAGTGCGTTCGGTTGAAGAGGCTGTTATGAAATTACCGTTACTTGTATAAAAAAGAAGCCCGTCATTGGCGGGCTTCTTTTTTACTTGAATAAAGATTTAACAAAATCAATGATACTTGAGAAGAAATCTTTCACTTTATCTAGAAAACTTTGCCCTTCTTCAGATCCTAAAAAGGCAGAAACATGTTCTTTTGCTTTGTTTAATTGACTACCAACTTGATTCCAATCGATATTAAGATTTTTCATTTTATCAAATAACGATACTAAGTTATCTAACTGTTCATCTGTTAATGTAATGCCGAGTTGGTCAGCAATTTTTTTAATTAATGAACGTAAATCTTCTGTTGTTTTTGGCTGTTCTTTTGCAATTTCTTCTTTAATTTTTGCAACAAGTTGAACTGCTTTTTCTTCACCAATTTTATCACCAAGCTGGGCTGTTTGTACCATTTCTTCATTCGCTACTTTTTTAACTTCTTCAGGAATTTGTTTATTGGACGCAGTTTCGTATGCTTTCATTAATCCAGTTAAAGCTGCAGTTCCTGAAACTTTAAAAGGTGCAGTAATTTGAATTTCTGCATCTTTTACACCTGCTGTAATCAAAGCGTTAGTGTACATTGCATCTGTTACCCAGTTAATGTTCTTTGATCGTACAATAAGACCAGATCCTGGTTTTGTGTATGTAATCATAGAAGAAGAAATTGCTCTCGTACCAATTTGTGCTTTTGGAACAATGCCTTCTAGAAATTTATGTTCTTCCGCATTAGATACAGTGATAATTGTAGCATCTTTTGGTGCTTTCATTTCTTTTAACAGATCTTGTTTTTGTTGTTCGGATAAGTTCTCTCCTAATGTAACAATTGATTCTCCCTCGATGATGTCTGCAAATGAAGCTGTTGGCATCATAAATACCGTTACAGCTAATAGCAGAGCTAATAATTTCGTTTTCACGAAAAATCGCTCCCTTTCTCTTTCTAAAATTTTCGGGCAACAAAGTTATTATAGTATATATTTCTTATTTGTCACCTAGCTTTTTCCACATTTCAAAAAAGAAGTATCTAGATTGTCGGATTCTTTTTGTTTCTAGTCATGAATGTGGTAATATAGTGCTGAGATAATTGAAAGGAGACATATACGCATGAAAACTTTAGGATACATATTAATGGAAAACGGTGAAAAAATCGACTTGGAATTTTTCCCAGAAGAAGCACCGAAAACAGTAGAAAACTTTAAAAAATTAGCAGAGCAAGGATTTTATGATGGTGTGACATTCCACCGTGTTATTCCTGGCTTCGTAAGCCAAGGTGGAGACCCAACAGGTACAGGTGCAGGTGGCCCAGGTTACTCTATTCCATGTGAAACTGATGGAAACCCTCATAGACACCTTGTAGGATCACTTTCTATGGCTCACGCTGGCCGTAACACAGGCGGTAGCCAATTCTTTATCGTTCATGAGCCACAACCGCATTTAGATGGTGTTCATACTGTATTTGGTAAAGCAACAAGCGGTATTGAAACAGTATTAAAAATGCGTCAAGGCGATGTAATGAAAGAAGTTAAAGTTTGGGAAGAATAAGGTAAGGAAAAAGAGAGCTTTTGCTCTCTTTTTTATTTTTAATGAGATTGAGTACTTCTTCTACAGCTCATCATACAAGTAGTATTGTTGCTAAAATATATTGCTTGTGAGAACAAACCTTTAACCAATTACATAGAATACATTACATTATATGTTTCAATAAATATTTTTTGTTATATTAATTTTGCTAGAATTGTGCTGCTTTAGGGTAACTATAAATGAAGTGCTGTTGAATGATATGTTTCTTTCCATTCCATATAAAATTTTCTTTTTTTAACTCTATTTATTAAAGGAATAGTGCTGAAACATAGATTTGACTTTCTTCTTTTCGCTTTGTATGATTATCAAGTTGTTTTAGACTCTTCTCACTCTGTTGAAAATATTGTAAAATGAATGTGATATGAAAAGAGTGATTGAGGGGATTACTAGTTTGTAACTTTTGTAAGAAGGGATAAGGGTTATGTTAATTCGTTTTAAAAAAAGTTATGAAAAAATTGCAATGGGGCTTCTTTCGTTTATGCCAACTGAAAAAGATGTGAAAACATTACAATTGACAATGAAAGAATATGAAGCAAAAGATGATTGGCAATTGTATTTGTGGAAAGAAAATGAAGATTTTGTTGGAATAATGGGGATTGTAAAAAAAGAGAATCAAGTATTAGAAATTCAGCATTTGAGTGTGAACCCGTCTCACCGTCATGTGGGGATTGGGACGAAGATGGTTCAAGAGTTAAAGAGTAAATTTCTTGAGTTTACAATTTGCGGAAATGAGCAAACGGCAAGTTTTTGCGAAAAATGTAAAGGGCTAGAACAAAATATACATTCGTGAAAGCAGAGATAAGTAGTTTATTATCTCTGCTTTCTTTTTTGTAATTGTTCGTTTCGTTCAGTAATGACCTCTGTGCGATCACGCATAGTGTGCTTGTTTATAATATATTCACCTGGGATAGCATTCAAGTCTTTCCAAGAGAGGTTTTGTTTTTGACATAACTCTATGCACTGCTTCTCTAACGATGGATCTGATAAGGGTAAAAATAAAGGTAAAAAACGTTCTTTTTTATGGATAGATTGCAATCTTTCATTGAGCAAGGAAAGAAGTTGTACTTGATTAATTCCTAAACGTTGTAAAGGTACACCGCTTTTTTCTAAAATTATGATTGCGCTTTTCATCATTTTTGTGGAACCATTCCAATTAGCACGTCTTTGGTGGTATAAAGAAACTGCGATTTGAATGAGACCAACTAAGTAATGATCACGATTACCTCTTGGTTTTGTTTTCCAATACTCTTCTAGTATTTCGTGGCATTCAAAATAGTCATAATCTCCATGGAAATGAATTAAAAATTGTATGTATTCGGTAGGATACATGTTTTCTCGCTCCTATCTAACGGTTATACATATAAGTGTATCATAGAAATATGAACAATAAACGACTAGGAGGTTTCCCCCTAGCCGTTATTGTTCATATTAGCAGAAGCAAGCTGCTCCTACAATAATTAGTAAAATAAACAGTACAACAAGTAATGCGAACCCACCGCTAAAACCACAATCAACGTGACCCATAGTTTTTTGACCTCCTACATTGTTCTTACTACACTGTTATCATATGAAGTGGTGGGCATGATGACATAGGCATCGGTCTATTTTTAATTAAATTTCTTAAAAAGGTTGGATAGAACATGAGTATGCTCTATACTTATGTTGTTATAGAAAAAATGTGGTGGGATGCTTTGTGCAATATAATTTTAAAGTAGAGGCTTTTGAAGGGCCGTTAGATCTATTGTTACATTTAATACATCGTTATGAAATTGATATATATAATATTCCTGTAGCAGATATTACAGAGCAATATTTATCTTATGTGCATACGATGAAAGAACTTCAATTAGATGTTGCAAGTGAGTATTTAGTAATGGCTGCAACGTTATTACAAATTAAAAGTAAGATGTTGTTGCCGAAACATGAAGAAGATGTACTTGATAACGGTGATGATTTTATAGATGATCCTCGTCAAGAATTGATGGAGAGGTTAATTGAATATAAGAAATATAAGCAAGTTGCTACTGAGTTAAAAGAAAGAGAACAAGAAAGAGCACAGCTATATACACGTCCACCAATTGACTTTACATCGTTGCAACAAGAAGAGGAGACAAGCTTACCTCTTGATGTTACGTTATATGATATGCTAGCAGCATTTCAAAAATTAATGCGCCGTAAAAAGGCAAAAAAACCTGTAACAACACGTATTACTCGTCAAGAAATACCAATTGAACAGCGAATGACTGATATTTTAAAGCAGTTAAAAATAAAGGGTGGTCGCCAAAGTTTTTACGATTTGTTTGTTGATGATGAACGTGAAATAATGGTTGTAACATTTTTAGCAGTTCTGGAACTTATGAAAAATCAACAAATCATAATTGAGCAAGAACATAATTTTGATGAAATTTTCGTATCAAGCTCTAATAAATCTGCATAGAGCAAGTATGTGAAAATGGGATAGGAACATTTTATCTCATGCTATGTTTTAATGTATCGTTTGGAACAAGAGAAAAAATATTGAACCGAACGCATTAATTGTGATTCGGTTTTTTGATGTGTATTTTTATGGGAAAATAGAAGGAAGGAGCTCGTGAAATGGATAGGAAAGAACAAAAGTCAATTATTGAAGGCCTTTTATTTGTTTCTGGTGATGAAGGGATTTATCCAGAACAAATAGCGAAAGTTCTTGAAATTGAAATGAATGAAGTAATTAATATTTTAGAAGAAATGCAACAAGAATGTGAAGGTGCAAACCGTGGTTTGCAAATTGTACAGTATGCAAAAGTATATCGTTTTGCTACAAAGAAAGAACATGCTTCATATTATCAAAAATTAATAGATACACCAACAGCTGCTTCACTCTCACAAGCTGCCCTCGAAACTTTAGCGATTGTTGCATATCGCCAACCGATCACAAGGACTGAAATGGAAGAGATTAGAGGAGTTAAAACCGATAAGGCGTTACAAACGTTGGTTTCACATTTACTTATAAAAGAAATGGGAAGAGCAGAAGGACCAGGGCGTCCTATTTTATACGGAACAACAAAAGAATTTTTGGACACATTTGGATTGAAAACATTAGATGATTTACCACTGCTTTCTGAAGAGAATGAACAAATGAATGAAGCAGATTTATTCTTCGGTTCCTTACAAGAGATATCGAAATAAAAGCTTAGCATTTTGCTAAGCTTTTTTTGTATATCAATTATTTACAGTGCCATACTAAATGAAAAAAGGAGACGAGTTATGAGAGGTATGCGGATTATTTTATTATTAGTTTCTGTTTTATTATGTTTTTCTTTAAATAGCGCATCAGCTAAAAGGTATATGATGTCCATTCATACTACGTCTCCTTTACATATGCATCGGCAACATCTTAGTAAAATGAAAGTGAGCTTTTTAAAAGTGGGGCAAGGTGACGCAACACTTATTATAATGCCAAATGGACAAACAATGTTAATTGATGGAGGACCTTATGAAGCAGGAGAGGTTATTATTCAGAAATTAATTGAGAAAGGGATTAATCATTTAGATGTAATTGTCAGTACGCATCCCGATATGGATCACATAGGGGGGTTAATTCCAATTGTAGAGCAAATGCCGGTATCGCTTATATTAGATAGCGGAAAAACATATAGTTCTCTTACTTATCATACGTATCGGAATAATATTAAAAAAAGAGGGATACCTTTCGTTTCAGTAAAGGAAGGACAATATATACCGCTGGATCCACATGTTTCTATACAAGTATTAAACAACGGGAAATCAAAAGATGAAAATAATGAATCCTCAATTGTTTTAAAGGTGCGATATGGAAAAGCGGATTTTTTATTAATGGGTGACGCGGATGTACGGACAGAACATGAAATATTAAAACAATTTGATGTCCATGCAGATGTGTTAAAAGTGGGGCATCACGGCTCATATACTTCAACAAGTGAAACGTTTATAAAAAAAGTGGAACCGCAGTTTGCTATTTTGTCGTACGGGAGTAGTAATCCGTATGGACATCCTCACCAAAGTGTAGTGAAACGCTTAAAAAGGCACGGTATAATGGTATATAGAACGAATAAACGTACAGTAGAAATGGAAACAGATGGTGAACATATTATGTTAGAGTCTAGCGGGTTAATGCCATTATTGAAGTGATTTCTAGATTAGGGGGCGATACTGTCCCTTTTTGGAAAAATGAATAATATATATTATAATTATAAGAGACGTAAGAAATTTCCTTTTCTGTTGAATAAAAAGGAAATTTCATTAGAATGTATAGACAACTACTCGTGCGTATATTAAGATGGAACTAGGCGAATAAGGTAATAATAACAAGTAGGTAATTCATGGGAAAGGATCGATGAAAATGAAAACGCAAATTGTCATCAATGCCAAAATTTACACAGGTCAAGAAATAGTGGAAAACGGATTTATTCGTTACGCAGAAACCATTAAAGAAATTGGTTTGATGGCTCAATATGTACCACAAGAAAATGAAACTGTTTTTGATGCTACAGGGAAGATTGTAATTCCAGGTATGATCGATGTTCATATTCATGGTGGATACGATATTGATGCGATGGATGCAAATAGCGATGGGTTAGTAACTCTAGGTAAAGAAATGTTAAAAGAAGGGGTTACAACTTACTTCCCAACAACAATGACACAAGCTCCAGAGGCAATTGAAGCAGCGTTAACTGCTGCAAAAGAAGCAAAAGAAAAAGGAGCGCATTTCGAATATATTCACTTAGAAGGACCTTATGTTTCAAAGAAACGTGCAGGTGCACAACCACTTGAACATATCGTTCCTGCAAATATTGAGCAATTTAAACAATGGCAAGAAGCAAGTGGGAATTTAATTAAATTAGTAACATATGCACCAGAAGAAGAGGGAGCATTAGAGTTTGAACAATATCTTGCTGAAACTGGTGTAGTTGGCACAATGGGGCATACAGATGCAATTGATGCGCAACTAAAAAATAGAAAGATTACACATGCGACACATTTATACAATCAAATGCGTGGATTACATCACCGTGAACCAGGAGTTGTTGGTCATGTGTTATTAAATCCAGATGTAATGGTTGAAGTAATTACAGATGGCATTCATATTCACCCTGATATGGTGAAATTAGCATATAAGTTAAAAGGACCAAAAAAAGTAAGTGTTATCACTGACGCAATGCGTGCAAAGGGTCTTGAAGATGGATTATATGAGCTTGGCGGACAGCCAGTACATGTAAAAGATGGTAGTGCTCGATTAGAAGATGGAACGTTAGCTGGTAGTATTTTAAAAATGGATCAAGCTTTCCGAAATGTAATTGAATTTACAGGTTGTTCAATCGAAGATGCAGTACTGATGACATCAGTTAACCAAGCAGAAGAGTTTGGATTAAATAATAAAGGTGCATTAGCGGTAGGAAAAGATGCAGACTTTGTTGTGATGAATGAAGATTTACATGTATATGATACGGTTCGTTTAGGAATTCATATGAAGGAAGGGAAGTAATTAAATGAATATTCTTGTTGTAAAAACTCCAGAAGAACTAGCAGAAGCAGGTTATAAATTAATTGAAGAAGTTGTAAAAACAAAAGAAAATCCAACATTAGGAATGGCTACAGGAAGCTCTCCATTAGGTATTTATGCAGAAATGCGAAAAAATAAACTTGATACAAGCCGTGTAACCACTGTAAACTTAGATGAGTACGTAAATTTACCACATGAAGATAAAAACAGCTATCACTATTTCATGCAAGAACAGTTGTTTGATCATCTTCCATTTAAACAAACTTATGTACCAAACGGGATGGCAAGTGATTTAGAGGAAGAGTGCAAACGTTACGAGAGCATTCTAGCTGCTAACCCAGTTGACCTACAGATTCTTGGAATCGGTGAAAACGGTCACATCGGATTTAATGAGCCAGGAACACCGTTTAATTCTCCAACAAACATTGTTGAATTAACAGAATCTACACGCCAAGCAAACCTTCGCTTCTTCGAAAAAGAAGAAGATGTGCCAACTCATGCGATTACAATGGGAATTGGAAGCATTATGAAAGCGAAACAAGTTCTACTAGTTGCTATGGGTTCTAAAAAGGCAGAAGCTGTTAAAGAATTATTGCAAGGTGAATATAGTGAAGAGTGTCCGGCTACAGTTTTACAACGTCATCCGAATGTAACCGTAATCGCTGATCAAGAAGCTCTATCTTTATGCAGTGAGGCGATTGCTGATGAACATCGACAAGTATTCACCATTTCCGATCTATTATCAGATTCAAGAGTGGGTGAAACAGCTAATTGAGGACGGCGAATGGAAGCCGGGAGATAAAATCCCATCTGAGAATGAACTTTGTGATAAGTTCGAAGTGAGTCGAATGACAATCAGACAGGCGATTAATAATTTAGTGGAACAAGGCTATTTATATCGGAAGCGTGGAATTGGAACATTTGTCCAACTTCCGAAAGTGGAACAAAAATTGCAAGGAATGACGGGATTCACAGAAGACATGATTTCTCGTGGGATGAACCCAAGTAGTCAATTACTTAGTTTCCGCCTAGTTCCAGCTACTGCGAAAATAGCAGACCGGTTGAGAATACAGGAGGGGGAATCGGTTTATGAAGTGAGGCGTATTCGCTTAGCTGATGATGAACCGATTGCTTTTGAGACGACATATTTGTCGCCAGCTCTTGTAAAAGATATTAACGAAGAGATATTGCAACAATCTTTATATGAACATTTAGAGAAAAAACTGGGCTTTAAACTTGTTAGCGCTACTCAGTCAATTGAAGCTTCCGTTGCGACGGAAAATGAAGCTGAACATCTGCATATTCCTAAAAAGGCGCCTGTACTTGTAATGCGTCAATGGTCATATTCAGAAGGTGAGGTACCGCTAGAGTACGTGAAATGTATTTATCGTGGAGATCGTTATAAATTTATTACGAATATCGCACGTAACAAATAGTATATTTCAGTTTGTGAAGTACAGTGGAATTGAAAATGGTTAACATGTAAAGAAATAAAAATACGACTCATCCTTATAAGGAATGAGTCGTATTTTTATTATGAGCAATTACGTGGTTAACAGCATCTTTGACGTGATTTACTACATAGTGAGCGTGATTTTTTACTGCATCATCTGCTTGTGACATAGCAAAACTGTGAGGAGTTAAAGAAAACATAGGAATATCATTGTAAGAATCCCCTATACAAGCAATTTCCTCAGGTTTTATTTGAAACTCATTTAATAAAACAGAAATGGCAGAGCCTTTACTAACATTCGGTGGCATTACATCTAAACATTGTTCTGCTGAGATGAAAGTACTAACTTTCCCGTGGAATTTTTCATCAATTTTTTTCTGAAGGAGTTGTAAGCTCTCCTTTGTTCCACCGACAGAAATTTTATTTGGGAAAATTGTATCATCAATCTTCTGTAGTAAGTTTGGTTCTTCAACAGAAGTCATAGTTACTTGTTGTTCAAGTTCTTGAATAAAAGGTGTTTTCTCTTCAATGTAATAATTATGCTCATCACTTACATAACGGAAATAAGGATCTTCATTCGTCATAGCTAACAAATCGGGAAGTATGCTGGAATCAAAAGTTGCAGATAATAGTTGTTTATTTTCATGTGTATATACAAAAACACCATTTACACTAATGCGATGAAAATTTGTATTTACAGCTTTCATTAAGTCTGCAATTTCATTATCAAGTCTTCCGGAAGCGAAGCAAAGAATAACATTTTGTTCGGCAAGGCTGCGTAGTGCCGCAACATCTTGTTCATCAATAAGACCTCCGTGTTGCATCATTGTACCATCGATATCACTTACAAACATTTTAATCATGCTGTTATCTCCTTTCTATGTACAGTTGCTCTTACATTATACGCATCATATATAAACATGTCTAAAAAATGAATTTTTATTAAATGGCAGATGTTTTACATTGACGACAAAGAAGAATATTCTGTAACATAAAAGTAGGCTATTTAAGTACGAGGGTGGTGTTATATGAGTAATTATCTAGAAATTAAAAAAGTTTTAAATAATAATGTCATCATTGCTAGCCATCCGGAACACGAGGAAGTAGTAGTGATTGGTAAAGGAATTGGATTTGGGAAAAAAGCGAAAGATGTATTGGAGCAAGAACAAATCGAAAAAATGTTTGTCTTAAAAAATGAACGTGATCGTGAACAATACAAATTATTAGTGCCGCATATTAGTGAAAAATTAATTGAATTGATGAACGATATTATGCTGTACATTCAAGAAAAAGCGAAATCTCCACTAAATGAACATATTCATATTGCGTTAACGGATCATATTTCATTTGCGATTAAAAGGTTAAAACAAGGACTTACAATTGATAACCCTTTTTTAGTTGAAACAAAAATGCTCTATCCAGAGGAATATGAAATTGCGGAAGGTGTTGTACAACTTTTAAATTCTCGTTTGCAAATTACATTGCCAGAAGGAGAAATTGGTTTTATTGCACTTCACATTTACAGTTCGCTTACAAATTCTGATTTATCTTCAGTTAATCAAAACTCCCGTCTCATTGCACAACTTGTATCTTTAATTGAGACAAACTTACAAATTACATTAGACCAAGAGAGCATTCATTATTTACGCCTTATTCGTCATCTTCAATATGCTATTGAGAGGGTGAAAAAAGGAGAAAAAGTAGAAGAATCGCAAAGTTTTGCTGATTTATTAAAGGCGGAGTATCCAGTTTGCTATAACTTGGCTTGGAAGCTAGTTAAGGTCATGCAAAAAGAGTTGCAACTACCTGTATATGAAGCTGAAAGTATTTATTTAACGATGCACTTGCAACGCTTAGTGAAGGCAGAGCATGTGTAAAAAGTCATATATTTTTGTCTAAAATGAAAACGTTAAAAAAAATGATTGAATCGCTTACAATAGTTATGTATAATAACTATTGCAAAGTTATACAAATTTCGACAAACACATTAAGGTGAGTAACGAAAACGTTTGCCTTAATTATAGTGAACTTATACGTAAACCTATTTTTGACACGTGTTACTGATTCGATCAGGCATGAGTGGAGAAAAGTAAGGAATGTAAGCTAGAGAAAGGGATATACTACCCTTTGTATAGCTATCGTTCTATCTTTTTTTCCTCATGTCTTTTTGGCGTTTGTCGGAAGGTATCAATATAGATAAGAGAGGAAGGGTTTCCATGTTTAAGAAGATCTTTGGTGTTCTTCAAAAAGTCGGAAAAGCGTTAATGCTTCCAGTAGCGATTTTACCGGCGGCAGGTATTTTACTTGGATTTGGTAATGCATTTCAAAATCCACAGTTAACAAATGTTATTCCTGCTTTAAAAGCAGATTGGTTCGTAATGGTTGCAAAAATTATGGAACAATCTGGTGATATTATTTTCGCTAACCTTGCATTATTATTCGCAGTTGGGGTAGCAATTGGTTTAGCTGGTGGAGACGGAGTAGCTGGTTTAGCAGCATTCGTCGGCTACTTAATTATGAACAAAACGATGAGTGTGTTCTTAGAAGTAGATAAGCTAGTGAAAGTAACAAGTTCTGGAGCAGACCCAGTAAAAATTGGATTTGCAGATCCAGCGTATGCAAACGTATTAGGTATTCCAACGCTACAAACAGGAGTATTTGGTGGTATTATCGTCGGTATAGTAGCGGCATATTGCTATAATAAATACTTCAACATTGAATTACCATCATACTTAGGTTTCTTTGCAGGTAAGCGCTTCGTACCGATCGCAACTGCAACATTTTCTTTAATAGTAGGTATTATCATGTGCTTCATTTGGCCATACATTCAAGGTGGCTTAAACACGTTCTCACATCAAATGATTGATGCAAATAGAACAATCGCAGCATTTATATTCGGTTTAATTGAACGTTCATTAATTCCATTTGGATTACATCACATTTTCTATTCACCGTTCTGGTTCGAATTCGGTCAGTATACAAATGCAGCTGGCGAATTAATCCGTGGTGACCAAAAAATCTTTATGGCACAGTTAAAAGACGGTGTAGAATTAACAGCAGGTACATTTACAACTGGTAAGTATCCGTTCATGATGTTTGGTCTTCCAGCAGCAGCTTTAGCAATGTACCATGAAGCACGTCCAGAAAATAAAAAATTAGCAGCAGGTATTTTAGGTTCTGCAGCATTAACATCTTTCTTAACAGGTATTACAGAGCCACTTGAATTTTCATTCTTATTCGTAGCGCCAGTATTATTCGGAATTCACGCTGTATTTGCTGGTCTATCATTTATGACAATGCAAATTTTAGGTGTTAAAATTGGTATGACATTCTCTGGTGGTTTAATTGACTTCCTATTATTCGGTGTATTACCAGGCCGTACAGCATGGTGGTGGGTAATTATTGTTGGTCTTGTACTAGCAGTTATTTACTACTTCGGATTCCGCTTTGCAATTCGCAAATGGAATCTAAAAACACCTGGTCGTGAAGTGGCAAATGCAAATGACGGCGCAGGAAAAGCAGAAGCAGGCGAACTTCCTCGTGAAGTATTAGTAGCACTTGGTGGTAAAGAAAACATTGCTTCTTTAGATGCTTGTATTACTCGTTTACGTGTTCAAGTTAACGAACAAAAGAATGTAAACAAAGACCGCTTAAAAGAACTTGGAGCAGCTGGTGTACTTGAAGTTGGAAATAATATTCAAGCTATTTTCGGGCCGAAATCTGACACATTAAAATCACAAATTCATGATATTATGTCAGGTCGTACACCTCATGTTGAAAAAGAAGAACCTGTAAAAGTGGAAGAAACTCCTCAAAAAGTTGATGAAAATGAAACAATTGTATCACCAATCGAAGGAAAAATCTTACCAATTACAGAAGTACCTGACCAAGTATTCTCAGGAAAAATGATGGGAGACGGATTTGCAATTGAACCAACTGAAGGAACAGTAGTTTCTCCAGTGAACGGTGAGATTGTCAATGTATTCCCTACAAAACATGCGATTGGCATTCAATCTGAAGGCGGAAAAGAAATTTTAATCCACTTCGGTATTGATACTGTAAAATTAAATGGTGAAGGTTTTGAAGCGCTTGTAGCACAAGGCGACAAGGTGAAACAAGGCCAACCATTATTAAAAGTAGATCTTGCATTTGTAAAAGAAAATGCACCATCTATCATTACACCAATTGTCTTTACAAACTTACAACAAGGGCAACAAGTCGAATTGAAAAAAGATGGAAATGTTAAGAAGGGCGAAACCGCTATTATTGACATTCAGTAGGAATTTGACGCAAAATGTTTATAATTATAATAGGCGATGTGGTTGACCGAACATCGCCTATTATATACAATAGATGGTGTAGTACTCACGTCTATACAACTAAAAAATACTGTAATTTAAAGGAGATAAATTATCATGGAAAAAATCTTTAAAGTAACTAGCGACTCAGGAATTCATGCTCGTCCAGCAACTCTACTTGTAAACACTGCAAGCAAATTCGGTTCTGACATTAACTTAGAGTATAACGGAAAGAACGTTAACTTAAAATCAATCATGGGCGTTATGTCTTTAGGCATTCAACAAAACGCAGAAATTAAAATCACTGCAAATGGTGATGATGCAGCTCAAGCACTAGCAGCTATCGAAGAAACTATGAAAAACGAAGGATTAGGAGAATAATGACTCTTAACATTCAAGGGATCGCTGCATCAAGTGGGATTGCTATTGCAAAGGCTTTCAGACTTGAAAATCCTGAATTTAACATCGAAAAGAAATCAATTACAAACGAAGCTGCAGAAATTGCACGCTTAGACGCTGCGCTTGAGAAAGCAAAAACTGAATTAGAAGCTATTAAGGACCACGCATTTGCTGAACTAGGTGCTGACAAAGCTGCGATCTTTGAAGCACATTTATTAGTGTTAAATGATCCAGAACTAGTAAACCCAGTAAAAGATAAAGTAAATAGCGAAAAAGTAAATGCTGAATTTGCAATGGATGAAGTTGCATCAATGTTTATTTCTATGTTTGAAAACATGGATAACGAATATATGAAAGAACGTGCTGCGGACATTCGTGACGTAACAAAACGCGTTCTTGCACATTTACTAGGAATTAACTTCTCAAATCCTGGTACAATTTCTGAAGAGGTAATCATCATTGCTGAAGATTTAACACCATCTGATACAGCTCAGTTAAACCGTAAGTATGCAAAAGGTTTCACTACTGATATCGGTGGACGTACATCACACTCTGCAATTATGGCTCGTTCTATGGAAATTCCAGCTGTTGTTGGTACGAAAGTTGTTATGGAGAAAATCCAAAACGGCGATATCGTTATCATTGACGGTTTAGATGGAGAAGTAATTGTAAACCCATCAGAAGAAACTCTTCGTTCGTTTGAAGAAAAGAAAGCGAAATTTGAAGAGCAAAAAGCTGAATGGGCTAAATTAAAAGACCAAGCTACTGTAACAAGTGACGGACATCACGTTGAGCTTGTTGCAAATATCGGAACACCAAATGATGTACAAGGTATTATCGATAATGGCGGAGAAGGCGTTGGCTTATACCGTACAGAATTCTTATACATGGGCCGTGACAATCTTCCAACAGAAGAAGAGCAGTTCGAAGCGTATAAAGCAGTTCTTGAAGGTGTAAAAGAAGGTCAACCAGTCGTTGTTCGTACACTTGACATCGGTGGAGATAAAGAGCTTCCATACTTACATTTACCAAAAGAAATGAACCCATTCTTAGGATACCGTGCAATTCGCTTATGTCTTGATGAGCAAGATGTGTTCCGTACACAACTTCGTGCATTACTTCGTGCTAGCGTATACGGTAACTTAAAAATTATGTTCCCAATGATTGCAACTCTTGATGAGTTCCGTCAAGCGAAAGCGATTTTATTAGAAGAGAAAGCGAAACTTGTAGAAGCGGGTACAACTGTTTCTGATTCTATTGAAGTTGGTATGATGGTTGAAATCCCAGCTTCAGCAGTATTAGCAGATCAATTCGCGAAAGAAGTTGACTTCTTCTCTATCGGAACAAATGATTTAATCCAATACACAATGGCTGCAGACCGTATGAACGAACAAGTATCTTACTTATACCAACCATATAACCCATCTATTTTACGTCTTGTAAAAATGGTTATCGATGCTGCTCATAAAGAAGGCAAATGGGCTGGTATGTGTGGTGAGATGGCGGGCGATTCACTTGCTATCCCATTATTATTAGGATTAGGTTTAGATGAGTTCAGTATGAGTGCAACATCTATTCTTCCTGCAAGAACACAGCTAAGCAAGTTGTCAAAAGCAGAAATGGAAACATTAGCAGAAAAAGCATTAATGATGTCAACTGCTGAAGAAGTTGTTGAACTAGTTAAAAGCATATAATCAATAAAAAAACCTGAGCCGATTTGAAATCGGTCTCAGGTTTTTTCTATGAGAAAAGTAAATCTTATTTGCTTACTATCGAGGATAAGAGACAGAATTAGATAGCGATTGCAACGATATCAGTTGGGCATACACGTAAAATACCAGTAAAAGTATTTCGATTTTGATTGTTCTTATCGTCTTTATTGTTATCTTTGTTATCTTTGTTATTACGAGCTAAAGCAGAGAAAAGAGCAACACCGTTAGCGAAACCTTCAAAAATTACATTATTGAAAGTGCCATTACCTCTAATGCTTAAAAGAGAAAGCTCTGTTCCAACTGAAATGCTAGCAAGTACGTTACATACAGCTGGTTGTTGTGGTCTAACTACTTCTCTCTCTTTCTCGCGATGTTCGCGATGGTCACACTCTCTTTCACGATGATGACAGTCTCTAAAGTTATCACAGCATCCAAATGATCCAAACATAATCCTCATCACCCCCTTCACACTTATAATCTATGTAAGTTCGGTAGTTAGTGACTGGACAGAGAGTGGAATTTTTTCTAGGGGATTTTCTCATTTTAAATGACTAGCTGGGTGTTTAGTATGGAATGATGTTTAAAATAGGGGGAATATAACAAAAAAATGTAAAAACCACCGAAATAAATGAAATGGGTAGCCTTTACACTTTTTTACTTTTATATAAAACGATGATATATACAGGAAGAGCTAGGAGTAGTGGCACAATGGATCGTGCAGTATGTTTTTCTGATTCTAATTGGAATGCTTCTTCTTTTGGAAATTGTAAAATGGAGATGTTTGCGGCATCACCAATAAAATATAGAAGCAGTACAGTTACTATGTAACATAAAAGTGCGATAAAGCTTCCGTATGAACTCAATGAAAATCCCTCTCTTGTTATCTATTTGTTATCATTGTATCACAATTGTAACAAAAATACACGGGTATATTTCAACACCTTAACAAAATTCGACACGAAACGTCACGTTTATTTATGAGGAGGGAATAGAATATACTTTCCCATAAGTATAAATGTCGAATGATTTGTAGTAATATTACAAAAGTATGACAGGAAATAAAAAAACGAAGGCAACGTAGTTACCTTCGTTTTTTATTATTTTGCCCACTCACTCACTTGCTCTACGCTCATGCGAGGTGCAGGGTGGCCTTTTAAAGTTGATTCACCAATTGTAATAAGCATAATTGGAACGTAACGAGATGAAACGTTAAATTCGTCGGTCAGTGCTTGTGGATTGAAGCCACCAATAGCACAAGTATCCCAACCAGTTGCTTTAGCTGCAAGCATAAGTTGCATTGCTGCTAAAGATGCATTTGAAAAGGCAGCATCTCTTGGGAATTGTTCACGAGCATATGCAGATTCAATATTTTTAGCTAAGCGTTCTTTTGCTTCTTCTTTCATAAATCCTTGTTCTACAATTGGACCATATACCGGCTCAACATTTTTATAAGCTTCTAAATCGCCTAAAATAGCGACTACTGCAGAAGCATCAAGAATTTGTTGTTGGTTATAAGCTATTGGGTGTAATCGTTTTTGTACATCTTCACCTTGAAAAACAAGGAATTTCCAGTGTTGTAAGTTCCAAGCGGAAGGTGCTTGTGCTGCGGCTTTTAAAATCTCATGTAATTCTGTAGATGAGATTTCTTTATTTGGGTTGAATGCACGTGTAGATGTGCGTTCATATAGAACATCAAAAAAGTTGTCGTTTGTCATTGTATATCCTCCAAATTGTATATCGAATTATTTTCAAAAAAATAATATACACTACTTACATTTTGTAAGTTATCGAATTTAAGAATATAATATCTTTATTTTAATTGTCAAGTTTTAAAATTTAGCTAGGGCATTCATACAAACGATACAATTCCTACAATCATACACTAAAAAAGGAATTTATAGAGTGAAAAGCGAAGATAACATTCTCAATTAGCTTGTTAATATGTATCTCTCACAAATTAAAGTTTATTGGAGACCAGTCTTTTAAAAAAGTTTGTGAGGAATTCAGTAGAACAAGATATATGAAGTGAGTGAAGACTAGTGATGAACATACTACATTTTTTATTAGAGAATACGGTTTTCCAAAATGTGTTACAAGATCTGCAGTTAAATGTCCTTTATATAGAAAATGGATGTAAGCATCAACAAACGGTAGAAAATATCCATCCAAAATGTATGTTTATAGCAAATAGTTTTGAAGAGGGCGAACTATTATTTCAAAGAACGAAACCACACATTATCATTACGTATGTAACAGATTATTCTCAAATAAAATATATAAAGAATATGTATACTCCGCACAGTACATTCATTGTCATTTGGGATCAACAAATAACAAAAGAATTCACAGATGTACTTGCATTAGGAATACGTAATATTGTAATAGCTCCTGTAACTCCGCAAGCAGTGTTAGAGGAAGTGAATAAGAGTTTGTATCAACTTTCTTTAGTAAGGCAAGTTAGTTTGCAGCAGGAATTGCTTCAAACGATGTTTGATTTTCAAAATGATCTATTATTTATAGTAGAAGATGATGAAATAGTTGATTGTAATACAAATTTTTTAGCTTTTTTCGGATATGAAAATTTGTTTGCCTATCGTGAGCAACATTTAGTATTTGCTGAACATTTTATTAGAGAAAATGGATACTACTCGACGACGCATGATATAACATGGCTAGACGATACTTTATCTAGTGGTAGAAGAATTAAGATGTTAAATTATGAAGGGGCAGTATCTACTTTTCTATTACGTGCGACACCATTGCCAGAAGATTTATCAAGATTTATTGTAAAGTGCACGGAAATTACAGAATTAGATGAAATCTATCAAGAACAAGAAAGACTTGCTATGATAGATTCATTGACAGAGATTTATAATCGTTTAAAGTTTCAACAAATACTAGAGGTAGAATGGGAAAAGGTAATACGTAGTGATGAGAAAATAGCAATCATTTTATTTGATATAGATAATTTTAAAACAGTTAATGACACATATGGTCATGATTTTGGCGATTTAGCATTAATACAACTTGCAGAGCTTATGAAATCTAAAGTGGAGCAGCAACATGTATTTGCAAGATGGGGAGGAGAAGAATTCATTATATTAGTGACAAATACAGTAGAAAAGGAAGCATTTCAAGTTGCGGAGTCATTACGATTCTTTATTGAAACAAAGCAATTTACTGGAATTTCGAAGTTAACAGCTAGCTTTGGAGTTGCGTTATATGAACAAGGAACTACAAGAGAAGAATTAATGCAACGAGCGGACATTGCATTATATGAAGCGAAAAAAAATGGAAAGAATCAAGTATGTGTGTATAGAAAAGAAAAAATGTAATTTTTCGCAACAAATTGTTGCGATTTTTTTTTATTGTTTGATAATAGAATAGGGGGGATAATTTTTAGCGAAGGAATTATGGAGGATCAATATGATAAAAAAAGTAATGGTGATGGCTTCACTGTCTGCTATAGTTGGCGGCGGAGTATACTATTTTCTTGTTAGCCCCAATATAAAGGAAAACACTGTATTAACAACTAAAGTGAATCCTACTATTGAATCGGAAGTACAAGGGAATATAGAAGAAAAAGAAGAGCAACAAATTGATTATGCTAGCATATCTCAAAAATTAGATCAATATTTAGTCGGAAAGCAATTTAATGGAACAGTTTTGGTAACAGATAAAGAGCATGTTATATTGAATAAAGGATATGGGTATGCTGATGTTCAAAATAAAATAGAAAATACGCCTCAAACAAAATATCGTATCGGTTCTATTACGAAAACAGTTGTTGCCACATCTATTTTACAGTTGCAAGAACAAGGTAAATTGAATATTCAAGATAATGTAAATAAATATATTCCTTCATTTCCGGAGAATAAAAATATTACGCTATATCATTTATTAACGCATACCTCTGGTTTACCTGAACATGCGAAAGGAAATGTGAATGCTGCTTCCCGTTTACAGTTAATTAATTGGATTGGACGTCAAAATTTAGAATTTCCTGCAGGAACAGGTTGGAGATATACAGATTATAATTATATGGTTCTTGCTTATATAATAGAACATATCTCCAAAAAACCTTTAGGAGATTACATAAAAGAAAACATATTTATAAAAGCAGATATGCATGAATCCGGTATGGGAAATATGGTACCTGGAGATAAAAATTTTGCAAAGGGTTATGTGAAAAAAGATAAAGAGCTTGTACCAGCGCAGAAGTTAGGCATGGATTGGCTATATGGTTGTGGTGAGATGTATACGACAGTTGGAGATATGAAGAAGTTAGACGAAGCAATTATAAATGGAAAACTTCTTTCTGAACAAAGTATACAAGCAATGTTTTCGCCTTCAGCAGAACGGAAATATGCATTTAGTTTTTATATATATCCAGATTATTTTCATAATCATGGTGTGTTATCTGGTTGGAACACTTTCAATAATTTTAATAAAGAAAAAGGAATTTTTGTTATGTTATTTTCAAATGTGAAAAATAGTATGGATGATGACTTTAATAAAGAGTTCCGAAAGATGGTAAATGATTTATTAGAACAAAGGGGATGAGAAAATGGAACATAAAACTGTATCAATAGGTTTCATTGGTATTGGCGTAATGGGAAAAAGTATGGTTTATCACTTAATGCAAGATGGTCATAAAGTATATGTATATAATAGAACGAAAGCAAAAACAGATTCTTTAGTGCAAGCTGGTGCAAATTGGTGTAATACGCCAAAAGAGTTAGTGAAGCAAGTTGATATTGTAATGACAATGGTTGGATATCCACATGATGTAGAAGAAGTGTATTTTGGTATAGAAGGAATTATAGAACATGCAAAAGAAGGTACGATAGCAATTGACTTTACGACATCTACACCTACTTTAGCAAAACGTATTAATGAAGTTGCAAAAAGCAAAAAAATATATACGTTAGATGCACCTGTCTCAGGAGGAGATGTTGGCGCGAAAGAAGCAAAACTCGCAATTATGGTAGGTGGAGAGAAAGAAATATATGATAGATGCTTACCTTTACTTGAAAAGTTAGGAACAAACATTCAATTACAAGGACCAGCTGGGAGTGGACAACATACAAAAATGTGCAATCAAATTGCCATTGCTTCCAATATGATTGGAGTATGTGAAGCTGTTGCTTACGCGAAGAAGGCTGGACTGAATCCAGATAAAGTGTTAGAGAGTATTTCAACAGGAGCAGCAGGTAGCTGGTCATTAAGTAATTTAGCTCCTCGAATGTTAAAAGGAGACTTTGAGCCAGGATTTTATGTAAAGCATTTTATGAAAGATATGAAAATTGCTTTAGAGGAAGCAGAAAAATTACAATTACCAGTCCCAGGCTTAAGTTTGGCGAAAGAATTGTATGAAGAGTTAATTAAGGATGGCGAAGAAAATAGTGGAACACAAGTATTATATAAAAAATATATAAGGGGGTAAACGAGGTGGACCTTCAAAAGTTTGATGAGATGATTGATACTGTACAGCGAGCTACTTGTATGCAAATTAATGAAAGACAAAAAGAAGCTTTTAAACAAAAATATGATTTTGAACCAGAATTTGAATATGGAAGAGATGAGAAGGGGCATTATGTAATTCGAACCTCAAAAAAGATGTTAGAAGAAATGGAGTTTTATTTAGCATTGAAATATGATCGTGATGGAGTGGATCTTTATATGCAAGCTGAGATTGACGGCATATTTTATGTATCTGTTAGCTATGGTGAAGATGCCCTACATCTACAAGAATTGTTTCAATTTCTAGAAGAAAATAAATAAAAGTCCTCAAATGAGGACTTTTATTTATTTAGTCATCTTTAATTTTTATAATTATAAGTTAGAAGCCCGGCGGCATCGTTCAACCGGGAACGGGATAATTTGTGCGATGTGATTAGGGCCAAATTGTTTTGTACGAGCATGGCGTATTATATAAAAAGCACACAGAATTGAAACAGGAATAGCGCCGAATAAACCAAATAATAAAGCGCTTACACAAGATGCGACAAATCCTAAAACACCAATTTCTAACTCTTCCATAATAGCTCCTAAAATAACAGGAAATGCTCCACATGTAACTCCAAGTATAAGTGCGATAAGTAAGCTCATGATTATCCCCCTCTGTTTGCGATATTATTTTCCTTCTTAGTTAATTGTAGTATATCACATATAAAACAGAATTTTCAGAAAAAATTCAATAAATGTTCAACAAATGTTCGAAAAATGCACTTGAAAAATCAGGGTGTTAAATTTGTGATGAAATAGTACTTTCAAGTAAATAAAAAATCAGGCTTATTTCAAAATGAAATAAGCCTGTTCCATAGGAGGATGTATATATGTAGAGTGAATAAAAGTTTGGAAAAGGGGGTCCAAGTCCTTTTATTCAACTAACTACCTTAATAGATTGGAACCCAGCCTTCAGTTGTCACAAAAATACGAATAGCTACAACTTGGCGATCATCTTGCAAGGTAAAATAATGTCTTGCATTTTCAGGAACAGATATTAAATCGCCTGGCTCAAGTTCAACATCAAAGAATTTCCCATCTTTACCTTCAATAGCGAAAATGCCATGACCACTGACGATAAAGCGAACTTCGTCATCTGTATGATGGTGTTCCTTTTGGAAATTAATTAATAATTCGTCAAGGTTAGGGGTGCTATTTGAAAGTGAAATTACATCATGTGCTTTATAACCACGGCGTGCTGAAACATCAGCGATTTCTTTTGAAAACACAGCTAATATTTCAGCTTTGTTTTCATCTGTTAACGAATAATTTTCATTTAAATGAGTAGGAAGTTTAGAAATATTCCATTTCTCATATAAAACGCCTTCCTCTTGTAGAAATTTAGATACTTCCACTTCATTTTCAATACGAGTATTTACTTCATGAATACGAATTTGCGCCATTAGAAACGCCTCCTTGAATTGATAATAGTTTTATATGAAATTGGAATAAAAACTCATAAGCTTCTAATCTCTTCTTTGCATCAAAGCTATCTCGGCCCCATACAGTAATACCGTGGTTACGGATTAATACTGCACCCGAATCTCCTTGTATATGCTTTCGGAAGTTTTCTCCAAGCGTTGGGATATGGGCATGGTTTTCAATAATAGGAATTTGAATTGTTGCACCTTCTTCCCAAATATCGAGTGCTTTAATAATTTCTTGATTTTGAAGGGTGACTGCATCACTATATAAATTTGTGATGACATTATTATCAGTTGTATGAACATGAAGTACGCACCCGGCATTCGTATTGTTATAAATGTGTGTATGCAATATTGTTTCTGCTGAAGGGCGTAATTCAGTCTCTAAAACGGGAACTCCTACATGATCTACTAATAGAAAATCATCTGGAGTGGTTTTTGTTTTATCTTTACCGCTTGCTGTAATAAGAAAAGTAAGTGGTTCATGGCTAACCTTTATAGAAATATTACCACTTGTTGCTGGAAACCAATTTCGTGTTGTTAACTCTTTTTTTAACTCGCTTAAGTCATACCATTGACGAAAAAGTTGTTTCATGCCTTCACCTCCAACAAAAGTTTTAATTCAGCTTGCACATCTTGAAATGTTTCAAACGGTGTATAAGCAATATGATTTTCTTCACACTTTGTAATAAGAAAATCGCGAGCGAATACTTTATCAGCTTGTTTCGCGGCTTGTAAATCAGTAATAGAATCTCCAATTACAATATGAAAGTCATTTGTATCACTTAATTTACGGATTAATGATGATTTACATAATCCGCAATGATTTTGACAATGATCATCACAAGAATGAGGCCATTTAACTGTAATAAACTCTGCTGAAAAGTCTGTTTCATTACAATAAATTTGCTCTTTTGGAATGATTCCTTGTAAGAGTGGATAGACGAAGAAATCCATTCCACCTGATATCACGTAAAAAGAAATGTTATTTTCCTTTACGAATTGTATAAACTCATGAAAACCACTACGGATTTCAGCAGTTTCTATTAAAAATTGAATAATATCATCGTGCAGATTAGTAGGTATTAATTGAAATAATCGAGAAACACCTTCTTGAATGGATAGTTCTTGTGATAAAATTTTATTCTTTACTTCTTCGGCTTCTGGTGGTGCGAATTTTTCCATAATGGACATAATGTTATCATTATTTGTAATCGTGCCATCGAAATCACAAAATACTTGAATACTCATAATTTCACCTCATAAGAGGGATTTCCCCATATTTGTAGTGCACTATGCAAATTTATGTCGTCTACTTCATGGAGTGGTTTATTTTGCAAAGTAGCATCAATTGCAGTACGGAAAGCTTTACCGCCGCCTTGCGCTCCATTTGGATGTCCGTGTATCCCGCCGCCAGCATTAATAACAACATCTTTACCGAAATCTCGTACAATAAAGGGAACGAAACCAGGATGAATACCAGCAGACGGAACAGAAAAGCTCTTCTTGAAAAATGCATCGTCTTCAGTTAAATATTTTGAGATAGCAAGAGCCTCCTCTTTTTCTAGCGCAACACTTCCGTATGGAGATGGGAATAATGAAAAGTCAGCCCCAGCATAACGTAGTAGCTTTCCAAGTAATAATGGTGATGAAACTCCATATAACTTGGATGCTGAATAAGCACCACTTACAGCAGGATGTGCCATAATAGGAACTGGGATTTCATCATCTTCTGCAAGTGATTGTAGTACATCTAGTCCGTAAGCAAATACGTTAAATAATAGAATATCAGCTCCAGCTTGCACTGCACGTTTAGCATTTTCTTTTAAATCAAAAGTTCGTCCTGTTAAATTTACGGCATAGAACGTTTTATGACCGTATGTTTCGTAGACAGATTGTAAAACTTCTTTTCCAGATACAATGCGTTTCGTAAGTGGTGTTAATGCATTTTCAAATAATATTTCATCATCTTTTACTATATCTACACCACCAATTGCTTGATCGCGTAATTGCGTTTTTAAATACCCAATGTTTCGTCCAATCATTCCTTTAAAAATACTCATTAAAAGGGGACGATCATGCACTTGTAAAAGATTTCGAATACCATCTATCCCGAATTTTGGACCAGGAAAATGTTTTTTTAACTCGTCTGAAAAAGTTAAGTCAATTAGTTTTACTTCGCCATCAAGTGATAGCTTTCCAAATGTAGTGGTTAAAATCGCTGGTAAATCTGGACTGAAGTTTAATAGCGGATATTCGATTTTAATAATTCCGCGTTTTACTTTTTTACGTAAATACGAATTGGTATATTCATGTTCAGCTAATTCCTCAACATGAATGACGTTGCCTTTATGCTGCTTTAATTGTTCTTGCAATAAGTGTGGCAAATGAGTCCAAGAGCCAATTGTTAAACCGAGTGCAATTTGCTCAGCTTTTTTTTCTAAGTTATGTGAATCATCATGGATTAAATACGTCGCTATAATTCCGCTCATTGTTATAACCTCCTAGTTAAATAAAAAAACCTCTCAGCTAAGGAGAGGTTTTTTTACAACCAGCTCCTTATCTGTCAGCGTAATGCTGCGAGAATTAGCACCGTGTCTACAATTGTAGATCGGTTGCCGGGTTTCATCGGGCTCGTCCCTCCACCTGCTCTTGATAAGAAGTATTTAGAAATGTTTAAATTTTTAAGATAACTGAATTTTGTCAGATATTTTTCGTGTTGTCAATTACTTTTTGAAAAAATTTAATTTATCAATTCGATTAATGGCTTCTCGTAATCTATCTTCTGCATGCAAGAGACCAACACGGACATACCCTTCCCCATGATTACCAAATCCAACACCAGGAGCAACTGCGACATGTGCTTTTTCTAGTAAAATATCAGAAAATTGCTCAGAGGTATATCCTTTTGGAACGGGAAGCCATGCAAAGAATGATCCTTTTGGAATGTCTACATTCCAACCAATTGAGTGACAGGCTGAAATAAGAGCGTTTCTTCGAGATTCGTAACTATTTACAAGGTCTATTACGCAAGACTGTGAACTTAATAGCGCTTCTCGAGCAGCATCTTGAACTGCACCGAATATACTAACATACATATGATCTTGTAATAGGTTAATTGTTTCAATCACACTTTCATTCCCTACAGCAAAAGCGATGCGCCAGCCAGCCATATTGAAAGTTTTTGATAATGTGTAAATTTCAATTCCTATATCTTTCGCACCATCTGCTTGCAAGAAACTAACAGGTTTTTGACCATCAAATCCGATAGCGCCATAAGCAAAATCGTGAACAACTAATATATTATGTTTATTAGCAAAGTGAATGGTTGCATCAAAAAAATCTTTTGATGCAGTAGCACCGGTAGGATTATTTGGATAGTTTAAAAACATTAATTTTGCACGCTCTGCAATAGAGTCATCAATGTTCGTATAATCTGGTAAAAAGTTATTTTCTGCAATAAGCGGCATTGTTTCAAAGTGTGCTTTTGCTAAAGCAACCCCGGATAAATAATCTGGATAACCTGGATCCGGAACGAGAATCGTATCACCAGGATTTGTAAAACAAATCGGTAATTCTACTAGTCCAGCCTTCCCGCCAAACAAAATAGCAACTTCAGTTTTTGGGTTTAATTCGATGCCGTATTCACGTTTATAGAATGTAGCCACGGCTTCCTTTAAGCTTTCATGTCCGCGAAATGGCGGATATTTATGATGAATGGTCTTTTCGGCAGCATCTTGTAAAGCTTTTACGATATGCTGCGGTGTTGGTTGATCTGGATTACCTTGACCTAGATTAATAACATCGTGACCAGCTGCAACGACTTTGTTAACTTTTGCAACAAGTGAAGCGAAAAATTGTGTTGGCAATGATGTTACTATCTCAGAAGGTTTAAATAATTTCATACTTTCCACCTCTTTTGAAAGTTGTTACAATTCTAGTGACAAATGATATAATCTTTCCAGTATTTTGTAAAGAAAAAAATAAGAATGGGGCTGAAAAAATGAAAGTCGCATGTATTCAAATGGATATTGTTTTTGGAGATGTAGAAAAAAATATTGAGAATGCTAAAAATAAAATAAGCGAAGCTATGAAGGAAAGGCCAGATGTTATCGTCTTACCAGAACTATGGACAACAGGATATGATTTAACGAGACTTTCTGAAATTGCAGATAGGGATGGAGTGGAAACGAAAGAAAAGTTAATAGAATGGGCGAAGCAATATGATATACATATTGTTGGTGGTTCTATAGCAAAGCAAACAGAGCAAGGCGTTACAAATACGATGTATGTTGTAAATAATGAAGGACAGCTAGTCAACGAATATAGTAAAGTACATTTATTTCAGCTTATGGATGAACATAAATATTTAATAGCCGGTAATGGTACGGGCGAATTTAAGCTAGATGATGTCGAATGCGCTGGAACAATTTGTTATGATATTCGTTTTCCAGAGTGGATGCGTGTCCATACTGCTAAAGGGGCAAAAGTATTATTTGTTGTAGCAGAATGGCCATTAGTTCGTTTAGCACATTGGCGTTTGCTATTGCAAGCAAGAGCAGTTGAAAATCAGTGTTATGTTGTTGCGTGTAATAGAGCAGGAAAGGATCCAAATAATGTATTTGCGGGTCATTCTTTAATTGTGGACCCTTGGGGTGAAGTTGTAGTAGAGGCGAATGAAGAGGAATCAATTTTATTTGGAGAGCTTGAATTCGAGAAAATTAAAGAAGTACGTAAAGGAATTCCAGTTTTTGCGGATCGCCGTCCAGAATTATACAAATAAAATGTTGACAAGTGATTTTTATTCTTGGTATAGTCTTCAACATAAAGTTAAAAATTCAAAAAAATTATACAACTCTTATCAAGAGCAGGTGGAGGGATTTGGCCCGATGAAGCCCAGCAACCGACCGTAATACCATTGTGAAATGGGGCGTTTATTACGCCAAAAGGCACGGTGCTAATTCCAGCAGAAAGTAAAACTTTCTGGCAGATAAGAGGGGAGAAGATAAACTTCAAACCTCTTTCTTAGTGGAAAGAGGTTTTTCTATGTTAGAAAAACCTCTGAATTTAAAAAGGGGGAGAAGACGATGGGATATTATTCATTAACAGAAATAACAGCTGTACAATATGCGAAAGATCATGGCTATTTTGAAGCGAAGGCAAATGTCGTTTGTCATGAAATTGGAGACGGAAACTTAAATTACGTGTTCAAATTAGATGATGGAGAGAAATCCATTATAATAAAACAAGCACTGCCTTATGCGAAAGTAGTTGGTGAAAGCTGGCCATTGTCTATAAAAAGAGCAACGATTGAAAGCAAGGCATTACAAATTTTTGCGCAGTATGTACCGGATTATGTTCCAGTAGTGTACAGTCATGATGAAGAGTTAGCGATAACGGTAATAGAAGACTTATCAAGACTAACAATTACAAGAAAAGGATTAATAGACGGAGAAGAATATCCGCTTTTATCCCAGCATATCGGCCGTTTTCTAGCACATGTTTTATTTTATACTTCAGATTTTGGTTTACAGTCAGAAGAGAAGAGGGTACTAGAAGGTACCTTTGTAAATCCGGACCTTTGTAAAATTACAGAGGATTTAGTGTTTACAGATCCGTTTGGACATTATGATACAAATGATTATGAGCCAGATTTACAGCTCGTGGTTGATGAACTTTGGAGTGATAAAACGTTAAAACTAAAAGTAGCACAATATAAATATAAGTTCTTAACAAGAAAAGAAACTCTTATTCATGGTGATTTACATACTGGTAGTATTTTTTCGTCACCTTCTGAAACGAAAGTGATTGATCCAGAATTTGCGACATATGGCCCATTTGGATTTGACATAGGTCAATTTATTGCAAATCTATTATTAAATGCTTTATCTAGAGAAGAAGAAAAAAGAAGTGTACTATTTTTCCATATAGAAAAGACGTGGAGTTATTTTGTAGAAACTTTTACAAAGTTATGGATTGGAGAAGGTGTAGAAGCATATACGAAAGAAAAACAATGGTTACCAATTATTTTGCAAAATATCTTTACTGATGCAGTTGGATTTGCCGGATGTGAACTGATTCGTAGAACAATTGGTTTAGCTCATGTAGCAGATTTAGATGAAATAGAAAATAAAGAAACAAGAATTCAAGCTAAGAAACAAGCGCTATCCTTAGGTAAAGAACTAATAAAATATGAATCTAAAAGTGCTGATATTCAACTGTTTCGAACATTATTTCAACAGACAGTTTCAGGGGGCGTAAAAGCGTGAGTACAATTGTTACTGTTCCGAGATCTGTAAGCTGGAAAGGTGATGCAATTGCGGTATTAAATCAAACGAAATTGCCGCATAGCACAGAATACAAAACATTGACGACTATTGAAGAGGTTTGGAAAAGCATCGTAATGTTAGAAGTACGAGGAGCGCCTGCAATTGGAATTGTAGCTGCATTTGGCTTGGCGCTTGCATCAAAAAAATATAACACTGTACATATTGAAGAATTTCAAAAGAAGTTTAATAGAGATTGTAATTATTTAGGAACGTCACGCCCGACAGCAGTAAATTTATTTTGGGCAATTGATCGTATGAGAGAATCTATTCGAGAGATTACTACAATAAAAGAAGCACAAAAAACATTAGAAGAAGAAGCGCTTCGCATTCAGCAGGAAGATGAAGAGGTGTGCCGAAATATTGGGGAATATGCGTTAACATGTTTTAAAGATGGCGATAATATTTTAACAATCTGTAACGCTGGAAGTATCGCAACTGCCAGATATGGAACTGCATTAGCTCCCTTTTATATTGGAAAAGAGAAAGGTGTGCGTTTACATGCATATGCGTGTGAAACGAGACCAGTTTTACAAGGTGGTCGCTTAACGACCTGGGAATTGAAGCAAGCAAATATTGATGTGACCCTTATTACAGATAATACTGCAGCTCATGCTATTCAAACGAAAGAAATAAATGCAATTATTGTAGGGGCGGATCGAATTGTCGCAAATGGAGATACGGCAAATAAAATAGGGACAATGAATTTAGCTATTTTAGCAAAGCACTTTAATATCCCATTTTACGTTGCTGCTCCACTGTCAACATTTGATGTTACGAAAGAAACTGGAGCTGAAATTATTATTGAAGAAAGAGATGAAACAGAAGTTACGAAAATCTTTGGAAAACAAGTAGCACCAATTGGAACGGATGTTTATAATCCAGCATTTGACATAACGCCGAATGAATTAATTACAGGAATTATTACTGAGAAAGGTATTATACGCGGGGACTATAAACGAGAAATTGCATCATTATTTGAAAAACAAGCTAATACATAATAGCTTGTTTTTTTATGCCTAAATGCAGTGTTTTCTCTTACTTATATAATGAAAGGAGGGGAAGAGGATGGAAGAGTGGATCAAGATGATAGGTAATGTAGGGTTTCCGATTGTTGTAACATTATATTTACTCCACCGTATTGAAAGTAAACTAGAGGGGGTAATTGTTGCAATTGAGAAGCTCCCGCGGCAATTACTAAAGTACGAAGATCCTCGGGAATAAAAATAAAGTTTGCTCTTCTTGAGCAAACTTTATTTTTATTGAGCGGTATAACCACCATCTATAACAACAGCTTGTCCCGTTATACCTTTAGCTTTTTCACTCGCTAAAAACATCGCATAATCAGCGATTTCTTGTACTTGTAATAAGCGCTTTTGTGGGACGAGTGGATAAATAACATCTTCTAAAACATTTTCAAGTGGTACATTTCGTGTAGTAGCTAAGTCTTGTAGTTGATTACGTACAAGAGGGGTATCGACATAACCAGGGCAAAGGGCATTAACAGTAATACCATGCGTAGCACCTTCTAAAGCAGCAACTTTTGTTAATCCAATTACGCCATGTTTTGCACTATTGTAGGCAGCTTTTCCAGCAAATCCGACAAGGCCGTTAATAGAAGCGACATTAATAATACGACCATATTTTTGTTGTTTCATAATCGGAAAGGCATGCTTAATTGCGATAAACGGAGCAATTTGCATAATTTGAATTAGTAGCTCGAACTTTTCAGTTGGAAAGTCTTCAATGGGTGAAACGTGTTGCATTCCTGCGTTGTTAATTAATATATGTAATGAACCGAAATGATCAACTGTTTGAGAAATTGCTGCTGTAATTTCCTCTTCAGATGTAACGTCACATTTTAAACCGATAGCTTGAAAACCTTCATTTTGTAATTGTTCAGCAGCTTCTTTTGCACGTTCTTCAAGTCGATCGGTAATCACAACTTTTGCACCTTCTTTTGCAAAAGCCTTTCCCATTTCATAACCAATACCACTTGCAGCACCTGTTAAAAAGACAACTCGATTTGTAACCATGATGAAAAACATCCCTTCATAATAAAGTTTTCATAGTGCTCTATTTAGAGAAGCTATAATGAAATTCCTGCAAACATTTGGAAAAAATATCGTTAGGAGGATTTAAATTATGTCGACAAGTCAAATGCTGAAAGGGATTTTAGAAGGATGCTTACTTGCTATTATTTCTGAAGGCGAAATATACGGTTATGAAATGAGTGAAAAGCTAGCGAAGTATGGTTTTACAATGGCGAGTGAGGGAAGTATTTATCCGTTATTAATACGAATGCAAAAAGAAGGACTAATAACAAGCGTAATGAAGGAATCTCCATCTGGTCCAAAGAGAAAATATTATACATTAACAGAAAAAGGCGAGGAAGCACTTGGTAAATTTATGGATCGCTGGGAAGCGATGCAAAGTAGTGTAGAGCGTCTACTTGAAGGGAAGGGGAGAAAAAAATAATGCTATCAAGTGAAGCGCGAAAGTTTTTGTTAAATATGAGATTATTTTTGACGGCAAAGAGTGTAAAAGAAAGTGATATTGAAAACTTTTTAGAAGATGCAGAGTTGCATTTAATAGAAGCTGAGAGTGAGGGGAAGAGTGTAGAAGATATTTTCGGAAGCTCACCGAAAGAATATGCAGATGAACTTGTAAAAGTGATGGAAAGGGATAGACAGGAAACGTGGAAGCAAATTGGTTTTACAGTAATGAATATCGTATCGTTTTGGATTATTGCTTCTATCTTAATGGTGAATCATGGAATGTTACAGATTTCACTTATTCAGTGTATCGGTTACAGTTTTTCATTTATTTTAGTTGTTATAGGTCCTAATTTTCTACTTCGCAAAATGACTTTTGTAACAAGTTTTTCAAAAACGTGGTTTTCTATGTGGTTTTTAGTAATGATAGCGCCAATGTTTTTAATGGGAGTTATTATGGTACTAGATGTGATATATCCTACAAAAATGTTTATATTCACTCAAATGCAAAGTTATTTATTGGCTGGTGGTATTTTTATCATCACAGTAGTGATAAATATGTATTTTGAAGGATGGTTTAAAAACTTATATTTAATCATTCCGCTTTCTATTATGTTAATGTTTAAAACATTTACATCTGAAGATCTCATGCCAATGTTATTTCAAATTATATGTTTATATGGAAGTTTATTTATTTTAATTTTTGTTGAAATTATGATGAAAACAAATAGAAGAGAAATGGTTAAATAAGGGAGGGGTTATAATGAAGATTTCTAAAGAAGGTGAAAAGTTTTTAATCGATACGAAAGTATATTTAATAACAAAAGGGATTAAAGAAGAAGATGTGGACGCTTTTCTAGAAGATGCAGAGCTTCATTTAATAGAAGGTGAAAAAAAGGGAAAGACAGTAAGTGACATATTTGGTGACTCACCAAAAGAGTATGCGGAAGAATTAGCGAAAGAGATGGAGAAGGATAAAAGCGGGAGCATAAAAAGTATTTTAGGGATGATTATTGGTATTGGTGGGTATTGGTTACTGACAAATATTTTATTTGGAAGCCCCGATCAACAATTTGCTTTAACAAATGTACAGTTAATTGGTTATCCTATCGTTTTAATCATTATGATTATTGGAACGATTGTTGCATTTAGAATGTCTTCTTTTAAAAGTAAATTAGTAGAATTTGGAATGATTTATGTAATAGTAATGGTTCCTATTTTATTATTGGTGTTATTGATGTTTATGAATAAATGGTATGGGACACCTGTATTGCAATTGGCGACAATGCAAACATATATATTAGCAGCAATTATCTTTTTATTACTTCTTATTGGTGAAGTATATGTTCTTGGCTGGATGGGTGTTTTTGTACTAATTGTTCCTCTTATGATTATGTTCTTATTTAAAGACTTAGAAGAAAGTAATGTATTTTGGGGAATTGCAAAGGTCTTACTTATGTATGGAAGTATATATGGATTAATGAAATGGTCTTTAAAAATTGAAGAAAGAAAAAGTATGAACTAGAAATTCAATAAAAAGCGGCTGCTCTGGATATACCAAAAATTATTTCCAAAGAAATATTATATAGGGATTTTTAGAGGGATTACATTTACATTTAGTTGTCTATTTTTATTTCTAGCAGCCGGGATTTGTTTTGTTGATTGGAATAAGTTGTTTTAAACAGTAACATGAGGGTTACTGTTTTTTTCTTTGTAATAAAGAGCTTTGTAAAGAGAGCGCTTTTTGTTCTGCTGTTAATAAGGAATGAATATGAACGTTTTCTGGACGAGGGACTATCGGATACATAAGATTTGTTGGAGAAGGGTGGTGCTCCGAGCCGGTTGGAGAATGAGGATCTGCATGAGTAAGTTTTCCATGAATACGTCTTGTAAATAAAATATGACCAATTTCGTGAGCGAGCGTATATATATTTTTCATAGGAGCAGCTGAATTTGTTAAAACGATATAGCCAGTAAGTTGCTGTTGTTTTGCTAAAGAATAAGCGCAGGCAATTACTGCTGTTTCTTTGAAATAATCACTGCCAATATAACAAATATAAAGGTCGCATTCAGGAGCTTCATTTACACATGTTTGGAAAAAGGATGCCAGTTTTTCTTGACTTTGAATGGAATTTTTATAACTGATTTCACGGTCAAAAAAACGGAAAAGTTCATTTAATACAATTACTTCTTGAATTTGAAATGTAATGGGATGCCAAATTGATTCTGCAACAGCTAAATCTTTTGCGATGCGGTCATCAGAAATATCGGCGCCGGGAGTAATGCAAATACATATATTGACGTATGGATCCATAAGGAACACCTCAAATGAAAAAAGTTCTTCCTATAATATATGTGGGAAAAAGATGTCATGTATGGATAAACGCCTTCTTTATTGAATATATAGATGACAAGTCGAAAAAATTTCATAGTTCTATAACATGGTGTGGTCGTCTTTTTGATATAGTAAAGGAAAGGGGGAGAATATATGTATACATTAAAAATCGTTTCAGACAGAGAAGCACTTTATCAATTTGCGAGTTATGTAAGAGTTGTACAAGGGGTTGAAGATGTATATGTAGAGGTGGGAGAACCTTTATATGAACATCCTTTAATGAAGTTTTATGTACATATTAAGCTGAAAGAAACATATGAGCAGCATAAAGCGTTACAGGAAATAGCAAGATTAGTAGAATTGGGTCGTTTTACATATGTCCATTATCGTAATGATGAAATTGAGGAAGCTTTTGAAGCTGTAAAATATGAAAGTTTTAAGAAATAAAGATGAAAAAACGGAGGCGAAAGCTTCCTTTTTTTCTTTAAAATTACATGAACAAAAAGAGAGAAATTTTGTTATGATAAGGGAGGTTAGGGAAAGGGGAATTTACATATGGGGTATATTGAAGAGTTACGAAAAGTCGTTGGTACAAGACCGCTTATTCTCGTAGGATCAGCAATCATTATATTAAATGATAAACAAGAAGTATTGCTTCAATATCGTTCAGATACATATGATTGGGGTGTACCTGGCGGGGCGATGGAACTGGGTGAAACGACAGAAGAAACGGCACGTAGAGAGTTATTTGAGGAAACGGGGTTAACTGCAAAAATAATGCAATTTCTTGGTGTTCTATCAGGAAAAGAAGTATATTTCCGTTATCCGAATGGCGATGAAATTTTCAATGTCATTCATCTGTATCAGGCACATCATGTGAGCGGGGAATTAAAGCTCGATCATGAAGGGTTGAAACTTCAATATTTTCCAGTAGATAAGTTGCCAAAATTGAATGAAACGACAGAGAAAATTTTGCAAAAGTTTTTATATGCACTGACAGAATAGAAGGTTAATTCCTTCTATTTTTATTATATTAAATATTTTGATTTTTTAGTATGTTTATAGTATGATAGTTATAGATATACATCTTATGGAATTTCACCTAAAAACTTACTAGGGTACATAAGAGAGGGGCAAGTACAAAATGCATAATGTTGTTATTACAGCTGCAGTTCGTTCGCCAATTGGAACTTTTGGAGGAGCACTAAAAAATGTAACGCCAGTAGAATTAGCTGTTCCTGTACTTCAGGAAGCTGTAAAACGAGGCGGGGTAGAACCACATGAAGTTGATGAAGTAATTTTAGGTCATTGTATTCAAAGAACTGATGAAGCAAATACAGCGAGAACAGCTGCATTAGCGGCAGGATTTCCTGACACAGTTACGGGATATACAATCCAACGTCAATGTTCTTCAGGTATGCAAGCAATTATGTCAGCTGCAATGCAAATCCAATTAGGTGTAAGTGATGTTGTTGTTGCAGGTGGAGTAGAAGCGATGAGTTCGAGCCCTTATGCATTGAAACAGCACCGCTGGGGACAACGTCTACAGCACGGAGAAATTCGTGATACGGTGTGGGAAGTGTTAGAAGATCCGATTCACCATATTATGATGGGTGAAACAGCGGAAAATTTAGTTGAACAATATGAAATTACAAGAGAGGAACAAGATGAAGTTGCTCTTCGCAGTCATACATTGGCACTGAAGGCAATCGAGTCTGGACACTTTGACGATCAAATTGTTCCTATTACAATAAAAGAACGTAGAAAAGAAGTAGTATTTTCGAAGGATGAGCATCCACGTGCAGATATTACAGCGGAAAAATTAGCAGGGTTAAAACCAGCATTCCGTAAAGATGGGTCTGTAACTGCAGGTAATGCATCTGGCCTGAATGACGGAAGTGCAGTTCTAGTATTAATGAGCGAAGAAAAAGCGAAAGAAAAAGGCTTACAACCGTTAGCTAGAATTGTTGGATATTCAGTAGCTGGAGTAGACCCGAAAATTATGGGTATTGGACCAGCACCAGCAATTCGTAAAGGTTTAGAAAAAGTAGATTGGTCATTGGAAGATGCAGATTTACTTGAAATTAATGAAGCTTTCGCGGCTCAATATTTAGCTGTAGAGAAAGAGTTAGGCTTAGACCGTGAAAAAGTGAACGTAAACGGTAGTGGCGTAGGACTTGGGCATCCAATTGGTTGTACAGGGGCTCGTATTACAGTAAGTTTAATTCACGAATTAAAAAGACGTGGGTTAGAAAAAGGAATTGCCTCTTTATGCGTCGGTGGCGGTATCGGGGTTGCCTTATTTATAGAAGCACTATAAAAAAGAAGCAGCTATTGCTGCTTCTTTTTTTACGACTCAAATAGATGATGAAATAATCGATCACGATTTTCAAAGAAAAGTTTCGTCGTTTGGTAATGCTCAGTTTCTTCTAATGTGGATTCGTGAATCCCTTCTTGTGTTAAAGAATATATAGTGGATTCAGGGTAGGCCATTAAAATAGGAGAATGCGTCGCAATAACAAATTGTGAACCTTGTTCCACTAGCTCATGCATTCGAATAAGCATGGAAAGTTGTCTCATTGGTGATAAAGCTGCCTCAGGCTCATCTAAAATGTATAAACCTTGTCCTGAAAAACGGTTCATAAATAAGGAAAAGAATGATTCGCCGTGAGATTGTTCGTGTAGTGAAACGCCGCCGTAAGATTTTATAGCATCTATTTCATCAATATAAGAAGCAACGTTATAAAATGATTCAGCGCGAAGAAAGAAACCGTCGTTTGGTGTATTGAAACTTTTGGAAATTCGAAGGTATTCATGTAAAGATGAATGTGAATCGTTAGTGCTAAAGCGGAAATTCTTCGTTCCACCTTCTGCATTAAAGCCTAACGCAATTGCAATTCCTTCAAGTAATGTTGATTTACCCGTTCCATTTTCTCCAATAATGAATGTTACATTTGGATGAAAAACTAGTGATTGTAATGTTCGGATAGCAGGTAAGCAGTAAGGATATGCGGAAAAACTAGGGATATTTTCTTTTTTTAATGTAACATTTTGTAAAAAGGGTACGTCAATCAATATATAAACCTCAATTCATAACGGATTTTGATTCTAAAAAGGCGGCAAATACAAGTGTTAATGACACCTGAATTCCTTCCTTATTTTCTGAATATTTTATGTGGATTATATCATTTAAACTATCATATTCCAATGTGAAAATAAATATTGCATGAAGATCCATTCTCTCGTTATGATATATGGTATTCTATTGAAAATGTGAGAAGGAGTTAAAGTATGCCGTTTACATTTGCACATCCAGCAGCAGTTCTTCCTTTTGCGAAAAAGCATTCTAAACATATTTCAGTAACGGCTCTTATATTAGGTAGTATGGCGCCTGACTTTGAATATTTTTTACACTTTAGACCGTATGGTGTTATTGGCCATAAATGGCTCGGGTTCTTATATTTAAATTTACCGCTTGTATTTCTACTCGCATACATATATCACTACATTTTAAAAAAGCCGTTTATAACGCATTTACCTAAACCGTTTGCTGGTTATTATTCATATGCAATAGATGAGAGGTGGGGGCTACATACCTGGAAAGAATTCTTTGTATTTTGCTATTCTGCATTATTCGGTATGCTCACGCATGTTGTTTGGGATGCATTCACTCATAAGACAGGCTATTTCGTTATGAAAATACCATTATTACAAAGAGAATGGTACGGTATCTCTGTTTATAAATATATGCAACATGGAAGTACATGTATTGGTGTTCTACTATTAGTATACGTTTTATGGAAGTATAGAAATGAAATGGGTAAAGATCTTATTTTAGCTTCGGAAAAAAGAAAGTATTGGGTTTCAGTAATTGTTGTAGCAACTATTATATTTATCGTGCACGCGTTCCTAGATCCCTATTTTCATATTTTCCAAATTGGAGGTATAATAGTATCTGGACTGACAAGTTCATTTTGTGGACTTGTCATTGTTTCTATAGTTTACAAAGCCAGGGACTAATTTTATATTCATGAATGATAGCGTTAGGAGAAATGAAATGATGAAAGCATGGAAAAGTATTTTTGTTTTATGTAGTTTTCTTCTTATGTTAAGTGGTTGCTTCCATCAAGAAGAAAAGAAAGCTGAACCGAAGAAGAAAGAATCTATTCCTGAAACAAAAGAATATGGTGGGCGTGAGCTGAAAAAAGTAGGACAAAAAGTGAAAGAAACAGGATGGGGTACTTTTAAGTTAGAGCAGATGCATTCTGTGAATCAAACATTTGAAGTAGCGCCAATGAAAATTCACGTACAAGATGTGAAAGTAATTTCTTTATCACAGATGAGTGAAAAGGCAAAAAAAACATTGAAAGTATACACGGCACTAACCCCTGAAGAAGTAAAACGGAGATTAGGGGATAAAGTAAGCCAAGAAGATGCAGAATTATATGCATCGCTAAGTGGAACAGAGATTAGTAATACAATTCGTTACGTTGAGATTACATATAAAGTGGAGAATACCGGAAATAAAAATATGCAATTTTTCTCTATGAATGATGTTATGATTAATGGTAAGCAACATTTTAAAGTAGCCACTCAAAACTTTTTATATGACGAAGATACGTTAGTTGGTACAAAAAATGTATCAAGAGAAGACTATAAGCCTGGTGAAACAAGAGATGGTATTATTGGTTTAATACTTGACGATGGAAAAGACAAGGTAAAAGATATTCAGTTTACAACTGATGATTTACTTGCAGGAGATTCAGAAACACAAGATGTTGTAAAAGAGCCACAAACGTTTAACATCTCACTAAAATAATGTAAGGCAAAACAGTCAGCATTCAAATATTATGCTGACTGTTTTTTTATTTCTTTTATGTATGAATCTACATTTTGAAAAGGCACCTTAATTTTAAACGCATCTTTTTGTTCATTAAATTGCTTTTCATTGTAGGGACCGAAACGTTTATTGTGCTTTACGTCAATAATCCAATAATGTTCACTTTTTTTATTTGCAATTGCTGCGTCAGGGTTATTCGGATCTGATTTTTCCTCGGTTTGTTTTGCAATAATGTATTTATCATCCCAAGCAATGTCTGTAATTTTTGCAGGGATGTATTGTGTGGCATATACAGCATCTTGCGAGGGGAAAAGTTCAAATGCATTTCCAGAAGTACGTATGAGTTCGTATTCATCGTTAACCGTATAAGTTAAGTGACCTGTGTTTCCTGCACAACCAGTTAATAGGAAGGCGACGAATAGGATTATCCATTTTTTCAATATGGGAACCTCCTTTATAATGCTATTGTAACAAATTGTACAAGAAAAGTAAGAGAAAGGCTAGTTTACAATGTTTTTTAGAAGTGGTACGATGAGACGGGTAAAGAAGGATATGAAGGAGTCGACATAAAATGAAGTTAAAGATGCATCGTCCAGCGCTTGTAATGAATCGCATAGGTGCTTCCCTAATTGACATGTTTTTAATCTCGGTTATGTATGGTGTAGTAGTAGCTATTATGACCGGAAACTATAGTGCTATGTTTAAGCGCTTTAATATAAGCTTAGGTGATTTTAGATATGATTTCGCAGTAGTTTTTATATTAATGGCGATATATTTTATTGTGTTACCCTTTATTTGGAACGGTGTTACACTTGGAAAAAAGGTAACGAGAATAAAATTAATTTCATTGAAGAGTGAAAAGCTAACGTTGCAAACATTAATTATAAGATTTTTTGTAGTGTTATTACCGAACGTATTGCTATTAGGAATTCCATTAATATGTAATATATATATGATGTTGTTCCGCAAAGATAATTGTGGTTTTCAGGATTTAATTACAAAAACGAAAGTAATAAGTCTTGTATAATGAAAAAAAGACCTTTTTATATATAAAAGGGTCTTTTTGATTTTATAAGTATATGGGGAATGTTTACAGTAAGGAAAAGCTAAAATGTGTTAATTCTATTTATAATAGATTGAAAATTAAGAAAATGATATAATGATTAAAAATAATATCTTTATTCCGCCATATTGGGGCTGATTAAAATTTCACTTTATATAATAAGGGGGAGATTAAAATGACTGGAGGTAGTGTAATCTTTTGGGGGATTTTAATTTTCATCGGTTTAGTTTTCGATCAGCGTAATAATAAGAAAAAAGAAGGATAAAAAGTAAACGTTTACAAGTAAAATAGCAATTTTTCTTGCTTGCAGATTAATCTTATAAAGGAGTATACTGAATGACGGTAAGACTTATAGAAGGGGTAATGAAAATGAAGCTTGCAGGAAAAGTTGCTATCGTAACTGGCGGTGGCATCGGTATTGGACGTAATACAGCTCTTTTGTTGGCTAAACAAGGCGCAAAAGTTATTGTGACGGACATTGATCAAGAGAGTGGACAAGCAACAGTGGAGGAAATTATGAATCTAGGCGGAGAGGCACTTTTTGTATCCTATGATATGGGAAAGCAAGGAGATTGGCAACGCGTTATTAGCATTACTTTGAATGCATTCAGTCGCATTGATATGCTTTTTCAAAATGCAGGTTTATATAAAATAGATTCTATTTTTTCTCGCCAACAAGAGAACGATTCCAATGTACTTTGTATTAATGACGTTTGGATAGAGATAAAACAATTAACGTCATCTTTTATGAAACAGCAAGAAGAAGTGGTGCTTAGTGATTTACCGATTTTCGGTATTATTAGCACAAAAGGACAATCATTTCATACAGTAGAAGCCCTAGTATAATAATAAAAACCGCCCTCAATATATGTGGACGGTTTTTTTGTATGTGTATAGTAAAGATAAATTTTTTAGCGAATACGTTGTTCAGTTTGGTTATCAAAGAAATGTGCTTTATTCATATCAAATGCTAATTTAATTTGATCACCAGGTGAAAATGTATGTCTTGCATCTACACGTGCTGCAAAATCTTGATTTCCAAGTTTCATATATAAAATGGATTCAGCACCTAATAATTCAGCGACTTCAATTTTTGTTGTGAAGGCAGTAGATTGCGAAGCTTCTAAAAATAGTAGTTCATCATGAATGTCCTCTGGGCGAATACCTAAAACAATTTCCTTATTTACATAGCCTTGTTCACGTAGCATCTTCATTTTTCCTTCAGATACTTTAATTTTTATAGTATTGTCTATAACGAAATCGGTTTCAGTCAATTTACCACGGAAGAAATTCATCGCTGGTGAGCCGATAAATCCACCCACGAAAATGTTTTCTGGCGTTTCGTATACTTCTTTTGGAGTTCCAATTTGTTGGATTTTTCCATCCTTCATAACGACAAGACGCGAAGCCATAGTCATTGCTTCTGTTTGGTCATGTGTTACATAAATTGTTGTTGTTCCAAGGCGATGATGTAGCTTAGAAATTTCTGAGCGCATTGCAACACGGAGTTTAGCATCTAAGTTTGATAATGGTTCATCCATTAAGAAAACTTTTGCATCTCGAACGATTGCTCTACCTAACGCAACACGTTGGCGCTGTCCACCTGATAATGCTTTCGGTTTTCTATCTAAATATTGTTCAAGTCCTAAAATTTTTGCTGCATCTTTCACACGACGATCGATTTCATCTTTTGGTATTTTTCGAAGTTTTAATCCAAATGCCATATTATCATATACACTCATATGTGGATAAAGAGCGTAGTTTTGGAATACCATAGCGATATCTCGATCTTTTGGAGGAACATCATTCATTAGTTTACCATCAATTGAAAACTCGCCTTTTGAAATATCTTCAAGTCCAGCTACCATTCGTAATGTTGTAGATTTTCCGCATCCAGAAGGACCGACAAATACAATAAATTCTTTATCTTGAATGTGTAAATTAAAATCAGTTACAGCTGTTACGTTATTATCATATATTTTATAAATGTTTTCTAATTTAAGTTCTGCCATGGTATTTCCCCCTAGAAATAATTATGCAAACGTTTTCTTTGAGTTCATTATAAACGAATAGATTCAAAAAATAAATAAAAAAATAAAACGTTTTCATTTATTGGAGATTTATTAGTGGTTTTCATATGTTTTCTTAGAAAAAGAACAATAAAAATTGTAAGCGCTATTTTAAATTGAGATAGAATCTGTTATCATTCATTAATGAAAACGTTTGCGCCTTAAAAAAGAGAAAAATGAATGATGAATGAAATGGGGTAGCATAATGGAAAAACAATGGTGGAAAGAAAGTGTAGTATATCAAATTTATCCTCGTAGCTTTATGGATAGTAATGGTGATGGTATAGGAGATCTTCAAGGGATTATTTCAAAGCTAGATTACTTAAAAGAGTTAGGGATTGATGTGATTTGGTTATCACCAGTCTATGAATCTCCAAATGATGATAATGGTTATGATATAAGCGATTATTGTAAAATTATGAACGAGTTCGGAACAATGGAAGATTGGGATGAGCTATTACATGAAATGCATGAACGTAATATGAAACTTATGATGGACTTAGTTGTTAATCATACTTCGGATGAACATAATTGGTTTATTGAATCACGTAAATCAAAAGATAATAAATATAGAGATTACTATATATGGCGCCCTGGAAAAGAAGGGAAAGAACCGAACAACTGGGGAGCTGCTTTTAGTGGATCTGCATGGCAGTATGATGAAATGACGGATGAATATTATTTACATCTGTTTTCTAAAAAACAGCCAGATTTAAATTGGGATAATGAAAAGGTAAGACAAGATGTTTATGAAATGATGAAGTTTTGGTTAGAAAAAGGAATTGATGGCTTCCGTATGGATGTTATTAATTTTATTTCTAAAGAAGAGGGATTACCAGCTGTTGAAACAGAAGAAGAGGGGTATGTTTCAGGTCATAAGCATTTTATGAACGGTCCAAACATTCATAAATATTTACATGAAATGAATGAGGAAGTATTATCGCATTATGATATTATGACGGTTGGTGAAATGCCTGGTGTAACGACAGAAGAAGCGAAATTGTATACTGGAGAAGAACGAAAAGAGTTGCAAATGGTATTCCAATTTGAACATATGGATTTAGATTCAGGAGAAGGTGGAAAGTGGGATGTAAAACCATGCTCACTTCTTACTTTAAAAGAGAATTTAACAAAGTGGCAAAAAGCATTAGAGCATACCGGATGGAATAGCCTTTATTGGAATAATCATGATCAGCCTCGCGTTGTATCTCGTTTTGGTAATGATGGAATGTATCGCATTGAATCAGCAAAAATGTTAGCGACAGTTCTTCATATGATGAAAGGAACGCCATATATTTATCAAGGAGAGGAAATTGGAATGACGAACGTTCGATTCCAATCAATTGATGAATATCGAGATATTGAAACGTTAAATATGTATAAAGAAAAAGTGATAGACCATGGTGAAGATATAGAAAAAGTAATGGAATCTATTTATATAAAGGGTCGTGATAATGCTAGAACTCCGATGCAGTGGAATGATCAGAATCACGCTGGATTTACAAAAGGTGAACCTTGGATTACTGTAAATCCTAACTATAAAGAGATTAATGTGAAACAAGCAATCCAAGATGAAGGTTCAATTTTTTATTACTATAAGAAATTAATTGAACTACGCAAAAATAATGAAATAGTTGTGTATGGATCATATGATTTAATATTAGATAATGACCCTTCTATTTTTGCTTATGTAAGAACATATGGAGATGAAAAACTACTTGTCATTGCAAACTTTACTGCGGATGAAAGTGTATTTGAAATGCCTAAGGATATTAGTTATAGTGAATCAGAGTTATTTATACACAATTACGATGTAGAAATCGGATCAATAGATAACATTCCATTACGTCCGTATGAAGCGATAGTGTTCAAATTGAAATAAGAAAAAGCCTTATACCATTTCGAACTTGGCATAAGGCTTTTTTGGATTACCATTTTAATATGGAGAATCCATATGGAGGAAGTGTAACTTGTAATACACTTGCTTCCGCTGAAAATTCTTCGTTTGTATAAATGTTAATTATTTTCTTACCAGTAACATGAAGAGGGAGTGAAACTGTAACTTCACTATTAGTAGGGTTTAAAACGAAAAAGATAGTTTCATCCTCATATGTTTTCGTATAAGAAATATAATTATGTTCATCATTTGCTTCGATGAATTGAAAAGTACCATGTCCTCCAAATGCTTTATGTTGTTTACGTAATAAAATCAATGTTTGTATATGGGTAAATAATGCATGATCTTGTTCTTTAGTATCCCAAATCATACATTTACGGCAATCAGGGTCCATGCCGCCATCCATACCAATTTCATCCCCGTAATAAATACAAGGAGAGCCGATGAAAGAAAGATGGAATACATAGAGCAATTTCAACTTATTTTTATCTCCGTTGCATGTTGTTAAAATTCTTGGAGTATCATGGCTGTCTAATAAATGAAATGCTGCTTCATTTACATTCATAGAGTAGGAATGTAGAGATTCTGTAATTTGCTTCATGAATTCACTTGCTTTAATGGAATCGTTAGCAAAGTAAGAAAGTAGAGCATTTGTAACAGGATAGCTCATGACAGCATCAAATTGATCGCCTTGTAGCCACGGAAGGGCATCGTGCCAAATTTCTCCCAAAATATATACTTCAGGATTTAGTGTCTTTATTTCAGTTCGGAATTCTCTCCAAAAGTTGTGATCGACTTCATTGGCGACATCAAGGCGCCAGCCATCTATATTGAATTCTCGTACCCAATAACGTCCTACTTCAAGTAAGTATTCTTTTACATCTGGATGAGCTGTATTTAATTTAGGCATATACGGTGTAAAGGCGAAAGTATCATAATTTGGAAGTGGTTCGGTTATAATCGGAAATTCATGAATGTGGAACCACTCTTTATATGCGGACTTCTCACCATTCTCTAGTACGTCTTGAAATTTCTCGAAAAAGTATCCACTATGATTAAACACAGCATCGAGCATTACTTTTATACCGTGCTTATGACATTCTTCAACGAGCTCTTTAAAGGTTTCTTTCGTCCCAAATTGTGGGTCAATTTCCATATAGTCAATTGTGTCATATTTATGGTTTGAATGAGCTTTGAAAATAGGTGTGAAATATATTCCGGAAATGCCAAGCTTAACAAGGTAATCAAGGTTTTGAATAACACCAGAAAAATCTCCGCCGAAAAAATTAGTTGGAGTTGGATTCGCACTTCCCCAAGGAAGGGTGTTTTCTGGATTCAGCGTACTATCGCCATTAGCGAATCGCTCAGGGAAAATCTGATACCAAATGGTGTCTGTAATCCAAGATGGTGCTTTGAATACATCATCTGCATGAATAAATGGAAAACAGAAAAAGTTACCAACATCATCATTTGGAATGCTAGAAAAGAATCCTCGCTCTGCATAAATAAGAGTGTCTGTTTCAGATTTTAATTCAAACCCATAACGTAAGCGCTTAAATTTTGGTTCGATTGCAATGGACCAATAATCAAATAATGCAGTAGAACCCGTTTTTTTCATGGGTGTACTTGCTGATATCCATTTCCCGTCTTTCCATTCGTAAGGATCACCGTAAATAAGATCGGCGCTTTGAATATCATCTCTCTTAGTACGTACTCGGATGTGAATTGTTTGTTCATCATAAGCGTATGCATAATTATCTTTCGGCCTATGATAAATGGCTTCTTTAAACATATAGAAAATCCCCCTTCAATATCTCTATACATAGTATTCCCTTAAGTGTAATAATAAAGCCTGTATTGCAAACGATTGCCTTTCTCGTAGCTTTAATATTGCTTATAAGAGTAGTATTCATTTTATATAAAGTCAATGTATAAAGAGTATAATGACATAATTTTTAAATTAATATTTGCAAAATGAATAAAAGAATGTATAATGATAGACAAATAGCGCAAACGTTTTCATAGATTGAGATATTGTTTGCGCTTCAATTAAACTATTAAATGCAAACGTTTTCAGTTACTGAGGTACATAGACAATTTAGGGAGGTTTTTGGGATGAAGAAAGCATTATCATTATTAACGGTTTCAGCATTATCTATTGGTATGTTATCTGCATGTGGACCGAAAGATTCAGGGAAAAAAGAGGAAAGTAAAGCGAAAAAAGACTATGATCTTCTTGTTTGGGAAGATGATAAAAAAGGTGTTGGTTTAGAACCAGCAGTGAAAAGCTTTGAGGAAAAATATAAAGTAAAAGTAAAAGTTGTTGAAATGCAAATGACAGATCAAGTGAAGAAGTTACGCCTTGATGGGCCAGCGGGGACTGGACCAGATGTTGTAACATTGCCACACGATCAAATCGGAAATGCAGTAACAGAAGGTTTACTTTCTGAAGTGAAAGCAGATGATGCTGTAAAGAGTAAATTTACTAATTCATCAATAGAAGCACAGACATATAATGGAAAATTATATGGTTTACCAAAAGCAATTGAGACACCAGTCTTTATTTACAATAAAAAACTAATGCCAAAAGCGCCAGAAACGATGGACGAGCTGTTTAACTTCTCAAAAGAATTTACGAAAGATGGCAAGTACGGATTTTTAGCATTAGGAGATAACTTCTACTTTGCTAATGCATTCATGGCAGGTATGGGCGGTTATGTATTTGGTGAAAAAGATGGAAAGCCAAATGCAAGTGATGTTGGATTAAATAATAGTGGAGCAGTACAAGGTGCTGAATATCTTCAAAAATGGTACAAGGAAAAATTATTCCCAAAAGGTATTATCGGTGAATCAGGTGGGCCTGCTGCTGATGGACTATTCAATGAAGGAAAAGCAGCTTCTATCATGAATGGCCCATGGGCGTTCCAAGCAATGGAAAAGAACGGGATTGATTATGGCGTTGCTCCAATGCCGAAATTACCAAATGGTCAACCAATGAAAACGTTTGTTGGGGTTAAAGGATGGCATGTAACAAGTTTCTCTAAACAAAATGATTTAGCTACAAAATTCACTGAGTGGGTAACAAATGAAGAAAACGCAAAAATTCGATTTGAGAAAACAAAAGAAATTCCTCCAGTAAAATCAGTAATGGAAGATCCAATTATTAAAGATAACGAAGCTGCAAAAGCAGTTGCAACGCAATCTGAAAATGGAATTCCAATGCCAAACATTCCAGAAATGCAAGAAGTTTGGAAACCAGCTGGAGATGCGCTTCAATTAGTTGTTACAGATAAAGAGGCACCAAAAGCGGCGCTTGATAGTGCAGTGAAACAAATTAAAGGTAATATTGAGGCAAATCATAACAAGAAAAAATAAGGTGAAATTCGTGCCTCTAATATGAGAGGCACGAATTCTCTCCCTTCCATGTAGGAAGAAAAAAGGGGGAAGGAACATGCAAACATCTATGGAACCAGCAAATGGGTTAAACCATTCAAAGCATAGGAAAATGGCAACCATGTTATCAATCATTCCAGGCGTGGGCCAAATGTATAATAAACAATTTGTAAAAGGTCTTATTTTTCTAGTATTAACAGGTTCTTTTATTGTAGCCTTTGCTGATTTATTAAATATGGGATTATGGGGTATTGTAACGCTTGGTACAGAAGTTCCACGTGACCATTCTGTCTTTCTATTAGTAGAAGGAATCTTGGCCCTTATCGTTATCGCTTTTGGGCTAGGCATATATGCATTTAACTTATATGATGCATACCAAAATGGAAAGAAACGTGATAGCGGAACACCGTTAAATTCTGTAAAAGAGCAATATCGTAATTTGTTAGATCAAGGTTTTCCTTATTTAATGGTTTCACCAGGTTTTCTACTACTTATCTTTGTGGTCGTATTTCCAATCATCTTCGTAATTTTAATTGGATTTACAAACTATGATTTATATCATTCTCCTCCAGCTAAATTAGTAGATTGGGTGGGCTTTAAAAACTTTATTGATATTTTCACTTTACCGATGTGGAGAGAGACATTTGTAAGTGTATTCTCTTGGACTGTCATTTGGACATTCGTTGCAACAACATTACAAGTTGCACTTGGTATTTTCTTAGCGATTATCGTAAATCAGCCTGGTATTAAAGGAAAGGCGATTATTCGAACAATCTTCATTTTACCGTGGGCGGTTCCAGCATTCGTATCTATTCTTGTTTTCTCTGGTATGTTTAATGAAACATTCGGAGCGATTAACAATCAAGTATTAGCTTTATTCGGAATTGAAAAGATTGCTTGGATGACAGATCCATTTTGGGCGAAGATTGCTTTAATTATGATTCAAACGTGGCTTGGGTTCCCGTTTATCTTTGCGATGACAACAGGTATACTGCAATCGATTCCGGGAGAATTATATGAAGCGGCTACAGTAGATGGAGCGACAGCTTGGCAACAGTTTCGTAAAATTACATTGCCACTTGTGTTATATGCAACAGCACCAATATTAATTACGCAATATACGTTTAACTTTAATAACTTTAGTATCATCTATCTATTTAATGGTGGAGGTCCTGCTGTAGCTGGACAAGACGCAGGTGGAACGGATATTTTAATTTCATGGATTTATAAGTTAACGATGACTTCAGCGCAGTACGGAAAAGCAGCAGCTCTTACAATGATATTATCGTTAATTGTTATTACAGTTGCGTTATGGCAATTTAAGAGAACAAAATCATTCCAAGAAGAGGATATGATGTAAATGAATATTAAAAGACAGAAGATGTTACGTCTCTCATTAAGTTATTTAGTTATTTTCGTAATGTGTGCCATCATTTTCTATCCGTTATTATGGATTATTGGCTCATCGTTTAATCCAGGTGATAGTTTATCTGGATCAAGTATTATTCCACAAAATGCAACGTTAGATCATTATCGTAAGTTATTAGATCTAGAGAATAGTAATTACTTACTATGGTATAAAAACACATTAAAAGTAAGTGTTTTAACGATGATTTTCTCAGTGTTAGCAATTAGTTTTACCGCTTATGCATTTTCGAGATATCGTTTTGTTGGAAGAAAAAATGGTTTATTAACATTTTTAATTCTGCAAATGATTCCAAACTTTGCAGCGTTAATTGCTTTATACGTATTAGCTCAATTAACAGGATTAATTGATACACACCTTGCATTAATTTTAATTTATGTAGGCGGGGCTATTCCGATGAATACATGGCTTATGAAAGGGTATTTTGATACGATTCCGAAAGAACTGGATGAATCAGCTCGAATGGATGGAGCAGGACATTTTCGTATTTTTTGGCAAATCATTATGCCACTTGCAAAGCCAATCGTAGCGGTTGTAGCGTTATTTACTTTCATTGGTCCATTTACAGATTTCATTTTAGCGAGTATTATTTTGCGAACACCAGAAAATTATACTTTAGCAGTTGGATTATATGAAATGGTTGCGAAGAAATTCGGTAATGAATTTACAACGTTTGCAGCGGGTTCTGTGTTAATTGCGATCCCAATTTCAATTTTATTCCTATCACTACAAAAATACTTTATTTCTGGTTTAACAGCTGGAGGTACAAAAGGATGAAAAATGGGACATTACGTCCCATTTTTCTTTTCATCTCCCTATAAATAAGTTTATAGGGAGATGAAAAGAGATTTGACATCACATGTGAAAAGAAGTGAAATAAATAGTATATTATAGTATAGGAAAAAATAGCTATATCCCTTACAATACATGAAGAGGGAGAATAGGATTAGTTTTGCAAGATATAAGAAATGAAAGTTTATGACTTGCAATGAGTGCGAGATAAAATATATGAAAAATGGCAGAGAAATGAGAGGAGGGGGATTTTTATGACAGTTACAATTAAAGATGTGGCGAAGCAAGCGAATGTTGCACCATCAACAGTTTCTCGTGTAATTGCTGATAATCCAAGTATAAGTGAAAAGACAAAGCGCCGTGTTAGGAAAGTGATGAGTGAATTAGGGTATCATCCCAATTTAAATGCGAGAAATCTTGCGAACCAAACGACGAAAACACTTGGTCTTGTTATGCCAAGTTCTGCAAGTAAAGCTTTTCAAAATCCATTTTTCCCAGAAGTTATAAGAGGGATTAGTTCATTTGCACACGTAGAAGGTTATGCGCTTTACATGTCGACAGGTGAAACGGAAGAAGAAATTTTTAATGGTGTCGTAAAGATGGTACAGGGACGCCAAATTGGGGGCATTATTCTTTTATATTCAAGGGAGAATGATCGGATTATTCAATATTTACATGAACAAAATTTCCCGTTTGTTTTAATAGGAAAACCATATGATCGAAAAGATGAAATTACATATGTAGATAATGACAATTATACAGCTGCAAGAGAAGTGGCAGAATATTTAATTTCATTAGGGCATAAGCAAATCGCGTTCATTGGTGGTGGATCAGATTTACTTGTAACAAGAGATCGTTTAGCTGGTATGAGTGATGCCTTGAAATTAGCAGACATTGTATTACCAAAAGAATATATTTTACATTTTGATTTTTCGAGGGAAAGTGGTCAACAAGCTGTTGAGGAATTAATGGGACTGCAGCAACCGCCAACGGCAATTATGGCAACGGATGACTTAATTGGACTTGGTGTGTTAAGTGCTCTTTCTAAAAAAGGATTCGTTGTACCGAAAGATGTTTCTATTGTAAGCTTTAATAATGCTTTATTATCAGAAATTGCGAGCCCTCCACTTTCGACAGTTGATGTGAATATTTATCAGCTAGGATATGAGGCAGCAAAAGCTTTAGTTGATAAAGTAGAGAATGCAGAATCCACTGCAAAGTGTATCATTATTCCTCATAAATTACTAAAACGTCAAACTTGTGATCATTATGCATAAAAAAGCTAAGAGTTTAACTCTTAGCTTTTTTCATTAGAAAGGCTTCTAATCGGTCGCAGCCTTCTTTTAAAGTTTCGATACTATACGCATAGGACAAGCGAAGGTAGCCTTCACCGTATTCAGAGAATGCTGTTCCAGGAACTACAGCTAGTCCCGCTTCTTTGACAAGATCAAGTGCAAAATCAAATGATGAAGATGTCAAATGACCAACATATGGGAATAAGTAAAATGCACCTGTTGGCTTTTCAACTGTTAATCCCATTTGAGTGAGTCTATTATATACGTAATCACGGCGTTTTTTATATTGGTGGCGCATCATTTTTGGTGCGTCTTTAGCTGCTGTTAATGCTTCAATTGCAGCGTATTGAGCGATTGAAGTAGCACACGTTACATTGTATTGATGAACTTTTAATATGTGTCCTGCTAAATAACTTGGTGCAAATAAAAGTCCAACACGCCAGCCAGTCATAGAATGTGATTTAGATAAACCGTTAATGACAATTGTTTTTTCACGCATTTCTGGGAAATGAGCGATAGATGTATGCTTTTGTTCATATACAAGCTCGCTATAAATTTCATCTGAAAGGACGAAAATATTTTTATCTTTTAAAACATCTACAATATCTTTTAGCTCTTCTGTTGATAAAGTTACACCGGTTGGGTTAGAAGGATACGGTAGTACGATACATCTTGTTTTTTCTGTAATAGCATTTTTAAGCGCTTCAGCTGTTAAACGAAATCCAGTTTCACGAACATCTACAAAAATAGGCGTTGCACCGCATAATCGAATAATAGGTTCGTAGCCTGGATAAATAGGAGCAGGTAAAATTACTTCTGTTCCTGGCTCTAAAATCGTTCGGAATGCAACATCAATTGCTTCGCTAGCACCGATTGTAACGATGGTTTCGTTTTCAGGTGAATAATGTAAATCGTAGTTATCTTTTACGAAGTTACAAGCTGCCTTACGTAATTCTAGTAAACCAGCGTTATGTGTATAGCTTGTATAGTTTTCTGTAATAGCCCGTTTAGCCGCTTCTTTCACGAGAGAAGGTGTAGGGAAATCGGGTTGTCCAATTGTTAAAGAAATCAAATTATCATAGTTTTGAATCATGTTAGAGAACTGACGGATTCCAGAAATTTGGATGTCCTTCACTCTAGGGTTAATGAATTGTTCCATTGTATCTCCCTTTCTTCCGTTTGAAAATTAAGTTCATTTTATCATATTTTCTATGATTACGCTTTGTATATGTTATTTAGAAAGAGAGAGAAAAGAGAAAAAAAGCCGCTATAAGCGACTTTTTAATATCCGTATTCCCAATCTATTTCATCTTCATTCCAGAGTACAGAGGATACCTTGCCAAGGTGAACGACTGATTCGTTTACAGCACATGTGCAGTTTTCATCTCCCGCTTTATGCTGTAACTCTTCATATACTGATTTTTCAACATTTTCTAGAACAACCAAATTTTCTTCTTTTAAAACAAGCGTAGTACCCGCCATATTTATCTTCCTCCTACTAAAGTAATGATCACTTATTTGTAAACATAGATAGTATGGATTATATGCTGTATTTTGCTATAATTGTCCGTCTAAAAAAGTATTTTTATATTTTCTTTGTAATCCGTATTCATTGTATACTGCACGAAGGAAATTTGGTACAGGGTTTACAATCATTTCGAAAATCTGTAACAATTATTATGAGTTGTTAACAAAGAATTAACAAATATGTTAAGAAAAATCAAAATTTTAAAACAAATACACCTATAAAATGATATAATCATATCAAAATACATATAGGGGATGAGAGGTTATGGAGCTTATCCGTGATTTATTGATTCAAATTGCCATCATAATTTTGCCACTATTTTTATATGAAGCGATTCGTTTAAATCGCTATCAAGAAATGCCTCCGAAGCCAAATCGTTACTTTATTATGTTTTTATCTAGCGTTACGCTCGTTCTCTCCATGACATACTCTATTTGTTTTGGCAATGTGTGTGGGTATAACTTTCACCCCATTCCAATTGTCAGTGGTTTTTTATATGGTGGGATTGTTGGTTTAATCCCAGCGGTTATTTTTGTTGCATATGAATGGTTACTAAAGGGAATGAGCTTTCTTCCAGTTTTAGAAGTAATATTTCTATTGATAGTTCCGCTATTTTTATCAAAGAAATGGTCTCTTTTTTCAAGGGATAAGAAATTAATTTTAGCATTTATGATTTCATCATTTTATGTGCTTGTTTCTTTAGTATTAGGCATGATTAATGTTCTTTTGGAAACAGGATTTACACCGTATATTTCGCAAATATATAGCGGATTTATATTTGCCTCGCTTATCATGGTCATGACAATGGTATTTCAGGTGTATTTAACTGAATATTTAAATGAAAATGCATTGCTACGTACAGAGATGCAAAAATCAGAAAAGCTTAATATTGTAAGTGAGTTAGCAGCAAGTGTGGCACATGAAGTTCGAAATCCACTAACTGTTGTTCGTGGATTTATCCAATTGCTAGAAAGTACGGAAGATGTGAAGAATAAGGATTATATGCGTCTTGTATTAGCTGAATTGGATCGGGCGGAACAAATTATTTCAGATTACTTAAATTTAGCAAGGCCGCAAATTGAGAAAAAAGAACACATTTGTTTATCAGCCCAATTAATAGAAATGACCACTCTTATGTCGTCATTTGCAGCGATGCAAGGTGTATATTTACAAGTTGAAATTTCAGAAAGCCTTTATACGATTGGTGATAAGACAAAATTGAAGCAAGCTATTATGAATGTTGTTAAAAATGGTATTGAAGCAATTCAAGGAAATAAAGGATATTTAAAAGTAACAGCTATTCAAAAAGATGAAACAATCATAATAAGAGTTAAAGATAGTGGTGTTGGTATGACGAAAGAACAGTTAGCAAGGCTTGGGCAACCATATTATTCTTTAAAAGAAAAAGGGACAGGATTAGGACTTATGGTAACATTTAGTATTTTACAAGCGCATAATGGTACATTGGAATATAAGAGTGAAAGTGGAAAAGGCACTGAAGCAATTATTATATTACCAGCTGTACAAAATAAGGAATAAAAGTTACCGATGAAAGGTAACTTTTTAATTTATATTGTTTATTCATTTGTTTTTTCTTGTTTTGCTCGGCTAAATAAACTTTTAAATGATTGAAAGAAGCTTTGCTCTTTTGAGGCAGCAACCATTCTTTTTGTTTCTTGAATTTCTCGAATAACTTGCATAAGCTGTGCATCACGGTTACTGTCTTTGTTATAAATTTGACTAACAAGTTTATTCATTTTTTCTTCCTGTTTGGATTCTCGTTTATACATATGATTCATTAATAAGTCCATCTTTTCTTTTTGCAGTGCATCTGTTTGAGCGGCGTGATCGACTAACTCTTGAAGCATTTTTTCTTGAGAGCCTTCTTTTACATAAACTTGTTGCATCAATTCGTCTAGTTTCTCATCCTTTAAACGATTTTGTGTAATTAGAGTAGAATTTTGATGAATAATTGCTTCATTTAATTGAGCTAGCATTTCAAGTTTTAACATGAACTCCTCAAAGTTACGCCCATCTTCTTTTTCTTTCGTTTGTATCTCTTGCTTATCTTGTATAACTGGTACAGGTGGGGCCTCTTTTTCTTTTAAAATAATCGGTATCGTTTCTGAAATATCTTCTTGTAATGTAGCAGCTCTTTCGTGTATAGATTTCAATAGTTTTAAATCATCAAGTTTATAAATACGAGCATCAGCTGTTTTGGAAATCATATAACCATGTTCCTCTAACAGCTGACTATATTTGCGAACTATATGTTTTGGGATGCCTGTTTTATTCGTGACATCTTTCGTTTTATAGGTAGCTTCCATCATATTTCCTCCCCAAAAAGTATCGTATATATCATTTCAATCTTTTATGAGGACTTCCTTTGAAAAAGAATGTCGGAAGGCTATTAGTTTTCTACAGCATTAGTGAAAAAATGAAAATTTTTGGCGGAATGGCAAGGAATAACTAAAATAATGTCTGAAAACATATACAGGAGAAGTTTGTTATAATAACGGAGGAAAAGAAACTGGTAGAAACATGGAGGTATACATGAAGCAATTAAAAGGTATTATCATTTCAATTATCGCAATTCTGTCTATTTTAGTAGCAGTTTATGAAGTACTTGTGCCAGAGGAAACAAGTGTAAAGAAAACGAATACGTATGATCAAGTGTTAGAATTTCCGAAAGAACGTTATCCAGAGACAGGAAAACATATTACGGATGCTATAAAAGAAGGGCATTCAGAAGTTTGTACAATCGATCGTGGTGGTGCTGCAGATAGAAGGAAATTGTCGTTAGCACCATATCCATCAAAAAAAGGGTATGATCGTGATGAATGGCCAATGGCGATGTGCAAGGAAGGCGGAAAAGGAGCACATATTGAATATATAAGTCCGGCGGATAACCGCGGAGCAGGCTCTTGGGTAGGGAATAAGTTAGATAAATACCCAGATGGTACGCGAGTAAAATTTGAAGTGAAGTAGTAGTTGTATATTTCATAATGAAGGAGAAGGGGAACTATGGAGTTAACGATTTCTTATTCGCAATTAATGTTGATGAACTATGACGGTGAGCAGCCTTATGTAGATTGGACTGATGAAGATTTTGAAAGAGGTTATGCTAAGGCAGATGGAACTGTTATTTTTGAAGCACTTTCTGATTATACTTGTGAAGTGAAAGTGACCCCAGGGAAACATATTGAAAAAGAAGAAGTAGTTAGAACGATTACGGTTCCTTTTACAGTTGAAAATGAAAGTATCGTTATAACGAGTATTCTTTCTAATAAATTTCAAATACCTATTCCAAATGGTGAGTATACAGTTGTATTACAAGCAATTCCTCTTGAAGAGCCAACGGATGATGAATTATATAAAATACAATATGAATTCTTTTTTGAAAGTAAAGAATAAAAAATGGGTTATCCTGAGAAAAGGATAACCCATTTTTGTTATGCGTTTGTTTTTAAAAGGGAACGAGCATCTTTCGCTGCTTGCACCATATGTTCTAAAGCTGGAATAACTTCTTCTGTTCTTCTCGTTTTTAAACCACAATCGGGATTAATCCAGAAATATTTAGGATCACATACTTCTAAAGATTGTTCTACGATTTTATACATTTCATCTTTACTCGGTACACGTGGGCTATGAATATCATATACACCTAGGCCAATGCCTTTTTCATATGTTGTATGTTTTAATGTATCAATAAATTCTCCGTGACTTCTTGATGTTTCGATAGAAATTACATCTGCATCTAATGCGCGAATCGCGTCAACAATATCTTCGAAGTTACTGTAACACATATGAGTATGAATTTGTGTTTCATTTGCTACAGAAGAAGTTGCTAAAAGGAAGGATTGTACTGCCCATGTAATATAAGCATCCCAATCTTTTTCTTTTAGTGGCATTCCTTCACGAAGTGCGGGCTCATCGACTTGGATTACTCTAATTCCAGAAGATTCAAGTAGTTCAATTTCGTGACGAAGAGCTAGTGCAATTTGATACGAAACTTCTTTTCTTGGAATATCATTTCGAACGAAGGACCAATTTAAAATTGTAACAGGTCCGGTTAACATTCCTTTTACAACTTTCTCTGTTAAGCTTTGTGCATAAACTGTTTCCTTAATAGTCATGCCGTTAATAAAGGCTACATCACCATAAATAACAGGTGGTTTTACGCAGCGGGAACCGTATGATTGTACCCAACCGTTTTTAGTGAATGAGAAACCAGCAAGGCGCTCACCAAAATATTCGACCATGTCAGTTCTTTCAAATTCACCATGTACAAGTACATCAAGCCCAATTTCTTCTTGGTAACGAATCCATTTTTCTGTCTCTTTTTCAATAAATTGTTCATATTGGTCATTTGAAATAACACCGTTACGCCATTCTTTTCGCGTTTGACGAACTTCAGTTGTTTGCGGGAAGCTACCAATAGTCGTTGTTGGTAATAGCGGTAACTCTAGAGCAACTTGTTGTAATTCGTATCGTTTTTCAAATGGAAGAGGACGTGAAAAATCTTCTTCTTTTAGTGCTGTTCGTGCTGCTTTGACATCTTCTCGGTTACGTGCAGCAGATGAACGAATTGTATGATGTACGTTTCGATATGTTTCCAGCTCATTACTAATGCTTTCTGTACCTTGAGTGAGAGCGGAATGAATAAGAACTAACTCTTCTAATTTTTGATTTGCAAATGCTAACGCATCAAACAGCTCAGTCGATAAGTGAGTTTCTTCTGTTTTATCGATTGGTGTATGCAATAAGCTACAAGAAGGCTGAACGATGATATCTTTCGTTTGGACTTGTTTTTGTAACGTTGTAAATAACTCAAGAACTTCATCAAGGTCAGCTCTCCAAATGTTACGGCCATCTATACAACCGACAGCTAAAGTTTTATCAGCTGGGAATCCATATTTTGAAATAGCATTTAGATTACCTTCTTTACCATGAATGAAATCTAATCCAATACCGGATACCGGGAATGTAATAATTTCTTCATAGTTTTCTTCTACGCTATCAAAATATGTTTGTAAAAGAAGAGTCACATTTGGAACTTCTTTACGAATAGCTTCATAAATTTCTTTTGCTTGTTGAACTTCTTTTTTAGTTAAAGAAGCGAAAATCGGTTCATCAACTTGAATGGCTTGTGCCCCAGCTGCATGTAGTTCTGAAAGCAGTTGTACGTAAGGTGCAACTAACTGTTTTAAAATGTTAGGAAATTGTTCTTGTGTATAGCCTTTAGCTAATTTTAAGAAAGTATATGGTCCTAAAATAACAGGCTTTCCATCTACTCCTAATTCTTGTTTTGCCTCTTCGTATAAGCGAAGTGGGCGATTATCTTTTAAAGAGATTTGTAATCCCTCTTCATATTCAGGAACGATATAGTGATAGTTTGTGTTAAACCATTTTGTCATTTCGGAAGCTACGTGATCTTTAGAGCCACGCGCCATTGCGAAATATACATCAAGGTAAGATGTAAACTCAGAAAAACGTGATGGAATAAATCCTAGCATATAGGCAGTATCCAAAACGTGATCATAATATGTAAAGTCGCCAATTGGAATGAGTTCAATCCCTTTTTCTTGCTGTACTTTTACGTGTTGAAGGCGAATTTCTTTCATTGTTGTTAAAAATTGTTCTTCATCGATTTTATTGGACCAAAAAGCTTCCAATGTTTTTTTCCACTCTCGTTGTAGTCCGATACGTGGATAACCTAAGTTACTTGTTTGAATTGCCATTTTAAATTCCTCCCTAATTGAAAGTAAGCATTTCCGTTTACTAGGAAATACCTATAACAAAAAGTACAAAGACATAGAAAATAAGCCTTCCTTTTTGTTTTAACACCTCATCATCATCCGTGAATCTATCAGTGTTGTTAAAACAGGCAGGTCTCCTGACTTATGCTTCATATAATTTCTTTCACCTTCCCGTTTTCACAGTGGCACCAAAAAGAAATCTCAGCATTTACAGTGGCGGGACCGTGTTGGAGTTTCACCAAGCTTCCCTTTTAAACACGAAACGAAACTTTCGTGTACCTATTTTCCTTTTGAAAGGAATTTAACAAGCGATATGATATTGAAACAAATTCTAACACAATTTTTGGAATTTTGTCTACTGTTTTGAAATAAGAAAATTCAAAAGTTTTTATTTCTTATTATTATGACTTTTCATCCTGGATTAACTAATAATATTACAGTATAAAAAGAGAAATTGAGCTATGAAAGAAGTAGGGATGCCTTCTTTCATAGCTCAATTTTCATCTATAGCAACTTCTGAAAGTCGGCCTGCTATAGCATCTTTAAGGAGGGTGTTTAGCCATTGTAATTCAACTGTAATATGCTCAATTACACTTTGCAAAATATATAGTTGTGCACGTGGAACCTTTCCTTTATTACAATCATATATCGTTTGCATAGTATGTAAATATTGAAGAGTATCGTTTTTCTTTTTTTCTAAAATAGGAACTAATTCGTGATCATTGCTAAAGTGAGCGAAAGATAAGGCCGAATAAATAGGTTTATATATTTGGTTTTTGGCTTCGAATTGTTTTAATAGTAAAGTGTGGAATAGTTTTTTGCCTTCTTCTGTTATATGAAAAATCGTTTTGTCAGGTCGATTTGTGTCTCTAATTACATTTGTAATATGAATTGCGCCTTGCTTTTCTAATTGCTCGAAGGCGTAATAAAGTGATCCTTTAGCATATTTAATGTAACAATCCATTTGTCGTTCTTTCATAATATGCTGCACTTCATATGGATGTTTATCTCCTTCGAGTAGCAAGCCGAGAATGACTAATTTCATGCTCATGCTGTCTCAACTCCTGTATATAAAAACTTTATCTAGTAAGATCCCCACCCAAAAATTCAGCGGAAGCAAAGAAGTTAGGTGGGGATTAACTGCCCGTAAAAGCCCGATTGGTGAGGGCTAATAATCAGTGGGGGATGAACACCCCCCCACTGATTAAAGTTTCACTTTATACATATTATAAACGGCATATCCTTTTTCATAAAGGAATATGCCGCTTCTTTTTTATATTAACTAACTTGCTTTTGTTTTTCTTTCTTTTTAGGGCCTGTAAAGAGGCGTTCATTTCCCATAAGTAAAATACAAATAATACTTAGTACAGCCGGGATGAGTGCCCAGAAGAATGTATTCGCAATAGATGTAGCGAGAGCTTCTTTAATACCCGCTAATATTTCAGCAGGAATTTTTGCGGTAGCGCCTGGTGATAATAAGAAACTTGTGTCTCCGCCTTTTGGAGCTAATTTTGCTAGTTCAGGGGGAAATACAGAGTTTAGTTTATCTGTAAAAATATGATTTTGAATTGTACCGAAAATCGTTACACCAAGAGTCATACCGAGTGATCGGAAGAATGAGTTTGTTGATGTCGCCGAACCACGGTCCCGCATTTCCAACTTGTGAATAGAAGACATACTTAATACTGAGAATGAGAAACCAACACCAAGCCCAGCGAGAATCATAAATAGTGTTACGAGTAAACGAGGTGTGTCCATTGTTAAAGTACTTAATAAATAAATACCAAGAACGAAGAAGAAACCAGATACCATCATAATGTTACGATAGCTTGTTCGAGACGCTAATTGTCCTCCGGTTTGACTTCCAATTACAGAACCAACCATCATTGGTGTTAAAATTAATCCAGCATTAGAGGCGGAACCTCCAAGAACGCCTTGAATGAAGATTGGAATATAAACTGTACAGATAATAAAAGCGGCACCATAGAAAAAGGCAACTCCTTGACTAGCTGCGAATAAAGGTTTTTTAAATAGATGGAACGAAATAATAGGCTCGGTTGCTTTTCGTTCTACAAAGAAGAAAATAATAAGCGTAATAACTACTGTTGTAAATAAGCCAATAATTACAGTAGAATTCCAGGCATATTCTTTACCACCAAGTTCTAATGCGAACATTAAGCAAACGATACTTATGACAAGTGTAATAGCACCAGCCCAATCAATTTTTTGTTTTCTAAATCCTAGAGACTCACTGTAGTATTTAGTAATGAAGAAAAAGGAGATAAGTCCTAATGGAATATTAATATAGAAGACCCAATGCCAACTTATGTAGTCAGTAATATAAGCACCTAATAAAGGACCGAATACACTAGATGTCCCAAAAACAGCACCAAATAGCCCTGTCATCTTCCCGCGTTTTTCTGGTGGGAAGATATCATACATAATTGTGAAGGCGATAGGCATAAGGGCACCACCACCGATACCTTGAATAGCTCTATAAATACTTAATTGCTCAATACTTGAAGCTGTTCCGCAAAGAGCAGAACCGAATAAGAAAAGAATGAGGCCCCCAATATAAAAACGTTTCCGCCCGTACATATCAGAAAGTTTCCCGAAGATAGGCATCCCTGCCATTGTTGCTACCATATAAGCTGATGTGACCCAAACAAACTTATCAAATCCTCCTAGGTCTCCAACGATTGTTGCCATTGCGGTTGCAACGATTGTATTATCCATTGCGGCCATTAATATACCAAGCAGTAAACCAGCAACAACAAATTTTGTTTTGTTGGCGTCTTTTTTTAATGGTTGAGTTTCCAAATATAACCCTCCTTTAGAAATAAGTAAACTATATTAAGTTTTGAGTGCAGTGGATAAAAAATTTTAAATGTATAGTTGATTTTAATTCCTTTTCCATAAGTGCACTGATATGCCATAAAGAATATTATAGTCAAATTTGACTATAAGGCAAACTTTTTCTTCCGTCAAAATATTCTTTCGTATGAGTAGAGAACGAGTGAGCCATACTGAATATTGCTATAAAGGAAATGAAGTAAATTGTAAAAAAATTTCATAAAGAACACCTTCTGTTAATAGATGAAAAATGGTTTTTTCTTCATATTGTCGAATAGGATAAAAGGAAGAGAAATATTAAACATTGCTTGTAGCAAGCTTTAGTGATTTGGGGAATTCATTGTGTGTATGTTACATCTGAAATGAGGTGAATATATATTATGAAAATATGGGGACGAATTTCGGATACAGGAAAATATTCAATACCGCTACAACCAGTATTGTGGATTGACGGATCGAAAAAGGAAAACGAATTTCCTCAAGTAGCCGTTACATTACAAATTGGTAGTATGTATACAGAACAGTTTTCGTATGAATTGACCTACGATGTAAACGACATACTTATTATGCGAATTGAAGTGGAAAATAAAGGGGTAGAAATGATTTCGAGAGTTGTTGTAAGTCATATGATTCGAGATTACTTTGCTTATATTCCTAATTCTTTAAAAGTTGATAAGGGGATAAGTGAGTTTTTATTCCAGCTTGTTAGATGGCGAATTGATGATTTGTTACCGAATGAGAAGGTGGAACTACGTTGTAAAATAAAAGCTAATAAAGATAAAGCTCTTAAACAAACATTCTTTCAGGCTACATATACATTTCAAGATAAAGAGATATCATATGGCCCACTGCAAACAAATGAAGTTGTTGTGCGTCAATGATAAAAAGGAACCTGTACAAAAGGTTCCTTTTTTAGTGAAGGTTGTGTTTTTTGAGTATTTTCTTTTGCTCCATTCCTTTTTTCCTACATAGTTATTTTTGTAGCCAAAGTATAGAATAAATAAAAATGAAACAACATTAACAATAGCGTCGATTTGATCGTTTGTAATAAAGTGTATCCCGAAAGAGGTAAATAATAATTTTAATGATAATAGAAAACCAGCTAGTAAACGCATAGCATCTGATAGATTCTCTTTTTGTAGCATATAGATTACTCCTTTCTATAAAAGTTATATATTATATATATGAAATAGAGTAGAAAAGGTATACAAGCTTAAGCAGAAATGTACATTGCATATGTACATTTTTTATTTTGTAGAAAAACATTATTGATATAGAAACATATATTGGTATAAAAGGGGGAAAAGTATGAAACATAAAGGGAAAATTAGTGGATTATTGCTTGGCAATACTGTGGCAGTTACAGAATGGATTGCACTTCAGGATGTAATTGCAAAACTGGATTCACGATCATTTTATACCGTCTTTATTATTTATATATTGCAAATGATACTAAGTTATTATTTTGGACATTGGTACGATAAAAGAGCGAACGAGCGTATGGGTATGGAAGTAGGAGGAATGGCAAGCAATGATTTTGTTGTTGATTTTTTTGGGAAAGTAGCTGCTTTATCTGAAAGAGATTCTCGTAATATTACAGTGTACATTCTTTCTGTAAAAGAATGGGAAGGATTAAAAGACACGTTGCAAGAAAAAAAGTTGGGAGTGTTAGTACAAAAATTAGAGAGTACCATTGTAAAGACAATTCGGAAGGGCGATGTTGTTACAAAGTGGGATGAAAATAAGTACGTTATTGTAGCAATTGATAATGGTCATGAAACATCAACAATAACAAAACGATTAATGAAAAATATTGAAAGTGAAATAGAAGGTGATTTACTCAGTGTCACTCTTTTATTTGGAGCAGCTAGCTATCCAGTAGAAGGAAAAACGTTTGAAGAACTGTTGAGAAAGTCGCAAAATCAATTGTACCAGTATAGAAATTTGCAAGAAAATGAGTGAAGCTTTGATTTGAAGATATATGATAGGAAGATGTTTTATTTGTAACATTTTTTTGACTTTTATTACAAAAAAACGCCACGTTTGTAATAAAAGTCTTTAAAAATATATGAAATAAGCATATAATTATGATGGTAGTGTCAATGCAATTTGCACAGTGTGTTTTATTTTAAAAGTGTAGAGGAAAGCAAGCTCTACACTTTTCCTTTTTAGGAAATGAAAAGAATATTTGTAAGTTGTTGCGAGATATCGATTGTACTGTGTAAAATGAACAAAGAGATTAATTGATAGAAAGCTGGAAAGGGAATGATAGACGTGAGAGCGGAGCGATCACCTTTTATCAGGTGAACTATTATAGTCTTATTAAGACTGAGGTGAAATTCCGTGGACATTAAAGTAATACATAGTGTAAACAGGCCTTAAAAAACACGAAGTAGTATACTTAAAGATGGATATGGAATTGCTAAATAATTCAAAAAGAATAATGTAATATCAAGTAATAATTTGTACAAACAATATTAATGATCTTCGTAAAAAAGATGCGAGTGTATAGAACAATTACATATTTTATAACTTTTTTATATTACACGATGGTCGTTTATAAGTAGGAGGAAGAGATGTTGAAATATAGTAAATTAGCAATTGTAACTGCATTATCAATGATTTTATTAGCCGGTTGTTTCGGTCCGAAACCAGAAGAAGAATTATATGTAGCGTTTGAAAACGCTGCTAAACAAGAAAAAACAATGTTTGAAGATGCAAAAAAACTTGAGACTTTAGAGAAAGAAGGACAAGAATTATATAACCAGATTGTTCAAGAAGGAAAAGATAATAATCAAACTGTTAAAGAAAAACTGAATCAAGCAGTGAAAAATACAACTGAACGAGAAAAAGTGCTTGCAAAAGAAAAAGAAGTTTTAAATAAAGCGCAAGAAGAAGTGAAGTCAGCTGATAAGTATGTGAAGAAAATTGAAGATAAGAAATTGAAAGATCAAGCTGATAAAGTGAAAAGCACGTATGAGAAACGACACGATTCATTTAATAAAATGTATGACAGCTATGACAAATCTTTAAAACAAGAAAAAGAGTTATATACAATGTTACAAGATAAAGGTACTAAATTAAAAGATATTAGTGAAAAAGTAAAAGTAGTAAATCAATCTTATAAGGATATTGAGTCAGAAAAAGATAAATTTAATGAATTCACAAAGTCTTATAATACAGAAAAAGTAGCTTTTTATAAACAAGCAAATATTAAAATTAAAGAAGAGAAAAAATAAAACAGTTTGGCCTACACTTGGCCAAACTGTTTTATTTTTTTGTATAAGTACGACTATACCATGGAACAGGTTCACTTAATTTTTTTTCTTGTTTTAATGCTTCAGGACCAATATAATCTTGAATTGTTTTTTTTGCCACTGTTAAAGATAAGGTTGTTTTCGGATTTCGATAGGAGGATTCAAGATGACCAAGATGCGGTAGAATTCGAAAATCTTCTTTCGTAGGAGGGATGTGGAAAAAATAATCGCCTAAACGTATAAGGACATCAGATTGTTGTTGGCTAAAACGTGGGTTTCTAGAAAAATGTAATCCTTCTTTAATTGCTTTTTTTTCAGCAATCAAACGTTCTAAAGCTGTCTTTTTTAACCAGTATAAATATTTAGGATTAGTAGCTGCTTTAGCATGACGATTCACAACGAAAATAGATTGAGCTAGTCGATTAATAGAATGTTGGTTTTGTAATTGAGATTGTGGTTGTGAAGGTTTCATATTGAATCTCCTTTCAATTTTTCATTATTATACCATAAATAAAATAGGTATTTATTATACGCAAAAAGTGATTGTATATATTTTCAATATTAAAGCAATATTGTTACAAAAAACAACTATTTTGTATAATAGTAATAGAATATGTTTTTGAAATTTGATAATGAAAGAGTGAGAAGTTTGAAAGAAATATTAAAACAACAGTATGCCATTATAGATATTGGATCTAATACAATGCGTTTAGTTATTTATGAAAAGCAAAATGGAGGTTTTTATAAAGAGATTGAAAATACGAAAGTTGTTGCTAGGTTAAGGAATTACTTAATTGATGGTGTGTTGAATGAAGAGGGAATAGAAGTATTATTACAGACATTATTTCAATTTCAAGAAAGTACAAGATTCCATCAGTTGCATCATGTACTTTGTGTTGCAACAGCAACAATTAGACAGTCGGAGAATCAAGAGGAAATTAAAAAGCTTGTTGAAGGACAAACGGACTTTACTCTTAGAGTATTATCAGAGTATGAGGAAGCGCGTTACGGATACTTGGCGGTTATGAATTCTACATCGTTTTCAGAAGGAATAACGGTAGATATCGGCGGGGGAAGTACAGAAGTTACATACTTTAGAAATAGAGAGATTTTAGAGTACCATAGTTTTCCATTTGGGGCACTTTCTTTAAAGCAACAATTTATTAAAGGGGATATTCCTACTAAAGATGAGTTAGAGGGAATGCAACAGTATTTAGAGTTTCAATTTCGAACGTTACCATGGTTAATCAATAAGAAATTGCCTCTTATTGCAATTGGTGGTAGTGCTAGGAACTTAGTGAAAATCCATCAAAATTTAATATGCTATCCTATAGCAGGATTACATTTATACAAGATGAAAGAAGAAGATATTGAAAGTGTAAAAGATGAATTGGAAAAATTGTCGTACATAGAACTTCAGAAATTGGAAGGATTGGCAAAAGATCGAGCAGATACGATTATTCCAGCGGTTGAAGTATTTCATACACTTGTTAATGTTATAGAGGCACCGGCATTTGTATTAAGTAGAAAAGGGTTAAGAGAAGGTGTTTTCTATGAAGAGTTGACAAAAGATTTGGGGATTTCATATTATCCGAACGTAGTTGAAGAAAGTCTGCATTTACTATCACATGAATACGAAATGGACATGGAATTTGTTATTCAGCTTATTAAACATGGAAGACTAATTTGCAAACAACTTGAGGAAATAGGGCTTATTTCTATGTCAGTAAAAGATTGGGAAGTGTTCCATCAAGCAGCGAAAGTATTTAATATAGGCAAATATATAGACGAAGAAGCAAGTCGTTTACATACGTTTTATTTATTAGCGAATAAGACAATTGATGGCATGATGCATAAAGATCGAGTAAGGCTAGCGCTTATTGCATCGTATAAATCAAAAATGTTATTTAAACAACATTTATCTCCATTTGAAGGTTGGTTTGATAAAAGCGAACAAAAAAAAATCCGCCTGTTAGGAGCTGTTTTACAATTTTCAGCTACTTTAAATGTAAGGCAACGATCGCTTATTGATACCATATCTATAACAGAAAACGAAGAAGGATTAACATTTAAAGCTTTATGTGAACAATCGGCATTAGCGGAAAAAGTGCAGGCTGAAAAACAAAAAAAACAGTTAGAAAGAGTGTTAAAAACGAATATTAACTTGTTATTCGAACTAAAACATTAGGTTGTACGGATGTCTTTACAAAAAAATTACACTTTATAATATTGTAATTTGCTAAAATAAAAGTAACTAAATTATAGTGAAAAAGTTTCAAGGGGAAGTGTGAAGAGAATGGAATTATTGAAGGGGAATGCAGTAAATTTAAATGATACAGCTTATTACAATAATCGAGAGTTAAGTTGGTTAGCATTTAATGAACGTGTCTTACAAGAAGCGCAAGATGCAAATAATCCACTTTTGGAAAGATTGAAATTTATTAGTATTTTTAGTTCGAATTTAGATGAATTTTTTATGGTACGTGTAGCGGGATTAAAGGATCAAGTGAGTGCTGGATTTAATCAGCCAGAAAATAAAGCTGGCTTAACACCAAAAAAGCAATTAAATAAAATTGCGATAAAAGCCCATGCACTAATGACAGTACAATATGATACATTTAAAAATTATGTATTACCAGCGCTTGAGTTAGAGGGAATTGAACGTTTAACATTCAATGATTTGACGAAAGAGCAGCGAGAATTTATAGAAGAGTATTTTGATGAGCAAATTTTTCCGGTGTTAACTCCTGTAGCTATTGATGCATATCGCCCATTTCCAATGTTATTAAACAAAAGTTTGAATTTGGCTACTCTTTTATATGATGAGAAGCAAGCGGAAGAGGAAAACAGGACGAAGTTAGGAATTGTGCAAGTTCCTTCATTACTTGAGCGCTTCATAATTTTACCGAGCGAAGGGCAAAAGCATAAATTTATTTTATTAGAAGACGTAATTAGTAGCTTTACTCATAAATTATTTACGGGATATACAGTATCATCTGTTACTCGTTTCCGTATTACACGCAATGCAGATTTAACGATTCATGAAGAAGGTGCGAGAGATTTATTAAAGGTAATTGAAAAAGAATTAAAAAAGCGTAAGTGGGGGGCTGCTGTTCGTTTAGAAGTTGGGAAAGAACACATTGATGAAAGAGTACTAGCGTTATTATATGAGGTTCTGGAAGTAAAAGATGAAGATGTATATATAATGGATGGTCCATTAGATTTAACATGTTTGTTTTCTTTATATAAAAAACTAGCTCCTTTATATGAACATCTTGTATATCCGGCTCTTATTGCGCAACCACCTCAAGATTTAGGTGATGAAGAAGATGTATTTGAAAAAGCAATTGAGCATGATATTTTATTACATCATCCTTTTGAATCATTTCAGCCGGTAGTTGATTTTGTCCGTGATGCGGCGGACGATCCGAATGTACTTGCGATTAAACAAACGTTATATCGTGTAAGTGGTGATTCACCGATTATTCAGGCGTTAAAGATAGCGGCTGAAAAGGGAAAACAAGTGACAGTATTAGTTGAATTAAAGGCAAGATTTGATGAAGAAAACAATGTTCATTGGGCTAAAGAATTGGAACAGGCAGGCTGTCATGTTATTTACGGTGTAAGTCACTTGAAAACACATAGTAAAATTACATTAGTTGTAAGAAGAAAAAACGGAAAAATCGAAAGGTTCGTACATCTCGGAACTGGAAACTATAATGATGCAACAGCGAAGTTATATACTGATTTTGGATATATTACATCAAGAAAAGACTTTGGGGTTGATGCAACCAATTTCTTTAATTATTTAAGTGGTTATACAACAAAGCCACATTTTCATCATTTATCGGTTGCTCCATTTGATATAAGAGAGCAATTTATAGATTTAATAGATGAAGAAATCCGTTATCATAGGCAATATGGAAATGGATATATTATCGCTAAGATGAATTCATTAACAGATAAACCATTAATTAAAAAAATGTACGAAGCATCACAAGCTGGAGTAAAGGTAGAGCTCATTGTTCGAGGGACATGTTGTTTAAGACCTGGCATTCCAAATGTAAGTGAAAATATTCGTGTAGTTAGTGTTGTTGGAAGATACTTAGAGCATAGCCGTATTTATTATTTCCATCATAATGGGGAGGAGAAAATATATTTATCTTCAGCTGATTTGATGACGCGAAATATGGAGAAGCGAGTGGAAATATCTTTCCCGATATTAGATATTGAAATGAAGGCACGAATTAAGGCGATTTTACAGCTTACATTAGCTGATAATGTGAAAACACGTGAACAAAATAAAGATGGTGATTACTATTATGTTATTAATAGTAGTACAGAAGAAATTGATAGCCAAGTGAAGTTGTTTAAGATGGCATATCAAAATACAGACGCTGAATAATGAAAAAAGTAAAAACCTCTTATGTCAATAAGAGGTTTTTACTTTTTTCTACTCATATGCTCCAAAAATGGAAGGATGAGTAGAAACAATAGTTTTATTATAAGCGTGTAATGAGATGGCTCGTTGAGAGAATAATATTTGAAAGAATCGTTATTTTAACTTAGTAATAGTATGGTTGCTGACATGGTCCACCGTAACAAGGATAAGGTGCTGGCGGCGGGAAAGGTGGTGGATAAGGTGGATAAAATGGTCGAGGGCCGAAAGCTAATGCTCCGCCGAGCAATCCACCAGCAATTCCAGCTAGAAAGGGAACGCCAAAAAACGGGAAGAAGCGTGAGTCGCCTACTGGACCAATAGGTGCTGAACGGACTGGAATTGGTTGATAATATGGATACATGAACATACCTCCTTTATTGGACTCACTTTTATCATATGGTAAACAAAACGTGGATGAGCGCGTACAAGAAAGGATATGTAAGAAAATAGGCGAATTATTACGAATGTTGGAGTGTGAAAATTGTGATTTCAGGTTTTGACATAAAGCGAAATGGGACACGTGTTCTTCCCAGGCCTCGATTGACATAGAGAGTTAAATCCTGAATTGTATAGAAGCCTTCAATATAGTCTTTGGCGAGTGAAGGTGTAATAATAGCTCCTAAAAAAGGAATTTGTACTTGTCCGCCGTGACTATGACCAGAAAGTTGCAAGTTGATTGGATATTTAGAAACTTTGGGCGCGATATCTGGTTCGTGAACAAGAACAATGTTATAAGTACTTTGCCGTGCATGCTCTAATGTTTTCTCTATTTTTGGTTTGCCTAATAGTATATCATCGAGACCGAAAATAGAAATTTCACTATTATCCATTAGATGAATTCTTTTTTCACTATTGAGCAATAGCTCAAATCCTGATTCACGCATGATGTGCTCATAGTATTCAGTTCCATATCCACCGTGATCATGGTTACCATAAATAGCGAATTTACCAAAGGGGGCTTGTATATTTTTTAAAATGGATGCAACGAAAGGAGTGTCAGTATACGTTTGATAATTATCAATGAGATCTCCGGTAAAAAGGACAATATCTGGATTTACAGCATTAATTTTAGAAACAACTTTAGATAAATGTTGAAGCGAGAAATAGTATCCGAGATGTAAATCGCTGAATTGAAGAATTTTCATACCATGAAAACTTTTTGGGATGAGTTGTGATTTTAATGTGTGCTGTGTAAAAGAAATGAAATGGGGCTCTATATATTTAGCATAGTAGTATCCGATGCTACTGGTTATAAATGAATAGAGACAAGTACGCATACCAATTTTTAAAAAATTTCTTCTTGTAATGTGCTTCATAAAAATATGAGTATACCTCAATGTTTTCATTCCATTTATAGGCTACTCAAATCTCCTTTCAGTTTATTTAAAATATACTTTACATAATAAAAAGTAGTATAGATTACGAAAAAAAATGAATAAAAAGAAAGTTCTTTACGCTAAAATATCAGAAAAGTTTAAAAATATAAAGATTTCTATTAAATAAAGTGATAAAATGAATGTGTATTCATTTTTTGGAGGGGATGTATGTGAAAGAAAAGGTAGTTATTATAACAGGTGGATCGAGTGGAATGGGAAAAGGAATGGCGACTCGTTTTGCAAAAGAAGGGGCACGAGTTGTTATTACAGGACGTACAAAGGAAAAACTAGAGGAAACAAAGTTGGAAATTGAACAATTTCCAGGGCAAGTATTACCTGTACAAATGGATGTAAGAAATACGGATGACATTCAGAAAATGATTGAACAGATTGATGAGAAGTTTGGTAGAATTGATGTTTTAATAAATAATGCAGCTGGAAACTTTATTTGTCCAGCAGAAGATTTATCTGGGAATGGCTGGAATTCAGTCATTAATATTGTATTAAACGGTACGTTTTACTGTAGTCATGCTGTCGGAAAATATTGGATTGAAAAAGGTATAAAAGGGAATATCATTAACATGGTAGCAACATATGCATGGGATGCTGGTCCAGGAGTTATTCATTCGGCTGCAGCGAAGGCAGGAGTATTAGCGATGACGAAGACGCTCGCTGTTGAGTGGGGACGTAAATATGGAATACGAGTTAACGCTATCGCGCCAGGACCAATTGAACGTACGGGCGGTGCTGATAAATTATGGATTTCAGAAGAAATGGCTAAACGTACGATACAAAGTGTTCCGCTTGGAAGGCTGGGTACGCCAGAAGAAATCGCTGGTCTAGCTTATTATTTATGTTCAGATGAAGCTGCGTACATAAATGGAACTTGCATGACAATGGATGGAGGACAACATTTACATCAATATCCATTTTAAAAGGGATAAAAAAATGAATATTTGATTCATTTTTTTATGGCTAAATGTGACGGAATTGTGACATATGAAAGAAAAGTGTTTACAAGAGGTCATATATACGTTATATTTAAGACCTCTTTTTTCTTCATAGTAGAATTGCTAATTCCCCTTAGCATTTTACCCCTCTAATCCCTTCAGGAAAACTGAAGGGATTTTTTATTATTTTTCCGTAAATATCATGTTATAATTTTTGAAAAGTAAAGGGAGGGAAGCACGTTGATAGATGCATTAGATGTAATGAGTAACTTGGATAAAGTCCTTCCTTATTATCAAGCTATTTTTAGTGCTGATGAGCATACTGTAATTGGATACGAAGTAGTAGGACGTATTCAAACAGAAGAGGGCATACAAAGTTTAGCTTCTTTCTTTCACGATGATTCGATTCCAAGTGAATTTCAACTGGAAGCGGATAATATTATAGTAGAAAAAGCTTTAAATCGTTATTTAGAAAGCGATCAAAAATTATTATTATTTATACATCGGAATGCTAATGTATTAATGAATGATGATGATGAAAGCTTGCTTCAACTTTTATTGAGGTATGAAGAACAAGGTTTAAATTTAAAACAAATTGTTTTAGAGATTACAGAACATGAATGTAAAGAAGATATAGAGCAATTTAATCATTTGCTTATGTATTATCGTACATATGGTATTCAAATTTCGATTAATAAAGTCGGAACGGGCACAAGTAATTTAGAGCGTATTAGCGTGTTAGCACCTGATATTTTAAAAGTAGATTTAACGAACTTAAGGCAAACAGCACTTTTACAATCTTATCAAGATATTTTATATTCTTTATCATTACTTGCTAGAAGAATTGGTGCAACTTTGTTATATGAAGAAATAGATGCTTTTTATCAACTGCAATATGCTTGGAAGAACGGCGGAAGATATTATCAAGGTAATTATTTGAAAGAATGTTTACCTGATTTTATTGAAACGAATGTTTTGAAAGAGCGACTAGGTAATGAATGTCATCAGTTTATTCAGCATGAAAAGAAGAAGTTACAAAAAATTTATAATTTAACAGAGATGTTACGCGATCGCATTGGCGATGTTTTATCAAAACAAAAAAAGAATGAAGATATAAATGATTGGTTATTACAATTTAGTCAAAGTGTATCACAGTGTAGTTTTCGTATATTTATTTGTAATGAAGATGGTTTCCAACAATCAGGAAATGTTATGAAAAAAGATGGAGAATGGATTGTGATGCCGGATTATTATATGAAGAACTGGAGTTGGCGCCCGTATTTTCTCGAGAATATCATGAAAATGCGTTTTGAGAATAAGGCGAGGCTTTCAGATTTATATGCAGATATTGAAACGGGAGAAATGGTACGAACATTTTCTTTCCCGATTGATGATGACAACTTTTTATTTATAGATTTATCTTATGAATATTTATATGAAGAAGATGTTTTATTTTAATGCACGAAGAGATTCGTGCATTTTTTGTTTGTTTTTATCATAAATTGGTAATAGTGAAAATGGTGATGAAAATGCTGTCTATCGTTGTAAAGATTTTACGAACGAAATCTGTCCTGTCTTTGCATAATCATTGTTACAATGAATACTACAAAGACAAGTTCTTTTAAAAGGAAGGTGAAAAAATGAGGAAATATGGAATATGGCTTGTTCTATTTGTATGTGTTGCCTTTCTAGTTGGTTATAGTGTTACGACTGTTTTAGGAAAAGAGGAAGTGGAAGTCGATCGGAAAGAAGTATTTACAACGATACAAAAAGGCTATGAAACCCAGTTTTCAATTCGTGGGAAGCATTTGCCGATGAATAAGATGATAGAGACGTTATCACCGTATTTTACAGATAATTTCCTTCAAGTATTTACAGATGAAAATAGCAGAAGTGATAAACAAAGTGGTGAATATTTACTTCCGGCAAAAGAAGCACCGTTTTCTTTTAATTCAGAAACGAAAATGTCGTATGATGAAGAACATAAAAATTTATATGTATATGAGCGGACAAAAAGTGGACAGTATCAAATTGTAACATTGAAAAGGGATCAAGATAAATGGAAGCTAGCAGGATATCATGAAAGTCAGGAACTTTTAACTGAAATAAAAAGGTTGCAACAATTATAAAGTGAAACTTTTAATCAGTGGGAGGGATTACTCTTCCATCTAACTTCTTTGCTGTAGCTAAATTTGGGGTAGGAGTTTTACTACCCACAAATAGCGGGATAAGAATAGGAATAGGTATTTACCTATTCCTATTCTATATTGAGTAGTTGTTGTAACTTTTCAATTTGAAACCCTGCAACTACTTCGCCATCAATTACGACTGTTGGAGTTGAATAAGAATCATAGTCGTATAAAAGACGATTGCGAGCAGCAGCGTCTTTTTTTACGTCAAATTCTTCATATGCAACGTTATTATGCTTCAAAAATTCTTTCACAATAACACAGGGCGGACAATCGGGTTGTGTATAAACCTCAATTTTTTTCATTGTTATTCCTCCTTTTTTCTGTTTTTTATTATATTCTTCCAGTATAAAAACCGCAATAAAGAAGGGGAAATATGTTCTTTCTGTTTTTTCCTTCGCATTTCGACAAATTTTTAGTTGAGTTTCTGGCCAATAACCTTTATCCTAGAGTGTGGAACATTTTTTCTGTTATGACGGATAGAATGAGTATAGCTGTAAAACCTATTGGTAGGAAGATCAGAGAAAGGAGAGATTTCATGTCTCTACTCCAAGGAATTTTAACTCGACTTGTTAGTCTACAAGAACAAGCTGAAAGCGGTGAAGTAGCACAACGCTATTTTGAAGTGAACGGTGAGCGCAAATGTAGCGTGAAATTTTTCGATAAAAGTGAAATGTATGAGTTAGAAGTGTATCAACAAGGTGAAAAACCTCAAGTGTATCAATTCGATAATATCGACATGGTTGCAATTGAGATTTACGATATCATTTCTTGATACATATAAAAAAGGTACTGCCATGTGGCAGTACCTTTTTTAGTTCTATTACTTTCTAGTGGAATGTATAGAAGTTTTTTATTTTTCCTACAATGGTATTAAAATGAAATTTTAATCCGTGCAAGTTTGCTTATCCATGTGGAAAATGAGTCCCGTCAACCGGGTGAATATGTGAAGCTAAACTTCTCACAATCGCTGGGTTCTGCAAATAGCGGGAGAAATATAACTAGGAGGTTATCGTATGGAACGTTTACCAGTTGTGATTTGTCCTAATTGTCAAAGTTCTGCTGAGATTATTCATGTATTAACGGCTCAATCTAATCAAAATGTAATTTATACGTGCCAAGTTTGTCACTTTGTAATTCGAAATATTGAAACGAATAAAGGATAGGAAGTTATAATTTTAGTTTTTGTCCCATACAATGAGAATACGAAAAGTCTGTCTAATTGAAAGGACGTGACTCTGTGGACGGTGCACATAAATTTTACAATGTTTCAGAGAGACATTTAAATTTTGATATGGTCTTTAACCGTATTTGTAGTTTCATTGAAAAGGATCCGCGAAATTTATATCGATTATCCATTGGGACAGACTCACAAGCGCATCAAAAGGATACGAGGTTTATTACAGCAATCCATATTCATCGTGTTGGAAAAGGTGCCTGGGGCTGTTTACACCATAGATCAGTAAAAGATAAGCCGGCAACCTTACGTGAGAAAATATATTTAGAAACGCAGTTTAGTCAAGAAATCGCATGTCTATTTACGCCTACTCATATACAAACAATATGGGAGTTATTGCATCCTTATGCTCAAGATGGGGCTGGATTCATAATGGAAATTCATTTAGACATTGGGAATGATGGTTTAACAAAAGAATTTATTTTAGATATGACAGAAAAAATTCGAGCGATGGGATTAACTGCAAAAATTAAGCCAGATGCTTATGCGGCGTTTAGCTATGCAAATCGATATACGAAATGATTTTTTTTGTATGTATACGATTGCTACATATCTTTTAATAAAAACTGAATATTACATCTATTAAATAGGTTGAATTTTTTATATAATAAGAGTAACGATGCGAGTGTAAGGAGAGGGGTATATGCAAAGGGAAGTTGTTTTAACGAAGGAAGAAGAAAGTTTACTACTAGATATTTTATTTCAGCAAAATTACGCAAGTGAAATTTTAGCTGTGGAACTTACAGATATTGAGAATGGTTTGAAACAGACAGATGTGATGCAATATAAAAAAATCACAAGGTTATTTTACAGATTAAAAAATAAAGGGTATTAAGTGCTACCGGAATGGTAGTCTTTTTTTTGTGCTGTATGCTAAAATAGCTGTGTGATTGTATTTTTATTGAAATAAATTTAGGACAAAATAATAATATGAAAACGCTGTCATAAAATGTGAATAGAGTTGTGAACATAAGCAGGAAAAAGGGAAAATGGGGGATGTAATATGATTAGTATTCCGAAAGACGAATTTCAACAAATTCTTGTGAAGGATTTAATGATTTCATCGGAAAAAGTAGCTCATGTCCAAATTGGAAATAGTTTAGAACATGCTTTACTCGTTCTTGTGAAATCTGGATATTCGGCCATACCTGTCTTAGATCCAATGTATAAACTACATGGTTTGATTAGTACTGCCATGATATTAGATGGTATGTTAGGATTAGAACGTATTGAGTTTGAAAGACTCGATGATATGAAAGTAGAGCAGGTGATGAAAGAAGATATACCTGTTCTTAAATTAGACGATTCATTTGCAAAAGCTTTAGAAATGACAATTGATCATCCTTTTATTTGCGCTGTTAATGAAGAAGGCTATTTTGAGGGGATTTTAACACGTCGGGCTATTTTAAAATTGTTGAATAAGAAAGTAAGGCAACATAATCGATAACGTAAGAAAAGTGACTTCATAGAAACGAAGAAGTCACTTTTTTTTCGTGCATATCACTTGTGTATGTATTATATTTAAAAAGACATAAAACATAAGGAAAGTTTGCGCTGGACAATTGTATTTTCTGAATGAAAGCATTCGGGTAAATTAAGGATGAAAAGCTTATTGAAATAAGGTGTATGGAAGCTAAGGAAAGAGGGAGAAAGTTGCAAATTGATGATTTTCAAATGATGGTTGTGTTAGCTCAGGAATCAAATATGAGAAAAGCGGCGGAACGTTTATTTGTTTCCCAACCTGCGCTGAGTCAACGATTACAATCTATGGAGAAACAATGGGGAATGAAGTTTTTTATTCGCTCACAAAAAGGATTGACAATTACACCTGAAGGGGAAAAAGTTGCAAATTATGCTAAAGAAATGTTGCAAAGGGAAGAAGATATAAAAAGTGAGCTAGCTGTTTTCAGAACGGAAACTCATGGAACGTTAAAAATAGCTGTTGCATCAGTTATTGGTCAATATTGGCTCCCTCCTGTTTTGAAAAAGTTTGTGCATAAATATCCTTCTGTCAAGATATCGCTGTTTACTGGATGGAGTAGTGAAGTGCAAAAGCAGTTTTATGAAGGAGACGTTCATGTTGCTATACTGAGGGGAACACAAGAATATAAAGGTCAGAAGCAACAATTATTTGAAGATGAACTGTATTTAGTTGATAAAGAAATAAAAGATATTTCGATGTTAAAAGAAACAAATAGGCCGTTCATTCAATTTAAAAGTGATTCGACTTATTATGGACAAATACAAAATTGGTGGTATGGTTTATTTTCTAATCCGCCTAAGCGAACGATTGTAGTTGACCAAATTGAAACATGTAAACAACTTGTTTTAAATGGTATAGGTTATGCCCTTTTACCTTCTACTGTTTTAAAGGAAGTACAGGAAAATATGTATAAAACACCTGTTCAACTGACGAGAGAAACATGGTTGTTAACAAGTGACTCGGCAAGGCAGTTGAAGCAAGTACAAGCATTTTTAGAAATTATAGAAGAAATTCAAAGGGAAAAATAAGATTATTATCTTGCTACTCGCTCTTTCGTTTGGTAGAGTAACATTATAAATGGATTTAGGAGGCAACAAGAATGAAAATGATGGACGCTAACGAAATTATTTCGTTTATTCAAAAAAGTGAAAAGAAAACTCCTGTAAAGGTATACATAAAAGGGGATTTAAAAGAAGTAACATTCCCTGAAACAGTACAAGCATTTGTGAATAAAAAGTCAGGTGTATTATTCGGAGAATGGTCTGAAATTAAGACAATTCTTGATGAGAATAATAAGCACATCGTTGACTACGTTGTAGAAAACGATCGTCGTAATTCTGCAATCCCGATGCTTGATTTAAAAGGTATTAAAGCTCGCATCGAGCCAGGTGCTATTATTCGTGACCATGTTGAAATTGGTGACAACGCTGTAATTATGATGAATGCAACAATTAACATTGGTGCTGTAATTGGTGAAGGTTCTATGATCGACATGAACGCAGTACTTGGTGGACGTGCAACAGTCGGTAAAAACTGTCACGTAGGTGCAGGTGCTGTACTTGCAGGTGTTATTGAGCCACCTTCTGCAAAACCAGTTATCGTTGAAGATGATGTAGTAATCGGTGCAAACGTGGTTGTTTTAGAGGGTGTTACAGTAGGGAAAGGTGCAGTCGTAGCAGCAGGAGCTGTTGTAACAGAAGATGTGCCTCCATACACAGTTGTTGCAGGTACTCCAGCACGTGTAATTAAAGAAATTGATGAGAAGACAAAAGCAAAAACAGAAATTAAACAAGAGCTTCGTCAATTAAACCCAGAGAAATAAAAAGTAAAAAAAGCGTAAGAGCGTAAATGGGCTCTTACGCTTTTTATAGATAGAGGTGCAAAAATGACAGTAAGCAAATTTATCCAAATTCGCAGAGATTTACATAGAATTCCAGAAATCGGATTTAAGGAATGGAAAACACAACAGTATATTTTAGATTATATAGGAACACTTTCTCATGAATTTATGGAAGTGAAGACATGGAAAACGGGTGTAATCGTTAAAGTAAATGGAAAAAATCCCGAAAAAATAATAGGTTATCGTGCAGATATAGACGGTTTACCAATTACAGAGGAAACTGGATACGAGTTTGCTTCTATTCATGAAGGAATGATGCATGCATGTGGCCATGATGTACATACAACAATCGGTTTAGGCCTTCTAACGAAAGCTGTGAGCGAAAGAATAGATGATGACCTTGTATTTCTATTCCAGCCAGCAGAAGAAGGACCAGGCGGTGCTCTTCCTATGTTAGAAAGTGAAGAGTTAAAAGAATGGAAACCAAATATAATTCTTGGTCTTCATATTGCACCAGAATACGCTGTGGGGACAATTGCAACGAAAGAAGGACTGTTATTTGCCAATACTTCAGAATTATATATTGATTTAAAAGGGAAAGGTGGCCATGCTGCCTATCCGCATACTGCAAATGACATGATTGTTGCAGCGAGTCACCTTGTTACACAGCTTCAATCCGTTATTAGTCGCAATGTAAATCCTCTTGATAGTGCAGTAATTACAATCGGGAAAATTACAGGTGGTACGGTTCAAAATATTATTGCAGAAAAATCTCGTTTAGAAGGAACGATTCGAACATTATCAGTGGAATCAATGAAGCGTGTGAAAAGCAGAATTGAGTCAATTGTTGCAGGTATCGAAGCTTCTTTCCAGTGTGAGGCGATTATAGATTACGGAGCAATGTATCATCAAGTATATAACCATGAAGAGTTAACGAGAGAGTTTATGGAATTTGTACATAAACAAACTGATATGAATGTTATTACATGTACTGAGGCAATGACGGGTGAAGATTTTGGTTATATGCTTCGAGAAATCCCTGGATTTATGTTTTGGCTTGGAGTAAATTCAGAATATGGTTTACATCATGCAAAATTAAAACCAGACGAAGAAGTGATTGAAAAGGCAATCACATTTTTAAGCCAATATGTAAAGTGGAAAGGGAATAGAAAATAAAACTTCCGCTCTCTTGAAGGTTCCAAAAAACTTTTTGTTCTGAGGTGTAAGTAACGCTCGTATAGATTGATTTTAGACATTTACATACAAATGGAAGAATTAAAGTTAATTGTACTGTTTTAATAATGAGCAGGGGGTTTAGCCACTGCTCATTATTAATTATTTGACTAACTTATATATGTTTACTTTTAGTATGAAAAGTGTGTAAAATCAATGTGAAACATAGAAAAAAGGGTGGGGAATTACGTGCAAATTAGCAGTGCGATTTTATGTTTCGTCTTATATGCGTATGTTATTATTGCGGCGGTTTATTTTGGGATAAGTTTTTATGCCTATCGTCTAGTAGATAATAATGAATATGACGAAACATACAAATGGGTGAAGAGATATTTATCACCTGTACTAGAAATTATGAATGGGTTTGTGCTCTTTTTATTTATTGGATTAATTGCTTTCTCAACGAGTTTAGTAGGGAATAAAACTACGTTATTTGTATTGGGTATCATTATTTTTATGTTGTTAGGAATAAGGATTGGTAATACGGTCTTTTGGAATGAAAGAAAAGTAGATGGTTGGACGGGAATGTTAATTCCGTGCATGTTAGCTGCAATCGTGACAAATATAGAGCATGAATATTATCAATTACATTTTTGGCTTATTATCGTTTTAACAATTCTTTCTGTTTTGTATATAAGCACAGTAGTACTAACATATATTGCACATGAAAAAGGAGATGTTAAAGGCACTCGTTTCTTTAGAGGACGGGCATTATTTTGGAGTGTGCCGACGATGGCAGTTATCGCGCTTATTGCGATATTAGTAAATGGATATCAATTTTCTAATTGGCAACTATTTTTAGAAAATTGGTGGATCTTTATCTTTTCGTTTATTGCTTTTTTAGGTGCAACGCATTATTTATTCCATCAACATCATTACATATGGGCGTTGTTATTTGCATTCACACAGCTTCTATTTGCCTTTTTTGGTCAAGAAACATTATTATTCGTTTTTGAAACATTTAGTTCTTTTGGAAATATATTTGTATTTGCTATGCTACTTGTTGGTATCGCTTTTTACTTGCAACAATATTTTTATATACAAAAACAAAAATAAGAGCTAATCATAGTTTTTGTGACGCATATAAAGTGTGTTACACTGAAAATAAATAGTACTTGAAGTTATTGGAGGAATTCTTGTGGGTGAGAAAGAAAAAGAATTTGCTGTCATTGGACTTGGTCGCTTTGGTGGAAGTATTTGCCGAGAACTAGCTCAATTAGGTATGGAAGTAATGGCAATCGATTCAGATGAGGATAAAATTAATGAATTTGCAAATATAGCTTCGCATGCTGTAATTGCAGATTCAACAGATGAGATGGTATTAAAAAGCCTTGGTATTCGAAATTTTGATCACGTAGTCGTTGCTATTGGAGATAATTTAAATTCAAGTATTTTAACGACTTTGATTTTGAAAGAGTTGGGTGTAAAAAATATTACTGTAAAAGCTCAAAATGATTATCATGAAAAAGTGTTAAGTAAAATAGGTGCAGATCATATTGTGCATCCAGAACGTGATATGGGAAAAAGGATTGCTAATAATATTGCATCAAGCAATGTGCTAGACTACCTTGAGCTTTCAGATGAGCATAGTATTGTAGAGATTATTGCGAATAAAAAAATTGATGGGCACTCTTTAATTGAATTAGATATTCGTGCGAAGTTTGGATTGAATATTGTAGCAATTAAACGAGGCAAAGAAGTTATCGTATCCCCTCGAGCTACGGAGAATATTCAAGCAGGAGATATATTAATTGTCATTGGTCATGACGATGAAGTGGATCGATTTAAACACTTTTTAAGATAAGAGAAAAGAAAAGGACAATGCCTTCATGGCATTGTCCTTTTTCTTATATTTCCATAATGATTGGTAAAATCATTGGACGACGTTTCGTTTTCTCATATAGGAATGGGGCTAATGTGTCTGTAATTTCATTTTTAATTTCAGACCATTGTGTTGTTTTACGCTCCATTACTTTTTCTAAATGAGTTGTAATTAATGTTTGTGCATCATTGATTAAATCGCTGCTTTCACGCATGTAAACGAAACCGCGTGAGATGATATCAGGTCCTGCTGCAACTTTAAATTCTTTCATATCAATGCTTACAACTACAATTACAAGTCCTTCTTCAGAAAGGATACGACGATCGCGTAATACGATATTGCCAATATCTCCAATACCGTTTCCATCAATGTAGACCGAACCAGATGGGATTTTTCCAGCTACGCTAGCTTCATCCGAACGTAAAGCAAGAACATCGCCATTATCCATAATGAAGCAATTTTCTTCAGGGATGCCACAATCATTTGCTATGTTCATGTGCATACGCTGCATACGATATTCACCATGAATTGGCATGAAGTACTTCGGTTTAATTAGACGTAACATTAACTTTTGTTCTTCTTGTCCACCGTGTCCACTTGTATGGATATTTGAAAGTTTCCCGTGAATTACATCAGCGCCAGCGCGGTACAACATGTTAATTGTACGACTTACGCTAATTGTATTTCCTGGAATTGGTGAAGAAGAGAAAACAACTGTATCTCCAGGAATAATTTGAATTTGGCGGTGTGTACCATTTGCAATACGTGAAAGTGCTGCCATCGGTTCACCTTGACTACCTGTACATAAAATAACAACTTTATTAGCTGGTAAGCGGTTTAGTTGAGATGCATCTATGAATGTATCTTTCGGGCAACGAATATAACCAAGGTTTTGTCCAATTTCAATCGCTGCTTCCATACTTCGACCAAACACAGCTACTTTACGGTTGTTTTCAACAGCAGCTTCAACAACTTGTTGTAAGCGGTGGATATTTGATGCAAAGGTTGCGAATATAATCCGTCCTTCTACTTTACGAAAAATGTCTTGAATGCTATCACCAACGCGACGCTCAGACATAGTAAAGTTTGGAACTTCACTGTTCGTACTATCAGATAATAGACATAGTACGCCATCTTTACCGATTTCAGCCATTTTTGTTAAATCAGCTGGTTCACCAACTGGTGTGAAGTCAAATTTGAAGTCACCTGTATGAACAACTTGACCTTGAGGTGTTTTCACAACAACGCCGTACGAATCTGGAATACTGTGAGTTGTACGGAAGAAGGATACAGACGTTTTTTTGAATTTAATAACGTCATCTTCTTGAATCTCGTAAAGTTTTGCTTTACGAAGTAAGCCGTGTTCTTCTAATTTGTTTTTGATGAGTGCAATTGCTAATTTTCCGCCGTAAATCGGAATGTTCACTTGACGTAATAGGTAAGGGATTCCGCCGATATGATCTTCGTGACCATGTGTAATGAATAACCCTTTAATTTTATCTTCGTTTCGCACAAAATAAGTGTAGTCTGGTATTACATAATCGATCCCGAGAAGTTCGTCCTCTGGAAATTTAATTCCAGCATCAATTATAATAATTTCATCTTGAAATTGAACAGCGTATGTATTTTTACCGATTTCACCAAGCCCACCGAGAGCAAATACAGCAACTTGGTCGTTTTTTAGAAATTTCATATCGCTATACGATTTCCGCTAATGTTAAATCAGCGTTTTCTTTTTCATATTCAAGATGAGCGCCAGTAACAGACTGAACAAACTCGATATTATATGCGAACTTATTTAACTTTGTACGAACATCCTTTTCAGACGTAGCCTCTAAATATAAAACTTTTGTATTTTCACGTACTGGAACCTCAGTTAATTTTTCTTGATAAAATACTTTAAAAATCATTTGGAAAACCTCTCCTTGTCTATGTTTTGCATTATCTGTTACTTATTATAAAGCAAACAGTCACGATTTTCATGTTTTTTCGAATGAGAATGAAGAAAAAGCCCGAAATGGGCACAATTTAAGCGATTGTCTTTTTACGGACTAGACCGTTTAAATAACGCTTGAGCTTTTTCTTCAGCTTCTTCAGCATGATTACTCCTTCCTTTCCTTATTTTAAACATGCCTATTACTAGTGAAAACTCTATCTCTGATATAAGAGATAGGACAAAAGTGAATGGTGAATCTTGTCCTTTCCCATACAGTGAAAGTTATTCTATAGTAACGATCAGTAGCCGTTAGTTATAGGTATAGTATGAGGAAGAATGGAAAAGAAAATTCATCCGAACAAGTATCTACATGTTTTACTAATATATATATGCAAAGTTTACAAATAAGGTCAGAAAGGGAACGCTTTCTTCACAGATGTTTAATATGTTATACTTTTTTTTAGAATTTGAAAAGTGATATTCAAAATAGGAATATAGAGTCCCAGAAAGGATTTTGACAAATGAATGATAAAATTGTCTTTTTTGATATTGATGGAACATTATTAGATCATGATAAAAAAATTCCGCAATCTACACGAGATGCAGTAAAACAGTTACAAGAAAAAGGTGTACATGTAGCAATTGCGACAGGGCGCGCGCCATTTATGTTCGAAGATATTCGCAGGGAACTTAATATACATAATTATGTTAGTTTTAATGGACAATATGTTGTCTTTGAAGATGAGGTAATATTTAATAATCCGTTACATCCAGATGCTTTACATAGGTTTACTCAGTTTGCAAAACAAGAAGGATATCCACTTGTATATCTTGACCATCAAGATATGAGAGCATCAGTGGAATATCATGATTATGTGAAAGAAGGCTTTGGAAGCTTAAACTTTGAGCATCCAGCATATGAGCCTAATTTTTATGAGGAACGTAATATTTATCAAACACTACTTTTTTGTGAAGTAAATGAAGAGGAAAAGTTTATTAATCATTATCCAGATTTTCATTTTATTCGTTGGCATGCATATTCAATGGATATCATTCCGAATGGTGGTTCTAAGGCAAAAGGAATTGAGAAATACATTGAAAAGTTAGGTTTTAATCGTGATCAAGTGTATGCATTTGGAGATGGCTTAAATGATTTAGAAATGATCGAAGCCGTTGGCACAGGTATTGTGATGGGAAATGGCCATGAAGACTTGAAAAAACTTGCAAATCATGTGACAAAGGATGTTAATGAAGACGGTATATATCATGGACTAAAGTGGGCTGGATTGCTATAAGTGAATATGGAACCCATTTCATAATAAAAAGGCGGAAGATTAACTTCCGCCTTTTTATTATTATCGCTCTAGAGGTTTGGAATCATCAGGAGCGGCAAAAGGATTTTCTTTATTGATATGGTCATAGAACATAACGCCATTTAAATGATCAATCTCGTGTTGGAATACGATTGCTGGTAAACCTTTTAAACGCAATTTTACTTCTTCTCCGTTAATAGAAGTTGCTTTTACTGTAATTCTTGTATAACGAGGAACATAACCAGGTACTTCGCGGTCTACAGACAGACAGCCTTCACCACCCTGTAAATATGTACGTTCAACAGAATGGCTAATGATTTTTGGATTGAATAATGCATGGCTATATAATGTACCATCCGCATCGGTTACATGAACTGCAATCATTTTTTTTGAAACACCGATTTGCGGAGCCGCTAATCCGATTCCAGGGCGTAAACTATATTTTTCAGCCATTTCAGGATCTTGGCTATTTATTACGAATTCAATCATTTCTTTTAAGGTAGTTGTATCTTCTTCGCTTGCCGGTAATGACACCTCTTCTGCAACGTTGCGCAAAATAGGATCTCCTTCGCGAATAACATCTTTCATTGTAAGCATATGTAATCTCTCCTTTCCTCTTTAGTCTACCAAAGGAGATGGAAAAAGTCATCGGCAAGAAAGGGAAGGCATTTTGGAAATTGTTCTATTATAGAGTAGTTATGTATGTGATAAAAAGAAAAAGACGGCAAAGCCGTCTTTTTCTTTCCATAGTTGTTTCGTTTTACATTAGCGAATGCAAGCAGCACCAACGATAATTAAAAGAATAAACAACACAACGATTAAGGCGAAGCCGCGTCCAGACCCGCCACAAGAACCGCCATAACCGTAGGAAGGATATGAACAAGTTGGATAGCAATATGAGTATCCGTACATGAGATGACCTCCTTTATCATTTCCCGCTAATACTGCGGTTACTATAATGTATGGAAGAGAGGGTAGAAATGTATAGGTATTTACCTAAAAAAGGAAGAGTAGTTTGTATATTTTTGTTACGAAGAGAGAAAAACTAAAGAGAATTAAATCGTTTACATATTATTCTAAGAGAAAAAATAAGTGAAAAAGGGAATAATATAACAGTAGGTCAATGCTTACTAATACAGATGTAAAAAATAAAAACACGTTTGTGTAGTAGAAACCTGCATATTATTTATAAAAAAACGTATTCAAAGTAATTGACATCGTAATTAGAATAGTTGTAAACTAAAAAACGTGATCAAGATTGTATTAATATGTTTCTGAAAAAACATTAGTACAGATTGTTAGGTACACAAAATTATTCTCAACCGACATACAAACATGTTGGTTTACATCGTTGCGCTTTTTAAACTGGAAAATAGCCAGTGAAAGCGTTTCAGAATATGGTTCAAGAGAGGAAGAGGTGAACGGAATGGGTACTAAAACAAAAAAGACCCTATTTAATGTTGATGAGCAAATGAAAGCTATCGCAGCTCAATTTGAAACATTACAAATTTTAAATGAAAACGGTGAAGTTGTGAATGAAGCAGCTATGCCTGAATTATCTGATGATCAATTAAAAGAATTAATGCGTCGTATGGTGTATACTCGCGTATTAGATCAACGTTCTATTTCTTTAAACCGTCAAGGACGTTTAGGTTTCTACGCACCTACAGCTGGACAAGAAGCTTCTCAATTAGCAAGTCATTTCGCACTTGAAGCAGAAGACTTCATCTTACCAGGATACCGTGATGTACCACAATTAGTATGGCACGGATTACCATTATACCAAGCATTCTTATTCTCTCGTGGACACTTCATGGGTAACCAAATGCCTGAGAATGTAAATGCATTAGCTCCACAGATTATTATCGGTGCGCAAATCATCCAAACTGCTGGTGTTGCGTTAGGTATGAAACTACGTGGTAAAAAATCTGTTGCAATTACTTACACTGGTGACGGTGGTGCTTCACAAGGTGACTTCTACGAAGGTATGAACTTTGCAGGTGCATTCAAAGCTCCAGCAATCTTCGTTGTTCAAAACAACCGTTATGCAATCTCTACTCCAGTAGAAAAGCAATCTGCAGCTAAAACTGTAGCACAAAAAGCAGTAGCAGCAGGTATTTACGGAATTCAAGTAGACGGTATGGATCCATTAGCTGTATACGCAGCAACTGCTTTTGCTCGTGAGCGCGCAGTAAATGGCGAAGGCCCTACTTTAATCGAGACTTTAACATTCCGTTACGGTCCACATACAATGGCTGGTGATGACCCAACTCGTTACCGTACAAAAGATATCGAAAACGAATGGGAACAAAAAGACCCAATCGTACGCTTCCGTAAGTTCTTAGAAGCTAAAGGCCTATGGTCTCAAGAAGTTGAAGAGACAGTAATCGAAGAAGCAAAAGAAGATATCAAACAAGCAATTGCTAAGGCTGACCAAGCTCCAAAACAAAAAGTAACTGATTTAATGGAAATCATGTACGAAAAAATGCCTTACAACTTAGCTGAACAATATGAAATCTACAAAGAAAAGGAGTCGAAGTAAGCCATGGCTCAAATGACAATGATTCAAGCAATCACTGATGCTTTACGCGTTGAAATGAAAAATGACCCTAACGTACTTGTATTTGGTGAAGACGTTGGTGTAAACGGCGGTGTATTCCGTGCTACTGAAGGTTTACAAGCTGAATTTGGTGAAGATCGTGTAATGGATACTCCACTTGCAGAGTCTGGTATTGGTGGACTTGCAGTTGGTCTTGCACTTGAAGGATTCCGTCCAGTTCCAGAAATCCAATTCTTCGGTTTCGTTTATGAAGTAATGGATTCAATTTCTGGTCAATTAGCTCGTATGCGTTACCGTTCTGGTGGACGTTGGACTGCTCCAGTAACAGTTCGTTCTCCATTCGGTGGTGGTGTTCATACTCCTGAACTACATGCTGATAGCTTAGAAGGATTAGTGGCTCAACAACCTGGTCTAAAAGTTGTTATTCCATCTACTCCATACGATGCTAAAGGTCTTTTAATCTCTGCGATTCGTGACAACGATCCAGTTATCTACTTAGAGCATATGAAATTGTACCGTTCATTCCGTCAAGAGGTACCAGAAGGTGATTACACAATTGATTTAGGTAAAGCTGATATCAAACGTGAAGGTACAGATGTATCTGTTATCGCTTACGGTGCTATGGTTCACGCTGCATTAAAAGCTGCTGAAGAACTTGAAAAAGAAGGTATCTCTTTAGAGGTTGTTGACTTACGTACAGTTCAACCATTAGATATCGAAACAATCATCGCTTCTGTTGAAAAAACAGGTCGCGTAGTTGTAGTTCAAGAAGCTCAAAAACAAGCTGGTATTGCAGCTAACGTTGTAGCGGAAATTAACGACCGTGCAATCTTAAACTTAGAAGCTCCAGTTGTACGTGTTGCAGCTGCTGATACAGTATTCCCATTCTCTCAAGCAGAGAGCGTATGGTTACCAAACCACAAAGATATTGTTGAAGCTGTAAACAAAGTAATGAACTTCTAATTTTTAGCTTTTCATGTGCAAAAGAAATCAGCACATGCTGGTTTCTTTTGTACATATTCCATAATAATGAAATGAATCAGGGGGCTGAATTCCGTGGCATTTGAATTTAAACTACCAGATATCGGTGAAGGTATCCACGAAGGTGAAATCGTAAAATGGTTTATTAAACCAGGCGATGAAGTAAACGAAGACGATGTACTTCTTGAAGTACAAAATGATAAAGCAGTAGTAGAAATCCCTTCTCCTGTTAAAGGTAAAGTACTTGAAGTACTTGTAGAAGAAGGAACAGTTGCAATCGTAGGAGATACATTAATTAAATTTGATGCTCCTGGATACGAAAACCTTAAATTTAAAGGTGACGATCATGATGAAGCTCCAAAAGCTGAAGAAGCAGCAGTAGAAGCTCCAGCAGCGGAAGCTACTCCAGCAGCAACTGCAGAAGTAGTAAATGAGCGCGTAATTGCTATGCCATCTGTTCGTAAATACGCTCGTGAAAAAGGTGTAGACATTCATAAAGTAGCTGGTACTGGTAAGAATGGCCGTATCGTAAAAGCTGACATCGATGCATTTGCAAATGGTGGACAAACTGTAGCAGCAACTGAGGCTCCAGCAGCAGTAGAAGCTACTCCAGCAGCAGCGAAAGAAGAAGCACCAAAAGCACAACCAATCCCAGCTGGTGAATATCCAGAAACTCGTGAGAAAATGAGTGGTATCCGTAAAGCGATTGCGAAAGCAATGGTTAACTCTAAACACACAGCTCCTCACGTAACATTAATGGACGAAGTAGATGTAACAGAACTTGTTGCTCACCGTAAGAAGTTCAAAGCAGTAGCAGCTGACAAAGGTATTAAATTAACTTACCTTCCGTACGTTGTTAAAGCTTTAACATCTGCATTACGTGAATACCCAATGTTAAACACTTCTTTAGACGATGCATCTCAAGAAGTAGTTCATAAACATTACTTCAACATCGGTATCGCAGCTGATACAGACAAAGGTCTATTAGTACCAGTTGTTAAAGATACAGATCGTAAGTCTATCTTCACAATCTCTAACGAGATCAATGATCTTGCTGGTAAAGCACGTGAAGGTCGTCTAGCTCCAGCTGAAATGAAAGGTGCTTCTTGCACAATTACAAACATTGGTTCTGCAGGTGGACAATGGTTCACTCCAGTTATCAACCACCCAGAAGTAGCAATCCTTGGTATCGGCCGTATCGCTGAAAAACCAGTTGTGAAAAACGGTGAGATCGTTGCAGCTCCAGTATTAGCATTATCTCTAAGCTTTGACCATCGTTTAATTGACGGTGCAACTGCTCAAAAAGCGTTAAACCAAATTAAACGTCTATTGAATGACCCACAATTATTAGTAATGGAGGCGTAATAACAATGGTAGTAGGAGATTTCCCAATTGAATTAGATACAGTCGTTGTTGGTGCAGGTCCTGGTGGATACGTTGCGGCAATTCGTGCAGCACAATTAGGTCAAAAGGTAGCAATCATTGAAAAAGCTAACCTTGGTGGCGTATGCTTAAACGTTGGATGTATTCCTTCAAAAGCGTTAATCAATGCAGGTCATCGTTATGAGAATGCAATGCATTCTGATGACATGGGTATTACTGCAGAAAACGTAAAAGTTGACTTTACAAAAGTTCAAGAATGGAAAAACGGCGTAGTTAAGAAATTAACTGGCGGTGTTGAAGGCCTTCTTAAAGGTAACAAAGTTGAAATCATTCGCGGTGAAGCTTACTTCGTAGATGCTAATACATTACGCGTTATGACTGAAGATGCAGCTCAAACTTATACGTTTAAAAATGCTGTTCTTGCAACTGGTTCTACACCAATCGAAATTCCAGGATTCAAATACTCTAAACGTGTTATCAACTCTACAGGTGCTTTAAGCTTACCTGAAATTCCTAAAAAACTTGTTGTAATCGGCGGCGGTTACATCGGTATGGAATTAGGTACTGCATATGCTAACTTCGGTACAGAAGTTACTGTAGTAGAAGCTGGCGACGAAATCTTAGCTGGTTTCGAAAAAGCTATGAGCTCTGTTGTTAAACGTGCTCTACAGAAAAAAGGTAACGTAAATATCCATACAAAAGCTATGGCTAAAGGCGTTGAAGAAACAGAAACTGGCGTAAAAGTTAGCTTTGAAGTTAAAGGTGAAATCCAAACTGTAGAAGCAGATTACGTATTAGTAACTGTAGGTCGTCGTCCAAACACTCAAGAAATCGGTCTTGAGCAAGTTGGAGTTAAAATGACTGACCGCGGCATCATCGAAATCGATGAGCAATGTCGTACAAATGTACCAAACATCTATGCAATCGGTGATATCGTTCCTGGACCACCATTAGCTCACAAAGCTTCTTACGAAGGTAAAGTAGCTGTAGAAGCAATTAGTGGCCATGCATCAGCTATCGATTACATCGGAATTCCTGCAGTATGCTTCACTGATCCAGAACTAGCATCTGTTGGTTACACTAAAAAACAAGCTGAAGAAGCTGGAATGACTGTAACTGTATCTAAGTTCCCATTCGCTGCTAACGGTCGTGCATTATCATTAAACAGCACTGACGGTTTCCTACAACTTGTAACACGTAAAGAAGATGGCCTTCTTGTAGGTGCTCAAGTTGCAGGTGCAGGTGCTTCTGATATTATTTCTGAGATTGGTTTAGCTATCGAAGCTGGAATGACAGCTGAAGATATCGCTCAAACAATCCATGCTCACCCAACATTAGGTGAAATCACAATGGAAGCAGCTGAAGTTGCTCTTGGAATGCCAATTCACATTGTAAAATAATTTAAGTAATGTAAATAGCCCTTCTCTTATTGTAAGAGAGGGGCTATTTTTATTTTCATCAAATGACTTGCAAGGTCTTTAAACGTACTTGTCGAATGAATATATAATACTTTAACAAATGATTCAGGCTTAACTTACTTCGAAGGTAATATATATCATCCTATAATATGTAATTGATTCAAACTTACCCCCATATATTAATAAAATAGAGCATGTCAAAGGAGAAGGTTCCATGAAAATATTACATGTTATATTTTATCATTTACTACTATGGAGTGGCTTTTCCACTGTATTAACATTATCGAATGGTGATAAGTTTCATTATAAAGTTATTCTTTTTTTCGTATTTCTATATTTAGCCTATGTAATAGCATATTTTGTATTGCACGTAAGAAAGCAAGCTTTATTTCTTACATGTTCGAATTGTATATTATTTTTAATCATATTATCTATTTTTTAAATTAGCGTTTATAAAAATACATTGTTCTTCCATTAAATAATTGTAACTCTCCTTCTAATTTCTTCGCTAAAAAACGGCAAAATTCATTTGCTTTCCCTTTGTCACCAAATGTTGCATTAGGTGGTAAAGAAACTTGGATGAAAGATTGTTCATTTTCTATACCAACACCAATATAAATTGAGTCATACCGGTCGTGAGTGGATTGAAGTTTTAATGTTGTTGTAGATGTATCTAAAATTTCATAAGGAAAAGCGGTATTTGTATACGTGTAATTAATTTGGGCACCAGTTTTAGAAGTAACTGTTTTATAATAATGAAAAAGTTGTTTTATATCATCTATTGAAACTGATTGTTGGTTGGATTTCGGTACAAGCGTAATAAAGGCGTGTTGCATATAAGTTCCCCCTAGCTTAGTAGAATACTATCATTCTACATCCTACTGAATTTTTTGACAATTAAAAGGAGTATTACATGTTTTGTTTAATATACTATTAATGAAACGTGATGTAGAAAGGTGGAAACCAATGTTTGAAAAATTGTATGATGAGCATGAAAGTGTGAAGGTACGATTTTTAGGGTTTATGACACATGATACACGTTATGATTTTGGTGTTATTTATACAAATATGTTTTTTGGAAAGCCGCTCATTGTTTGTATGCAAACAGGAAGGTCTACTTTACTCGGACGAGATGATGTAGAGAATGTTCAATATATACAGGAGATTTTTAAATTAGGATCAGAAGAGGAAGCAAAGGAGTTAGCTCAGTTTTTCAAATTTCTAGTTCCGTCAACTTCTTTACATGCGGAATATGAAGAATAATTAATGTGAAACAGTCGTACTTATAAATATGGCTGTTTTTTTATTTTAATATCGCATACTAATTTAAATTAAAAATATTTAATGTGTTATACTAAAAACCTATTGACGTAAAAAGTATAACATATTAAAATGAAGACAGAAAGTTAAGCGGTTACAAAAAGTTTTTGGGATTATAAACTTAGGGGGAAATGAAAAATGGGAACAATCGTATGTCAAGATTGTGAAGGTACAATTGCACACTTCGAAGATGAGAAAGTAACGGTACTTTACGGGAAATGTGGATCTTGCGGATGTGATCACACAGAGCATACAAAAGCCCAATAATTGATAGGAAATGGACAGCTAAAAGTTTTTAGGACCATAAACTTAGGGGGAAATGAAAATGGGAACAATCGTATGCCAAGTATGTGAAGGAACAATCGGACATTTTGAAGATGAGAAAACGACGGTACTTTACGGAAAATGTGGAACAAATTGTGACTGTGCTAGAAAAGATAATGCGAAAGCTTAATGATAAATAAATAGATTACTATTAAAACTCAGGGGGAAATGAAAATGGGAACAATCGTATGCCAAGTATGTGAAGGAACAATTGGACATTTTGAAGATGAAAAATCAACAGTACTATACGGGAAATGTGGATCTCATTGCGAATGTGACCATAAAGAACATACAAAAGCTTAATAATAAGAAAAAGCGCCTACATGTGTAGGCGCTTTTTTAATAAATTGTAGTTGTATGACCAACTGTTGCAACGATTGCATCATCTCTAATTGGAATAAAGCTTATGGATGTCTGTGGTGTACTAGAAGAAGCATATTGGCTCATTATACGGCTATCGATACGGGTAATAGTATCGGTCAAGAAAGCTGAAATAAAAGCGTAAGGGACTCTTCGTTCATTTAATGAATAAATAATTTCTTCTTTTGTTTTTACACCCACGCCATGTCCGTAAAAAAAGAAATTTCCTAAATAGATTGTGTTTTCTCCTTGCCACTCAATCGTAGCTGGATTCACTTGTGGGTTTTTAAAGTAAACGAGGTCACCTGGAACAAGATCGCCACCGTTTTTTGTTATGAGCCTTAGATCTTGATCGTAGTCCCATGTATAAAGTAAAAGATTTGCAAATAGACGATTGAAAGTTTCTTCCTCATACAATGATAGTAAAGCTTTATAAAAAATAATGATCATAGCGGTTGCGCATTCAGTTCCATATAGTTTTCCATTTTTAAAAATATCTTGTATGGCAATAGAAGATGGTATGTTTGGAAGAAGCTCGAATCCTCCAAGGGATGTTCTTTTCCAATACTGGGGGTTGCAAAAGGATTGTTGAAATGTGCGAAACTGAAATCCACTTTGAAAAAGCTCTAGTGCAGAGATAATAATATTAACTCGTAAATTGAGATCAAAGCTGAGTTCATCAGCTGTTCGGAAGGAATAAACTTCTTGATTTCCTGCCATTATTGATAAAATTTGTTGTTTCTCTGCTGCAAATGGCTCATATTCATTTGTAATATAAGGATGTACAATAGAACGGCCTATTACAATCATAATAGTATCCCCACCTATACGTTACATTCTTAAGTATCGTATGAAGAAAAGGAAAAAAGGTGAAAAAAAAGCCTATCAACTGATAGGCTTGTACTCTTTAATAACACGTAATGTTTGTAATGTCATATCTTCAGGACCTTGTACAGGTAAACCTGCTTCTAAGTTTTTCCGAATATACTCTAAGTTTTCTTGTGTAATAATTTCCCCCGGAGTAAAGATTGGAATCCCTGGCGGATAAACCATAACAAAATCAGCTATAATACGACCCGCTGCATTTTCAAATGGGATGACTTCTGTTTCCGAATAAAAAGCATCTCGAGGAGAAAGTGCTAGCACTGGAATTTCTGGAATCTCTACTTGTACTTGAACACCTTTATCTGCCCTATTTCTAAATGTTGCTGCTAAATCGTGTAAAGCTGCAATAAGTGTATTTGTATCACTTTCTGTATCTCCCAAAGTGATAAGACATAGTATGTTGTATAGATCTGAGAGTTCTACTTCAATGTTATATTGCTCTCTAAGCCATACTTCAGCTTGGTGGCCGGTAATACCTAAATCTTTTACAGATACAATTATCTTTGTAGGATCATAGTTAAAGGTAGCATCTGTACCTAACATTTCTTTTCCAGGACAGTAAAGATGCTCAATAGAATTTATAGCATCACGAACATGCTCAGCTAATTGTATTGTTTGTTCTATGAGTGCTGTTCCTTCTGTAGCAAGACGTTTTCTCGCAACATCAAGGGATGCTAACAAGATGTAAGAAGTTGATGTAGTTGTAAGCATACTAATAATAGATTGGACATGCTTTACATTCACTAAGCCTTCTTTCACATTAAGAATAGAACTTTGAGTTAAAGAGCCTCCTAATTTGTGAACACTTGTTGCTGCCATATCCGCACCAGCTTGCATCGCTGACATAGGTAATTCATCGTGAAAATGAATATGAACACCATGAGCCTCGTCGACTAGTACAGGGATGTCATAAGAATGTGCTAATTGTACAATCTGTTCTAAGTCTGCAGCAAACCCAAAGTACGTTGGGTTAATAACAAGTAAGCCCTTTGCATCTGAGTGCTCTTCAAGTGCTTTTTTGACAGATTGAATTGTGATTCCATGAGAAATACCGAGCTTCGGATCGATTTCAGGATGCATGAAAATCGGTTTTGCACCTGAGAAAATAATAGCTGACATTACTGATTTATGCACGTTTCGTGGTACTAGGATTTTGTCACCAGGACCGCAAACGCTCATCACCATTGTCATAATAGCGCCACTTGTACCTTGAATAGAAAAGAAAGTATGATCTGCACCGAATGCAGCGGCTGCTAAATCCTGTGCTTCTTTAATCATACCTTTTGGATGATGTAAATCATCGAGTGGCGCAATATTAATTAAATCAATTGCTAATGCATTATGCCCAATAAATTCGCGAAATGTAGGATCCATGCCCTGTCCTTTTTTATGACCAGGAATATGGAATTGAATTGGATTTCGCTTACTGTGCTCAACTAAAGCGGTAAACAATGGTGTTTCGTATTGGGACAATCTATACACCCCTTCTTCTTCATAATATTTAGTGTAATTTGTTTTATATAATCCTGCTCTAAAAAAGTGTAGCCTTTTTTAGAATAAGGCTTGTTTTTCTGCCATTCAAAAAATCGTTTTTGAGATGGTAGCTTCACTTTATTTTCTATAAAACAAAAGCATTATATCACCAATAATTATAGATGTATAGAAAAAAATGTTTTTAAGGTGAGTATGTTTAATAGTTAGCCTCAACTAATGAATAGAGGAAGACAATTCCATTAAAATGAATAAATAGTGTATAATGCAGAGTGGCTATAATGAAGAATAAAATATTCTCTTTAAGATAGCATAATGAAACAAGAAGAAATGATAAATGAGGTGCGAAATGGAATATCAATATCCGTTAGATTATGATTGGTCAAATGAGGAAATGGTTACAATTGTTAAGTTTTATGAAGCGATTGAGAAAGCTTATGAAAAAGGGATTATAAGAGAAGAGTTAATGGGTTTATATCGTCGTTTTAAAGAGATTGTTCCATCGAAAGCAGAAGAAAAGAAAATTGATAAAGAATTTCAAGAAGTAAGTGGATACTCTATATATCGTGCTATTCAAAGGGCAAAAGAAGTCGAAGAACAAAAGCTCGTAAAAATGTAAAAAATATTTTGAAAAATAAAAACTGAAGTGATATAATGTGATAACAACTAAAAACGGACAATATAAATTGTCCGTTTTCTACTATCGATTACACAGTGCATATAAAGGAAGGAGTGATTGCATCGTAGATTCAATCTTAGCAAGGAATTGTTCGTTGGTCATTGCTGAAAACTCCTCTGGTGATATATGAATACCAACTAATAATTCTGCTTTTTTTACAGTAGCTAATCGTTCAATCATCTTTTGTAAGTCTTCGGTTTCAAGTGTTTTATGTAATTTCACACTTGGTTTAGTATGGTCAATGGACCAAACGAAGTCATTTGGAATATTTGTTTTTAAATCATTTAAATGTTCTAAGAAGGCATGAGCCGTCTCAACTTTTTGTGGACACTCATAGATTAAACCAAAGTATATGAAGGCATGAGTACCCCATAAGCCGATTTGGAAATGCGGTAGCATTTTATATCCTCGTTTATTTGTTGAAAAAGCAACCCAAGTATCGTTTGGTGGATTGACTTTGCGGCGTGCGTGTTTTGCAACATGATAAAAAAAGTTCTCATCAGTTTGTTTGGATAAGTATTCTGCAAATTGTTCCCCTAAAGCTTCTAGCTTAGGATGAATGTTCGTTTTAATTGCACTCATTCGTTCTTCGAGACCATCAACTGTAAAGACATCAAAATCAGTTGACTTGAATGTTTGTATTGTCATGATTGTTCCTCCAACTCCTATTTTGCTTTTATTTTAGCATAGCTTGTACTATTCATAAAAAAAACAGCACAAAAAAATTTAAATAAAAAAATATAATTTTGTTGCATAGATGATTTATCCAACATAGTATAGTATAAAACAAAAAATCAGAAAATTGAATTAATTCTAGTCCGAGGGCAGACGAATATTGGGAGGAGGCAAATAATATGAGACAGGTGATTAATGCGTTAAAGAGAACAGATGCTGAAAAGAGAATACCGGTGCTACGTTTGGAGCTAGATTATGAATTAGCAACTTTATATGATGCGATGATGGAAGATGACAAACAGAAAAAAGAAGAGTGTGTACAAAAGTTAGAAGTGTTAAGACTTGAAATGATTCGTTTAGAAGCGTAATAATAGTATATGTATAAAAAATTAGTTGGTGCGAACCTTATAAAGGGTTCGTTTTTTCTGTGAACAGTATAGATCGGAGTGTTTAAACATGCAAGAAGTATGGAAAGACATTGATGCACACGCCAAACGGTGGATTCGGGATGCAGGAGAGCATTTAATGGCATCAATGAAAAAAGCACTTATTATAGAAACAAAATCAAATGCAGCTGACTTAGTTACAAATATGGACCGAGAGATAGAACAGTTTTTAATTGGGAAAATTAAAGAAACATTCCCGAATCATAATATTTTAGGAGAAGAGGGTTATGGAGACGAGATAACGTCTTCTGACGGGGTTGTTTGGTTAATTGATCCAATTGACGGCACGATGAACTTTGTTCATCAAAAAAGAAATTTTGCGATTTCAATTGGGATTTATGAGAACGGTATCGGAAAGATTGGACTTATATATGATCCAGTGCATGATGAACTATATCATGCAGTCAAGGGATATGGAGCTTTTTGTAATGATATATCAATTCCTACACTGAAAAAAGGAACTGTAGAGCAAGGTATTGTAGCTTTAAATGCGATATGGCTTACAGATAATCCATTGCTTAATATGGAAAGTATGATGGCACTTGTTAAGAAAGCAAGAGGCACAAGATCATATGGCTGTGCAGCGTTAGAGATGGTATACGTTGCAACAGGAAGAATAGATGCATATGTAACGCCGAGATTATCACCATGGGATTTTGGCGGAGGAAAGATAATTGTAGAAGAAGTTGGAGGTAAGGTGACGACATTCTCTGGAGCGCCACTTTCTATCATAGAGAAGAGCAGTGTGTTAGTTGCAAAACCAGGAGTGTATGAAGAAGTGTTATCGTTTATATGAGAGCAACAAAAAAAGTAAGAGGCTGTGTATAAGCTTCTTACTTTTTAGCGTTATTGTGATTTGCGCATTTTTCTTTTTGTTACAAAACCGTATCCAACTGTAACAAATGTGCCGATAATGCAAATAATAATACCGATTGGACTATTTTCAGCAATCATAATGCCGATACCGATTAAGAAAATAACACCGATAATTGCAGTTAATAAAAAGCGATATTGAATGTGTTCCATTTCTTCACCCTCCAATCTCATTTTACTTTCACAAAAGTAAGAATACAACTATATTTTCATTCTTGCTTTTATTTTAATTGCTATTGTATCCCCTTCGCTCTTATAATAGAGAAGGATTAAAAAGACATTAGGAGTTGGACATGTTGAAAAAACGACAAGATTTACGTAATATAGCAATTATTGCCCACGTTGACCATGGTAAAACAACACTTGTTGACCAGTTATTACGTCAAGCGGGGACTTTCCGTGCGAACGAACACGTTGAAGAACGCGCAATGGATTCAAATGATCTAGAAAGAGAACGCGGTATTACAATTTTAGCGAAAAATACAGCGATTCACTATGAAGATAAAAGAATTAACATTTTAGATACACCTGGTCACGCTGACTTCGGTGGAGAAGTAGAACGTATCATGAAAATGGTTGATGGTGTTTTACTTGTTGTTGATGCATATGAAGGTTGTATGCCACAAACACGATTTGTTTTAAAGAAAGCTCTTGAGCAAAACTTAACTCCAATCGTAGTTGTAAACAAAATTGACCGTGACTTCGCTCGTCCAGATGAAGTAGTTGATGAAGTAATCGACTTATTCATTGAGCTTGGTGCAAACGAAGATCAATTAGAGTTCCCAGTTGTATTTGCATCAGCAATGAACGGAACAGCAAGCTTAGATTCAAACCCAGCAAATCAAGAAGAGAATATGAAATCATTATTCGATACAATTATCGAACATATTCCAGCACCAATTGATAACAGCGAAGAGCCACTTCAATTCCAAGTAGCACTTCTTGATTACAACGACTACGTTGGACGTATTGGAGTTGGTCGCGTATTCCGCGGTACAATGAAGGTTGGACAACAAGTTGCTTTAATGAAAGTAGACGGAAGTGTGAAGCAATTCCGCGTAACGAAATTATTCGGTTACATGGGATTAAAACGTCAAGAAATTGAAGAAGCAAAAGCAGGGGACTTAGTAGCCGTTTCTGGTATGGAAGACATTAACGTAGGTGAAACAGTATGTCCAGTTGAACATCAAGATGCGTTACCATTATTACGTATTGATGAGCCAACACTACAAATGACGTTCCTTGTAAATAACAGCCCATTTGCAGGTCGTGAAGGTAAATACATTACATCTCGTAAAATTGAAGAGCGTCTTCGTTCACAATTAGAAACAGATGTAAGTTTACGTGTAGATAATACAGATTCTCCTGATGCGTGGATCGTATCTGGACGTGGGGAACTACATTTATCTATCTTAATTGAAAACATGCGTCGTGAAGGTTATGAATTACAAGTATCTAAGCCAGAAGTAATCATTAAAGAAGTTGATGGCGTAAGATGTGAGCCTGTAGAGCGTGTACAAATCGATGTACCTGAAGAATACACTGGTTCTATTATGGAATCTATGGGTGCACGTAAAGGTGAAATGTTAGATATGGTGAATAACGGAAACGGTCAAGTTCGCCTTACTTTCATGGTTCCAGCACGTGGTTTAATTGGTTACACAACAGAATTCTTAACATTAACTCGTGGTTACGGTATTTTAAACCATACATTCGATTGCTACCAACCAGTACACGCTGGACAAGTTGGTGGACGTCGTCAAGGTGTTCTAGTTTCACTTGAAACAGGAAAAGCATCACAATACGGTATTATGCAAGTTGAAGACCGTGGTGTAATCTTCGTTGAACCAGGTACAGAAGTATATGCTGGTATGATTGTAGGAGAACACACTCGTGAGAATGACTTAACAGTTAACGTTGTGAAAATGAAACAACAAACTAACATTCGTTCTGCGACGAAAGATCAAACTTCAACAATGAAGAAACCACGCCTAATGACTTTAGAAGAATCATTAGAGTACTTAAACGATGACGAGTTCTGTGAAGTAACTCCAGAATCAATTCGTCTACGTAAAAAGATTCTTGATAAGAGTGAGCGCGAAAGAGCTGCTAAGAAAAAGAAATCTGTCGAAGCGTAAAAATAAAAAAACAACGCCCTTTATAAAGGGCGTTGTTTTTTTATTTTGTTTATTTTTTAGAATATTTACTCATTTTTGTGGACAGTATTTTTTTTGCGAGTTACTCTTGTATTAAGTGTATAAAGAAAATTGCATTTTACTGCTAGGGGGGAAGAGTGTGTTAGAAAGGATGTCTTTTTTTGCAAAATTGTGTAAGGTAGATGAAAATCCAGAGTTAGGAATGTGGTTACTTTATGGGACGATTATTATATTAAGTGCTCTCGTTTATAATTTAGGGTTTGCTAGAAAGTTGTCTGTACTAAAAAATATTGTGATATACATATCATTAGCAATTGGATGCACAGTATTAACCTTTTTTGCTGTGTTTTTACCTGTTGGAGAAGGACTTGTTGTAGCGGCAATTGTACTTGGAATTTATAGATTGCGTTTGCGTCAAGCGAAACAACAAAAAGCAGGATAAGGAAGGGGAGTTTTCATGCGTTCAGTACAAGATGCACTATATAATTGGTTAACAATTAAAACAGTTGCGGAAGCACGCCCAGATGATAGTGCTGCAAAAGAAACATATTTGTTATTTCAAAATATGATATATGAAGAACATAAATTAAGAAATGTGGAAGTCGAAAAGAACGAGGAAATGTATTTAATTACATATGAAATGAATGGAGAACGGAAATCTGCAAGGTTTCCGTTAGAAGCCATTGATTGTTTTTTGGATCAGATGAATCGTGAACCAGAAAAATATAAATAAGTCCTTATCTATATGAGTAAGGACTTATTTACATTTTACCAATCATCTTCGATTTTTTTATCACGATATAATCGGAAATTACCACTTGCATGACGTTCCATTGTACGCTCTGCAATTCGTTCCGAACATTCCATGCACATATATGTATGAATAGGGCGATTACGCAGTTTTTTTGCCATAGGATTTTCATCATCTAACATATCTTTTTTATCACAAATCATACATTTGACTCTCATTTCGTCACCTCAATACGAATTCTATCAGTATAAGTATATCATGGAAGTATAATGTTTTTGAATAATAGTGGGAAAAAATAATATTTTCGCAATTCAAAAAATAAGTTATGATAAGGATATACCAAGTATGTTTGGAGGTGAAAATATGGCGAATGTAGTAGAGCCTACCTTAACAGAGGATTTAGTACAAACGTTGCGTAAAGAGTGTATTGTTATGATAGCAACGACAGATTTCGAAAAGCAAGTTCCTAACGTAAGTGCTATTTCTTGGGTGTATGCAGTGAGTAAAACTAGTATTCGATTTGCAGTAGATCAACGTTCACGTATTGTGGAAAATATACGGCATAATACAGGTGTGGTATTGACTATAATGGCGAATGAATCCGTATTTTCTATAAGTGGTGCAGGTGAAATTTTGACAGATAGAATGGAAGGTATTTCTCTAAAATTAACTGTAATAGAAGTAAATGTGCAAGAAGTGCGTGATGTTATGTTTTATGGAGCGAAACTTGCAATTGAACCAACATATGAAAAAACATATGATCTTCGGGCAGCGAAAAAGCTGGATAATGAAGTGTTAGTAGGGATAAGAGAATTATAAAGATGCTAAATAGGAAATTCGTTTATTCACTTTTGTAATCGGTTATTGTGATTTAACGTTAATAATTATAATAAAAAGTAATATATTGAATAGAAATGAATAAAGAATAAATAAAAGGTTTAATGACTATGATTTTCGATTCTACCTCGTTTACACGGTACATATAATTATAACAATGGTTCGTCCATATTGTATGGATGAAACCCTTGTTCTACAAATTTAAAAGTGGAGTCAGGGGGTAACAGGTTGGATAAAATTTATGTGTTAGATACGAATGTACTTTTGCAGGATCCTTTATCTATTTTTTCATTTGAAACCAATGAAGTAGTGATTCCAGCAGTTGTATTAGAAGAGGTTGATTCGAAAAAACGTTATATGGATGAAGTAGGACGAAACGCTCGTTATGTATCTAAGTTAATAGATAAATTTCGTGAAATAGGAAAGCTGCATGAAAGTATCCCGCTAGAAAACGGCGGAACATTTCGTATTGAATTGAACCATCGTTCATTCGTGCAACTACAAGATATTTTTGTAGAAAAAACAAATGATAATCGAATTTTAGCTGTAGCAAAAAATCTATCTTTAGAAGAACAGGAAAAAGAGGACGGGAAGTCTGTTATTTTAGTAAGTAAAGATGTACTCGTAAGGGTAAAAGCTGATGCAATTGGTTTGAAGGCTGAAGATTATTTAAGTGATCGCGTAATTGAAGTAGAAAATATATATTCTGGCTTTTTAGAAGGATATATATCAAAAGAACAATTGGATTATTTTTATGAGAAAGGTGAATTGCCTCTATCTGAAATTGCGAATCATCCTTTTTACCCAAATCAGTTTGTAGTGATGAAAGATGCATTAGGGGGCTCTAGTTCTGCTCTTGGCATTGTGGATCACTTAGGTAAGAAGGTAAAGAAACTTATTTTTCACAATGAACAAGTATGGGGGATACGACCACGAAACGTGCAGCAAATTATGGGATTAGAATTGTTGCTTCGTGAAGATATTCCGCTTGTAACGTTAACGGGGAAAGCCGGCACAGGAAAAACGTTACTTGCGTTAGCTTCGGGACTTATGCAAACAGAAGACTTAGGGTTATATAAAAAATTACTTGTGGCAAGACCAATTGTTCCAGTCGGAAAAGATATCGGTTATTTACCAGGAGAAAAAGAAGAAAAGTTAAGACCATGGATGCAGCCAATTTTTGATAACCTAGAGTATTTATTTAATACGAAAAAGCCAGGAGAGTTAGATGCTATTTTAGCTGGAATGGGTTCGATTGAAGTAGAAGCCCTTACTTATATACGCGGGAGAAGTATTCCAGATCAGTTCATTATCATTGACGAAGCACAAAATTTAACAAAGCATGAAGTGAAAACGATATTAACTAGGGTAGGGGAAAAGAGTAAGATTGTATTGATGGGAGATCCTCAGCAAATTGATCACCCATATTTAGATGAATATAATAATGGCTTAACATATGTTGTAGAGAAGTTTAAAGAACAGCGTATTAGTGGTCATGTGAAGTTTGTTAAAGGTGAGCGATCTAATTTAGCTCAACTAGCAGCAGATTTATTGTAAAAAGGAGTGAGCTTAAGCTCACTCCTTTTCTTTAAATAATTGTAAATTTACGGATGTTACGGATTGGATTTTGTTGATTAGATCCATCATTGAAATAGAGATGAACAGGTCCGTCTTCTTTTAATGGTTTTCCTTCTTTTGAAAAGCCTAGTATAGCATTTTTGACAGTTTCTAATGGAAGTGTCATTGTATGATCTACCGTTTCAATTTCAACTTGCGTAGCGTCCTCTAAAATTTCAGCGTTAGCAAGAAATGGATGAAATGGTATACCAAATGTTCCAGTAATCAGCTGTTCTTTTTTATATTTCTTCACACTTTGTTGTATTGGAGGAAAAGCGGCACCATCACGGATTTCGCGATCCCAATGTTCTGAAGTGTTTTTTAAATAAGTTTCTAGTTCAGACGTGTTTTCTCTAGTTTCATCAAAGTAAGTTGTCAAATCTACTTTTCGATCATCAAAGATCCAAACAGTTGGATCAATAGTGATTGGAAAACGTACTTTTCCGTTAATAAATAAAATTTCGCTCATTGTTGTTCCCCCATTTGTGTTATACTCCCACTTTTCAGTATAATAGTATTAGACACTGTTGTCACAAAAAATGTTTCTATTGCAATTTATTAAAACTATCGCTAATATTAATAGATAGGATAGAGGAGAGTAGGACGGAAACGGAGGGAATCAATTTGGCGTCTGAGACAGTAGCAAATCATCAGGAAAAGGCACTAGCCCTTCTACAAGCGGATGCAGAGAAGATTTTAAGACTTATTAAGGTGCAAATGGACCATCTTACAATGCCGCAATGTCCATTATATGAAGAAGTGTTAGACACACAAATGTTTGGACTATCCCGCGAGGTCGATTTTGCGGTTCGCCTTGGTCTTATTGCAGAAGAACAAGGGAAAGCAATGTTAGGTGAGCTCGAACGTGAGTTATCTGCACTTCATGAAGCATTTACAAACAAACAACAATAACGGGTTCAAATAAGGGGGCTCAAACTAAATTAGTTTGAGCTTTTTATTTGTATAATAAAGCAGGAAGAATCAATGTACATATGGAATACAACAATAATTAAATTGAAACAGAAAGAGGAAATGAAATGAAAAAAGTATGGAAATCAATGGATTATTCATTATTACTTCCTCTTGTTATCTTATGTGTGCTGGGAGTAATAATGGTATATAGTTCTAGTTCCATTGTTGCGATTTCGAGGCATAACTGGCCGGCAAATTACTTTTTTAAAAAACAATTAATAACTTTAGCTATTGGAACGGTATTGTTAGTAATTGTAGCTTCGTTACCTTATAAGTTTTGGAGAAAACGAATAATTTTATCGGCGATGGGGCTAGGGAGTATTGCTTTACTAGCAGCAGCCTTGATTTTTGGTAAGGAAATAAATGGTGCAAAAGGTTGGATATTAGGTATACAGCCCGCTGAATTTGTTAAATTATCGATTATTATTATATTAGCTCGCTTTTTTGCAAGGAGACAAGAAACAAATACACCTGTTTTTAAAGGGTCGGGACTTACACTTGGTTTTGTTGGAATGGCAATGTTTTTAATTTTAAAGCAAAATGATTTAGGTACCGATTTGTTAATTGCAGGAACAGTAGGGATTATGTTTCTTTGTTCAGGAGTAAGGATTAATTTATGGATTAAACGAATTGTTTTAACTTCTATAGTATGGATTCCAGCTCTATATTTTTTGGCTAATTATAAATTAAGTGGATATCAAAAGGCACGTTTTTCAGTTTTTCTTGATCCATTCAATGATCCTCAGAATGATGGATTCCAATTAGTAAATTCTTTTATTGGAATTGCTTCAGGAGGGCTAAATGGTCGAGGATTAGGAAATAGTGTGCAAAAATATGGTTATTTACCAGAACCTCAAACAGATTTTATTATGGCTATTATATCTGAAGAATTAGGTTTTATTGGTGTAGCTATTATTTTAATTTGCTTGCTACTTATTATTATTCGTTCATTCAGGATTGCTCAAAAATGTAACGATCCTTTTGGAAGTTTAATTGCAATCGGAATTGCAAGTTTAATAGGAGTACAAACTTTTGTTAATGTTGGTGGTATGTCTGGATTAATACCGCTTACTGGAGTGCCTTTACCGTTTATTAGTTATGGTGGAAGTTCCTTAATAGCTAATCTACTTGCAATGGGAATACTACTTAATATTGCTAGTCACGTGAAACGACAAGAGAAACAACAGAATGGTGTAATGAAAGAAAGAGAACAAAATGGACCACATCTTGTAGTTGTAAAATAAAAACACATTGTGCTTTAGAGCATGATGTGTTTTTTATTTTTAAGTAGTTTTAAATATGATGTACTAATTTCTCTTTCAGTTAAAAGATATATCACATTAAGTTAAATGTGATATACAATTAAGTTGTTAGAAAAGGAAGAGGTATGCTATACTATTTTTGTGAAACAAATTGCACAGAAAACTTATCATTTGTTAGAAAATAAGGTATGATGGATAAAAATAAAGTGAAGCTTTCTAAGTATAATATAATGTGGAAAGTGAAGAACTTCACGCTTTTTAAGGTGTGTATATATTTTATCTCTAGAGTGGTAGGAAAGTAGAGGGGGAAAATCATGACAAAGCTGCAACGTATTCAAAAAGTATTGGTAGCTAACCGTGGAGAGATTGCAATTCGTGTGTTTCGAGCTTGTTCGGAACTTGGATTAAAAACAGTTGCAATCTATTCTAAAGAGGATAGTGGTTCTTATCATCGCTATAAAGCCGATGAGTCCTATTTAGTTGGGGAAGGAAAAAAACCAATTGATGCTTATCTAGATATTGAAGGCATTATTGAGATTGCAAAAAGTAATCATGTAGATGCAATCCACCCTGGATATGGTTTCTTATCAGAAAATATTCAATTCGCTAAACGTTGTGAAGAAGAAGGAATTATCTTTATCGGTCCGAAAAGTAAGCATTTAGATATGTTTGGAGATAAAGTGAAAGCAAGAACACAAGCGCAGCTAGCACAAATTCCAGTTATACCTGGTAGTGATGGTCCAGTAAATTCATTAGAAGAAGTCGAAAAATTTGCTGAAAAGTATGATTACCCGATTATTATTAAAGCATCCCTTGGGGGTGGCGGTCGTGGTATGCGTATTGTGCGTACTAGTGAGGAATTAGGAGAATCATATAATCGAGCGAAATCAGAAGCGAAAGCAGCTTTTGGTAATGATGAAGTTTACGTCGAAAAATTCGTTGAAAAACCTAAACATATAGAAGTACAAATTTTAGCAGATGAAGAAGGCAATGTTGTTCATTTATACGAGCGTGACTGTTCTGTACAACGTCGTCATCAAAAAGTTGTAGAAATTGCACCGAGTGTATCACTTTCAGATGATCTGCGTCAGCGTATTTGTGATGCTGCTGTGAAGTTAACGAAAAATGTAAACTATTTAAATGCAGGAACAGTAGAATTCCTTGTAAAAGATGATGAGTTTTACTTTATTGAAGTAAATCCACGTGTTCAAGTAGAACATACGATTACAGAAATGATTACGGGAGTAGATATTGTTCAATCACAAATTTTAATAGCGGATGGACATTCATTACATAGCAAAATGGTAGGTGTTCCGAAGCAAGAGGAAGTAGTTGTACATGGATTTGCAATTCAATCTCGTGTAACAACTGAAGATCCGCTAAATAATTTTATGCCGGATACAGGAAAAATTATGGCGTATCGATCAGGTGGTGGTTTTGGTGTGCGTCTTGATACAGGGAATAGCTTCCAAGGTGCAGTTATTACACCGTACTACGATTCTTTACTTGTAAAAGTTACAACTTGGGCACTTACTTTTGAGCAAGCTGCTGCAAAAATGGAACGTAACTTAAAAGAATTCCGTATTCGTGGTATTAAAACAAATATTCCATTCCTAGAGAATGTAGTAAAGCATAAAAACTTCTTATCAGGAGAATATGATACTTCATTTATCGATGCGTCACCTGAATTGTTCTTGTTCCCGAAACGTAAAGACCGTGGAACGAAAATGTTAAATTACATTGGTACAGTAACAGTAAATGGTTTCCCAGGAGTAGGGAAAAAAGAAAAACCAATATTCCCAGATGCTCGTATTCCATGTTTAAAACATTCAGAGCCAATCCAAAATGGAACGAAACAAATTTTGGACGAGCGTGGAGCGGACGGATTAGTAAAATGGGTACAGGATCAAAAACGTGTACTTTTAACGGATACAACATTCCGTGATGCACACCAGTCATTACTTGCAACTCGTATTCGTACAAAAGATTTACATCAAATTGCGGAGCCAACAGCGAGAATGTTACCGAACCTATTCTCAGCGGAAATGTGGGGCGGTGCAACGTTTGATGTTGCGTATCGTTTCTTAAAAGAAGATCCATGGGAACGATTACTAGATCTTCGTGAAAAAATGCCGAACGTGTTATTCCAAATGTTACTTCGTTCTTCAAACGCAGTTGGATACAAAAACTATCCAGATAATTTAATTCAAAAATTTGTGGAATGTTCTGCTCAAGCAGGCATTGATGTATTCCGTATTTTTGATAGTTTAAACTGGGTGGAAGGCATGAGAGTTGCAATTGACGCTGTACGAGACACTGGTAAAATTGCAGAAGCAACAATGTGCTACACAGGGGATATTCATGATCCACTGCGTAGTAAATATGATTTAAATTATTATAAAAATTTAGCAAAAGAGTTAGAAGCATCAGGAGCTCACATTTTAGGTATTAAAGATATGGCGGGCTTACTAAAACCAAATGCAGCATATGATTTAGTTTCTGCATTAAAAGAGACAGTGTCGATTCCAATTCATCTGCACACGCACGATACGAGTGGAAATGGTATATTAACGTATACGAAGGCAATTGAAGCAGGTGTTGATATCGTCGATGTAGCAGTGAGTTCTATGGCTGGTCAAACGTCACAACCAAGTGCGAACACGCTATACTATGCGTTAGGCGGAAACGAAAGACAACCAGATGTTAATATAGATTCTTTAGAAAAACTATCTCACTATTGGGAAGATGTACGCAAATACTATGCACCGTTTGAAAGTGGTATGAATGCGCCTCATACAGAGGTATATATGCATGAAATGCCGGGTGGGCAGTATAGTAATCTTCAGCAACAAGCGAAGGCGGTTGGTTTAGGAGATCGCTTCGATGAAGTGAAAGTAATGTACCGCCGTGTGAATGACATGTTTGGAGATATTGTAAAAGTAACACCATCATCAAAAGTTGTTGGTGATATGGCATTATTTATGGTTCAAAACCATCTGACAGAACAAGATGTTTTAGAGCGTGGACATGCGATGGACTTCCCAGGATCTGTTGTTGAAATGTTCTCTGGTGATTTAGGTCAACCGTACGGTGGTTTCCCGAAAGAATTACAAAAGATTATTTTAAAAGGGAAAGAGCCATTAACAGTAAGACCAGGTGAATTACTAGAGCCAGTAGATTTCGAAGCGTTAAAAGAAGAATTATTCCATAAACTTGGACGCGAAGTAACGATTTTTGATGTAGTGGCATATGCTTTATATCCAAAAGTATTTATGGATTATGAAAAAGTTGCTGAGCTTTATGGAAATGTATCTGTACTTGATACACCGACGTTCTTCTATGGTATGAGACTAGGTGAAGAAATTGATGTAGAAATTGAACAGGGTAAAACATTGATGGTTAAACTAGTATCAATTGGAGAACCTCAGCCGGATGGAAACCGCGTTCTTTACTTGGAATTTAACGGTCAACCACGTGAAATTATCGTGAAAGACGAGAGTGTAAAAGCAACAGTTGCACAACGTGTGAAAGGAAACCGTGAGAATCCAAATCATATTAGTGCAACGATGCCAGGAACGGTAATTAAAGTAGTTGTAAAAGAAGGCGACGAAGTGAAAAAAGGCGATTCTATGGCAATTACAGAAGCGATGAAAATGGAAACGACAGTTCAAGCGCCGTTCAATGGTAAAGTAAAGAAAGTATATGTTAACGATGGTGATGCGATTCAAACGGGTGATTTACTTATTGAATTAGATCACTAAAATAAGAAAAGAGCTGTGTAAATACAGCTCTTTTTTATTGCAAAAAATCCCTTGCCGAATTGGCAAGGGATTTTAGTTTTAAATTATTTTGTTTGTTTAGAAGTTGATTCGGCTTCTTTGGCATTCACTTTACTTCTTGTTCCTAACATAACTAAATAGCATAGTACGGCAAACAAGCAAGAAATGAATAGAGAATGTAACAATGCCATCGCTAAACTAGCGTTTGTAAATACAACTAAAACTCCTACTACAGCTTGAAGTGTAACAAGGATAAATGAAATGATCCATCCCCAATATACTACAGGTTGCTGCTTGTAATGGCGAATAGCGAGAATCATGGCGTATAGTATCCAAGCGAAAATTAACATCGCTGCAACCCTATGGCCCATTTGAACCCATTCATGTAGTTGAGTTGGCATAGGTCTGTTTTTGCTACATAAAGGAAAGTCTGGACAGGCTAAGCTAGCTCGTTCGTGACGTACTAAAGCACCTGTGTAGACGACGATATAACTGTAAATTGTTACACCATAAATATGAAATTTCATTTTTTTGTCCATAATAAGTGAACGTGCATCAAATTTTTGGTCAATTTCAAAGATAAGACACGTTAATAAAATGACAGAAGCAAATGAAATTAAGGAAATACCGAAATGGATAGCAAGTACAGCTGGCATTTGTCCCCAAACAACTGCTGCTGCTCCCATTAATGCTTGTGCAACTAAAAATACGAAGGATAAAATTGCTAACGTTTTTGTTTCACGCACATGTTTATAATATTTCCAGGACAAAATACAAAGTAGAGTGACAAGAATTCCAGCTGATCCTGATGTTAATCGGTGGCTAAGTTCAATAATAGTTTCCATTGATAAATTAGATGGAACAAATTCACCGTTACAAAGTGGCCATGATTTACCACAACCTTGACCAGAACCTGTTTTTGTAACTAAAGCGCCTCCTAATAAAACTATTAATAAATCAAGGCTTGTAATGACTGCTAACCATTTAATAAAGCGTTGCAATCTCTTTCACCATCTTTCTGCTATGAAGTTATTGCGAAATATTTTCATTCCATTATGTATAGAATAAAACGCGCTAGTTCCTATGATATATAAAAAATAATAAAATAGCAAAGAAATGGAGGGGGAAGGAAAGGGAGAGAAAATAGGTGTAAAAACAGGGTTCGAAAGGAAAATTTTGGGTGAAAAATAGGCTATTTTGAAAAGAAATGGGGAGAATACGTGTTAAATAGGACAAAATAGTTTATTATAGAAGGTAACATCATGTTATGATAAGGACAAGTCAGAATGAAGTTTTTTATATTCGACACAAAAAGTTCATGTTTTCTTCACAAAATGTTCGGGAAATATGATTTAATATATTGGAGTATGGGCGTAGATTAGTAGTAGAATGGGTTAACAATGTTTCTACTGTAATAATATTGCTATATAGAAGCGAATTATTTCATTTGAAATAGGCGCAAAAAGAAAGATGAAAGTTTTAAGAGGGGGTTAGAGTGATGAACCATGCAACAAGTGAGCTGCATGATGAGTCCGCTGTTACAAGTGTACCGGAAACAACTCGGTTACAAGATTTAAAAGCACTCGTTAAAATGGGGATTGTAAACTCAAATACACTTACTGTATTTACAGGATTTTGGTTGGCATTACACTTTAATGGATTAAGTGTAATGGATAATCTGGATAAGTTATTCTTTACAATCGTTGGTTCAGGATTAATTATGGCAGGGGTATGTTGTTTAAACAACTACATTGATCGAGACATCGATCCATTAATGGAAAGAACAAAGACCCGTCCAACGGTTACTGGAAAGTATAAACCAGGATTTGCACTTACATTTGGACTAGTCATATTACTTCTTGGTTTTGTATTTTTATTATTAACAACACCAATGGCAGTCTTAATGGGATTTATTGGTGCTTTCACATATGTTGTTCTATATAGTTTATGGACAAAGAGAAAGTATACACTAAATACTGTTGTAGGTAGTATATCTGGTGCAGTTCCTCCTTTAATTGGATGGGCAGCAATCGATCCATCTTTAGGCCATCCAATTGCTTGGATGTTATTTTTAATTATGTTTATTTGGCAAATCCCACATTTCCTTGCATTAGCAATGAAACGTGTTGATGAATATCGAAATGCAGGAATTCCAATGCTTCCTGTAGTTCATGGATTTGAAATTACGAAACGCCAAATTATGATTTGGACAGTATGTTTATTACCACTACCATTTTATATGAGTGGACTAGGGATAACATTTATGGTAATTGCAACACTGCTTAACATCGGATGGATCGTTTTAGGATTTTATGGCTTCCGTAAGAAAGATGACATCAAATGGTCCGTGCAAATGTTTGTTTATTCCCTAAATTATTTAACAATCTTATTTGTATCAATGATTGTAGTTACATTCTTCTAAGACAACGACATAATTGGATTTCTTTACGTTGAGATTTACTTTACTTAACTATAAAGTACAATCTAATTCACAAGGAAAGTGGGGGTTGTTTGTATGAAGAAACAGTGGCGACTGCTTTCGTTCGTTTCACTGCTGGCTTTACTGTTAGGGGGATGCGGTAAAGCCTTTCAATCTACTTTAATTCCGCAAGGAGAAGTAGCAAAAATGCAATATGATTTACTTCTACTGGCGAGTGCAATCATGGTAGGAGTAGTACTAGTAGTTACTATTATTTTCTTATATGTAATTGTGCGTTTCCGACAAAAGAAAGGTCAGGAAGATTATATTCCAGAGCAAGTTGAAGGGAATCACAAGCTAGAAATTATATGGACAGTTATTCCGATTATTCTTTTACTAATCTTAGCTGTTCCAACAGTTACATATACATTCAAACTTGCTGATGTAAGTGCGATGGAGAAAAAGAATATTGATAAAGATACTATCGTTGTTGATGTAACAGCGAATCTTTATTGGTGGGAATTTTCTTATAAATCAGAAAAGATAGTAACTTCGCAAGATTTGGTCATCCCCACAGGTAAGAAAGTGTATTTAAATTTGAAGGGTGCCGATATTAAACACTCATTTTGGGTTCCATCTTTAGCAGGGAAAATGGATACAAATACAGACAATGTGAACAAAATGTGGTTAAAGGCAGATAAATCGGGCACTTATAATGGTTTTTGTACAGAATTTTGCGGCCCATCACATTCTTTAATGCAATTTAAAGTGAAAGCTTTAGATGAAAGCGAGTACAAAAAATGGCTTGCTGATATGAAGAAGATTGATGGGAAGAAAGAAGTAGTTTCAACAAAGGCGCAAGAGGGCCAAGAAATATTTAATAAAAGCTGTATTGGTTGTCACGCAGTTGGATCTAATGATAGTAGACCACCTTCCGCTCGTATCGCACCAAACTTAGCAAACTTTGCGGATCGCGATATGGTTGCCGGTATTGCCGAAAACAATGAAGAAAACTTAAAAAAATGGCTGAAAGATCCTGAAAATATGAAGCCAGGAAACAAAATGACTGGCAAATATGGCAACTTAACGGATGATCAAATTGATGCATTAAATGCATACTTACAAACGTTAAAAGTTGAAAAGTAAAGAGGGACTATTCGCGAAGGGGAGGTTGAAAACGTGAGTTCTGTAGCAAAAAAACAGGGGATGGGTGCTGTCATATGGGATTATTTAACGACAGTAGACCATAAAAAGATTGCCATTCTCTATTTAATTGCAGGTGGATTGTTTTTTGTAATAGGCGGAATAGAAGCTCTATTTATTCGCCTTCAATTAGCGATTCCTAACAACGCTTTTCTTGTTGGGGATGCTTATAATCAAGTATTAACGATGCACGGTACAACAATGATTTTCCTCGCAGCTATGCCACTCGTGTTTGCATTTATGAACGCCGCTGTACCACTTCAAATTGGTGCACGTGATGTAGCGTTCCCGTTTTTGAATTCACTCGGATTTTGGTTATTTTTCTTTGGTGGAGTATTTTTAAATTTAAGTTGGTTTTTAGGTGGAGCACCTGATGCAGGATGGACATCTTATGCATCTTTAGCTTTAGCCTCTAAAGGTCATGGTGTTGATTTCTATGTACTCGGCTTGCAAATCTCAGGTATTGGTACACTAATTGGAGGAATTAACTTCCTTGTAACCATTATTAATATGCGCGCTCCAGGAATGACGTATATGCGTATGCCGATGTTTACATGGACAACATTTGTAACATCTTCGCTTATATTATTCGCTTTTCCGCCGTTAACTGTAGGATTAGGACTTTTAATGTTAGATCGTTTATTTGGAACAAGTTTCTTTAATCCGGCATTGGGCGGGAATACAATTATATGGGAGCATTTATTCTGGATTTTCGGTCATCCAGAAGTATACATTCTTATACTCCCAGCTTTCGGAATATTCTCAGAAATCTTCGCAACATTTTCGAAAAAACGATTGTTTGGTTATTCATCGATGGTGTTTGCGACTGTATTAATTGGATTTTTAGGATTTATGGTATGGGCGCACCATATGTTTACTGTTGGACTTGGTCCAGTTGCTAATGCTATTTTCTCAGTTGCAACAATGGCGATTGCGGTTCCGACTGGTATCAAAATATTCAACTGGCTCTTTACAATGTGGGGCGGAAGTATTCGTTTTACGACACCAATGATGTGGGCAGTAGCTTTCATTCCATCATTCGTAATGGGTGGAGTTACAGGGGTTATGCTAGCATCTGCACCAGCTGATTATCAATTTCATGATAACTATTTCGTAGTAGCACATTTTCATTATGTAATCGTTGGCGGTGTTGTATTTGGTTTACTTGCAGGAGCTCATTATTATTGGCCACTGATGTTTAATAAAGTATTAAATGAAACATTAGGAAAGATAACGTTTTGGCTATTCTTTATCGGCTTCCATTTAACTTTCTTTATTCAGCATTTCCTTGGCTTGATTGGTATGCCACGCCGTTACTACACATATCTTGAAGGGCAAGGGTTGGAAATGGGGAATATGATTAGTTCCATCGGAGCGGTGTTTATGGCTCTTGGAACGATTGTTCTTCTATTCAATGTAATTAAAACGACAGTATCAAAAGAAAAAGCTGGTCGTGATCCGTGGGATGCACGTACATTAGAATGGACAATGCCAGCACCGACACCAGAATATAACTTTAAACAATTACCATTTGTTCGCGGATTAGATCCGTTTTGGATTGAAAAACGTGAAGGTAATAAAGAAATGACAGCAGCGGAACCAGTTGGTGATATTCATATGCCAAATCCTTCGTTTTCACCATTTGTCATTTCTTTCGGATTGTTTATAGCGGCATTTGGTGCGATGTATATGCAGGGCGGAAAAGATAAGTTCTGGTTATTAGTAGCAATTATTGGTTTAATCATTACATTTGGCACAATGTTCCTACGTTCAGTAATTGATGATCATGGGTATCATATTCATAAAGAAGATTTAGAGGATAAGGGGGGCAAGGCATAATGCATGTAGATGAAAAATTAACGAATGAAACATTTCCAGCAGAGCCTGAAAAAGCAACCCTTGAAGGGAAAAATAAGTTTGTCGGTTTTTGGTTATTTCTTGGAGGCGAAACAGTGTTGTTCGCTTCCTTATTCGGAACATATTTAGCGTTAAAGAATTCTACAAATGGTGGACCAACATCTCAAGAGATGTTCCAAATGCCACTCGTTTTCATTATGACGATGCTTTTATTAACGAGTAGCTTAACGAGTGTATATGCGATGTATCACATGAAAAACTTTAACTTTAAGAAAATGCAGCTTTGGTTACTAGTAACAGTATTGCTAGGTTTAGGGTTTTTAGGATTTGAGATATATGAGTTTTATCATTATACACATGAATTTAAGCATACTATGAGAAGTAGTGCCTTTGGCTCTGCGTTTTATGCTCTTGTTGGTACACATGGACTCCACGTATTGTTTGGGTTATGTTGGATTTTAACATTAATCTTTAGAAATGCGAAGAGAGGTCTAAATTTATACAATGCACCGAAGTTTTATGTTGCATCGATTTATTGGCACTTTATTGACGTAGTTTGGGTGTTTATTTTCACTGTAGTATATTTAATGGGAATGGTGGGATAAACAATGGCGATAAAGCAAACGAATAATCCTAAAGTTGATCTTGTTTATCGGAAGAGAAAAAGTGCGGAGGAAATGAGGCATCAAGTTATTACGTTTGCATTAATGATTTTTTTAACATTAGTTGCATTTGTAGCAGTGGCGTATCCAAAAACTTTTAGTCCGATTTTCTCTGTACCGTTTATTTTACTATTAGCAGTGGTACAAGTAATTTTTCAATTGTATTATTTTATGCATATGAGTCATAAAGGACATGAAGCAGCAAGTTTCTTTCTTTACTCTGGTCTGCTAATAGGGTTAATTACAATTTTAGCTTTTATGACAATCGTGTGGATTTGAAAAGTGAAAAATAAGGGAGCTTGTGTTGTCACAGCTCCCTCTTCATATTATGAGATAACCTTACGAAGGCAGGTGTGAAAATGAGTAACTTGTGGATATTTGGTTTTCAGGCTTTATGGAGTCCAATCTTTTTATTATTTATGCTTTCGATTCTTATTGGGTACTTCTTAATTATTGGACCATATAGAATGCGATTTGAAAATGCGACGAAGGTAAGTAAGAAGCAAATTTTTTATTTTACGACTGGTATTGTTCTTTTGTATTTTGTAAAGGGAGGGCCTATTGATTTAATTGGCCATATTATATTTAGTGCTCATATGTTTGAAATGGCAGTCATGTATATTGCAGTTCCACCGTTACTGTTGCTTGGTATACCAATTTGGTTATATCGTTACATTACTTCTTTTAAGTTCGTTCAAATTATATTAAAGGCATTTGCTAAACCACTTATTGCGTTGTTTGTATTTAACGGCCTGTTTTCTTTTTATCATTTACCAGTTGTTTTTGATACAGTAAAACAAAGTCAAATAGCTCATCCTATTTGTCTCGCTATATTGTTTTTTACAGCAATCATGATGTGGTGGCCGATGTTAAATCCATTACCAGAATATCAAACGTTAAGTGATATAAAGAAACTTGGTTATATGTTTGCTAACGGCATATTATTAACGCCTGCATGTGCGTTAATCATTTTTGCGACAGCCCCGTTATTTGCAACGTATACGGATCCGGCTGCTTGGATGAAAGCGATGGAACTATGTGTACCAGCGGGCACTTTATCAGATTTAAATATAACGGGACCAGAATTTTTGCACTGGATGCCAGTCGTACAAGATCAGCAAACTGGTGGTATCATAATGAAAATTGTCCAGGAAATAGTGTACGGTACAATTATAGGTTATGTATTCTTTAGATGGGCACGTAGAGAACGTGAAAAGGATAAGGAGCAGTTGCAACAATTGCCGCCGTATTTACAGATTAAGTAAAAAAGTGTATGGGATTCCATGCGCTTTTTCTTTTTTAGTTACCTTAAAAAGATTGAATTTTCTAACTTTTTATGTTAAGTTAGTGTAGGCGTGTACTAAAAGTGGAGATAAAATTTACTACTAGCTTTCATGCGTAATAATTCCATATGTAGTGCAAGTTTTTTAGAGAGTTACAAATATATATTGTTATCTTTAATAAACACGAACTATTTTAAGGGGGAGTTTAAATGGGTAGTAGTGGAAGTATGGTAAAGCCGATTAGTGGTTTTTTGACAGCACTAATTCAATATCCAGTACCAGTAGTAGAATCGCGTACAGACATTGATAAACAAATTCAACAAATCATAAAAACAATTCATTCGACCAAATCAGGTTACCCTGGTTTAGAATTGATAGTATTTCCTGAATATAGTACACAAGGGCTCAATACAAAAAAATGGACTACAGAAGAATTTTTATGCACAGTGCCTGGGCCAGAAACAGACTTATTTGCTGAGGCATGTAAAGAATCTAAAGTATATGGTGTTTTTTCAATAATGGAGAAAAATCCTGATGGTGGAGAGCCGTATAATACAGCAGTTATTATTGATCCACAAGGTGAAATGATTTTGAAGTATCGTAAGCTAAATCCTTGGGTGCCAGTCGAGCCTTGGAAAGCTGGAGATTTAGGCTTACCTGTTTGTGATGGACCTGGAGGAAGTAAATTAGCTGTTTGTATTTGTCATGATGGCATGTTCCCTGAAGTAGCTCGTGAAGCGGCCTATAAAGGTGCAAATGTCTTAATTCGTATTTCTGGATATAGTACACAAGTTAGTGAACAATGGATGCTAACGAATCGTTCAAATGCATGGCAAAATTTAATGTATACATTGTCGGTAAACTTAGCGGGTTATGATGGTGTATTTTATTACTTTGGTGAAGGACAAGTATGTAATTTTGATGGGACTACTTTAGTACAGGGTCATCGAAATCCTTGGGAGATTGTTACTGCTGAAGTATATCCAGAACTAGCAGATCAGGCTAGATTAGGATGGGGATTGGAAAATAATATATATAATCTAGGTTCAAGAGGATATGTAGCAACTCCTGGTGGGGTGAAAGAAAATCCATATACGTTTGTAAAAGATTTAGCTGAAGGTAAATATAAGGTCCCTTGGGAAGATGAGATCAAAGTAAAAGATGGATCTATTTATGGATATCCAGTAAAAAAAACGATTCATTCTTAGGGAAGGGAAATGAAACAAGCGCATCATATTGATGCGCTTGTTTTTGTTAATCAATAATTTGAAATTCTTTTAACTCTTTTTCGACATTTTGTAGGAGTTGTTCGCTTTTTTGAAGTACATTCGTTGGGAAAGTCTCATCATCACCATATTCAACGCCGTGAGGATAATAATGTTTTCCTAATAAGGGGGGGAGTAGTTTTACTTCAGCGTGTCTACTGCCAATGTCACCTTCAACAGCAACTCCTTGCACTCGTAAATAATAAACATCCTTTAATATTTCAAATTTATAATCGTATGTAACTCGTTCATAATCCCACTGTCCGGCAAGTACGAAGTGGTTGTTTTCCATGATTTCAGTTAAAAGAGTTAATTCAACGACGGCTCCATTAAATTTCGTATTTGTAAATTGCATATAATACCTCCTTTTTTAATGTTACACCATTATTTTTATAATAGTATGAATAATAAGAAAGTGCAATTCATATTGAGAGAAAAGGGATAATCCAGACTTTTTTCACAAAAATATGATATAGTGAAAAGAGTACGGTACACACAAAAAGAAAGAAAAGGATTTGTGTATATCTCAATTTTATGTTTTGTTCAGGAGGTATATCGTTTGAAGAAATTATTGCGTATCGTAATGATTACATTTTTAATTTTAGCTGTTGATTTATACGGGAAATTACTCGTTTCACAATATATATTAACCCCATCTCAATCAAAGCAAGAAAATAAAATTGTGAAAAAGAAAAAGCAAATTAAGGAAGACTCCTCAGACACTGTTTTAAATATGATTGGTGAAGACTCTGAAAACCTATTAGCGAAGTGGGGAGAACCCTCTCGAATAGAGCCATCTGCATACGGATATGAATGGTGGGTATACAACCAGGATTTAACTCAGTATGTTCAATTTGGAGTTTCTGAACGTAAAGTTGTAACGGCATACGCAGCTGGTGAACAAGTTAAGGTTCCACCTTATTATATAAATGAAAAATATGAAGAAGTATATAAAAAAAGTCCGCTTTCGCATGAAATTTCATTAAAAAGAGGGAAAAATAGTTATCAATTTGAGCTATCTGATACCGAAGTCATGGAACAACCGTTAATACCTGTAGAAGATGGATGGGCGCAATTGTATTTTGATCAATTTACACATGAGCTTGTTGGTGTTCGTTATATGGATGATGAAACTTTATTACGCCAAAGACCGTATCAGCTCGTTTATTCAGGTGAATTAATAGCAGAACAACCATTGACTCCAGAAAAAATAAAACAAGTAGAAAATGGGAATATGCAACAAATTTTTGATTTAACAAATATCATTCGAAGTCGTCATAAATTACCATTATTAACATGGGATCAGGAAACAGCAGATGTTGCTGTTGGTCACAGTAAAGATATGAAAGACAATAATTATTTTTCTCATGACTCACCTACATTAGGTACACTAGGAGATCGTTTGCAGCGCGGGAAAGTAGGATTTCAACTTGCTGGTGAGAACATAGCGGCGCAACATAGTGATGGAATTGCGGCAGTGCAAGGTTGGTTAAATAGTGAGGGGCATAGAAAGAATTTATTAAATGAACAATTTACAGGATTAGGTGTTGGTGTATACGATAAATTTTATACACAAAACTTTATTCGAAAATAAAGCGAAACTGTAAGCGGTGGGGTGTTACATCACCTAATTAGTTACTTCGTATTCACTGAATTGTAGGTGGGAATCTGACCGTATGCAAATAGCAGAAAAAAAGGTGCATGAATCGTCTAAAAATAGGCGAACCATGCGCCTTTTTTTTCTTACTATATAGTAGATATACATGGAGAGGTGAGGATTATGCCAACAACAAAAGGACCGTTACATCCATCGGTTCAACAGTTTAAAGAATTTGTAAACCATCACCCTAAAATGGTTCATGAGGTTAGAAGTGGTCATAAAACATGGCAACAATTTTATGAAGAATGGTACTTACTTGGTGAAGAAGATCCAATATGGGCAACTTATAGACCGGATGGAGCGCCTGCTTTTTCTTCGGTAAAAGAAAATAAAAAAGAAAAAGATAATCGAACTGAAGAGGAAAAAACTGCTGATGTGATGGGGCAAATGCTTTCTTTTTTTAAAAAGTTGGACGTGGAACAAATGCAGAACCATTTAGCCAATGTGACGAGTGCAATTGGGAGCGTGCAACAAGTTATTCAGCAATTTCAAGGTAACCGTACGCAGCAAGAGCAAAGTACTTCAGAAAATAACCCGTTTTTCTTTCAAAAGGATTAGGGGGAAAGATGATGAGAGCAGAAATTATGGAGTTTATAAAGGCTGATGAGGATTTATCTCGTTATATTAGAGAGCAACCGTACTGGTATAGAAAATTAACACGAAATCCTGAAGAAAAAGAGGCTTTTGAGTTAGCGGCGATGCAACATTTCAAAAAAACGATACCAGATAAAGTGGAAAAGTTTCAAAATCAATTGGCCGTTGCTTCGATCATGATTGATATGTTTCAGTATATGAAGCAACAAAACGCAACCTAATTGGAAGTGAAAAATATGTCCGTCATGCAGAACTTTTGTTACAATAGAAGTTGATTATTTAAAAAGGAGTTGCAGCATGACGGAAATTTGTTTAGTACGACATGGACAAACTGATTGGAATTTTCAAGAAATTATTCAGGGGCGAGAAGATATTCCGCTTAATGAAGTTGGTAAGAAGCAAGCGAGTCAAAGTGCAGCTGCTTTACAAGAAGAAACGTGGGATATCATTATAAGTAGCCCGTTAATTAGAGCGCAAGAAACGGCTAATGAAATCGCAACGGCAGTTGGATTACAATCGATTTTATTAGATGAGCGATTTGTTGAACGGAATTTTGGAGAAGCTTCAGGGAAGCCGGTTGCGGCTGTTAGAGAGTTGATTGCTGAGGGTAAAGTAGAAGGTATGGAGCGAGATGAAGAGATTGTAGCTCGTTGCTTTGCTGCTTTAGAAGATGTTGCGACAACTCATTTTGGCAAACGTATTATTATTGTTGCTCACTCACACGCGATAAAAGCGATTTTACATGCCATTGAACCAGATGAAATTACATTTAAGACACCATTAAAAAATGCGTGTATTAGTTATGTGAAACAAAATAGTGGAAAATGGGATGTTCTTAAATATAATATAGCGGAACATATTAATGTATAAGTGTGTACGGATATAGTGTAAAAATAGTTACGTTATATCTTTCTTTTGAGTAAGTCACTTCAATTAGTAGTTCTAATCTAAATGTGGTATGATGGATACTCGGAGGTGTCTCTCATGATTGTAGCGACGCTAGAAAGCGTATTAATATTAGATAAGGCAGAGCAGCTTGCAAAAGCGATTATCTGTTCAGATATAGCAGAAGATTATCGTAAGTATTATAGAGAATTACATGAAGATATGGAACTTCAGACGCTAATTCAGCAATTTACAGCGATGAAAGAACGGTATGAGGAAGTACAGCGTTTTGGAAAATACCATCCTGACTATACTACCGTGTCGATGAAAATGAGAGAATTAAAGCGTTCTGTGGACTTACATGATAAGGTTGCAGCTTTTAAAAGAGCAGAAACTGCTTTGCAGAAGTTATTAGACGAAGTTAGTGTAGCAATCGGTTCGGAAGTGTCTTCTTCCATTAAAGTGCCAACAGGAAATCCATTCTTTGATGCTGGTGGCTGTGGTGGAGGTTGTGGTACTGGCGGAGGTTGTGGTTGTAAAAAAACGGGGTGATGTACCCCGTTTTTTAGAAGTTGGAAGAAAACGTATACAGAGTTTGTCCTGTAATGTTATAAATTTCTGATTGGTTTTCATAGAATATAAAATATATGTTTTTAAAAGGAGAAGATGGAGAAGATTATGTTCGGGCAACGACAAAGTATGATTGTTTATTTACATTCATTGAAACATGCCAAGATTTTAAGGAAATATGGTAACATACATTACATATCAAAACGATTAAAATATGCTGTAGTATATTGTGATATGGAACAAATTGAGCATATGATGCATAAGTTGAACAAACTTCCTTTTGTGAAAAAGATAGAACAGTCGTATCGCCCGTATTTAAAAACGGAATTTGAAAATTCCCGTCCTGATCGAGCAAAAGAATACGATTATAGCTAATAGAAAAAATCCCCTGCTAAATTTAGCGGGGGATTTTTCAATTGAAATAACGTGTTATTTCATCGGAGGAATGAAATTGTTCATTCGTAAAATACCAATTAAATGATTAAAAAATAGTTCTTTTTCTGGGAAAGTTGTAGATGGTTTTACAGTAAAGGTAGCCACTTTTTTCCCGAGTTGTTCTGCCGTTTCTTCAAATAAAATGACACGTTTACTTTTTTTATTTTCAAATACAGGAATGCCTTCACGACATATGTATAATGGTTGGAAATCACCAGTAGTAGTTGGTTTTAATATTACAACAAGCGAACACACTTTTTTATCGTTTTTTATCGTTTCAAATTGTAACATATGTGCTATACGTTCTTGATTTGTTTTGGCAATTTCAAGTAATTCATATAAATCAGAGTAGCCTTCTCCAAGTTCTATAAAGCGTTGAATCATATCTTTTCCTCCTCTTTCTTTTACTGTACCATTTCACTTTTTAAATGAAAAGCACACAAAGAAAAAAAACCCTGCATAGCAGGGCCCTTCTTATACTAGCATGTACTAGTAAGAAGGCAAAGGGAGAGGAGAAACCGGAGGAAGAACTTATGGGGAAACGTAAGTCTTCTCCGCGGTTGGCAACAACATCGAAGGTGATGTTGTTATAATTATTTATGTCCAATCTAAATGAAGATATACATAATGAAATTAAATTTTATGTTGGGCTTTTTATTTTTCTTTTTTTTATTTTGTGATAGGATAAAAAAGATAAAGTGGAACTAATATACATATTGGGTTCATATTAGTGAATGATGAGATGAATACATAAAAATAACGAGAGGTTATTTGAGGCCGAGTTTTTCTATAGTTAGGTGAATGTGGTTTGTTAACGGTTACCGAAGTGGGAATGGCTTTCTATAATCGCTCGATAGATTGAAATAAAGGTAGTGACAACAGATGAGAGTAGTTTCAGGAAAATGTAAAGGACACCCACTTAAAGCGGTTCCTGGTAATACAACACGTCCAACGACAGATAAAGTAAAAGAATCTATTTTTAATATGATAGGTCCTTATTTTGATGGTGGTATCGCCCTTGATTTATTTGGTGGTAGTGGTGGTCTTGGAATTGAGGCTTTGAGCAGAGGGATCGATAAAGCAATTTTTGTTGATCGGGATAGTAAAGCGATAAAAGTAATTCATCAAAATTTAGAAAGTTGTAGAGTACAGGAACAAGCTGAAGTATATCGAAATGATGCTGAACGTGCAGTAAAGGCGTTAATAAAACGTGAAATGTCATTCGATCTTATATTAATAGATCCTCCATATAAAGAGCAAAAAATTGTATCTTTAATTAGTGTAATGGATCAACATGGATTGCTACATAGTGATGGATTAATTATGGCAGAGCATGGTAATGATGTAGTTTTACCTAATTCAATAGGAAGGCTTGTAAAAGTACGAGCTGAGAATTATGGGATTACTGCAATATCGATTTATAAGTATGAAGGTGAGGGGACAGAATGACAAGTATAGCTATTTCTTCAGGAAGTTTTGATCCAATTACCCTTGGGCATCTGGATATTATTAAAAGGGGAGCAAAAGTATTTGATGAGGTGTACGTAGTCGTTTTAAACAATTCATCAAAAAAACCATTCTTTTCAGTTGAAGAGCGATTAGAACTAATTCGAGAAGCGACAAAGGATATCCCGAATGTAAAGGTAGATTCGCATAGTGGGCTATTAGTAGAGTATGCAAAAATGCGTAATGCAAATGCAATATTACGTGGTTTACGAGCAGTTTCTGATTTTGAATATGAGATGCAAATTACTTCTATGAATCGAAAATTAGATGAAAATATTGAAACATTTTTTATTATGACAAACAACCAATATTCATTTTTAAGCTCGAGTATTGTAAAAGAAGTTGCGAGGTATGGAGGAAGTGTAGTGGATCTTGTACCTCCTATTGTAGAGCGTGCTTTAAAAGAAAAGTTTCAAACCCCGTTAAAGTGAACGGGGTTTTTCTTTATACGTGCGCAAAAATAATAAAATAACATATAAGTATAGACAAAATAATGTAAAAATTGGTCCATAATGTATAAAAGATGTCCAAATTTCATGTAGTATAGAAGGATGCTCGGATAAAAATACAGGAATATCTTTTGGCATAGGTGAGAAAGAACTCACTTTCTCATAAAATGGTGTCCAAAATACAAATGTAAAAATAGGGGCAAGAATACTTTGAATAATTCGTGCGAAAAAATAGGGTTTAAATCGGATATCTGTTTCAGCTAATATGCTAGCAACTTGTGCCTGAATAGAAAGACCGCTAAATGCTAAAATGAAGCTTGTTACCATAGCTTGTTGTAAGAGCGGTGTTTCATTTATTTGACTAATCATTTGGCTTCCGAGTGTCATTTCGAAAATACCTGATAATATAGGTATACTAAAATCTGTACTTAGTTGGAAGAATGATAAAATATGTTGCATAATAAAAGAAAGAGCTGCTGTAATGTGGAATACAGTAATCATTTTATTTAACACAGAGAATAAAATAATAAATCCGCCAATCATAAGTAATGTTTGAATAGAAGAAACAATGGCATCCCCAAGTAATTTACCAATTGGTCTTTTTTCTTGTAAGCGTGTCTCGTGAAGAATTAAAAAAGGGTTTTGAAAGCGACGTTTTTTTGTAGTGTGTGTATTATTTTTGTAAGCGGTATTATCGCCGTAAAAACGCATAATTAATCCGACAGCAAAGTTACTGAAATAATGGGCAGCGGCTAATATAATTCCTAATTTCGGATTATTAAAAAAACCGATAGACACAGCACCGAAAATAAAAAGTGGATTAGAAGAATTTGTGAAAGAAACGAGGCGCTCTGCTTCAATCTGAGTTAAAAGATTGCTTTTTCGTAGTCTAGCGCTTAATTTGGCGCCTGCAGGGAAACCAGAAGCCATTCCCATCGCCCAAACAAATCCGCCTATCCCTGGAACGCGAAAAAGTGGGCGCATGAGTGGTTCTAATATAACGCCAATAAATTTTACAACACCGATACTAATTAGAAGTTCCGCAATGATGAAAAACGGTAGTAGTGAAGGGAATACAACTTCCCACCATATATTTAACCCGCGAATAGAAGCTTGCAAAGCGGCTTGGGGGTGGAGTACAAGAGAAAAGGTTAAAAATAGCGTTGATATGGTAAGGAAAGCGGTTTTCCATTTTTCATACATGTAAGTAAATCCCCCTTTGTCCCAAAAAACGTTCATTTCAGTATACGTGGATACGTAGTGAATTTAGACCATAAGTATGAAAAAGGAATGAAAAAAATTAAAGGGTGAGAAAAATGAAAGAACCAAAGATTGGTTTAGCACTTGGGTCTGGAGGAGCCAAAGGGTTTGCTCATATTGGTGTAATAAAGGTTTTAAGGGAAGCTGGTATCCCTATTCACATGATTGCAGGAAGTAGTATGGGGGCGCTAATAGGTACGTTTTATGCGGCAAGTAGTAACGTTGAAAGATTGTATAAATTGGCATCTGTTTTTAAGCGGAAGTATTATTTAGATTTCACGGTACCGAAAATGGGATTTATTGCTGGAAAACGTGTCAAAGATATGATTAAAATGTTTACATATAATAAAAATTTAGAAGAGTTAGATATCCCGACGGCTGTTGTGGCTACTGACATATTGAAGGGGGAAAAAGTGGTTTTTACAAGTGGGCCAGTTGCAGATGCGGTGAGGGCTAGCATATCTGTTCCTGGAGTGTTTGTACCAGAAAAAATAGATGGAAGATTATTAGTGGATGGTGGAGTCATTGATCGCATCCCAGTATCGGTTGTGAAAGAGTTAGGGGCCGATATTGTTATCGCTGTTGATGTATCTCCAATTAAGGTGAATGGCGATGTTACGTCCATTTATGACGTAATCATGCAAAGTATTGAAATTATGCAGCATGAGCTTGTAATGAATCGGCAAATTGCATCGGATTTAATGATGCGACCAGCTGTAGAGCAATTTAGTTCACGTGCTTTTACAAACATTGAAGACATTATTCGAGTTGGAGAAGTAGAAGCAGAAAAACATGTTTCAAATATTTATTTATTAATTGAGCAGTGGAAGGAGAAACATAATGTTTAAGCGTTTTCGGTTTATATATGCAATCTTAATAGGGGTTATATTGGCGATGTTACTTGTTTACGTACGTTTACCGTATTATATAACAAAACCAGGAATGGCTGCCAAATTAGAGCCTTATGTTCAAGTTGAGGGTGGAACGAAAGAATCTGGTGATTTTATGCTTGTTACGGTTTCAATGGGACCAGCAAATGTGGTGAATTTAATAGCGGCACAGTTTAATAAATATACACATATTTCGAAAGCGGAAGAAATATTGCAAAAAGGTGAGAGTGATGAAGAATATCAATTTCGCCAAAATTATGCGATGAAAGATTCGCAAAATGCAGCAATTTATAATGCATATAAACGTGCAAATCGCTCAGTATCTTTTGAAAATAAAGGTGTATTAGTTGCTGGTGTGGCAAAAGGAATGCCGTCAGAAGGAAAGCTTAAGCTTGGTGATGTTATTATAGCTGTTGACGGAAAAACATTTGAAAAGACGGAGCAATTTATTGAATATATGACAGGGAAAAAAGAAAACGATGCTGTAAGTATTGAGTACATGAGAAATGGAAAACAATTGAAAGAGAATTTAAATGTAAAGACGATTCCTAATGGGAATGGGCGTGTCGGCATAGGTGTTTCTATCGTTACGGAAAGAGAATTAGTGGTCGATCCGAAAGTGAAAATTAATTCTCATGAAATTGGTGGACCATCCGCAGGTTTAATGTTCACATTAGAAATATATAATCAACTTGTGGAAGAAGACTTAACGAAAGGACATGAAATAGCTGGAACAGGTACAATTAATGAAAAAGGAGAAGTGGGCCCAATTGGTGGTATAAATCAAAAAGTGGTGGCTGCTAGCGATGCCGGGGCTGAAGTGTTCTTTGCGCCAAATGAAAAAGGTGCGGAGAAATCGAACTATAAAGATGCACTTGAGACTGCAAAGGATATTAAAACAAAAATGAAAATTGTACCAGTAGATACGCTGGATGATGCGTTAACATATTTAGAAAAGATGGATAAGGAAAAAACCTCTCTGAAATAGAGAGGTTTTTTTATAGGAATTTTGTAGTTGTTTCATCATAGCGAACAGGATGGTGTGTTATATCCTGTTTTAATAGTTGTGTGCGTAACGGTTCGTGCATGATGGAGAAATATACAGAGTTTGCTTTTTTCTCTATATCTAAAGCGGCATGGTCGAATGTTTTTGTATGAGTAAGGATTGGAAGTTCGATTTTTTTCTTGTTTTTTGAAAGGTAAGTTTGTCCTTTTTGTGACATACCTAGCAGGCGAATATATGGTGCGTGTTGTTCTATATTTGCACTACGTATTTCCTCTTTTGTTGTGTTTGTTAAAATGTGTGTACAAGCTCTTTGTAATCTAGTCCATGTATAACGTTTTGTTTTTAATGCTTCCATGAATGAATAGAAGGAGGAACTGTTTTGTATTTTTGATAAAATACGATGCTCTAAACCTTCTTCTATTTCATATATATGTCGTAAGTCCCCTGGAGACATCGTCATGAGTCTATATTTAAAAAATGAAAAGTATTGTTCCCAATTATGTAATATCCCGTAGTTTTGTTTGTAATTTGCTAAAAGCGAAGTGGTTGCCTGTGGGAGAAAAGGTTCAATTGTTGTAAATGATCCTTCTTCGCTAAAGAGTTGTTTTCGGATGCTTGTCGCGCTTGCAATATGTTGGTCATTAAATGTTTCATCATGATAATGAGAGGCAAATCTTTTTATAGTTTGAGCTTGTATAGAGCTATTTTGTGACAGAATTGCTTTCATATATTGGAAGCCTAAAATATTATTTGGTTGTGACATATCTATGTTTTTTTCAGATGTTAAAATGTGTGAGAAAGCATCCGATGTTGCTTTTGCATAACTATTACCAGCGTCCATGAATTGTTTTACAAGGCAGTTAAAAGTCTCATCTTCGTTTTTTTGTACGGAGATGGTATTATAAAAATTTTCGATTTGTCCATCCTCACTACCGAAACAAATTTCAGAAACACGTAGGGCATTTAAAATGGAAATAGCACCATTTGCGAAGGTTTCAGCCTTTTGTGTTGCAAAGACGTATGGAAGCTCTACAACAAGGTCTACGCCGTTTGCTAAGGCCATTTTAGTGCGATACCATTTGGAAATGAGTGCGGGCTCACCACGCTGTAAAAAAGGACCACTCATAACGGCAATTATTATATCGGATTGTGTTAACTTTTTTGTCTGTTGCACATGATAAAGATGACCGTTATGAAAAGGGTTATATTCAACAACAATACCACCAGCTTTTATGGTAATCTCTCCTTTCGATGTAGCATCTTTTTGAAAAACGTGATACTCTATATATTATTTACTATGATGACTTCATTATAGTGTAAAGAAAAAACATTGACAAATATAAAATGGCTAGCTATAATTTTGTTTGTTGCCTTGAGGTGATATGATATGAAATGGTCCATCCATCAATTGAATAAATTGAGAAATAAAGGATTGACATTGGATGAGATGGTAGATGTAAGTGAGCTAAAAGAGGTCGAGAAAGATATTCGTGAAATTAATCCTGTTCATGTAACGGGAAGAGTTGATTTTGGCTCCGGTAAGTTTACGTTTCATCTACATATAACTGGAAGCATGGTTTTACCATGTTCTCGCTCTTTAGTAGATGTGACATTACCATTTGACATTAAAACAACTGAGGTGTTCCAAACTTCACAAGAAGAATTTGAAACTGAAGCTGAAATTCATTCTTTAGAAGGAGAAGTACTTGACTTACTGCCCGTAATCAAGGAAAATATACTTTTGGAGATTCCAATGCAAATTTTCAGTGATGATGTTTCTGGTGGAGCACCGACGCAAGGTCAAGACTGGCAAGTGATTTCGGAAGAAGACAAAGAAAAGACTGTTGATCCAAGATTGGCAGGACTTGCAAAGTTTTTTGACAAATAATCGGAAGACTGGTTCAGGCCTTCATATGAAAATAACTATTTCTTTTAAGGAGGTGGGAAGAATGGCTGTACCTTTTAGAAGAACTTCTAAAACAGTAAAAAGAAAGCGTCGTACGCATTTCAAATTATCAGTACCTGGTATGGTAGAGTGCCCAAGCTGTGGTGAAGCGAAATTAGCTCACCGTGTATGTAAAGCATGCGGTACTTACAAAGGTAAAGAAGTAATCAGCAAGTAATTGCGGGAAAATAAACGCAGAAGATATCTTCTGCGTTTATTTTTTTTGTCTTAATCTTTAGTTGTTGTATTCTATCTTTTCTAGTAACTGCATATGCTTAATAAAAAATGCATAGGGAGGACTAGAGAGATGGCGACAACAAGACAAGATGCTTGGACTGATGATGAAGATTTGCTTCTGGCAGAAGTAGTACTCCGGCATATTCGAGAAGGTGGAACACAACTTTCTGCCTTTAAGGAAGTGGGGAAAAATTTATCTCGTACACCAGCAGCATGTGGGTTTAGATGGAATTCTTACGTAAGAAAGCAATATAAAGAACGTATTGAGGAAGCAAAGCAACTTCGTAAAGTAGAAAATTATGAAGTGAAAGAGACAAAGGTGTTAGAACCTACGTCAATTACGTTGAATGATGTTATTGATTTCTTGCAAAATTATAAAGATGAAAACTCTTTAACGGTGTTGCAACAACAAGTTGAATCATTACAAACAGAAAGAGAGCGTCTTCTGGATCGATTATCAGTATATGAAGAAGAGTATAGAACACTACTTGATTATATCGATCAAAAAAGAAGTGTAATGGTAGCGGAAAGAAACAATGCTCGCTCGAATGAGAAGTTAGAGAAGCTTAAGAAATAAAAAAACAGCTGTTATACAGCTGTTTTTTTATTTCTTAAGCCGATTCTTCGTTTGTAACCGCATTCAAATTTGCTTCTGGATGCCAAATATAAAAATCTCCATCAGTTACTGATACGGGGTTGAAATTTAATTTATCCCAAAAACCAGCTGAATGAATACGTGCTATCGTTTTAATAGGAAATTGCATTTGTTTCGCATGATTTACAAGCATTTGCCCGAATCCTTGTTTTTGAAAAGTTGGTAATACTTCAAGTTTATAAAGTTCTAGGTAGGGACCTGTAATTTCGAATGGTTCTCCGCCGTTTCTTTTCATATATAGACTCATACGTGCGATTAGTGATCCGCCATAATAAATACCGTAAAATGGAGATTCACTGTCGTTTTCAATAATGTTTGCTTGTAATTCTTCCAGCATAGATAGTTCCTGGGCTCCGCACCCTTTAAATTTTTTGAATTCATCTAACGTTTTATAATTGATGAGCAAGCGCTCAACTTTTGGGAATCCCATTACATCACATCCTTTTCTTGTCTCGTTGAATGCAGAAAAGTAAAAATATTTATAATAATAGTATAACTCATTTTTTTATTTTTATGAAGAAGATAGTATATTTCTTTTTTTATTTTTTTGAGGATTTGCTAAACTAAGAGTAGAAGCGTATTAATAGGTGGTACATACATAGTGAAAAATGAGAGTATATTTGTTGGGCAGAGGACAGCGGAATTATAGGGCGTGCTCAGGTGCTTTAAAAAGATATAAAGGGGGGAAGGCAAGGGCACTTAGTGTGAATTCCTTGTGTGAAAATGAAAATTGGAATTGTCGGACCAGGTGCTATTGGTCTATTGTATACATTTTATTTACAAAAAAATAACCAAGATGTTACGTTGTTTACAAGAACAGCTAAGCAAGCTGAAGAATTAAATGAAACAGGTGTAACTTGTATTAGAGATGGAAGATGTGAAACAGTATATCCATCTGTTTTACCGATAGAAAGTATGGTAGCGCAAAATTTAGATTATATATTTATTGCTGTGAAGCAATATCATATAGATGACGTACTACCGTTTGTGGAAGGGGCATCATCATTAATCTTTTTGCAAAACGGAATGTCGCATCTTCAAAAGATGCTGAACATAGGGAGTAAAAATATAGCTGTTGGTATTGTAGAACATGGTGCGAAAAAAGAGGGAGGGCATATCGTTTATCATACTGGGATAGGGGTAACAAAATTTGGAGTGGTTTGTGGTCAATCTATACATTTTAAAAAAATATTCAATTATTTTCCTGTTGCTTATTTTCCAGTTCAAATAGAAACGGATTGGGAAGAGATTATGCATAAAAAATTAGTAGTAAATGTATGTATCAATCCGTTGACAGCACTATTGGGAGTTAAGAATGGTGAATTAATCACGAATCGTTTTTTTTATCAAATGATGGAGCAAGTGTTTCAGGAGGCAGCATTTCTTATTAGAGGAGAAAAAGAAATGGTATGGCAAATGGTACGAAATGTGTGTGAAGGAACGTCTCGTAATACATCTTCTATGCTAGCGGATGTAAGAGCGAGTAGACAGACGGAAATTAATGCGATTGTTGGATATGTATTAGAAGAAGCTAAGAAACAGCAACGACCAGTTTCGACACTTCAATTTTTGTTCGATGCAATAAAAGGTTTAGAAACAAGAGTATAAGTGTTATTCTTTGCTTTTACGTGAAACATTGACTACAATGTGGATTGGTGAGAGAACTGGATACGAAAGGAAGAATTATATGGAGATAAAAGAAATCTCTGTTCCGCAACAAGGTATTGTAGCGGACTATATGAACGGTAAAAAAGAGATACAGTCATGTTTTGATTATATGTTAACAGAAGATGCTTTTAAACAACGTTTACATGATTTGCGTGAAAGGGAGTTTTTCCGCCAAGATTTAGTAGCGCATTTATTAGAATATAATACAAAATTACAAGCGGGAGAATCTACACTTCAAAATGTAAAAGCGCTTGGAGATGAAAATACATATGTTGTTATAGCTGGACAACAAGCGGGGTTATTAACTGGACCGCTTTATACAATTCATAAAGTTATTTCAATTTTACAGCTTGCAAAGGAAAAGGAAGAAAGTTTAGGAGTTAAAGTTGTCCCTGTCTTCTGGATTGCGGGTGAAGACCATGATATGGATGAGATTAATCATACTTTTGTAGCGAAAAATAAAAAGATGAAAAAAACTATTTTTTATGACCGTAATCCGAAAAAGGCAAGTGCTTCTGAGTCTGAACTTTCTGTTGAAGATTGTAGAAATTGGATTGAAGAGATTTTTAAAACATACCCAGAAACAAATTTTACAAAAGATGTATTAAAATTTGTTGATGATGCTTTGAAAAAATCGAATACGTATGTAGATTTCTTTGCTCATCTTATTACGAAAATCTTTGCTAATTCTGGTTTAATCCTTGTTGATTCACATCATCCTGAATTAAGAAAGTTAGAAATTCCATTTTTCAAGCGAATTATAAGTAAGTATAAAGAGGTACAAGAGGGCCTTCGTAATCAGCAGGAAGTAATTAAAGAACTAGGATACAAACCGATTATTGAAACGAAGTCTCATGCAGTGCATATATTCATGGAAATAGATAATGAACGAGTATTGCTTGAAGAGCATCAAGGTAAGTTTGTTGGAAAGGATGGGGCGCATTCCTTTTCATACGAAGAGTTGATTGAAGAGATGGAGAGAAATCCGGCACGTTTTAGTAATAATGTTGTAACACGTCCTCTTATGCAAGAGTATGTATTTCCTACGCTCGCATTTATTGGAGGTCCAGGGGAATTAGCTTATTGGAGTGAATTACAACAAGTATTCCATACTGTCGGTTTTCAAATGCCACCTGTCGTTCCTCGTCTTACAATTACTTATGTGGAGAGAGATATAGCGACAGATTTATTCGATCTGCAATTGAGAGAAATTGATCCGTTTTTAAATGATGTCGATAAACTGCGTGAAAACTGGTTGTCTAATCAAATAGAGGAACCGATTGATGATCATTTTGAAAAGGCGAAAAAAGAAATTGCCGATATTCATACATCTTTACAGCAATTTGTAAAGAAAATAGAGCCAGGGTTAGGTGCGTTTGCAGGGAAAAACGAATTGAAAATTAATGAACAAATTGAACTGTTGGAAAGAATGTTGAAAAGAAATGTTGAGAAAAAGTATGAGGTTCAGCTAAATAAATTCCGCCGTATACAATTCGCACTTCGTCCATTAGGTGCGCCGCAAGAACGTGTGTGGAATGTATGTTATTATTTAAATCAGTTTGGTTTGGATTTCGTTGATCGTGTAATGGAAAACCCTTTTTCTTGGGACGGAAAACATCATGTTATAAAACTATAAAATCTTGCTCTTTGGAGCAGGATTTTATTTTTATTCCGTTGAATTTACTGTGAAGTGATTTTTTTCTGAATTATCAATCAAAAAATGTTAGATATGGCAATTGTGTTGGATACTTAAATATATGACAAAATAGCACAAAATGTAAACGTATTATTCGCTTTTTCGACAGTTTTTTATTTAAATTCCCGCAAAAGATGATAAAATTTAGTATATAATAAAAGAAAATAGCGATTTGTATAGTATGTTGCCTTTGTTGGTAAGTTAAATGAGTCGTTCTTTCGTATTATTTCATTCTCTAAGCGTGAAATATGTGTTTAGAGGAAGGGATACATTCAACATAATTAATTGGAAAAAGAGTAGGTGCAACAATGTTTAAACACGTAACAGTGCTTTTAAAGGAAACAGTAGACGGCTTAGATATAAAGCCAGATGGTACATATGTAGATTGTACACTGGGGGGAGGAGGACATAGTTCTTATTTATTATCCCAATTAACTGAAGGTGGAAAATTAATAGCGTTTGATCAAGATGAGATAGCGATTCAAAACGCGAAAGAAAAGTTCTCTTCATACGGTGAACAGTTTATAACAGTAAAGAGTAACTTCCGTTATTTAGCTGAAAAACTGCAGGAAATAGGTATAACAGAAGTAGATGGTATTTTATTTGATTTAGGTGTTTCATCCCCACAATTAGATACACCAGAACGAGGCTTTAGTTATCATCATGATGCACCGCTAGATATGCGGATGGATCAAGATGCCCCATTAACAGCGTATGATGTTGTAAATAGCTGGTCATATGAACAACTTGTAAGGATTTTCTTCCAATACGGTGAAGAGAAATTTTCAAAACAAATTGCAAGAAAAATTGAAGCTTATCGTGAGAATAAAGCTATTGAAACGACAGGAGAATTAGTAGAGCTAATTAAAGAAGGTATTCCGGCTCCAGCTCGTAGAACGGGTGGGCATCCTGCTAAGCGAGTGTTTCAGGCAATTCGTATAGCTGTAAATGATGAATTAAAAGTATTTGAAGAAGCATTGGAATCTGCTATTGAGATGGTTAAGCCAGGTGGAAGAGTTAGTGTTATAACATTCCATTCATTAGAAGATCGTATTTGTAAAACAACGTTTAAGCGAAATAGTACAACGCCACAATTGCCGCCAGGATTACCGATTATTCCTGATGAATTTAAGCCGAAATTAAAGCTTATTACAAGAAAACCGATTTTACCTTCTGATATAGAGCTAGAAGAAAATAATCGTGCGCGTTCTGCGAAGTTGAGAATCGCTGAAAAACGATAAAAGGGAGAGAGAGGTATGACTAATTTAGCTGTAAAGTACAAACAACAAGCGCAAGAAGAGGTGCAAATTCAAACGCCCCCACAGCAGATGGCTAAGCCGAAGGTTAAAGCGAAAATTACAAGAATCGAAAAACTGTTGTATGTAGCGTTTATTGGCTTTTTATTGTATGCCTGTGTCGCGTTTATTGGAAATAAAGCAGGCCTTTATCAAGTTAATGTAGAAGCAGCGACGATAGAAGAAAAAATTGTACAGCAGCAAAAAGAAAATCAAGAATTACAAGCTGAAGTAGAGAAGTTAAGTCGCTATGAACGAATCGCTGAAGTTGCAAAAAAACACGGGCTAGAAATTAATGCGAATAATGTGAAAGGCCTCAAATAAGGCAATAGGTGTGAAGGAACGATGAAGAAGAATATGACTAAATTTCATACCAATAAGGGAGCAGGTTATTTTATGATATTTTTCCTCCTGCTCTTTTTGCTGTTATTAGCCCGATTTTTTTACATACAATCAACAGGAACAGTTCATAATCAGGATTTAGATGCACTTGCTAAACAAAAGCATAGTAAAAAAGGAATTCTTGAAGCGAACCGAGGAACCATTTATGATCAAAACGGTCATGTGTTAGCGCAAGACGCAAACTCTTACAAAATGGTAGCTGCACTAAAAGGTGCTAACTCAGTTGAGAATAAAGAAGATACTGCAAAGAAAATTGCAGGAGTACTTGGAAAAGGCGAAGAGGATATTTTAGCGACGTTAAATAAAGATAAAAGTCAAGTGGAATTTGGGAAGATAGGTAAGGGCTTGACGAAAGAAAAGAAAGAACAAATAGAAGCATTGAAATTGCCAGGGGTTTCTTTTATTACGGAAAATGCGAGAGTTTATCCAAATGGTGATTTCGCATCTTATGTTATAGGGCATGCGAAACCGAATGAAGATGGAATTGCAGTAGGTCAATTTGGATTAGAAAAAAGTTTGGATAAATATTTAGGAGCTTCAAATGGAGAGGTAGCTTATACAGGTGATCGTAGGGGGGTATCTCTTGACGGTGGGAAAGTGAATGTGAAGGCACCTAAAAATGGAGATAATGTATATTTGACAATGGATCAACGTATTCAAAGTTATTTAGAAGACGCGATGAAATCGGCGAGTCAACATTATGAGCCGGAAAGTTTAATTGGAATTGTGGCGGATCCGAAAACGGGGAAAATATTAGCAATGTCTAGTAAACCTAGTTATGATCCGAACATAGAGAATAATAAATACTTTTATAATGACGCAATTGCCAATGCATTTGAACCTGGATCAACAATGAAAATTTTCACGTTAGCGGCAGCTATTAATGAAGGTGTGTACAAAGGCCAAGATTATTATCAGTCCGGGACATATCAAGTCGGAAATAGGAAAATAAAAGATCATAACGGTGGTGCTGGTTGGGGCTCTATCACGTTTGATGAAGGGGTAGAGCGTTCTTCAAACGTAGCGTTTGCAATTTTAGGAGATCAAAAACTTGGTCCAGAACGTTTCCGAAAATATATTCATAGTTTTGGATTAGATGAAAAAACGAACATTGATTTATCAGGTGAAGGATCGAATACAATTTTATTTGATCAGCAAATACAACAAGTGACAACAGCTTTTGGACAAGGTTCCACTGTAACACCAATTCAGCTTGTACAAGCTGCAACGGCCATTGCAAATGATGGGAAAATGATGAAACCTTATGCAATTGATAAAATTGTAGATCCGATAACAGACAAAGTAAAATTAGAACATAAGCCAGAAGAAGTAGGAAAACCTGTTACAAAGGAAACAGCAGCGCAAGTAAGACAATTATTAGAACGTGTTGTTACATCTCCGAAAGGTACAGGGACAGCTTATAAAATTGATGGATATTCAGTTGGTGGTAAAACAGGTACAGCGCAAATTCCGGATGGAAAAGGCGGCTATATGACAGGGAGACAGAATTATATATTCTCATTCTTAGGTATGGCACCAATGGACGATCCACAACTTGTTGTGTATGTAGCTGTTAAACAGCCTAAATTAAAAGATGATGAGAACGGTGCACAACCGTTAGCTGATATTTTTAAATATGTAACAAAAAATAGTTTAGAGTATTTAAAGATTAAGCCAAATGAAGTTAAAGATCCGAAAAAACATCTGAAAGAACAACAAACTACTGTTCCGGATGTAAATGGTAAAACGATGGCTGAAGCGGGGAAAGCGATTGATAAAGCAAAACTTCGTCCAATCGTACTAGGTGAAGGGAAAGTACAGCAACAAGTACCAAAAGCGACTGAACAAACATTAAAAGGCGACCGAGTCTTCTTGGTAGGAGATAAGCCTACAATGCCAAATATACAAGGATGGGCACTGCGTGATGTTATGAATTTAGCGAAGACATTACAGCTTAACTTGAAACCTTCTGGTACAGGATACGTAACAGAACAAAGTGTGGCGGAAGGAACATTATTACAACCTGGTACAGAATTAGGTGTCACACTCGTACCGCCACTCGAACCACAGCAAGAAGCAGAAAAGCCGTAATGGTAAAAGAGAATAAGTTCTAATTAAATAAGTACAAGCATATATTGGAACAAGCTAGGCGTAAGGGAGGCTTGTTCCAATATGCGTGTATCAAATGTAACAGTTAGAAAACGACTTATTTTTATACTTATATCAGGTATACTTATTTTCACGATTATCGATATTCGTCTTGGATATGTGCAATTTTTTCTTGGGAATATGTTAACGGATCGTGCGAAAGATTCATGGAGTCGTAATATTACTTTCGAACCCGAACGTGGGAAAATTTTAGACCGAAATGGTGTGGAACTTGCCACGAATAAAAGTGCTCCAACTGTCTTTGTTGTACCGAGGCAAATTGAAAAACCAGCGGAGACTGCAGAGAAGTTAGCTGCAGTATTAGGTGTGGAAAAAGATGAGATTTATAAAAGGATTACAAAAAAAGAATCGATTGTAAGGTTAGATAAAGGCGGAAGGAAAATATCACATGACAAAGCGAAAGAAGTACGAGGATTAAGTCTGAAGGGCGTGTATATCGCAGAGGATTCTATCCGGTACTATCCATTTGGAAACTTTTTATCACATGTATTAGGTTTTGCAGGTAGCGATAACCAAGGTCTTATGGGACTAGAAAAATATTATGATAAAGAGCTAAATGGGGACAAAGGTCATGTGCGTTTTTTTGCAGATGCGAAAGGACAAAGGATGCCTAATGTTGGTGATGATTTCAAAAAGCCAGAAGCCGGTTTAAATTTAGGATTAACAATCGATGCGCGTATTACAAGGATTATGGAAAGAGAAATGAATATTGCGGAGTCAACTTATAATCCTGACGGTATGATTGCGATTGCAATGAACCCTAAAAATGGTGAAGTTTTAGGGATGTCTAGTCGACCGAGTTTTGACCCAGCGGATTTTCAAAGTGTCTCTCCAGAAGTGTATAACAGAAATCTACCTGTATGGAGTACGTATGAGCCTGGTTCAACATTTAAGATCATTACATTAGCTGCAGCATTGAATGAAAATTTAGTAGACTTAGAGAAGGATACGTTTTATGATGATGGAGCAGCTGAAGTAGGTGGAGCTAGATTGAAATGCTGGAAAGCAGGAGGTCATGGCAGTCAAACGTTTTTAGAAGTCGTTCAAAACTCATGTAACCCGGGATTTATTGAACTTGGTGATCGCCTTGGTAAAGACCGATTGTTTAAATACATTCGTAATTTTGGTTTTGGGCAGAAGACTGGAATTGACTTGCAAGGTGAAGGCAGTGGGATTTTATTTAATTTAGATAAAGTTGGTCCAGTAGAGCAAGCAACAACTTCATTCGGCCAAGGAGTTTCTGTTACGCCGATTCAACAAGTAGCAGCTGTAGCGGCGGCTGTAAATGGTGGAACATTGTATCAGCCGTATATAGCTAAGGAGTTTATTGATCCGAAAAATAATCAAGTTGTTAGTAAAAAGACACCTGTTGAGAAAAGAAAAGTTATTTCCAAGGAAACTTCAGAAAAAGTTCGGTATGCATTAGAGAATGTTGTAGCGAAAGGTTCTGGTAAAGGTGCTTATATTGATGGATATCGCGTAGGTGGAAAAACGGGTACTGCTCAAAAGGTGAAGGATGGTAAATATTTAGAGAATAATTATATAGTATCTTTTATCGGATTTGCTCCAGCGGATGATCCAGAGATTGTTGTGTATGTAGCTGTTGATAATCCAAAAGGGGTTACACAGTTTGGTGGAGTGGTAGCAGCTCCGATTGTCGGGAATATCCTTCGAGATGCGCTTCCTGTTATGGGAGTGAAACCGAGAAAAGAACAAGTTGAGAAAGAATATAAATGGGGCGATACACCAACTGTGGAAGTTCCGAATTTAATTGGAATGAAAAAGAAAGACTTACAAACACAACTCGTCGATTTGAAGCTTGATATAAGTGGAGATGGAGAGAAAGTAATTAAACAATCACCAGAAGCGGGAGCTAAAGTAAAAGAAGGCTCAAAAATTAGAATTTACTTCGGGAATTAAAGGTAACATAGTACGTTTTATGGTACAATTGGTGGAAGTGAGTTCTTTATAGAACAGTTACTTAATTTGAGACAGTAAGTGTCTCATTCATAAATAGGTCAGTAGCACTTACCTCCTTATATAGGAGGTAATGTGTTGCTTACTGAAAAAAGATAAATAAACAATGTAGAGAGGGTTTAGTGAAATGAAGTTGCATACACTTGTATCATGTTTGCATGATTTTCCAGTTGTTCCAAAAGAAAATCCAGAAATCACATCTATAGAAGCTGATTCACGTAAAGTGAAAGAGGGAAGCTTATTTGTATGTATGAAAGGATATACGGTTGATAGCCATGATTTTGCTAAGCAAGCAGCGGCACAAGGAGCGGCTGCTATTGTTGCGGAAAGACCAATTGATGTTGACGTTCCAGTTGTACTTGTGAAAAATACTTTTCGTTCGTTAGCGGTTTTAGCTGATTATTTTTATGGTCAACCGACACACAAGTTACATTTAATCGGAATTACAGGTACAAATGGAAAGACAACAACATCGCATATTATGGATGAGATTATGCGAGCACATGGTCATAAAACAGGGCTAATTGGAACGATTAATATGAAAATCGGTGATGAAACATTTGAGGTGAAAAATACAACACCAGATGCACTAACACTTCAACAGACGTTTTCAAAAATGGTTGAACAAGGTGTGGACAGCACGGTAATGGAAGTTTCGTCACATGCGTTAGATCTTGGTCGTGTACACGGATGTGATTACGATGTAGCGGTGTTTACGAATTTAACACAAGATCATTTAGACTATCATAAAACGATGGAAGAATATAAACATGCAAAAGGGTTACTATTTGCACAGCTTGGCAATAGTTATAATCATAATCGTGAAAAGTACGCTGTGCTGAATAGCGATGATAATGTAACAGAAGAGTATATGAGAAGTACTGCAGCAACAGTTGTAACATATGGTATTGATACAACAAGTGACATTATGGCAAAAAATATCGTTATGACGAGTGGCGGGACTACATTTACGCTTGTCACACCATATGAAAGTGTAAATGTTACGATGAAATTAATAGGTAAATTTAATGTATATAACGTACTTGCAGCAACAGCAGCAGGACTTGTTTCGGGTGTGAAATTAGAAACAATCATTGCTGTTATAAAAGAACTAGCTGGGGTTCCAGGGCGTTTTGAAGTTGTTGATGGAGGACAAAATTATACAGTTATTGTTGATTACGCACATACGCCGGATAGTTTAGAAAATGTATTAAAAACTGCAAAACAATTTGCAAAAGGTGATGTGTATTGTATCGTTGGTTGTGGCGGCGATAGGGACCGAACGAAGAGACCGATAATGGCAAGTGTTGCAACAAAATATGCAACTCATGCAATTTACACATCAGATAATCCAAGAAGTGAAGATCCAGCGGCTATTTTAGATGATATGGTACATGGTGCAAGTGGGAAAAATTATGAAGTGATTATTGATAGAAAAGAAGCGATACACCATGCAATCACTAAAGCGAAAGCAGATGATATCATTATTATTGCTGGTAAGGGTCATGAAACGTATCAAATTATTGGTAAAGAAGTTCATCATTTTGATGATCGTGAAGTTGCTAAAGAAGCAATTAAAGGGCGTTTAAGCAACGAAGAGTAACAACGTGAGAGGAGGACTACATGTGCTTGAGCAAGGTTTATTAGTAACGGCTGGGGTAGCATTCTTAATTTCTGTTGCCCTTTCGCCATTGTTTATTCCATTTTTAAGAAAATTAAAGTTCGGACAGAGTATTCGTGATGAGGGACCAAAGTCACATCAAAAAAAATCAGGGACACCGACAATGGGTGGTATCGTCATATACGTATCTATGATGGTAACTTCACTTATTATGGCGATTAAGTTTAATTATTTAGGTGCAGAGGTTTCGTTATTACTATTAGTGACGTTTGGTTACGGCTTGATTGGATTTTTAGATGACTACATAAAGGTAGTTAAGAAGAGAAATCTTGGTTTAACATCAAAACAAAAATTAGTAGGTCAGCTTGTTATTGCTATTGCATTCTTTTTAATTGGAAAAGGGCAAGCGTTCCACACATACATCATGATTCCGGGAACGGATGTTAAGTTTGAATTAGGTTGGGCGTATTTCGTACTTGTACTATTTATGCTTATTGGTGGATCAAATGCAGTTAACTTAACTGACGGTTTAGATGGTTTATTATCAGGAACAGCTGCTATTGCATTTGGAGCATTTAGTATTATTGCTGTGGCACAAGAGCAATTTGGAGTGGCGATATTCTGTATGGCAGTTGTAGGAGCTGTACTTGGATTTTTAGTATTCAATGCGAATCCAGCAAAAGTGTTTATGGGAGATACAGGTTCATTAGCTTTAGGTGGAGCCATTGCAGCTGTAGCGATTTTATTAAAACAAGAATTGCTACTTGTAATTATCGGCGGAGTATTCGTAATGGAAACTTTATCGGTTATCATTCAGGTCATTTCATTTAAAACAACAGGAAAACGTGTCTTTAAAATGAGTCCATTACACCATCATTATGAATTATGTGGTTGGTCAGAGTGGCGTGTTGTTGTGACGTTTTGGTCTGCAGGATTTTTATTAGCTGTGTTAGGAATTTATATCGGGGTGTGGATGTAATTGAAAACTGTAACTGAATTTCAAAATAAGAATATTCTTGTATTAGGCATTGCAAAAAGTGGTTATGCAGCAGCTACATTGTTACAAAAGTTAGGGGCAAATGTTATTGTAAATGACGGAAAGCCTTTAGCAGAGAATGTACTTGCTGCAGAATTACAAGCAAAAGGAATGGACGTTGTATGCGGTGGTCATCCTTTAGAATTATTAGAGAGAAATATTTCTCTTGTAGTAAAAAATCCAGGAATCCCGTATTCTAATCCAATATTAGTTGCTGCGAAAGAAAAGCAAATTCCGATTGTTACGGAAGTTGAATTAGCATATCGTATTTCAGAAGCACCATTTGTTGGGATTACGGGGTCTAACGGTAAAACGACGACGACAATGCTGACATTTGAAATGCTAAAAGAAGGACAAAAGCATCCTGTAATTGCAGGGAACATTGGAACTGTAGCGTGTGAAGTAGCACAGGATGCAAAAGAAAATGAAGTTGTAGTTACAGAACTTTCATCGTTTCAATTGATGGGAGTAGAATTGTTCCAACCTAAAATTGCTGCGTTTTTAAATTTATTTGAGGCCCACTTAGATTATCATGGGACGAAGAAAGAATATGGTTTAGCGAAAGCAAATATTTTTAAAAACCAAACAGAAAATGATTATAGTGTAATAAATGCGGATGATGCAGATGTGATGGCTTTGTCTGCGTATTCTAAAGGTCAAAAAATCCTGTTTTCGACAACGAAAGAAATTGAAGATGGCGCGTGTATAAAAGATAACGCTCTTTATTTCAAAGGTGAAAAAGTTGTTGAAGTAAGCGATATCGTTTTACCTGGTCAACATAATCTAGAAAATATTTTAGCTGCGATGAGTATTGCGAAATTATTAGGTACTTCTAATGAAGCAATTACGGTCGTGTTAAAACGTTTTACGGGTGTAAAACATCGTTTAGAATATGTAACAACGATTAACAACCGTAAGTTTTATAACGATTCAAAAGCAACGAATATGTTAGCGACTGAGAAAGCACTATCTGCGTTTACACAACCGATTGTGTTACTAGCAGGTGGGCTTGATCGCGGAAATGAATTCGATGATTTAATTCCGTATTTCAAAAATGTAAAAGCGATTGTAACATTTGGACAAACAGCTCCCAAACTAGTAAGAGCGGCAGAAAAAGCGGGATTAGATATAATTGAAAGTGTCGATACTTTAGATGAAGCAGTGGTGAAGGCTTATGCTCATTCTAAAGATGGCGATGTCGTTCTTCTTTCTCCAGCGTGTGCAAGCTGGGATCAATTTAAAACATTTGAAGAAAGAGGAGACATTTTTATACAAGCTGTGCATAAACTTATATAAAGTAAATCAAAACATCAGTAGGCTAACACCTACTGATGTTTTGTTACATAGGGCAAAAGGTTCTGCCTAAAGAGGTGGTGTTTGTGGGTAATGAAGAAAACGCCTGATTTTATTCTCATCATCGTAACACTTTCATTGTTGACAATCGGAATGATTATGGTTTATAGTGCGAGTGCAGTTTGGGCCTCTTATAAAATGGGGGACTCATTCTTTTTTGCAAAAAGACAATTACTGTTTGCGGGTCTTGGTGTAGTAGCTATGTTTTTTATTATGAAAATTGATTATTGGGTGTGGCGTACGTATTCAAAAGTGATTTTGCTAGTTTGCTTCATTCTTCTTATTCTCGTTCTTATTCCTGGAGTAGGTCTTGTTCGAGGAGGAGCACGAAGTTGGATTGGAATCGGAGCATTTTCGATTCAACCGTCAGAATTTATGAAGTTTGCGATGATTATTTTCTTGGCAAAGTTTTTAGCAGAACGTCAAAAATTGATTACATCTTTTAAACGTGGTTTATTACCGGCTCTTAGTTTTGTTTTTCTTGCTTTTGGGATGATTATGTTACAGCCAGACCTTGGGACAGGAACGGTAATGGTTGGGACATGTATCATTATGATATTCATTTCGGGAGCGAGGGTCTTTCACTTTGCAATGTTTGGTTTGATTGGTGTAGCAGGATTTGTAGGGTTAATTGCATCAGCACCGTATCGAATGAAACGCATTACATCATATTTAGATCCGTGGTCAGATCCGCTCGGAAGTGGATTTCAAATTATCCAATCATTACTTGCAATTGGACCTGGTGGATTATTTGGGCTTGGACTTGGACAAAGTAGACAAAAATTTCTTTATTTACCTGAACCGCAAACTGACTTTATATTTGCGATCTTATCCGAGGAATTAGGTTTTATTGGTGGTTCATTTGTGTTATTATTATTTAGTCTATTATTATGGCGCGGGATTCGTATCGCATTAGGAGCGCCAGATTTATATGGTACGTTTTTAGCAGTAGGTATTGTGGCGATGATTGCGATTCAAGTAATGATTAATGTTGGTGTTGTAACAGGACTGATGCCTGTTACGGGTATTACCTTGCCGTTTTTAAGTTATGGTGGATCAAGTTTGACATTAATGTTAATGGCAGTAGGTGTATTATTAAATATAAGTCGCCATTCTCGCTACTAAACCCTGTTTATAAGACAGGGTTTTTCGTATGTGTGTAAAAATGCAATATGTATATAGAAATAAATATAATGGAAATAAGAAAAGAGAAGCGGAGGAGTTAGTAGTGCGTGTATTAGTGAGTGGTGGGGGTACTGGTGGTCATATTTATCCAGCTCTTGCTTTAATTAGAGAAATAAAAAAGTTAAATCCAGAAGCAAGATTTTTATATATTGGTACGGAAAATGGACTAGAGAGTACAATCGTTCCAAAAGCAGGTATACCATTTCAATCTATTGTTATAAGTGGATTTAAACGAAAAATATCATTAGATAATGTGAAAACAGTAATGCGTTTTCTAAAAGGTGTACAGGATAGTAAACGATATATTCGTCGTTTTAATCCGGATATTGTAATTGGAACGGGTGGATATGTATGTGGACCAGTTGTATACGCTGCAGCCAAATTAGGTATTCCAACTATTGTACATGAACAAAATAGTGTACCAGGTGTAACGAACAAGTTTTTAAGCCGTTATGTTGATAAAGTTGCTGTTTGTTTTGAAGCAGCTATAGAGCATTTTCCAGAGTCAAAAGTGGTAATGACAGGTAATCCACGAGCATCAGAGGTAATGGATCAAAATGGAATGAAGGGGAAACGTTCAGTTGGGCTTTCTCTTCCTAAAAAGTCTGTACTTATATTTGGTGGAAGTCGTGGGGCTAGACCGATTAACGATGCCTTCGTTGAAGCAATTGAACAGTTTGGGAACAAAAGCTACGAAATACTATATGTAACGGGTGAAGTACATTATGATAAAGTGATGGAAGCCGTGAAGCAAAAAGGGAACCCAAGCAATGTTATTATTAAGCCGTTCATTCATAATATGCCAGAGGTACTAACTGGTGTAGACCTTGTTGTTTCAAGGGCTGGGGCAACAACACTTGCAGAATTAACAGCGTTAGGAAAACCAAGTGTGTTAATACCGAGTCCATATGTAACAAATAATCATCAGGAAAAGAATGCACGTTCAGTTGTTGATAAAGGAGCGGCAAAAATGTTACTTGAAAAAGATTTAACAGCTGAAACGCTTATTCGTGATATTGATGAGATTTTATTGAATGCACAAACATTACAAAATATGAAGCTAGCGGCTAAGCAACTAGGTATTCCAGATGCAGCAAATAAGCTGTATGAAGTAATGAATAAGCTTGTAAAAAAATAAAGTGAGGCTCTAATCAGTGGGGAGTGATTCTCTCTCGTTGATTATTATCTTTCACTAATCGGATGTTTACTGACATCCTGATTCCGCCTAATTTCTTTGTTATCGCCGAATTTTGATTTAAGAGCTGTACTGCCCGTAAATAGCGGGATAACGTTAGATGAACGCCCTGCATATTATTGTCATAAGGAGACTTAATATGGGGGAGATTGTCTATGGAACAATTAGTAAATGAGCTTATAGAAGCAGACGTTGGTCGTGTTTTAGTTAACGAGCCGTTAGCACGTTATACAACTATGAAAATAGGTGGACCAGCGGACATTTTAATTGTGCCAAAGCATGTAGCCGGTATTGAAAAAACATTACAGTTAGTAAAGCAATACAAAACGAAGTGGACTGTAATTGGTCGCGGTTCAAACCTTCTTGTATCTGATCAAGGCATAGAAGGTGTTGTTATTCGTTTAGGAGAAGGATTAGATCACTTAGAGGTCGAAAAACATAAGGTAAGAGTTGGTAGTGGATATCCTCTTATTAAATTGTCAACTTTACTTAGTCGTCAAGGGTTAGCTGGATTGGAGTTTGCGAGCGGTATTCCAGGAAGTGTCGGTGGTGCAGTATATATGAATGCAGGTGCACATAAATCGGATATATCGAGTGTATTATCGAAGGCTCTCATTCTGTTTGAAGACGGTACAATTGCCTGGTTAACGAATAAAGAACTGGAGTTTTCTTATCGGTCATCTGTATTGCAAACGAAACGTCCTGGTATTGTTTTAGAAGCGGAGTTTCAATTACAGGCGGGAAAACGTGAAGAAATTGTACGTAGCATGCAAAATAATAAAGACTACCGCCGTGAAACGCAACCATGGAATCATCCGTGTGCAGGAAGTATATTTCGGAATCCAATCCCACATTTTGCAGGAGATTTAGTAGAAAAAGCAGGGCTTCGTGGTTATAGGATTGGTGGAGCTCAAATTTCTGAAATGCATGGCAATTTTATTGTTAATACCGGGGGAGCTTCAGCGCAAGATGTATTGTCTTTAATTGAATTAATAAAACATACAATTAAGGATAAATTTGATGTAGATATGCACACAGAAGTAGAAATCATTGGAAGATAACGGTTATTCGTTCCGCTCATTATCATTTATGTTATAATAAGAAGATAAGAACGGCATGAGGAACATGCCGTTCTTTATGTTACATAGGGGGATCGTACATGAATAATAGTAAAGTGATTAAACTACAAGATCGTGTACCAAAATTGAAAAATCAAAAGAAAAAAAACAAAAAAAATGTTAATCATCGATTGATTTTATACATATCAATTTTATTTTTATTAGTGCTCTTTTTAATTTATTTTCGGTCTCCGCTTAGTAATATAAAAAAGATTAGTGTGTTTGGAAATCACTATATGACGGATGAGCAAGTAATGAAGGATTCAGGCGTGACATATGATACAAGTTATTTCCGAGTGACAGCACATAAAGCTGAAGAAAACTTAACGAAGCGAAAAGAAATTAAAGCAGTAAATGTAAAAAAACGTTTTCCAAACAAGATTGATATTCATATCGAAGAATATTTAACGATTGGTTATATAAATAAAGAGGGAAAACTACAACCGTTATTAGAAAATGGAAAAACGCTTGATGTACTACCTAATGGAAAACTTCCTGTTGCAGCACCGATTTTCGAACCTTTTAAAGAAGAGAAAATGAAGGAGTTAATCGCTGAACTAGAAAAATTAACACCAGCTATTTTAAAATCTATTTCGGAGATTCGCTATTCACCAACGAATGCGAATGAAGATCATCTTACTTTATATATGAATGAAGGTTATGAAGTGAGCACTACGATTCAAAATTTCGCAAAACGTATGGAAGCCTATCCACTTATTTTAAAAACAATTGAGCCAGGTAAGAAGGTATTAATTGACTTAGAAGTAGGTGCATATACGAAAGAATTAGGTGCGGAAGACAAAAAAGAATAGAATGGTAGTTTTCGTTGCTTATAGCAGAAAAAACGAAACGAATGTTCTATTATATGTATACGAATTTAGAAGAATGGTTCATTTGATGAAAAATATGTAAAAATTCTTAGATTCATACTAGTATTGGTACAAGTTTCACTTTTCTATGAGTACATCTTAGTGTAGACTTATACTTGGCGGTAAACTTTACACTGGAAATAGAATTATTTCAAGATAAGCAGTTATTCATAGTTTACTGCGATATTCTTAATTGAATGCTAAATAAAAATAAGAAAAATATAGGGTTAAAAAAGGGAAACGTATAAAGACGTTGAATATTTTTCTTATAAATAGTAAAGTTGCGATTGTTGTTCCATATATTGAGTTGTATGGTATAAATAAAGAAGGAGGTGCCAAAGAATGAACAGCAATGAAATATATGTTAGTCTTGACATCGGTACATCCAATGTTAAAGTCATCATTGGTGAAATGGTTAATGACAGCTTAAACATTATTGGTGTTGGAAATGTAAAATCAAATGGTTTAAAGAAGGGATCGATAGTTGATATAGACGAGACTGTTCGATCAATTAAAAAAGCAATTGAACAAGCTGAGCGCATGGTGGGAATCCACATTGAGCAAGTTGTAGTAGGTGTCAATGCAAACCAGGTACAGCTACTTCCTTGTCACGGAGTAGTCGCTGTTTCAAATGAAGATCGTGAAATCGGGAATGAAGATGTCTTACGCGTTCTAGATGCAGCACAAGTTGTGTCAATTGCTCCAGAGCGTGAGTTTATTGATGTGGTACCTCGACAGTTCATCGTAGACGGTCTTGACGAGATTAACGATCCACGCGGGATGATCGGTGTAAGATTAGAAATGGAAGGTACACTTATTACAGGCTCGAGAACTTTACTACATAACCTACTTCGTTGTGTAGAAAAAGCAGGTCTTGAAATTGTTGATATTTGTCTTCAACCTTTAGCGGCTGCAACAGTTGCTATATCTTCAGATGAAAAAAATAGAGGAGTAGCCCTTGTTGATATGGGGGGAGGATCTACAACTTTATCTATTTTTAAAGATGGAGAGTTACAAGCGACGAGCGTATTACCATTAGGTGGAGACCATATAACGAAAGATATTGCGATTGGGTTGAAAACTTCAACAGAAAATGCAGATCAAATTAAGTTGAAATATGGACATGCTTTTTATGATACAGCATCTGAAGAAGAGATGTTTACGGTTCCTATTATGGGAAGTGATCAAACAGAACAATATTCTCAGTTGGAATTATCGGATATAATAGAGGCTCGTGTAGAGGAAATTTTAATGTTTGTTCAAGATGAAGTGCGTAAGTTAGGAGTAAAGCAAGTGGCTTCTGGTTATGTACTAACTGGCGGAATTGCTTCTATGCCAGGTGTTCTTGATCTTGCATATGATATTTTACATGAAAATGTTCGTGTAGCAACTCCTGATTATATTGGTGTGCGTGAGCCCCAATATACAAGTGGAGTTGGATTAATTAAACATTCTTATCAAAAAGCTAAATTACGTGGGAAAAATGTGCAGGAAAAGCAAGAGCATTTTGAACCAGTACCAGCACCAGCACCAACGCCGGTACAACAGCAACCCGCGAAACAAAAAACTCGTAATCAAAACAATAATAATCAAAATGATGACCGCATGATGTCAAAAGTAAAACGTGTATTCCGTTATTTATGGGATTAAAATTGGACACGAAAAATGAGGTTCTAGGGGGATTTCGACATGTTAGAGTTTGATACTACTCAAGATCAATTAGCGAATATAAAAGTTATCGGTGTCGGCGGTGGCGGAAACAATGCTGTAAACCGTATGATTGAACACGGTGTACAAGGTGTAGACTTTATCGCTGTGAACACTGATGCACAAGCATTAAATCTATCAAAAGCTGAAACAAAAATGCAAATTGGTGGAAAATTAACGCGTGGACTTGGTGCAGGCGCAAACCCTGAAGTAGGGAAAAAAGCTGCAGAAGAAAGTAAAGAACAGATCCAAGAAGCACTTCGTGGTGCGGATATGGTCTTCGTAACTGCCGGTATGGGCGGTGGAACTGGAACTGGTGCAGCTCCAGTTGTTGCTCAAGTTGCAAAAGAATTAGGTGCTTTAACAGTTGGTGTTGTAACACGTCCATTTACTTTTGAAGGACGTAAGCGTGCGACGCAAGCAGCATCTGGTATTGCAGCATTTAAAGAAAATGTAGATACTCTTATTGTAATTCCAAACGATCGCTTATTAGAGATTGTTGATAAAAATACGCCAATGTTAGAAGCATTCCGTGAAGCTGATAACGTATTACGTCAAGGTGTTCAAGGTATTTCGGATTTAATTGCAACGCCAGGTTTAATTAACTTAGACTTTGCAGACGTAAAGACAATTATGTCTAATAGAGGTTCTGCTTTAATGGGTATTGGTTCTGGTAACGGGGAAAATCGTGCTGCAGAAGCTGCGAAAAAAGCGATTTCTAGTCCATTACTAGAAACATCTATTGATGGAGCTCAAGGTGTTATCATGAACATTACGGGTGGCGCTAACTTAAGCTTATATGAAGTACAAGAAGCGGCAGATATCGTAGCTTCAGCTTCAGATCCAGAAGTAAATATGATCTTCGGTTCTGTTATTAACGAAGGATTAAAAGATGATATCGTTGTAACTGTAATTGCAACTGGTTTTGATGATAGCATTGCAACTCAACCACCAAAACCAATTATTCGTCCGAATGCGAACCACACGCAACAACAGCAACAACCAGTAGCTCAACCTTCAAAACAACGTGAAGTAAAACGTGAAATGAAGCGTGAAGAGCCAGTTGTACATGAGCGTCATTCAGATTCAGATGATATCGATATTCCAGCATTTTTACGTAACCGTCGTAGACGATAAAAAAAGGAGCTTTCATGCTCCTTTTTTGTTTTTTAAATGGAAAAGACCTGCTAAGCAGGTCTTTTTTTTTATTTGGTATATTTTGTTGGTGAAAATAAGAGTATATCATTCTATGAATTTGTACTTTTATTTTTTACCGACAGATTATGTCTAGAAATCACAAAATAACAAAAAAACACCTCCGCAAATTGACACACTTTCCTATTGGATATGCATTATACTAGTCTCAACTTGAAAAAAGAGGTGAATTGTTTGGTTGTTTACGCCGACGTTGTTTGGTTGTTAAACGCCTGCATTGATTTTCTTTTGCTTTTATTAACAGCTACCGTGTTAAAAAAGAAAATCAAAAAATGGAGGCTTGTGTTAGGGGCATTTATAGGTTCAACTATTGTTATTTTTGCCTTTACTCCTTTTGCTTCTATGATGACACATCCAATTATGAAACTACTGTACTCGTTACTTATTGTGTATACAGCATTTGGGTTTACAACATTTAGAAATTATGCACAAACTGTTTTTACTTTTTACTTTGTAACCTTTATGGTTGGCGGAGGATTAATTGGAACTCATTTCTTTTTGCAAACGAATGAAATGGTAAATGGATTGGTTCAATCTCAGTCAATTTCTTACGGTGATCCAATTAGTTGGTTATTTGTTATTTTTGGTTTTCCAGTAATTTATTATTTTTCTAAAAAGCGTATTGAAAGCGTAGAGGTCACGAAAATACACTATGATCAAATTGTGAAAGTAAAAATTCAATTAGCAGAAGAAGAACTAGAACTGGCAGGTCTTATTGACAGTGGGAACCAACTTTATGACCCATTAACAAAAACACCCGTTATGATTATGCATGTTTCATCATTAGAACATTGCTTACCATCTTGGTTAACAGAACAAATTTATTCCAAAACAGAAATTCCTCAAATACCAGAAAATGATTCTGGTTGGGCGACAAAATTACGCTTAATTCCTTTCCGTGCAGTAGGAGTAGAGAGTCAATTTTTGTGGGCAATTAAGCCTGACAGTGTGCAAGTTGACCATGAAGGTAGTTCTATTGTTGTAAACAAAGTATTAATTGGATTAAATACACAACAGCTTTCTACTAATGGGGAGTATCAATGTATTGTGCATCCAAAAATGTTGATTTCGCAAAAAATGGTAATCGCTTAATAATGAGAGGCGGGATAATATGATGAAATTAAAATTTTATTTAGTATACCTTTGGTATAAAGTATTGCTGAAATTAGGAATTAAGACCGATGAAATTTATTATATTGGTGGAAGTGAAGCGTTGCCACCACCGTTAACAAAAGAAGAAGAGGAAGTTCTTTTGAATAAATTGCCAAAAGGAGATCAGGCAGCAAGGTCATTACTTATTGAACGTAACTTAAGGCTCGTTGTATATATAGCAAGAAAGTTTGAAAATACAGGGATAAATATTGAAGATTTGATTAGTATAGGAACAATCGGCCTTATTAAAGCGGTAAATACATTTAATCCAGAAAAGAAAATAAAATTAGCAACATATGCATCGCGTTGTATAGAAAATGAAATTTTAATGCATTTACGTCGAAATAACAAAAATCGTTCGGAAGTTTCTTTTGATGAACCACTAAACATTGATTGGGATGGGAATGAACTGTTATTGTCTGACGTGTTAGGTACAGATGATGATATTATTACAAAAGATTTAGAAGCTACTGTAGATCGTCACCTTTTAATGAAAGCATTACACCAATTAAATGATCGTGAAAAACAAATTATGGAACTTCGGTTTGGGCTTGCTGGAGGAGAGGAAAAGACGCAAAAAGATGTGGCTGATATGCTTGGGATTTCACAGTCATACATTTCGCGTTTAGAAAAAAGAATTATAAAAAGATTACGAAAAGAATTTAATAAAATGGTGTAAAGAATAAGACCAGCCGTTATGTAGGCTGGTCTTATTCTATTTAGTTGTATTAGGAAAGATAATTTAAATAACAAATCGTGAAAAAACCACATGCATAAAATCCCCTTCAAAGGAAATACTTTACACTGTACAGCAACTCCCGATAGGAGGGAACACTTTGACGAGAAACAAAGTAGAAATTTGCGGTGTTGATACAGCTAAACTTCCAGTATTAAAAAATGAAGAGATGCGTAAATTATTTCGTGAAATGCAAAGTGGAGAGATAAGCGCAAGAGAAAAATTAGTGAATGGAAACTTACGTCTTGTACTGAGCGTCATCCAAAGATTTAATAACAGAGGAGAATATGTTGACGATTTATTTCAAGTTGGTTGCATCGGACTTATGAAATCAATTGATAATTTTGATTTAGGCCAAAATGTAAAATTTTCAACGTATGCTGTGCCGATGATTATTGGGGAAATACGCAGATATTTGCGTGATAATAATCCGATTCGCGTATCGCGCTCATTGCGAGATATTGCGTATAAAGCTTTGCAAGTAAGAGAAAAGTTGATTGCAGAAAATTCAAAAGAACCAACAGCAATGGATATTGCAAAAGTGCTAGAAGTAACTCATGAAGAGATAGTATTTGCTTTAGATGCAATTCAAGATCCAGTTTCATTATTTGAACCGATTTATAATGATGGGGGAGATCCTATCTTTGTTATGGATCAGTTAAGTGATGAAAAACAAAAGGACGAGCAGTGGGTTGAAGAATTAGCATTGAAAGAAGGAATGAAGCGTTTAAATGATAGAGAGAAAATGATTATTAGAAAACGTTTCTTCCAAGGAAAGACACAGATGGAAGTTGCAGAAGAAATTGGGATTTCCCAAGCGCAAGTATCACGTTTAGAGAAGTCAGCCATTAAACAAATGAATAAAACGATTCAAGGATAAGGTCTCACCAATTATGGTGAGACCTTTTTATATGTAATATGGTTTGTGCTCATAGTAGGGGATTAGTGTTCATATAATTTCGTATAGGTGGCTTCCTGTAAATATGAGAAACAGTTTCCAATTTGTCATATAAGGGAGAGGATGAAAATGGTGATACGAATTTCAGAGTTACAGATGAAGGATGTTATAAATATTTCAGATGGAAAAAGGATTGGGAATATTGGAGATATTGAAATTGATATGAACACAGGGAAAATTTGTTCTGTTATTATTTCCAAACAGACACGTATGCTAGGTATTTTTGGAAAAGATGTTGAGATTGTAATTCCTTGGAAGGAAATTGTGAAAATTGGGGAAGATGTCATACTTGTAAGAGTAAATCCTGTTAATTCTGTAACAGAATCAATACAAACACCGACAATTTCATAAAGAATATTACAAATTCCTCTTTTTTTTCTGTTAGGATTATGAAAAAATAAAAGTATGGTAAAATAGACAGGAAGTACCATGCTTTTTTCTGTTATTTTAATTAAAAGGAGCCGCTTTATTATGAGAGAACCATTTAAATATGTGGACGGTATACTGTATTTACAAGCGTGGAAAGAACTTGGAAACATTACTGCTGGATTTACGACAAAAGATGGTGGGATAAGTACGGGCTCCTTTCATGCGATGAATTTAGGATTACATGTGAATGATATCGTGGAGAACGTTCATGAAAACAGACGCATTTTAGCAAATAAGTTACAAAAACCATTAGAAAATTGGATTTGCTCTGAACAAGTTCATGCTCATCATGTTGAAAAAGTAGGGCAACAGGAAAAGGGAAGTGGTGTCTATTCATATGAGGACGGCATTTCAAAAACAGATGGCATTTATACGAGTAATGAAGATGTTCTGTTAACGTCTTGTTACGCGGATTGTGTTCCGCTCTATTTTTATGCACCATCACATGGTATGATAGGACTTGCGCATGCTGGATGGAAAGGCACTGTACAAGAGATTGCAAAGGAAATGATTCAAAAGTGGAATGCAGAAGGTATTTCAAGTGATGAAATTCATGTTGCAATTGGGCCGTCGATCGGATCTTGTTGTTATGTTGTGGATGATCGTGTATTAACAGCAGCACAGGAAGTAGTTAGGGGTGCTGTTCCTCATCAAAAAATTTCTGACGGGCAGTACGCAATTAATTTAAAAGAAATTAATCGTATATTATGTGTACAAGCAGGCATAAAAGAAGAGCATATTGTAATGTCATCTCTTTGTACAAGCTGTGAAGAGCAACTATTTTTCTCTCATCGTCGTGATCAAGGTAAGACAGGAAGAATGTTGAGTTTCATAGGTTTTAAGGAGGAAGAAAGCAAGTGACAGTACAAGAAAATTTAGTAATTGTAAACGAAGCTATTAAAGAATCTTGCGCTCGAGCTGGACGTTCGTTGCAAGATATTAAACTTGTTGCAGTTACAAAAACTGTAGGGATTGAAAAAACAAACGAAGTAATTGAAGCTGGAGTTATCGATTTAGGTGAAAATAGAAATGAAGGTTTCTTACAGAAATACGAGCATTTCTGTAAGAAAGTTAATTGGCACTTTATTGGCTCATTACAAACGAGAAAAGTAAAAGAAATCATTAATGAAATTGATTATTTACATTCGTTAGATCGTCTTTCACTGGCGAAAGAAATTCAGAAACGTGCTGATAAGAAAGTGAAATGCTTTATTCAAGTGAAAACCTCATCTGAAGAATCGAAGCAAGGATTGGCAATAGAAGAGGTTGTTTCTTTTATTCAAAGTTTGCAAGAATTCGATAAAATTGAAGTGGTTGGACTAATGACGATGGCTCCATTTACAGAAGAAGAGGAAGAAATCAGACGCTGTTTTAAGGAATTACGTATGCTGCAAACAGAGGTGCAGGAGCTAGAGTTATTACATGCGCCATGTAAAGAATTATCAATGGGAATGTCCAACGATTACAAGATTGCAATTGAAGAAGGGGCTACATATATTCGTTTGGGAACGATTTTAGTAGGAAAAGCGTAAAAGGAAGGAGAATCTTATTATGAGTTGGTCAAAAGTAAAATACTTCTTTTTTGATACACCGGAAGAAAAAGAAGCAGCTCAATATGGTTATGAAAAGGAGCAAACAGACATGAAAAAGCAGCAAGATCCACCAGAACAACAAGACGTTACGTTTCCGAAAGCGCAACCGAAGCAAAATGTTGTGAGTATTGAAACAGCAAAACAATCTTCAAAAGTTGTTTTATTAGAACCACGCACATATTCGGAAGCACAAGGGATTGCGGACCACTTAAAAGGTAGACGAGCTGTTGTAATTAATTTGCAGAGAATGTCTACTGATCAAGCGGTACGTATCGTTGACTTTTTAAGTGGTACTGTATACGCTATAGGCGGGGACATTCAAAAAATAGGGCCGAAAACATTTATGTGTACACCTGAAAATGTAGATATTGTTGGTGCGATTTCAGAGTTATTCGGTGAAGAAGAAGAAACAAATATAAAGAGGTGGTAATACGCCATGACAACAGTTTTTATAGTGTTAAGTTATGCTATCGAGATTTACTCGTGGGCACTTATTATTTACATTCTCCTATCATGGTTTCCTGGTGCAAAGGAATCATCTTTTGGAGAGTTCCTGGCACGTATTTGTGAACCGTATTTAGAACCATTCCGCCGCTTTATTCCGCCGCTTGGAATGATTGATATTTCTCCAATCGTTGCGATCTTTGCGTTGAAACTTGCTAAAACTGGTTTGTTCAGTTTATTAAGCTATTTCTTATAGTAAGAAGGTAAATACATGAGCATCTACGAACATTTTAGGCCTGATGAGGAGGTCTTTGTGGATAAAGTGCTAGAGTGGAAGCGAGCGGCGGAGTACCATCAAGTGAAGTTAACGGATTTTCTCGATCCTAGGCAACAACAAATTGTTTCTATGGTAATAGGACAAGGTGATGTTGCTGTGCAATTTGGTGGTGCAACGCCTAATGCAGAGCGTAAAAGAGCACTTATTTATCCAGACTATCTAGAATTAAATGAAGAAGAATTTCAAGTAGAAGTATTAGAAATTGACTATCCTTCCAAGTTTTATACGCTAGAACATAGGCAAATATTAGGTACATTTATGTCTCTTGGTTTAACAAGAGAAAAATGTGGTGATATTTTGCTGCAAGAAAATCGTGCCCAAATTGTAGTTGCGAAAGAAATTGTATCGTATATTGAGATGAACTTACAATCAATAGGGAAAGTAAAAGTCTCTTTAGCGTCAGTGCAAGGAGAACAAATTCTACAGATACATGAAACGTGGGGAGAGAAATCTGGAACGGTTTCTTCACTTCGTTTAGATGTTATGTTAGCTGAAATGTTACATTTATCTAGACAGAAAGTACAACCTTTCATAAAAAATGGTTTAGTAAAAGTCAATTGGAAAACAGTGGAGCAAACTTCTTATGAATGTTATCCAGGAGATGTTTTTTCTGTTAGAGGATATGGCCGAAGTAAATTATTTTCTGTAGAAGGTAGAACAAAACGCGACAAATGGAGAATTTTGTATGGTATACTAAAATGATTGGTTTTTTAGAAGGAAATCCTCCTATTTTGTCGAAGAAAAGATATAATTGAAAGAGGAAATTTAGATAACTACTTGGAGGTGGCGTTGTGCCGTTAACACCATTAGATATTCATAACAAAGAATTTGGTCGCGGATTCCGTGGCTATGATGAAGATCAAGTAAATGAGTTTCTTGATCAAATTATCAAAGATTATGAATTGGTCATTCGTGAGAAAAAAGCTTTAGAAGAAAAAGTTGCGCAGTTAGAAGGGAAGTTAGATCATTTCTCTAATATTGAAGATACGTTAAACAAATCTATCGTTGTTGCACAAGAAGCAGCGGAAGAAGTAAAACGTAATGCGCAAAAAGAAGCGAAATTAATTGTGCGTGAAGCTGAAAAGAATGCTGATCGTATTATTAACGAAGCATTAGTAAAATCAAGAAAAGTTGCTTTTGATATTGAAGAGCTAAAGAAACAAGCGAAAGTATTCCGAACTCGTTTCCGTATGTTATTAGAAACACAGCTTGAGATGTTAAACAACGATGATTGGGATAAACTAATTGAATTAGAAGACGAAGTAGATGAACTGTTGAAAAAAGAAGAAACAGTGTAAGCTTGACGTTTTTCTCATTATTACATATAATTTTAAACAACATATTTATTAAGAAAAACGAAGATAGGGATAAGTACCTTTTCAAACCTTATATAGCGAACTGAGGATGGTGTAAGCTCAGGATAAGGAGATAGTGGGAATATCACCCTGGAGTTCCGCGCTGAACAAATAGAGTAAGCGTAGGCGTGTATTCGCGTTAAGAATATAAAGAGGATTATATACATATGTATATAATCTACTAGGGTGGTACCGCGGGAGACTTTCTCGTCCCTTTTGGGGATGAGAAGGTCTCTTTTTTATTCCGTTTTTTAAGTATTTCTTTTATACATGTAAGGAGGAATTGAGCATGGAGTACAAAAATACATTACTGATGCCAAAAACAGAGTTCCCAATGCGTGGGAATTTACCAAAACGTGAGCCTGCAATGCAAGAAAAATGGGCTGAAATGAATATTTACGAAAAAGTACAAGAACATACAAAAGGTCGTCCTTTATTTGTATTGCATGATGGACCTCCATATGCGAATGGTGACATTCATATGGGACATGCATTAAATAAAGTATTAAAAGACTTTATTGTTCGTTATAAATCAATGACTGGTTTTAGTGCGCCATATGTTCCGGGATGGGATACGCACGGTTTACCAATTGAACAAGCTTTAACAAATAAAGGTGTAAAACGTAAAGAAATGACAGTTGCTGAGTTCCGTAAGTTATGTGCAGAGTATGCATATGAACAAGTAGAACGTCAACGTGAACAATTTAAGCGTCTAGGTGTACGTGCAGATTGGGATAATCCATATATTACTTTAGAGCCAGCTTATGAAGCACAACAAATTAAAGTGTTTGGTGACATGGCGAAAAAAGGTTATATCTATAAAGGTCAAAAACCAGTTTACTGGTCTCCAACGAGTGAATCTGCTTTAGCGGAAGCTGAAATTGAATATCAAGATAAAAAATCAGCATCTATTTACGTAGCATTCCCTGTAAAAGATGGAAAGAACGTATTAGAAGGTGATGAAAAGTACATCATTTGGACAACAACACCTTGGACATTACCTGCAAACTTAGGTATTTCTGTTCATCCAGAGCTTGAATATAGCATTGTAAAAGTAAATGATGAGAAATATATCATTGCTTCTGAGCTGTTTGAGACAGTTGCAAAAACGTTAGAGTGGGAAAATGCTGAAGTTGTGAAAACAGTAAAAGGTAGCGAACTTGAGTATACAGTTGCAAAACATCCATTCTACGATCGTGATTCATTAGTTATGCTAGGAGATCACGTAACAACAGATGCAGGTACAGGTTGTGTTCATACAGCACCAGGACACGGGGAAGATGACTTCGTTGTTGGTAAAAAGTATGGATTAGAAGTACTTTGCCCAGTCGATGATAAAGGTGTATTAACAAATGAGGCACCTGGATTTGAAGGCTTATTCTATGATAAAGCTAACAAACCAATTACAGAAAAATTAGAAGAAGTAGGCGCGTTACTGAAACTAACATTCATTACACATTCATACCCACATGATTGGAGAACGAAAAAACCAATTATTTTCCGTGCGACAGCACAGTGGTTTGCATCTATTGAAGCATTCCGTAAAGAATTAATAGAAGCTGTAGCAGAAACAAAATGGGTACCAGCATGGGGAGAAACTCGTCTTCATAATATGGTTCGTGACCGTGGTGACTGGTGTATTTCTCGTCAGCGTGCATGGGGTGTGCCAATTCCGGTATTCTATGCTGAGAATGGTGATCCAATTATTACGGATGAAACAATTAACCATGTAGCAGATTTATTCCGTGAACACGGTTCTAACGTATGGTTCGAGCGTGAAGCGAAAGATCTATTACCAGAAGGATTTACACATCCAGGTAGCCCAAATGGTGAATTCCGTAAAGAAACAGACATCATGGATGTATGGTTCGATTCAGGTTCTTCTCACCAAGCGGTATTAGAAGAGCGCGAAGATTTACAGCGTCCAGCTGATTTATATTTAGAAGGATCTGACCAGTATCGTGGTTGGTTTAACTCTTCATTATCAACAGCAGTTGCTGTAACAGGTAAAGCTCCATATAAAGGCGTACTAAGCCACGGTTTCGTACTAGATGGTGAAGGACGTAAAATGAGTAAGTCGATTGGAAACATCGTCGTACCGAAGAAAATCATGGATCAATTAGGCGGAGACATTTTACGCTTATGGGTATCTTCTGTTGACTATCAATCTGACGTACGTATTTCAGATGATATTTTAAAACAAGTAGCAGAAGTGTATCGTAAAATCCGTAACACATTCCGTTTCTTATTAGGAAACTTAGACGACTTTAAGCCAAGTGAAAATGCAGTAGCTGTAGCTGAACTTCGTGAAGTAGATCGTTACATGTTAGTAAAATTAAATGACTTAATTACAAAAGTTAAAGAAGCATATGAGACATACGATTTCGCTGCTGTGTATCATGCAATTCATAACTTCTGTACAATTGATTTAAGTTCATTCTACTTAGACTTTGCAAAAGACATCTTATACATTGAAGGTGCAAACCACGAAGATCGTCGTGCAATTCAAACTGTATTATATGATGTTCTTGTTGCGTTAACGAAACTTGTAACACCAATCTTACCGCACACAGCTGATGAAGTATGGCCATATATTCCAGGCGTAACAGAAGAAAGTGTACAATTAACTGATATGCCAGAAGCTGTACAATTAGATGACGCGGAAGCGTTAAAAACAAAATGGGATGCATTTATGACATTACGTGATGACGTGTTAAAAGCACTAGAAGTAGCTCGTAATGAAAAAGTAATCGGTAAGTCATTAAATGCAAGCATTACGCTATATCCAACTGCAGAAATGAAAGCTATGTTAGAGTCTATTAGCGAAGACTTAAAGCAATTATTCATCGTTTCTGAGTATAAACTTGGTGGTATGATGGATGAAGCGCCAGCAGATGCACCGAAGTATGAACATACAGCGGTTGTTGTTGTTCAAGCAACTGGTGAAACATGTGAACGTTGTTGGGTAGTTTCAGAAACAATTGGTAAAGATGCTGAACATGAAACATTATGTGAGCGTTGTGCAACAGTTGTTAAAGAAAACTATGTAAAATAATAAAAAACTGACTGCTATTGATGCGGTCAGTTTTTTTGTTGATGGTATATCAAGATCACTTTCAGACTCTTTCCTGTGAAGGAAAAATGTGTGTGAGGTAAGCAAATAAATTTCGGACACACTAACTGTACATTACAGCTAGGAGGAATGTACACGTGAATGAAATTTACATGGAAATAAAAGAAGAATTGCAATTGATGAGAAAAGAGTTGCAAGAGAGACTAGCTAAAGAAGTAATGCACAAATATGATGTCGAGTTCAGCCAAGAGCTTGGATATGAAATTAAGGAAGAGATAAAGAAAAAATTGCTATTACATGATATAAAAGAGGATTTAAAGGATGTAGAACGCGCATTATTTAAAATGGAAATAGACATGTATGGTATTTGTGAAGAGACGGGGAGATTAATTTCGACAAAGCAAATGAAGACAATGCCGACTGCCCGTACGATTCATGAATTCTTCTACGAAAAGGTAAATGTATGAATACGCACAACGATATTATATTACCTTTTTTTAATTTATTTTATTCTTCTATAAAGGTTCATTGTGAAAAGGTAGCAGCTATGCTAAAATTTTGAGGTACACTGTCTTTGTGGGGGAAATGAAAATGATATATTATGTAATAGCGTTATTCGTCATTGCTATCGATCAAATATCGAAGTGGTTAATTGTAAAGAACATGGAATTGGGTACGAGTATTCCGATTATCGACAATGTATTATACATAACATCACATCGAAATAGAGGCGCTGCTTGGGGTATTTTAGAAAATAAAATGTGGTTCTTCTACATTATTACAGTTGTTTTTGTAGTGTTTATTGTATTTTATATGAAAAAGTATGCGAAAACAGACAAGCTTCTAGGTATTTCGTTAAGCCTAATTTTGGGCGGGGCAATTGGTAACTTTATTGATCGTGTATTTAGACAAGAAGTAGTGGATTTCATTCACGTGTATATTTTCTCGTACAACTATCCAGTATTCAATATAGCTGATTCAGCATTATGTATTGGTGTTGTATTAATTATTATTCAAACATTATTAGAAGGCAAGAAAGCGAAGGAGTAATTGAATGAGTGAAGTAGTACAAGTAACAGTTGCAGCAGAGCAAAAAAACGAGCGAATTGATAAATTCGTTGCAGGGATAAATAACGAATGGTCACGTACGCAAGTGCAGCAATGGATTAAAGATGACGTTGTGACAGTAAACGGAAAAGCGGTAAAAGGGAATTATAAAGTAAAAGAAGAAGATGAAATTACAGTAACAATTCCTGAACCAGAAGAGTTAGATATTCAACCAGAGGATTTAAATTTAGAAATTTATTATGAAGATGCAGATGTGCTTGTTGTAAATAAGCCACGTGGTATGGTTGTACATCCAGCACCAGGGCATACAAGTGGTACACTTGTAAACGGCCTTATGCACCATTGTACAGACTTATCAGGCATTAACGGTGTAATGCGTCCAGGTATCGTGCATCGTATTGATAAAGATACATCTGGACTATTAATGGTTGCTAAAAATGATATGGCACATGAATCACTTGTAAATCAGCTTGTAGCAAAAACAGTAACGAGACGTTACAAAGCGATTGTACACGGTGTGATTCCGCATGATAAGGGAACGATTGATGCTCCGATTGCTCGTGATAAGAAAGAGCGTCAAAGTATGACAGTTGATGAAAATGGTAAGAACGCTGTTACGCACTTCCAAGTGTTAGAACGCTTTAAAGACTTTACGCTTGTAGAATGTCGCTTAGAAACGGGACGTACGCACCAAATTCGTGTTCATATGAAATATATTGGCTATCCACTTGCAGGAGATCCGAAGTATGGTCCGAAGAAAACGTTAGATATGAATGGACAAGCACTTCATGCGGGTATTTTAGGCTTTGATCATCCTCGTACTGGTGAATATATTCAGTTTGAGGCACCGATTCCAGAAGTGTTTGAAGACGTATTAAATATTTTACGAAAATAGTATTGACAAATCATAAGAAAACTGAGATACTGACAACAGTTAAATAATGATCCTTTAACACAGCCCCGTGAGGTTGAGAAGGTAACGGTTTGAAATACTTAGGGTATGTTGTACCCTTTTTTCAAAAGTCCTCTCGCACACGCTGAGAGGACTTTTTTTATACCATTACTCTCACGCAAGAAAAAAGCTTGGAGGTGTAGAGCATGCAAGAGAAAGCTGTCGTTTTAGATGACCAAATGATTCGCCGCGCTTTAACACGAATTAGTCATGAAATCGTGGAACGAAATAAAGGTGTCGATAATTGTGTTCTTGTCGGAATTAAAACTCGTGGAATTTTTATTGCACAACGTTTGGCAGAACGAATTGGTCAAATTGAAGGAAAAGAAATGGAAGTTGGAGAGTTAGACATTACGTTATATCGTGATGATTTAACACTACAATCGAAAAATAAAGAACCACTTGTAAAAGGTTCTGATATCCCTGTAGATATTACGAAGAAGAAAGTTATCCTTGTGGATGACGTATTATATACAGGAAGAACAGTTCGAGCAGCAATGGATGCTCTTATGGATTTAGGTAGACCATCTCAAATCCAATTGGCGGTTCTTGTTGATAGAGGTCATCGCGAATTACCAATTCGCGCTGATTATGTAGGGAAGAACATTCCAACATCAAGTGAAGAGCGTATCGAAGTTGATTTGCAAGAGACAGATCAACAAGATCGAGTAAGCATATACGATAAGTAAAGCCCTTTTAAATGTAGTCCTGTGAGGCTGCCAAAGGGTCTTGGCTTTCATATGTCAAATTTGGCATACGAAAGTGTAGGACTCTTTGTGCACAGGCACAAAGAGTTTTTTTATTGCAAAGATTTAAACTGAAGGAGGATGTAACAATGGAACAAAAGCCAGTGTTAGACGTTAATGAAGTACCGAAACCGGGAAAATGGTTATTTTTAAGTATACAACATTTGTTCGCGATGTTTGGATCAACAGTGCTTGTTCCGTTTTTAACAGGATTGAATCCATCAGTAGCATTAATATCAAGTGGATTAGGAACGTTAGCGTTCCTTCTTATAACGAAAGGTCAAGTACCTGCCTATCTAGGATCATCATTCGCCTTTATCGCACCGATTATAACAGCGAAAACGGCAGGTGGACCGGGAGCAGCAATGCTTGGTGGTTTGCTAGCAGGACTTGTGTACATCTTAATCTCACTCGGAATTAAGAAATCAGGATCAGAGTGGATTATGAAATTACTACCACCAATCGTAGTTGGTCCAGTAGTAATGGTAATCGGTCTAGCTTTAGCACATACAGCAGTTAACATGGCGATGAACGGTGCGGATGGCAAATATAGCTTTACACACTTTTCAGTAGCATTAGTAACATTAGCAATTACCATTATATGCTCGATATTTGGAAGAGGATTTTTCAGTATAATACCAGTGTTACTTGGCATTATCGGCGGATATATCTTCGCTTACTTCCAAGGGCTAGTAGACTTAAAGCCGGTAGCTGAGGCAAAATGGTTTGTTGTACCAGATTTCACAGTACCATTTGTAACATATACACCAGAGTTTTCATGGAAGATTGTACTCTTGATGGTACCAGTTGCACTAGTAACAATATCAGAACATATCGGACATCAAATTGTTCTTGGAAATGTTATTAAAAGAGATTTAATTGAAAAACCAGGTTTACACCGTTCAATCTTCGGTGACGGAGTAGCAACATTAATTGCGTCACTAATCGGTGGGCCACCGAATACAACGTATGGTGAAAACATCGGTGTGCTAGCAATTACGAGAGCATACAGTGTATACTTATTCATCGGTTCAGCAGTATTCGCAATCATGTTCGGGTTTATCGGTAAGATTTCTGCACTGATTCATTCGATCCCAACACCAGTTATGGGTGGTGTATCAATCTTACTATTCGGTGTAATCGCATCAAGCGGATTACGCATGATGGTAGATGATAAAACAGATTTAAGTGACAAACGAAACTTAATGATTGCATCAGTAATATTAGTAATCGGTATTGGTGGAGCGGTACTTCACGTAGGAGAATCATTCCAAGTAGAAGGAATGGCACTAGCAGCAATTGTAGGTGTACTGTTAAATCTACTACTACCGGAAACGAAACAAATAAAACAATCTAAGCAGATTGCTTCATAATAATAACCTTTTAATTCAGTCCTGTGAGACCGGAAAGGGTGGCTTCTTTCTTGCACCCTAGTCTCACATGACTAGGGTATTTTTATGCAAAGGTTGTTATAAAAATTCAAAAGTGGTAACATAAAAATCAGAAAGATGAGGGATGACGATGAGCCATTTGTTAACGATGAGTGAATTATCGGAAGTAGAAATTTCAGAAATCCTAAAAGATGCAGAAGATTTTGTGAATGGAAAAGAGAGCAAAACGACAGAGCAAACTTTTGTTGCGAACTTGTTCTTTGAGAATAGTACGAGAACGAGATTTAGCTTTGAAGTTGCTGAGAAGAGATTAGGACTTGATGTTTTAAACTTTTCAGCTGATGCATCTAGCGTACAAAAAGGAGAAACTTTATACGATACGATAAGAACACTAGAATCAATCGGAACAAAAGCAGTGGTCATCCGCCACGAGCAAGATCGCTACTTCGATGAACTAAAAGATCAGGTGAATATTCCAATCTTAAACGCTGGAGATGGATGCGGAAACCACCCAACGCAGTGCCTACTCGATCTTCTTACAATTAAACAAGAGTTTGGAAGATTTGAAGGTTTGAAGATTGCAATAGTAGGAGATGTTCGTCATAGCCGAGTAGCACGTTCTAATGCAGAAGCATTAACGAAGCTTGGTGCAACAATTTACTTTGCAAGTCCAGAAGAGTGGAAAGATGAAGACAACACATTTGGAACATACAAACCATTAGATGAACTTGTTCCAGAAGTTGATGTAATGATGTTACTCCGTGTACAACATGAGCGTCATGATCATTATGAAACAGACATTATGAAAGAATATCATGAGAAACACGGATTAACAGTAGAAAGAGAAAAGCGTATGAAAGAAGGAAGCATTATTATGCATCCAGCTCCTGTAAACCGTGATGTTGAAATTGCAAGTGAACTTGTTGAGTGTGAGCGTTCACGCATATTTAAACAAATGGAAAATGGAGTTTACGTAAGAATGGCTGTACTAAAACGCGCCTTACCAAATGTATTAGGAGGAATGAAACATGAATTATTTGTTTAAAAATGGTCGTTATATGAATGAAGAAGGAAAAATCGTAGCAACGGATCTTCTCGTACAAGACGGTAAAATCGCTAAGGTAGCAGAAAATATTACGGCAGATAATGCTGAAGTAATCGATGTGAACGGAAAGTTAATCGCACCTGGATTAGTAGATGTACACGTACATCTTCGTGAACCAGGTGGTGAACATAAAGAAACAATTGAAACAGGTACACTAGCAGCGGCAAAAGGTGGATTCACTACAATTTGCGCAATGCCAAATACACGCCCGGTACCAGATTGCAGAGAACATATGGAAGACTTGCAAAAACGTATTGAAGAAAAAGCTCATGTTAACGTACTACCATACGGAGCAATTACAGTACGTCAAGCTGGTTCTGAAATGACAGATTTCGAAACATTAAAAGAACTTGGAGCATTTGCTTTCACAGATGACGGCGTAGGCGTACAAGATGCGAGCATGATGTTAGCGGCTATGAAACGTGCAGCAAAATTAGATATGGCAGTAGTTGCGCACTGTGAAGAGAATACGCTTATTAATAAAGGTTGTGTACATGAAGGGAAGTTTTCTGAGAAACACGGATTAAACGGTATCCCATCAGTATGTGAATCTGTACATATTGCAAGGGATATACTGCTTGCTGAAGCAGCAGATTGCCACTATCACGTATGTCATGTAAGTACGAAAGGTTCGGTACGTGTAATCCGTGATGCGAAACGCGCTGGAATTAAAGTAACAGCAGAAGTAACACCGCATCACCTAGTGTTATGTGAAGATGATATCCCATCAGCTGATCCTAACTTTAAAATGAACCCACCGCTTCGTGGAAAAGAAGACCATGCAGCATTAATTGAAGGTTTATTAGATGGAACGATCGATATGATTGCAACTGACCATGCACCGCATACAGCGGAAGAGAAAGCACAAGGAATTGAAAGAGCACCGTTTGGAATTACTGGTTTTGAAACAGCATTCCCGCTTCTATACACAAACCTTGTGAAAAAGGGAGTTATTACGCTAGAACAGTTAATTCAATTCTTAACAGAAAAGCCAGCTGATACATTCGGCTTAGAAGCAGGTCGCCTAAAAGAAGGTAGAGCAGCTGATATTACAATCATTGATTTAGAACAAGAAGAAGAGATTGACCCAACAACATTCTTATCAAAAGGAAAAAATACACCATTCGCAGGTTGGAAATGCCAAGGATGGCCGGTAATGACAATCGTTGGTGGTAAGATCGCATGGCAAAAGGAGAGTGCATTAGTATGAAAAGACAACTTATCTTAGAAGATGGAACAGTATTAATTGGAACAGGTTTCGGAGGCGAAATCGAAAAGTCAGGTGAGGTTGTATTTACAACAGGAATGACTGGATATCAAGAAACATTATCTGATCCATCATATTGCGGTCAAATCGTAACATTCACGTACCCATTAATCGGAAACTACGGCATTAACCGTGACGATTTTGAATCCATTCACCCATCTGTAAATGGTTTAATCGTAAACGAAATTTGTGATCATCCATCAAACTTCCGTAATGAAATTTCGTTAAATGATTACTTGAAAGAAAGAAATATCCCAGGATTAGCAGGGATTGATACGAGAAAATTAACGAGAAAAATTCGTCAATACGGTACATTACGTGGACGCCTTTGTAATATGGATGCAGATGTAGAGTACATTGTAAGTCAATTAAAAGCGACAGTATTTACAGATCATGTAAAACGCGTATCAACGAAAGATCCATACCCAAGCCCAGGTCGTGGTCACCGAGTTGTACTAGTAGACTTCGGTATGAAACATGGTATTTTACGAGAATTAAATAAGCGTGACTGTGATGTAATTGTAGTTCCTTACAACACAACAGCAGAAGAAATTTTACGCCTTAGCCCAGATGGAATTATGTTAAGTAATGGACCTGGAGATCCGAAAGATGTATCAGAAGCAATTGAAATGTTAAAAGACATTATCGGTAAAGTTCCTTTATTCGGAATTTGCCTAGGACATCAATTGTTCGCTCTAGCATCAGGTGCAAATACAAGTAAGTTGAAATTTGGTCACCGTGGTTTAAACCATCCAGTAAAAAATCTTGCAACTGGAAAAGTAGCAATTACATCTCAAAACCACGGATACGCAGTAGAAGAAGAATCAGTTGAAAATACAGATCTTGAAATTACACATGTTGCTTTAAACGATGGAACGGTAGAAGGTCTTCGTCATAAGAAGTTCCCAGCATTTACAGTACAATACCATCCAGAAGCTTCAGCGGGACCAGAAGATGCAAATGATTTATTCGAAGATTTCTTAACAATGATTGAAAACTTCAAGAAAGAAGGGGAAGAGTTATGCCAAAACGCCTAGACATTAACACAATTTTAGTAATCGGATCAGGACCAATTGTAATTGGGCAAGCAGCGGAGTTTGACTACTCTGGTACACAAGCTTGTCAATCTCTTAAAGAGGAAGGTTACAAAGTAATCCTTGTTAACTCTAACCCAGCAACAATTATGACGGATACTGCAACAGCAGATAAAGTATACATCGAGCCATTAACATTAGAATTCGTAAGCCGTATTATTCGTAAAGAACGTCCTGATGCAATCCTACCAACATTAGGTGGTCAAACAGGTTTAAACATGGCTGTTGAACTTGCAAAATCAGGCGTACTTGACGAGTGCGGAGTTGAAATTTTAGGAACAAAATTATCAGCAATCGAGCAAGCGGAAGATCGTGATTTATTCCGTACATTAATGCAAGATTTAAATGAACCAACACCACCAAGTGAAATTATTCATAACCTTGATGAAGCATATGGATTTGTAAATGAAATTGGTTATCCAGTAATCGTTCGACCAGCGTTCACATTAGGAGGAACGGGCGGCGGAATTTGCCATAACGAAGAAGAGCTAATTGAAATCGTAACAAGTGGTTTAAAACATAGTCCAGTAACACAATGTTTATTAGAGAAAAGTATTGCTGGCTGTAAGGAAATTGAATATGAAGTAATGCGTGATTCAAATGATAACGCGATTGTAGTATGTAACATGGAAAACATCGATCCAGTTGGTGTTCACACAGGTGATTCGATTGTAGTAGCACCGAGCCAAACGCTAAGCGACCGTGAATATCAAATGTTACGTAACACTTCATTACGAATTATTCGTGCACTAGGAATTGAAGGTGGATGTAACGTTCAGCTTGCGCTTGATCCATATAGCTTCCAATACTATGTAATCGAAGTAAATCCACGTGTAAGTCGTTCATCTGCACTAGCATCTAAAGCAACTGGATATCCAATTGCGAAATTAGCAGCAAAAATTGCAGTCGGCTTAACGTTAGATGAAATTGTAAACCCAGTAACACAAAAAACTTACGCTTGCTTCGAGCCAGCGTTAGACTATGTTGTTTCAAAAATTCCACGTTGGCCGTTTGATAAGTTTGAATCAGCGAACAGAACGCTTGGAACACAAATGAAAGCAACTGGTGAAGTTATGTCAATCGGACGTAACTTAGAAGAATCATTACTAAAAGCAGTTCGTTCTTTAGAGCTTGGCATTTATCACTTAGAATTAGACCACTTAAAAGAACTTGATAAAGAAACGATGAAAAAACGTATCATTAAAGCGGATGATGAACGACTGTTTATTGTAGCAGAAGCAATTCGCCAAGGTGTAACGAAAGAAGAAATCAATGAATGGTGTGAAATGGACTTCTTCTTCTTACAAAAAGTTGAAAACATCGTAAATATGGAACGTGAAGTAAAAGCGAATGTAGGAAATATAGAAGTACTACAAACTGCAAAAGAAATGGGCTTCAGCGATCACTACATTGCAGCAGCTTGGAACAAAACGGAGCGCGAAATTTACGATATGCGTAAAGAAAATAATATGATGCCAGTATTCAAAATGGTAGATACTTGTGCGGCAGAGTTTGAATCTGCAACGCCATATTACTACAGCACATATGCGGACGAAAATGAATCGATTGTAACAGATCGTAAGAGTGTAGTAGTTCTAGGATCTGGTCCGATCCGAATTGGTCAAGGTGTTGAGTTTGATTACGCAACAGTTCACTCAGTATGGGCAATTAAAGAAGCTGGATATGAAGCAATTATCATTAACAACAACCCAGAAACAGTTTCAACAGACTTCAGTATTTCTGACAAATTATACTTTGAACCATTAACGATTGAAGATGTAATGCACATTATCGATTTAGAAAAACCAGAAGGTGTTATCGTTCAGTTCGGTGGACAAACGGCAATTAACTTAGCAGCGAAACTAGAAGAACACGGTGTGAAAATTTTAGGAACATCACTTGAAGACTTAGACCGTGCAGAAGATCGTGATAAATTCGAAGCTGCTTTAACAAAACTTGGCATCCCGCAACCAGTTGGTAAAACAGCAACGACTGTAGAACAAGCGGTAGCAATCGCAGAAGAAATTGGTTACCCAGTATTAGTAAGACCATCTTACGTACTAGGTGGACGTGCAATGGAAATCGTATATCGTCAAGAAGAACTGCTGCACTACATGAAAAATGCAGTTAAAGTTCATGCAGATCACCCAGTATTAATCGACCGTTACATGGTTGGTAAAGAAATTGAAGTAGATGCAATTTCGGATGGTGAGAATGTATTCATTCCAGGTATTATGGAACATATTGAACGCGCTGGAGTTCACTCTGGTGACTCAATTGGAGTATATCCACCACAAAGTTTATCTGAAAAACTAAAAGAACAAATCATTGAACATACAATTGCACTTGGAAAAGGATTAAACATTGTTGGATTACTAAATATCCAGTTTGTAGTATTCAAAGATCAAGTGTACGTAATTGAAGTAAATCCACGTGCAAGCCGTACAGTACCGTTCTTAAGTAAAATTACAGGCGTACCGATGGCGAATGTTGCAACGAAAGTTATTTTAGGGCAAGACCTAGTAGAGCAAGGATACGGAACTGGCTATCACCCAGAAGAGAAAGAAGTATATGTAAAAGCTCCGGTATTCTCATTCGCGAAACTACGCTCAGTTGATACAACATTAGGACCTGAAATGAAATCAACAGGGGAAGTAATGGGTAAAGACTTAACGCTTGAAAAAGCATTATATAAAGGATTAGTTGCTTCTGGAATTAACATCCCAACGCACGGCTCAGTAATCATTACTGTAGCTGATAAAGATAAAGAAGAAGCGATGGAAATTGCAAAACGTTTCCACGAAATCGGCTATAACTTATTAGCAACAGCTGGAACAGCACAATCATTAGAAGAGCAAAATATCCCAGTACAAGTTGTAAACAAAATTGATTCTGAAGACTACAACTTACTAGATATTATCCGTCAAGGAAAAGCACAGTTTGTAATTAACACATTAACAAAAGGTAAACAACCAGCGCGTGATGGTTTCCGCATTCGCCGTGAATCAGTAGAAAATGGTGTGGCTTGCTTAACATCACTTGATACAACGAGAGCAATCTTACGAGTATTAGAATCTATGACATTCTCAGCTCATTCAATGAAAGAAATTACGCAAACAAAGCGTCACGAGGTGGTACATGCATGATGCAAAAGCAAAATATGATCGTCGTTAATCAAAAAGAAATCGCAAAAAATATTTACGAATTAGTGCTTCAAGGAACGTTAGTACAGCAAATGAACGAACCAGGGCAGTTTGTACACATTAAGGTAGCAGAGGGCATTGCGCCCCTTCTGCGCCGCCCAATTAGTATTTGTAATGTAGATCAAGAGAAGAACGAATTTACAATGCTATATCGTGCCGAAGGACAAGGGACAAAAACATTAGCAACTAGAAAACAAGGTGAAATGGTAGATGTACTAGGACCATTAGGACACGGTTTTCCTGTAGAAGAAGCAGAAGCTGGTCAAACAGCTTTACTAGTAGGCGGGGGAATTGGTGTACCACCACTTTATGAATTATCACAGCGCCTCGTTGCAAAAGGTGTACGTGTTATTCACATCTTAGGCTTTCAAACGAAAGATGTAGTTTTCTATGAAGAAAAATTTGCAGAACTTGGTGATACGTACGTTGCAACAGTAGACGGTACACACGGTACAAAAGGATTTGTCACAGATGTAATTGATAATTACGGAATTGACTTTGATATTCTTTATTCATGTGGTCCGTTAGCGATGCTTCGTGCATTAGAAGGACGTTACAAAGAGAAAAAAGCCTATATTTCATTAGAAGAACGTATGGGCTGTGGTATTGGAGCTTGTTTCGCATGTGTATGCCACTTACAAGAAGATCCAAGTGGACATTCTTACAAGAAGGTGTGTAGCGACGGACCAGTATTTCCAATCGGGGAGGTTGTACTATGAACAGATTGCAAGTTGAATTACCAGGATTATCATTAAAAAATCCAATTATACCGGCATCTGGATGCTTTGGGTTTGGTCGTGAATATGCACAGTTTTACGATTTAAGTGTATTAGGATCAATCATGATTAAAGCGACGACAGAACAACCACGTTATGGAAATCCGACGCCTCGTGTTGCTGAAACACCAGGCGGCATGCTAAATGCAATCGGACTTCAAAACCCGGGATTAGACAAAGTAATGAATTCGGAATTACCATGGTTAGAACAATTTGACCTTCCAATTATTGCAAACGTTGCAGGCTCACAAGCTGAGGATTACGTAGCGGTTGCGAAGGAAATTTCTAAAGCGCCTAATGTCCATGCACTAGAATTAAATATTTCTTGTCCGAACGTAAAAACAGGTGGTATCGCCTTTGGTACAAATCCTGAAATTGCTGCTGATTTAACGAAGCGAGTAAAAGAGGTTTCTGAAGTACCTGTATACGTGAAGTTGTCACCGAACGTGGCAAACATTGTGGAAATTGCAAAAGCGATTGAAAATGCAGGTGCAGATGGTTTAACGATGATTAATACATTGCTTGGTATGCGTCTAGATTTAAAAACAGCTAAACCAATTTTAGCAAACCGTACAGGTGGATTATCAGGTCCTGCGATTAAGCCAGTAGCAATTCGTATGGTACATGAAGTAAGCCAAGCGGTAAACATTCCGATTATCGGAATGGGTGGTATTGAGACAGCGGAAGATGTAATTGAATTCTTCTATGCTGGCGCAAGCGCAGTTGCAGTAGGTACAGCGAACTTTATTGATCCGTTCGTATGTCCGACAATTATTGAAGAGTTACCAGCATTACTAGATGAATTAGGATTTGATCACATTTCGGAATGTCAAGGAAGGAGCTGGAAGCAAACATGTCACAGTCGTTAATCGTTGCATTAGATTTTCCAGGGAAACAAGATGTAGAACAATTCTTGCGCCACTTTGAAGGGGAAGAGTTATTTGTCAAAGTTGGTATGGAGTTATTTTACAAAGAAGGCCCTGCGATTATTACGTACTTAAAAGAAAAAGGACATAAGATTTTTCTAGATTTAAAACTTCATGATATTCCGAATACAGTAAAAAGCGCTATGCGTAGCCTAGCTAGTCTAGATGTTGATATGGTAAATGTTCATGCTGCAGGGGGAAGCAGTATGATGAAAGCTGCGATTGAGGGATTAGAGGAAGGTAAGCAAGAAGGAAAAGAGAGACCGATTTGTATTGCAGTTACACAACTAACAAGCACTTCGGAAGCTATGATGAAAAAAGAGATCGGCATTGAGAAAACGTTAGAAGAAGCGGTTGCTCATTATGCAAAACTAACGAAAGAAAGTGGACTTGATGGCGTTGTTTGTTCAACACTTGAAGTTCCAAAATTACGTGAAGTATGCGGAAATGAATTTGTAACAGTAACACCGGGGATTCGTCTTGCAAGCGATGATGTAAATGACCAGGTGCGCGTAGCAACACCGAAACGTGCGAGGGAACTTGGCTCAAGCTACATCGTAGTTGGACGTAGTATTACAAAAGCAGAAAATCCGCTTGAAGCGTATAAAACAGTAAAACAACAGTGGGAAGGTGTAACAGTATGAAAAAAGAAATCGCATCGCATTTATTAGAAATTGGAGCAGTATTTTTACAACCGAACGATCCATTCACATGGTCTTCAGGTATGAAATCACCAATTTATTGTGATAACCGTTTAACTTTATCTTATCCAAAAGTACGTCAAGCGATTGCAGCTGGATTAGAAGAGTTGATTAAAGAGCACTTCCCAACTGTAGAAGTTATTGCAGGAACAGCAACTGCTGGTATTGCGCACGCTGCATGGGTAAGCGATCGTATGGATTTACCAATGTGCTACGTACGTAGTAAAGCAAAAGGTCACGGTAAAGGGAACCAAATCGAAGGAAAAGCTGAAAAAGGTCAAAAAGTAGTAGTAGTAGAGGACCTAATTTCAACTGGCGGTAGTGCAATTACATGTGTAGAAGCACTTCGCGAAGCTGGCTGTGAAGTATTAGGGATCGTATCAATCTTCACATACGAGCTAGAAGCAGGAAAAGAAAAGTTAGAAGCAGCGAACGTAGCATCATATTCTTTAAGTGATTACAGTGCATTAACTGAAGTTGCAGCAGAAAAAGGTATGATTGGACAAGCTGAAACGAAGAAATTACAAGAGTGGCGTAAAAATCCAGCTAACGAAGCTTGGATCACAGCGTAACACGAAAAAAGACGACCGCGGGGGAACGCGGTCGTCTTTTTTATATCATTGTTATAATTTCATGTAACGAACAGATAGTAGGAATATCGTACTTGATTTGTGAGTTATCCCGATTCAACCATATCCCTTGCATCCCAGCTGCTGTACTACTAATCGCATCAGTCTCTAATCGATCGCCAATATAATAGCAATCTTTCATTTCAAGATTCGATTGTAATACACTTCTGTGAAAAATTTCAGGATCTGGTTTCGATATCCCAAGTTCACTAGAAGTAAATATATATTTGAAATATTGTAGAATGTTTAGAGTAGTTAACTTTTCGACTTGTTGCTCATATTCACCATTACTAATGATACCTAATGAGTACCCTTTTTCCTGCAAGGTCTGTAATGTATAGTTTACATCTTCAAATGCGGTCCAGTTGTTCTTATATAGTTCTATATATTGATTGAATTTATGCTGAGATTCCTCGGGGGATAAGTTTACTCCATATGCTTTAAATAAATGATACATTCGCATCCTTTGTTGTTCCTGAAAAGATAATTCTTTGGACAAAAATTTGTTGAAATATTCTTCTGATAATTCATGCCAGACTTTCGTTGCCTCTAATTCATTGCCTGAAAAAATAGTATTATATATTTGAAAAAAATCTATAATACCATTTCTTTCTGCAGCCTCATAATCAAGTAAAGTTCCATCAATATCAAAGAAAATCATATTACAATCTCCTTAACTACTTAGCGCTTTCTGCAAGCTCATATCCTCTTACAAACAATAAAGTCATATAAGAAACAATAAATGAGAAGATGCTGTACATGCCAACCCAAAAGAAAAATTTTGGAGTAAAGGCGATAACACCTATTATTAAAAAACTAGCAAACGTTACAATCGGCATTACGTAATACGTTTTCGTCTTGCGCGTTCCAATAACAGAAACGATAAAGATAAGTAATGGACAAATTAATAAGACGAAAATCAATTCATTCATAGGTATGTCCCCTTTTCTAATTGCAGTAATCTGTTTCTCGTAAACGTTTTGAAATAATTACTCTCCTAATATAATTTCGCTAAGTAATAACGAATCCCTCTTGAAAACTGATAATTCATGATGAATTTTACAAGCAAAAAACGTAAGCAAGAGAACACTTGCTTACGTTATAGAATAAACATCGCAACGATCGTGGTGACAATTAAACCGATAACAACCGGTAAAAAGTTTCGGCGTGCAAGTTCAAATGGATCGACTTTACAAATCGCAGCAGCAGGAATAAGTGCCCAAGGAATTAACGTCCCGCCCCCGGTCCATATAGCTGCAATTTGCCCGAGTGCTGTTAATGTAGCTGTTCCATGGCCAAGTGCTGTTCCAAAAAGATTGGCAATGGAACCAGCAAGTGATATACCTGAAAAACCTGATCCATCTAAGCCGGTAATGACACCAACGATGGTTAATGTCCCTGCCGATACATATTGATTTAAAGGAACAGTTTGAGATAAAGCGATGCCTAAGTCGTTAATGATTCCGTGTGAACCTTTCGGTAAATAGTCCCCGATAATTTTTACAAATCCACTATCTCCTAAATAAAAGAGTGCAGCGATAGGAATAACTGGTCCGAAAATTTTAAAGCCAAATTGGAGCCCTTCTATGAAATAATCGGTCGTTTTATTCAGTCCATTTCCTTTGTAGGCGATGAGGGAAATGATGATAATCATAATAACAGTCGTTCCGCCGATAAGTGCAGTTGCGTCGCTTCCTTGTAATTTAAATTGAATCATGCAAAGGATATCAATGATATATATGATAGGGATACAAATAGCGAGCCATTTTTTTATGCGAGAAGATAATGAAGTGAGCGTTTTAGAAGACTCAGTTGATGGAATAGCTTCTTGTATAGATAAGCCTGTATGAAACTCTTTTCGTAAGAAGAAAAAAGCGACAGAAGTTGTCACAATGCCCATAACGATAACGAGTGGAACACTTGCAGATACGATGCTGGAAACAGGGAGACCAGCCGCGTCTGCAGTTAATTTCGGTGCACCTTGAATAACGAAGTCTCCAGATAAGGCGATGCCGTGTCCAAATAAGTTCATAGCAATTGCAACCCCAATTGGAGGAAGGCCGACACGTACAGCAACCGGTAATAAAATAGCTCCCATTAAGGCGACAGCTGGAGAAGGCCAAAAGAAGAAAGAAATGGTCATCATTAAAAGGCCGATAATCCAGTAGGCGAGTGTAGGTGTACGAATCATTTTTGTAAATGGTGAAATCATCGTATCATTTATGCCAGTATGAACGAGTAAATTGCTCATTGATACGATAATGGAGATGATTAATATAGTTGGTAATAGCTCAGTAATGGCGTAAATGAAACTTTGAAAAATTCCGCTAATGGCAAGAGGGATAGAACTTGTTGCAGTTAATGCTAATAAAAAGATAAAAACGATACAAATGATAGTCGTATCTTTTCGGAGAATAAAAAAGGTAATAATAGTGAGTAAACAAATAATGTAGAGAGCGTGTAATAGCGTTAATTCAACTCCCATAACATTCACATCCTTTAGGCATTCGTGTAGTGTATTGTATGAAAGCAGTGAAAGTATGTGAGTATAGGAAAAAGAAAAAATGAAATTTCATGTACTGTAATGGTAAGAATGATAAATGGGTGTTACAATACGAAAAATCCTAAAAATGGAATTGAAGGAGAACTTATGCGCAAAAAAATTGGGTTTTGGGGATTTACCATATCTTGTAGTCTATTAATCACTTTAAATTTGTTTACAAACAATGAATGGATCAGTATCATACCTGTTTTCGGCTTTGTTTTTATACTGTTATATAACTGGGATGATATGAAACAATATAGTAAGAAAAGTATCGGAATTATGATAGGTGTCATTGTTGTTTGCTCATTTTTCGTAGGGTTTATTTTAATAGAAGGGCAGAAACAAATAGAGAAAACGTCTATTTTTCAAGAATGGATGTCGTCTGCAAAAGGTCTTTATATTGTAATTATAGCTGTTATTTTTCTAAGAATTATTATAAGCATAGCAAGTTACGTATTAAAGGAGAAGTAGAATGGGGGAGTACGAATGAGAGAGAAAATAGGATATTATGGTGTGCTCGTTTGTTTACTATTATCAGTTATTTCAGGACAATTCCTTAACAGTGACTGGGTACCAGCTATATTATGTATAGGAGTATTGATTTTTGCATCTATGTATCGTTGGAATGAATGGAAAGCATATAGCCGAAAAAAGAAATTTGTTTTCAGTATCGAGTTTGTCATTATTATTAGCACAATTCCGTTTTTGCTATTGAAAGGAAATGAGATAATAGATGGAATTGTAATGTTTTAAGGGTGGTTATTTATTGCGAAAATGCTGTATTTAATATGTATATTAATGTCGGTAGTGGTAATCGTTAAAAAAGTAAACGAAAAGTTATTCGTTAATGAATAAAAGAAAATGCCACCTTATTCGGTGGCATTTTTTTCTATGATTTCAACAAGGAATAACAATTAGTTCCCGATTTGATTTTGTAATAACTTCATAGCCTTCTTTTGTAATGACGATATCGTCTTCAATTCTACAACCGCCCCAGTTCGGTATGTAAATGCCCGGCTCAACTGTAACAACCATACCTTCTTGTAAAGTTACCTTACTTTCTTGGGATAGGCGAAGCGGTTCATGTATTTCTAACCCAAGACCGTGCCCAGTAGAGTGGCCAAAGTATTGACCGTATCCATGTTCTGTAATGTAATCCCTCGTTATATCATCGATACTTTTCGCAGTTTCTCCAGGCTTAATCGCTTCAGTCCCACGTTTTAACGCTTCTCGTACAACATTGTATATTTTTTTGAATTCTTCCGAGGGTTCCCCTATTGCTACAGTACGTGTTATATCGGAACAATATCCGTCGTAAAGTGCACCGAAGTCTAATGTAACGATATCCCCTCGTTCGATTATTTTATTTGATGCAACTCCATGGGGAAGTGAAGAACGAACGCCTGAGGCTACAATAATTTGGAATGAAGAAGATGTAGCCCCTTTTTTTCGCATGAAAAATTCTAATTCATCTCGTACAGCATTTTCACTTATTCCTGGTTTTAGAAACGTAAGAATGTGGTGAAATGCTTCGTCCGCGATATTAGCTGCAATTTTCATTGTTTCTATTTCAGGCGTGTCTTTAATGATACGAATATTTTCGATAATTTCGCACACTTGAATCATTTCCGCCTGTACGTATTTTTGCAAGTTTTTATATTGTTGCAATGTCATGTTGTTTTCTTCAATTCCAAGTTTTTGAATGTTTAATTTCGATACTTGATGTGCAATTTCTTTTTCTAAATTTCCTTTATGCATAATAATTTCAGCATCTTTTATTTGTGATTTCGCTTGATCTACATAGCGGAAATCAGTGATAAAAACAGCTTGATCGGCAGAGATTAAGACGACGCCAGCGCTACCTGTAAAGCCTGTTGCGTATTGACGGTTTTCTTTCTTTGTAATAAGTAACCCGTCGATTCCGTAATTATGTAGTTGTTTTTGGATGTTAGTTATTCTTATATTCATTTTAATTCCTCCTTTTTACATTAATAAAGCAAGAATTGTGCCAATATATTTATTTAGAATAAAAGAGAAGAGGGTAGCTGTGTGTCAAAAAAACTAGACGGATGTAAAATAAATATATATAAAATTTTTACAGTAAGTTTTTATGTGAATGAACAATAATGTAAACTTGCAAACAAAATCTTTTTAATTTAAATATTATATTTTTTGTATAAATAAATTAAAAAATTGGTATAATAAGGGATTGTTACGTTTTTTTGTAGGTAAAGAGATGTAACGAAAAAATTGGGTTAAGGAATGTGAATGTATGAAGAAATTAAGTAAAGTAATGTCATTTTGTTTGGCCGCTAGTATGCTTGTTATAACGGGGTGTGAAACAAGTGAAAACAAAGTTCAAGTGAATAAAATGATTGACCAGCTTGATGAAGCGCCAGAAGTGACAGAAAAAGAAGCAAAAAAGATTGTAAGAAAGAGTGTAGATGGAATAGCAAACGCGTTTAGTGAGATGGAAAAAGAAAATGGATGGAGCCGAAATAATCCTGGGGATTTAGAGACAGTTAAAAAAGGAGTTAAGGGATTAGTTTCAAAAAAGTTTGTAGAGAATCAGCTTCCTGAATTGCTTAATAACTTTAATAGATCGAGAGAGACTGATATGTTACCATTCCCAAATTATTTTCAATCTGAAATAAGATTTTCTTCTTCACAAGATAAAGAAAATTTAACGGTACATACATTAAGTTTAGAAGATGAAATAGGTCATGCGGCCCAAGAATGGGAATTTCATTTGGTGTATAAAGAAGGGGAATGGTTAATGGATAAATGGTCATTCGTTTTTCCTGAAGATTTAAAACTTACAAAAGAAGAAGCAAATAGAATTTTACAAATGCCAGACGATAAGAATGTGTCATTTGTAAGTGAAGAAAATAGTGGCGATAAGAAATATATATTCAAAGATAGTAACGGATTAATTACTGTAAATGCGAAAACATCTCTTATTTCATACAATGTAGATGAAAATAGGTATGAAAAAGTAACGAAAGAAAGAAATATTCAAGAAACAGAACAAGTAAAGAGAAAGGATTCCAGTGCGTATACAGGCTCAAAAGACGAGAAACAATCGCAAAAAGAATCTTCTTCAAAGATAGATAGAGCAAATGTTTTAAGCGAATTAGCTGCTATAGATAAACAAGAAAAACATACGAATGCTATGTCAACCAATGATATAGTAAATGAAATAGAAGGAAATTATGAACTGTGGGATAATAAACTAAATGAAATTTACAGTACATTAAAAAGTACGATGTCAGCTGATGCGTTCCAGTCGTTAAAAACGAAACAAATTGCGTGGGTTAAAGAAAAAGAAAGTAAAGTTAAAGCAATTGGTACTGATACAAATAACGGAACGATGAGGCGTATCGAAGCCTCAGAAGAGAAATATAAGATGACAAAAGCAAGGTGTTATGAATTAGTAAATGGGTATATGAATTAGTGTGAACGAATATAAAAAAATGCGTTGCTTATAAGCAACGCATTTTTTATTTACGCTTTTAATTTCATTACAATATCAGCATCTGGTGTTACATATACGGTTTGCTGATTGTCGTACGTAACAAAACCAAGTTTTGCACCACTCGGTTTTTTGACATGGCGTATTTTGGTGAAATCAACAGGTACAGAGCTAGACTCTTTCGCTTTACTGTAATAGGCAGCAATTTTGGCAGCTTCTAGTAAAGTTTCTTCAGCAGGCTCTAAAGAACGAATGACAACGTGAGAGCCAGGTATGTCTTTCGTATGTAACCAAATTTCATCACGGCGGGCAAACTTCGTTGTTAAATAATCATTTTGTTTATTGTTTTTACCAACGAAAATCTCTGTGCCATCACTTGCTACATATTTATCTAATACTGGTTTAGTAGGCTTTTTCTTTGCGTTTTTCGTTTTGCGATTGCGCACATAACCTTCTTCAGCTAATTCCTCACGAATTTCTTCAATATCTTTTGAAGAAGCAGCTTCCATTTGTTGAAGTAAGCTATCAAAATAAAGAATTTCTTCATTTGTTTTTTCGATTTGTTCTTCTACAACAACAACTGAATTTTTTGCTTTTTGATACTTTTGGAAATAGCGTTGTGCATTTTCAGATGGTGTTTTTAAAGGATCTAATGTAATTTTTACAGTTCCACCATTCTCATCGTAATAATTAACGACCTCAATATCTTTATCGCCCTTTTTTAAAGCGTACATATTGGCTGTAAGTAGCTCTCCAAATAGTTGATATTTATCTGCTTTTCCAGCATCTTGCAGTGTTTTTTCGAGTTTAATGAGTTTTTTCTCGTTTTTATTTTTTTCGTTTTGCATAAAGCGTTCTAAATCATGAGCTTGTTGTTTTACACGATCACGTTCTGCTTTGCCAAAGAAGAAACGATCTAACAATTCGCTCACTGATGAGAATGTTTTTTCTTCTCCTTGCAAGTGTGTAAGAGGGAAAAGATAAAAGAATTCTTTTCCATTTGCAGTAATCATTGTAGGTGTATATGCATGAGATAGTAATGGTGTTTGTATAGAGAAAAATGCTTCTGATAATGCTTTCTCGTTTGCCATACCGGCTTTCTTTACTACTTCTTTTGCAAATAATGGGGATATTCCCATGAAAGCACCGACGAGTTGTTTATCCATATTTCCAGATAGAAAGTCTAGCGGTCTAATAAAATCATCTGCGGTTTCAATTTGCAGAGGATTGATTTTATGTTGGGCTGGTGGCGCGACGTACTCAGCACCAGCATATACAGTTCGGTGACGGTTTACGGCTAATGAAACGTGTTTTAAACTATCTAAAATCACGTTTGTTTTCGTATCTAATAAGATAATGTTACTATGTCGTCCCATTATTTCAATTACTAATGTTTTTAATGATTCGTCTCCGATTTCATTACGACTGCGAACTGTAATTTGAATAATGCGTTCTAAGTCGATTTGTTCAATTTTTTCAATAAATCCACCTTCTAAATGTTTGCGAAGAAGCATACAGAACATCGGCGGTATTGCTGGCGAATCGTAGTTTTGATTCGTTAAGTGCATACGCGCATATGTAGGATGAGATGAAAGAATTAGTTTTTGGTTCTTTCCATTCGCTCGAATATGTAATAAAATCTCGTATTTTGAAGGTTGATATATTTTGGAAATTCTTCCTGTGTAAAGAGAATTTTCAATTTCATGTGTAATCGCTCTTGTAAATAATCCATCGAATGCCATAAATGAACACTCCTTTCTAACTAAATGTTAATTATAGCATTTTTTTGGACGAGGCTGAATAAGCTTTCAATAGAGTATGTCTGGAATCAGGAGGTCGATAGCAGGATGAACTGGTATGGAATGCGAGCACATGAAGTGGAAGAAAGAACGAATACGAATGTAAAGGTTGGACTTACAGAGAAAGAAGCAGAAGGGCGAGTAAAGAAATTTGGTACTAATGAATTAGAAGAAGCAAAAAGGCCTTCTGCACTAATGGTATTTTTAGCACAGTTTAAAGATTTCATGGTACTCGTTTTGTTTGGAGCAACAATTGTTTCTGCGTTTTTAGGTGAATACATTGATTCTATTGCTATTGTTGCCATTGTTATTATCAATGGTATTCTCGGCTTTTTTCAAGAAAGAAAAGCTGAAAAATCATTGGAAGCTTTAAAGGAACTAGCCGCTCCGCAAGTTACTGTAATGCGGAATGGAAAGTGGGTAAAAGCACCATCTAAAGCACTTGTTTTAGGGGATATTATTAAGTTTTCCAGTGGTGATCGTATTGGGGCTGATGTGCGTCTTGTTGAGGCATCAAGTTTATATATTGAAGAGTCTGCTTTGACAGGGGAGTCCGTACCTGTACAAAAGAAGGTAGAAGCATTGCAAGGGCAAGATGTTGCAATTGGGGATCAAAAAAATATGGCTTTTATGGGGACAATGATTACGCGAGGATCTGGTACAGGAGTTGTTGTAGCAACTGGTATGAATACAGCGATGGGGCAAATTGCAAATATGTTGCAAAATGCAGAGCAAATGGAAACGCCACTGCAAAGAAGGTTAGAACAGCTCGGAAAAATATTAATTATTGTAGCTCTTATTTTGACAGCGCTCGTTGTATTGGCTGGTGTGTATCAAGGGAATGAAGTATATCATATGTTTTTAGCTGGCGTATCGCTAGCTGTTGCGGCTATTCCAGAAGGATTGCCAGCAATTGTTACAGTAGCTTTATCACTTGGTGTACAGCGTATGATAAAAAAGAGAGCAATTGTAAGGAAGTTACCGGCCGTAGAAACGTTAGGCTGCGCTTCTGTTATATGCTCTGATAAAACGGGAACAATGACGCAAAACAAAATGATGGTAACACATATGTGGTCAGGCGGAGAATTGTGGAAAGTGACAGGGCAAGGATATGAACCTAATGGCTCTTTTATGAAAGGTGAAAAAGAAGTGAATCCAGCTAAGACAAAATCACTTTATCAGCTACTTACATTTGGTTCACTATGTAACAATGCAAATATTATTCAAAAGAAAAAGGCGTACGTATTAGATGGAGATCCGACAGAGGGAGCGCTTGTAGCTGCAGCAATGAAAGCTGGGATAACACGTGAGGCATTAAAAGGGAAATTTGAAATTATTCGTGAATTCCCCTTTGATTCAACTCGAAAAATGATGAGTGTTATTGTACGAGATCGAGAGGGGAAAAAGTTTATTGTTACGAAAGGAGCACCGGATGTTCTTTTGCAACTGAGTCAAACAATCTTATGGGGGGATAAGCAGCAGCCGTTAAGTGAGCTATATAGAAAAGAAGTACAGGCGGCTATTCATAGCTTAGGTAGTCAAGCGCTTCGAACAATTGCAGTTGCGTTTAAACCTTTAAAAGTCACGGATTCTATTGAACATGAAAGAGACGTTGAAAAAGATTTTATGTTGGTTGGAATACAAGGTATGATTGACCCGCCAAGGCCAGAAGTGGCGCAGGCGGTAAAAGAGTGTAAAGAAGCTGGTATTCGAACAGTAATGATTACAGGTGATCATAAAGTGACAGCAATGGCGATTGCTGAACAATTAGGAGTTTTACCACCAGATGGACGCGTTGTTGAAGGAGTAGAACTCGCGAATATGGATGTGGAGGAATTAGAAAATGTTGTAGAAGATACGTATGTATTCGCTCGTGTATCACCTGAGCATAAATTGAAAATTGTTAAGGCACTGCAAAATCAAGGACATATAGTAGCGATGACAGGTGATGGAGTGAACGATGCTCCAGCGATAAAAACAGCGGATATTGGGATAGCGATGGGAATTACAGGGACAGATGTTGCGAAAGAAGCCTCTTCACTTGTTTTACTAGACGATAATTTTGCTACAATTAAATCAGCAATTAAAGAAGGAAGAAATATATATGAGAACATACGTAAGTTCATTCGCTACTTATTGGCGTCAAATGTTGGAGAAATTTTAGTTATGTTATTTGCGATGTTACTTGCATTACCACTGCCGATGGTTCCTATTCAAATTTTATGGGTGAACTTAGTTACTGATGGTTTACCAGCGATGGCATTAGGTTTGGATAAGGCTGAAGGAGATGTGATGAAGAGAACACCGCGTCACCCGAAAGAAGGGGTATTCGCTAGAGGGCTTGCGTGGAAAATAATAAGTCGAGGGTTTTTAATTGGAGCAGTGACGTTAGTGGCGTTTATTATTGCGTATAACCAACATCCAAATGAACTGAAATATGCACAAACTGTAGCGTTCGCGACGTTGGTACTTGCTCAGCTTATTCATGTATTTGATTGTCGTAGTGAGCATTCTGTCTTTCACCGTAATCCATTTGGGAACGTGTATTTAGTAGGGGCGGTTATTATTTCGTTACTACTCATGCTAGTGGTTATATATTATCCACCGTTACAACCAATCTTTAGCACAATGCCGATACAAGCAAGAGATTGGTTATTAATTGGAGGTTTGTCATCAATTCCGACTTTCTTACTAGTAGGTTCTTTATTAACAGGGAAAAAGGCTAAGAAGAAAAAGCCGATATTATATAAGAAGGGATTAAACTTGAAATAGTCAATGTTATGAAAATGTGATATAATTTACAGAAGGTAGTAGAGCCTTGTCTCTATTACCTTTTTCATTGAGTTATTTTATGGCTTGGATGTGATAAAAATGATTTCTAGTATGACAGGGTTTGGAAGATCGAAAGTAGAAAGTGATACTTTTCAAATTACAGTAGAAATGAAATCGGTGAACCACCGTTTTTTAGAGATGAGTATTCGACTTCCTAAGCAAATGATGGTATTTGAGGACAAAATTCGTAAAATAATTGCACAGCAAGTTCGACGTGGACGCATTGAAGTGTCTATTAGTATAGCAGGTGAAGGACTTGTTGAAAGAAAATTAAGTGTGAATTGGTCACTTCTTGAGCAGTACCAATCGATGATGGAAGATATAAAAGGAAAATTTCAATTACAAGATTCTATTACACTTCAGCAATTAATGGCAATGCCAGAAGTAACAGCAATTGAAGAAATAGAAAATGTAAATGAACATTTTGAGAACAGTTTATATGAGGCTGTTCGTCAAGCTGCTCATATGTTGAAAACGATGAGAGATGGCGAAGGAGAACGATTACATAAAGATATAGCGTATCGTTTACAAGAGATTAGCAACTGTGTAAATGCAATTATTCCACATGCACCAATTGTTACACAAAAATATCGTGAACGATTAGAAAATCGCTTAAAAGAATTACATAATCAAGATCTAGATGAACAAAGATTGCTAACAGAAGTCGCAATCTTTGCAGAGCGTTGTGATATTCATGAAGAGTTAGTTCGTTTGCAAAGTCATTTAGAGCAATTTCGTGAAACATTGCAGATTGAAGAGCCTGTTGGAAGGAAAATGGATTTCATCGTGCAAGAGATGCATAGAGAAATTAATACGATTGGTTCTAAGGCAAATGACTTAACAATTTCAAAATATGTTGTAGAAATGAAAAATAACCTTGAAAAAATTCGTGAACAAGTACAAAATATTGAGTAGCTTTCAAAAAATATATAAAGTTATACGTGGTGGAGAAATCGGATAGACTTACTAGGAGGCGCAAACTATGGCCATGCGGTTTTTAAATATTGGATACGGAAATATTGTATCTGCTCATCGAATTATTGCTATTGTAAGTCCGGAGTCAGCTCCTATTAAACGGACAGTACAGGAAGCACGCGAACATAATGCTTTGCTTGATGCTACGTATGGGAGAAAAACAAGGGCGGTTATTGTTATGGATGATGGGCATGTTGTATTAAGTCCAATTCAACCAGAGACGATTGCACATCGTTTGAATAATAAAGAAGATTTAAGTGAGGAAGGGTAGGTTTTACATATTTATGAGAAGTAGAAGAGGATTGCTCATCGTTCTTTCAGGGCCTTCTGGGGTTGGAAAAGGGACGGTTCGTAAAGAGCTGTTTAGCCATGAGGATACACGTTTTCAGTACTCTATTTCAGTAACGACACGTAAGCCGCGTGAAGGTGAAGTAGATGGTGTGGATTATTTCTTTAAAGAAAGAGAAGAATTCGAGGAAATGATTCGTAATGAAAAATTACTTGAGTGGGCTGAGTTCGTAGGTAATTATTACGGAACACCGATTGACTATGTTGAAAAAACATTACAAGAAGGAAAAGATGTATTCTTAGAAATTGAAGTGCAAGGAGCAATTCAAGTTAAGAAAGCTTTCCCAGAAGGTGTATTTATTTTCTTAGCACCTCCAAGTTTATCTGAACTAAAGAGCCGTATTGTCGGACGTGGTACAGAGACTGAAGATGTTATTGAAAATCGTTTAACTGTAGCGAAAGAAGAAATCGAGATGATGGACGCTTACGACTATGTAGTAGAAAACGATCAAGTTGAATTAGCTTGTGATAGAATTAAAGCAATTGTGGTTGGCGAACATTGCCGCCGCGAAAGGGTAGCAAAATATTATAAAGAAATGACGGAGGGTCTATAATTATGTTAAATCCATCAATTGACTCATTACTACAAAAAATCGATTCTAAGTACACATTAGTAACAGTAGCTGCAAAACGCGCGCGTGAAATGCAACTTGCTAATAACTGTGTTGTAGAAAAACCTGTTTCTCATAAATGTGTAGGTAAAGCATTAGAAGAAATCGATGCAGAAGCATTAAGCTACGTACCAAGTGAAGATAAAGTAGCTGAATAAGCCTTTGCCTTCGACAAAATAAAACATAGACTTTATAATTTTCTATGTAACGGTAACAACCTATTTACAAGTAGGTTGTTATTTTTTTACGAAAGGAATGAAATATTGGTACTGACGAGCTGAGAATTCTATTTCAGTATTATAAGTTTGAAAAAGAAAGAGGACGAGTCATATGCTAAAAGGGAAAAAGATACTTCTATGTGTAACAGGAGGCATTGCGGTTTTTAAAGCAGCTGCGTTAACGAGTAAATTGACACAATCTGGCGCGATTGTAAAAGTAATGATGAGTGAGTCGGCAATGAAGTTTGTTACGCCTCTTACATTCCAAGCGCTTTCTCGCCATGATGTATATACGGATACATTTGATGAGAAAGACTCAGCTGTTATTGCTCATATTGATTTAGCAGATTGGGCGGATGTTGTACTTGTCGCACCTGCTACTGCCAATTGTATTGGAAAGTTAGCTGGTGGTATTGCAGATGATATGATTACAACTACTTTGTTAGCTACTACAGCTCCGGTATGGATTGCGCCTGCTATGAATGTGCATATGTATGAAAATAAAATAGTTCAAAAAAATATGATGACATTGAAAACGCTAGGATATACATTTATTGAGCCTGGGGAAGGCTTTTTAGCATGTGGATATGTAGCGAAGGGACGACTAGAAGAACCTGAAGCAATTATTGCACGGTTAGAGGAAGCTTTCTCAGAACACAAACCATTGCAGGGAAAAAGAATATTAATAACTGCTGGCCCAACACGTGAAAAGGTTGATCCAGTTCGCTTTATGACAAATTTTTCTTCTGGAAAAATGGGGTATGCGATTGCGGAAGTGGCAGCGAATTTAGGCGCTGATGTTATACTTGTTTCAGGACCGACAGCATTAAATCCACCGTTACATGTAACGACAGTGCAAGTGGAATCTGCACAAGATATGTTAGAAGCGGTTCTTCAACATTATCAAAACGTAGACGTTGTCATTAAAACAGCAGCAGTTGCAGATTATCGTCCGAAATATGTTCATGAGAATAAAATGAAAAAGCAAAATGGTGATGCTGTCATTGAACTTGAAAGAACGGTGGATATTTTAAAAACGTTAGGTCAGAAAAAGGATAAACAGTTACTTATCGGTTTTGCTGCTGAAACGACAAATGTAGAGGAATATGCAACGAAAAAACTACGTGAGAAAAATGCAGATATGATTGTCGCGAATGATGTAAAAGCGCAAGGAGCTGGATTTGGCACGGATACGAATATTGTAACAATGTATAGAAAAGATGGAAAAGTTATTGAGTTGCCAATTTTAATGAAAAAAGAGGTAGCTCGTGAAATATTGAAGCAAATTGAAATGATGTTAGAAGATGATCGTTTATGAAATTTGCAAGTGTAATTGTTGATGTACCTGCCCGTCAGACAGATCGACCATTTGATTACATTATCCCTAAAAAATGGGAAGATATTGTACAGACAGGAATGCGTGTAGTAGTTCCGTTTGGCCCAAGAAAATTGCAAGGTTTTATTATTGGGATTAAAGATTCGGTGGATGTAGAAAGTAAGAAGTTAAAGACAATCCATGAAATATTAGATGTAACACCGGTTTTAAATGATGAATTATTAAAGCTTGGATATTGGCTTACAAGTGAAACGTTATGCTACATGATTTCAGCTTTTCAAGTGATGCTTCCAACTGCGATAAAAGCAACGTATAAAAAACGTCTACAACTTTGTAAACAGGAAGAAATAGCACCTGAAATACTATATTTATTTCAGGATAAAGAAGCAATTGATTTTGAAGTAATCGAGCAACAGCCACATTTATACCGAACTATTCAACAAGAAATTAAAAATGGTACGGTTGAAGTCGTTTATCAAGTGAAAGATAAAGTACAAAAGAAGAAGCAAAGAGTGGTTCAGCCGGAGTTGCCAGAAGATAAATTGGAATTAGCGGCATTTGAACTGAAAAGTAAAAAACAACAAGATGTACTTTATTATTTTGTGGAAAATTATAAAAGTGCACCGTTGAAAGTAATTACAGAAGAGTTACAAATAACAGATGCTCCAATAAAAGCACTTGTTAAAAAGGGATTCATTTCAGAAAAGTATGTGGAAGTATACCGAAATCCGTATGACGATGATGATTTTGAACAAACAAAACCATTTCCACTTACGGAGGAACAAAAACAAGTTATTACACCGATTTTATCATCAATTACAAATGAAACTTATAATCCATTTTTACTATATGGTGTTACAGGAAGTGGAAAGACAGAAGTATATTTACAATCTATAGCAGCAGTGCTCAAGAAAGGAAAAGAAGCTATCGTTCTTGTTCCTGAAATTGCACTAACGCCCCAAATGGTGGATCGTTTTAAAGGTAGGTTTGGCTCACAAGTTGCAGTTCTTCATAGTGCGTTGTCTGTTGGAGAAAAGTATGACGAGTGGCGTAAGATTTTAAGAAAAGAAGTGAAAGTTGTAGTTGGTGCGCGTTCAGCTGTTTTTGCGCCTTTTGAGAATTTAGGGATTATTATTATTGATGAAGAGCATGAATCAAGTTACAAACAAGAAGATAATCCGAGGTATCATGCAAGAGATGTAGCTGTCTGGAGAGGACAATATCATAAATGTCCTATCGTTCTTGGTAGTGCGACACCAACACTTGAATCGTTTGCAAGGGCGAAAAAAGGTGTTTATGAACTATTAACAATGGAAAAACGTATGAATGAACAAGCTTTACCAACGGTAGAGATTGTTGACATGCGAGAAGAACTTCGTGACGGGAATCGATCAATGTTTTCTAAGGCGCTGCATGAAAAAATAGCAGATCGATTAGAAAAGAAAGAACAAATGGTACTCTTTTTAAATAGAAGAGGTCATTCTACATTTGTTATGTGCCGTGATTGTGGGTATGTTGTTCAATGTCCGCATTGTGATATTTCATTGACATATCATAAAATGAATCATCGTTTAAAATGTCATTATTGTAGTTACGAAGAGAATATGCCAACTGAGTGTCCAGCTTGTCAAAGTACATACATTCGTTTCTTTGGTACAGGTACACAAAAGGTAGAAGAAGAAATTACAAAACTATTTCCAGAGGCACGAGTCATTCGAATGGATGTAGATACGACAAGTCGAAAAGGAATGCATGAAAAATTATTAAAGGCGTTCGGGGAAGAAAAAGCAGATATATTACTCGGAACACAAATGATTGCTAAAGGATTAGATTTTCCGAAAGTAACGCTCGTTGGGGTGTTAACTGCAGATACGATGCTTCACTTACCTGATTTTCGGGCGAGTGAAAAGACATATCAGCTATTGACGCAAGTAAGTGGACGAGCGGGTAGACATGAATTGCCAGGGGAAGTTGTGATTCAAACGTATACGCCAGAACATTACAGTATAGAGTTAGCGAAGAACCAACAATATGATGTGTTTTTTGACCAAGAAATGCAAATGAGACGAACAAGACAATATCCCCCATATTACTATGTTGTACTCGTAACTGTATCTCATCCTGAATTATTAAAAGCGGTACAAGTGACGGAAAAAATTGCCTCGTATTTACGAACGCATTGCTCACAGCAAACAATGGTGCTAGGACCAGTTGCTTCAGCGATTCCAAGGATAAAAGATAGATATCGTTATCAATGCATGATAAAATACAAACGGGAACCAAACTTAAAGAACGTGCTCAAAATGGTAAATGAACATTATCAAGCAGAAATGCAAAAAGAGCTACAAATCTCAATTGATTTTAATCCAACAATGTTAATGTAGCGGAGGGAAATATGGCAGTTTTAGAAATAATAAAGCATCCAAATGAAGTGTTAGAAACACCATGCGAAAGAGTAATTAACTTTGATAAAAAGTTAGTGAAATTGTTGAAAGATATGCATGAAACAATGTTAATTGCGGACGGAGTCGGTTTAGCTGCGCCTCAAGTAGGTGTAAGCTTGCAAGTAGCGGTTGTTGATGTCGATGATGATACTGGGAAAATCGAGTTAATCAATCCATCAATATTAGAAAAACGTGGTGAACAAGTAGGTCCCGAAGGCTGTTTAAGCTTCCCGGGACTTTATGGTGAAGTAGAACGTGCCGATTATATTAAAGTAAGAGCACAAAATCGCCGTGGGAAAGTATTCTTATTAGAAGCGGAAGGATTTTTAGCGCGTGCAATTCAACATGAAATCGATCATTTACACGGTGTTTTATTTACATCGAAAGTGACAAGATATTATGAAGAAAACGAACTAGAATAGGTGTTAAAAGGAGCGGTTTTTAAATGATAAAAGTAGTGTTTATGGGAACACCGGACTTTTCAGTGCCGGTGCTTCGTCGTCTTATTGAAGATGGCTATGAGGTAGTAGGTGTTGTGACGCAACCTGATCGTCCAGTAGGTAGAAAAAAAGTATTAACACCTACACCTGTTAAAGTTGAAGCGGAAAAACATGGTATCCCTGTGTTACAGCCGTTAAAAATTCGTGAAAAAGATGAATATGAAAAAGTATTGGCATTAGAGCCAGATTTAATTGTAACAGCTGCATTTGGGCAGATTGTACCAAATGAAATTTTAGAAGCACCGAAGTATGGATGTATTAATGTTCACGCTTCTTTACTTCCTGAACTTCGTGGTGGTGCACCAATTCATTATGCAATTATGGAAGGTAAAGAAAAAACAGGTATTACAATTATGTATATGGTAGAAAAATTGGATGCTGGTGATATCTTAACGCAAGTGGAAGTTGAAATTGAAGAGCGTGAAACGACAGGCTCATTATTTGATAAATTAAGTGAAGCAGGAGCACACCTTCTATCTAAAACAGTACCTTTATTAATCCAAGGTAAGTTAGAACCGATTAAACAAAACGAAGAAGAAGTAACGTTTGCGTACAATATAAAACGTGAGCAAGAGAAAATTGATTGGACAAAAACAGGTGAAGAAGTATACAATCACATTCGCGGATTGAATCCATGGCCAGTTGCTTATACAACTTTAGCGGGACAAGTTGTTAAAGTATGGTGGGGAGAAAAAGTGCCTATAACTGAACCGGCTGAAGCAGGTACGATTGTTGCAATCGAAGAAGATGGTTTTGTTGTAGCAACGAGTAATGAAACAGGTGTTAAAATTACTGAATTGCAACCTTCTGGTAAAAAGCGTATGAGTTGTTCACAATTTTTACGTGGAACAAAACCTGAAATTGGAACGAAGTTAGGAGAAAATGCATGAGACAAAATGTTCGTGAATTAGCTCTTGATGGTTTAATTCAAGTGGAAAAAAGTGGTGCATATAGCAACTTACTTTTAAATAATCTAATTGAAAAAAGTGCAATTGATAGAAAAGATATTGGTTTATTAACTGAAATTGTATATGGAACGATTCAACGTCGTGACACATTAGATTATTATTTACAGCCTTTTTTAAAAAAGAAGGTTGAGGCGTGGGTAAGAGTATTGCTTCGCTTATCTTTATATCAAATGATTTATTTAGACCGAGTGCCAGAAAGAGCGGCTATTCATGAAGCGGTTGAGATTGCAAAGCGTCGCGGGCATAAAGGAATTGCTGGTATGGTGAACGGTGTATTACGTTCGATTCAGAGAGAAGGTGTACCTTCTGTAGATGAAATCAAGGATCCAGTAGAACGTCTTGCAATTACAACAAGTCATCCAGTTTGGCTTGTCCAAGAGTGGACTTCAGAATACGGTTTAGAAACTGCAGAAAAAATGTGCGAAGTAAACATGTTACCCCCTGTACCAACAGCGCGTGTGAATGTTGATAAGGTAACGGTAGAAGAAGCGATTGAGTTGTTGGCAAGTGAAGGTATAGAAGCAAAAAGTGGTGACTTATCAGATGATGCAATTCAGATTGAAAGAGGAAATGTAGCGCATACAGAAGCGTTTAAAAAAGGATTTCTTTCTATTCAAGATGAAAGTTCTATGCTTGTAGCACGCGCTTTAGAACCGAATACGGGAGATGCAGTTCTTGATAGTTGTGCTGCTCCAGGCGGAAAAACAACGCATATCGCGGAACGATTAAAGGGAACTGGTAAGGTCATGTCCCTTGATTTACATGCACACAAAGTACGTTTAATTAAACAGCAAGCAGAGCGACTTGGTCTAGAAAATGTCGAAACTAAAGCGCTAGATGCTAGAAAAGTGCAAGAGCACTTTGCAAATGAAACGTTTGATAAAATATTGGTAGATGCACCGTGTTCTGGATTTGGTGTAATTAGACGTAAGCCTGATATTAAGTTAGGAAAAGATAAAGGCGATAGTGAAAGATTATCGACGATTCAAATTGCAATACTAGAAAAAATAGCACCATTATTAAAACAAGGCGGTCGTCTTGTTTATAGTACGTGCACAATTGAGAAAATAGAAAATGAACAAGTAATAGAGAAATTTTTACAAGAACATCCTGAATTTGAATGGGATACTACGCTTAAAGAGCGTATGCCAGAAAAATTAACTCCGTATATTGATGAAGGTCAAGTACAAATTTTACCGCATTATTTTGCGACGGATGGCTTTTATATTGCTTGTTTAAGGAAGAAGGTGTAGCATCATGGAAACGACTGTAAGAAAACAAAAGAAAAATTTAGAAACGAAGAAACCATCAATTTACTCTTTACAACTTCATGAAATGCAAGATTGGTTAAAGGAACAAGGAGAACCGAAGTTCCGTGCTGGACAAATTTTTGATTGGTTATATAAAAAACGTGTAAAAAATTATGAGGATATGTCAAACCTTTCTAAAGGATTGCGTGATAAATTGTCGAATTCCTTTGATATTACTACTTTAAACACGTTAGTAAAACAAACGTCTTCGGATGGAACAATTAAATTCTTATTCCAATTATATGACGGATATTCTATTGAAACGGTATTAATGCGACACGAATATGGAAATTCCATTTGTGTAACAACGCAAGTGGGTTGTCGTATTGGGTGTACGTTCTGTGCTTCGACACTTGGTGGATTAAAGCGAAACCTAGAAGCTGGAGAAATCGTAGCGCAAGTAGTAGAAGTTCAGCGTGCGCTTGATGAAACGGAAGAACGTGTAAGTTCTCTTGTTGTTATGGGGATTGGAGAACCATTTGATAACTATGATAATTTAATGGGATTCTTACGCATCATTAACCATGAAAAAGGACTTCATATTGGTGCGAGACATATGACTGTTTCGACGAGTGGAATTATCCCGAAAATTTATAAGTTTGCTGAAGAAGATCTACAAATTAATTTTGCGATTTCATTGCATGCTCCAAACTCAGAATTACGTTCAAAATTAATGCCGATTAACCGTGCTTATAAATTACCAGATTTAATGGAAGCTATTAAATACTATGTAAATAGAACAGGGCGTCGTATTACTTTTGAATATGGATTATTTGGAGGAGAAAATGACCAAGTAGAGCATGCTGAAGAGCTTGCTGCGCTCTTAAAAGGTGTAAAATGTCATGTGAACTTGATTCCGGTAAACTACGTACCTGAACGTGATTATGTACGTACGCCACGTGAACAAATTTTCTTGTTCGAGAAAACGTTAAAAGATCGTGGAGTGAATGTAACGATTCGCCGTGAACAAGGTCATGATATTGATGCAGCCTGCGGTCAGTTGCGTGCGAAGGAGCGCAAAGAAGAGACGAGGTGACGAGATGAAAGCCGTATTTCTATCGGATAAAGGAAAAGTTCGTCAACATAATGAAGATAGTGCAGGAGTTTTTCACAATTTAGATGGAAATGTATTAGCGGTAGTAGCAGATGGAATGGGAGGTCATCGAGCTGGTGATGTAGCTAGCTCGATGGCCATTCAATTATTCCATGATTATTGGAAGCAAACACATAATATGAATGAGCCGAAAAAAGTAGAACAATGGTTACATACTAGTGTTGGGATTATTAATGAGCGTATATATGAATACGCTCAGCAAAATGCAGAATGTAATGGTATGGGAACAACGCTTATAATAGCTGTTTGTACACCAAGCTTTGTGACAATAGGGCATATAGGAGATAGTCGTTGCTATATGGTATCAGAAGGAGAAATGACGCTAGTAACGGAAGATCATTCACTTGTAAATGAGCTTGTGAAACATGGTGAAATTTCAAAGGAAGACGCAGAGTATCATCCGAAAAAGAATGTGTTATTAAGAGCATTAGGAACAGAAGAAAAAGTTGGGTTAGATGTTAAAACGTTGGTGATTGAGGAAGATGATCAATTACTTCTTTGCTCTGATGGGTTATCAAACAAAGTTTCTATTGATGATATGCGACAAATTTTACAGTTAAATGAACAGCTTGAAGGTAAAGGGCAGTGTCTCATTCAATTGGCAAATGATCGCGGTGGAGAAGATAATATCACACTTGTTCTTATTGATTATGCGGGTTCGACAAACGAAAGTAGGTGAAGTGCAACGTGCTGATTGGAAAACGCTTAAATGACCGTTATAAGCTGCTGAAAATGATTGGTGGTGGCGGAATGGCCAATGTATATTTAGCTCATGATGATATACTTGGCCGAGATGTAGCGGTAAAAATATTAAGACTCGACTACTCAAATAACGAAGAGTTTATTAAACGTTTCCATCGAGAAGCGCAGTCTGTTACAACGTTGTCGCATCCAAATATTGTGAATATGTATGATGTCGGAGAAGAAGATGGTATATACTATCTTGTCATGGAATATGTACCAGGGCAAACATTGAAGCAATACATAATTGAGCGAGGGATGTTACCTATAGGAGAAGCTCTTGATATTATGGAGCAGTTAACATCCGCTATGGCACATGCCCATCATTTTGAAATTGTGCATCGTGATATAAAGCCGCACAATATTTTAATTCGAGCTGATGGAATAATAAAAGTAACAGATTTTGGAATTGCGACAGCTACAAGTGCAACAACAATTACACATACAAATTCAGTGCTCGGTTCAGTCCATTATTTATCGCCAGAACAGGCACGTGGCGGGATAGCAAATAAACAATCAGATATCTATTCTCTTGGAATAGTTATGTTTGAATTGTTAACAGGAAGACAACCGTTTTCTGGCGAATCTGCTGTTGCTATAGCTTTAAAACATTTACAAAGTGAAATCCCATCACCAAAAAGATGGAATGAAAATATTCCGCAAAGTGTTGAAAATATTATATTAAAGGCAACTGCAAAAGATCCGTTTCACCGATATCAATCTGCCAATGCGATGAAGCGAGATATTGAAACTGCGCTATATCCAGAGAGGATAAATGAGCAACCATTTTACATACCGGAAGATATGGAAGCGACGAAAGCGATTCCGATTATTCAACAAGAACAATTATTTGAAAATGTAAGTGATGAAACGATTGTTTTAAAAGGGAGTAAGGTGGAAGAACCGATAAGAGCAGAAGCAGCTGAGTTAGATAAGAAGAAAAAACGGAGTAACAAGTGGCTTAAAGTTTTAATTTCAACATTTTTATTTTTAGCAATAGGAATAACATTAGCACTTACGGTTATTCCAGGATTATTTATTCCGAAAGATGTGAAAGTTCCTGATGTGGCTGGTATGAAATACACGACAGCTGTAAATACATTAGTAGAAAAGGGCTTTGAGGTGACGGAGCCTAATATTGTATATACAGATGATGTTGAAGTTGGGGATGTAATAAAAACGGACCCTGTAGCAGGAAGAGTCGTAAAAGAAAACGCTAAAATTACTATCTATCAATCAGGTGGAAAAAAGAAAAGTAAGATGGCAAATTTCACAGGTCAAAACTTTGAGAGTGTAAAAGCTGAGTTAGAAGAAAAATATAAACAAGTTACGGTAAATTATATTGAAAATGATAAGCCGAAAGGTGAAATTGTAGAACAAATTCCGACGCCTGATCAGATGGTTATAGAAGCGGAGCAAGAACTGAAAATCTGGGTAAGTAAAGGGCCTTATCAAATTAGACCAGGTGACTTTTCGGGGTGGACTGAAAATAGTGTAACTGGTTATTTGAATGAGAGAAAACTAACGTCAGATATAAAACGAGAGTATTCAGATACAGTCGAAAAAGGACTTGTAATTTCGCAATTTCCAAAACCAGGTACACCATTAAAAGAGGGAGATAAAGTAACTATTATTATCTCTGATGGTCAAAAGCCTAAAGTGACTAAAACGGTAAAAGTGGACAATATCTCTATCCCATATGAGCCTGCTGTAACAGGTGAAAAAAAGCCGCAAACAATAGAAATTTATAAAGAAGACATGCAGCAAAAAATGGATAGACCGGTTGAAACGAGAACAATTACTGAATCAGCGACTATTTCTTTAGAATTTGTAATTCAAGAAGGTTCAAAGGGACACTATAAAATTGTACGGGATGGAGTAACGATTATTGATAAAGAAGTACCATATCCAACTCAATAATAGTGAAAGTCTACTTATTATTATTGCCTGTTATGCTGTCTACAAAGTGGACGGTATAGCAGGCAAAAATATATGATTCAAAAAGCTAGTAAAGTGATGCAGCTGTAAATATTTTTTTGCATTTAATGGGAAATTCAATGTATATTAGCGAAAGTATATATGGTAGGTTTTGAAATCGTTATTTGGAAAATTTAAATCCATTCATTTTTAAATTCAGCATCACCTTATACAAAAAAGGAGAATTCTATGCCAGAAGGAAAAATTATAAAAGCTTTAAGTGGGTTTTATTACGTGCAGCATGAAGAAGGGGTTACGCAATGTCGTGGGCGAGGTGTATTTAGAAAAAATAAAATTACACCACTTGTAGGAGACCAAGTTGTTTTTCAGGCAGATAATCCAACTGAAGGTTATGTGCTTGAAGTGTTTGATCGAAAAAATGAACTTGTTAGACCTCCTATTGCTAATGTCGATCAAGCGATCCTTGTGTTCTCTGCAGTAGAACCAGATTTTAATCCTGGACTGTTAGATCGATTTTTAGTGCTGATTGAATATCATAACATTAAGCCAATTATTTGTATTAGCAAGATGGATTTAGTAGATGAAAAGATGAAAGCAACTGTTGAAGCTTATGCGAATGATTATCGTGAGATGGGTTATGATGTTTTATTTACTTCTATTAATACGTCAGAAAGTATTGATATATTAAAACCATACTTAGAAAATTGTGTTTCTGTCGTTGCGGGCCAATCTGGTGTTGGGAAATCTTCAATGCTTAATGTGCTACGTCCAGAATTAGAGCTGAAAACAAATGATATTTCTTCCCATTTAGGACGCGGGAAGCATACGACAAGACACGTAGAATTAATTGCAATTGGGAGTGGACTAGTAGCAGATACACCGGGTTTTAGTTCACTAGATTTCATTGATATAGAAGTAGAAGATCTTACATATTGTTTTCCAGAGTTGAAAGAAGCGAGCCAATACTGTAAATTTAGAGGGTGTACACATCTTTCTGAACCGAAATGTGCGGTGAAAGCTGCGGTTGAAGAAGGGAAGATTACAGAATATCGCTATAAGAACTATAAACAATTCGTAGAAGAAATTAGAGAGAGAAAGCCGAGGTATTAGTTATGATTAAAATTGCACCATCGATTTTATCAGCAGATTTTTCAAAATTAGGGGAAGAGATTAAAGATGTAGAAAAGGGCGGAGCGGATTACATTCACGTTGACGTAATGGATGGACATTTCGTACCAAATATTACGATTGGACCGTTAATTGTAGAAGCAATCCGTCCGATTACATCATTACCATTAGATGTACATTTAATGATTGAAAATCCTGATAACTATATCCCGACTTTCGCACAAGCGGGAGCGGATATTATTACTGTTCACGTAGAGGCGTGTCCGCATCTACATCGTACAATTCAGTTAATTAAATCTCATGGTATTAAAGCGGGCGTTGTATTAAATCCACATACGCCAGTTTCAGTGATTGAGCATGTATTAGAAGATATAGATATGGTATTACTTATGACAGTAAACCCTGGATTTGGTGGACAGAAGTTTATCCATTCTGTATTACCGAAAATTAAACAAGTTGCAGACATGGTGAAAGAGCGCAATCTAGAAGTGGAAATTGAAGTTGATGGTGGTGTAAATGCTGAAACAGCAAGACTTTGTGTGGAAGCAGGAGCAAATGTACTTGTAGCTGGGTCAGCAGTATACAATCAAAAAGACCGCGGTGAAGCAATTCGCGTAATTCGTGGGTAGTGATGAACTTTTATCCTAGTAAGGCATTTATAGGATAGGATAAAAATATGTAAAAAGGCAATCTACCGAATGGCAGATTGCCTTTTTACAATGGGAGGAGAAGAAAAAATGATTATTCATATTTTGGCAGGAGGACCTTCGGAATATTGCGCAGATTTTGCTCGATACGAGAATGAGGAAGTAGTGTGGGCAGCGGTTGATAGGGGAGTATACCGTCTATTAAAGAAAGGGATTACCCCGGCTGTTGCGTTTGGAGATTACGATTCAGTTACTGAAGAAGAATTAGTATGGATGGGACAGCAAACGAACGAATTACATATTGTTCCGCGGGAAAAAGATCAAACGGATTTAGAAATTGCAATCAACTGGGCATTAGAACAGAAGCCGGCACTAATTCGTATTTTTGGTGCTACTGGTGGAAGGCTTGATCACGGTTTGGCAAATATACAGATGCTTTTAAAAGGGTTAGAAGTAGAGATAGAAATGTGTATTGTGGACAATAAAAATGAAATAACAGTTAAAAAAATGGGTACACATATAATTGAAGAAAATAAAAATTTTCCTTATGTATCTTTTGTACCAGTTACTGAAATAGTGGAAGGGATTACATTGTTTGGTTTTAAGTACCCTCTTACTAATAAAACAATAGAGTGGGGATCAACACTTTGTATTAGTAACGAACTCGTTGAGGAAAAAGGTACTTTTTCATTTACTTCTGGCATATTAATGTTGATAAGAAGCACTGATTGAAGAAACAATTTTGCTCCTTACATCATATAGTGACCAAGTGGAGTAATGGGGATTAGGAGGGAAACCATGAGATTTTATACAATTAAGTTACCTAAATTTCTTGGTGGAATAGTTCGTGCAATGTTAAATACCTTCAAAAAAGATTAAAAAAAGCACCTATCACCGGTGCTTTTTCCATTGTTATAGTAAAAAAAGAGCCTATCGGCTCTTTTTTTTATTATTAAACACGTTCGATTTTGCCAGATTTTAATGCTCTAGCAGAAACGTAAACACGTTGAACTTTTCCGTCGATGCGTACGCGAACTTTTTGAAGGTTAGCGCCCCATTTACGTTTTGTAGCGTTCATTGCGTGAGAACGAGAGTTACCAGAACGAGCTTTTCTTCCAGTAATAGCACAAACACGAGCCATTTATATTTCCCTCCCTTGATACCTTACCATACGTAATTTTTCAATGTTAGTCTTTTATGCGATGCTAAAAACACTACTATAATTTAACACAACTAAAAAGAGAATGCAACACCGTAGAAAAAAGAAATCAAGAAAATTTACTTGACACTATATGTCAATGAAGAAAAGTTGAAATCCATAAAAATTGCTTGACATATTATAGTGGTACATGTTGTATAATAACAATGGACTATTTTGCTCATCATAAAAAAGTGTAATTTAAAACATAAAATATGAGAGTGAAAAGAAAGAACGATGGAATTTTCTTTAAAAAGATTATATGATAGTAACTAAAGTAGTCTAGCTCACTTTCACCATTTATGAAGGGGGAAACGAGATGTCAATTGAAATTAAAACGAAGTACGGTCAAATTGATATTAGTACAGATGTAATTGCAACAATTGCTGGAGGTGCCGCGGTAGATTGCTACGGTATCGTAGGTATGGCATCAAAAAATCAGTTAAAAGATGGATTAACAGACATTTTACGAAAAGAAAACTTCACTAGAGGTGTTATTGTTCGTAAAGATGAAGATGAAGTACATATTGATATGTATATTATTGTGAGCTATGGTACGAAAATTTCAGAAGTGGCACATAATGTGCAGACGAAAGTGAAATATACATTAGATCAAACTGTAGGACTAGCAGTAGATTCTGTAAACATCTACGTACAAGGAGTTAAAGTAATAAACTTGTAATGTGCATTAAGGAGGAAAATCTGTGTCAATTCAAAAAATTGATGGAAAACGTTTATCACAAATGATCATGCAAGGAGCGAATAATTTAACAAACAATGTTCAGCTTGTTGATGCATTAAACGTATTTCCAGTTCCAGATGGCGATACCGGTACAAACATGAACTTATCTATGACTTCAGGTGCGCGTGAAGTGAAAGCAAACCCTTCACAGCATGCTGGTAAAGTCGGCGTAAGTTTAGCCAAAGGATTATTAATGGGAGCTCGTGGTAACTCTGGAGTTATTTTATCTCAGTTGTTCCGTGGTTTCTCTAAATCCATTGAACAAAAAGAAGAATTAACAACAGTTGATTTTGCTGCAGCACTAGAAGCTGGAGTAGAGGCGGCTTATAAAGCGGTTATGAAACCGATTGAAGGAACGATTTTAACGGTTGCAAGAGAAACGGGTAAATATGCAGTAACAGTTGCGAAAAAACAGCGCGACTTTGTTTTGTTTATGGAAGACGTTGTGAAAGAAGCAAACGCATCGTTAAATCGTACGCCAGATTTATTACCTGTATTAAAACAAGTTGGCGTTGTAGATAGCGGTGGTAAAGGTCTTGTAGTGGTATACGAAGGATTTTTAGCTGACTTAAAAGGAGAAACGATTTCTTCTGATGCACCGACGCAACCATCTATGAATGAAATGGTACGCGCAGAACATCACCGTAGTGTACAAAGCCAATTGAGTACAGAAGATATTAAGTATGGATATTGTACGGAATTCATGGTGAAATTAGAGGCTGAAAAGGTGAAAGAGCATAATTTCTCTGAACAAAAATTCCGTGAAGATATTAGTGTATATGGTGATTCTCTACTAGTTGTGTCTGATGATGAAATTGTAAAAGTTCATATCCATGCAGAACATCCTGGAGACGCTATGAACTACGGGCAAAAATACGGTAGTTTAATTAAGATTAAAGTAGAAAATATGCGTGAACAGCATACTGCTTTATTAGATGAACCTACTATGGTTCCTGAACAACCAGCTCAATCGAAAGAAAAACAACCATATGGTATCGTAACTGTAGCTATGGGGTCTGGTATTAAAACTTTATTTGAGAGCATCGGCGCAACGAAAGTTATCGAAGGTGGTCAAACGATGAATCCAAGTACGGAGGATATCGTGAAGGCAATTGAAGAAGCAAATGCTGAAAAAATCATTATTTTACCGAATAACGGAAATATTGTAATGGCAGCAGAACAAGCGGCATCAGTTGTAGATCAAGAAGTTATTGTTGTTCGTTCGAAAACAGTTCCTCAAGGTATGGCAGCAATGTTAGCATTTAACCCAGTTGGAACGTTAGAAGAGAATGAAGAAAACATGCAAGAAGCTTTATCTCATGTGAAAACAGGTCAAATTACGTATGCTGTACGTGATACGGAAATTGATGGTGTAGCAATTCAAAAAGATGATTTCATGTGTATTGCAGATGGGAAAATTGTATCTACAAATGCTGAAAAAGTAGGAGCTGCGAAGCAATTACTAGAAGCGCTTATTGATGAAGATTCTGAAATCGTAACGATTCTACAAGGTGAAGATGCAACTGACGAAGAAGTAGCGGAGTTAGTTGAATTTGTAGAAGAGAAATTTGAAGATGCAGAAGTAGAAGTGCATGCTGGAAACCAACCAGTGTATTCTTTCATCTTCTCTGTAGAATAAGATAAGATTCGTTTTGAAAATAAATGGATTACTTACTTGCTAATGGATAAGAAGTAGTAATATGAAGTTTATTACTAGTTTTTATTCAAAAGGCTAGCATATTGAAGAGAGAAAAGAGCCTTGCTGCTAATAGTGAGGCTCTTTTTTACTTGTTTTATATAAGGGATTTGAGTAGTTTCTCTTAGAATGCCTATGATAGAATATATAAGGTGAAAGAGAGCGATTACAGATGCTAATTGGTACTCAAATAAAATGCAATAAAGAAAATAATGTGACGGGGTGTGAGAATCTTGAATGATGTTGTACAAGTTCCTGTTACGGATGTAAAGGGGATCGGAGGAGAAACATCTGAGTTACTACATGAGATGGGTATTTATACAGTTTCTCATCTATTAGAACATTTTCCATACCGTTATGAAGATTATGCGATGAAAGATCTTGCTGAAGTAAAGCATGATGAACGTGTAACGGTTGAAGGGAAGATTCATAGTGCTCCTTTGCTGCAATATTATGGTAAGAAGAAATCGCGTTTAACAGTTCGTGTTCTCGTCGGTCGGTATTTAATTACGGCGGTATGTTTTAATAGGCCTTACTATAAGCAAAAATTAAAGTTAGATGAAACGGTAACGATTACTGGTAAATGGGATCAACATCGTCAAACAATTGCTGTATCAGAACTTCATTTTGGGCCGGTTGTACGTCAACAAGAAGTGGAACCTGTTTATTCAGTAAAGGGGAAACTTACAGTAAAACAGATGCGTCGTTTTATTGCTCAAGCGTTAAAGGAATATGGAGATTCTATAGTCGAAGTGTTACCGGATGGTTTGTTAGGGCGATATAAATTATTACCAAGATATGAAGCGCTTAGGGCATTGCATTTTCCGGTAGGACAGGAAGATTTGAAGCAAGCGCGTCGCCGTTTTGTATATGAAGAATTTTTCTTATTTCAGCTGAAAATGCAAACGCTCCGGAAAATGGAGAGGGAAAATTCAAAAGGGACGAAGAAAGAGATTCCGTCAGTAGAATTACAAGAATTTATCGATGCACTGCCGTTTCCATTAACGGGTGCGCAGCGCCGAGTTGTAGATGAAATTTTGAAAGATATGACATCTCCTTATCGGATGAACCGACTATTGCAAGGTGACGTTGGTTCTGGGAAAACAGTTGTTGCTGCGATTGGCCTTTATGCATCGAAATTAGCTCATTATCAAGGTGCTTTAATGGTTCCTACAGAAATTTTAGCTGAGCAACATTATCAGTCGCTTGCTGAAACGTTTTCGCATTTTGGTATGAAGGTGGAACTGTTAACAAGTTCTGTTAAAGGTGCGAGACGTCGAGAAATTTTAGCGAAGTTAGAACAAGGAGAAATAGATATTCTTGTTGGAACGCATGCCTTAATTCAAGATGAAGTTATATTTCATAGGTTGGGTCTCGTTATTACAGATGAACAGCATCGATTTGGTGTAGCGCAGCGCCGAGTTTTACGGGAGAAAGGTGAAAGTCCAGATGTATTATTTATGACAGCGACACCAATTCCGCGTACGCTTGCAATTACTGCATTTGGAGAGATGGATGTTTCGATAATCGATGAGATGCCAGCAGGTAGAAAGGTGATTGAAACATATTGGGCAAAACATGATATGTTAGATCGCGTTCTCGGTTTTGTTGAAAAGGAGATAAAAAAAGGAAGACAGGCATACGTTATTTGTCCTCTAATTGAAGAATCTGAGAAACTTGATGTGCAAAATGCTATCGACTTACATAGTATGCTGACGCATCATTACCAAGGGAAATGCCAAGTTGGATTGATGCATGGGAGATTATCGTCTCAGGAAAAAGAAGAGATAATGGGACAGTTTAGTGAAAATAAAGTGCAAATTCTTGTATCGACAACAGTTGTTGAAGTAGGTGTGAACGTACCGAATGCGACTGTAATGGTTATTTATGATGCAGAACGTTTCGGTTTATCGCAGCTTCATCAGCTTAGAGGGCGTGTCGGCCGTGGTAGTGAGCAATCATATTGTTTATTAATAGCAGACCCTAAATCAGAAACAGGGAAAGAAAGAATGCGCATAATGACTGAAACAAATGATGGATTTGTATTGTCAGAAAAAGATTTAGAATTACGAGGTCCTGGAGATTTCTTTGGGAGTAAGCAAAGTGGCTTACCAGAATTTAAGGTTGCTGACATGGTACATGATTATCGAGCGTTAGAAACAGCAAGGCAAGATGCGGCGATACTAGTAGATTCAGAAGCGTTTTGGCACAATGATCAGTACGCTGCCTTGCGTACGTATCTTGATGGGACAGGTGTGTTCCAAGGAGAGAAGCTCGATTAAAGGGAGTCAACAAAAGTTTTTGTTGCATTCTACTTTTAATGATTATATACTACTGTTAGTACCTAGTCATAAAAATGGATGGTGCGGTATGAAAAAAAGAAGAAGTAAAAAAGAAAGACAAGAGTTATTACAACAAACAATCGAATCAAATCCTTTTATTACGGATGAAGATTTAGCGGAAAAATTTCAAGTGAGTATACAAACAGTACGACTTGATCGTATGGAATTGTCTATTCCTGAATTAAGAGAGAGAATTAAACATGTAGCTACAAAGCAACATGAAGAAGATGTGAAATCTTTACCGTTAGAAGAGGTTGTTGGAGAAATTATTGATATTGAATTAGATAGACATGCAATCTCTATCTTTGAAGTAAAGGTAGAACATGTATTTAAAAGAAATCAAATTGCCCGTGGGCATCATCTGTTTGCGCAAGCAAACTCACTAGCTGTTGCAGTTATTGATGAAGAATTAGCTTTAACTGCAAAGTCTACCATTCGATACATTCGCCCTGTAAAATTAGGAGAGCGTGTTGTTGCAAAAGCGCGCGTTGAAGATGTAGAGAATGATAAGGGACGGACGGTTGTCAAAGTGCGTAGCTTCGTTGGAGAAGAACTTGTTTTTACAGGCACTTTTGAAATGTATCGATCTAGTAATTATAGTGAGGAAGGTAACAACTTATGAAAATCGCAATAGATGCAATGGGCGGAGATCACGCTCCAAAGGCTGTAGTATTAGGGGCAATGAAAGCTATTAAGGAATATTCTGATTTACATATTACGTTAGTAGGGAAAGAAGAGGAAATTCGTCAATACTTAACGAGTGATGAACGAATTACTATTCTTCATACAGACGAAAAAATAGAATCAACGGAGGAACCAGTAAGAGCGGTTCGTCGAAAAAAACAAGCTTCAATGGTGCTTGCGGCACAACAAGTAAAGGATGGAGAAGCAGACGCTTGTATATCCGCAGGTAGTACAGGAGCTTTAATGGCAGCTGGATTATTTGTTGTCGGTCGTATGGAAGGAATTGAGCGACCAGCTTTATCGCCTACAATGCCAACTGTAGATGGAAAAGGTTTTGTTATGTTAGATGTTGGAGCAAATGTTGATGCAAAACCAATTCATTTATATCAATATGCAGTAATGGGATCTGTTTATGCTGAGAAGGTAAGAGGAATTGAAAATCCTCGCGTTGGACTATTAAACGTTGGAACAGAGGATGGAAAAGGAAACGAGCTTTCAAAGCAAGTATTTGCAATGCTTAAAGATGCGCCAATTAATTTCGTTGGGAACATTGAATCAAGAGATTTATTGCAAGGTGTAGCAGATGTTGTTGTATGTGATGGTTTTACAGGGAATGTAGCGTTGAAATCATTAGAGGGAACAGCACTTGCGCTATTCTCTATGTTGAAAGAACAATTAATGAGTTCATTTACGAGTAAATTAGCAGCGGCGGTATTAAAGCCAAAACTTATGGTATTAAAAGATAAAATGGATTATTCGGAGTATGGAGGAGCTGCATTATTTGGATTGAAAGCACCTGTCATTAAGGCTCACGGTTCTTCTAATGACCAGTCGATATTTAGTGCGATTCGTCAAACGAGAGAAATGGTAGCGAAAGAAGTAATTCCTACAATTTCAAGCGTAATGGAGAAAGAGTCACTCCAATAAGAGGAGGATTTGAAATGGGAAAAATAGCATTTCTTTTTCCGGGCCAAGGTTCACAGGCAGTTGGAATGGGTAAACAATTAGCAGAGAATAATAAAGAGGTTGCAAAAGTGTTTGCAAAAGCAGATGAGGTGTTGCAAGATTCACTTTCAGAAGTGATTTTTGAAGGACCGCAGGAAAAGCTTACATTAACAACAAATGCGCAGCCTGCATTATTAACAACGAGTTTTGCTATTTTGACAGCTTTGAAAGAGTATGACATTACACCTGACTTTGTCGCTGGTCATAGTTTAGGTGAATATAGCGCTCTTGTAGCAGCTGGTGCATTAACTTTTGAAGATGCGGTATATGCTGTAAGGAAACGCGGGGAATATATGGAAGAAGCTGTTCCGGGCGGGGAAGGTGCAATGGCAGCTATATTAGGTGCTGACCCACATATGCTGAAACAAGTTACAGAAGAAGTAACAAGTGAAGGATATGCAGTGCAAATCGCTAATATGAATAGTACGAAGCAAATTGTAATTTCTGGAACGAAGCAAGGCGTAGAGGTTGCTTCTCAAAGAGCGAAAGAAAATGGTGCAAAGAGAGCAATTCCACTAAAAGTAAGTGGGCCATTCCATTCTTCACTTATGAAGCCGGCAGCTGAGAAGTTTCAAAGTGTTTTGAATGAAATTACAATTCATGATACGAACATTCCTGTTATTGCAAATGTTACGGCGGATGTTATTACACGTGGTGCCGACATTCAAGAAAAGTTAATCGAACAGCTTTATTCGCCTGTATTATGGTACCCGTCTATTGAATGTATGGTGAAGCAGGGAGTAGATACATTTATTGAAATTGGGCCTGGAAAAGTACTTGCTGGACTTATGAAGTCAATTGATTCATCAGTGAAAGCATATGCGATATATGATGAAGAGACATTAAAAGATACCATTTCAAATTTGAGAGGAGAAAACTGATGTTAAAAGGGAAGGTAGCATTAGTAACTGGCGCTTCACGTGGAATTGGTCGCGCGATTGCGATCGATTTAGCGAAACAAGGGACAAATGTAGTAGTAAATTATGCAGGTAATGAACAAAAAGCAAATGAAGTAGTAGATGAAATTAAGAAATTAGGTTCTGATGCAATTGCGGTAAAAGCAGATGTTGCAAATGCTGATGATGTTACAAATATGGTGAAACAAACAGTAGATACATTTGGACAAGTTGATATTCTTGTAAATAATGCTGGTGTAACAAAAGATAATTTATTAATGCGTATGAAAGAAGAAGAATGGGATACAGTTATTAATACAAACTTAAAAGGTGTATTCTTATGTACAAAAGCAGTATCTCGTTATATGATGCGTCAACGTCACGGTAGAATTATAAATATCGCTTCTGTTGTGGGTGTTATAGGAAACCCAGGGCAAGCTAATTATGTTGCTGCTAAAGCGGGTGTTATTGGATTAACAAAAACATCTGCAAAAGAGTTAGCAAGTCGAAATATTACTGTGAATGCAATTGCGCCGGGCTTTATTGCGACTGATATGACGGATGTACTAGATGAGAATATTAAAGCTGAAATGTTAAAAGTTATTCCAGCTGCTCAATTTGGTGAAGCGAAAGATATCGCGAATGCTGTAACGTTTTTTGCTTCTGATCAAAGCAAATATGTTACAGGTCAAACGTTAAATGTTGATGGCGGTATGGTAATGTAATAAAAGAATCGATTTCACCTAGTTTTTTTGGTCAATATTTAATATAATATTTGAGGGGAGGTGAATGGAATGGCAGATGTTTTAGAGCGCGTAACAAAAATCATCGTTGATCGTTTAGGAGTAGAAGAGACTGAGGTAGTACCAGCTGCAAGCTTCAAGGAAGATTTAGGAGCAGACTCCCTAGATGTAGTAGAACTTGTAATGCAATTAGAAGATGAATTCGAAATGGAAATTTCTGATGAAGATGCTGAAAAGATTGCTACTGTTGGCGATGCTGTGACTTACATAGAGAGTCATCTATAATGCTTAAGTGAAGTCCCGTTTTTTAGCGGGGCTTTCTGGCTTATATCTGGAGGGACCTATGCCGTACCGAAAATATAGAGAAAAAAAATACGAAACAAAATATCGTGAAGCATTTAAAGTGTTTCAAGAAAAGATAGGTATTACGTTTACAGATGAAAAATTATTGATTCAAGCATTTACGCATTCATCGTATGTGAATGAGCATCGAAAAAAACCGCATGAAGATAATGAGCGTCTTGAATTTCTTGGAGATGCAGTATTGGAACTGACTGTATCACAGTATCTGTTTCAAAAATATCCGACAATGAGCGAAGGAGAGTTAACAAAACTACGTGCAGCTATTGTATGTGAGCCATCTCTTGTTCGTTTTGCGAACGAATTGTCATTTGGCAGCCTTGTTTTATTAGGAAAAGGTGAAGAAATGACAGGTGGACGTGAACGACCAGCTTTATTAGCGGATGTCTTTGAAGCGTTTATTGGTGCCCTTTATCTTGATCAAGGGCTAGAAACAGTTTGGGAATTCTTAAAAGAAATTGTATATCCGAAAATTAATGAGGGTGCTTTTTCTCATGTGATGGATTATAAGAGTCAGTTGCAAGAATTGATTCAGCGTGATGGCAGTGGCAATGTTGAGTATCAAATTTTGCAAGAAAAAGGACCAGCTCACAATCGAGAATTTGTGTCACGTGTTACGTTAAATAACGTAGCTTTAGGTCTTGGTAGTGGTAAGTCGAAAAAAGAAGCAGAGCAACAAGCTGCTGCAGAAGCATTGAAAAAATTAAAAGAACAACTATAAGGAATCCCCCTTTGAATGAGGGGGATTCCTTATGCATAGAATGAAACTTTCTTTTTGTTTATAAAGAAAAAGAAGGTAAATCCGTATAATACTTGTTTTTATATAGAGAACATTTATAACGACGGAGAATAGGAGGAAGGCCTTTCGTGTTTTTAAAAAGATTAGAAATAGCAGGGTTTAAGTCTTTTGCTGAGCGTGTATCTGTTGATTTTGTCCCAGGTGTAACTTCTGTAGTAGGACCTAATGGAAGCGGGAAAAGTAATATTACTGATGCAATTCGCTGGGTACTTGGTGAACAATCTGCAAAATCATTACGTGGTGCAAAGATGGAGGATATTATTTTTGCAGGCAGTGATACGAGGAGAGCGGTTAATGTTGCTGAAGTAACAATAACTTTAAATAATGAAGATCAACGTTTACCAATTGAATACAATGAGGTGTGTGTAACACGTCGTGTATCTCGTTCAGGTGATAGTGATTTTTATATTAATAAACAATCATGTAGATTGAAAGATATTATCGATTTATTTATGGACTCTGGTATGGGAAGAGAAGCTTTTTCAATTATTAGCCAGGGGAAAGTGGAAGAGATTTTAAGTAGTAAGTCAGAAGAGCGTCGAGGTGTATTTGAAGAAGCGGCAGGCGTACTAAAATACAAACTTCGCAAAAAGAAAGCTGAAGGGAAACTAGCAGAAACACAAGAAAACTTAAATCGTGTACAAGATATAATTCATGAATTAAGTAGTCAAGTAGAACCTTTAGAAAGACAAGCTTCTATTGCGAAAGATTATCTTGAGAATAAAGAAGAATTAGAGAAAGTAGAAGCTGCGCTTATTGTTCATGAAATTGAAGAATTGCATGAGAAATGGGAAGCGCTTCGAAATCAGTTTGGGCATAATAAAAACGAAGAAGCTAAAATGTCAACGAATTTACAAAAAAGTGAAGAAGAGCTTGAGGAATTACGAGGACAATTACAAGCGGTAGACGAGTCTGTAGACTCGTTGCAAGAAGTACTTCTTCTTTCTAGTAAAGAGCTAGAAAAACTAGAAGGGCAGCGTGAGTTGTTAAAAGAAAGAAAGCAAAATGCTACGACGCATTGTGCGCAACTTGAGCAGTTAATTGTTGAATTAACTGAGAAAGCTAAAAGTTACGATGGTGAGATTGAGTCAAGTACAGAATCTTTAATGCAATTTGTGAATGAAGTAAAAGAGTTGGAGCAAAAATTGCATGATAATGAGCAACTGCTTGCTACTTTTGCTGACAATTTAGAGGAACAGATTGAGAATTTAAAAGGTGACTATATTGAGCTTTTAAATCAACAAGCTAGTCATCGTAATGAATTATCTATGATTGAAGAACAATCGAAACAGCAAACGTCTAAAAACGAGCGTCTAGATGAAGAGAATGCGAAATATGTAGAAATGCGTATGGAAATTACAGCGAAAAAGACGAAACTTGTAGAAAGTTACGAACAAGCGAAAGAAAAAGTAGCTGGCATTCTCTCAAATATACAGAAGACAGAGGCGGCGCTTGGGAAATGTAAGACGCAGTATAGTGAAAATGAAACAAAACTGTATCAAGCATATCAATTTGTGCAACAGGCACGTTCTCGAAAAGAAATGCTTGAAGAGATGCAAGAAGATTATTCTGGATTCTATCAAGGTGTACGTGAAGTATTGAAAGCTAGAGAAAATAGGTTGCAAGGTATCGAGGGTGCTGTTGCGGAACTGTTAACGGTACCGAAAGAATACGAAGTTGCAATGGAAATCGCTCTAGGTGCAGCGATGCAGCATATTGTTGTACAAACAGAGGAACATGCTCGTAATGCGATTGCATTTCTAAAGCAAAATAAACATGGACGTGCAACGTTTTTACCGCAAGCTGTTATTAAAAGCAGATCGTTATCATTTGAGCAATTACGCATTGCAAATCAACACCCATCGTTTGTAGGTGTGGCGGCAGAACTTGTGCAGTACAACAATAAATATGAAAATGTAGTTTCAAATTTATTAGGTACTGTTATTGTTGCGAAAGATTTACGTGGAGCAAATGAGTTGGCGAAACAACTGCAATACCGTTATCGCATTGTAACAATCGAAGGTGACGTAGTGAATCCTGGCGGTTCTATGACTGGTGGGGCGGTAAAGCAAGCGAAATCTTCTTTATTAGGACGCCAACGTGAACTGGAAGAGTGGACTCGCAAGTTAACTGATATGGAAGAAAAAACAACGAAGTTAGAAAACTTTGTTAAAGCAGTAAAACAAGAGATTCAAGAAAAAGAAGTGAAAATACGCGAACTAAGGCAAACTGTAGAAGCAGATCGTGTAGATGAGCAGAAATTAAGAGAAGAGATTAATCGTTTAGAATTAGAAGAACATCGTATTAATGATCGGTTGTCTATTTATGATTTAGAGATTGAAGGGTTTTTACAAGATCGAGTAAAAATGCAAGGGCGTAAAGAGGAGTTAGAAGGGGTTTTAACGAATCTTCAAGCTGAAATCACTAAGTTAGATAGTAAAATTGTAGCTTTAACAAAACAAAAAAGTGAGCAACATTCTTCGAAAGAAAAAGTTCAAAAAGAAATGACTGAGTTAAAAGTGCTGGCAGCTGAAAAGCAACAACGCTTATCTAATCAAAAAGAAAAAGTTGAACGATTGACGAAGGAAAAAGAAGAAACGGATGCGACACTTGTAAAAACGAAAGAGGATTTAGCGTTCTTAAAACAAGAAATGACATCTAATTCAAGTGGTGAAGAGCAAATTACGAATATGATTGAGAAGAAAGCATATGATCGTAATCAAACTTCAGAATTAATTCGCTCTCGTCGTGAACAACGTGTATCGTTGCAAGAGAGAGTAGAACATTTAGAGCGCAATTTGAAAGAAACGACAGGTAAACATAAATATGTTCTTGAAATGTTGAAAGATCAAGAAGTGAGAATAAATCGACTGGATGTAGAGTTGGAAAATAGATTACAACATTTACGTGAAACATATACGATTTCATTTGAAGCGGCAAAACTAAAATATACAATGACAATGCCTGCAGAAGATGCGCGTAAGAAAGTAAAATTAATCAAATTATCCATAGAAGAGTTAGGTACAGTGAACCTAGGGGCAATTGATGAATATGAACGTGTAGCGGAGCGTCATACATTCTTACTAGAGCAGAGAGACGACTTAGAAGAAGCGAAAGCGACATTGCACCAGCTTATTACCGAAATGGATGAAGAAATGAAAAAACGCTTTTCTACTACGTTTGAAGGCATTAGAATGGAGTTTCAATCGGTATTCTCTGAATTATTTGGAGCCGGTAGAGCGGATTTAGTAATGACTAATCCCGAGGATTTACTAAATACGGGTATTGATATTGTAGCACAACCGCCAGGGAAGAAACTGCAGAACTTAGGTTTACTTTCAGGTGGAGAGCGTGCTTTAACAGCAATTGCGCTTTTATTTGGTATTTTAAAAGTACGCCCAGTACCGTTCTGTGTACTAGATGAGGTAGAGGCAGCCCTTGATGAGGCGAATGTAGCTCGTTTTGCACAGTATTTAAAGAAATTCAGTGATGAGACGCAGTTTATTGTAATTACACATAGAAAAGGTACAATGGAAGAGTCTGATGTGTTGTACGGTGTAACAATGCAAGAATCGGGGGTATCTAAACTTGTTTCGGTTCGTTTAGACGCCGGAGAAGAACTTATTGCAAGTGAATAGGAAGGATGGGAAAGTATGAGTTTTTTTAAAAAACTAAAAGAAAAAATTTCAAAACAAACGGATACAGTTACAGAGAAATTTAAACAAGGATTAGAAAAAACGAGAAATTCATTTGCGGATAAAGTGAATGATTTAGTGTATCGTTACCGTAAAGTGGACGAAGATTTCTTCGAAGAGTTAGAAGAAATTTTAATCGGTGCAGACGTTGGCGTTGCGACGGTAATGGAATTAATTGACCAATTGAAAGAAGAAGTACAACGTCGTAACATTCAAGATCCAAAAGAAGTACAAGCTGTTATTTCAGAAAAACTAGTAGGAATTTACAAAGGTGACAGCGATTTTAGTAACGAAATTAATATGCAAGAGGACCAATTAACGGTCGTTTTATTTGTTGGTGTTAATGGTGTAGGAAAAACGACGACAATTGGTAAACTGGCGCATAAGTTTAAATCAGAAGGTAAGTCAGTCCTATTGGCGGCAGGAGACACATTCCGTGCTGGAGCGATTGAACAATTAGAAGTATGGGGCGATCGCGTTGGTGTAGAAGTGATTAAACAAGGATCTGGATCTGATCCAGCGGCGGTTATGTATGACGCTGTACAAGCAGCGAAAGCACGTAAGGTAGATGTATTACTATGTGACACAGCAGGACGCTTGCAAAATAAAGTGAACTTAATGAAAGAGTTAGAGAAGGTGAAGCGTGTAATTGAGCGTGAAGTACCAGGTGCTCCTCATGAAGTATTGCTTGTTATTGATGCAACAACAGGACAAAACGGTTTAAGCCAAGCGAAAACATTCCGTGAAGCAACGAATGTAACTGGTATTGTTTTAACGAAGTTAGATGGAACTGCTAAAGGTGGTATTGTATTAGCGATTCGTAACGAAATGGATGTACCGGTGAAGTTTGTTGGATTAGGAGAGCAAATGGATGACTTGCAGCAGTTTGATCCAGAACAATATGTGTATGGTTTATTTGCGAACTTAGTAGAAACAGAAGAAGTATAAGCGAAAGAAGCGGTATTTCCGCTTCTTTTTCTATAAAAAATATATGATGTTAAGAAAAAAACTTGACACTCTTTTGGACTACATGTAAACTAATTCATGTAAAGGGAAATCACTTAACAAAGGATGATCCAACATGCTCGAAAAAACAACGAGAATGAACTATTTATTTGATTTTTATCAATCGTTGTTAACGCAAAAACAAAGAAGTTATATGTCGCTTTATTATCTAGATGATTTATCTCTTGGTGAAATTGCGGAAGAATTTGATGTAAGTCGCCAAGCCGTGTATGATAACATTAAACGGACTGAAGCGATGCTTGAAGAATATGAAGAAAAATTAGTATTACTTCAAAAGTTTCAAGAGCGACAGCGACTTGTTGCAAAGCTAAAACAGCTAATCAGCGAAGAAGAGCATGTGAATGAAGAAATGAAACAAGTTGTTGAAGCTATCGAAAAATTAGATTAGGAGGGCGGCAATATGGCATTTGAAGGATTAGCCGACCGACTTCAACAGACAATGCAAAAAATCCGCGGCAAAGGAAAAGTTTCTGAAGCCGATGTGAAAGAAATGATGAGAGAAGTTCGTCTAGCTCTTTTAGAAGCGGATGTTAACTTTAAAGTAGTAAAAGATTTTGTGAAGCGTGTGTCTGAACGTGCTGTCGGACAAGATGTAATGAAAAGTTTGACACCTGGACAACAAGTAATTAAAGTTGTACAGGAAGAACTTACAGAACTTATGGGCGGAGAGCAAAGCAAAATTGCTGTTGCTAATAAGCCACCGACTGTTATTATGATGGTTGGTCTGCAAGGTGCGGGTAAAACAACGACGACAGGTAAGCTTGCGAATTTGCTTCGTAAAAAGCATAATCGTAAACCGATGCTTGTTGCAGCGGATATTTACCGTCCAGCAGCGATTAAACAGCTTGAAACATTAGGGAAGCAATTGGACATGCCTGTATTTTCTTTAGGAGATCAAGTAAGTCCTGTTGAAATTGCGAAACAAGCGATTGCAAAAGCAAAAGAAGATCATCACGATTATGTTTTAATCGATACAGCGGGTCGCCTGCATATTGATGAAGAATTAATGGATGAATTAGCGAAAGTGAAAGAAGTTGCGAAACCGGATGAAATTTTCCTTGTTGTCGATGCGATGACGGGGCAAGACGCGGTAAATGTTGCACAAAGTTTCCATGAACAGTTAGGTTTAACAGGTGTTGTATTAACGAAATTAGATGGTGATACGCGCGGTGGTGCTGCATTATCTATTAAGGCTGTAACAAACACGCCGATTAAATTTGCTGGTATGGGTGAAAAACTAGATGCAATTGAAGCGTTCCATCCAGAGCGTATGGCATCCCGTATTTTAGGGATGGGCGATGTCTTAACGTTAATTGAAAAAGCGCAAGCTACAGTTGATGAAGAGAAAGCAAAAGAACTTGAGCAAAAAATGCGTACGCTTTCGTTTACGCTTGACGATTTCCTAGAACAACTTGGACAAGTGCGCCAACTTGGGCCGCTTGATGAATTGTTAGGAATGCTTCCTGGTGCAAATAAAATTAAAGGGCTGAAAAATGCGCAAGTTGATGAAAAACAAATTGGGCATATTGAGGCAATTATTCGTTCTATGACTAAATTAGAACGAGAACAACCGGAAATAATCAATGCTAGTCGCAAAAAGCGCATTGCCAAAGGTAGCGGTACAACTGTACAAGAAATCAATCGTCTAATTAAGCAATTCGATGACATGAAAAAAATGATGAAGACGATGACGGGAATGCAAAAAGGTAAGAAAAAAGGACTAGGTGGATTGAAGTTTCCATTCATGTAAGGAAAAAAAGATGGCTCTGTTAAGAAAAAATACTTTACAAAGCAATAGTCTTTTTGCTAATATAATTATCTGTGTGAAATAAATTCGGAGGTGCTTTATAAATGGCAGTTAAAATTCGTTTAAAACGTATGGGAGCTAAAAAAACTCCTTTCTATCGTGTAGTTGTTGCAGATTCTCGTTCTCCTCGTGACGGACGTTTCATTGAGGAAATCGGAACTTACAATCCAGTTGCTCAACCAGCTGAAGTTAAGATCAACGAAGAAGCAGCATTAAAATGGTTAGGAAATGGTGCTAAACCATCTGATACAGTTCGTAACTTATTCTCTAACCAAGGTATCATGGAGAAATTCCACTTATCTAAACAAGGTAAGTAATTGAGGCAATGACTATGAAGAAGTTAGTCGAGACGATTGTCAAGCCTCTTGTCGATTATCCTGAAGATGTAAAAGTTACACAGGAACTTTGCAACGGAGAGATAAAGTATCGATTAACTGTACATCCTGAGGATGTTGGAAAAGTCATTGGAAAGCAAGGGAGAGTTGCGAAAGCGATTCGAATGCTCTTGTATTCAGTGGGACATCATAATGATGAAAAAGTAACACTGGAAATTCAATAAACGTAAAAAGGGCGAGGAGTTATTCCTCTCCCTTTTTTAACATTTAAATAGAGATTGCATGTTCCATCTGCGAAATGGAGATGCTTAATTTATATAGAAACCAGGGGTGACATACTATTTATGACAAAATGGTTTAACGTAGGGAAAATTGTAAATACTCATGGCGTAAGAGGAGAAATCCGTGTTATTTCTCGTACTGATTTTCCAGAAGAGCGATATAAAGTAGGAAACACGCTATACATATCGAATGAGAAAGGCACAGACTATCTTCCGGTGAAGGTAACTTCTCATCGCCAACATAAGACATTCGATTTATTAACATTTGAAGGATATAACAATGTAGATGAAGTAGAGAAGTTTAAAGGTTCTTTAATAAAAGTACCAGAAGAGCAGTTAGGCGAACTTGCTGAAGGTGAATACTACTATCATGAAATTATTGGTTGCAGTGTTGTAACGGAAGAAGGAGAAGCGCTAGGGACAATCAAAGAGATTCTATCTCCTGGTGCAAATGATGTTTGGGTAATTAAACGCCCGAAGGGTCAAGATCTCTTAATTCCTTATATCGATGATGTTGTACTTCAAGTTAATATTGAAAATAAATTAGTAACCATTCATGTAATGGAAGGGCTGCTATAATGAAAATTGATATTTTAACGTTGTTCCCAGACATGTTTACCGGTGTATTTGGATCTTCTATATTAAAGAAGGCGCAAGAAAAAGAAGCGGTAAACCTTCGTGTTGTTAACTTTCGTGATTATACAACAAGTAAGCATAATAGCGTAGACGATTATCCTTACGGCGGAGGAGCTGGTATGGTGCTTACTCCTCAGCCTATTTTTGATGCTGTAGAGGATTTGACGAAAGAGACAGAGCGTAAGCCGAGAGTTGTCTTAATGTGTCCGCAGGGCGAAAGATTTACGCAGAAGAAAGCGGAAGAGCTTGCAGGGGAAGAACATTTAATCTTCGTATGTGGGCATTATGAAGGATATGACGAACGAATTCGTGAGCATCTCGTAACGGATGAGATTTCTATTGGTGACTATGTATTAACGGGCGGAGAATTAGCCTCTATGGTTATTACTGATAGTGTGGTACGTCTCTTGCCAGGTGTGCTAGGAAATCATGCTTCACAAGTAGAGGATTCGTTTAGTACAGGTTTATTAGAGCATCCTCATTATACACGTCCAGCTGATTTTCGTGGTATGAAGGTACCGGATGTATTAATGTCAGGGAATCATAAAAACATTGATGAATGGCGACATAAGGAATCTTTGCGCCGAACGTATACGCGTAGACCTGATTTATTAGATGAGAGAGAGCTATCTAAACAAGAGAAAAAATGGCTTGAGGAAATAAAGCGAGAGCAGTAATAACTTCATATATTTGCTATTGCAACAGGCCTAGTAATATGCTATTATAACATTTGTGCTACTGAAATCAGTAGCCGTATTAACGATGTTCCGCTGTAATTTATTAAGACTTTATAAGAGCATCTGTTTAAAGGAGAGAATTTAATATGCAACAATTAATCGCAGAAATTACAAAAGGCCAATTAAAAACTGACCTTCCTTCATTCCGTCCTGGTGACACTTTACGTGTACACGTAAAAGTTGTTGAGGGAACTCGTGAAAGAATTCAGCTTTTCGAAGGTGTTGTAATTAAACGTCGTGGTGGCGGAATCAGTGAAACATTCACAGTTCGTAAGATTTCTTACGGTGTAGGTGTTGAGCGTACATTCCCAGTTCACACGCCAAGAATCGCGAAAATCGAAGTACTTCGCCGTGGTAAAGTACGTCGTGCTAAGTTATACTACTTACGTAACCTTCGCGGTAAAAAAGCACGTATTAAAGAAATTCGATAAGACATGTATGGGAGCTTGTAAATGCACAAGCTCCCTTTTTCCAATCTATATGAAATTTTGGTATAATACGAGCAGTTTACATAACCGTGGAGGGGAAATGCATGAAAAAAGAGAAGAGTTCACTTTGGGAATGGATTAAAGCAATTTTGATTGCTGTTGTATTAGCTGGTGTTATTAGACAGTTTTTCTTTGCGCCAATTCTCGTAGACGGGGTATCGATGGCACCTACTTTACATGATCGTGATCGAATGATTGTGAATAAAATTGGTTATCACATTGGAGATCCAAAACGCTTTGATATTATCGTATTTCGAGCAACAGAAGATAAAGATTACATTAAGCGCATTATAGGCCTGCCAGGCGATGAAATAGAGTATCGTAATGATAAACTGTATATTAACGGAAAGGCTTATGAGGAGCCGTATTTAGACAAGCAGAAAAAGCAAATTGCTGACGGACCGCTTACATATGATTTTAATCTTGAAGAAATGACAGGCAAGAAAACCGTTCCAAAAGATCAATTATTTGTTTTAGGTGATAATCGTCGTTTTAGTAAAGATAGCCGTTCAATCGGTACGATTTCAATGGATCAAGTAATTGGTAAAGCTAATATGTTATATTGGCCGTTAGAAGACGCACGTATTGTGAAATAAATGAAAAAGAAGGTGGCAACATGGTAATTCAATGGTTTCCAGGGCATATGGCGAAGGCTAGACGCCAAGTAACGGAGAAATTAAAATTAATTGATGTTGTAATTGAACTTGTAGATGCTCGATTACCATTATCATCTCGAAACCCAATGATTGATGAAATCATTACACATAAGCCAAGGCTTGTTGTTTTAAATAAAGCGGATATGGCAGATGATCGTTTAACAAAACAATGGATCGCATATTTTAAAGAAAAAGGCCATATGGCAATTTCAATTAACGCGCAAGCTGGACAAGGTATGAAGGAAATTGCAGCAGCTTGTAAAGTGCTTGTTAAAGAAAAATTTGATAAAATGGTTGCAAAAGGTATTAGACCGAGAGCGATTCGTGCATTAATTGTAGGTATACCAAATGTTGGTAAATCTACATTGATTAATAAATTGGCAAAGAAAAATATTGCTAAAACAGGAGATCGTCCAGGTGTGACAACAGCTCAACAATGGATTAAAGTTGGGAAGGAAATGGAATTGTTAGATACACCAGGTATTCTGTGGCCTAAATTTGAAGATCAATTAGTGGGTCTTCGCTTAGCGACAACGGGTGCAATTAAAGATTCAATTTTAAATTTACAAGATGTAGCTGTTTACGCATTACGTTTTATGGAGAAACATTATCCAGAACGCTTGAAAGAACGCTATAATTTAAATGAGATTCCAGAAGATATTGTGGAATTATTCGATGCAATTGGAAAAAATAGAGGCTGCTTAATGGGCGGCGGAATGATTGATTATGATAAGACATCTGAGCTTGTGCTTCGTGAGCTTCGTGGTGGCAAACTTGGAAAAATGACGTTTGAAACACCGGAAGAGTTTGCAGAGCAAGTAGAAGATGTGGAAAAAATAGAAGAAGTATAAGACGTGCGTTTGTGCGTCTTTTCTTTTTGGATATGTTTAAAAAGGAGCTTGTATAAATGCAAACTATAACGATAAAAGAAGCAGAAAATGTATTGAAAGAAATTATGAATGAAGAAGATGATCGCTTTCAACTGTTAATGAAAGATAATCGAAAAGGTGTTCAAAAGCTCGTTTTGAAGTGGTATAAACAAAAAGAGTTAGAACAGAAAGAAAAAGAGAAGTTTTTTGAAATGTCCAAGTATGAAAATGCTTTGCGTGAAAAAGGGGTCACATATATCGCGGGTATTGATGAAGTAGGGCGCGGGCCATTGGCTGGGCCTGTTGTGACGGCAGCTGTCGTTCTTCCTGAGGATTTTTATATTCCAGGGTTAAATGATTCGAAAAAGTTGAGTGAAGCGAAACGTGAGCGTTTTTATGATGAAATAAAAGTACAAGCAATTGCAATTGGAGTAGGAATTGTATCGCCGCAAGTTATTGATGACATTAATATTTACCAAGCAACGAAACAAGCGATGTTAGATGCAGTTGCGAATTTATCTTGTACACCCCAACATTTATTAATTGATGCGATGAAACTTCCTACACCAATTCCGCAAACATCAATTATTAAAGGTGATGCGAAAAGTGTTTCGATTTCAGCCGCATCCATTATCGCAAAAGTAACGAGAGATCGTATGATGAAAGAACTGGGAGAGAAGTATCCTCAATATGGATTTGAGCAACATATGGGATATGGCACAAAGCAACATTTAGAGGCAATTCAAGTGCATGGAGTATTAGATGAACACCGAAAGTCATTCGCGCCAATTAAAGATATGATTCAAAAATAAGCTGTAAATATACAGCTTATTTTTTTATTTTGGCATATAAACATTACTATTTCCGAAAAAGAATAAAGCGATTTCAGTTTTCTGACACTTTATTGTAGACAGCGTGCCAATCATCTTATACAATGGCAATGTAATGTTTTTTAAACATTAAAAAACTTTTCGAGTAAAACAGGAAAACAGGGGAGGATGGGACCATGAATATCCATGAGTACCAAGGTAAGGCAGTCCTTAGAAGCTATGGGGTTAGCGTTCCGAACGGGAAGGTTGCATTTACAGTAGAAGAAGCTGTAGAAGCGGCGAAAGAATTAGGAACAGATGTATGTGTAGTGAAAGCACAAATTCACGCTGGTGGACGCGGCAAAGCTGGCGGAGTAAAAGTTGCAAAAAATTTAGATGAAGTTCGTACATATGCAGAAAGCATTTTAGGAACTACACTTGTGACACATCAAACAGGTCCTGAAGGTAAGGAAGTAAAACGCTTACTTATCGAAGAAGGTTGCGATATTAAAAAAGAATATTATGTAGGTCTAGTTTTAGATCGTGCAACTTCTCAAGTTGTTTTAATGGCTTCTGAAGAAGGCGGAACAGAAATTGAAGAAGTAGCAGAAAAAACACCTGAAAAAATCTTTAAAGAATATATTGATCCAGCAGTAGGCTTACAAGGTTTCCAAGCGCGCCGAATCGCATTTAACATCAATATTCCAAAAGAGCTTGTAGGACAAGCTGTGAAGTTTATGATGGGCTTATACCGTGCGTTTATCGAAAAAGATTGCTCTATCGCTGAGATTAACCCACTTGTTACAACAGGTGAAGGTAAAGTTATGGCATTAGATGCAAAATTAAACTTTGATTCTAATGCATTATATCGCCATAAAGACATTTTAGAGCTGCGTGATCTTGATGAAGAGGATTCAAAAGAAATTGAAGCTTCAAAATACGACTTAAACTACATTCCTTTAGATGGAAATATCGGTTGTATGGTTAATGGTGCAGGTTTAGCGATGGCTACAATGGATATCATTAAACATTACCACGGTGACCCAGCTAACTTCTTAGATGTTGGTGGCGGTGCAACTGCAGAAAAAGTTACAGAAGCATTCAAAATTATCCTTTCTGACAAAAATGTAAAAGGTATCTTTGTTAACATTTTTGGTGGCATTATGAAGTGTGATGTTATTGCAGAAGGTGTTATTGAAGCAACGAAACAAGTAGGTCTTGAGTTACCTTTAGTTGTACGTCTTGAAGGTACAAACGTAGAACTAGGTAAGAAAATTTTAAATGAGTCTGGCTTAAATATTGTTGCAGCAGAATCTATGGCAGACGGTGCACAAAAAATTGTTTCACTAGTGGGCTAATAGAAAGCGGGGGAGAAAAATGAGCGTATTAGTTAATAAAGATACAAAAGTTATTGTTCAAGGTATTACAGGTTCTCAAGGTTTATTCCATACAAAACAAATGATTGAATACGGTACGAAAATTGTCGGTGGTGTAACACCAGGTAAGGGCGGCACTGATATTGAAGGTGTACCAGTATTTGATACAGTAGAAGATGCAGTGAAAGCAACAGGCGCAAACGCTTCAGTTGTATACGTTCCACCCGCTTTTGCGGCAGATGCAATTATGGAAGCTGTTGATGCAGAAATTGATTTAGTAGTATGTATTACTGAAGGGATTCCTGTATTAGATATGGTAAACGTAAAGAGATATATGGCGGGTAAACATACACGTTTACTTGGACCAAACTGCCCAGGTGTAATCACACCGGATGAATGTAAGATTGGTATTATGCCAGGATATATTCATAAAAAAGGTCATGTTGGTATCGTATCTCGCTCTGGTACATTAACGTATGAAGCTGTACATCAGTTAACACAAGAAGGTATTGGCCAATCTACTGCTGTAGGTATCGGCGGAGACCCTGTTAACGGTACAGACTTTATTGATGCTTTAAAAGCATTTAATGAAGATGAAGAAACACATGCTGTAATTATGATTGGTGAAATCGGCGGTACAGCAGAAGAAGAGGCAGCTGAATGGGTAAAAGCTAATATGACAAAACCTGTTGTAGGCTTCATTGGTGGTCAAACAGCGCCTGCTGGCAAACGTATGGGCCATGCTGGTGCAATCATTTCTGGCGGTAAAGGAACTGCTGCTGAAAAGATTAAAACAATGGAAGCTTGTGGCATTAAAGTAGCTGAAACTCCAGCAGTTATGGGAGAAACGCTAATCTCTGTTTTAAAAGAAAAAGGTTTATTTGAGACTTGTAAAAACTATTAATCTGTTGAAAGACACCTTCTTACTTGAGGGTGTCTTTTTAGACTTTTTCTGTTTACATAATAAAAATTATGGGTAAGGAGAATCAAGATGAAAAGAGAGAGATTATTACATCTTCATTACTTGCTAGCAGATTATTGGAAAGCGATGGAGAGGCTACTATATGTCGATCCAGAATTAGAGAACATATATAATTTTAACGAAAAACAAATGGAACACTACACTGGAATATCCTCGAAAAAATCTTCAGAACTAGTAAAATTTCTTCAAAGTTCAAATCTTCCGCAATATATATCTTATTTAGAGAAAAATCGTATTTTTTATATAACGATATGGGATGAAAATTATCCGCAATTATTACGTGAAATACAAGACCCTCCCTTCGTTTTATATGGAAAAGGAGAGAAAGATTTCCTGAATAAAGTAAATAAATTAGCAGTTGTTGGAACGAGAGAACCATCATTATATGGTCATGAGAGTTTGAAGTTTATTTTACACCCTTTATTAGAAAGAGAGTGGCTTATTGTCAGTGGGTTTGCAAAAGGGATAGATACAATGTCTCATGAGATTACAGTAAGGCATCATTGCCCGACTATTGCGATATTAGGGCATGGATTGTCTTTTATGTATCCGAAAGAAAATAGACCTTTATATGAAATGTGGAAGGAATATATATTGTTATTGACAGAGTATCCGCCGCACTATGCACCGAAAAAATGGTATTTTCCAAAAAGAAACCGGATTATTAGTGGTATAAGTAAAGGTGTTTTAGTTGTAGAAGCGAAATCGAGAAGTGGAACACTTATTACTGCGGACCTTGCGTTAGAGCAAAGTAGAGAGGTATTTGCGCTTCCTGGACCTATATTTATAGAGGGGGCATCGGGAACGAATCATCTTATTCAGCAAGGAGCAAAACTAGTAAGAAATGCAGAAGATATCTTGGAAGAGATTTTAAATTAACCTTATATTTTTATGTTTTTATTAAACAATTATTGACAAATGGTAGATTGGCACTGTATGGTATATTCATTCTTGATTGACAAAAACAAGAGAAATCAATAAGATTAATGAAGACTTGAATCCACCTCTTAAGGAGGCACTAGCATGTCAGATTACCTCGTAATCGTGGAGTCGCCTTCTAAGGCGAAGACCATTGAGAAATATTTAGGGAAAAAATACAAAGTTGTCGCGTCTATGGGACATGTTCGCGATTTGCCAAAAAGTCAAATGGGGATAGAAGTAAAGAACAACTTCACCCCGAAGTATATTACCATTCGTGGTAAAGGTCCCGTCTTAAAAGATTTAAAATCAGCGGCCAAAAAAGCAAAGAAAGTCTATCTCGCGGCCGATCCAGACCGTGAAGGGGAAGCGATTGCTTGGCATTTAGCGAATACGTTAAATGTGGACGTTGAATCAGATTGTCGGGTTGTGTTTAATGAGATTACGAAAGATGCGATCAAAGAATCATTTAAACATCCTCGTGCAATTAATATGGATTTAGTGGATGCACAACAAGCAAGACGTATACTTGATCGTCTTGTTGGTTACAATATTAGTCCTTTATTATGGAAGAAAGTAAAAAAAGGATTAAGTGCAGGACGTGTACAATCTGTAGCAGTTCGTTTAATCATCGAGCGTGAAAGGGAAATTCAAAACTTTGAACCTGAAGAATTCTGGACAATTAAAACAGAATTTGTAAAAGGAAAAGACACATTTGAAGCAAGCTTTTACGGTGTAGATGGTGAAAAAGTTCAATTAACAAATGAAACGCAAGTGAATGAAATAATTGAACAGATGAAAGACAATGCGTTTTCAGTTGAAAATGTAACGCGCAAAGAGCGAAAACGTAACCCTGCATTACCGTTTACAACATCTTCCTTGCAACAAGAAGCAGCCCGTAAGTTAAACATGCGAGCAAAGAAAACAATGATGCTTGCACAGCAATTGTATGAAGGGATAGATCTTGGAAAACAAGGAACTGTAGGTCTTATTACGTATATGAGAACTGATTCAACACGTATCTCAGAAACAGCTCAAACAGAGGCTCGTACTTACATCACTGAAGCGTATGGTACGGAATACATAGGAACAGAAAAGAAGAAAGAAACGAAAAAGTCAAATGCACAAGATGCGCATGAGGCAATTCGTCCTACTTCGGTAATGAGAAAGCCAGAGGAACTAAAAAGTTTCTTAGGTCGTGATCAACTTCGATTATATAAATTGATTTGGGAGCGATTTGTTGCAAGTCAAATGGCGTCTGCTATAATGGATACTGTGACAGCGAGACTCATTAATAACAATGTTCAGTTCCGTGCAAGTGGATCGGTTGTAAAGTTCCCGGGATTTATGAAAGTGTATGTAGAGTCAAAAGATGATGGTGCTGAAGAAAAGGATAAGATGTTGCCGCCTTTAGAAGTAGGGGAAACTGTATTTTCAAAGGATTTAGAACCAAAGCAACATTTTACACAACCTCCTCCGCGCTATACAGAGGCTCGCCTAGTAAGAACACTTGAAGAACTTGGAATTGGAAGACCGTCGACATATGTACCTACACTTGAAACGATTCAAAAGCGTGGGTATGTAGGCTTGGATAATAAACGCTTCGTTCCGACTGAACTTGGTGAAATAGTAATTGAACTTATTTTAGAGTTTTTCCCAGAAATTATTAACATTGAATTTACTGCCAATATGGAGCAAAGCCTTGATGAAGTAGAAGAAGGAAATGCGAATTGGGTAAAAATTGTTGATGATTTCTACGTAGGTTTTGAACCGCGTTTAGAAAAAGCGGAAAAAGAAATGCGTGAAGTGGAAATTAAAGATGAACCAGCTGGGGAAGATTGTGAATTATGTAATCACCCAATGGTCTTTAAAATGGGTAAATACGGGAAATTTATGGCTTGCTCGAATTTCCCAGATTGTCGTAATACAAAGCCGATTGTGAAAGAAATCGGTGTTACTTGTCCAAAGTGTGATAAGGGTCAAATTATTGAACGCCGTAGTAATAAAAAGAAACGTCTTTTCTATGGGTGCGGTACGTATCCGGAATGCGACTTTGTATCTTGGGATAAGCCAATTGGTCGTAAGTGTCCGAAGTGCGAAGGCATGCTTGTAGAGAAAAAGTTGAAAAAAGGCGTGCAAGTACAATGTATTTCGTGCGATTATGAAGAAGAACAACAAATGTGAGCGTAACTGCTCACATTTTTTTCGGGAAGAAAAGGAAAGGTGATATAAATGACAACACAAGTAGTAAACGTCATTGGCGCAGGTCTTGCAGGAAGTGAAGCAGCTTATCAAATTGCAAAACGTGGTGTCCAAGTTAGATTATATGAAATGAGACCGGTAAGGCAAACGCCAGCTCATCACACAGATAAATTCGCTGAATTAGTATGTAGTAACTCACTTCGTGCAAACACTTTAACAAATGCAGTTGGAGTTATTAAAGAGGAAATGCGCTTAATGGATTCTGTAATTATTCGTGCGGCGGATGAGTGCTCTGTACCAGCTGGAGGCGCTTTAGCTGTAGACCGTCATGAGTTCGCAGCTAAAGTAACAGAATACGTAAAGAACCATCCAAATGTAACTGTAATGAATGAAGAAATTACAGATATTCCAGAGGGACCGACAATTATTGCTACAGGTCCATTAACATCTCCTGATCTTTCTGCAAAATTGAAAGAATTAACAGGAGAAGATTATTTCTACTTCTATGATGCTGCAGCCCCAATCGTAGAAAAAGACAGCATTGACATGAATAAAGTATATTTAAAATCGCGTTATGACAAAGGTGAAGCTGCATATTTAAATTGCCCAATGACAGAAGAAGAGTTTGATCGTTTTTATGAGGCTCTAATTGCTGCTGAGACAGTGCCTTTAAAAGAGTTTGAAAAAGAAATTTTCTTTGAAGGTTGTATGCCAGTAGAGGTTATGGCAAGTAGAGGGAGACAGACGTTAGTATTTGGACCTATGAAACCTGTTGGATTGGAAGATCCAAAAACAGGGAAAACGCCATATGCTGTTGTTCAGTTACGTCAAGATGATGCAGCGGGGACTTTATACAATATCGTAGGTTTCCAAACACATTTAAAGTGGGGACCGCAAAAAGAAGTGTTACAGTTAATTCCAGGATTGGAAAATGCAGAGATTGTACGTTATGGTGTAATGCATCGTAATACGTTTATTAATTCACCTAATTTGCTTCGTCCAACATATCAATATAAACAACGGGATGATTTATTCTTCGCTGGTCAAATGACTGGAGTAGAGGGATATGTTGAATCGGCAGCATCAGGATTATTAGCAGGAATTAATGCTGCGCGTCTTGTGCAAGGTGAAGAGCCAGTTGTATTACCGCCAGTAACTGCGATGGGTAGCATGGCAAATTACATTACGGCAACGAACGCTAAAAACTTCCAACCGATGAATGCGAACTTCGGTCTATTTGCACCGTTAGAGAAGAAGATTAAAAAGAAAGCAGAACGAAATGAAGCGTACGCAGCACGCGCTTTAGAAACGATTCGAAATTTTGTAAATATTTAGTTAAATTTCTTGCAAAGGCTACTAAGTTGTGATACGATTTAGTAGCCTTTATTGAGGTGAGTTGTGTGAATGTGAAGAAATTGTTACAATTATTCGTTGGATATTTACAAATTGAAAGAAATTATTCAAAATATACAATTGCAAGTTATCAAAATGATTTAGAACATTTTGTGCAATTTATGGAACGAGAAGGCATATCCTCTTTTTTAGACGTTACATACGCGGATGTTCGTTTGTACTTAACGACGTTGCACGATGAGAAGTTAGCCCGTAAATCTGTCGCAAGAAAAGTATCAAGCTTACGAAGTTTATATCGTTTTTTGATGCGTGAAGGTTATCGAAAGGATAATCCGTTTGCACTTGCGTCACTCCCCAAAAAAGAATTGTCAATCCCAAAGTTTTTATATGCTGAAGAGTTAGAGGAATTATTTGAAGTTTCTGACACAGAAACACCATTAGGTCAAAGGAATCAAGCTTTGTTAGAGTTGATGTATGCGACTGGGATCCGTGTGAGTGAATGTGTCAATTTACAACTTACCGATATTGACTTTGCGGTGGGAACAATTTTAGTAATGGGAAAAGGAAAAAAACAAAGGTATATTCCGTTCGGAAGCTATGCGCAAGATTCTTTAATTACTTATATAGAGAATGGGAGAAAACAGTTAGTTAATAAGACTGACGAAGACTCTCATATGGTATTTTTAAATGCGAAAGGTAAACCGCTAACAAGTCGTGGAGTTCGTTATGTTTTAAATGAACTCATTAAAAAGGCTTCGCTGACAATGCGGATAAGTCCCCATATGTTAAGGCATACATTTGCTACACATATGCTAGATGAAGGGGCGGATTTACGTACTGTACAGGAGTTATTAGGCCATGAAAATTTGTCGACGACACAAATTTATACGCATGTCTCTAAAGAAAGATTGCGTTCTGTTTACATGAAGCATCACCCGCGGGCATAAATTGCTTTAAAAGCTATAAAAACAAATAAAGGAGTTTTTTCTATGGGAAATTTCCACGCTACAACGATATTTGCAGTTCATCATAATGGAGAATGTGCAATGGCTGGAGATGGCCAAGTGACAATGGGAAATGCTGTTGTAATGAAACATACAGCTCGTAAAGTTCGTAAACTTTTCCAAGGTAAAGTTTTAGCTGGTTTCGCAGGATCAGTTGCTGACGCATTTACTCTTTTTGAAATGTTTGAAGGGAAATTAGAAGAGTATAATGGCAACTTGCAGCGTGCTGCTGTTGAAATGGCCAAACAATGGCGTGGCGATAAAATGTTACGTCAGCTAGAAGCAATGCTCATTGTCATGGATAAAACAACTATGCTCCTTGTTTCAGGTACAGGAGAAGTGATTGAACCGGATGATGGTATTTTAGCAATTGGATCTGGTGGGAATTATGCACTTTCTGCAGGTCGTGCTTTAAAGCAATATGCAAGTGAACACTTAACAGCGAAGCAAATTGCGAAAGCGAGTTTAGAGATTGCTGGCGATATTTGTGTTTATACGAATCACAACATAATTGTTGAAGAATTGTAGAATCGTAAGGGAGGCATTTTATATGCATTTACATTTTACTCCGCGCCAAATTGTGGAAAAATTAGATCAATACATCATCGGTCAAAAAGACGCAAAGAAAGCGGTTGCTGTAGCGTTGAGAAATCGATATCGTCGCAGTAAATTAGCTGAAAATTTACGTGACGAAATTGCACCTAAAAATATCTTAATGATTGGACCGACAGGTGTTGGGAAAACAGAGGTAGCACGACGAATGGCGAAACTCGTTGGAGCACCTTTTATTAAGGTTGAGGCTACAAAATTCACAGAAGTTGGATATGTGGGTAGAGATGTAGAGTCAATGGTACGTGACCTGGTGGAAACATCGGTTCGTATCGTAAAAGAAGAAATGGTAGTGAAAGTTCAAGATAAAGCCGAAGAGCAAGCGAATCAACGTCTTGTTGAAATTTTAGTACCGAGTCCAGAGAAACAATCTGGATTCAAAAATCCATTAGAGATGCTTTTTGGAGGTACTCAAAATTCGAATCAAACGTCTGATACACAAGAAGATGTTGAAATCGAAAAGAAGCGTCAAGATGTGGAGAGAAAGCTTGCTGCAGGGCTTCTTGAAGACGAAATTGTATCGATTGAAGTGACTGAACAACAGTCTTCCATGTTTGATATGTTACAAGGAACTGGCATGGAGCAAATGGGAATGAATTTCCAAGATGCGCTAGGAAGTTTTATGCCGAAAAAAACGAAAAAACGTAAACTTTCTGTAAAAGAAGCAAGAAAACTCTTGACAAATGAAGAGGCACAGCGCTTAATTGATATGGATGAAGTTACACAAGAGGCTGTTTATCGTGCTGAACAGCTCGGGATTATTTTTATCGATGAAATTGACAAAATTGCTGGTAAGCAGTCGAATAGCGTAGATGTATCACGTGAAGGTGTGCAACGTGACATTTTGCCGATTGTTGAAGGGTCGAATGTTGCGACAAAATACGGATCAGTAAAAACGGATTATATTTTATTCGTTGCAGCTGGAGCGTTCCATATGTCTAAACCGTCGGATTTAATTCCGGAATTGCAAGGGAGATTTCCGATTCGAGTAGAATTAACAAAATTATCGACAGACGATTTTGTTAAAATACTAATCGAGCCTGACAATGCGTTAATTAAACAATATATGGCATTATTAGCGACTGAAGGTATAGAAATTGAATTTTCAGACGAAGCTATTCGTAAGATTGCTGAGATTGCTTATCAAGTTAATCAGGATACAGATAATATTGGAGCAAGAAGACTTCATACGATTATGGAGAAGCTCCTTGAAGATTTATCGTTTGAAGCATCTGAAATTACGTTAGAGAAAATAACGATAACACCTCAATACGTTGAGGAGAAATTAGCAACAATTGCTAAAAATAAAGATGTGAGCCAGTTTATTTTGTAATAGTGTCATCAGGTGACTCGCCCTAGTTTCCAAGTGATGAAAAAATATGTGAGTAACATGTAGGAGGAACTTTTGAAATGGAATTATTAGCAAAAACGAGAAAATTAAATGCGTTATTACAGAGCGCAGCAGGGAAGCCTGTAAACTTTAGAGAAATGTCTGACACAATGTGTGAAGTAATCGAAGCAAACGTATTCGTAGTTAGCCGTCGTGGTAAATTACTAGGTTATGCAATTCACCAACAAATCGAAAACGAACGCATGAAGCAAATGCTTGCAGAACGTCAATTCCCAGAAGAATATACACAAAGCTTATTCAACATTACAGAAACATCTTCAAACTTAGATGTGAACAGTGCTTACACAGCATTCCCAGTAGAAAACAGAGAATTATTTGGTCAAGGTTTAACTACAATCGTACCAATCGTTGGTGGCGGTGAGCGTCTAGGTACATTAGTATTAGCTCGTCTTGGTCAAGAGTTCTTAGATGATGATTTAATCCTTGCTGAGTACAGCTCAACTGTTGTAGGTATGGAAATCTTACGTGAAAAAGCAGAAGAAATCGAAGAGGAAGCACGTAGTAAAGCTGTTGTTCAAATGGCGATCAGCTCATTATCTTACAGTGAGTTAGAAGCGATTGAGCACATCTTCGAAGAATTAAATGGAACAGAAGGTTTACTTGTTGCAAGTAAAATTGCTGATCGCGTAGGAATTACTCGTTCTGTAATCGTAAATGCACTACGTAAATTAGAAAGTGCTGGTGTTATTGAGTCTCGTTCTTTAGGTATGAAAGGAACATACATTAAAGTGCTAAACGACAAGTTTCTACAGGAACTTGCTAAATTAAAAACAAACTAATTTGTAAAAAACTCTCCTCGATTGAGGAGAGTTTTTTATGTGCAATGGATAGATGGTGCTTGTGAAAAGTGTCATAAGCGTGTTTTCTGAGAAAACTATTAATTGTATTTATTTTTTTGCTTAAAAGAAATGAAGGTTGGTAATACTAGAATTCGAGTATGAACAAAGAAAGTTTTACATTGTTCGCATTTTCGACTTGATTGTAATATTTCAGTATGATATAGTAAGCAGTGGTGTCAGTACAAAGTACACACGTTTACTGATTTAAGTGTTGGTGCTACGTTTGTAGTTTCGCTTAGAGATGAAGTAAACGGAGGATATCAAAAACCATTTAGGAGGAACTATATTATGTCAGTAATTTCTATGAAGCAATTGCTTGAAGCTGGTGTTCATTTCGGACATCAAACTCGTCGTTGGAACCCAAAAATGAAGCGTTACATTTTCACAGAGCGTAACGGTATCTACATCATCGACTTACAAAAAACTGTGAAAAAAGTTGAGGAAGCTTACAGAACGATGCGCGACATCGCTGCTGAAGGCGGAGACATCTTATTCGTAGGTACTAAAAAACAAGCACAAGAAGCTATTAAAGAAGAAGCAACTCGTGCTGGTATGTACTTCGTTAACCAACGTTGGTTAGGCGGAACTTTAACAAACTTCCAAACAATCCAAAAGCGTATCAAGCGTCTTAAAGACATCGAAAGAATGCAAGAAGATGGTACTTTCGAAGTACTTCCTAAGAAAGAAGTTGTTCAACTTAAAAAAGAGTTAGAGCGTCTTGAGAAATTCTTAGGCGGTATTAAAGATATGAAAGGTCTTCCAAGTGCATTATTCGTAGTAGACCCTCGTAAAGAGCGTATTGCAGTTGCTGAAGCACGCAAATTACACATTCCAATCATCGGTATCGTTGATACAAACTGTGATCCAGACGAAATCGATCACGTTATCCCAGCAAACGATGATGCAATTCGTGCTGTAAAACTTCTTACATCTAAAATGGCAGACGCGATCCTTGAAGCAAAACAAGGTGAAGAAACTGTTACTGCGTAACAAAGTTGGAAAGGTGATAAGGGGTTCGGCCTTTTATCACCTTTTTTAAGGTATAAACACCTTTATAAAAGGTATAAATACATATTTTAGGAGGATGAAAAGTATGGCAATCACTGCTCAAATGGTAAAAGAATTACGTGAAAAAACTGGCGCAGGTATGATGGACTGCAAAAAAGCTTTAACAGAAACTAACGGCGACATGGAGAAGGCAATTGACTTCTTACGTGAAAAAGGTATTGCGAAAGCTGCTAAAAAAGCTGACCGCATTGCTGCTGAAGGTTTAACTTTCATCGAAACAAACGGTAACGACGCTTTAATCTTAGAATTAAACTCTGAAACTGATTTCGTTGCGAAAAACGAAGGTTTCCAAACACTAATTAAAGAATTAGCTGCTCACTTATTAACTAACAAACCAGCTAACGTTGAAGAAGCTATGGCTCAAACAATGGAAAACGGTAAAAAAGTTGAAGAGCACATCAACGAAGCAATCGCTAAAATTGGTGAAAAACTTACACTTCGTCGTTTCGAAATCGTATCAAAAACTGATGCAGATGCATTCGGCGCTTACCTACACATGGGTGGACGCATTGGTGTATTAACAGTTCTTGAAGGTTCTACTGATGAAGCTGCTGCTAAAGATGTTGCAATGCACATCGCTGCAGTTAACCCTAAATACATCGACCGCGATGCTGTAACAGCTGAAGAAGTTGAGCATGAGCGTCAAGTATTAACACAACAAGCATTAAACGAAGGCAAGCCTGAAAAAATCGTTGCAAAAATGGTTGAAGGCCGTTTAGGCAAATTCTTCGAAGAGATTTGCTTACTTGACCAAGCATTCGTTAAAAACCCTGATATGAAAGTTCGTCAGTTCGTTGAGTCTAAAGGCGGAACACTAAAAGGATTCGTTCGCTACGCTGTTGGTGAAGGTATCGAAAAACGCGAAGACAACTTTGCTGAAGAAGTAATGAACCAAGTAAAAGGTAGCAACTAATACAGATTAGGGAACACATTGTGTTCCCTTTTTTAAAATAAAGATGTAAGCAATTGGAGGTTCATTATGAGTAAACCGAAATATAATCGTGTCGTTTTAAAGCTAAGTGGAGAAGCTTTAGCTGGAGAGCAAGGATTTGGAATTAACCCAACTGTTATTAAGTCAGTTGCGGAACAAGTAAAAGAAATTGCAGAACTTGATGTAGAGGTTGCTGTTGTTGTTGGTGGCGGTAACATTTGGCGTGGGAAAATTGGAAGTGAAATGGGCATGGATCGTGCAGGGGCAGATTACATGGGCATGTTAGCGACAGTTATGAATTCATTAGCTCTTCAAGATAGCTTGGAGAATATCGGAATTCAAACTCGTGTACAAACTTCAATTGAGATGCGTCAAGTTGCAGAACCTTACATTCGTCGTAAAGCAGTTCGTCACTTAGAGAAAAAACGTGTTGTTATCTTTGCAGCAGGTACAGGTAACCCATACTTCTCTACAGATACAACAGCAGCATTACGTGCGGCAGAAATTGAAGCAGATGTAATTTTAATGGCGAAAAACAATGTAGATGGTGTATATAATGCGGATCCATCTATTGATCCAACAGCTACGAAATATGAAACGCTTACTTACTTAGACGTATTAAAAGAAGGTTTAGGTGTAATGGATTCTACAGCTTCTTCTCTATGTATGGATAATGATATTCCATTAATTGTATTCTCAGTTATGGAAAAAGGTAATATTAAACGTGCCGTTTTAGGCGAAAATATCGGAACAGTGGTAAGGGGGAAATAAATATGGGACAACAAGTATTGAAGTCTTCAAATGAAAAAATGGAAAAAGCAGTTGCTGCTTATTCTCGTGAATTAGCAACAGTTCGTGCTGGCCGTGCAAACGCGTCTGTATTAGATAAGGTACAAGTTGATTACTATGGTGCACCAACACCAGTTGTGCAATTAGCGAACATTACAGTTCCAGAAGCGCGTTTACTAGTAATTCAACCTTATGATAAAACTTCTATCGGTGATATTGAAAAAGCAATTTTAAAAGCAGATTTAGGCTTAAATCCTTCTAATGATGGAACTGTAATTCGTATTGCATTCCCTGCATTAACAGAAGAACGTCGTCGTGATCTTGTAAAAGTTGTGAAAAAATATGCTGAAGAAGCTAAAGTTGCTGTTCGTAACGTACGTCGTGACGGAAATGATGATCTTAAGAAGCTTGAAAAAGCTGGCGAGATTACAGAAGATGATTTAAGAGGATATACTGAAGATATCCAAAAAGAAACAGATAAATATATTGCAAAAGTTGACGAAATCGCAAAAAACAAAGAAAAAGAAATCATGGAAGTGTAATAGCGATAACTTCGCAATTATGACCCTCTTCTTAAGGGGGTCTTTTTACACTTTTAGGCATACGTCTGCTTGCTGGAGGGTATGAATGATGTTTAAAAACTTTCCTTTTTTTAAAGGTAAAAAGGACACATCGTTTGATCATCTCGTTGAAGAAGTGAAAAAAGGATATATCCCAGAACATATTGCCATCATTATGGATGGGAATGGAAGATGGGCAAAGAGGAGAGCAATGCCTCGTATTGCGGGACATCATGAAGGTATGCAAGTTGTAAAGAAAATTACAAAATTTGCAAGTAAACTTAATGTGAAAGTGTTAACTCTTTATGCTTTTTCAACTGAGAACTGGAAAAGACCGAAAAAGGAAGTTGATTATTTAATGAAGCTTCCAGAAGAATTTCTAGGTACATTTTTACCAGAATTGATTGAAGAAAACGTACAAGTCCGAGTAATAGGGCAAAAAGATCGTCTTCCTACGCATACACGCAGAGCGATGGAGAAAGCCATGGAAGATACGAAAGAGAATACGGGATTAATTCTTAATTTCGCGTTAAACTATGGAAGTCGAGATGAAATCGTTTCTGCTGTGCAACATATGATGAAAGATAATGAGGAAGGAAAAATTCGTTCTGAAGAGGTAAGTGAAGAAATGCTTTCCTCCTACTTAATGACGAGTTCTTTACCTGATCCAGAGTTGTTAATCCGAACAAGCGGAGAGCTACGTATTAGTAATTTCATGTTATGGCAAATTGCATATTCGGAGTTTTGGTTTACAGACGTGTATTGGCCAGACTTCAAAGAAGAACATTTGCTAAATGCGATTACTGACTTTCAACATAGAGGGCGCAGATTCGGAGGCGTGTAGAAAGAGAGGGTTTGGTAGTGAAACAGAGAATTATTACTGGAGTGGTTGCTGCCGCGCTATTCATTCCCATCGTAATATACGGTGGCGTGCCTTTTACGGTTTTAGTGTATGCACTTGCTTCTATAGGTTTATATGAATTAATTCGTATGAATAAGCTTACGCTTATTTCAGTACCGACAGTTTTAGCTGCAGTATTATTGTGGATTCTTTTAATTCCAAGTAGTGCATCAGAACTGTTTACATGGATTGGATTAGGTAAATTGGAAATCACATTTGTGATTGTTTTATTACTTTTATCATATACAGTCCTTTCTAAGAATACATTTACTTTTGATAATGCTTCATTTTTACTGATGGCAACGACATATGTGGCAATGGGATTCTTATATTTAAATGAAACGAGAATATTAGGAATTAAATATGTATTTTGCGCATTATTTGTTATATGGGCTACTGATTCAGGCGCATATTTCGTAGGAAAAGCATTGGGCAAGAGAAAATTGTGGCCAGAAATCAGTCCAAATAAAACGATTGAAGGTTCATTAGGGGGCATCGTTTGTGGAATTATTGTGGCACTTGTTTACAACGTGTTCTTCCCAGTCGAATCGAATGTAGTAATTTTAATTGTGCTGACAATTATTATTTCTATTTTTGGACAAATTGGTGATTTAGTACAATCTGCTTTTAAACGTCATTATGGCGTAAAGGATTCAGGTACAATTTTACCTGGGCATGGTGGTATATTAGACCGAACAGATAGTTGGTTATTCGTTTTACCAATTCTCTACTTCTTATTACAATATAATTAATAAATGAACGAGGGGTTGGAGTCATGAAAAACATTAGTTTATTAGGTGCAAGCGGATCAATTGGTACACAAACTTTAGATGTATTACGCTCGCACCCAGACCAATTCCGTCTCGTTGCTTTTTCTGTAGGGAAAAATATTGACTACGCAGTAAAGGTAATTCAAGAATTTTCTCCGCAAATCGTCTCTGTGCAAAGAGAAGAAGATGTTTTAAAATTACAATCTGTTTCTGGTAATACAAAAATTGTATATGGTAGTGAAGGACTTTTAGAAGTAGCACTACATCCAGATGCGGAGATTGTAGTAAATGCTGTTGTAGGTAGCGTAGGGTTGTTACCAACACTTCGTGCAATTGAGGCGAAAAAAACAATTGGAATTGCAAATAAAGAAACGTTAGTAACTGCAGGACATCTTGTAATGGAAGCAGCACGAAAACATAATGTTTCGTTACTTCCAGTTGATAGTGAACATTCGGCTATTTTTCAATGCTTGAATGGTGAAAATGAAAAAAGAATTTCTCGTCTTATTATAACGGCTTCTGGTGGAAGTTTCCGCGATAAAACGAGGGATGAATTGCATCATGTGACCGTAGAAGATGCGCTTCGACATCCAAACTGGTCAATGGGTTCGAAAATTACAATTGATTCTGCTACAATGATGAATAAGGGACTAGAAGTAATTGAAGCACATTGGCTTTTTGGTATCCCTTATGAGCAAATCGATGTTGTTTTACATAAAGAAAGTATTATCCATTCTATGGTTGAATTTGAAGATCGTAGTGTAATGGCGCAGCTTGGTTCACCTGATATGCGAGTACCAATTCAATACGCACTTACATATCCGGATAGATTGCCTCTTTCAGACACAAAACAGTTAAACTTATGGGAAATAGGGACGTTGCATTTTGAGAAAATGGACCAAGAACGATTCCGTTGTTTACGTTTTGCGTATGAAGCTGGAAAAGCAGGTGGAAGTATGCCAGCTGTAATGAACGCAGCGAATGAAGTAGCTGTTGAAGCCTTTTTACAAAAGAGAATTGATTTCTTAACAGTGGAAGACCTCATTGAAAAAGCAATGAACCATCACAATGTCATTGCACGACCGAGCTTAGAGGAAATTTTGGAAATTGATGCGGCCACAAGACGGTTTGTGATGGAACAAATTTAGCAAAGGTGGTTATGGAATTGAATACAGCGATTGCCTTTATATTAATTTTCGGTGCACTCGTATTTTTCCATGAGCTAGGGCATCTATATTTCGCAAAAAGAGCAGGTATTTTATGCCGCGAGTTTGCGATTGGTTTTGGTCCGAAAATATTCTCATTTGAAAAGAATGAAACGGTGTATACGATTCGATTACTGCCCCTTGGTGGCTATGTAAGAATGGCTGGCGAGGATGCGGACACAGTTGAGTTAAAGCCTGGGAAAAAGGTTGGCCTTGTATTAAATGAAAAAGACGAAGTTGTGAAATTAGTTTTTGATGGATATGAAAAGTATCCAAATGTTCGTGTTATTGAAGTCGAACAAGCTGATTTGGAGCATAATTTAACAATTTCGGGCTATGAAGAGTACGAGGAAGAGCTTCAAACATTCCGAGTGAATGAAAAGGCTCGTATTATTACTGCGGGGGAAGAAATTCAAATTGCCCCGTATAATAGACAATTTGGCTCGAAAAAACTAGGGCAACGCGCTTTAACAATCTTTGCGGGTCCTGCAATGAACTTCATTTTAGCATTTGTTATTTTTGTGATTCTTGGATTTGTACAAGGGGTTCCTGTTGACAAACCAATGGTCGGAAAAGTGATGGATAACAGTGCAGCACAGCAAGCTGGATTGAAAGAGAATGATACAATTCAAGCTATTGATGGGAAAAACACAAGTACATGGAAAGATGTTGTTACTATTGTACGTGAAAACCCAAATAAAGAAATTACGTTACAAGTAAAGCGTGATAATGAACAGTTTAATGTGAAAGTAACGCCAACACTCGATAAAGAAGGTAAAGAAGAAGTTGGTAGAATTGGTGTCTACTCTCCTGTAGAGAAAACAGTGATGGGTTCTATTAAATCAGGTTTTGAACAAACGTACCAATGGACGAAACTAATTTTTGAGTCTCTTGTGAAATTAGTAACTGGTCAATTTTCTATTAATGAGTTGTCAGGTCCAGTAGGAATTTATAATCTAACAGATCAAGTTGTAGATTATGGGTTTACGCGTGTACTAAGTTTAGCTGCAGTTCTAAGCATTAATCTTGGTTTATTTAATTTATTACCAGTTCCTGCTTTAGATGGTGGCCGTTTATTCTTCTTCTTAATTGAAGCGTTACGAGGGAAACCAATTGATCGCCAAAAAGAAGGAATGGTTCACTTTATTGGTTTTGCATTATTAATGTTACTTATGTTAGTTGTAACTTGGAATGACATTCGTAAGTTTTTCTTGTAAAATAAAGTGAAACTTATAATGAAATAGAGCTCGTAGAATAAAATCCCTCACCTAACTCGAGGTGAGGGGTTTTACTGCGTGTAAGAGTAAAATGAAGAGGTGCAAATAAATGAAACAAAGTATGGTATTCAGTCCTACATTACGTGAAGTTCCAGCTGATGCTGAAATTAAGAGTCATCAGCTATTACTTCGTGCAGGTTTTATGCGTCAAAATGCTTCTGGTATTTATAGCTTTCTACCATTTGGATTAAAAGTATTACACAAAGTAGAACGTATCGTTCGAGAAGAAATGGAGCGCGCAGGAGCTGTAGAATTATTAATGCCAGCTATGCAAGCTGCAGAATTATGGCAAGAATCAGGTCGTTGGTATTCTTACGGATCTGAATTAATGCGTATGAAAGATCGTAACGCTCGTGAATTCGCATTAGGAGCGACACATGAGGAAGTAATTACGGATCTTGTGCGTGATGAAGTGAAATCATATAAAAAATTACCGTTAACATTATACCAAATTCAAACAAAATTCCGTGATGAGCAAAGACCTCGTTTCGGCTTATTACGTGGAAGAGAGTTTCTAATGAAAGATGCATACTCTTTCCATGCTACACAAGAGAGCTTAGATGAAGTATACGATCGCTTATATAAAGCATACTCTAACATTTTTACTCGCTGTGGCTTGAATTTCCGTGCAGTTATTGCTGATTCTGGAGCAATGGGCGGAAAAGATACACATGAATTTATGGTATTATCTGATGTTGGTGAAGATACAATTGCATACTCTGACACATCTGATTATGCAGCAAACATCGAAATGGCTCCTGTTGTAGCTACGTATACGAAGAGTGACGAAGCAGAAAAAGCACTTGAAAAAGTAGCAACACCAGACCAAAAAGCAATTGAAGAAGTATCTGCATTCTTAAACATTGCAGCTGACAAGTGCATTAAGTCTATGGTGTTTAAAGTAGATGAGAAATTAGTAGTTGTACTTGTTCGTGGTGATCACGAAGTAAACGATGTGAAAGTGAAAAATGTATACGGCGCTTCAGTTGTTGAGCTTGCTTCTCATGAAGAAGTAAAAGCATTATTAAATTGTGAAGTTGGTTCATTAGGACCGATTAATGTAACAGGTGATATCGAAATTATTGCTGATCACGCTGTAGCATCAATTGTTAACGGATGTTCAGGAGCGAATGAAGAAGGGTTCCATTATGTAAATGTAAATCCAGAACGTGACTTTAAAGTAAGTCAATATACAGATTTACGCTTTATTCAAGAAGGAGACCAATCTCCAGATGGAAACGGAACAATTCTTTTCGCACGCGGAATTGAAGTTGGTCATGTATTTAAATTAGGAACTCGTTATAGTGAAGCAATGAACGCAACATTCCTAGATGAAAATGGAAAAACACAACCACTTATTATGGGTTGTTACGGTATCGGTGTATCTCGTACAGTAGCAGCAATTGCAGAGCAATTTAACGATGAGAACGGCTTAGTTTGGCCAAAAGCGGTAGCACCGTTCCATGTGCATGTAATTCCAGTAAATATGAAATCTGATGCACAACGTGAAATGGGTGAAAATATCTACAACTCATTACAAGAACAAGGCTATGAAGTGTTATTAGACGATCGTGCAGAACGTGCAGGTGTTAAATTTGCAGATGCAGATTTATTCGGTCTTCCAGTTCGTGTTACAGTTGGTAAAAAAGCAGACGAAGGTATTGTAGAAGTGAAAGTACGTGCTACAGGTGAGTCTGAAGAAGTAAAAGTAGAAGAACTTCAAACATATATTGCAAATATTTTAAAATAAGAAGAGGTACCTCGTAATGGGGTACCTTCTCTTTCTTTGTAAACGTATTTTGTAAAAGAAGAGGTGAGAAATCTTTCTTTGTGGTACGTTTCAATTTATAATAGCAAATGGAAGGAGAGTGCTTATGTCTTTAACAAATGAACAACAAGAGCGATTTCAAATTTTGCTCCAGCAGTTGCAAATACCAGACGACCTTATAAATCAATATTTACAAGGCGGTGGTATTGAAAGGCTCGTTATTGATAAAGCGAATAAAAGTTGGCATTTTGATTTACAAGTGCCACGTATTTTGCCTACAGAATTATATGAATTGCTAGAAACAAAGCTTAAGCAATCATTTTCTCATATTGCAAGAACAACATTTGCATTAGAAACAGAGAATAAACAATTTACAGAAGAAGAAGTGAGGGCGTATTGGCCGCTTTGTACGGAACGAATTACATTTTCACCTATGTTCGCATACTTAAAGAAGCAGCTTCCACAGGTGAATGGAGTGAAGTTGTTAATAAATGTAAATAACGAGCTGGAGTCTACGGCTTTAAAGAAAAACGTTGCGAAACCAGTAGGGGATCAATACGAAGTTTTTGGATTCCCGCGTTTTCAGTTAGACACACATATACAGCAAAATACAGAAGAAATGCAAAAGTTTCGTGAACAAACGCAGCAAGAAGACCGTGAGCGTGTTATACAAGCTATGGAAGAAATGGCGAAGAAGCAAGCTGAAGAAAGCAGCGTTGTGTATGAAGGACCGATTACACTCGGGTATCTTATTAAGCCAGATGAAGAGATTACACCGATGCGAGAAATTCAAGATGAAGAAAGAAGAAAAACGGTTCAAGGATATGTCTTCCATGTAGAAACAAAAGAGCTTCGTAGTGGGCGTACGTTATTAACTTTAAAAATAACGGATTATACGGATTCTATTATGATCAAAATGTTCTCGCGTGACAAAGAAGATATTCCAATGCTGCAATCCTTGAAAAAAGGAATGTGGGTGAAAGCGCGTGGTTCTGTTCAAAACGATACATTCGTTCGAGATTTAGTAATGATTGCAAATGATATTAATGAAATAACAGGACCGTCTCGTAAAGATAAAGCACCAGAAGGCGAAAAACGAGTAGAGCTGCATCTCCATACTCCGATGAGTCAAATGGACGCTGTCACTCCAGTTTCTAAGCTTGTTGCTCAAGCTGGTAAATGGGGACATGAGGCTATCGCGGTTACAGATCATGCCGTGGCTCAGTCCTTCCCAGAGGCGTATTCTGCAGGGAAGAAGGCTGGTGTTAAAGTTATATATGGTGTAGAAGCAAATCTAGTTAATGATGGTGTACCGATAGCGTATAACGAAGCGCATCGTTTACTTGCAGAGGAAACGTATGTTGTTTTCGACGTTGAGACGACAGGTTTATCAGCTGTATACGATACAGTCATTGAGTTGGCTGCCGTAAAAGTAAAGGGTGGCGAAATTATTGATCGCTTTGAATCTTTCGCAAATCCACATCAACCATTATCAGCGACGATTATTGAATTGACAGGTATTACGGATGATATGTTAACTGATGCACCTGAAGTGGACGAAGTGTTTAAAAAGTTTGAGGAATGGATGGGCGACCATACACTTGTTGCCCATAACGCGAGCTTTGATATGGGCTTTATTAACGTAGGTTTTAAAAAAGCTGGACTAGAAAAAACGAATAATCCAGTTATTGATACGTTAGAACTTGCACGATTTTTATTCCCAGAAATGAAAAATCATCGATTAAATACGATGTGTAAAAAACTTGATATTGAATTAACACAACATCACCGTGCGATTTATGATACAGAAGCGACGGGATATTTACTTGTGAAAATGTTGAAAGACGTAATTGAAAAGGGATTTGAATATCACGATCAATTAAATGATAGCATGGGACAAGGGGATGCGTATAAGCGTGGCCGTCCAAGTCATATGACGTTACTTGCCACATCAGATGTTGGATTGAAAAATTTATATAAACTTGTTTCATATTCTCACCTTAATTACTTTTACCGTGTACCACGTGTGCCGAGATCACTATTAAAAAAATATCGTGAAGGGATTTTAGTAGGAACGGCTTGTGATAAAGGTGAAGTGTTCGAGGCAATGATGCAAAAGGCACCTGAAGAGGTAGAAGAAATTGCCCAGTTCTATGATTACATTGAAGTAATGCCTCCAGAGGTGTTGCGTCATTTAGTAGAACGTGAGCTTGTTCGAGACGAAGGTCAATTAAAAACAATTATTTCTAACTTAGTAAAACTAGGTGAGACGTTAGATAAACCAGTTGTTGCTACAGGAAACGTGCATTATTTAGACCCTGAGGATGCGATGTATCGTAAAATTTTAGTCAGTTCGCAGGGCGGAGCCAATCCGTTAAATCGACATTCATTACCGCCAGTACATTTCCGTACAACTGATGAGATGTTAGAATGTTTTTCATTCTTAGGTGAAGACAAAGCGAAAGAAGTTGTTGTAACAAATACACAAAAGATTGCGTCATTAATTGGTGATGTGCATCCAGTAAAAGACGATCTATACACACCGAAAATTGAAGGTGCTGATGATGAAACGCGTGATATGAGTTATAAAATGGCGCGTAGCATTTATGGTGAAGAGCTACCGGAAATTGTAGAAGCACGTTTAGAAAAAGAATTAAAAAGTATTATTGGGCATGGATTCGCCGTAATTTATTTAATTTCACATAAGCTTGTGAAGAAATCGTTAGTAGACGGATATCTAGTAGGTTCGCGTGGATCGGTAGGGTCATCATTTGTTGCAACGATGATGGAAATTACAGAAGTAAACCCATTACCACCACACTATGTATGTCCGAAGTGTAAGCAATCAGAATTCTTTAATGATGGTTCTGTAGGTTCTGGTTTTGACTTACCAGATAAAGAATGTCCTGCTTGTAATATTCCATATGTAAAAGATGGACATGACATTCCTTTCGAAACGTTCCTTGGATTTAAAGGAGATAAGGTGCCCGATATCGATTTGAACTTCTCCGGGGAATACCAACCACGTGCCCATAACTATACGAAAGTACTGTTCGGTGAAGACTATGTATATCGTGCAGGAACGATTGGTACAGTTGCGGAAAAAACTGCTTACGGATATGTAAAAGGTTATGCAAATGATCATAACTTAACGATTCGAAATGCAGAGATTGATCGCTTAGTAGCAGGGTGTACCGGTGTAAAACGTACAACAGGACAGCATCCAGGCGGTATTATCGTTGTGCCAGATTACATGGATATCTTTGATTTCTCACCAATACAGTACCCAGCTGATTCAATTGGTGCTGAATGGAGAACAACGCATTTTGATTTCCACTCGATTCATGATAATTTATTAAAACTTGATATACTAGGACACGATGATCCGACCGTTATTCGTATGTTACAAGATTTAAGTGGTATTGATCCGAAAACAATCCCAACGGATGATCCAGAAGTAATGAAAATTTTCTCTGGTCCAGAATCGTTAGGGGTAACGGAAGAGCAAATTAACTGTAAAACAGGTACACTTGGTATACCAGAGTTTGGTACAAAATTCGTAAGACAGATGTTAGAAGAGACAAAACCGACGACATTCTCAGAGTTAGTCCAAATTTCTGGACTATCACATGGTACTGACGTATGGCTTGGTAATGCAAACGAGTTAATTTATAACGGTACATGTACGCTGAGCGAAGTTATCGGTTGTCGTGATGACATCATGGTATATTTAATCTATCAAGGTCTAGATCCATCATTAGCCTTCAAAATCATGGAGTCGGTTCGTAAAGGTAAAGGTGTACCGGAAGAATGGGAAGAAGACATGAAAAATAATAATGTACCAGGTTGGTATATTGATTCATGTAAGAAGATTAAATACATGTTCCCTAAAGCCCATGCGGCTGCTTACGTACTTATGGCTGTACGTATCGCATACTTTAAAGTACATTTTGCACTGTTATTCTATGCCGCATATTTTACAGTTCGTGCAGATGATTTTGATGTAGAGGCAATGGCGAAAGGTTCAGCATCTATACGTGCAAGAATTGATGAAATTGCTCAAAAAGGATTGGATGCAGCGCCGAAAGAGAAAAGTTTATTAACAGTACTAGAAATGACACTTGAAATGTGTGAGCGTGGATACTCATTCCAAAAGGTGGATTTATACCGCTCACATGCAACAGAATTTATTATTGATGGAGACACATTAATTCCTCCATTTAATGCGGTACCTGGTCTTGGTACAAACGCAGCTTTAAGTATTGTGGAAGCACGTAAAAATGGAGACTTCTTATCAAAAGAGGACTTGCAGCAGCGTAGTAAGGTTTCGAAAACAATTATTGAGTATTTAGATAGTCAAGGTTGTTTAGGAGATTTACCGGATCAAAACCAGTTATCACTGTTCTAGTAGGTAGGAAAAGTCTTTGCAAATCAACATTTCCTATGATATACTATTAACCGAGATAACCATGTCATGTATATTGTGTAAAGAAAAGAGTGGGGAAACCCACTCTTTCGTGTTACTATCTATGTTTTCTCTACGTAGATAGGTAAAAGATTTCTGTCGTATATACATATTTTGTTACAAGTTTTACTTCTTAAATTTGGTAATACTAAGACAGATAATCCCTGCTGAACAGCAGGGGCTTTTGTTAGCTAACGAGAAAGAATAAGATAGACCGTTTTTAAAGTGGCGGGGTCTTCTTCTTTTAAATGGTACATGACGGCAGGAAGGAGGCTGTTTATGGATAAGAAAGTCACAGAAGTTGTAGAAGCATTTGCGCAGCCGATCGTTGAAGAGTTAAATCTTGAACTTGTAGATGTAGAGTATGTGAAAGAAGGACAAGACTGGTTCTTACGCGTATTCATCGATTCTGAAAAGGGAGTCGACATTGAAGAATGCGGTGCGGTAAGTGAACGTTTAAGCGAAGCTTTAGATAAAGAGGATCCAATTCCTCATCTTTACTTTTTGGATGTATCATCTCCTGGAGCGGAACGCCCATTAAAGAAAGAAAAAGACTTCCAGCAAGCGGTAGGAAAACAAGTGGCAATTAAAACATATGAGCCGATTGATGGTGAAAAGATGTTTGAAGGAAAACTGCTTTCTTACGATGGTACAACAATAACATTATTATTAACAATTAAAACACGTAAAAAAGAAATCCAAATTTCGATGGATAAAGTCGCAAATGCGCGACTTGCTGTTACGTTTTAGTTAGAAGGGGGATCTTCATGAGCACTGAGTTATTAGATGCTTTGCTCGTATTAGAATCTGAAAAAGGCATTAGCAAAGACATTATTATTGATGCGATTGAAGCAGCTTTAATCTCTGCTTATAAGCGCAATTTTAATCAAGCACAAAACGTTCGTGTGAGCTTTAACCCAGAAGTGGGAACAATTCAAGTTTTAGCACGTAAAGACGTAGTAGACAATGTGTTTGATCCACGTCTTGAAATTTCTGTAGAGGAAGCAAGACAAATTAATCCAAACTACCAAGATGGTGACGTACTAGAAATTGAAGTAACACCAAAAGACTTTGGTCGTATTGCAGCACAAACTGCAAAACAAGTTGTCACACAACGAGTGCGTGAAGCAGAGCGCGGTGTTATTTACTCTGAGTTTAGTGACCGTGAAGAAGATATTATGGTAGGTATTGTACAACGTCAAGATGCTCGTTTCATCTATGTAAGCTTAGGAAAAGTAGAAGCTTTATTACCTGTAAGTGAGCAAATGCCTAATGAGCAATACAAACCACATGATCGTATTCGCGTATTCATTACGAAAGTAGAAAAAACGACAAAAGGACCACAAATTTACGTATCACGTACACATCCTGGTCTTTTAAAACGTTTATTCGAAATGGAAGTTCCTGAAATCTATGATGGAACTGTAGAAATTCGTTCTGTAGCACGTGAAGCTGGCGATCGCTCTAAGATCTCTGTATATGCAGAGAACACTGATGTTGATCCAGTTGGTTCTTGTGTAGGACCAAAAGGGCAACGTGTACAACGCATTGTAGACGAATTAAAAGGTGAAAAAATTGACATCGTCCGCTGGTCAAATGATCCAGTTGAATATGTTGCAAATGCATTAAGCCCATCACAAGTTGTTAAAGTACTTGTAGATGAAGAAGAAAAAGCGACAACAGTAGTTGTTCCAGACCACCAGTTATCATTAGCTATCGGTAAGCGTGGACAAAATGCACGTCTTGCAGCTAAATTAACAGGCTGGAAAATTGATATTAAGAGTGAGTCTGATGCGAAACAACTTGGTATTGTAACAGAAGAAGATAGCGTAATCGCATTTGGATTCGATTCAGTGGAAGACGAAATCGAATAGAGGTGATGAGTATGAGCAATCGAAAAGTTCCGTTACGAAAATGTGTTGCAACGCAAGAAATGAAATCAAAACGAGAGCTCGTTCGCATTGTTCGTTCCAAAGAGGGAGAAGTGTCCATTGATTTAACTGGGAAAAAATCAGGACGAGGTGCTTACTTGTCGAAGGACAAGGAGAGCATTCTTCAAGCTCAAAAGAAAAATGTTTTGGAACATCATCTAAAAGCGAAAATCGACGGTTCTTTATATGAAGAGCTTCTTGAGCTTGTTGAGAAGGAGTCGAAATAAGTGTCCGATTGGAAATCGTTTTTAGGACTAGCAAACCGGGCTCGGAAAATTATTTCGGGTGAAGAACTCGTTTTAAAAGAAGTACGAAGTGGCAAAGCAAAACTTGTATTGCTATCTGAAGATGCGTCAGTAAATACTACAAAACGCATCACAGATAAAACTACGTACTACAACGTACCAATGAGAAAGGTCGAAAATCGACAACAATTAGGGCATGCGATTGGGAGAGATGAGCGAGTCGTTGTAGCTGTGTTAGATGTAGGCTTTGCGAAAAAGCTGCGTAGCATGCTCGATACAAATTACCGGGGGTGAAGGTATGAGTAAAATTCGAGTGCATGAATATGCAAAAAAACATAATATCTCAAGTAAAGATCTTATGACAAAACTAAAAGAAATGAATATCGAGGTTTCGAATCATATGACAATGTTAGACGATGAAGTAGTAAATAAATTAGATAATGAATATCAAACTGAAAAACCTTCTGTTGCAGATGAGTTTGAAGTAGAAGAAAAAGTTGTTCGCAGTAAAAAGAACAGCAATAAGAAAAAGAAAAAAGGCAAAGGAAACGAAGACAAACGTCAAGAGAACTTTGCTGGTAGACAACAAACTCAAATTGTAGAAACACCAGATAAAATTACTTTCTCTGGAAGCCTTACAGTAGGAGATCTTGCTAAAAAATTAAGCAAAGAGCCATCTGAAATTATTAAGAAGCTCTTCATGCTTGGAATTATGGCAACAATTAACCAAGACTTGGATAAAGATACAATTGAGTTAATTGCTAACGACTACGGTATTGAAGTAGAAGAAGAAGTAATTGTAAGCGAGACTGAGTTTGAAACATTCATTGATGAGCAAGATGATGAAGAGAACTTAAAAGAACGTCCAGCTGTAGTTACAATCATGGGACACGTTGACCATGGTAAAACAACATTACTGGATTCTATTCGTAACTCAAAAGTAACTGCAGGCGAAGCGGGTGGAATTACTCAGCATATCGGTGCATATCAAGTTGAAGTAAACGATAAGAAGATTACATTCTTAGATACACCTGGTCACGCAGCATTTACAACGATGCGTGCTCGTGGGGCACAAGTAACGGATATTACAATCCTTGTTGTTGCAGCGGATGACGGTGTTATGCCACAAACGGTTGAAGCAATTAACCATGCGAAGGCAGCAGGAGTACCAATTATTGTTGCTGTGAATAAAATGGATAAACCAGCTGCAAACCCTGATCGCGTAATGCAAGAACTAACTGAATATGAATTAGTTCCAGAAGCTTGGGGCGGAGATACTATTTTCGTACCAATTTCTGCAATTCAAGGCGAAGGCATTGACAACTTACTAGAAATGATCCTTCTTGTAAGTGAAGTAGAAGAATATAAAGCAAATCCAAACCGCTATGCAACTGGTACAGTAATCGAAGCACAGCTTGATAAAGGTAAAGGAACTATCGCGACATTACTTGTTCAAAATGGTACGCTTCGAGTTGGAGATCCAATCGTTGTTGGAACTTCATTCGGACGTGTTCGTGCAATGGTAAGTGATATTGGTCGTCGTGTAAAAGTTGCTGGTCCATCAACTCCTGTTGAAATTACTGGTTTAAACGAAGTACCACAGGCTGGAGATCGTTTCATGGCATTTGCTGATGAGAAGAAAGCTCGTCAAATTGGTGAATCACGTGCACAAGAAGCGTTAGTTGCACAACGTGGTGAGAAATCTAAATTAAGCCTTGAAGATTTATTCCAACAAATCCAAGAGGGCGATGTAAAAGAAATTAACTTAATCGTAAAAGCAGACGTACAAGGTTCTGTTGAAGCGATGGCAGCATCACTTCGTAAAATTGATGTTGAAGGCGTAAAAGTTAAAATCATTCACACTGGTGTAGGTGCGATTACAGAATCTGATATCATTTTAGCTTCTGCATCTAATGCAATTGTAATTGGATTTAACGTACGTCCAGATGTGAACGCGAAGCGTACAGCTGAATTAGAGAACGTTGATATTCGTTTACACCGTATTATTTATAAAGTAATCGAAGAGATTGAAGCAGCTATGCAAGGTATGCTTGATCCAGAATTCGAAGAAAAAGTAATCGGTCAAGCAGAAGTTCGTCAAACGTTTAAAGTAACAAAAGTTGGAACAATCGCAGGTTGTTACGTAACAGACGGTAAAATTACGCGTGATAGTGGCGTACGTATTATCCGTGACGGCGTAGTAATTTTCGAAGGACAACTTGATACGTTAAAACGTTTCAAAGACGACGTAAAAGAAGTTGCACAAAACTATGAGTGTGGTATTACAATTGAGAGATATAATGATCTTAAAGAAGGGGACATCATTGAAGCGTACATTATGGAAGAAGTGAAGCGATGATTATCGCTTCACTCTCATTCGAGTGTATGATTTACGATGTGCATTCTTTAAAAGAGAAACGTGCAATTTTACAACGTGTGTTAACTCGTGTAAAACAGCGCTATAATGTAGCTGTTTCTGAAGTTGGGCACCAAGATGTATGGCAACGTACAGAAATTGCAGTTGTTTCCGTATCCTCAAATCGTGTTATCTGTGAGAAAGAAATGAATCGTGTACTTGAGTACATCGATTCATTTCCTGAAATTGAACGTACAATAACACATTTGGAATGGTATTGAATGAGGTGAAGAGTTATGAAATTACGTGCGAACCGTGTGGGCGAGCAAATGAAAAAAGAATTAGGCGACATTATCAGTCGTAAAATTAAAGACCCACGTATTGGATTTGTTACAGTAACTGATGTACAAGTGAGTGGTGATTTACAAATTGCTAAAGTATATATTTCTGTTTTAGGTGATGAAGAACAGAAAGAAAATACTTTAAAAGGTTTAGCGAAGGCAAAAGGCTTTATTCGTTCAGAAATTGGCCAACGTATTCGTCTTCGTAAAACACCAGAAATTACCTTTGAGTTTGATGAGTCTATCGGATATGGTCATCGAATTGATACACTTTTACATGAAATTAATAAAGACGGTAAACGTGAAGAATAATGGATAGACATTTGTCTATCCATTTTTTCAATGCAAAATAAGTTTTGGATATTTACTACGAGAGAATTATGATGAGGTGAACATATATGGAAGGTGTAGTATTATTACATAAGCCAAAAGGCATGACATCACATGATTGTGTATTTAAATTAAGAAAGATATTGCGAGAAAAGAGAATTGGTCATACGGGAACATTAGACCCTGATGTAACAGGAGTATTACCAATTTGCGTTGGAAGAGCAACGAAAATTGCACAATTTTTAACAAGTGAAACGAAAACATATGAAGGTGAAGTAACATTAGGGTTTTCAACGACAACTGAAGATGCTTCTGGTGAGGTTGTTGAAACGAAAAATGTAGATCGTACTATTACTCGTAAGGAAGTAGAGAAAGTCCTTGCGGAATTAACAGGCACGATTGAACAAATGCCACCAATGTTCTCGGCTGTAAAAGTAAACGGGAAAAAATTATACGAATATGCAAGAGCAGGGCAAGAGGTGGAACGTCCAGTTCGTACAATTACAATTCATGAATTCATATTACTTGATGATCGTGAAGTTTTTGAAGGAGAAAATATTTCATTCCGTTTCCGTGTAACGTGTAGTAAAGGAACATATGTAAGAACGTTAGCTGTAATGATCGGGGAAAAACTTGGTTTCCCATCACATATGTCGCACCTTATAAGAACGGCATCTGGTGAATTTTTATTAGAAGATTGCATATCATTTGAAGAAATTGAAGAAAACGTGCAAAATGGAACAGTAGAGTCTATCTTCATTTCAATTGATGAAGCATTAAGTAAGTTTCCAAAAATGGTTGTAGATGAAAAGCAAGCAGAGAAAATAAAGAATGGTATGTTCTTAAAAAATGAATTAGAAATAACAGCACCATTTATTACAGTGTTTGATAAAAATGATCGTTGCTTAGCAATTTATGAACATCATCCGAAACATCCTGGTATGTTAAAGCCGATGAAAGTACTTGTGAATAATCAAGAACTAAAGCTATAATGAATTATTGGAAGGATTATTACAGAAAAAGGTGAATTCAAGCGTGAAACTTATTCATTTAACTCATCCACATGAACAAAATAAATTAGAATTACCACCTACTGTAATGGCATTAGGATTTTTTGATGGCATTCATTTAGGACATCAATGTGTAATTCGAACTGCGAAAAAAATAGCGGACGACCGAGGATATAAAAGTGCAGTTATGACATTTCATCCTCATCCATCTGTTGTTTTAGGAAAAAAGGATGCGCATGTGGAGTATATTACACCGATGCGCGATAAAGAAAAAATAGTCGAAAGCTTAGGAATCGATATATTATATGTAATTAAATTTGATGAATCATTTGCAGGGTTATTACCGCAACAATTTGTAGATGATTATATTATTGGTTTAAATGTAAAGCATGTAGTAGCAGGGTTTGATTATTCATATGGACGTTTAGGAAAAGGAAAGATGGAGACTTTACCATTTCATGCAAGAGGGGAGTTTACACAGACTGTGATTGAAAAAGTTGAATTTCAAGAAGAGAAAGTAAGTTCTACAGCATTACGAAAGTTAATTCGAAATGGCGAAATGGAGCAAATTCCATCTATTTTAGGTAGAGCCTATACTGTAGCGGGAACAGTTATACACGGCGACAAACGTGGACGTCAAATTGGTTTTCCAACAGCTAATGTAGGTTTAAGTGATGAGTATTTATTGCCACCTGTAGGTGTTTATGCAGTGAGATTAAAAGTTCACGGTGAATGGTACGATGGTGTATGTAATATTGGATATAAACCGACTTTTAAAGAAGATGAGCGTCAATTATCAATTGAAGTGCATTTATTTGAATTTAACAAAGATATATACGATCAAAATGTTACAGTAGAGTGGCATATGCGTATAAGAGCAGAAAAGAAATTCAACGGTATTGATGAGTTAGTTGAACAAATCGCAAAAGATAAGAAAACAGCCCAAGAATATTTTGTGAGCGAAAAGAATATACTTGCTTTTTCAAATGAAAAGTAGTATTCTATGTTATGTACTTTATGACAACCATTGCTTGGCATTGCGACTCACCGACGCTTGCTAGGTAATTGGGGGTTTAATTAATAGGAGGTGAAATAGGATGGCTTTAACACAAGAGCGTAAAAATGAAATCATTGCACAATTTAGAACTCATGAGACTGATACTGGTTCTCCAGAGGTTCAAATTGCTGTCCTAACGGAGCAAATTAACACTCTAAACGAGCACTTACGTACTCACAAGAAAGATCATCATTCACGTCGTGGTCTATTAAAGATGGTTGGTAAACGTCGTAACTTACTAACTTACCTTCGTAATAGCGATATCACACGTTACCGTGAATTAATCACAAAGCTTGGCTTACGTCGATAGTCAAAGAAGCGGGAATATTCCCGCTTTTTTGTTAGGTAAAAATATATCTTCTACGCTTTATAGCTTACTTAATTTTAGGCAATACTAGAGGTAGAATATTGTGATATACTATCCATTTACATAGAAGAATTGAATACTTTAAATTGAGAGGGGTACTTAAATGAGTCAAGAAAAGCAAGTCTTCTCGATAGATTTAGCTGGTCGCCAGCTAACAGTTGAAACTGGTCAGCTTGCAAAACAAGCGAACGGAGCAGTATTAGTAAGATATGGCGATACAGCGGTTCTATCTACAGCAACTGCATCAAAAGAAGCAAAAAATGTAGATTTCTTCCCACTTACAGTAAACTATGAAGAGCGTTTATATGCAGTCGGAAAAATTCCTGGCGGTTTCATTAAACGTGAAGGTCGTCCAAGTGAAAAAGCAATTTTGGCAAGTCGTTTAATCGACCGTCCAATCCGTCCACTTTTCGCAGATGGTTTCCGTAACGAAGTACAAGTTGTCAGCATCGTAATGAGTGTTGATCAAGATTGTTCTTCTGAAATGGCAGCTATGCTTGGTTCTTCATTAGCGTTATCGATTTCAGATATTCCATTTGAAGGTCCAATCGCGGGTGCAACAGTTGGTCGTATTAACGGCGAATTCGTTATCAACCCAACAGTAGAACAGCAAGAACAAAGTGATATTCACCTTGTTGTAGCTGGTACGAAAGATGCAATTAACATGGTTGAAGCAGGAGCAGATCAAGTGCCTGAGGAAACAATGTTAGAAGCAATTATGTTTGGTCATGACGAAATTAAACGTCTAATTGCATTCCAAGAAGAGATTGTACAAGCTGTAGGTAAAGAGAAATCAGAAGTGAAACTTTATGAAGTTGACGCTGATCTTAACCAAGCTGTACGTGAAATGGCTGAAGAAGATATGCATTCAGCAATTCAAGTACATGAGAAACATGCACGTGAAGATGCAATTAACGAAGTGAAAAAGCGTGTTATTGAGCATTACGAAGCGCAGGAAGCTGATGCTGATACATTAGGACAAGTAAATGAGATTTTATATAAAATTGTAAAAGAAGAAGTACGTCGTCTTATTACAGTTGAAAAAATCCGCCCAGATGGCCGTAAAGGTGACGAAATCCGTCCATTAGCATCAGAGGTTGGCATTTTATCTCGTACACACGGTTCTGGTTTGTTCACTCGTGGACAAACACAAGCATTAAGTATTTGTACATTAGGTGCATTAGGCGATGTGCAAATTTTAGATGGTCTTGGTGTAGAAGAATCAAAACGCTTTATGCACCATTACAATTTCCCATCATTTAGTGTTGGTGAAACTAGACCAATGCGTGGACCAGGTCGTCGTGAAATCGGTCACGGTGCACTAGGAGAACGCGCACTTGAGCCTGTAATTCCATCTGAAAAAGATTTCCCATACACAGTACGTCTTGTATCTGAAGTTTTAGAATCAAATGGTTCTACTTCACAAGCAAGTATTTGTGGTAGTACTTTAGCAATGATGGATGCTGGTGTTCCACTTAAAGCTCCAGTTGCAGGTATTGCAATGGGTCTAGTTAAAACTGGTGAGCATTACACAATTTTATCTGATATTCAAGGTATGGAAGATCATTTAGGTGATATGGACTTTAAAGTAGCAGGTACAGCACAAGGTGTAACTGCACTACAAATGGACATTAAAATCGATGGTCTATCTCGTGAAATTTTAGAAGAGGCATTACAACAAGCGAAAGTTGGTCGTGTGCACATTCTAAATCATATGTTATCTGTTATTCCAGAGCCACGCACTGAATTATCAGCGTACGCTCCAAAGATTATTACAATGACAATTAATCCAGATAAAATCCGTGACGTTATTGGACCGAGCGGTAAACAAATCAATAAAATTATTGAAGAAACTGGCGTTAAAATTGACATCGAGCAAGATGGCACAGTATTCATTTCTTCAATAAACCAAGAAATGAACGACAAAGCTAAGAAAATTATCGAAGATATCGTTCGCGAAGTACAAGTAGGTGAAATCTACGAAGGAAAAGTGAAACGTGTTGAGAAATTCGGTGCTTTCGTTGAATTATTCAGCGGTAAAGATGGATTAGTTCACATTTCTGAACTTGCACTTGAGCGTGTAGGTAAAGTAGAAGACGTTGTAAAAATCGGTGACGTAATTACGGTTAAAGTTATCGAAATTGACAAGCAAGGTCGTGTTAATCTATCTAGAAAAGTATTGCTAAAAGAAGAGCAAGAAAAAGAAGCTGCTAAAGAAGAAAACAAACAAGAGCAGCAATAAGCGAAAGCCAGTTTAACTGGCTTTTTTTGTTATGTAAAAATATGATTTATATATATTTTTATGTCAGTATAGGTATAGTTTTCATTATAACGCTCAAATTAACAAAGATAAGAAGAAAAATGTTTTTTTATATAGTTAATTTGGGAGGGTTTATATGAAAGTTCGTATATTGGCATACATATGTATATTTTCTTTATATGTCAGTTTAGGCTCTTATTCTGTTTTTGCACAGGATAACTTATATGAAGAAATTCAAAAGCATGCAAAACAATATGAGATTGCACCTCAAAATGCGATGATTGATAAGATATGGAAAGCAACACCAGGATATAATGGAAGACAAGTTGATATGGAAGCATCCTATAACAATATGAAGAAGCTAAAGGAATTTGATCAAAAACACCTTGAATTTAAGGAAGTATCACCGAGTGTCCACTTAGAAGATTTATCACCTGCTCCAATTTATAGGGGGCATCCGAATAAAAAGATGGTGGGATTAACAATAAATGTGGCATGGGGAAACGAGTATTTGCCTCGTATATTAGAAATATTGAAAAAGCATGATGTGAAGGCGACTTTCTTTTTAGAAGGACGTTGGGTGAAAGAAAATTTACGATTTGCAAAAATGATTGTCGATGCAAATCAAGAAGTCGGAAATCATTCTTATACGCACCCTAATATGAAAACGCTATCGTCTGATGAAATACGAGAGCAGTTACAAAAAACAAATCGAATGATTGAAGCTGCTACGAATCAAAAGGTGAGATGGTTTGCCCCGCCGAGTGGAAGTTTTCGGGATGAAGTCGTGAAAATCGCTGATGATTTCCAAATGGGAACGATTATGTGGACTGTCGATACAATCGATTGGAAGCGACCTGAGCCAGATGTACTATTGCAGAGAGTAATGAGAAAAATACACCCAGGTGCTATCGTATTAATGCATCCTACTTCGTCAACGGCAGAAGCATTAGATACAATGATAAAAAAATTGAAGGAACAAGGATATAAAGTAGGGAATATAACAGAATTACTGGATGAAAAACGTGTGGATTAAATACATTTGCATGACATTCATCCTTAAACTTGTTATCATTAAATAATAGCACTTATTTAGAGAAACTGGCAGTAGGAGGAAAGTTTTTGATTAAAAAATATACTTGTAAAAATGGTGTAAGAATAGTTATGGAAAATATACCAACTGTAAGATCGGTTGCGATTGGTATTTGGATCCATGCGGGATCAAGAAATGAAAATGAAAAAAATAACGGGATTTCTCACTTTTTAGAGCATATGTTCTTTAAAGGGACAGAAACACGTAGTGCACGCGAAATTGCAGAATCATTTGATAGTATTGGTGGGCAAGTGAATGCTTTTACTTCAAAAGAGTACACTTGTTACTATGCAAAAGTGCTAGATGAACATGCTAAATATGCTTTAGATGTATTAGCTGACATGTTCTTTAATTCAACATTTGATGAAGAAGAATTGAAAAAAGAGAAGAATGTCGTATGTGAAGAAATTAAAATGTACGAAGATGCTCCAGACGATATTGTGCATGATATGTTAACGAAAGCAACATATGAAACGCATCCGCTTGGATATCCTATTTTAGGAACAGAAGAAACACTTGATACGTTTACAGGTGATACGCTACGCCAATATATTAAGGATCATTATACACCTGAAAATGTAGTTGTTTCAGTTGCAGGAAATATTGATGAAGCCTTCTTACAAACGGTAGAGCAATATTTCGGTAGTTATGAAGGAACAACAAACCGTGAACAAGTACATAGTCCAATTTTCCATTTTAACAAAGTAGCACGTAAAAAGGAAACAGAACAAGCTCATTTATGTTTAGGATATAAAGGCTTACAAATGGGACACGAAGATATTTATAACTTAATTGTATTAAATAACGTTTTAGGCGGTAGTATGAGTAGCCGTTTATTCCAAGAAGTACGTGAGCAACGTGGGTTAGCTTACTCAGTATTTTCTTACCATTCTTCTTATGAAGATACAGGTATGTTAACACTGTATGGTGGAACAGGTAGTCAACAATTAGATACACTGTATGAAACAATGCAAGAAACATTAGAAACATTGAAAAATACAGGTATTACAGAAAAAGAGCTTATTAATAGTAAAGAGCAATTAAAAGGAAACTTAATGTTAAGTTTAGAAAGTACGAATAGTCGTATGAGCCGTAATGGTAAAAATGAATTGCTACTTCGTAAGCATCGTTCACTTGATGAGATTATCGAAAGTGTAAACACTGTAACAAAAGAAAATGTAGATGGGTTAATTCGTAACATGTTTACAGATGAATTCTCTGCAGCATTAATTAGTCCAGATGGAAAACTTCCAAAAGGAATAAAACTATAATCAACTTTTACGATGTATCTGAAAATAACCTTCTCTCTTTTTAAATGAGAGAAGGTTATTTTTTTTATACATATAGAATAGGTACTAATTATAGACAATGCAAATGAAAAATTTAGTAGGGGAGTGGAGTGAGTATGCGATTAAGTGAATTAAGCGGTAAAGAGGTTGTAGATATAGAAAAAGCGGAAAAAATGGGAGCCTTAGGTTATATGGATTTAGAGATTAATGAGAAAGACGGACAAATACAAACACTTATAATACCTGTAGGGAAGTGGGGAGGTTTTAAAAAGGAACCACAAGAAGTAAGAGTGGCATGGAGTCAAATAAAGAAAGTCGGACACGATATGCTTCTTTGTGATAGTATAGATCGTTCAAATTCGGAGTGAAGGATGGCCATTTTGGTCATCTTTTTTTGTATCTACATAGAAACCTGATAAATCATATGTGCATTTGGATTTTCAATCACCATAAACTCGTACATTACATATGATGTGGAGGAAAAAGAAAAAGTAGGCACTTTTCTTATAAATGACAGAAAAAGAAGGTGAATTAGGGAATGTTGACTGAGATGCATATTGCTGTCATAGGAGGAGATGCAAGGCAGCTAGAAGTAATTCGTAAGCTAGTTGAATTGGATGCGAAACTTTCTTTGATAGGTTTTGATCAGTTAGATCATGGTTTCACAGGGGCAGCAAAAGAAAGTATACAAAATTTAGATTTCACTTCTGTAGACGCAATTATTTTGCCGGTTGCCGGTACAAATGCCAAAGGAGAAGTAGATACTATTTTTTCAAATGAAAAAGTTTCAATAGCGAAAGAACAAATTGAAAATACACCAGAACACTTTACTATATATTCAGGTATTGGTACACCTTACTTGGAAAATCTCGTATCTACTACGAATCGAAAACTTGTTAAATTATTTGATCGTGATGATGTAGCAATATACAATTCTATTCCAACGGTAGAAGGTACATTAATGATGGTAATTCAACATACCGACTATACAATTCATGGGTCCAATGTAATGGTTCTAGGATTTGGGAGAACAGGAATGAGTGTTGCGAGAGCATTTCAATCATTAGGAGCCCATGTCAAAGTTGGAGCAAGACGATCTGAACATATTGCACGTATTACAGAAATGATGTTTTCTCCTTTTCATATGCAAGACATAGAGAAAGAAGTAGGAAATATCGATATTGTAATTAATACGATTCCGCATCTCGTTGTAACAGCGAATGTTATTGCAAAAATGCCAGCTCATACGTTAGTGATTGATTTAGCTTCTAAACCAGGCGGTACTGACTTTAGATATGCGGAAAAAAGAGGAGTCAAAGCATTGCTAGCACCTGGATTACCAGGTATTGTTGCCCCAAAAACGGCTGGGCAAATTTTAGCAAATGTTCTTTCTCAGTTATTAGCAGCAGATGCAATTGCAAAGGAGGAGGAAAAGAAATGAGTTTGAAGGGGAAACGAATTGGTTTCGGATTTACAGGTTCACATTGTACGTACGAAGAAGTAATGCCTCATTTAGAAAAATTAATTGCTGAGGGAGCAGAAGTACGTCCTGTTGTTTCTTACACTGTTCAATCAACAAATACTAGATTTGGAGAAGGAGCAGAGTGGATTAAGAAGATTGAAGAAATAACAGGTTTTAAAGCAATTAATTCAATCGTTGGTGCAGAACCACTAGGACCTAAAATTCCACTAGATTGTATGGTAATTGCACCACTAACAGGGAATTCTATGAGTAAATTTGCAAATGCAATGACAGACTCTCCAGTATTAATGGCAGCGAAAGCGACGTTAAGAAATGGCAAGCCTGTCGTATTGGCTGTTTCGACGAATGATGCTCTAGGGCTTAATGGAGTAAATCTAATTACACCAACAAGGTGACGACAAAGCACGAACGCTTATATGTCGCCATCTTGAGGGAGCTTAGGGTAAAGCACAAGTTCGAAATCATCAAGTCTTTGCCACTTTTCCTTTTTATAAACAGCCTTTTCTAAAACCGACTTTAGAAGGCTGTTTTTCTTTTTGGGATCATCTGTTTTAAAGTACAGATCAAGAACATGCTCCACTTGAGGTATTGTATCTTTCTTGACTTTTTCCTTCTTAATTTCGGTTTTAATTTCTTTCTTTAAGTTTTCCATCGTGGAAGTAATTTCAGTAATACGATCAGAAACTACATTCGAGCGTTCTAAAAACATATCGACTGTGTAAACACCACGTTCTAATAAATCATGTAAATTATTTTTTTGTTTTTGGACATCCACTAATTCTTTTTCAAGCTTGCGTAATGCAGCTTCATTCATTTGAATAACTTGTGTTTCTTTTAACTTGTCATCTTGCTTATGTTTTTCAAAATCAGCTTTATAATTGATGTACCATTCTTTTAATGCCTCGAGTAAACGCTTCTCAATTAATTCAGTATAACTTGATTTGTTTTCACAACCACGGTGCTTACAATCCATCGTTTCTTTTCGGTTCTTCGGATAACGTTGGACCATGCTATAACCACATTTACTACATTTAATAATGCCAGCTAGAGGATTTTTAATTCCGTTCGTATTGTAAGGAACGTGATATCTTGAGTTTAATTTTTCTTGTACTTGTTCAAATAAACTTTCAGGTATGATTGGCTCATGTTTGCCATCAGCAATAATCCAATCTGATTTATCTTGTCTTGCACAGCTACGTTTTACAGCATCAGGCCGTTTTACTTCTTTTCGCTTTTGCCATGTTACTTTTCCGATATAAACATTGTTTTTTAATATATCCAAGATGCTGTAGGGGTTCCATTCATTACCTAGCTTACTTTTGTAGCCAAGATCATTTAACTTGCTTCTAATTGCATTTGCCCCCATATCCTCATTTGCATACCAATCAAATATCATTCTTACAACTGAAGCTTCTTCTGGATTAATCGTTAAAGTACGTTCACGCTTATTTAAGCGATGGATATCATATCCGAATGGTGCATGTGTACCAAGATAATTCCCAGCCTCTACACTGGCGACACGACCTCGTTGCATACGTCGTGTAATAATCTTTAACTCCTTACGAGCCATAAACGCTTCAAATTCGCTGTATTCTTCATCCCACTCATCATTAAGGTCATAAGTCTTCCTAGGTGTCATAATCTTCGTATTCGAGCGTTTAAACGTCTCTAAAATGATTCCTTGTTCTTTCATACCACCACGACCTAAACGGTCCATATCCATACAAAGAACAACATCATATTTGTTATCTTCAATCTCTTCGAGCAGTGCTAACATCTCAGGGCGTTTCACTAAGCTCTCACCAGAAACGATTTCCTCACGGACAGATAAAACATTTAGGTTCATTTCCTTGGCAATTTTCAGCAGGGTAGTGCGGTGCTTTGCTAACGTTTCTCCTTCACCACGTGCTTCGGCTTCGAGGTCGGCACGGGATTTTCTTAGGTAGATCGCAGTTTTCATAATATGGAAGTCCCCCTTAAGTATTACTAATTTATACGAAAAGAAATTTAGAGAAAGAAGTAATAATATGAATTAAAAAGAAAAAGCTCCAATTAATGGAGCTTTTATGCATAATTTGCAATTTCTATATTTTCATTTGGATTTATATGTTTAATCTTGTTGATAATTGATTGGATTTCTGCATTTCTATCATAGATTATACTCTCTTGGCCGAATTCGTTCATAATAGCTTTTTGTAAGAAATCTTTAGAATCAAAGTAGTAAGTTGCTCTTATTATTTGATTAAGATCTTTAAAAGTTAAGTCTACTTTCGTCCCGGCTTCACTATAAGAGAAATTCACACCAACATAGTCAGGGTCTTTAGCATTTTCTAATAAGTCTTTAGGGAATACAGGATTAAGATAAATTGCTTTCCACAATTGATCACGCAATTGATTAATCATTTATTTCACCTCATATTATTGATTCTATTAATTTACGCAGATAAGGAACTAAATCATTATCTAAGTAATTTTCCGCAAAATTATAATCATTAATTGTCCATAAATCTCTGTCGCTAAATCGCTTCTTCAATTCATTATTAAGGAAAATAACAATTATAGCATCATTCGTTCCTTTATCCAATATCCATTTATCTTTTAGAGAAAGTTTAGAGAGTTCGGTTCCTTTTGTATCTAAATTATATTCTTGAAGTAGAGCCGCTGGTAAATCATATTGAATCTTTTGATTGAACTCTTCTCTTAATGTTAATCTATACTTTTTAGGGTTATTAATCAATGGATTGAACTCATGATCTTGAGTTTCTTCATTAATTAAACGTCGTAATTCAGACTCACTCGCCTTTTTAAATGTTTTTCTTAGCTCTGCAATTTTTTGTTGGATTTCTTTTTCATGCTCTTCATGTTTTTGAGCAGCCAATGTGTATTCATAGTATTCCGTACTAAAATATAGTTCTCCTTCGGTTGCAACTATTCCTACATCTTTTGTATTTTTAGAAAGTTCTTTTTCTAATTTCTTTTCTTTAGATTCGTGTTTTTTAACATCTTCTAGGATAGCGCAATATTCTTTTTCTTTCTTGTATTCTTCCCATAATTTATCTAGGCCTAGCTCTTTATGAGCGATAACCACACCGATATTATCTGAAGGGCTTTTACTTTCTTCGTCAGGTATTCTTCTCAAGATTCTACCTATGAATTGAGAATATGGCGCTAAGCTTCTATATGGTCTAAAGATGGCTGCAATAGATAAGTAAGGGTGATCATACCCTTCCCCAAGCATTGCAACATGTATTACGACATCAGTCTGATGACTCTCAATCATACGAAACGCTTCAATTTTATCGCCCTTTTTCATCTTACTATGCACAATAACTGTTCTTAATCCTGTTTGCTCATACAATTTTTTAACATCTTCAGCATGGTTTATACTACAACAAACAGCAATGATTTTGTGTGGTATTTTATTTTCTTGTGTTTTTTCTTTCCAGTGTTCTATGCTGGAATCCACAATTTGTTGATTACATGCATCAGAAAGGGCTACACTACGTGAAATATAATCTTCATCTCTAATGCCAAGTTCTCTAATCTCTTCTAGCGTATATGTTTGTGATGAATCATTATCTAAAGTTAAATGTAATTTTTCTGGTTTAAGAACAAAGTTTTTTAATGTTTTTACGATACCTTCATTCATTGCTTGTCCTAAACGATAATTTATGATGATTTTGCCTTCAATTTCTTTTCGATCAGTTCGAAATGGTGTACCCGTGACTTTTAGTACTTTGGCATTTTTAAAGTAATTTAATGTATCCTGCCAGGTCTTAGCGGGAGAATGATGTGCTTCATCGATAATAATCATATCAAAGAAATCTTCATTGACTTTTTTTAGTAAAGATTTTCTATATTGAGCTGATAGTTTATGAATATTCAAAATTACAATGTTACTATTATGTAATTCTTCATCTAAAGTTTTATTATCGTACTCAAGTACTACAGGAAGATTTGGAAAATCTTCGAACACATGATGTTTCAACCAAAAATTACTTGGTGAAGATGGATCAAGAGAATCTACTACATGATCTTTAATGACTAATTGAGGAGTTATAATAAGAACTCTTCCCTTTGATATACCGAATGGGGCTATTGCCATAACACCAGTTTTACCCGCTCCAGTAGGCAAAATAGCTACAGCTGGTTGGCTGGACTTTTCCAATAAAAAGTGATTGGCAATTTTAGCATATGACTGAATTTGTGCCTTTCTTAAGCTAGAATTGTCAAGAATATTAGGTTCAGGTATTACCTCAGTAAAATAACGTTCATTAAATTTCATGATTATTTCCTCCTAATTAGTTTATGTGAAAATTATATTAAACCGAAAACTACTAAATATAAAAAATAGTTTCGATAAAAATATTTGTATTATTTAGGAATATAAAATGTCAAATTGAATGGAATTTTTAAACCGGATTAATAGGTTTTTAGTTGAGAAAATCCTCCAGGTATCCCATGAATCTCCGCGATTTCTTGAATAGATAAACAAGTATCTTCATAATTAGAAACCATTTCATCGGTAAGTAACAGCTCAACAGCAAATGTATTTGCTTCAATTTCTAAACGATCTACCGAAAAGAAAGCTTGATTGCGCAAGAAAGGAGTGTTCGCTTTAGGATGAAGTACAGCATGGCCTAGTTCATGAGCACAAACAAATCGTTGAGTGGTTTCGTCAATTCGACTATTAATATGTATGAATTTAAATCGTTTATAAGTGTTGTAAAAGCCAAGGGTATTCCCAAGGTCTTCAAACAACACTATGATATTTTTTTGTTTAGCGATTTTAAATGGATTTGTGGTTTCATGTTTTTGCGCGATGTATAGTACGTATTTTTTTATGTCCATTTTTCGCTCCATTTAATCTTTTTTATACTTGTTTGGAGTGAATTTTTGTTTTGCCAATTGTTTTGCCAATTGTTTTGCCATACGCATAGAATTTTCCAAAGAAATACGAATCATTTCCTTTGTATGTTCATCGATAGGTTCACCATCGAACATAAGGGCATTCTCACTATTTTCTAGATCTTCTAAAGTTTTTTCTAAGTCCTTGGCAATATCACGTTCTTCTTTTATAGATAAATTAGATGGTTCACTAGATACCATTTCTTTTTTTTGTGTCCTATCTAATAAATAATCAGTTGATACTTCAAAAAAATCTGCGATTTTCTTTAAGGTATCATAATCTGGTTCACGTTGACCTTGTTCATAATTAGCTAATTTTCCTCTTGAAAAGCCCAATCGTTCAGCAAGCTCATATTGACTTAGCTTTTGTTTTTTCCTGAGTTCTGAAATCTTTTTTCCAAGCATAAATTCTGCCCTCTTTCTAAATAAGAATAGGTGCTTTGTTTCTTAATTATAGAAACGTTTAGTTTCTAAATCCATAAAGGAAACAAAAAGTTTCTAATAAATATTGACAGAAACGTTTTGTTTCTTTATATTAGGGGTATGAGGAAACAAATTGTTTCTTTAGGGGGTGAAGTAGTGGATAAAAAAAGAAATAAAATGATTGAGTTTAGAAGTGTCCAATCGAGAATAATGGTAGCAAAGAAGTTGGAAATTACTCCTCAAATGTTAGGAGCCATTGAACGAGGTGATAGGACACCCTCATTAGAGTTGGCCAAAAGAATAGCTGATTTGTATAAAACAACAATTGATGATCTTTTTTTTGGTTAAAAAGGAAACAAAATGTTTCTAAGGAGTGAGGAAATGTCAAAACTTCAAATGGCAGTACCAACAGAGCCGTCGCATAAACATATAAAAAGCACTTCAAGAGGTGACACCATGAGCCAACAAGAAGAATATGCGGCGACTTATGAATTTGGAAAAACGAAAGTCCATGTTGTGGCTCCTGAGCCAAAATCACAAAAGGATATTGATAAAATCCGTCAAGCATATTACAAGGCTGGTTGGGCCATCATCAAAGAAATACAAGTAAAAGAAAACGTTGAGGAGTAGTTCCTCTCTTTTTACATGAAAAATAGACAAGTTACATATGTACTAAATTCATTGTAACCATTTGAAAACTAAATATGGAGGCGAACAGATATGGGAACAAGCATATACTGCAATTCAGCGATAGGGGAGTTACTACAGAATGCCAGAGAATGTTGTGACAATGTTCAGCTGAAAACAAAGAAAGGGTTATCTAAGTACCTTGGTATTACACATGAACGATTAACCCGTATTGAATCTGGACTTTCTAAACCAGAATTTGAACTTGCGATGGATTGGTGCCATGCAACAGGAGCAAAGTTGAATCAACAAGCGATCAAACATATTTATGGTGTCGGGTTACCGCCTACAGATCCACGTTTAACTCAAGATGTGAATTTACAATTGATGAACTACATTAAGCAAGCTGAAGAGGGGATTGCAGCAGCAAAGGAAATCATGAACTTACAAGTTACAACAAGATCATGGAAGCATGATGAAAAAAAGAAACATGAATACGCAGTTCATGCAAAAGAAATCTTCGATACAATCCAAGCTACTCAATGTGTAGTACAAGCTCTTGAACAAGTGCATTTTGGCATTATGGAACAAATACAAAGAAGTTGGTTGCAAAAGGCTATGGCGGAGAACGTTATTATTCAATCGGTGGATAGCTTAATGAATTTAACAAAGGTGCTGTAAAGGGGAAGGGAAATGACAGTAGATTATAAGAAACCTAGTTTAAAAGAATATAAGGAATTAATTCGATATGACGCAAAACTAACTGGTGAAATAAAAATAGCAGAATTACTTAATGAGGATGTAAAAACAGTTGAATTAAAGCAAGAGAAGAAATTGTTGGGGATTCGAATCAAAATTATAGAAGCATCATTTATTTTGAAACATAAATGGGCAAATAAAAAAGCTACCGCCTAGGAAACAGTAGCTCTAAAAAAGATAATGTAAAGCAATTATATCATTTTATGAATCATTTGGACAAGCAACTGTGCTTGTCGTTATGACCAGAAAGGGATTGTTCCTCCCATACCTCTACAATGTTCCTTTCTGGTTGTAACGATGCGTACAGCATTAATTTAAATAGAAAGGAATGTAATTCATGAACGATAAAAACAATCGTCTTCATGATCTAGTTCTTTCTGGGGATTTTTCATTTGCAAATAAACTTCGTAACTGCATGAGTGAATGTATTTATAACATGTTTAATGCAGAATCAACCGAAGAATCAAATCACTGGGAAGAAGAGCTGGAGCGATGTATAAGGGAATTTAAAATGCTTCGTAATACCAAAGAGGAACATGAGGCATCGATGAGTTATCGTGTAGTAATTAAAGATTTAAGAGCAAGAGGAGTTAACGTTTCGTTAGTAACACGTAGAAAATAAAAAGATCTATCACTTGGCAGAGTGATAGATAAACGGTCTTGCAAAAGATCTTAGGATTTATTATATCAAATTAGCATTCGTATAACAACGGAGTGTGCTACATGCTTTTAGACAAATCGTTACATAGAGTGTTGCTGAATCCTAAAGTGTTTCAACAAGCAATATCAGAGCAACACCTAATTTACTTAGTAAAACAATATCTCAAAATAGGATACAAGAATTATCGCTTATTACGTGTAGAGGACGGATTCGCGATATGTAAACGGAAGGATGAATAATATGGCAGTTTATAGACCAGTACATGTTTCATTTTGGCAGGATTCATTTGTTTTAGATCTTACACCGGAGGAGAAGTATTTTTACTTATATTTGATGACAAATAGTAAGACATCTCAATCAGGAATCTATGAGCTTCCACTTCGTATCATTGAAACTGATACAGGATATAACCGTGAAACTGTTATGAAACTATTAGAACGTTTTGCTGAGTATGGAAAAATTAATTACAACCAAAAAACAAAAGAGTTGTTCTTAATCAACTGGTTGAAATTCAATCCAATTAAAAATGTAAACATTGAAAAGTGTGTTTTAAAAGAGATTCAATCTGTGAAGGACCAGGATTTTTTAGTTGATTTCTATGAAACTTGCTTGCAATTAGAAAAAGAGCAAGATTTTAAAATTCCTCGTATTAAGGAGTATTTATCAGTCCGTTTGGAGGGGCTTATAAGGGGCTTCCAAGACCCTAGCAAGGAAGAAGAAAAAGAAAAAGAAGAAGAAAAAGAACAACAACAAGAAGAACGCGCAGGCGCGGAAGAAGTTGTTGAGGTTAATCCAATTTCTTTTTACGAGCAAAACTTCGGATTCATTACACCTTTTATTGCAGATGGTATTTATGCTTGGATAGATGATTTAAATGCAGAACTAGTTATTAAGGCTATGGAGATTGCTTTAGAGAAGAATACGAGAAACATGTCTTACGTAAATACGATTTTAAGAGATTGGCATCTTAAAGGCTTTAAAAAAGTAGCTGATGTTGAGGCAGCTGATAAAGCATTTCGTGCTCAGCGATTAACAAAAGCGCAACAACAGACACAAGTTCCTTATCAACAAAAAGGCTTATCGGAATCTACTAAAAACGTAATACAGCAGCAACAAGCATGGGAGCAGAACATTCCGACAGAAGAAGAACTTGCAGTACTTAACCAACAGAATGCGTGGTTGGCCAAATGAGTAACGATATGATTCGCAATGTTGAAGCTGAACAAAGTGTTTTAGGTAGCATAATCCAAGAAGGTGATTTAATTAAAGATTGTCAGCTAAAGGTAAAACAGTTTTCTTTACCCACGCACCAAGTGATTTTCAAGGCAATGAGAGAATTAGAGGATGCTGAGGTTCCGATAGATCTTGTTGCTCTCATTGGAAAATTCGATGAAAGCTTTATGCATCAAATTGGCGGGATCGAATTCTTTGTAAACTTAACAGAAGTTGTAACAACTACTAAGAACTTCTCGTATCACCAAGGGTTAGTGATTGAAGCTTGGAAGATGAGACATGCTCAGGAGGTTGCTGGTAACTTATATAACCGCCTTCAGCAAGATAGGGATATGAGTGCTATTAGTACATCAATTGATGAATTAAGCGCCATTGAAGAAACGGGTTATTCAGATGAATTTAACTTGAAAGATACGCTTGTTGATTTGTATAAGAACATGCAAATTGATGTAGGGGATTTAACCGGTATACCAACTGGTTATGACGACTTGAACAGAATGACAGCAGGGTTACAAGAAGGTGATTTAATCATTGTTGGGGCCCGGCCTTCCATGGGGAAAACAGCATTTGTATTAAACGTTGCTTTTCATGCAGCAAGTGCTCATACAGCAACAGGAATCTTTTCACTAGAGATGGGAGAAGAGCAGCTACTAAAGAGAATGATCTCAAGTACTGGAAATATAGATGCTACAAAATTAAAGAATCCTAAGAAGCTATGTAATTTAAAGGATTGGGAAAAGATTAGTCAAGCGATGGGATTAATTAATGATTTGCCATTAGAAATTTACGATAAAGCAAATGTCACGATGCAAGAGATATACGCTAAAACTAGGAAACTAAAGCGTAAGTACCCTGATAAAAAGGTTTTAATTGCAATTGATTACTTGCAGCTTATTGTAGGGGATCCAAAGCATAGAGGGAACCGCATGCAAGAAATCGGTGAGATTAGTCGTAAGTTAAAACTGCTGGCAAGAGAGCTAAATGTATGTGTAGTTGCATTATCACAGTTAAGTCGTGCTGTAGAAAGTAGACAAGATAAGAGGCCATTGCTATCAGATTTACGTGAAAATGGCCAAATTGAGCAAGATGCGGATTTAATCGCATTCTTATACCGTGAAGATTACTATGACCGCGAGACAGAAAATAAAAACATAACGGAAATTATTTTAGCGAAACAAAGGAACGGTCCAGTTGGTGTTGTTGAACTAGCATTCATTAAAGAATTTAGTAAGTTTGTAAATTTAGAGCGGAAGTTCAATCATCAGCAGGAGGCTTAATCATGTTGTTACGTCAGGAAGTAGAACGTAGAAAACTAATAATCATTCGTAAATTATTGAGCTTAGGATTAGCTGAAATTAACGGTCAAACATTAGATCAATTAACGTTAACGCAGCTTGAAGGGATTCTAATAACAAGTTTGCAGGTATTGGAGGGGAAAAACAATGCCAAAGCAATTAACAATTTTTGATGTAGAACCAGTTATATCATTTGATTTTAAGAAAGCTCATATTCACCGTTTGAATTCAAAATTACGGTATGCAGATGTGGTTGTACAAATACCACGTCAGGCCAAAGCGATTGATGAATTAAAACCAACGACAGCGCCTGATGAACGTTATGAGTTGTTTGAAGATTACACAATTGGGATTTGGCGTTATAAACGAGCGGAGGATAAGCAATTTGTATGGGAAGAAGCAGAAAAATTGTGTAAGCAAGCAAGGGATGAAAAAAAGCCGATTCCAATTCGGCTCCATTTATCACTTGAACCATCATTTGTTCCTGAAAATGTTGTGCAATATCTATAGACAAATAAAAAAAGCTGAGATCACTCTCAACTTACTTCGACAAAGTAATTATAACATATGGGAGTGATCTTGGTGGGAATTAGAAAAGAAAATCTTGTTGAAATGACAGCTGAAATAGATTTGAAAACAAACGGAATATATATTGTTAAAAATGGTCAGGTTCAGCTAATAGAACCACCTCAAGGTGGATTTGGTGAACAGTCATTTGTATATCAAAGCGGAAAAGTAATTCGTATGGAAGAACGAAAAACACAGTTACTTTAATAAAATTTGAATTTTGTACGAAAGAATGGGAAAGGCAATTTAAAACCGACCCAAAAATTATTTGTTTTGGGTCGGTTTGGAATAGTAAAGCATTTTATTTACGATTGTGATTGGAAATGTTGAGATAACGTAGCTAGCTGTTTTAATTTTTCGGGATCCTTAAATGCTTGAGTCATGAATACTTCTAGCATTTTCGTTTCCGGGTTAAAGCTATTCTTTTGTATTTGTTGCATAGCTAAATCTATTGTTTGTGATGCTAATTCATTATTTCGCTCAGTAACCAGGGATTTTAGTTCCGTTAGGCTATCTTGAATGTTAAGTAAATAAGGCACAACATTCAATTGTCCTTGCTCGGATGTAGATTGTGTATTCTGTTGGGTTTCCTTTTTCTCTTGAATATCGAATGATAATATCGTTTCATGTAAACGTTTTTTAGCAACTTCAGCTTTTTCTAGGTCATTTGTAGCATAGGTGATAGTTCGTAAGTTAGCGACATCGAATGGGAGTTTTGTATCTTCTTCCACAATTGGGATTAATGGTTTCCCTAGAGCATGACGGAATCCCATTTCATAAAATGCATTTGGATTATGTTCAGTCATATCAGCAATGACTAAATCTGCATTATTTAAATGTTCAATGATAGTATTATCGATTCTGTCAACACTATGAAGTTTATCCACACGTATAACTTTAAAACCAAGGTCACTACAGACAGGTTCAATAATATGCTTTAAAACAATATCAGATCGTTTTCGTTGAGGTGAATCCTCATTTCCAATTGGACAAACAATAAAACAGTTTTTCATTAAAATTTTTCTCCTTTACTAGATCTTTTGTGTATTGTCATAATCTATGAAATTCCTCTTTTGGGTATTATAGGAATCTTTTTTATTTTAACACGAGGGGGTGAAAAAGTATGGATATAAAAAGAAAATTGGAGAATATTGTTTGGCATATTGAAACAAATAGAGAGATTTTAGGAGATACAAGAATATTGGATGATGTAATGTTCGCTTTAAAAAGAATGGTAGAGAAATCAAAGAACTAAAATTAACAAAAGCGTTATTTTATTATAGATAAATAGGTGACTCAGCAATTGTGCTAGCCGAGTCACCTAGTACTATTGAACCAAATAATGTTCTTTTTCTATATGTAGTTATGTTTAGTTTCTAGAGGCTAGCCCCAAAAAAACAGTTAAAGGACAAAGAAAATCATTGTAGAGAGCTTTAGATTTTATTATGTTAATGCTACAACAGCGAGAGTTAAGCCCAACGTATTTAATGGACTAGAATATGGTCCTACATTAACAGTAAGTGTACTTGGTAAACCTGGAGGTGTAGTAAAAATTGCGGGTGCTGATACAGAAGTAAATCCTGCAGTATATCCTAGAGAAGTACCTGAGCCAATGAGTGCATTATTATTAAGATACATAGTTATACCTGCAGAACTACCCCCTGGCTGAATAATAACTTGCACTTCATAGATTGCCAAATAGGTTCTTCCACCTTCAAGTAAAACAGTTGTTGGTGGTGTGAATGAGATTGCTGTACCATTAGAATTTAACACAGTATCTAGTGGAATCGCAGAATTTACAGAAACTATTGTTGGGGTAGTTTGAACAACATTTAAACTGTTAGCCGTGGGGGATGGACAATTGCACGGTTTGGAGTTGTTATCATTTTGGTAATTCACAAATAATCAAGCTCCTTTACGTAAGAAAATTTTTTATCCTATATAAAACGTAGTTTTTTTGTATCTAAGTTATTTTTAATAAGTTTTTAAAGATAAGTCGAATATTGTTGGTCAGTCAACTCTTAAAAGTATTTGATACTCTGGGATTTCAAAGTGCATCTGATAAATATATATGAATGTTTTTTAAGGGCATTACTGTAAGTTAGGAACCATAATAAAATAGTTATTGTATTGAACAAAAAAACATGCACAAAAATTGTGCATGTATAGTAAAAGCTATGTCTTGTCTATGTAAATATATGCTTAGTTTATATAAATCGTGTGTATGTTTGAACGAAATGGTTATTTGCAAATATAAAGAGCGCTTTTTAAGGCGCTCCATGAGCAAAACTAAAATTGAAAAAGAATACCACATGATATTTTATGTATGTTCTTAATACATGTGCAGATCTTTCTTTTGCACAACAAAGCAGCTAGTTAATAAAACTAACTGCTTGTTGTACAAAAGAAACGCTGCGCTTACAGAAATAGTTTGTAACTTTAAGTTACAAAAATAGTATGAACAGGGTTGAAAATGTTATGCGGAAATGAAAGAAAATAAAATAAAAAAGAGCACTTAGTAAAGTGCTCTTGTGACGAGACCCATTTTATAACGACTATTTTATAAAGAAAGGAACGCAGGATATTATATGTGCGCCAGTCAATTGAGTACCTTGTACAAATAAAGAGCAGCTAGCAAAAGCTAACTGCTCATATAAGGAAATCGGAGAAAGATAACCATGTGTCTACAGTATTGACGGAATATTGGTTTTTATTCGTGAAGAACTACGATTAACTTAATGCATAGCCCACAATCAAAGTTAGTGTTAAAAACACTGATAATAACAGTGTTAGTAGAACTGTTACTATGCTTCTAAGCATTGATATCCAATTATCTACTTTAGAGAATCCTTTAATACCAGCAAAAAAAGTTCCTATTGAAAAAATGAGTACGAAAAATAAAGGGTGAAAATAAACGGCGTTTATAAAAGATGCATTTATTTCAGGTGTACATACTTCAAGATATAAAAGAAAAAAAGCAATGCAAACGAATGAAAAAATAAAGGACCATAGATTTATATTATGTTTCATAGGTTGCTCCTTTGTTATCGGAATATTTCTATTAAATTTTAATGGAAAATATAAGAAAAAGATAGTGTTTATAAATTAGAGTGAAATTTTTAACAAAATAATCCTTTTCTAATAAAAGGTTACTAAAATATGAGGAAATGATATAATAATCCAAATTACACATTTAGTCCTACTGGAAGAACCAGCGGACATCGAACTATAAGAGCATTATTGATATTGCTCTGTAGTTTGGTGTCCGCTTTTTTGTTTTTATTAACAAAATATATAAGGGGTGTTTTTATATATGACGCAATTAACTTTCTTACCTAAAATTGATCGCAAAGCAACGCAGGTTCGTGTAGAAGAGATTCTTGAAAACGTTCGTATCTATAGACAATTTGGGATGATTAGACATGAGATGAAGGTTACAGCATCTAGCGAGGTAAGATATCACGGTCCGACAAATATAGTAGGGAAGCCAGCTGAAGATATCGCTTTAGCCAATGTTGCTATGAGTGAAAGAGAAGTGAAACTACAACGTTTGTCTTTTCAAATTGATAAGGCATTAAGTCGTTTTAGTAAAAACCAAAGGGATATTATTGTAAAACGATATTTAGAAGATGAAGAAGTCTTTGATTACATGGTTTATAACGAAATTGGTATGAGTGAGCGTACGTATAGACGAAATAAATCTAATGCTTTTTATAAATTAGCTTTTGCTCTTAGATTAGAAGTTTATGAAACTGAAGAAACTGGAGGGAATGAATAATGAATTTTGTTCAGCCAATACGTGATCCAGAGCAAATACAGCAGTTAAAAGAGTACTTTAGGAAAAAGAGCTTACGTAATTACATTCTCTTCATTATGGGTATTAATACAGGTCTCAGAATCTCAGATATTTTGAAATTGAAAGTAGGGGATGTTAAAGGCAGTCACATATCTATGCGGGAAAAGAAAACAGGGAAACAGAAACGAATACAAATTACTGCAGCACTGAAAAGAGAACTTAAATGGTTTATTGTAGAAAGAGAAGACAATGAGTATTTATTGCAAAGCAGACAAGGTAGAAATCGTCCAATCGGTCGTAGCATGGCATATAAGATATTAAGTGGAGCAGCGGCAGAGTTTGGATTAGATGAAATCGGAACGCATACCCTAAGAAAGACGTACGGGTACCATATGTACATGCAAACAAAAAACATAGCATTACTCATGGAGATATTCAATCACTCGTCAGAGAAGGTCACGTTACGTTATATAGGTGTTAACCAAGATGCAATGGATAAAGCAATGACTAGGTTTAAAATCTAATTATTGCTTATTTCTTTTTCATTAAAAGTTAAGCACCCCAAATCCCCTTAAAAAAGTTGTATTCGGAATATTTTAACAAAATAAAAAAAGACCCTACAAGAGAGTCTTTTATCAGCTAATATTAAGCTTTTTGAACATTAGTAGCTTGTAGGCCACGTTGTCCTTGTTCTACTTCAAACGTTACACTTTGTCCTTCGTCTAAAGATTTGTAACCGTCGATTTGGATAGCTGAGAAATGTACGAATACGTCTTCTCCACCTTCACGCTCGATGAATCCAAAACCTTTTTCTGCATTAAACCATTTTACTTTACCTTGTTCCATAATTGTTGCCTCCTAGTGTGGATACCCACACATATGTTACTACCCTTGCTCAAATACCTTAGACGAAAAACAAAATTTATTCTTAATCTCAAGCCAAACAAAAATAGGTCTTTCTTAAATTAACACACTTTCTAAAAAATAGCAAATTTCAAAAATAAGTCCTTATGGTAATTAGCTACTAATAGTTGTTGCTGAAGAAAAAGTCACTATGATAGTCATCACAGCAAGAAATTGCCAAAGGATCTCAACAATATCATTGGTTTGATTTTTTTTAGACATTCAACAACTGATAAAATTAGCTATTTTCGAACTGAATTTTACTTCTGGTAACGATAATTATGTAAATAAGCTGTCCATATGGGCAGCTTATTTTATTTTTTTGCTTAGCGTAGGTTATTTTGCAAAATGCTGGTGGTATCTCTATACAGTTACTCATAATTTTCGTACTGTGTAACTCAAAAGACAAAGTTAAATGAAATCAATGATACTAAGGGATTTCACGATAGGGTCAGTTACACACAATATAAGATATGGGTAAGTGGTTCGACAAAGAGTTATTTGGTATATTATTAAATGTAAATGTTAAATGGGAGTTGAAAAAATGAAATTAGATTCTACAGTAAGTTTTGCAGCAGTAATTACATTAGGTTCATTTTTACTGTTACATTACTTTATTGAACCACGTAAAGAAAAGAAAAGGAAAAAAAGTGAGAAATTCAAAAATTTTTATGCGCCGTTATATATGATGATAAACGCTCGATTATCTTTTGTGATTTTTCGTGCAAAGCATGATGACTCTAATTTAGAGAATGTGTATTTCAATGACGCAGGGTCACCAGCATTTATTAATAATAATTATGTAATTAAGTTCATTATAGAAAATTCCGCGTATGCGAGTATTGAACTTCTCAATGAATTAGAACTTTATATTCGTGATGTTACTGAAATGGACGATAGTTCTGAAAAAAACAAGAGGTTAATTGGAATTATTGTAAAGGAGTATCAACAATTACGGAAAGAATTAAAGATGGAATATGATAAGAATGAGTTGAAAACAGGGATTCCTAAGGAAATACAATCTCTAAGAGATAAAAATAGTGTTAAAGAATCTAGTAAAATAGTGGCAGAGTCGTGACCGCTTTTTGGCAGGAAATGTGCCGGTTGCTTTGGAATCAACGTGATATATTTGTATTGTGAGAAGTGGCGGAAAACACAACTCATAATGTTCCTTTATAAACTATTTGTTGTCTAAACGGTTTCATAATGATGGCACATAAAATCCGAAACCAGCAGATGGTAATGATTGAATGATACTATCATTAGGGAGAGCTTTTGCTCTTCTTCCTGTTACTTAATATTGTTGGAGCAGAATGTAATGGCATTAAGTAATTGGCAGAGGAATAAAACTTCATTTACGGTATTTATATAGGAGTGATAAAAGAAATAGACGAAAGGGTAACTGATGCATGGTTGCTCTTTTCTAAATATATAGAAAGCGTGAAATTTTAATGGGGTGGTTACCGGATACAACTTTTATGATGTCTGTTTAAATAAAATGGCGTTTTTAGGGTAAGTAAATAATTAAAAGAGAACTACTAGACTTAATACAATGACATGACCCAATAGACAAAAAGGGTGAAATGGAAGGTATTTCATCTATTAAATTTAAATGTTTTAATTATAAATTAATAAAAAAGAAGCCAGTACAAAGGCTTCTTTTTTATTAAACTTTATTATTACTATCTAATATTTTTGTTATATCAATTGTTTCGGATTTGATACCAATCATATGTAATGCGAGTTGAGCCTGAATCATGGAACGAATTTCTTCATTTTGAATAGAATCAGCAATTTTTATAGCTTGTTTTTGCTTTGAGCTTTCTCTTAAATTATCATGATATCCTTTAGAGGTCTCTCTCGATTTATGTGATTCTTTTAAAAATATCACAGCAATAGCTTCAAATATCAGACTACTTGTCAATTTTATTGTAAGAGCCACGTTATTAGAACTATCTAATGATACGTATAAAATATACACAAAAAAAGCAAATCCTAAAATAGACATTACGATTCCAGTAAAAAATTGTACCTTTGACTGCATCAACGTTTGTTTTTGATGAATGATCATAATGTCTTCATTTTCATTTATAGCAAATTCAATCTTTTTTTTATTGGGAGAGGTGTAAGCAAATACATTTGTATCTCCCATGGAAACTGCCTCTTTCTTTTTGGGAGGGTGTTCTTCGTAAGTTTCTAACGCTTTTTTGTGTGCATTAATTCTATCTGTTAGAGCTTTTTGTGTTTTTTCAGAGACCTTTCTAAGTGAATAAGTATAACCAACTAAAACTGTAGATACTAAAGCAGAAAAAACTACTGGAAACATACTTTCAAGTAAGGTTGACATATATACACCTCGAATTATCGTAGTATATAATGATTTTATAATAAATTAAAATAAATAGAAAGATTTTCTAAAAAATTAGGTTGTACTCGAGTAAAATTTATATTATCAAGAATTAAATAAAACTCTAAATTAATCACGTATAAATATAAATGTAATCAATTTAGAAGAGTGATATTCTGATATGAAATTTGCACTGTGGGAGTGGATAGAATGAGTTTTAAGGATAAACTTGAGTTAATAAATGCACCAGAAGATGTATTTGAAACAGCTGAAGATTTTTTGAAAAAAGGGCATGAGTTAGTTGATACACTTTCTGAATATAGTCCCTATGTTCGTTTAGCAAATAATTTGATGAATAAAAGAAGAGAACATAAGTGTAAAAGTTTTCTTCAAGGACTCGCAATAAAAGTATTTTCAAGAGAAGATATAACTGCTAACGATTTAGAGAAATTAAATAGACTGTTAGAGAAAAGTGAAAATATGATTTTAGTATTAGATATTTTAGAAGAAGCAACAAAAACTGTATCTAATGATTCTTCAAAATTATTAGGGATAATAGCTGGTCAAGTGATGCAAGGGCAACGAACTTTTACTTATAATGATTGGGTTCTTATTAATGGTTTGAAAAACATGAATGATTGGGATATTGAGAATTTCAAAAAAATCTACTTGTATTTTGAAGAACATCCAGAAGATAAGGTAGTAAGCACTGCATGTTTGATTCAAAATATATCTATGGAAGAATATAAACAAATAAGAGATAATACATTAGAAACAAAAGATCGTGCGATAGAAGAAGGTATTATAAATAATGAGGAATATAAAATGCTTAAGTCTTCTTTAATGCGAATTAGTAGTTTGCAAATTATTAGTGTAGGGCCAGTTACTTTTGCTTTGGACAGTGTGACTTTTGAAGGGAATAAGGTCGGTAATGAATTATATAAATTAATAAAGATAGTTTAAATATATTTGATTATTAGCTACAAGCATTCCATATGGAGTGCTTTTTATTTTGGCGGAGGATGAATGATGCCAATCAAAGGTGATGCAAAAGAAATCTGTTTTGCTGTACGTAATGAGAACCGGACAATTGGTGTAACAATATTAGTAAAGTGTGTGAAAGAAGAGGATTTATATGCGGACGGAAGAATATAAAACCAAACAACAAAAGCGTAAGTTCTATGACAGTGTTGAGTGGAGGAGTATACGTGAACAGGTGAAGAAGCGAGACAACTACGAATGCCAAGAGTGCAAACGAAACGGTCGCGTTCAAACAGACACCAATGAATACAGTGAGAGTGCAAAGCGTAAGAAGATTCAACTCGTTGTACATCATATAAAAGAACTCGAACATCATCCAGAGTTTGCATTAGAAATAGCTAATTTAGAGACAGTCTGTGTAAATTGCCATAACAAAGAACACGGAAGATTTTACAAAAAAAAACAAAGTAAATGGGAACACGATGAAAAGTGGTGAAAATGATTCAGAAACAGTCCCCCTTAAAATATTTCATCAAAAATCAATCTAAGGGGCACCGGAGGAGGGGGTTAACTGTCAGGTTTTTTTCGATTTTACGCACGTAAGGGGGGGTGGGTAGATGGCTGTTAGTATTGTGAGGTTAAAAGAACAGCTTATGAATAGTATTGATATTACAGATTTAGTCGAAGTTGAAAAGGTAGAAAGATATATTGATCTTGTAAAAGCATTTAGAAAAATAAATAAAACTATTAATAAAGAAGGCGAGTCCGTAACGATAAAAAACGGTTCTCAAGTTTTTGTTAAAGCCCACCCTCTTATAAGTGAGAGGAATAAAATTAACAGTTCATTAATTGCTTTGGGAAGAGATATAAAACTTTCTCCTAAAGTTGGTGCTTCTAATTCGGGTTACAGTCCAAGTGATTTAGTATGATTAGGCAAAAATATGTAGATGAATACATTGAACTTTATAGAAGTGGTAAAGTAAAGTTCAACAATGAAAGAGAACTGTTAATTGAATACCTGGAAAAATACATTTTAAATAGAGACGACTTGTATTTTGATGATGAAATGATCGAGAAGTGTATCCGCTTTGGTGAAAAGTGGTACTTTCCATTACAGTCATTTCAAAAATTCTTAATAGCATTCGTCTTTTTATTTTATAAGAAAAATGGCCGTGTATTTTATCGTAAATTCTTGTGGATGCTTGGCCGTGGCGGCGGTAAAAATGGTTTAATGACAGTTATTCTTCACTTTTTAATAAGCGAATTACATGGAATTTCTGAATATAACATTTCCGTTGTTGCAAACAGTGAAGAGCAAGCAAAAACAAGCCCAGATGAAATTCATAAATGTATTAAAAGAAATGAAGTTTTACAGAGAGCTTTTAAAACAACATTAACACAAACCATTTCGAAATCGACTGGAAGTGTAGTGAAGTTTAGAACATCAAACGGAGACACAAAAGATGGTCTTCGCGATGGCGCTGTAATGTTTGATGAAGTCCATCAATATGAAAGCAATAAAGATGTCCGTGTTCACATCAGTGGTTTGGGAAAAAAGAAAAATCCGCGTGAGTTTTACATTGGTACAGATGGATATGTAAGAGATGGATTCTTAGATAAATTAAAAGAAAAGGCAATGAAAGTTTTAAAGGGTGAAGCCCGTCCGAATGCGCTGTTCCCTTTCATCTGTAAATTAAATGATGAAAAAGAAGTTGATGAAATCGATAATTGGGAAATGGCGAATCCAATGTTATCTCAGCCGTTAAGTGAGTATGCTGAAGGCTTACTTGAAACAATAAAAGAAGAGTATGAGGATTTAGAGGACGATCCAAGTAACCGAGAAGAGTTCATGACAAAGCGAATGAACTTACCTGTTACAAATTTAGAACGGTCCGTTGCAAAATGGTCAGAAATTCTTGCTACAAATCGTCCTTTTCCTGATTTATATGCTCAAGAATGCATAGGGGCGTTAGACTTTGCAAGTATTCGGGACTTTGCAGCATGTGGTCTTTTATTTAGACAAAATGGGGAATACATTTTTAAAACTCATTCCTTCGTACGAAAAGAATTTGTTGATATCTATTACGGATATTCTAAAAAAGCAGGCGAGTTCAAGAAACAAAAATTCGCTCCAATTAAAGAGTGGGAAGAGCAAGGATTACTAACAGTTGTTGATGAACCGACTATTAATCCTCAACACATTGTTGATTGGTTTGTAGAAATGCGAGAACAATATGGGATTAAAAAAATTATAGCGGATAACTTCCGCATGGAAGCAATAAGACCACTATTAGTAGCAGAAGGATTTGAAATAGAAGTTATACGAAACCCAAAAGCAATTCATAGTTTGTTAGCTCCACGTATTGAAATGGCATTTGCGAATAAACAAATTGTTTTTGATGATAATCCGCTAATGCGTTGGTATACACAAAATGTATTGGTTGTTATCAAAGCTGATGGAAATAAAATATATGAAAAGAAAGAGCCCGTTCGTAGAAAAACAGACGGGTTTCAGTGTTTTGTTCATGCTCTTTATCGGGCGGATGAGATACAAGAAGCTACTGATTTTGTTATAGGCAATATTAAATTCTAATAAAGGGGGTGATAACCATTGGATGGTTAGGTTCAGTATTTAAAAGAAATAAAGAACTAGAATTCATGTTGGATCTGGACATAATAACTGATACTGCAAACAGGCTTCATATGAAACGATTGGCAATTGATACATGCGTTTCATTTTTAGGAAGAACGATTAGTCAATCTGAATTTAGAATAAGAAATGGTAAAGCGTTTAAGAAGAATGAGCTTTATTATCGATTAAACGTAAGACCAAACAAGAATATGACCGCAAGTACCTTTTGGGAACGGTTTGTTCGAAAGCTTATTTATGATAATGAGTGTTTAGTTATACAAGCAGATGATGGTGATTTACTTATTGCAGATGGATTTCAACATAATGAGTACGCTGTGTTTGAAGATACTTTTACGGATGTAAGGGTAAAAGATTATACGTTTAAGAGAAGTTTTAAGCAAAGCGAAGTTATTCATTTGAAGTATCGAAATGATAAATTAACCCCGCTTATTGATGGATTATTTGCAGATTATGGGGATTTGTTCGGCAGAATATTAAACTCTCAAAAACGTAAAAATCAAGTTCGTGGAACAGTTGATATGGATATGATTGGTGCTAAAACTGAGGAACAAATAGCAAAGTTACAAGAGTTTATAGACAACATGTATAAGTCAATTGGTTCAAAAGATATAGCTATTGTTCCACAGCAAAAAGGTATTAATTATAACGAGATATACAATGGTGTTGCAAATGGCCCAAGTGTGGAAGAAATCAATAAAGTAACAAATGGTTTCTTAAATCAAGTAGCTATGGCAATCGGTATTCCTATAGCTTTGATATATGGAGAAATGGCTGATGTAGAAAAGCAAACGAAAAATTATATGCTTTTCACAGTACGACCATTATTAAAAAAACTATCTGATGAAGCGAACGTTAAATTCTTTGAAATGAGTGAATATCTTTTGGGACAAAAAATTGAGGTTAAAGCTGTTTCCTACCAAAGTATATTTGATCTTGCGACAAGTATTGATAAGCTCATTTCTTCAAGTGCATTTACAGGAAATGAAATTCGTTCAGAAGTAGATTATGAAGAGTCAGATGATCCAAACCTAAATGTCCATCATATTACGAAGAACTATACAAAATTAAATGAATCTGAAGGGGGTGAGAAATGATGGAACATGTGAATATGAGTAAGCTTTTGAATTTAAAACGAGACATTCGTTTTGAAGCTAAAGGTGAAAATGAATACAAATTAACTGTTTATGGATCAATTGGTGGGTGGTTTAGTGAAAATAATGCTGAAGCAGTAAGAAGAAAAATTCAAGATGTTAAAGCAGAAAAAATTCACGTTCATATTAATTCGGGTGGAGGTTCCGCATTCGATGGTGTAGCAATTTGTAATCAGTTAAAGCAGCATAGTGCAGAAATTATAGTTCATATTGATGGTTGGGCAGCTAGTGCCGCATCTGTAATTGCAATGGCAGGAGACAGAATTATTATGCCTAGTAATACTATGATGATGATTCACCAAGCAAGTACCTTTGAATATGGAAACGCAGATCTTTTTGAAAAAACAGCAAGAGATTTACGAAAGATTGATTCAGCTTTAGCAGGATCTTATAAGAAACGTTTTGCTGGAACAGATGAAGAATTAAAACAACTTTTAAAAGATGAAACTTGGCTAACAGCAGAGGAAGCAGTAGCTCTTGGTTTAGCTGATGAAATTGCAGATGAAATTGAAATTGATGATACGCAAGAGGAGGAAGAGGAGGAAGTTGTAGAAAATTTAAAAGAAAGTTTAGTAGCTAAGTATACGAAAAAACAAAATAATCAAAATCCAAAAGAGCTTATTCAAGAGCCTGTTCATACAAAACAGAATTTGAGTACGCTCTTTTTAACATTAGGAGGAAAATAAAATATGGTTATCAAGTTTAATAATTTTGAAGAACAGAAACTAGCATTTGCAAAAGCTACACAGGAAGGTACAGCAGAAGAGCAATCAGTAGCATTGAACTCCATGATTGAAGCACTTGCTACAGATGTAAGAACAGATATTTTAAATCAAGTGAATGAATCAATGGTAGATCGTTCTATTATGCAATCTCGCGGTGCTAATGTATTAACAAGTGAAGAAATGAAGTTCTTTAATGCAGTTGTGGAAGAAGGCGGCTTTAAGTCTACTGAAACTTTACCTAAGACAACCCAAGAACGTATTTTTGATGATTTAGTTGAAGATCATCCTTTCCTAAAACATATCGGTCTTGAAAATCTGGGTGCAGTAACAGAATTTATTTATGGAGATCCAGAAGGCGCAGCGGTATGGGGACCATTATTTGATGGTATTAAAGGTCAATTAAATGCTACATTCCGTAAAGATAGCATTTCCCAACTTAAATTGACGGCATTTATTCCATTAGCAAATGACATGTTGAAACTTGGGCCTGTATGGGTAGAACGTTATGTTCGTACAATGATTACAGAAGCGATGAAAGTAGGTTTAGAACGTGGATTTGTAGCTGGTACAGGTAAAAATGAACCTATTGGGTTATTAAAAGATCCAAGTGGAAGTGTTGTGAATGGAGTATATCCAGATAAAAAGCCAGTAGGTACTTTAACGTTCGAGCCAGGCCGCAAAACAATCAATGAATTAAAAGGTGTTGTTAAACTACTAGCTAAAAAGTTAAATGCTGATGGTTCAGACGCAGATCGACCAAAAAATATTGCTGGTAAAGTAGTTATGGTAACTAATCCGTTTGATACTTTTGATATTCAAGCAAACGCGACAATTCAAAATGCGGCTGGAGTATATGTAACTAGTTTGCCATTTAATCCAATTCTTACAGAGTCAGTGTTTGTACCACAAGGAAAAGTATTATTCTTTGTTAAAGGTCAATATGTTGCAGCAATGGGTGGAACAGAGCCAATCAAGAAGTATGAAGAAACATTAGCTTTAGAAGATGCAACTGTTTATATTGCTAAACAATATGCTACAGGTAAACCGAAGGATAAATACACTTCACAAGTTTACACATTAAAGCTTGAAGAAGTAACACCACCGACTGAAGGGTGATGTAAATGGAAACAGTAATTTCAGACGAAATAATACAGCAGTTCAAAGATAGGATGCACTTGGGTGATGATGAAGACGATAACCTAAAGCGCATCCTTTTTGCATCCAATGAAGCTTTATTAAAAGTATGTGGATTGTATGACATAAACAAAGATGAGACGTTCAAAGAATTAGTTTTTGAACGTTCTCGTTATGCTTATAATGATGCACTTGAGTATTTTACTAAAAACTTTTTAACCGAAATTAATAGTTTTGGTATTGCAAAAGCATTAGAAGAAATCAAATTGGACGGTGAGTAATATGCGTCCTTTTCAGTATAAAAAACCACTGAATACAGGTGACTTTAGAAATCGAATTCGCATTGAACAACCTGAAATAATAAAAGATGAATTGAATCAAGCAATTGAAACAGGTAATTGGGAAGAAGTTAAAAGTGCATGGGCAATGATAAAAACGGTGAAAGGGTCTGAGTATATTGAAGCTTCAGCTTCACAGTCTACACGAATTTATCGGTTTGTAATTCCTTATACAACAGGTATTACAGAATTAATGCGAATTAATATGAAGAATCGTATCTTTGACATTATCGAACCGCCAATGAATGATGATGAAATGTATCAAACATTGACTATTATCGCAAAGGAGCATGTTTAATATGAGTAATTTTGCGAGTGATCTTGCAAGAGAATTGCAAAGATATGCAAATGTTGTGGAAGAAGAATTAACAACTGCACAAGAAGATGTAGCTGATATTGCTGTAAACAAGTTAAGACAAAATAGTCCTAAAAAAACAGGTGGTTATCGTAAAGGTTGGCGTAAGAAAAAAGTAGATAAAGCCGTTGTTATCCATAATACAAAAGGGCAATTAACGCATCTTTTAGAAAATGGCCATGCGAAAGCTAGTGGTGGCCGAGTACCGGAGAAAGTGCATATTCGTCCCGTTGAAGAGTATGTAATTGATGAATTGCCAAAACGTATTGAAAGGGCAATTGAATCATGACATTAACATTAGGAGAATTTATAAAAATTCTTGAAGCTACAGGCTATCCTGTGGCTTATTCGCATTTCATAGCAACACCAGGTAATCCAGTTCCGGCGCCACCGTATATCTGTTTTCTTGTGGATGGGTCAGCAAATTTAATGGCTGATAACAAGGTGTATCACAAGATAAATGATGTAAATATAGAGCTTTATACAACTAAGAAAGATGTAGTTGCGGAAGCCAAGCTAGAACAAGTTCTAGATGATCACGAGATTCCTTATGACTCGTATGGGACTTTTATTGAATCTGAAAATATGTATCAAAAATTTTATGAAACGAGGTTGATATAAATGAATGAAAATAAAGTAGCATTTGGTTTAAAGAATGTCCATTATGCGCTTTTCGATATTAAAGATGGTGTAGTTACATTTAATACACCAATTCCATTACCTGGTGCGGTTGAATTAACGTTTGATCCACGAGGGGATTTAATTGAATTCTACGCTGATGACATGCTTTATTACGCTGCAAGTAATAACCAAGGGTATGATGGAACGCTTTCTATTGCGACTATTCCGGAACAATTTGCAATTGATGCACTAGGAGAGGAATTAGACGAAGAAGATGGTGTGTTAAATGAGTTAGCGGATGCGAAAGGAAAATCATTTGCATTATTATTTGAATTTGATGGCGATGTACGAGCAACTCGACACGTTATGTTTAACTGTTCTGCAAGTCGTCCAACACTTGCATCTAAAACGAAAACAAATTCAGCGGAGCCAAATACAAATGAACTTAAATTTGTATCCAGCCCTATTGATATTAATGGAAAACGTATGGTTAAAACGAAAACTACTACTAAATCAAAAACAGATCTTTATAATAATTGGTACAAAAAAGTGTATACAAAAGTACCTGCATTACCAAAAGGAGCGTAAGTAGATGGAAAAGACAATTACAATAGACGGAAAACAGGTCAAATTAAAAGCTAACGCAGCATCAGCCAAGCGATATAAGGCGCAATTTAGACGGGATTTATTTGCCGATATGTTTAAATTAGGAGCTATAGGTACATTCGCTTCGCAAGATGCAACAGAAGGTACTATTGATTTTTCTAACTTAGATTTCGACAAGGTAGATTTTGAAGTTTGTTACGATTTAGTTTGGTTATACGCTAAAACAGCTGATCCTGAAATTCCAGACCCGATGACTTGGTTAGAAGGATTTGATGAGTTTCCTATTTACGATATAATGCCGGAAATTAATGAGATGGTTCAAAAAACAATGGGAGCAAAAAAAAAGTAAAGAAAATTAATGGAGAGCAAGGGACCTTCGGTGATGAAGAATTAAGCACTGAATTGTTCCTTGCTCTTTGTTATGAAGCAAAGCTCACATATTGGGACTTAGAAGTGATGACGATTGGTGATTGTTTTGATTATATCGCTGAGTATGCTGAAATGAAAAATCCAGGAAAAGAAAAAGTTCGAAAAGCAACTCAAGAAGACTTTAATGCTTTCTAAGAAAAAGGGGTGAGATAATGGCGGGAGGAAAAATTAAAGGAATTACGATTGAAATTGGAGGGAATACGCAGCCGTTACAAAATGCCTTAAAAGACGTGAATAAGCAAAGTGATTCTTTGACTAAAGAGTTAAAAGATGTTGAACGTTTATTAAAGTTTAATCCCGGTAACGTTGAGGCACTTGCTCAAAAGCAACAGTTGCTTACACAACAAATTGAAAAAACTACACAAAAGCTCGATAAATTAAAAGAAGCGGAGCAACAGGTTCAAGAGCAATTTCAAAATGGAAAAATTTCAGAAGAGCAGTATCGCGCATTTAGGCGTGAAATTGAATTTACACAAGGGTCACTTGATGGTCTGAAAAACAAGCTCGGTAATATGAAAGCCGAACAAGAAAATGTGGCAAGTTCAACACGACAATTAGAAACTTTATTTAGTGCTACAGGAAAAAGTGTTGATGATTTTGCGAGCGCATTAGGTAATCGTCTTGTAAATGCAATTAAAAGTGGATCGGCTACAAGTCGACAGTTAGAACAAGCAATTGGTCTTATTGGTCGTGAAGCTTTAGGAACTGAAGCTGATATTGAAAAATTACAACGTGCCCTCCGATCTGTGGATGCCGGAAACTCTATTCAACAAGTACAAAATGAGTTAAGAGACTTACAACAAGAAGCTGGCAGAACCGAGAAGAAGTTTGAAGGTCTAAAAGTAGGATTAGAGAATGTTATCGGTGGATTAGCAGCTGGTGGTGGAATTGCGACAGCTGTTGAAAAAGCACTTGATATTTCAAAATTGAAAACCAAAATTGATGTATCTTTTGATGTCCCTGAATCCTCGAAAAAATCAGTAGAAGAAGCAATAAGAGGGGTAACAGCTTATGGAGTGGATGCTGAAGAATCACTTGCTGGTGTACGTAGGCAATGGGCTTTAAATAAAGATATTAGTGATGAAGCGAATGCATCTATCGTTAAAGGTGCAGCAACAATCGCGCAATCCTATGAAGGTATAGATTTTACAGAGTTGATTCAAGAAACCTATGAAATAGGAAATGAATTAGGAATAACACAAGATAGTGCTCTTGGTATGGTTGATGCTTTGTTAAAAATGGGATTTCCGCCAGAACAGTTAGACATCATTGCTGAATATGGTAGCCAGCTAACCCGTGCAGGCTTTAAAGCTGAGGAAGTCCAAGCAATTATGGAAGCTGGTGTTGAAACTGGTAGTTGGAATATTGATAATCTTTTAGACGGACTGAAAGAAGGTAGGATTCAATTAACTGAATTCGCACAAGGAGCTGATAAGGCTTTAAAAGAAGCGCTTGACGGTTCTGGTATTGCGACTGAACAAATAGAAAAATGGGGAGCATCTGTCGCTAAAGGCGGAAGAGATGGCGCAGCAGCGATGGTAGAAGTAGCTAAAGCTATTGACGGAATAGAAGACCCAGTTAAGAAAAATCAGGTTGGGGTCAAAGTTCTAGCCACTATGTTTGAAGATCAAGGTCAAAATTTAACAAACACTTTAATTGAAGCTTCTAAGAAAACAAAAGATCTTCAACAAAACCAAGACAACTTAAATGAATCTGTTAAAAAATTAGATGCAAATCCAGCTGTAAAGTTCCAAAAAGCGATGGGCGATTTACAAATGGCTCTTGAACCTATACTAGGAGTAATTGCTGATGTTGTTGCTAGTATTGCTGATTGGATTTCTAATAATCCAGAATTAGCAGCGACCTTAGCAGCGGTTGCAACGGCTATTGGAGTAATTTCAGGGGCACTTATGGCTATTGCACCAATTGTTGTATCGGTCATGGGGGTATTTGAAATTGGGGCCGCCGCGGCACTAGGTATAGTTGCTATTGTTCCTATTATCATAGCCGCTATAGTTGCTCTTGGAGTGGCTATTTATAAAAACTGGGATGATATTAAAAATTGGACAATAGCAGCATGGGATTCTATTAAAGAGTACTTAGTAGAGCTTTGGGACGGGATATCCCAATCCTGTAGTGAAGCATGGTCTTCATTTTTAGAAGCAATGCACGAATTTTTTGATCCGGTAGGCCAATTTTTTAGTGATTTATGGGAGGGTGTAAAGCAGGCATGTAGCGATGCATGGAATTCTACTGTTGAATTCTTTTCTGAAGCATGGTCTTCTTTCGTAGAAATGATGCATAGTTTCTTTGATCCAATAGGTGAATTCTTTAGTAGTTTATGGTCTGGCATTGTTGAAACTGCTTCCTCCTGGTGGTCCTCTTTAGTTGAAACAGCATCTGAATTGTGGGGAACATTAACGCAAGCATGGCAAGAAACATGGGATACAATTCTTACTGTTTTAGATCCAATTATTTCGGCAGTTTCTACCGTTTTAGAAGCTGGTTGGTTGTTAATACAGGCAGGTGCACAAATTGCATGGGCGGCAATCTGTCAATATATTATTCAACCGATTCAGGAAGCTTACGACTGGGTAAGTACACAAATCGGTGAAATGGTCACTTGGCTTGGTACACAATGGGAAATTGCAAAAACTATGGCACAAATTGCTTGGGGACTATTTAAGCAATATATTATTCAACCTGTTCTAGACACTTGGAACTTAGTAAAAGAAAAGTTCAATGATTTAGTTTCTTGGCTAAATTCACAATGGGAGACAGTTAAATCATATACATCAGCAGCATGGGGTTTATTTAAACAATATATTATAAAACCTGTACAAGATACTTGGAATTTAGTAAAAGAAAAGTTTAGTGATTTATCCAATTGGATGTTAGGAATTTGGGCGAAAATAAAAGGTTATACACTTGAAGCGTGGAAGATGGTTTACACATACATCGTTGAACCAGTTATTTCAGCTTATAATTCTGCAAAAGAGAAATTCAATGATATGTACAACACAGCACGGGAAAAATTTGATTCTGTTAAGAATGCAGCTCAAGAAAAATTTGAAGCGGCAAAACATTTCATTATAGATCCAATTAAAGATGCAGTTGACAGTATAGAAAAATTCATTGGAAAGATTAAAGGATTCTTTAGTGACTTGAAGTTGAAAATTCCAAAACCAGAAATGCCGCCTCTTCCACACTTCAGCTTACAAACTAGTACGAAAAACATTTTAGGAAAAGATATTACATTTCCGTCCGGCCTCAATATAGATTGGCGTGCAAAAGGTGGTATCTTCACTAAACCGACTATCTTTGGAATGAATGGCAGAAACTTGCAAGGTGCAGGAGAAGCGGGGCGAGAAGCAGTGCTTCCTCTGAATAAAAAGACACTTGGAGATATTGGTGCAGGAATTGTGGCAGCCATGCCACGACAACAATTTGCAATGCCGAGAGAAATAAATCAACTAATGGGTGACATGAGCCGTATGATGGCTAGTTCTGTGAGTCAATTATCAGAATTAAAGAGTGTCATGAGTGGTGTGTATGGAAGTATGTCAAATAGTAGACAAGCTATGGCAAGCAGCGTATCAAATCAAGTGATTAATTACGGATCTGGTTCATCTTCTAGTGGTGAAGTTATTCCAATGCTTGGGGGAGATTTAGTTATTGAAGTGCCTGTTAATTTAGAAGGAAGAGACGTGGCACGCGGTACTTATCGCTATACAACCGAGTATCAAGAAAGAGAAGCAAAAAGAAACTCAGCCTTTTAGGTTTGGGTTTCTTTTATTTTATAAAGAAATGAGGTGTTGGCATGAGTTCTTTTACTTTTAACAACCAACGAAAGGAGTACATTCAAATAGAGAAGGGATGGAGTCCACCAACATGGGCACCTCTAAAACGTAATTTCTTAAAAACACCTGGATATCCAGGTGCAAGATTATTAGGAACGGATACAGACCCTCGTCCACTTCCTGTCCCTGTAGGAATTATCGTTCCAGATGGAACAGATTTAGAAACGTTAAAAGAAGAAATAGCAGCATGGTTAATTACAGAAGAAGCAGTTGAGCTAGTATTTGATGCAACTCCTGATCGAACATATTTAGCTATAATTGATGAAGATTTTAATCTTGATGATTTCGTTACGTTAGGTAAAGGTACTTTGAAGTTTATTTGTCCGATGCCTTATAAATTAGGACCTACCCGAACAGTAGAATTTCAAACAGGTGCACTGGGGTTAATGGCAAACGTTCAAAATAAAGGAACTGTTCATTCTAATCCTATTATTGAGATTGACATTACGAAACCAAACACTTTTTTAGATGTATGGTTTGAAGATAAATATTCAAAGGAACCAGATTATTTCCGTATTGGAGTGCCATTAAAAATGGAACAATTGCCTGTAGAAAGAAATCAACGTCTTATATGGGATGAAATGTCCACAACTGTAGGGTGGAGTAAGGTTAGTTCAATGGAAGATGGTAATCCAGTTGGTGAAATGAAAACAGATAGTTACCAATTCTATTGTTCGGACTATGGCTCGGGTAATGGATGGCATGGCGCAGCTGTTAAGAAGAGTATTCCTGGTGGGCCAGTACAAGATTTTATTATGCAAGCCCACGTTACATGTAAAAGTAAAAAGATCAATGAAATGGGACGAGTTGAGATAGCAATACTCGATGAAAACAGCAAAGTTCTTTCAAAAATTGCCATGAATGACCTCTATTGGCAAGCTGAACAAAATTTTGGAACGATGGTAATTGGATATGATAATAAGCCTGGAAAAACAGGTTTAATTTATGAGAGTGGTGATTATCCGAATACATGGAATCAGTATTATGGTAGGTTGTGGATTGCTAGAACCGGTAATGATTGGGAAGCTTATATTTCAAAATTTCTTCCTGGAACAGAAAAAGATGATTCAGAACGCTTTGCAAGATGGACCGATAAAGACAATAAATATATGGAAAAAGCAGCTCAAATACAGATTAGTATCATGCAATGGCAGGATGTACCACCAGTAGAAGCGATGACAGTTTCGGATTTGAAATTTTGGAAAGTAAATTTAAATAATCAAAATACACCGCCTTATATAGTCGATGTTGGTGACAAAGTCGTAATTGATACAGAAAATAGTCATGTAATGATTGAAGGGAAGGATGCAATTAATATTAAGGACATTTTCAGTAATTTTCCTATCATTAATAAAGGTATGAATACACTAGAAATCATGCCTTCTGATATCGGAACAGCAAAGGTTAAATATAGGGAGCGGTTTAGATGAGAACACCAAGTGGAGTCTTACATATTATTGATTTTAAAACCAGTCAAATCGTTTCAGCTATACAACCAAAAGATTATTGGGATGATAAACGTCATTGGGAAATCAAGAATAATATCGATACTTTAGAGTTTAAAGTATTTGATAACACGAAATATGCAGCAACACTTATGCAACAGAACTTAGTATTAAAAGAAGTAAGGGATGGGCGTATTGTTCCGTATGTAATCACTGAAGTAGAAAAAGACCCTGACGATAGATCCGTAATTACTTATGCATCAGGTGCATGGATTAATCTTGCTAAAGATGACTATATTTGTCCGCAGAAAATTGAAGGTAAGACAGTAAATGAATTTATGGATATTGCTCTTGTAGGTACAAAATGGAAGCGTGGTAAAACGGAGTATGCTGGATTTCATTCTATGACTATTGATGAATTTATAGATCCATTGAGTCTCTTAAAAAAGATTGCTTCCCTATTTGAACTAGAAATTATATACCGTGTTGAAGTGGTTGGTTCTCGAATTGCAGGTTGGTATGTAGACATGGTGAAAAAAAGAGGAAGAGAAACAGGAAAGGAAGTCACGTTAGGTAAAGATTTAGTTGGAATTAAACGTATTGAAAACTCACAAAACATTTGTACAGCTTTAATTGGCTTTATCAAAAAAGAAGGTGGAGAAGTTCTCACTATCTCAGATATAAATAAGGGTATTCCATATATTGTGGATAACGATGCATTTCAACGTTGGAATGAAAAAGGTAAACACAAATTTGGATTTTATACTCCAGAAACAGAAGAAGATATAACACCAGAACGCTTATTGACTCTTATGAAAATAGAGTTAGCAAAACGTGTGAATACCTCTGTCTCTTATGATGTTCAAGCACAAAGTATAGGGCGTGTATTTGGACTGGCTCACGAGTTAATCAATGAAGGAGATACAATCCGAATTAAAGATGTTGGATTCACACCTAAGCTTTATTTAGAAGCAAGGGCAATCGCTGGTGATGAATCACATACTGATCCTTCGCAAGATAAATACGCATTTGGTGATTACCGTGAGATTACAGATCCAAATGAAGAACTACGAAAGATTTACAATCGTATCCTTAGTTCACTAGGTAGTAAGCAAGAACTGATAAATCAGTTAGATAAATTAGTGAAAGATGCAAATGAAACAGCTAATAATGCTAAGAGAGAATCAGAAGTAGCAAAAACACTGGCTGAAAAAGTTCAAGAGAATCTTAAAAATAATATGGTAAATATAATCGAAGCTAAAAATCCACCGACCGATAATCTTATAGTAGGTAAAACATTATGGCGAGATATTAGCAACGGTAAACCTGGTATTTTAAAAGTGTGGAACGGTAAAGGTTGGGAACTCCTTATTCCTGATGTAGAGTCAGTAAAACAAGAAACACTGAAACAGGTTAATAAAGATATTCAGCTCACAAAAGAAGAATTAAACAAAAAAGTGGAAGAAGCGCAAAGTGAAACCAATGGACAATTTAATAAAGTAACAGAAAATCTTCAAGAAGTTACAAGAACGATTAAAAATGTACAAAACTCTCAAGGTGAAACTAATAAAACTGTCTCTGAAATGAAACAAACCAACGAAGGTTTTACTAAATCTATTGAGTTATTAACAAAAAAAGATGGTGAAATCACTGGAAAGTTAAATACAGTAGAAGAGACTTTTGAAGGTACAAAAAAGACAATCTCTGAGGTGCAGCAAACAACAAATGCTTTAAAGAAAACCACAACTGAAATTACTGAAAAGGCTGGTCAGATTAGTGAGAAGTTGGAGAGTGTAGAAAAGAAAGTTAATAACGATAAAGCTGGAGGACGTAATCTGTTACTAGATTCAAATGTTAAATACGAAAAAACAGATTATCTAATCAATCCATACTCTCTAACTGAAAATTTCTCTACAGGTGAAGAATATACATTTGTAATTAAAGGTAGCGTTCCGAAGGGGCAGAAGTTCGGGATTTGGCAAAATGGCGGTTCGAATAATGTTGGATATGCTACAAGTGTTTATGCGAATGGAATAACCTATGTAACTTTTAAAGCTGTAGCAGCAACGAGTGGAAATGAAAGAAAGTTGAGTCTGTATAACTTTCCAAGTAACACTACAAAAGCCATTGTAGAATGGGTTGCTTTATATAAAGGTAATAAGCCACAGGATTGGACACCAGCTCCAGAAAATCAAGTAACGAGCGATGAATTCACTAAGAAAACAACCGAGATTGAAAAAAGTGTGGATGGTATTAAAGAAAGTATTAAAACGGTAGAAAAAACACAAATCTCTTTTAATGAACGTGTTAACACTGTAGAAAAGAATGCAGAAGGAACAACTGCAAGTGTTAAGAAATTACAGGAAACACAAACTGAGCAAGGGAAAACATTAACTCAGGCTGCCACAACGATACAGCAACACTCTGAAGCATTGAAATTAACAATGAAAAAGAAAGATGTTGAGGATTATGTAGGCGGTTTAGGTACTGTCAACGAGTTGCGTGATGCTGATTTTAAGTTAGGACAGAAATATTGGTTTTGGAATAGCGGTAACGGGGCTATTGGTTCTGTTGATACGAATTTAAAATACAAAGGTATGAATACATTTGCAATTACCGTTACTAGCCAGACTCAAGATCGTTGGTGGGGACTTACAAGCCAATTCATTGAGTGTCAGGTTAACGAAGAATTTGTTGCATCAGGTTATTTCAATACTGATGGGAAAACACCTATTGATAGTGGTGGTGCATTTATTGAAATTGAATGGTGGACTGGTGACAAAAAAACTCGCATTAAAACAGCTAGGACAAATATCAAGGTTGTAAATCATACATGGGTTCGTGCTGTATGTTCAGATAAAGCGCCAGCCAATGCATCGTTTGTGAGATGGCGTTATTATGTTACAAGAAATGGGCGTTTATGGTGTACTGCACCTATGTTACAACGTGGCACCATAGCTACAGAATTTTGGTTACATCCGAAAGATCAAACGGATGTTGATAAAATGCTAGAAGATATAGCTAATAGAGTAGCTACTGAGAAATACAATCAGAAAGTTACAGAGTTAGAAAGAAGTATTGGCGCAAATGAAAATGGTATTACAATCGTTTCTAGAAAACAAGAAACGTTTATAAATGAGACTTATAATGCCTATGCAAGGAAAACGGAATCTAGGTTAGAAGTTTTAGATGAAGGGATTTTAGCGCAGATTTTAAAGGACGGAATTGTCACTGCCATCAATATGTCTCCTGGGAAAATTACAATCAATGCTGCAAAACTGGATATTAATGCAGATACAATGGTCAAATGGCTAACAGCAAAAGGTATTGATACAAATCTTATTAGAATTAACGGTGATAAGATAACCATTGATAAAGATGGTGTAACTGTTAAAATGTTAGATTTTCTATTCCAAGACGAATGGGGAACAAAAACAACTGCGGTATCAAGACGAAACCTAATAGCAGATCCCGACTTTTCTAGTGTTACAAAGAAAAACATTGGACATAACGATTATTATGGGTTTGAAGGTGGATACGGTCTTACTTGGAGATCATGGGGAAATGTCGTAATAGAAAAGAATACACATATATTCGATTACGAGCAAATGGTGAATGCTACAAGGGTAGACATGTATAACTATCCAGAAGCAATCGTGAATAATGGCATACATCCCGGAAATGAATACACAGTATCTGCTCACTTTAGAGCATCTATGATAAATGGAGTACGTAAAACAGGGAAACCACGCTTACATGTATGTTGTGTTAAATTCCGAGACAATGTAAGTTACGATATATGGAATGAACAAAAAATGGACTTTCCTGAGCCGTCTACATTTTATGGAGAAATCAGAAGATATTCATTTACCTTCAAAGTCCCGAAAAACTATATTCCGCAACAACATGCATTGATTATTAAAGTTTGTTCTGGAAGTGCTGACATGAGACAAGGGACAGCGATTTGTGTAAGTGGTGTAACGCTATACAGTGGCAAATATGCATCTATGTATAATTGGGATCGTGCTGCAGCAGAAAGAGCAGATGGCATTCAGCCGTTTAACGCACTTGCTGTAGGCGGTGTGAATAATAATATAAAACCAGCAGCAGACGGACAAACGTTTGATATAAGTACAGAAAAGGATGTAAAAGTTTTTTCTAATATAAGGGCGATGCAAGGAATTAATTTAGGCGGCGGTGGATTCCAACAATGGGGACATATTCGTTTTGTAGAAGGAAACCGAGGGTTAGGATTCTATGTCTGTAACTCAAATGGATGGCACTTTAATAGTTTAGGATAAAGAAGAAAGGAGTAATAGTATATGAATCAAAATTCAGCTGTTGCACCTCCACAACCTGGGGATGTAACACCGTTTATGGGATATTTAGTAGAGCTGGAAAGATCTGAAGCTGGAATTTTTGTAAACATCCCTATTAATGTATTAAATAATGCAGGGCTTTCAAATGGCATGAATAAAGTTGAGGTATGGAGGGAGCTTGATGGAACTATAAGCTTTAGAATCGCAACAAGATGCGAAATTTGTAAACGTGGAGCACGTCTATATGAACTAGATATGGGGTTTGCGAAGAAGCACATTTGCATGGATTGTTATACATCGCTTACTGGGAATTATCCATCACAACAACCACCAACTAATGAAAATACAACGCAATCAATGTAAGGGTAGCGATAGCTGGTCTTTTTTATATTTCTGTTTATATTAGTTTTTAAGTGTTTAAATTATTAATTATAATATATAATAAATATGATTTTATTATCGTATAATTTAATGTTTCATTTAGGAGGTATATTATGAAAAAGAAATTTATGTTAATGATGTTGTTGTTTGTTTTGATGGTAGGGTTGCATCCTAATTCAATGACAAAAGCAGAAACATCAAGCGCACAAGGTGAACAATTTGAACAAGGGAAGTATGATTTACAAGCTGAGTTTTCTTTTGGTCAGAATTGGAATAAAAATTCCCCTTACGTTGGGCCAGAAACACCTAAAACAAAATGGGAATATAAGCTTTATGATAGAGATGGTGGTCTAATATTTTACACTCAGCCAGCGATTGGAAATGATGGGACGATTTATATAGGAAATGGAAACCAAAAATTGTATGCACTTAATAAAGATGGTTCAGTTAAATGGGTTAAAGATAATATAGCGAATACTTATGCTTCACCAGTTATAGCAGCAGATGGAACTATTTATGCTGTAGGAGGAAAATTAACAGCTCTAAATCCAGATGGTTCAATAAAATGGCAAACTACAGATAATGGTTATGTTGATACTCCTATTCTAGATAGTGAAGGTACACTTTATGTACGCTATGCTGCTTATGATAAGAGAACAATACACGCATATAATCCAGACGGATCAAAAAAATGGGTATCAAGTGAACTGTTTAAAGGAACGACAACTGGAACTAATTCTATGCTTATGTCAAAGGATGGAATCATTTATACTGTATCTTCAAGTGGTGAAAATTATTATCTATATGCTCATGACAAAGATGGCAAAGAATTATGGAATAAAAAGATTAAGGGGAATGGAGGTAATCCTGGTTTTTCTTTAGGTTTAAATAGCGAATTATATATAAATGGTGGATCTATTATATATGTTTTAGATAAAAACGGAAATTTATTGAATAAATGGGAACAGAATGAGATTAGTTCAAAATCTGCTCCTACAATATATTCAAAAGATGGAACTATTTATATAGCTAAAAGTGGTGGCTTGTATGCATATAATTCAGACTACACATTGAAATGGGAGTATTCAACAGGTACCCAGGTTATTAATAACTCACCAGTAATAGATAAAAATGGTGTAATTTATATTCATTCATCCCAACAATTATATGCATTAAATCCAGATGGAACACTAAAGTGGAAGACTGAATGGTCAACTCCTATTTTCCACGGTGGTACTTCAAATAACTCTATCAGCATTGGTAAAGATGGAATTATGTATATTTTAGGGCATGTACCCAAAGCAAATAAAGAAACATATTATTCATTAGTAGCTATTGGCGACTCCTATACAGATAATGTATGTACTAAAGATAGTACATACATGGAAGTGCTTAAATCGTTGGAAGCAAAGAGTAAGACTGCTAAGTTAACAGATGAAGAGAAAAAAGAAGCACGTGATATTTTGAAGAAATTATCCGATGATCTTGATAAAACAGATAAATAAACTTAATTTGATTAATACAATTGTATGTTTTTTAGAAAAGAGGGACAAGCGTCTCTCTTTTTTTATTATAAATAAGGAGATGGAAAGATGGATCGCATTGATGTATTAATGAAAGCATTTATTGCTACATTTGGTGGCTTTTGTGGGTATTTCTTGGGAGGATGGGATGCAACATTGAAAATCTTAGTAACGATGGCAGTTATTGATTATCTAACTGGCATGATTGCAGCAGGATATAACGGAGAATTAAAAAGTAAAGTTGGTTTCAAAGGCATCGCCAAAAAGGTGGTGCTTTTTCTTTTGGCCGGAGCGGCAGCTCAATTAGATGCAGCGTTAGGAAGTAATAGTGCTATTCGTGAAGCGACAATTTTCTTCTTCATGGGTAATGAATTACTTTCACTTTTAGAAAATGCCGGACGAATGGGTATTCCGCTTCCGCAAGCTTTAACAAATGCAGTTGAGATTTTAGGCGGTAAACAAAAACAAGAAGATAAAAAAGGAGATGTTAAGTAATGGGACAAATTATTGATATTTCAAAATGGAATGGTGACATTAACTGGCCTATAGCAAAGCAATACATTGATTTCATCATCGCTCGTGTACAAGATGGTTCAAATTATGTAGATCCATTGTATAAAGGATATGTACAAGCCATGAAGCAACATGGTATTCCTTTTGGTAACTATGCATTCTGTCGTTTCGTTTCTGAAAATGATGCACGAATAGAAGCTCGTGACTTCTGGAACCGTGGAGACAAGAGCGCGACAGTCTGGGTTGCAGATGTTGAAGTAAAAACAATGAATGATATGAGAGCGGGCACACAAGCATTTATTGATGAACTACGCCGATTAGGTGCTCAGAAAGTTGGTTTATACGTTGGTCATCATATGTATGCTCCGTTTGGTATGGCAAATGTAAAATCTGATTTTGTTTGGATTCCTCGTTATGGCGGTAACAAGCCAGCTTATCCATGCGATATTTGGCAATACACAGAGACAGGTAATGTACCTGGTATCGGTAAGTGTGATTTGAACCAATTGATTGGTAGTAAACCGTTATCCTGGTTTACAGGAGAAAAACAACCAGAACAAGCTATTGCCAATGGCGGCTATCAGTATGTTAAATCTGGTGGTTTTGGTATCTCATTGGTTCAGGAAGTCGTAAATGCTATGAATGAGCGTGGAACAAAAGGGAAGGTTGTCTCTGATCCATTAACTGGTTTAGCTTACTTACAAACTGAAGTACTACCTAATGGCGAGCTTGATAAGATTACAGCTTGGATGGATGAAAGAAACTGGTGGTACGAGTACATTAAAAAATAAAACAAAAGAATAGTTTTATTAATAAAGATTATTATCTGGTTCTATATGTAGATAATTATATATTGATTTTCATCTTTATAAATGTTAGTGTAAATATACACCGTTTCTTATTTATCTATGAGTACTGTCTGTAGAACGAATAGAATAATTTGAAAAAATCCCCTTTTGCACCTATATGCAGAAGGGGATTTTAATATTTATGAGATTTAAAATTTACTTTTAGATAATGCTTTAAGTACGGGCTTTACAATTAAACCTATTAAACGAAAGCCTTTAAATATAGAGCGTACAACTTTCAAGGAATGTTCCTCCTAGTTGATGTTAATAAATGTATCATTATATAAAAAATAGAGATATAAAAATTTTTCTTCCATTTATCTTGTTCTTTTAAATTCTTCTTTCTTTGCCCTTAGAATCTAGCAAAATAGCATAAAAATTAATTAAAAAAGACAATTATTCTATTTATAAAACTATTCACTAAATTATTACCTTGATTAATCTTTAGAATCCTCATCGCTCATAATATATTCGATATCTTCATCTGTAAATTCATTGCCTTTAAATACTGGATGCCCATTTGGATCGAGCATACCCATTACTTTTTTATCTCTATCAGACACAATTAGTGTATAGTCCTCCATAAGAAAAGGGTTTTTTGGTAAATCCACTAATATTCTCCAAGCTGGTCTTATATCATCATTGTTTCTATTTTCTTTCACAATTTTAAATGTATAAGCCTCATCAAAGAAAAGCTGGTTGATATCTTCATTAACTACTCCATCTAATTTATTTTTCTTATGATAATGTTTAGCAATTTCTATTGCTTCCTGAGGCTTTAACATTACATCTACAGTAATTTCATTTATTTTCCTATAATGTCTTGAAAAATCTTCTTGCTTTAATTTTATATAATTTTGAAATTCTTCAGTAGACAATTGTTTAAACTCTTCATCAGACATATTTTTATACTTATCTAAAGACATATAAAATTCTCCTTTTATTTATATTTCAATCTTAATCTTTCGATATATTCTATTGAATGGTCAATAGAAGCTTTATCAAATAAATGTTTATTTTTCATTACTTGTTCAAATACATATTCTTCTCTTTCTAACCTACTAAGATTCATATATTGCTCTTTTCCTATATCTAACCACTGCTCTGCATGAAAACCCTCATGATGCATATTTATGACGGATGGTTTTTTCTTTAAATATATATCCCCATTAACAAAATCAAACGCTGCTTCTACATTGTTTGGAAGAATTGTTCCTTTTTTATCTATATTAACTTTTATACCTAATTCTCCCCATTCCTTTTTATACGCTCGAATTTCCTTTCTAGTAGCTAAAGTTTCTCCAATTTCATTGGTTTGAATATTTACTTTTCTAAAATCCAAGTCAGCTCCGCTTGTTGCCTTATTAACTTCAGCTGTACTTTCAGCAAACTGATGAGTCAATAATTTTTCTTTAGATTGTTTAAGGGCATTGCTATCTGAGAAAGAGTCTACAATATTTCTTCCTGTATAAGCAAATTGATTTTTTGGCATTAGAATATTATTCAACATGTCAACGCTTTGCTTATACTTATCTAAAGTTATTACGTTTTTAGTGCCGTGTATAAAATTTACACTTTCACTAAGTTTTGAGGTTTTGCCTAACGTTGAAACTTTATCTACACCTTTTGTTCCTACGAATAATTCAGCGATTGCTAATTTAACTTGCATCTCTACATTTCCATACCATTTAGCTCTGCTATTCCAATCTCCATTTACAACATCTTGATTCCACGAATCAGAAATAGCTTGTTCTACAGCAGCAAATGTTTCGTCGATATGAGAAAGAGCATACACAGCACCCTCAACACTATCTATTGGATGTAAAATTGTGTTTAATATTCCTTTAAGTTCATCTAACACCGCTTCATTCTGCCCTTTTTTGTAATTATAATATTGCCCGATAATAGGAGTGTTTTCTATCTGTCGAATAAACTTTTCGTACAAATGATCTATCGCTTCTACGTTATTTTCAACAGTATCTTTAAATTTATCGAACAACGATTCTTCTATAATATTACTTCCTTCAGAATGACGTTTTTTTTCTTCTGTAATCGCTTGGATAGAAGTTATCCACTCCATATTCAACCCTTGCGTACTAAATGTACCACTTGCAGGACTAAAGCCTTTTCCACTTTGAACTTCCGCTAAACCCATCGCAATGCTAGCGGCTAGTTGGAGTGCAGTATCATAATTATTACTAGAAGTATAATTAAATTCATATAGATGTTCTAATTTTTCTTGCAGTTTTTTCCTCATGACAGTAAAAAGATTCGCCATAGCGTCCATACCCGGGAGTGGCACAGCTTGATTGATGGCTTCTATACTTGTTTTCATTCGGTCAATTTCTCGAATTTGTTCTAGTAACTCTTGTTCAACGACATCCGTGGAAGCGACTTGTGATTGGAATTGACTTGGAAAAGCATCATTCTGACGAATTAACTCTTCACACAGATAAATGATTCCTTGTGCTAAAGGACGAAAGGTTTGTACAAAAAATGATTTTGCACTGCTATATGTTTGCCCTTGTAACACAGTATCCATTGCAAAAGCGTCAATCGACTGAATCGCTTGTTCCATACCTTGAATGGTAGCCGTACATACAGCATTCATACTTTGTGTTTGGGCATGTACTTCCCCTAAATACATATTTAAACTCAAAAATCTCCCCCCTTTTATGCGAACAAGTAAATCATACCAATTAAAGGATATATATGTAAATATGCTACTGTAGTAAACTCAATATCAAAGTAGAACTTTTCCATTTAATTACTAAAGTACCGTCTAATTCGTTTATGGGTACCTGTGAAGAATATGATATACAAAATAAATTTACAGGATTTGAAATGAATATATAATAGAAGAAAAAAGAAATGTTTATATTGTTGCTACCATGTTGGCGTCAACCTCATGCGCCTAATGGCAACAAAAAACATCTACTTCGTCCCATTCGGCCAAGATGCACCAGAGAAAAAACCGAACTCAATGGTAGCTCGCATGGAGCTGCTGGAAGATACAGTGTTAGAAGCGCTGCAAGGGAAGCAATTGCAACCGGTGGTCGTAGAAAAATTCAGATATATGAATTAAAAAACGAAAAAAAACGGACAATTTTTGATGAAACCATCATTCTTACTGTAGAATATGATAAAATTAACGTTATTAAGATCAGAAGGGGTATTGTATACTCCTTCTGATTCTAAGTTATAGAAGGATTGGTATCTAGAAAGGGGCATAGTGATGGAAAAGCAAAAAACTTTTCATGTCGCTGTAGTTGGAGCAACCGGCGCAGTTGGTGAACAAATGTTAAATACTTTAGAGAAACGAGAATTTCCAATCGGGAAATTAACGTTACTTTCATCTAAACGATCTGCAGGTAAGAAACTTGTATTTAAAGGCGAAGAATTTACAGTTCAAGAGGCAACTCCTGAAAGCTTTGAAGGAGTAGATATCGCACTATTTAGTGCTGGTGGATCTGTATCGAAACAATTAGCGCCAGAAGCAGCAAAACGCGGTGCGATTGTTGTTGATAATACAAGTGCATTCCGTATGACAGAAAACGTGCCACTTGTTGTACCTGAAGTAAATGAAAACGACTTAAAAGAACATAATGGTATTATTGCAAATCCAAACTGTTCTACAATTCAAATGGTAGTAGCTCTTGAGCCAGTTCGTCAGCAATATGGTTTAAAACGAGTAATCGTTTCCACATATCAAGCTGTATCAGGTGCTGGTGCGGCAGCTATTGAAGAACTGCATGAACAATCACAAGCAATCTTAAATGGCGAAGAAGTTAAGGCAAATGTTCTTCCTGTATCAGGTGATAAGAAGCATTTCCCAATTGCTTTTAATGCGATTCCACAGATTGATAAATTCCAAGATAATGGATTTACGTTTGAAGAAATGAAAATGATTAACGAAACGAAAAAAATTATGCATATGCCTGAATTAGAAGTAGCGGCAACATGTGTACGTTTACCAGTTGTATCAGGACACTCTGAGTCTGTTTACATCGAAGTAGAAAAAGAAGGCGTAACAGTAGCAGAATTAAAGAGCTTACTTGCAAATGCGGAAGGTATTGTTCTGCAAGATAATCCAGAAGAGCAGTTATATCCAATGCCAGCTACTGCAGTAGGTAAAAACGAAGTATTCGTTGGAAGAATCCGTAAAGATTTAAATAACGATAAAGGATTCCATCTTTGGGTCGTATCTGATAACTTATTAAAAGGCGCTGCATGGAATTCTGTTCAAATTGCAGAGCGCTTAGTAAAATTACAATTAGTGTAAACGGCTAAGAGAAGGTGCAAAATATGAAAATAATTGTTCAAAAATTTGGTGGCACATCAGTACGTGATGACAATGGACGTAAGCATGCGCTTCATCATATAAAAAAATCATTAGCTGCTGGTTATAAAGTAGTTACTGTCGTATCTGCTATGGGCCGTAAAGGTGAACCATATGCAACGGATACGTTATTAAGTCTTGTAAATCAAGAGGAATCTACTATTTCTAAACGTGAGCAAGATTTATTATTATCGTGTGGAGAGTTAATCTCTGCAATTGTTTTCTCTAATATGTTGAATGAGAACGGTATAAAAGCAGCAGCATTAAATGGTGCACAAGCTGGTTTTGTAACGAATGATGACTTTACGAATGCAAAGATTATTGAAATGAATTGCGATCGTATACATGAAGAGTTAGAAAATGTAGATGTAATCGTCGTTACAGGATTTCAAGGGCAAACGAAAAAAGGTGATACGACAACACTTGGACGCGGAGGTAGTGATACTTCAGCTTCAGCATTAGGTGTTGCACTTCATGCTGAATATATCGATATATTCACTGATGTAGAAGGTGTTATGACTGCGGATCCTCGTATTGTAAAAGATGCACGTCATCTTCAAACTGTAACGTATAACGAAATTTGTAACATGGCTTATCAAGGTGCGAAAGTCGTTCATCCACGTGCAGTTGAAATTGCGATGCATGCAAAAGTGCCACTTCGTGTACGTTCTACGTATTCTGAAAGTGAAGGTACTCTTATTGCAGCATACGATGGTGCTACAAAAGGGCAGGATGTAGAAGAACGTCCTGTTACAGGTATTGCCCACGTATCGAACGTAACGCAAATTAAAGTACTTGCAAAAGAAACGGCATACGACATACAGCAGCATGTATTTAAAGAAATGGCAAACGAAGGCATTAGTGTTGATTTAATTAACATTTCTCCTACTGGTGTAGCTTACACAGTAAATGATAATGTATCAGCTCGTGCTGTCGAAGTGCTAAAACAACTTGGATATGAGCCAATTGTGACAGAACATTGTGCGAAAGTATCTATCGTTGGAGCTGGAATGGCAGGCATCCCAGGGGTTACTGCAAAAATCGTTACAGCTTTAGCAGAAAAAGGTATTCAAATCCTGCAATCGGCAGATAGTCATACAACAATTTGGGTTCTTGTAAAAGAAATTGATTTGGTGGAGGCTGTAAATGCATTACATAGTGCGTTTGAGCTTTCAAAAGAAAAGCAACTGGAACAATAAGGAGTGAGACCATGATAGATTTTGGGACAATTGCAACCGCGATGGTAACACCGTTTGATATAAACGGGAATATCGATTTTGCAAAGACAACGAAATTGGTAAATTATTTAATTGATAACGGTACAACAGCAATCGTGGTAGGAGGAACGACAGGAGAATCTCCTACATTAACTTCAGAAGAGAAAGTAGCGTTATATCGCCATGTCGTATCTGTTGTCGATAAAAGAGTGCCCGTAATCGCTGGAACAGGTAGCAATAATACGCATGCTTCTATTGACTTAACTAAAAAGGCAACAGAAGTTGGTGTGGATGCAGTAATGCTAGTAGCACCGTATTATAACAAACCGAGTCAAGAAGGAATGTATCAGCATTTTAAAGCAATTGCTGAAAGTACGCCGCTTCCGGTTATGCTATATAACGTTCCGGGACGATCTATTGTACAAATCTCCGTTGATACAGTTGTTCGTTTATCAGAAATAGAAAACATTGTTGCTATTAAAGATGCCGGCGGCGATGTGTTAACAATGACAGAAATCATTGAAAAAACAGCGGACGACTTTGCGGTATACAGCGGTGATGATGGTTTAACGTTACCAGCTATGGCAGTTGGAGCGAAAGGTATCGTTTCGGTAGCATCTCATGTTATCGGAAACGAAATGCAAGAAATGATTACAGCATTTCAATCAGGAGAATTTAAGAAGGCACAAAAATTACATCAATTACTTGTAAGAGTAACTGATTCATTATTTATGGCGCCAAGTCCAACTCCAGTAAAAACAGCGTTACAAATGGTTGGATTAGATGTAGGTTCTGTACGTTTACCACTTCTTCCATTAACAGAAGAAGAAAGAGTAACGTTACAATCTGTAATGCAATCTATCCCTCGTTAATAAAAAATGACCTAGTGTAGAACTAGGTCATTTTTTATTATATGCAAATCTTTTTCTCGTTTTCTCACCTATATGTGTTCTTATAAGAATATTAATCGCTTCTTCATTATGTGTATAAGAAAATAATCGTACTCCTTTAACCGAGTCAAAAAATGATAGATATTATGGAATAAACGTAATAAACTACGGTGTTTGTTTTTAGAGAAATCCCCTCAAATTTGACGTAATTCATAAAAAAACTCCATTTTGTAAGTGTTTTTGTTGGATTCTAGAAAAATAAATCTTGAAACTCCCTATTATGAAATGAATTTAGCGTATGTATGGCTAGTTCTTCAAAATAATATGGAGTATAAAATCGAAGTAAATATAAAGGAAATACGTTCGATACTTTTGTTGTCATTCCGTTCTTTTACTCTTTCTTTCGCACGATTTAACTTGTGTTCTATTTCTTGTATCAGGTATAATATGGCTAAGTAGCTTAGTACGGGTATGCTTAGCAAAATTGGGAAAAATTATAATTTAATTAAATTTTCATATCATATCGAATAAGATATTTGATTTATATAATGAAAGAGAGGTGAAACCTGGTTTAAAAAATAAACAAGGACATGATATCGCATAACGGTAAGGACATTCGTCTTGGACGGTGAAAATATGGTGGTTGTAGAGTTTCCCCTGGTGTCTCTGCAATTTTAGTGAAATCAGTGTTTGCAAGATTTTTAAACCAGGCAACAACATGAAGAGAAAAGAGAATGAGTCTGTTAAAGTATTTGCTCTTGGTGGAGTAGGTGAAATCGGGAAAAACATGTACTGTGTTGAAATTGATTCTGAAATCTTTATCGTAGATGCAGGGTTAATGTTCCCGGGAGATGAAATGTTTGGAATTGATATCGTTATTCCTGATATTACATATTTAGTGGAAAATCAAGAGCGAGTAAAAGGTTTATTTATTACTCACGGTCATGAAGATCATATTGGTGGAATTGTGTATGTACTTCGTAAATTATCTATTCCAGTCTATGCAACGAAATTAACAGTAGGACTTATACAAGAAAAACTTGGTGAAGCGGGCATGTTAGGCCGTGTAGACCTAAAAACAATCGATTCAAATTCAACAGTAGAATTTAACACTACAACGGTGTCATTCTTCGGAACGACACATAGTATTCCGGATTCTGTTGGCGTTTGTTTCCATACATCAAAAGGTGCAGTCGTATATACGGGAGACTTTAAATTCGATCAAACTCCAATTGGAAATAGTGGAGCAGACCTTGGGAAAATGGCGCAAATCGGAAATGAAGGCGTACTTTGCTTATTATCTGATAGTACAAACGCAGAGCGCCCAGGTTATACAGGTTCAGAAAAAGAAGTTGGTGTAGAAATCTCTAAAGTGTTCTATGGCGCAGAAGGTCGTATTATCGTTGCTTCATTTGCATCAAATGTACATCGTATTCAACAAGTATTTGATGCAGCTGCTGAAACAGGGCGAAAAGTAGCGGTAGTAGGACGTAGTATGGTGAAAGTAGTAGACATTGCAAGACGTCTTGGTTATTTAGATGTTCCAGAAGGTATGGTTATTTCATTACAAGAAGTAGACAACTTCCCAGAGAAAAAGGTAGCTATTTTAACGACAGGTAGTCAAGGTGAACCGATGGCTGCTCTATCTAGAATGGCAAAACAAGCACATAAACAAATTTCAATTCGTAAAGGTGATACTGTTATCATTGCTGCTTCGCCAATTCCGGGTAATGAAATATCTGTATCAAAAATTATTGATTTGTTATTTAGAGCTGGAGCTGAAGTTGTTTATTACGGCGAAAGAAAAGTTCACGTGTCAGGTCACGGTAGCCAAGAGGAATTAAAATTAATGTTAAATTTAATGAAACCAAAGTACTTTGTACCCGTACATGGTGAGTTCCGTATGCAAAAAGCGCATGCATATTTAGCTGAAGATGTAGGTATTACAAGAGAAAATATCTTTATCGTAGAAAAAGGCGATGTAATTGCTTTTGGTGACGATGAAGCGAACTTAGTCGGTAAAGTACAAGCTGGTAATGTTTTAATTGATGGATTAGGTGTAGGTGACGTTGGTAATATCGTTCTTCGAGATAGAAAGATGTTATCTCAAGATGGAATACTAGTAGTTGTTGTAACGCTTGGTAAAGATGAAAAGAAAATTATCTCTGGTCCAGAAATCATTTCACGTGGTTTCGTATATGTTCGTGAATCAGAAGCGTTAATTGAACGTTCTACAGAGATTGTACGTATGATTGTTGAGCAGTCAATTAAAGAATATTCAATTGAATGGTCAATGTTAAAACAAAATATTCGTGAATTATTAGGACAGTTCTTGTACGAAGAGACAAAGAGAAAACCTATGATTTTACCGATTATTATGGAAGTATAAAAAAGATCACCCTTATGGGTGATCTTTTTTCTTTTTAACCCTATCGAATGAAATTTATAACTTAAGAAATAATAGTTATATACGAGTGAAAGGGGATGCGAAATGACAGAACGTGATCGATATACAAATGAAGAAAAAGAAGCTGAGCCAAAAGAAGCTGGAAAAGAGGCTTCGATAGTCGAAAAAATTCAACAGCTTGGACAGACAAATGTACCACAGATGAATGAATCACGTATTCATTGTTTAACGATTATCGGACAAGTGGAAGGTCATGTTCAATTACCACCGCAAAATAAAACAACAAAATACGAGCATATCATTCCGCAAATTGTTGCGATTGAACAAAATCCGAAAATTGAAGGTTTGCTTTTAATATTAAATACGGTTGGAGGTGACGTTGAAGCTGGGCTAGCAATTTCTGAAATGGTAGCTTCACTTTCAAAACCAACAGTATCTCTAGTTTTAGGTGGGGGACATTCCATCGGTGTACCGATTGCTGTTTCTACTGACTATTCGTTTATTGCGGAAACTGCGACGATGACAATTCATCCAATTCGTTTAACAGGTCTTGTCATAGGTGTGCCACAAACATTTGAGTATTTGGATAAGATGCAAGAAAGAGTCATTCGTTTTGTGACGAAGCACTCAAAAGTAACAGAAGATCGTTTTAAAGAGCTTATGTTTGCGAAAGGGAATTTAACGCGAGATATTGGGACGAATGTAATTGGTGGGGATGCAGTAAAGTACGGTCTTATAGATGATGTTGGCGGTATTGGAAATGCGATTCGAAAATTAAACGAATTAATAGATGTTCGCGCGGAAGATAGTACAGAAGGGACAATGCTACAATGATTTTATATACAATTATGCCAGAGCAACTTGTGTATCCGGCCGATTATTCACAATGTGAAAGTCAAAAAGTTGTAAATATAAATGGTGTGGAATTAATGGTTTCTGAAGAGGAACATGGATGTTATTCTATTGTACGTGTGCTAAGTACGGACCCACTTCACTATTTAGAGTTTGAGCCCGGTCAGAAAATAACCTTTTAGCAAAAAGAAGGATTTTGTTTAGAAGCTATGGTATAATATAAAAAACAAGACGGTTGAGCAGCCATGAGTAGGCTGCTTTCTTCTGTTTATTTAGCATTTTACAAGAAGTGTAAAAATAGAAGATATAAAGACCTGAAAAATAGAGAAAACAGACATATAAATAGAGCGTTTTGAGGGGAGCTTTATTTATATGTAGAACGCGAGGTGAAGAAATGGCAAAACAAAAGCAAAGAGGGACGAAGGCAAAGGCAAGACGTACGATAAAGCCAACTTTGTATTATGAAATCGTCGGTTTAACTCTTTTTGCACTTTCAATCATTACGATTTTACAGCTAGGCGTTGTAGGAAAATCGTTTGTGTTATTTTTTCGCTTCTTCTTTGGTGAGTGGTACATAATTGGTGTTTTAGGTGTAATAGCTTTATCGGTTTCCTTTGTTATAAAACGCGGATGGCCGAACCTTTTAAATAAACGATTAATTGGATTTTATTTAATTGTATTGGCGATATTAATGTTTAGTCATATTACATTATTTAACCTTCTTACAAAAGATGGAGCAGTGCAAAATACTTCTGTTATTGTGAGTACGAAAGATAACTTCTTTCTTGAAATGAAAAAGGGGCCAGATAGCGTTCATTTAGGTGGTGGTATGTTTGGTGCGCTTATGTTCGCAACATGTTACTTCTTATTTGACGAAGTAGGAGCTTATATCATTGGTATTATTCTAGTTATTCTCGGTATACTTTGTATAACAAATAAGCATATTGGAGAAGTGTTAGCGCCAGTTGGTAGAATTCTTAGAAGTCAATTTCAAGTGATGCAAGGGGATTATAAAGATTGGAGAGCTAAAAGAACGGCTGAACAAACAGAAAAGAAAAAAACAACAAGAAGCACAAGAAGCAAACGTGCTGCAGAACAAGAAGAAATTATTGAGCCGATGGAAGAAATTTCAATTGATCCTCCGATTATTTCGAATTTCACTGAGAATTATCCTGTAAATGAAGAAGAGGATAAACGAATCGAAGTAGAGGAAGAAGATTTGATCACTTCACCGTTTATTGAAGAGACTCCGCCAATTGAAGAACCAAAGAAAAAGCGTGGAGAAAAAATTGTTGAATCGTTAGAGAGTGAAGCGCAAGCACCTCCTATGCAATTTTCAAATGTAGAAAATAAAGATTACAAGCTTCCTTCACTTGATATATTAAAATTTCCAAAGAATAAGCAAGTTACAAATGAAAATGCGGAAATTTATGAGAATGCTCGTAAATTAGAACGTACATTCCAAAGTTTCGGAGTGAAAGCGAAAGTAACAAAAGTACATAGAGGTCCTGCAGTTACAAAATATGAAGTGTATCCTGATATGGGGGTAAAAGTAAGCAAAATTGTCAGTTTAAGTGATGATTTAGCCCTTGCTTTAGCTGCAAAGGACATTCGTATTGAAGCGCCAATTCCCGGGAAATCAGCTGTAGGGATCGAAGTTCCGAACTCAGAAGTTTCGATGGTAACACTGAGGGAAGTGCTTGATTCTAAGGCTAATAACCATCCGGAAGAGAAGTTGTTAATTGGTCTTGGCCGAGATATTACAGGTGAAGCTGTATTAGCCCGTCTAAATAAAATGCCCCATTTACTCGTAGCTGGTGCGACAGGTAGCGGGAAAAGTGTATGTATTAACGGTATTATTGTTAGTATTTTAATGCGTGCAAAACCACATGAAGTAAAATTAATGATGATTGACCCGAAAATGGTAGAGTTAAATGTATATAACGGTGTGCCTCATTTGTTAACGCCAGTTGTAACTGATCCGAAAAAAGCATCGCAAGCATTGAAAAAAGTTGTGAGTGAAATGGAACGTCGTTATGAATTGTTTGCTCATAGTGGTACACGTAACATTGAAGGATACAACGATTATATAAAAGAGCATAATAGTCAATCAGAAGCGAAACAACCCGAATTACCTTATATTGTAGTAATTGTGGACGAGTTAGCAGATTTAATGATGGTTGCTTCGTCTGATGTAGAGGATGCGATTATGCGTCTAGCGCAAATGGCTCGTGCTGCTGGTATTCATTTAATTATTGCAACGCAACGTCCGTCAGTTGACGTTATTACGGGTGTTATTAAAGCAAATATTCCATCACGTATTGCATTCGCTGTATCTTCTCAAACAGATTCTCGTACAATTCTTGACGGTGGTGGTGCAGAGAAGCTACTAGGTCGTGGAGACATGCTGTTTATACCAATTGGTGCATCGAAACCTGTACGTGTACAAGGCGCATTTTTATCAGATGATGAAGTTGAGAGAGTTGTAGAATATGTTATTGGACAGCAAAAAGCACAATATCAAGAAGATATGATTCCGCAAGATGTTCCTGATACGAAGCAGGAAGTAGAAGATGAATTATATGATGAAGCGGTTCAACTTGTAGTGGAAATGCAAACAGCATCTGTTTCTATGTTACAACGTAGGTTTAGAGTAGGTTATACGCGAGCTGCTCGCCTAATTGATGCAATGGAAATGAATGGTGTAGTAGGTCCGTATGAAGGTAGTAAACCGAGAGAAGTGCTCATTAATGATGTACAAGAAAAAAGTTCTTAAAAAAAGCCTAATTGTTTTTACAATTAGGCTTTTTTATATAGTGTTTTTGTTATATACTATACTCAGTAATAAAGAAAGGGCTTACATTTAGGGGGGCTCTTTAGAATACGAATACTTTGATTATGTTTTATGTAAATGTTCGATATTTAATGCAGAAAAATGTTGGATTTTGTTGACACGTATGAGAGCAAGTGGTAAGATTACTTCGAAAAGAATCACTGCCTCATATAATCTTGGAGATAAGGTCCATAAGTTTCTACCTGGCAACCATGAATTGCTAGACTATGAGGGGAAAAGTGTGTAACAAAGGATGTAAAGGATCTTTGTGCCGAACTTTTTCTCGAAATGAGGAATGTTTATGGTGCAAAGTTTTTTTTATGCAATAAAGAGTGAAAATTTCATTAAAAAAAATTATTATTATTTATTCGACAATTACGCTTATTTTGGTGTTTAGTCATTTGTACTATGTTGTAAGTTGAAAAAAGAGAAAAGAAGTCTTACATCAGAGGTCGAATAATTGAAATGCGGGGGAGTCTTATGTCAGTAAAATCCGATAGTCGTCACCTATATCTACGGGTGATTGATCACATCAAAGAAAAAATTAAAGATGGGGCTTATAAAGAACGACAAAAGTTACCATCAGAGTTTGATTTAGCGAAAGAACTTGGCGTAAGTAGAGCGACTTTAAGGGAAGCGTTGCGTATTTTAGAAGAAGAAAATGTTGTCATTCGTAGACATGGTGTAGGGACATTTGTAAATGCAAAGCCATTATTTTCTTCTGGAATAGAACAACTTTCTAGTATTACAGATATGATTTCTAGTGTGGGGAAAACACCAGGAACAATCTTTTTATCATCATCTACTACAACTTTAACAGAAGAGGAAAAAGAGAAGTTTAATAGTGAAGATGGTTTTAATGCAGTGATGATTGAACGCGTGCGTACAGCAGATGGGGAACCTGTTGTGTATTGTATCGATAAACTTGCAAAAGAAATATTGCCAGATTTATCGGGTTACAATGAGGAATCATTATTAACGGTGATACATAATAACACACATAAGCGCATAACATATGCGGTTGCCCACATTGAGCCAATTGGCTATCACCCTAAAATCTCACCGATTTTAGAATGTGAGCCTGAAACAGCACTGCTTGTATTAAAACAAATGCACTATGATCAAAATGATGAGCCAATCTTATATTCTATCAATTACTTTAGAGCTGATAAATTTAGCTTCCACGTATTAAGAAAGCGTATGTAGGTAAATTCCTTTTTAGGGAGGTGACAGCAAGAAGTAAGGAACAGCAGCGTAAGAATAAATAAATATATATCATTTTTGGAGGGGTTTCTAGTATGAAGAAAAAAGCAGGCCTTTTATTATCATTAACATTAGCAGCAAGTACAGTTTTAGGTGCATGTGGTAACTCGGATAAGGCGAGCAGTGACAAGAAAGACACGAAAGACAATAAAGACTTCAAGGTTGGTCTCGTAACGGATGTTGGGGGCGTTGATGATAAGTCATTTAACCAATCTTCTTGGGAAGGGTTACAAAAGTTTGGTAAAGATAATGGTTTAAAAGAAAAGACAAATTATCGTTACCTTCAGTCTGAAAAAGAAGCTGATTATATTCCGAATTTAAAAAAATTCTCAAAAGATAAATATGATTTAACATTCGGAATTGGTTATAAATTAGAAGGTGCAATTAAAGAAGTAGCAAAAGAATCTTCAAAACAACAATTTGCAATCGTAGATACTGTTGTAGATGCACCGAACGTAACGAGCATTACGTTTAAAGATCATGAAGGATCATTCCTTGTAGGTGCGGTAGCAGCTATGTCAACAAAATCGAATAAAGTAGGATTTGTTGGTGGAATGAAAAGTGATTTAATTAGTAAATTTGAAAATGGATTTAAAGCTGGTGCAAAGGCAGTAAATCCAAACATTGAAATCGTATCTGAATATGCAGAAGCATTCGATAAGCCTGAAAAAGGTACAGTTCTTGCTTCAGCAATGTATGGTCAAGGCGTAGACGTAATTTATCATGCTGCTGGTGGTACAGGTAACGGTGTGTTCACAGAAGCGAAAAACCGTAAGAAAAAAGGTGAAAATGTATGGGTAATCGGTGTTGACCGTGACCAACATCAAGAAGGTATGCCTGAAAATGTAACATTAACTTCAATGATTAAACGTGTTGATGTAGCTGTAGAAAAAGTAGCTAAAGAAGCAAAAGATGGAAATTTAAAAGGTGGGAAAATTGAAGAGTTTGGCTTAAAAGATGACGGTATTGGTATTTCAAAAACAACTGATAACGTGAAAAAAGTTAACCCTGAAATTTTAACAAAAGTAGAAGAGCTTGAAAAGAAAATTACAGCCGGTGAAATTAAAGTGCCAGCTACAGATAAAGAGTATAAAGAATACGAAGCTTCTCTAAAAAAATAAATAGAGAAATAGCAAAGGTTAGTTCATAGAACTAACCTTTGTATGTATAAAACTTCCGAATTGCTTAATAAGTTAATAGTGTAATAGGGAATGTTCCCTGTTAAAAGGAGGAACACAATGGAATACGTAATTGAGATGAATAACATTACGAAAGTATTCCCAGGCATTGTAGCGAATGATGATATTACGCTGCAAGTAAAGCAGGGTGAGATACATGCTTTACTTGGAGAAAATGGTGCAGGGAAATCCACATTGATGAATGTACTATTTGGTTTGTACCAACCAGAGCAGGGTGAAATTAAAATTAAAGGTAAACCTGTAAAAATTACAAATCCGAATATAGCAAATGACCTTGGTATTGGAATGGTCCATCAACACTTTATGCTTGTTCATAATTTTACAGTTACAGAGAATATTATTCTCGGAAATGAACCGAAGAAAAAAGGGAAAATTGCTGTTGAGGATGCTGCTAAAGAAATTCAAAAACTGTCTGAACAATACGGTTTGGCTGTAGATCCATATGCGAAAATACAGGATATTTCAGTTGGTATGCAACAGCGTGTTGAGATTTTGAAAACTCTTTACCGCGGTGCAGAAATTTTAATATTTGATGAACCGACAGCTGTGTTAACACCACAAGAAATTCATGAGCTAATTCAAATTATGAAAAAGCTTGTACAAGAAGGAAAATCTATTGTTCTTATTACACATAAGTTGAAAGAAATTATGGAAGTTTGCGATCGTTGTACGATTATTCGTAAAGGAAAAGGGATTGGAACGGTTGACGTTGCAAATACGGATGAAAATAAACTTGCAGAATTAATGGTCGGACGTCAAGTGAATTTTAAAACAGAAAAAATAGACGCGAAGCCAAAAGAAGATGTACTTTCAATTGCAAACCTTGTTGTTCACGATGCACGTCAACTACCTGCTGTAAAAGGCCTTGACTTAACTGTTCGTGCGGGGGAAATTGTTGGGATTGCAGGGATTGATGGGAACGGACAAAGTGAATTAATAGAAGCGATTACTGGTTTACGAAAAGTTGAGTCAGGTTCTATTGCAATTAAAGGAAAAGAAATAACAAATTGGCCTGTTAGAAGAATAACAGAAGAAGGAATTGGTCATATTCCAGAAGATCGTCATAAACACGGACTCGTTCTTGATTTTTCTGTTAGAGATAATATAGTTCTTCAAACGTACTATAAAAATCCGTTTTCAAAGAAAGGGATTTTAAATTTTAGCAAAATTACAGAAAAAGCAAAGGCTCTTATTGAACAGTTTGATGTACGTACACCTAGTGAGCAAACGTTAGCACGCGCTCTATCTGGGGGGAATCAACAAAAAGCAATTATTGCACGTGAAGTAGACCGAAATCCAGATTTATTAATTGCGGCACAGCCAACACGTGGTTTAGATGTAGGAGCAATTGAATTTATTCATAAGAGATTAATAGAGCAAAGGGATAAAGGAAAAGGTGTATTACTTTTATCATTAGAGTTAGATGAAATCTTAAATGTTAGCGATCGAATTGCTGTTATTTATGAAGGGGAAATTGTAGCAATAGTTGATGCGAAAGAAACGAATGAACAACAGCTTGGATTGTTAATGGCTGGAGGAACAAAGAAGGAGCAGGTGGGTACAAATGGCTAAAAAACTTTTAACAGAACGAACGATAAATATTTTAGTCCCAGTACTATCCGTTATTTTCGGCTTACTTGTAGGAGCGGTTGTAATGCTAGTTAGTGGCTATGATCCAATTGTTGGTTATAGTGCACTTTGGACAGGAATGTTCGGCAGCGCAAGTGCGATTGGTGAAACGCTCCGTACAATGATACCGCTTATTCTTGCTGGCTTATCGGTCGCGTTTGCATTTCGTACAGGTTTATTTAATATCGGGGTAGAGGGTCAATTGTTAGTTGGTTGGCTTGCAGCGGTTTGGTTCGGTTATGCAGTCTCACTACCAGCGTTCCTTCATATTCCATTATCGATTTTATTTGCCGCATTGGTGGGCGGAATTTGGGGCTTCATTCCGGGATATTTAAAAGGGAAGTTTCAAGTGAATGAAGTTATTGTAACTATTATGATGAACTATATTGCGTTGTATGTAACGTATGACATCATTAAGCGTTTCTTACATGCGGGTAATGACAAAACGTATGATATTAAAGAGAGTGCGTCACTATCTTCAGACTGGCTTGCTTCTATTACTGACGGTTCACGTCTACACTGGGGAATTATTGTAGCAATTTTAATCGCTATTTTAATGTGGTTCTTATTAGATCGAACAACTTTAGGTTACGAATTAAAGTCTGTAGGATTTAATCAGCATGCTTCTCAATATGCAGGTATGAAAGTTTCTCGTAATGTAGTATTCTCTATGACAATTGCTGGTGCATTTGCGGGGATTGGTGGAGCGATGGAAGGATTAGGGACATTCCAGAGTATGACAGCGATGTCTTCGTTTACAGGAGTAGGATTTGATGGGATTGCCGTAGCATTACTTGGAGGGAATAATCCGTTTGGTATAATCCTTTCAGCTTTATTATTTGGTGGTTTGAAAAGTGCTTCCCCTCAAATGAACTTTGAGGCAGATGTACCGTCAGAGCTTATTAATGTAATTATTGCATGTATCATCTTCTTTGTTGCATGTAGTTATGTGTTAAGATGGGCGCTTACACGCATGAGCAAGGAGGGGAAATAAATGAGCTTTTTAGATATATTAGCCATTCTTGTGACGGGTACGTTATATACATCGGCACCTATCATTTTCACAGCACTAGGTGGTGTATTTAGTGAACGATCGGGTGTTGTAAATATCGGATTAGAAGGACTAATGCTATTTGGTGCATTTATTGGAGTTGTTACAAACTTATTAATGGGTGATACTTGGGGAACGATGACTCCATGGATTGCGTTATTATTTGCGGCAATTGGTAGTGGATTATTTGCATTACTTCATGCGGTAGCTTCTATTACATTCCGAGCAGATCAAGTTGTAAGTGGTGTAGCCATTAACTTCTTATCTCTTGGTTTAACAGTATTTGCAATTAAGAAGATTTTTGATAAAGGGCAGACTGACTTTATTCAGTATCGTATTGAAAAGATTGATATTCCAGGCCTTTCGGATATTCCGGTTTTAGGGAAAATATTTTTCTCGAACGTACCAATAACGTCGTATATTGCCATTATTTTAGCATTCGTTGTTTGGTATGTTATTTATAAAACACCGTTCGGTCTTCGTCTACGTGCTGTTGGTGAACACCCAATGGCAGCGGATACGATGGGGATTAATGTATATAAAATGCGTTATATTGGAGTCTGTATTTCAGGAGTGTTTGCTGGAATTGGTGGAGCGATTTTTGCAATGTCAATTTCTAATAACTTCTCAGGGGCAACTATTACAGGACAAGGTTTCTTAGCTTTAGCTGCTATGATTTTTGGGAAGTGGAATCCACTAGGTGCATTAGGTGCAGCTCTATTCTTTGGTTTTGCGCAATCTCTAAGTGTAACGGGCGGAACAATTCCTGTATTAGATCAAATTCCAAGTGTTTTGTTAACGATATTACCATATGTATTCACAATATTAGCGCTTGTTGGTTTTGTAGGTCGTTCTGAAGCTCCGAAAGCATTAGGAACTCCTTATGAAAAAGGAAAACGATAAGTATTTTATAAGTATAAAAAAGCTCGCACATTAGTGTGGGCTTTTTTACATAGAATATATTTAATACGGAATTTTACTATGTTCCTTACATATTAAAGTTTTTAGAAAGAATCATATGTAAGCATAATAAGGGAGAAAAGTTGATTTTTTATTTCTAAAAACTGTATATTGAAGAGGAATATTCCTATATACGTAAAGGAGGGCTATAAATGAAACTAATGGAACAACAACTACATGAGTTAGATGGTTTGCGCGTACATATTATTCCGACTGATAAATATAAAACGAATACCTTTGTATTTCGTTTTAAAGCACCTTTAAATGAGGAGACGGTGACAGAGCGTGCCTTATTGCCATACGTATTGCAAAGTGCGACAGAAAAATTACCTTCTGTAATTCGTCTTCGTCAATATTTAGAAGAATTATACGGATCTTCTTTAGCGGTAGATGTAAGTAAAAAAGGGGAAGACCATATTATCTCCATTTATGTAGACATTGCAAATGAAGTTTATTTACATGATGCACCACCGTTATTTGAAAAAGCGCTTTCTATGTTGTCAGATATTGTGTTACATCCAGCAACGGAGGGCAACGGTTTCCTATCTTCTATCGTAGAAAGTGAAAAAAGAGCACTGTTACAGAGAATTGAAGCTACTTATGATGATAAAATGCGTTATGCAAACGAGCGTTTAATTGAAGAAATGTGCAAAGTAGAACCGTATCGTTTAAGTGCAAATGGAAAAAAAGAGAGTGTTATGTCTATTACAAATGAAAGTCTGTATCAATATTATCAAAAGGTGTTAGCGGAAGATGAAATGGATCTATATATTATTGGTGATATTTCAGAAAACGCCGTTGATCTTGTAAGTAAGTATTTTTCTATTTCAGCTCGTCCAGTGAGAGAAAGAAATGTACTCCTTCATAGACGAAATAATGAAGAAAAAGAAGTTGTTGAAAAACAAGAATTAAAACAAAGTAAATTACACATCGGTTATCGTACATTTGTCACATATAAAGATGAAGATTATTTTGCATTGCAATTGTTCAATGGATTGTTTGGTGGCTTTTCTCATTCGAAGTTATTCGTAAATGTGCGTGAAAAAAATAGTTTAGCGTACTATGCAGCATCGCGCTTTGAAAGTCATAAAGGTTTATTATTTGTTATGTCAGGAATTGAAGCGAAAAATTATGAAAAAGCAGTTGAGATTATTAAAGAACAAATGCTTGCGATGCAAAACGGAGAGTTTTCTGAAGAAGAAATACATCAAACAAAAAGTGTCATCCAAAATCAAATATTAGAGGCAATTGATACACCACGTGGCTTTGTAGAAATGCTATATCATGGTATTATTTCAGATCGTACACGTCCAGTTGAAGAATGGCTTACAGGTATAGAAAGTGTGACAAAAGAAGAAATTGTAAAAGTTGCTAAAAATATTGAACTAGATACAATTTACTTTTTACAAGGAACGGAGGGAGAGTAAATGGAGAAAATTGTTTATGAGCAATTAAAAGAAACACTCTATTATGAAAAACTTCCTAATGGATTAGATGTATATGTTTTACCGAAACAAGGATTTAATAAAACATTTGCGACGTTTACGACGAAATATGGTTCTGTAGATAATACATTTATACCATTAGGGAAAGAAGAAATGATTCGTGTGCCAGATGGGATTGCACATTTTCTTGAGCATAAATTATTTGAAAAAGAAGATCACGATGCTTTCCAATTGTTTAGTAAACAAGGAGCATCGGCAAATGCTTTTACATCCTTCACACGAACAGCTTACCTTTTTTCAGGTACTTCAAACGTAGAACAAAATTTAAATACATTGCTAAACTTCGTACAAGAGCCCTATTTCTCTGAAAAAACGGTTGAAAAAGAGAAGGGGATTATTGGGCAAGAAATTCAAATGTATCAAGATAACCCAGATTGGCGTTTGTACTTTGGGTTAATTGATAGCTTATTTGTAAAACACCCAATTAAAATTGATATTGCGGGGACAATCGAATCTATTAGTAAAATTACGAAAGATTTATTATATGAATGTTATGAAACATTTTATCATCCGAGCAATATGTTATTATTTGTTGTGGGTGCAATTGATCCAGAGAAAACAATGGATTTAGTACGTGAAAATCAAGCGAAAAAAGATTATAAAAACCAGCCAGAAATTGTGCGTTCATTTGAAGAAGAACCAAATGAGGTAAATGAAAAGAAAAAAATTATTTCAATGCCTGTGCAAACACCGAAATGTTTAGTTGGTATTAAAGCGACTAATTTAAAAGAAAAGGGGCAAGCGCTTTTAAAACAAGAAATTGCGCTTACGTTACTTTTAGATTATTTATTTGGAAAAAGTTCTGTTCATTACGAAGCTTTATATAATGAAGGACTTATTGATGATTCATTCTCGTATGACTATACAGAAGAAAATAACTTCGGTTTTGCAATGGTTGGTGGTGATACGAAACAACCTGATGAATTGGCAGATCGTTTAAAAGATATTTTATTAAAAACAGATTATGATCAATTAGATGCGGCGGCATTAGAACGAGTGAAGAAAAAGAAAATTGGTGGTTTTTTACGCTCGTTAAATTCACCAGAATATATTGCAAATCAATTTACACGATACGCGTTTAATGAATCTAGCCTATTTGATGCATTGACTGTATTAGAAGGACTAACCGTTCAAGACTTACAAGAAGTAGCGGGATTATTGTTATCAGAAGAAAAAATGAGTGTTTGTCAGGTGTTACCGAAAAAATAAAATTTTAAAGATACCCTCATCTTATCATTGAAAAATTGTAAGATGAGGGTATTATTTAGTTGTGTGAAAATTGAAGTTGTAGAGATAAGAGAGGGAATTTATGAAAAAGTATGCGTTAGTAACTGGAGGGAGCGGAGGGATTGGCTCTGCTATTTCGAAACAATTAATTCAAGATGGATATACAGTTTATGTTCATTACAATAACAGTGAAGAAAAGGTATTGGAATTGCAGAAGGCATGGGGAGAAGTTATCCCTGTTCAAGCTAATTTAGCTTCTAGTGATGGAGCAGAACGATTGTGGGGACAAATTGAACATCCTATTGATGTTATTGTATACGCAGCGGGGAAGAGTATTTTTGGATTAGTAACAGATGTAACAAACGATGAATTAGATTATATGGTAGAACTTCAAGTGAAGAACGTATATAAATTACTTTCAATGGCACTTCCGCCTATGATTGAGAGAAGAAGTGGTAATATTGTAATTGTTTCATCTATATGGGGACAAATAGGGGCTTCTTGTGAAGTACTTTATTCAATGGTAAAAGGGGCGCAAAATTCATATGTGAAAGCTTTAGCGAAAGAAGTTTCTTTAAGTGGAATACGTGTGAATGCAGTAGCACCAGGAGCAATTGAAACGGAAATGTTAAGTGTTTTTTCTGAAGAAGATAAAATGGGAATTGCTGAAGATATACCATTAGGTAGAATAGGATTACCAGAAGAAGTAGCGAAAACAGTTTCATTTCTCGTATCACCAGGAGCGTCTTACATAACTGGACAAATTATCGGAGTGAATGGCGGTTGGCACTGCTAAAAAATTCTTACATAAAAAATGAATAGTTGCACAAATTAAGGATGATTTTATTACTCAATAGTGAGGTGCTTAATTATGTCAGTATTAGATAATTTTGATCAGTGGAAGAGCTTTTTAGGAGAACGTTTAGAGCAAGCGCAAGACAAAGGTTTAGATGGCGGTGCGGTATCAGATATGGCATTTCGTGTTGGCGACTATCTTGCTAATGAAGTAGAAGGACGCAATGACCAAGAGAAATTATTAGCTGAGCTTTGGAAAGTTGCTGATGAACAGGAGCAACATACAATTGCAAATTTAATGGTTAAGTTCGTACAACATAAGTAAAAGTAGAGAGGAGATTCTCCTCTCTACTTTTTTTGTATAATAATTACACAGGATAGATTATACATTTAGCTTCCCTATTAGGGTGAAATCATATAATATAGTACGTAGGTGTAAAGTAAGCAAGGGGAGTGATCTTGGATGATTGAATGGTATTTTGAATATGAAATACATAAAAACCGACCTGGCTTGCTTGGTGACGTTTCTTCGTTAATCGGTATGCTCGGCATTAATATTGTCACAATTAATGGTGTAGATAATGCACGACGTGGGTTACTTCTTATGTGTGATAATCAAGAGCAAATCTCTAGACTTGAATCAATTTTAAATACGATGGATAACATAACGGTAACGAAATATCGTCCGCCCAAGCTAAGAGATAAGCTAGCGGTTAGGCATGGTAGGTACATACAACGAGATGCAGATGATAAGAAAACATTTCGATTTGTGCGTGATGAATTAGGCTTACTTGTAGACTTTATGGCAGAAATCATGAAAAAAGAAGGCCATAAACTAATTGGGATACGCGGAATGCCTCGTGTCGGAAAAACAGAATCCATTGTTGCTGCAAGTGTTTGTGCAAATAAAAGGTGGTTATTTGTATCATCTACTCTTATTAAGCAAACTGTTCGCAGTCAATTAATTGAAGATGAGTATAGCGATGACAATATTTTCATCCTAGATGGAATTGTGTCAACGAAGCGTGCTAACGAAAGACATTGGCAGCTCGTTCGTGAAATTATGAGATTGCCTGCAACGAAAGTTGTGGAACATCCTGATGTATTTGTGAGTCAGTCAGAATACACATTGGATGATTTTGATTATATTATCGAGTTGCGTAACGATTATGATGAAGAAATACAATATAATTTAGTAGATGAAATTGAGCAAGGTACGCAAAATAATTTCTCTATGTTTGACTTTTAAAGAAATATTGAGGTGTTAGTAGTGACGGAATTGGGACAAAAGCTGAAAGAAACAAGAGAAGCGAAAGGCTTGTCTATTGATCAGCTGCATGAGATTACAAAAATTCAAAAACGCCATTTAGTGGCAATTGAAGAAGGCAATTATGATGTATTGCCAGGAGCTTTTTATGCGCGTGCATTCATTAAACAATACGCAGATGCGGTTGGATTAAATGGAGAGGAACTGCTTGTAGAACATCAGAGTACGATACCACAATCTGAAAAGCGTGAAGTTCCACAAGTATCAACGGGACAAAAAACACAAGAAACAATGCAAAAATCTTCATCATGGCCAATTGCAGATCACATGCCGAAAATCTTAGTTGCGCTGTTAGTCATCGCAGTTGGAGTGGTAATCTGGTTTGTGTTTCAAGCGTTAACTGGAAAAGATGATGAAAAAGTTCCAAGCGCTCAAAGTGAGAAAATTGAAGTTCAAAAAGCGAAAGATTCTCCGTTAGATACGAAGAAAGATGAAGTGAAAGCGGAAGAGCCAAAAAAAGAGGAACCAAAGAAAGAAGAACCAAAGAAAGAAGAACCAAAGAAAGAGGAGCAACCAGCACAACCAACTGGACAGCAAGAAGTGAAAGTAGTTGGAACAACTGGAAAGGTATCTACTTTGGAAATTCATAATAATAAAACATTAGAACTGGAAATTTCAGCTAAGGGTACAAGTTATGTAGATGTTAAGGATGATGCGGGTAACGAAATTCTAAACACTACAGTACAAAGCGGTCAAACAGAGAAACGCGATGTATCAACATTAAAAGAAGTACGACTTAATATTGGAAGTGCACCGAATGTTGAAATTAAACTGAATGGCCAAGTGCTTGCTTTCCCGTTAGATCCACAAAAAGAATATCACCAAAGATTGGTGATTAAAAACCAAGGGATAGAGCAACCAGCACAATAACAGTCATCGCTTCGATGACTTTTTTTCGATGAACAAATGTTTTTGATATGATGGAGGAATAGCTGTGAATTTACCAAATAAAATTACAATATCTAGAATCTTCTTAATTCCAATTTTTATGGTAATTATGTTAGCGCCCTTTGATTGGGGTTCATACAAAATTGGTGATGTTGATTTGCCAATTCAACATTTAGTGGGGGCACTTATCTTTATCATTGCTTCAGCTACAGATTGGATTGATGGACATTACGCAAGAAAGTATAATCTTGTAACGAATTTAGGGAAGTTTCTTGACCCGTTAGCTGATAAATTGCTTGTTTCGGCAGCACTTATTACATTGGTAGAGATGCAATATGTACCGGCTTGGATTGTTATTGTAATTATCAGTCGTGAGTTTGCGGTAACAGGTTTACGTCTTGTACTTGCTGGAACAGGGGAAGTAGTTGCAGCAAACCAGCTAGGAAAAATTAAGACGTGGACACAAATTATTGCAATTGCAGCATATTTATTACACGATGTACCTTTAAATTTAATCCATATTCCAGTTGCAGATATCTTCATATGGATTGCATTAATCTTTACTGTTATTTCAGGATGGGATTATTTCTGGAAAAATAGAGCTGCTTTTGTAAACTCAAAATAGAAGTTTATGGGGGAATTGGGATGAATGCTGAGATTATTGCGGTTGGAACTGAATTATTACTTGGACAAATTGCAAATACAAATGCCCAGTTTTTATCTGAAAAGTTAGCTTCAATCGGAATTAACGTGTACTATCATACTGTTGTTGGTGATAATAATAAGCGATTGCAAAAGGCGATTGAAGCTGCGGAAGAACGTGCTGATATACTTATTTTTACAGGTGGATTAGGACCAACAAAAGATGATTTAACGAAAGAAACGATAGCTGCTAGTTTAGATGAAGAGCTTGTGTATGATGAAAAGGCATTAGCCTTAATAAGTAATTACTTTAAGCGTACAGGCCGTGAATTTACGGAGAATAATAAAAAGCAAGCGCTCGTTTTAAATGGAGCAACAGTATTTGCAAATGACCACGGTATGGCGCCTGGTATGGGGGTAAATAAGAACGGAAAAGTTTATATTTTATTACCAGGGCCGCCAAAAGAAATGAAACCAATGTATGTAAGTTACGTAGAGCCTTTTTTACGTAATTTTACAACAGGAGAAAACATTTATTCTCGTGTGCTTCGTTTCTTCGGTATTGGGGAGTCCCAATTAGAGGTGAAAGTGCAAGATTTAATTGATGGACAAACAAACCCAACAATCGCCCCGTTAGCAAATGATGGAGAAGTGACATTACGTTTAACCGCTAAGCATCAAAATGTTAGCGAAGCGGAGAAACTAATTCAACATGTGGAAGATTTGATTTTAGAAAGAGTAGGAGAATTTTTCTACGGATATGACCAAGAATTTTTGCATTATAAGGCAATCGAGTTATTGAAGAGAAAAGGGTTAACTTTAGCGTGTGCAGAAAGTTTAACAGGTGGTCTTTTTGGAAATCAAGTAACTGAAAACGCTGGTGTTTCTTCTGTGTTTAAAGGCGGTGTCATTTGTTATCATAATGATGTGAAGCAACATGTTTTACGTGTGCCTGAAGAAGTGTTGCATACTGATGGTGCAGTTAGTAAAGAATGTGCTCGTTATCTTGCTGAAAATGTTAAGGATGTATTAAAAGCGGATATCGGAATTAGTTTCACTGGGGTAGCAGGGCCAGATGCTTCAGAACAGAAAGAACCAGGAACAGTATTTGTTGGGCTTTCGATTAAGGATGAACCAACTGTAGTCTTTCCTCTTAATTTAAGCGGAAGTCGTCAACAAATTAGAGAACGAACAGCAAAATATGGATTTTATCATTTATATAAAAAGCTAGAAGAGATATAAGTTTCTTCTAGTTTTTTTTACGGTTAAATTTAGATATTATTTGATAGAAAATAAAAAAATCGAATAAATGTTCGATTTTTGTTGGCAAATTGAATTGAAAATAGGTATAATAAGATTAGCAATTCAGTTAAGGAGGAATTTTGAATGAGTGATCGTCAAGCAGCGTTAGATATGGCGTTAAAACAAATAGAGAAGCAATTCGGTAAAGGTTCAATTATGAAATTAGGAGAACAAGCGGAGCGTAGAGTTTCTACGGTTTCTAGTGGTTCTTTAGCACTTGATGTGGCACTAGGAGTAGGCGGATATCCACGTGGCCGTATTATCGAAATTTACGGACCTGAAAGTTCAGGTAAAACGACAGTTTCATTACATGCAATTGCAGAAGTACAACGTCAAGGTGGACAAGCAGCATTCATTGATGCGGAGCACGCAATGGATCCTGTATATGCACAAAAATTAGGCGTTAACATAGATGAATTACTATTATCACAGCCTGATACAGGGGAGCAAGGATTGGAAATCGCGGAAGCACTTGTACGAAGTGGTGCGGTTGACATTATCGTAATTGACTCTGTAGCAGCTCTTGTACCGAAAGCAGAGATTGAAGGCGATATGGGTGACTCACACGTAGGTTTACAAGCACGTTTAATGTCACAAGCACTTCGTAAGCTTTCAGGAGCAATCAACAAATCAAAAACAATTGCAATCTTTATTAACCAAATTCGTGAAAAAGTTGGGGTTATGTTCGGAAATCAACTACAAGTTGCTTAATCAAAGTGATGTACTTGAGTCTTTATTTGTCTTCTTCGACTAAGTCTTTATAAGGGATTTCTTATAGGGAGAGATTAAAGTGGCAGTGACAATTGGAAATAGAACTTATCGAAACATAGAACAATGGCAAGTGGATTTTATTGTGAAACATGCGGATAGAAAATTGAAAGATATAGGTAAAGAAATTAATCTTGATGAAAGGCGAGTAGGTGAAATATTAAAGTTACTCGGAATTAAAAGAACCAGACATAGAAAGATTTACTTGCCTAAAACCGCAGAAGTTGAACAAGAATTGAAAAATCCATATTTATCACATGTTGAAATTGCTATTAAGTATGGCGTATCCGATACATGTGTTGCTAAGAGGAGAAAAGAGCTTAATGTAAAGGTCAGAAAGAAAAATTATGATACTTTACTGGAACAACAGGTTGAACAGATGTTGTTAAGTTTAGATCTGGCGTTCATTAAGCAAAAAAGAATCGATAAGTGGTCTATTGATTTCTACTTAGGTAGAAAATATTGTTTAGATGTCCATGGGAAATGGGCACACTCACTCAAAAAGATAAAAGAACGAGATAAAAGAAAACTTTTATTTATGGAAGAGGGCTGCTATAAATATCTTGTTATACATGAAGAAGAGTTAGCAAATAAAGAAAAAGTCTTACAAAAGATTAAGGAGTTTACCATGGGTTTCCCTTGCTAGTGATAGCATGTTAAAAAACCTTGTGAACCTTATTGCCTAAGGGTGTAACTATCCATATAGTTGCTAACGGTGAAGCCCACCATTATTTAGGGTAATACCGTGCCAAGCTCCATAGTGATATGGGGAAGGTGTAGAGACTACCGAAAAGGACTTTTAGTTAACTGAGTAGGGTACGGCAGATGATAGGCTACTGCTGGAAGTGCAAGGCTCTCTGTAAAGAGATGAAGAGATAGTCCAGACTATAGAGATGGAAAATCTATAGATAGTGCCAGAAACAACTCCAGGTGGTCGTGCGTTGAAATTCTATTCAACTGTCCGTCTTGAAGTGCGTCGTGCGGAGCAATTAAAGCAAGGTAACGACATCGTTGGTAATAAAACAAAAGTAAAAGTAGTGAAAAATAAAGTAGCACCACCATTCCGTGTTGCGGAAGTTGATATTATGTACGGAGAAGGTATTTCAAGAGAAGGTGAAATCTTGGATATGGCTTCTGAGCTTGATATTGTTCAAAAGAGCGGTGCTTGGTATTCTTATAATGAAGAACGCCTAGGACAAGGTCGTGAAAATTCGAAGCAGTTCTTAAAAGAAAATACAGATTTAAGAGAAGAAATTGCCTTCTTTATTCGTGAGCATCACGGAATTAGTGAAGATTCTGGTGCTGAGGGCGCAGAAGATTCAACTCTTCTTGATTAAAAAAATAAAAGACACGGCCTCGTGTCTTTTATTTTTTTATCTACTATTAAGGAGCATAATACTATAGATAAAAATATTTTTTTACTTCAAATGGGTTGTGTAAAGAGGGATATTTAAATATTTTAAGGAAAAAAATGGGGATTACTAAGGTTTTCCAGTATAGTAGGCTCCTTACTTTTTAAATTTAGGTCACATTCAAGGCTGAAGGTAAAGAAAGTAAAAGTAGACAACGCTTGACAATGAAAATTACGATAGATACAATGAGAATGTATATTTTTTCTTATATACAATATACTCTTCTCAAGAAGAGAAGTAATATTCGGAGTAAGGTTTAAATCTTACCGAAATAATAATATGACATTTTAATTGTGAAATGAAGAAAGTCCCTTAAAAAAGCGGGACGACGGTCTTTGCTGTATGTTGTAATTCAATGTACATGCCGACAGTCTTTTTTCATTCATAGCAAGGGGAGGTGAAATCATGACGAGTACAGTTTGGATACTCATCTCCATTTTGCTTGCAACAGTCGGTGCAGTTGTTGGCTTTTTTGTTCGAAAGTCTATTGCTGAAGCGAAGATTAATGGTGCAGCTAATGAAGCGAGACGTATTTTAGACGAAGCGAATCGTGATGCTGAAGCACTTAAGAAAGAAGCGCTTTTAGAAGCAAAGGATGAAATTCATACACTTCGTACAGAAGCTGAATTAGAAATTCGTGACCGTAGAAGCGAATTACAAAAACAAGAAAATCGTTTAATGCAAAAAGAAGAGAACCTTGATCGTAAAGACGAAACGCTCGATAAACGCGAGCAACAGTTAGAGAAGAAAGAGGAATCTCTTGTAGCGAGACAACAACAGATTGAAGAGTTGGAAAGCAAAGTGGGAGAGTTAGTTCAAAAGCAACAAACAGAATTAGAGCGCATTTCCAATCTGACACGCGAACAAGCGAAAGCAATTATTCTTGGTAAAGTAGAAAGTGAAGTTTCTCATGAAATCGCTGTTATGGTAAAAGAAAGTGAAGTTCGCGCGAAAGAAGAAGCGGATAAGAAAGCAAAAGAGATTTTATCTCTTGCAATGCAAAGATGTGCAGCTGATCATGTTGCTGAAACAACCGTTTCGGTTGTAAATCTTCCAAATGACGAAATGAAGGGACGTATTATCGGGCGTGAAGGTCGTAATATTCGTACGTTAGAAACGTTAACGGGTATTGACTTAATTATCGATGATACACCAGAGGCGGTAATCCTTTCTGGATTCGACCCAATTCGTCGTGAAACAGCTCGTATCGCTCTTGATAAACTAGTACAGGACGGACGTATTCACCCAGCGCGTATTGAAGAGATGGTCGAAAAATCAAGACGTGAAGTGGACGAGTATATTCGCGAAGTCGGAGAGCAAACAACGTTTGAAGTAGGTGTTCACGGATTACATCCAGATTTAATTAAAATTTTAGGTCGTTTAAAATACCGTACAAGTTATGGTCAAAACGTCTTAAAACACTCTATGGAAGTTGCATATTTAACTGGACTTATGGCGGCAGAGCTTGGCGAGGATGAAAAACTAGCAAGACGTGCAGGTCTATTACATGATATCGGAAAAGCGATTGACCATGAAGTAGAAGGAAGCCACGTTGAAATTGGTGTTGAACTTGCAACGAAATATAAAGAGCATCCTGTAGTTATAAACAGTATCGCATCTCACCATGGTGACACAGAACCAACTTCTATCATTGCAGTTTTAGTTGCAGCAGCAGATGCTTTATCAGCTGCAAGACCGGGAGCTCGTAGTGAAACACTTGAAAACTATATTCGTCGTCTTGAAAAGTTAGAAGAGATTTCAGAGTCTTATGAAGGCGTTGAAAAATCATTTGCAATTCAAGCAGGACGTGAAGTTCGTATTTTGGTAAAACCAGATACAATCGATGACTTAGAAGCTCATCGTTTAGCTCGTGATATCCGAAAACGTATTGAAAATGAACTGGATTACCCAGGACATATTAAAGTAACTGTTATTCGTGAAACACGTGCAGTGGAATACGCAAAATAAAGTGGTGAAACACCACTTTATTTTTTTGTGTTGGAATTGGATAAAATAAAGACAGTTAGTTATATAGCATAAAAGTGAAACAAACTTATAATAAAGATATTATAAGGAATTTACTTGATGCTATAGCAATAAAAAATGCAGTACATAGAAAGGGTAAGACATATGAGAATATTATTTGTTGGGGATGTAGTAGGATCTCCTGGTAGAGGTATGATTCAACAATACGTACCGGCATTAAAGAAAAAATATACACCTACAGTAACAATCATTAATGGAGAAAATGCAGCAGGTGGCCGTGGGATTACAGAAAAAATATATCGAAACTTTTTAGAGTGTGGGGCGCAGGCAGTTACACTTGGAAACCACGCTTGGGATAATCGTGAAGTATTTGAATTCATCGATGATGCAAAATATCTTGCAAGACCAGCTAACTTTCCAGAAGGAACTCCAGGAAAAGGACTTATCTTTGTGAACTGTAATGGAACAGAAGTTGCAGTTATTAATTTACAAGGACGTACTTTCCTTCCTCCAATTGATTGTCCATTCCGTAAAGTGGATGAATTAATTAATATTGCGAAAAAACGTACGAATATTATATTTGTTGATTTCCATGCGGAGACTACAAGTGAAAAACAAGCGCTAGGTTGGTATGTAGATGGACGTGCTACAGCAGTAGTAGGTACGCATACGCATGTCCCTACAGCGGATAACCGTATTTTACCAAGCGGAACGGCATACATTACAGATGTTGGGATGACAGGGCCGTATGACGGAATATTAGGTATGGACAGAGAAGCAGTATTGAAGAAGTTTTTAACAAACTTACCAGTACGATTTGAAGTAACAAATGGTAGAACGCAATTAAGTGCAGTGTTAATTGATGTGGATCCAAATACAGGAAAAGCAAAGAAAATTGAACGTATTTTAATTAATGATGATCAACCATTTTTTGAGTAAATTTTCGTTAAATTTTAGATAAGTTATTATATTTTAATTTTTTAGAAAAATTACGAAAATTTAGCAGGAATACGCGCCATTCCTCGTGAATATAAGTTAAAGTGAAATAATTGCTAATACTTTTTAAAGAAACGAGGAGGAAACGCGGAATGGAAATATTAAAAGTTAAAGCAACGTCGGTCCCTAATTCTGTAGCTGGTGCACTTGCAGGTGTTATTCGCGAACGCGGAACAGCAGAAATTCAAGCTATTGGTGCAGGTGCATTGAACCAAGCTGTAAAGGCAGTAGCAATCGCAAGAGGATTTGTAGCGCCTAGTGGTTTGGACCTGATTTGTATCCCAGCGTTTACAGATATTATGATTGATGGCGAAGAGCGTACAGCAATAAAATTAATTGTAGAACCTCGTTAAGTTTAAACAACCTGTTTGCAGTATGCAAACAGGTTGTTTTTATAATGGAGGAATGAAAATGAAAATTTTTGATGCTCATTGTGACGTGCTTCTTCAGTTATGGAGTGCACAAGGGAAAAGGAATTTTAAAGATGATTCACAATTACATATTACATTTGAACAGTTAAAGAGAAGAAAAGGAAGTATACAATGTTTTGCTATATATGTACCAGAAACAGTGGCATATGAAAACCGATTTGAAGTAGCATTACAAATGGTAGATATTTTTTATAATGAAATTTTATCCCTACAAGGTGTGAAGTTTATTCAGACAAAAGATGATATTAACATATTAAAACAGGACGAGATTGGAGCGATATTAACAATAGAAGGATGCGAAGCAATTGGAAAAGATGCAATGAAATTACGGTTGTTGTATCGCCTAGGAGTACGTTCTTTTGGACTAACATGGAATTATGCCAATCTCTTAGCTGATGGTGCGCTAGAGACACGTGGGGCGGGTTTAACGACTTTTGGTAAACATGTTGTACAAGAACTGAATACGTTACATGTATGGACTGATGTGTCTCATTTGAATGAAAGAAGTTTTTGGGATGTTATAGAGATTGCAAAAAATCCTATTGCTTCCCACTCAAATTGTATGAAACTTTGCGAGCACCCACGTAATTTAAACGATGAACAACTTAAAGCTCTTATAAAGCGAAATGGCATGATTGGTGTCACTTTTGTACCGCAGTTTCTAACAAATGAAAAACAAGCGAATGTAGCAAATATAGTAAGACATATCGAATATATTTGTTCATTAGGTGGAGAGCGCAATATAGGATTTGGTTCCGATTTTGATGGGATTTTAGAAACAGTTGTAAATGTATCAGCGTATCGAGATTATGAAAATGTAATGAATGAGCTTTGTAAACACTATGCTACATCTACTGTAGAACGATTTTTATATGATAATTTTGTAGAACATATGAGTTTTTAAATTCTGATTTAAAATTCAGAAAAATTAAAATTAATTCATTTGATTTTATTGCTTTTTTTAAGACCTAATACTAGAATGAAAAACAAAATAGCTTTATACTAAAGATTCAGGGAAATCAGAAGAGGCATAATTTGCGTCCGTTGTAGTTTATTTGCATAAAAAATGCTAAACTATTACTGTAAAAAAATACACTACAATGAATGCAGCCAAAAGGGGTGTAGGAGATGATTAGTCAACTTTCATGGAAAGTTGGAGGCCAACAAGGTGAAGGAATTGAAAGTACAGGAGAAATCTTCTGTATTGCATTAAACCGATTAGGATATTATCTATACGGTTACCGCCACTTCTCATCACGTATAAAAGGCGGCCATACAAATAATAAAATTCGTGTAAGTACAACAGAAGTACGAGCGATCTCAGATGATTTAGATATTTTAATTGCTTTTGACCAAGAAACAATTGATTTTAATTTCCACGAACTACGTCCAGGTGGAATTGTAGTTGCGGATGCGAAATTTAATCCAACAATACCTGACAATACAGATGTAAATCTATATGTGATACCGTTTACAGATATTGCTTCAGAATTAGGCACATCATTAATGAAAAACATGGTTGCTGTAGGAGCATCAAGTGCAGTATTAGGATTAGATGAAACAGCTTATTTAGATGTTGTTGAAGAAATCTTTGGTCGTAAAGGAGAGCAAGTCGTTCAAAAGAATATGGACGCAATTAAACGCGGCTCTCAATATATGAAAGAATTACTAGGTGAGAAAGTAAACATGATGCAGCTTGAAAAAGCTGATGGTAAAAAACGCATGTTTATGATTGGAAACGATGCAATCGCATTTGGTGCGGTAGCTGGTGGTGCTCGTTTTATGTCAGCATACCCAATCACACCTGCATCAGAAATTATGGAATACTTAATTAAAAAATTACCGAAAGTCGGCGGAACAGTAATCCAAACTGAGGATGAAATCGCAGCTTGTACAATGGCAATCGGTGCAAACTATGCTGGTGTTCGTACATTAACGGCATCTGCTGGTCCTGGTCTTTCATTAATGATGGAAGCAATTGGTTTAGCAGGTATTACAGAAACCCCATTAGTAATTGTTGATACACAACGTGGCGGCCCAAGTACAGGATTACCAACGAAACAAGAACAGTCTGACTTAATGGCGATGATTTACGGTACGCATGGTGAAATTCCAAAAATCGTAATGGCGCCAAGTACAGTTGAAGAAGCTTTCTATGACATTGTAGAAGCATTTAACTTATCTGAAGAATATCAAGTTCCTGTTATTTTCTTAACAGATTTACAGCTTTCGTTAGGAAAACAAACAGTAGAACCACTTAAATTAGATAAAGTGGAAATTCGTCGTGGTAAGCTTGATTTAGAAGCAGAATTACCAGAACGTGAAAATAAAGCATACTTCAAGCGTTATGAAGTAACAGAAGACGGCGTTTCACCACGTGTTTTACCTGGTATGAAAAATGGTGTTCACCATGTTACAGGTGTAGAACATGATGAAACTGGAAAACCATCGGAATCAGCAATAAACCGTAAAGATCAAATGGACAAACGTTTCCGTAAAATGGAGAACTTGAAGTTTAATACTCCTGTTTATAAAAATGTTAAGCATGAAGAAGCAGACGTATTGCTTGTTGGATTTAACTCAACTCGTGGTGCGATCGAAGAGGCAATGACGCGTTTAGAACAAGAGGGTATGAAAGTAAACCATGCTCATGTGCGTTTAATTCACCCGTTCCCAACAGCTGAAATCGATCCACTTGTGAAAAAGGCGAAGCGTGTTGTAGTAGTAGAAAACAATGCAACAGGTCAGCTTGCTAACATTATGAAAATGAATCTTGGTAATGGTGAGAAAATTTCTAGTCTTTTAAAATATGATGGAAACCCATTCTTGCCGAAAGAGATTTACAACGAATGCAAAAAAGGGGTTGTATTAAATGGCAACATTTAAGGACTTTCGTAACAGTGTAAAGCCAAACTGGTGCCCAGGTTGCGGAGACTTCTCAGTGCAAGCTGCAATTCAACGTGCGGCAGCTAACGTTGGCCTAAATCCAGATGAACTTGCTGTTATTTCTGGTATCGGCTGTTCAGGCCGTATTTCAGGTTATATTAATTCATATGGTGTGCATAGTATTCATGGTCGTGCCCTTCCGATTGCACAAGGTGTGAAAATGGCAAATCGTGATTTAACAGTTATCGCTTCAGGTGGTGACGGTGATGGATTTGCGATTGGTATGGGACATACAATCCATTCTATTCGTCGTAATATCGACATTACGTACATCGTAATGGATAACCAAATTTATGGATTAACAAAAGGGCAAACTTCACCACGTAGTGAAGCTGGATTTAAAACGAAAAGCACACCACAAGGTTCAATTGAACCATCATTAAATGTAATGGAAATGGCCTTAACAGCTGGTGCGACATTTGTGGCGCAAAGCTTTTCGAGTGATTTAAAAGAATTAACACAAATTATTGAAGCTGGTATTAACCATAAAGGATTTTCATTAATTAACGTATTTAGCCCATGTGTTACTTACAATAAAGTAAATACTTACGATTGGTTTAAAGAGAACTTAACGAAACTAAGCACAGTAGAGGGATATGATCCATCTAATCGCATGATGGCTATGCAAACTTTAATGGAAAATAACGGTTTAGTAACAGGGTTAATTTATCAAAATACTAAGCAACCATCATATCAAGAACTTGTTAAAGGCTATAGTGAAGAGCCTTTAGTGAAATCTGATTTAAATATGGATCAGAAAATGTTTGATGAGCTTGTTGCTGAATTTATGTAATGTAAGAAAAAAAGGTTGCCGATTTGGCAACCTTTTTTTATGTACAAAAATATAGGGTAGTCTTATTTACTTAGAAAATTCAGAATGATAAAATAATATATAAATCGTTGTATGAAAATGGCAAGTTCATTGCTTATGAAATGTAAGGTAATAAAAGGCCTTTGTATTGTTAAAATTGGCGAAACACGTCATACTATGGTAATGTTTATAGGGATAAAGCAATATGCTTTTGGGTAGGACAACAAGAAATGATAAAAAGGGAATGTCTATTTGCGTGGGGAAGACTTCATTCTTATGAATGATTAGATTGATTACTCAAGTTTCAAAGGACAAGTTATCTCTCCAGCTATCTAACCATTTTTGAGGTGAGTCTAAGCGCATTAAAATGGACTATAGAGTGTGTATAGTTAAGGGTGAAAGGAGATTACCGATGAACGAGCAACAACGATTAGCAAGTCAACAAGCAAATTCCTCTACGAAAAAAGAAGAGAAAGATTATAGTAAATACTTTGAAAGTGTATATCAACCACCTTCCTTAAAGGATGCGAAAAAGCGTGGGAAAGAAGAAGTTAAAATTGAACGGGATTTTGGCTTACCTGAAGAGTTTCGCAATTTTGGTACAGGAAGAAAGTTCTATATTCGTACATATGGTTGTCAAATGAATGAGCATGATACGGAAGTAATGGCAGGTATTTTCACAGCACTTGGATATGAACCAACTTTTTCAACTGAGGATGCAGATGTAGTTTTATTAAACACTTGTGCAATTCGTGAAAATGCTGAAAATAAGGTGTTTGGTGAGCTAGGCCATTTAAAGTCACTCAAACGAAGAAATCCAGACCTTTTAATTGGTGTATGTGGTTGTATGTCTCAAGAGGAATCTGTTGTAAATAAAATTATGCAAAAAAATCAGCATGTAGATATGGTATTTGGAACGCATAATATTCATAGACTACCGTATATTCTAAAAGATGCGATGTTCTCGAAAGAGACGGTAGTTGAAGTTTGGTCAAAAGAAGGTGACGTAATTGAAAACCTTCCGAAAGTACGTCGTGGTGATATTAAAGCGTGGGTAAATATTATGTATGGCTGTGATAAATTCTGTACGTATTGTATTGTACCGTATACACGCGGAAAAGAGCGAAGTAGACGTCCAGAAGATATTATCCAAGAGATTCGTCATTTAGCTGCAAATGGTTATAAAGAAATTACTTTACTTGGACAAAACGTAAATGCATATGGTAAAGACTTTGAAGATATAGAATACGGTCTTGGCGATTTAATGGACGAACTTCGTAAAGTTGATATTGCCCGTATTCGTTTTACAACGAGCCATCCACGTGATTTCGATGATCACTTAATTGAAGTGCTTGGAAAAGGTGGCAACCTAGTAGAACATATCCATTTACCAGTTCAATCTGGAAGTACAGATATGCTGAAAATTATGGCACGTAAATATTCGCGTGAGCATTATTTAGAACTTGTAAGAAAAATTAAAGAAGCAATTCCAGATGTAGTATTAACAACAGATATTATCGTTGGTTTTCCAAATGAAACAGATGAGCAATTTGAAGAAACGATGTCGTTATATCGTGAAGTAGGGTTTGATACTGCCTTTACATTCATTTATTCTCCTCGCGAAGGTACACCAGCTGCAAAAATGAAAGATAATGTACCGATGGAAGTAAAGAAAGAACGTCTTCAGCGCTTAAATACACTAGTAAATACGTTGGCAATTGAAAAGAATAGTCGTTACAAAGGTCAAATTGTAGAAGTGTTAGTTGATGGGGAAAGTAAAAATAATCCGGAAGTACTTGCAGGTTATACTCGTACGAATAAACTTGTAAACTTCGTCGCTTCAAAATCTTTAATTGGTCAGCTTGTGAAAGTGAAAATAACGGAAGCAAAAACTTGGTCTCTTAACGGGGAATTAGTTGAAGAGCCGATTGAGGTGAAATAATAGATGAAAGTATATTCGAAAGATGACATTGTTGAACAAGCGAAAGAATTAGCAAAAATGATTTCTGAAACAGAAGAAGTTGATTTTTTTAAGAAAGCAGAGGCGCAAATTCATAAAAATGAAAATGTAAAGCGCGCAATCGATGAAATTAAAGCACTGCAAAAACAAGCAGTAAACTTGCAACATTACGGGAAATGGGAAGCTTTAAAAAAGGTAGAAGCTGAAATTGATGCATTGCAAGATAAGTTAGACAGTATTCCAGTCGTACAACAATTTAAATCTTCACAAACATACGTAAATGACTTATTACAGTTAGTTGCTAGTACAATTTCTAACAACGTAACAGATGAAATATTAATTTCAACTGGTGGCGATGTACTAAAGGGTGAAACTGGCGCAGCGGTAGAAAGTAAAAAAGGAAATTGTGGTTGTTAAAGAGATGTCATATTGACATCTCTTTTTTTTTTGTGGATTAAACGTAAGTTCTTCTCAAAAAAAGAATGACACATTCCGCTATTGTCACGCATATGATTAAGTGAATAGTGATTGAGGAGGGTTACGAATGTCCGAATTTAGAGAGATTATTACAAAAGCAGTGGTTGGAAAAGGACGTAAGTATACAAAGTCAACGCATACATGTGAATCGAATAATGAGCCAACAAGTATTTTAGGGTGCTGGGTAATTAACCACTCGTACGAAGCAAGAAAGAATGGAAAACATGTGGAAATTGAAGGTTTCTATGATGTGAACACTTGGTATTCATTTGATGGAAATACAAAGACTGAAGTTGTAACAGAACGTGTGAACTACACGGACGAAGTAAGTATTGGTTATCGTGATAAAAACTTTTCTGGTGACGATTTAGAAATTATTGCTCGTGTTATTCAGCCGCCAAATTGTTTAGAAGCACTTGTATCACCAAATGGTAATAAAATTGTTGTAACTGTAGAACGTGAATTTGTAACAGAAGTAGTTGGAGAAACGAAAATTTGTGTAAGTGTAAATCCTGAAGGCTGCGTAGAATCAGATGATGATTTCCAAATTGCTGATGATGAATTTGAAGAATTAGATCCGAACTTTATAGTTGATGCAGAAGAAGAGTAATAGAAAGCTAGGGAGAAGTTCTTCCTAGCTTTTTACTTTACATAAGTGGGGCTGAATGAACATGATTCTTTATGAAATATGTTATAATGAAGAAAGACTCCTGAAATAGGAGATAAGAGTGTCCGTGAAATGCGACATATATGAAAATAGATTATCATGTAAGAATTATGGAGGAAAAGTATGACTCAATATACGCCTATGATACAGCAATATTTAAAGGTTAAGGCAGATTATCAAGATGCCTTTTTATTTTTTCGCTTAGGCGATTTTTATGAAATGTTCTTTGAGGATGCTGTAAAAGCAGCTCATGAACTTGAAATTACATTAACGAGCCGAGATGGCGGTAGTAGTGAACGTATACCAATGTGCGGTGTACCGTATCATGCGGCTAAAAACTATATTGAACAACTTGTTGAAAAAGGATATAAAGTAGCTGTTTGTGAGCAAGTAGAAGATCCGAAAACAGCTAAAGGTGTAGTACGTCGTGAAGTAGTACAATTAATTACGCCAGGAACGATGATGGAAGGGCGTACAATTGATGAGAAAGAAAATAACTTCTTAGCCGCATTAACACATTTTGAAGATGGATCATATGCATTAGCTTGTAACGACTTAACGACTGGACAAAATACAGTAACGTTATTGACTGGTTCAGTAGAAGATATTTTATTAGAAGTGTATGCAACTGGTTCGAAAGAAATTGTTGTTGATTCTTCATTTTCTAAAGATGAACTAAACAAGTTAACTGAAACATTGAAAATGACGATTTCGTATGAAGATGCAACGGCAATTCCGGAAGGATTAGAACATCTTGTGAAAAATGTTTCACAAGCAAAATTAATTAAAGCAGTTGGACGTTTATTTAACTATGTAATAAGAACGCAAAAACGTTCTTTAGATCATTTGCAACCAGTAGAAATTTATTATACGAATCAATTTATGAAAATAGATGTACATTCAAAGCGAAATTTAGAACTGACAGAAACACTTCGAACGAAAGAAAAAACAGGATCACTATTATGGTTATTGGACAAGACGAAAACAGCTATGGGTGGTCGTATGTTAAAACAGTGGATGGAACGTCCACTTATACAGAAAGAAAGAATTGAAGAGCGTTTAGAAATGGTTGAAACGTTTGTAAATGATTACTTCTTACGTGAAGATTTAAAGGAAAAGTTAAAAGAAGTATATGATTTAGAACGCTTAGCAGGAAAAGTTGCATTTGGTAACGTAAATGCAAGAGACTTATTACAATTAAGACGTTCATTGCTTCAAGTACCAGCTATTTTAGAAGCAATTAGTTTGTTAGATAACGCTTATGCATCGAGATTAATTCAAGGTGCAGATCCATGTGAAAGCTTAACAGAATTACTAGGAAGAAGTATTCAAGAAAACCCACCGCTTTCGATTAAAGATGGAGATATTATTAAAGATGGTTATAATGACAAGCTTGATCAATATCGTTACGTTAGTAAAAACGGGAAAACGTGGATTGCTGAGCTTGAAAAAAGAGAACGTGATATTACCGGAATTAAATCATTAAAAATCGGATACAACCGTATTTTCGGTTACTACATTGAAGTAACGAAAGCGAATCTTGCAGCACTTCCAGAAGGTCGCTATGAGCGTAAACAGACGCTTGCTAATGCTGAACGTTTCATTACAGATGAACTGAAAGAAAAAGAAACGTTAATCTTAGAAGCTGAAGAAAAAATTGTACAGCTAGAATACGATTTATTTACAGCACTTCGTGAAGAAGTAAAAGTATTTATTCCGAAATTACAACATTTAGCGAAAGTAATTAGTGAATTAGACGTACTGCAAAGTTTTGCAACAGTTAGTGAAGAAGAACAGTTTGTAAAACCTGTACTGACAACGAAGCGCGAAATCTTTATTAAAGATGGTCGTCATCCTGTTGTTGAAAAAGTATTGAACGGGAAATTGTATGTACCGAATGATTGTATTATGCCAGAGAATATGGATGTCTTTTTAATTACAGGGCCGAACATGTCTGGTAAAAGTACGTATATGAGACAATTAGCACTTGTAACGGTTATGTCGCAAATCGGTTGTTTCGTACCAGCAACAGAAGCAGTATTACCTGTATTTGACCAAATCTTTACGAGAATTGGTGCAGCGGATGATTTAATTTCAGGTCAAAGTACATTTATGGTCGAAATGTTAGAAGCGAAAAATGCAATTGCAAACGCATCAGAAAGAAGTTTAATTTTATTCGATGAAATTGGACGCGGTACATCTACGTATGATGGTATGGCACTTGCACAAGCGATTATTGAACATATTCATGACCAAATTGGTGCAAAAACGTTATTCTCTACGCATTATCACGAATTGACGGTGTTAGAAGAGAGTTTAAATCAACTGAAAAATGTACACGTTTCAGCAATTGAAGAGAATGGAAAAGTAGTATTCCTTCATAAAATTCAAGATGGAGCAGCTGATAAAAGTTATGGAATTCACGTTGCGCAACTTGCGGAGCTTCCAGATAGCCTAATCGCTCGTGCGAAAGAAGTGTTAGCACAGCTAGAAGGACAGGAAGAAATTATTATTCCAAAGCGAGTAGAAGTGAAAGTACAAGAAGCTACTCCAGAACCTGTAGTTGTAAAAGAAGAAATAGCAGAAATACAGGAAACGAAAGTAGAGACTGAAGAAGAATCGCAACTATCTTTCTTTGGAGGAGAACAGTCTTCGAAGAAACAAGAAAAGCCTCTGCTAGATCAAAAAGAAACAGCAGTACTGGCGCAAATTAAAAAAATCGATTTACTTGATATGACACCTTTAGAAGCGATGAACGAATTGTATCGCTTACAGAAAAAGTTAAAGAAAGGATGAGTAAGTAGATGGGGAAAATTCGCAAACTCGATGACCAACTCTCTAACTTAATTGCGGCAGGGGAAGTAGTAGAGCGCCCTGCTTCAGTCGTAAAAGAACTTGTGGAAAATTCTATCGATGCGAATAGTACATCTATTGAAATCCACTTAGAAGAAGCTGGGTTATCGAAAATTCGTATCATTGATAATGGTGATGGTATTGCAGAAGAAGACTGTATCGTCGCTTTTGAACGCCATGCAACGAGTAAAATTAAAGATGAAAACGATCTGTTCCGCATAAGAACACTCGGTTTCCGCGGTGAGGCATTGCCAAGTATTGCCTCAGTTAGTGAATTAGAATTAATTACTAGCACAGGTGATGCGCCTGGTACACACCTTATTATTAAAGGTGGAGACATTATAAAGCAAGAGAAGACTGCGAGCCGAAAAGGAACAGATATTACAGTACAAAACTTATTCTTTAATACACCAGCACGTCTTAAATATATGAAAACCATTCATACAGAGCTCGGAAATATTACAGATATCGTGTATCGTATTGCAATGTCACATCCAGAAGTATCGTTAAAACTATTTCATAATGAAAAGAAATTGCTTCATACGTCAGGTAACGGTGATGTAAGACAAGTACTTGCATCGATTTACAGTATTCAAGTTGCGAAGAAGCTTGTTCCAATTGAAGCTGAATCTTTAGACTTTACAATTAAAGGTTATGTAACATTACCAGAAGTAACGAGAGCATCTCGTAATTATATGTCAACGATTGTAAATGGTCGTTACGTTCGAAACTTTGTATTAATGAAAGCAATTCAGCAAGGATACCATACATTACTGCCAGTTGGCCGGTATCCAATTGGTTTCTTATCGATTGAAATGGATCCAATGCTAGTTGACGTTAACGTACATCCAGCGAAATTAGAAGTTCGTTTTAGTAAAGAACAAGAATTGCTAAAGCTGATCGAAGAAACATTGCAAGCTGCATTTAAAAAAATACAGCTTATTCCAGATGCAGGTGTAACAACGAAGAAAAAAGAAAAAGACGAAAGTGTGCAAGAACAGTTCCAGTTTGAGCATGCGAAGCCGAAAGAACCATCTATGCCGGACATCGTTTTACCGACTGGCATGGATGCAAAACAAGAAGAACCGCAGGCTGTGAAACAGCCTGCGCAGCTTTGGCAACCACCGAAGCAAGAATGGCAACCACCACAGTCGCTCGTGAGAGAAGAACAAAGTTGGCAACCATCCACTAAACCGATAATCGAAGAGCCAATTCAAGAAGAGAAATCGTGGGACAGTAATGAAGAGGACTTTGAACTAGAGGAATTAGAAGAAGAAGTTCGGGAAATAAAAGAGATTGAGATGAACGGGAACGACTTACCACCGCTTTATCCAATTGGACAAATGCATGGAACATATATTTTCGCTCAAAATGATAAAGGATTATATATGATTGACCAGCATGCCGCGCAGGAACGTATTAATTATGAATACTTCCGTGATAAAGTAGGAAGAGTAGCGCAAGAAGTACAAGAGTTACTTGTACCGTACCGTATTGATCTATCTCTTACTGAATTTTTACGTGTCGAAGAGCAGTTAGAAGAACTAAAAAAAGTCGGGCTATTTTTAGAACAATTCGGCCATCAATCCTTTATCGTCCGCTCGCATCCAACATGGTTCCCGAAAGGACAAGAAACAGAAATCATCGATGAAATGATGGAGCAAGTTGTTAAACTAAAAAAAGTTGATATTAAAAAGTTACGTGAAGAAGCAGCCATCATGATGAGCTGTAAAGCATCCATTAAAGCGAATCAATATTTAACGAACGATCAAATATTTGCTTTACTGGAAGAACTACGTACAACAACAAACCCGTACACATGCCCGCACGGAAGACCAATTCTTGTGCATCATTCTACTTATGAGTTGGAGAAGATGTTTAAGAGGGTTATGTAGAGTGAATAGATTACATTTCAAAAGGGAGCAACATTTACTGTTGCTCCCTTTTCATATGTAGATTTAATTGTAAACGAGAATATGGTGGAGTAATTTTGTAGTGTATTTCTTGGTTGCGTTAACTTAAATTTATCTATGTATAAAAAAGCGCTGTATACAGCACTTTTTAAAAGGTGCATGAATTGTATCATTACTAACTAAATAACTATGCATGGCCAAATGTTGCTTCTTATTTAGCCAATTGTCATAAGGATCTATACAATTACTTATTTTTATTATTATTAATTTTTTCAGTGTATAGAACTTGCTCTTTATAGTGCTTCTTAATTGGGAAGTTATGTGTACCTGTGCCGTTCTTGAATTTTTTGTCAATGGGGTTCTTTAGAGGAACTGTTGTAGTTTCAGTAAATTCATATGGGTAATTTATTTTAGATTTATCTTCAAACATGAAAATGCCTCCTTTTAGGATCTCCTAAATTCTTTACTATAACATGATATGCATATAGATATTTTTTGGACTAGTTATTTATATAGGTTAATGGAATTTAATTACATAACTACTGAAACATTTTAAAGGAAAACAATTTGAGAAAGAAATGGTATGAATAGATGTTGGCTCCTATTGTTGTTTTTTGTTTGACAGCACAGTGAATTGCGCATATAAATTCATTATAGATTGTTTTTATAATATGGTTTATATGGGGTTTTCCTGATAATATAATGTGGAATATTATAGTGTTATTAGGTTATTAGGAACATTTAATGCTGTTTCATAACTGAAAGGGAATTGAAAAAAAACTGAAACTTTTCTCATAAAAATTCAATCTAACTTGAAAAATGAAAGGAAAATGAAATTTTCCAAAAGATATTCTTTGTTAAGATAAAAAGCATACATACAAAAAGCATTGACATATCTTAAAAATGTATTTTCAAGATATAGTGGGGGAAAAGATGAGATTAGAAAAACAATTAATAAAAAAGGTGTATTATGAAACATTCCTAATGGAGAATGAAACAAAGTCAATTCTTGACGTACTTGGACAAGCTTATGTAAACGAAGAAAAAAATGAGATTTCTGATGGGTCTTATATTCGTTTTGCACAAGGTGAATTTTATTATCGTCATCAAGATTTTGAAGCAGCTATTTTTAAATGGGAGAAGGTTAGTAATGAATTAGCACCATGGGCACAAAAAAATATTGCGGATGCTTATTTCGAACTTAATCAATTACCATATGCTGAAAATATTTATACTTCCATTACTACTGATAATAAAATATTGATGACCGAAATTAGATTACAACTACTTTCTCTTTACATTGAGCAAAATAATTTTGATTCAGCTTTCGGTGTTATTAAAGAAGCAGTTTCTTTAAATCCTGATTATCCGAACGTCACAAAAATTGCCCGTTCCTTTTATGAGGAACAGCAAGATTTTGATAGTGCAGTAGAGCTTGCTGTGAATGAGTTAATTCGAATAGAGTCGTATCCGTGGTTTGAGGTGTTAAAAGGATATATCGATAAAGGGTTTACTAAACATATTTCACCAGACTATTTTTATGATGCATTAGCTACATTAAATAATGTAGATCAAGTACAATTTACACAAATGGTTTCATCACTTTGGAACAGTTATAAAGATGAACCAAATTATTTATTATGGCTTAATACAATAAATGAATTTTTCTTACATATTGAAATACATTCGTCCGATATATGGAACAAAGTTTCTGCTCTTTACGAAGAAACGTACTTTACATTAATTCAAGGTCAATATACGCTTAGACAATTAGACGATATCATACCAAATCTGTTAGCAAACTGGTTAAAGGTAGTCAATCCATCTTATGCTGTATTTCCATCTGCAGCTGTATTGGCATGGGATGAGATTTTCCCTTCCAAAATAGATTCAGCAAATATAGAACATGCGGAAAACTTACTGTCACATTCTATTAATCATGTAAATGGCTTAGAGTACAGCTTACACCTTTTTGAATCTATTACACAGTGGGCACAAAAGCAGAATATAGAAATAGGTCACCGATTTAAATGGTTAGTTGACGAGCTCGCAGATTTAAGAACAAATCGTATTTTAGTAACGGGAACTTCAGGGAACGGAAAAACTACATTTATTAACTCTATATTAGGAGAAAATATATTAGAAAAATCAATTTCAAATGTAGTAGTTTTAAAAAATGATGCTCATATAGAAATAAACGCTATAACAGACTCAGCAATTACAACAACGGAAGATATCACTGATTACCATAATATGATGTCTCAGCACCATCAAACATATAGAGATAGAGCGTGTGTTGAATTTAAATTACCATGCAGATTTTTAAATGAAAATAAACTTACATTTGTAGTGACACCTGGCTTTAATAGAAATAACGACACTAGAGATGAGATATTCGAATATTTAAATTCTGTAGACGAATTACTGTTCGTATTGAATGCGGATTCACCTTTTACTGATAAAGAACGTGACATTCTATTAAGTATTCAAGAACATACGCCAAATTTACAAATTCATTTCTTATTAAATAAAATCGATAACATTTACAGTGAAGCAGAAGTGAAAAGGGTATTACATGATACGGCAACGAGAATAAATACATATTTCCCGTATGCGAGAATTTTCCCTTATTCCTCGTTATATACAAGTAGTCAACAATTAAATGGTTTAATCGAGTTTATTCATTTTAACTTTAATCATAAAAATATCGATGCAGAACGTACTGAAAAGTTATTATTTTTCATTCGAAAAACAATTACATATCTTTTGGAGAAACGTGTTGAGAAAGAAAATAACCTGGTGGATGCTATTAATTGGAATGAAGATATGCTAGTGAAACTAAACGGTAGCATTAATAACCTTACTGCATTTGAAAGGGAAAAAATTCATTTCATTACACAATCATATCGTTCAATGAAGACTGAAATTACAAATGATCTTACCGAAAATATTCCGAAGATATTAAAGAGCTGTTCTAATTTAATTAGTGAAGAAAGTGATTTCGGGTACATGGATACGGAACTAAATAAAGCAATGAATGAAAGAGTGCATAAATATTTAGAACAAACTGTATTACCTAATCTTGCTCTTTCTATGCAAAATTGGATTGCAACTTCTAATAATGAGCTTCTTCAAAGTCAAACGTATTTAGAAGAACTTAGTGAAGGGCTTAATTCACTATTTGGAGAAAATAAAATACAGTTAGAATGTGACTTTAAAGTGCTTGATGACTGGCGCAGAGATACTGACAGGATGACGACTAGAATACAAATGGATGAAGTAAATATTTTACGTCGATTTACGCCAGCACAATTTTTACTAAAAAGTGCCGGTAAATTATTTGGAGTTCTTCCTAAAAATAAATCTATGCTATATAACAAATATAAACAGTATGTAGAAAATGAAGATTATACTGAAGTAACGGCTTCTATTATGAAGAAATTTTTCTTGCAATTTGAGCTGTTTGAAAACACACAAGAGAGGGATATTCATATATTCTTTAGGAATCCATTTAACTCCTTAAAGCAAGCTGTAGAAAATACGCAATTAGAAATACAAGAAAAACAAGAGATGTTACATAAAATGAAATCAAATCCTGAAGTTTATCATGATTCTATCATGCTCTTTGAATTGAGATTGCGTCAATGTGAAGTAATTTTAAATATAGGTGATGATAATACCTATACAGATGTAGCTTTAGAAACAAGTGTAGAATAAAAGTAAAAGGGAGCAACTGTAATAAGTTGCTCCTTTTTCATATAGATTATTTTTCTGTTTCTTTAATTTTAGTTTGTACTTCGCCAGTTTTAATTTTATTGCTTTCTGAGAAACGTAATAAATCGCCTTCAATAATTTTGTCAGACATTCGTAATTCATTTTGTGCACGTTTAATGAGGGCTTGAGCTTCTTTTTTTGGTAAATCTACAATTTCACCTGTTATACGGTCGTAGAAAGTGTTGTTTTTGTATGCATACTTATCTGTAACGAAGCTACCATCACGTAAAACAACAAAGCCAGTATATTCATCTGAAAACATATCATGGCCAAAACGGATATCATTCGTAGAATCAACACCTAATAAATTTAGAATCGTAGGTTTCATATCGATTTGTCCCGTAGGCTTTGAAATAGTTTGACCTTCTGTTTGTCCAGGAATATGAATATATAAAGGTGTACGTTGTAAATTTAAAGTATCAAATTCTGTTATTTGATCTTTTTCTAAAAACTGTGCCATTGCACGATTATGTTTTTCGGAAATTCCATAATGATCACCGTATAACACAATAATAGAATTATCGTAAAGCCCCTCGGCCTTTAGACGTTCAATAAATTTTTTAATGGATTCGTCTAAGTAACGTGCTGTTACGATGTAACGATCAAATACGCCATTACCAGAGTTGTATGGTTCAATGAATTTTGTATCTTCATCATACGTAAATGGATAATGGTTTGTTAAAGTAAGGAAACGAGCATAGAATGGTTGATTAACAGTTTTTAATATATCTACTGATTGATCAAAGTATTCGATATCTTTTAATCCCCAATTTAAATTTGTTTCTGGTGTAATTTTGTAATCAAGCTCATTATAGTAACGATCATAACCAAGAGCAGAGTACATGATATTACGATTCCAAAATGTTGCGTTATTCGCATGGAATACAGAAGTGAAATAACCTTGCTGACGTAAAATTTCTGGAGTTGCAGTATAATCATTGTTACCGTGTGTGAAGAATACAGCTCCTCGATTTAATGGATACAACGACGTATCGATTAGAAATTCTGAATCGGATGTTTTCCCTTGACCAGTTTGATGGAAAAAGTTATCAAAGTAATAACTTTCATTTATGAATTCATTTAGGAATGGTGTAACTTCTTGCCCGTTCACTGATGCGCCTATTAAGAAGGTCTGCAAGGATTCAAGAGTGACGACAATTACGTTTTTTCCTTTCGCTGCACCAAACATATTAGGGTTTGGCTCGCTTTGATTTGCTTTTACGTAGTTTTCAGTTTCTTGTAATTTACTACTATCAGCAAGTGCTTTTTGTGACCCAGCTTTTACTTGCAGTGTTAAGTCATATACTTGGTGAGTATATAAGCCTAAATTTTTGACAAGCATGACTCGGTCGAATGATCTTGTTAATAATTCAGGGCGCTCTTTTTCTGCAAGATGTAGATTCGCAAAGAATACACCAATCGTTAAAAGAAAGTATAACAAGCGCGTAGAATGAGTTACACGTTCTGTTTTAAAGACCAATGATTTCTTTTTTAATAAAATAAAGAAGAAAACAATGTCTACGAATGCGAGTATAATTTTGTAGTTTAATATTTCTATAATACTGCCGCCTAATTGGCCAAAGTTTGAGGTTTGTCCAAGTACTGGTAATGTAACGAAATCACTATAAAAATCATAGAACATTACATTTCCAACAAGCACGATTGTTAATAAGAAATTAATACAGAGCGCTATATAATTTCGCTTTTCACCAGTTGCAAATAATGCTAATCCAACAAATGCTAATGATGCGGCTAGAGGGCTAATAAACAAAATGAGCTCTTGCGTTGAAGACTCGATTTTTAAATCAAAACTGAATCGCGTAATAAGATATGTTTTTAACCATACTGCTAAAGCCATTATTATAACAAAACTTATATTTTGCATTTGTAAATTTATTTTGTTCTTCATTTTTACACCTTCTTTATATAATTTATTTAACTAAAGTTATATATTATGTTTTTATAACTATTAGACTGTAATGAACCATTTAGACTTTGTTTTCTAAAGGGAATAATTTGAAGTATTCATATATATACAATGGGGATTTTTAAAGCGTAGTAGCATAAATATAACTCTTTTTTGAGAAACAGGCAGAAAAAGTCATAGTTGTAGTGAAATTGACTTATAGACATCCTACCATATTAAACACTATGATGATGTTACAAAATATCGAACAAATAAAAGTGAAAATGGATAGAGACTTTTAAAACTGTTGACATTCAATTTATTAGAATTGAATGCCAATCGTTTTAAATATACAGTTATATTACATATGTATTTTGTAAAATCCCGATTTTTTGTCGGTTAATCATTAGCAGGGAAGGATAGGGGTCTTATTAATATACTTTTACTATATATAAGTAAAGTGTTTTGAAATTGAAAATATTTGACTGATATTTTAATGATAGAAATTAAATGTCAGATAAGTACTTTCCAACATACAGACCACTTGCAGCTGCTTGAGATAATGAATGCGTAACGCCTGAACAATCTCCAATTAAAAATAGCCCATGTATACTAGTTTCAAAATGATTATTAATTTTTATCGTAGGAGCATAGAACTTTCCATCAATTCCATATAGTAAAGTATGTTGATCGATAGGCTCCTGTATAAATTGTTCTAAGCGTAATAAAAATTCTTTTAGCCCTTCAATATATGATTGAGGAATTTCTTGATTCAAATCTCCATAATCCCCCTGTAGTGTAGGCTGTATACGATTATGCTCCATGCTGTTTTCCACCGTAGGTTGTTTCTTTAGTAAGTCCTCTAAGCGCTGTATAACAATCCGATCTCGTCCTTGGTTAATGCCTTCAATAATTGAACTTGCGTATGTATTTGCTTCTTTGAGAGTTGGAAAATAGCGAGGAATAAATAAAGTGAAATTTAAGTTAGAAGTGCCAGTTCCTTGTTCCCGAAAATTTTGACCGTCAGGCATAACTAAACCTTCTTCGTACTTTCGAATGATGCGGCCTTGTGGATTCATACAGTAAGTAGTTGCTGTGAAATGCTCACCTTGATAAGAAAGTTTTGTTTCAAAAGTATCTTTTAATATAGAACGTAATTGATGTTCTTTCATTTCTACTCTAATTCCTAAATCTACACGTGTTTGCTCCTGAGAAATATTTAGGGAACTGCATATTTCTTTTAACCAATCGGCCCCAGAGCGCCCAGTTGCAAATACAAGTTGCTTAGTTTGAACTGTTCCTTGATTTGTCTCTATTGTAAAATGATCTTCCTGTTTCAGAATATGTTGTACATCTATATGAAATTGGATCTTTATTTTCGTCAGTAAAAATTCATAGAGCTGCTGAAAAATGTTACTGGAAAGTGTAGTACCAAGATGTCTTACTTCTGTTGTTAGCATTTGTAAACCACACGCTTCAGCTCTCTTAGTGAGACTTGAATTTTCAGTAGAATATTTTGAAACCGAACTTCCACCAAACTGACATAGAATTTCATCTACTTCAGCCATGAGTTGTATAAAACCCTCTTTACCGACTTTTTTCTCAAGTTCTCCGCCAAATCCGTTTGTATAATTAAATTTCCCTTCAGATTTTCCTAAACCACCAAACCCGAAATATTTATCACATGTAGTACAATTACACACTTTTCCTTCGTCTAAAGGACAATGGCGATCTTCTAGCGCTTTACCTTTATCAAGAATTAAAACTTTTTTGTTACTTTTAGCTAGTGAATAAGCCATAAAAATGCTACTTACTCCAGCGCCGATAATTGTAACATCATACATATTCTTCCACCTGCTAACGAATAGTTTGTTTTTTATTTTTCTAGTGTATAACAATTTTATGAAGTTAAGAAATAGCTTTTATTAATAAAGTGGGAGTTTTTGAACTTGATGCTTTATTAATTTCTACGAGTGGCGGAGTAAATACAAAAATTTTTATTTGAAAGAAGAAATAGTTTAAAAAATAACTATGTCATATGATTAATAACATCTTACATAGAAAAAAAACAGACCTTTTAAGTGAAGAGGTCTGTTAATGATTTTAAATCTTATTTAGCAAACACATGATTACCAATTACTGCTACTGTCTGACGTGTCGTAATCCACTTGTCTGTTGATGTTTTTGGATTGTAGAAATAAAGCCAGTCAGAATGTACTCCATTTGTGGAGATAGCCTCTTCTACAGCCATTTTTGCTTCTGCGCTTGCAGGCTGATTAATTCTTCCATCTGTAACAGGAGTAAATGCATATCCGTATTTAATAGGTTCATAAATAACGCCTGTTATTGTATTTGGAAAACCTTTTGCATTTACACGATTTAGTATAACTTTCGCTACTGCTACTTTTCCTTTATAGGATTCGCCACCTGCTTCGGCGGTAACTAAGCGTGCCATTAAGTCTTTTTCTTTTTGTGAAATGCTTGAGTTGATTTTTAAATGTTGTCCTGTATAAAGCTTGTTTCCGACTGTATTGTTAATTTGTTTTATAGATTGGACAGTGACATTGTAACGCCTTGCTATCGTTTCTAATGAATCTCCCGGTTGTACTTGATAAATAATTTGTCCAGAAATGTTCGCAGGCTTGGCGTTTTGAGGAACAGTGATTTCATTTGATTTCACGGACCCTGGAATATGTAACTGTTCGCCAATAAAGGTTTGATCGTTTCCTTTATTATTAGCCTGTTTAATGGATTGTATTGAAACTCCGTATTGTTTACTAATGCCCCAAAGTGTATCGTTCTTTTTTACTGTATGAATGGTAGAAGCTTCAGCTGTGCTTTGACTACATACGAATGTAATTGCAGCTGCAGATAAAGGGATTATATGTTTTAGTTTTAGTAATTTCATTGTAAATCCTCCTAAGAAAAAATTAAGGTGAAACTATTAAGTAATGTAGTTTGAAATGTATATATGCGTAATATATTAATGTAAGTATATTAGCACATATAAAATAAATAATCACTATAAGTTTCATATTCGTGTAGTGTAGAGTCCGAATATGAAATATTGCATATGAAAATACATTGAAGTTCATATTTCTGATTACTATAATCTATTTAGTAGAAAGGGAATACGTTATAGAAATGAAATCATTATAGATTAATATAATGATTAATTATTAATAGGAGGATTAATGCAATGGAAATATTTCAAAAAATGTGTGCGTCAACTGTAATCATTACAACACTTTTAGGAACAGGGGGTACTATTAATAGTGTACATGCTGATTCTATAGAACAGCAGATTAAATCAGGGATAGAACAAGAAACAGATAAGCAAATCATTGTAAAATTTAAAGCGGATTTGGATTTGCCATATGAAGATGGTATTGAAAAACAAATACAATCTCAAACGAATGATAAAGTAATAAAAGATCTTTTGACAGAATATCCAGATGTAACATTTACTCGTTTATTCACATCTGTAAGCCCGGAACAAATACAAAACCTTGAAGTGAAAGCACCTAATCATGTATCTACAAGTTTATTAAACTACTATATTCTTCAAAATCAAAATAGTGGGTATGAAGAAGAAATAGTAGATAAGTTAAAGGCATCTTCTTTAATAGAAGATGCGTATATGAAGAAACAAGAGAAAATAATGCCACCTGAAGTGCAATCATCAAGTGTAGCTCTTAATCCTAGTAACAATCCTAGATTTAAAAAACAAGGTTATCTTGAAGCGGCCCCATACGGTATTAATGCGCCTTTCGCCTGGGGAATTCAAGGCGGTAATGGAAATGGTATCACTTTTGTTGATATGGAATACGGATGGTTATTAAATCATGAGGATTTATTACATCAAAAAATTGAGTTAATGTCTGGAAGAAATATAGATCAGCATGTCGGTCATGGGACGTCTGTACTAGGAATTGTATCCTCTGAGGACAATGAAGTTGGGAATATTGGGATTGCGCCAAAAGCGAAAGCAAAGGTTATCTCTCAAATAAGAGATAATGGACAGTATAATACGGCTGATGCAATATTAAGCGCTGTAAATCAGTTAGAAGCTGGGGATGTTTTATTGTTAGAGGCACAAGCATCTTTCGATGGATATGGTGATAAATATTTACCTGTTGAAGTACAACCAGATATCTTTGATGCAATTCGTGCTGGTACAGATAAAGGGATTGTAATTATAGAGGCCGGAGCAAATGGGTGGAATGATTTAGACCAGTTCAAAGATAGAAAAGGTAAGCAAGTCTTAAATCGTAATAGTAAAGATTTTAAAGATTCGGGTGCAATTATGGTAGGAGCTGGCTCTTCATCTTTCCCTCATGAACGTATGTGGTTTTCGAATTATGGAAGCCGTATTGATGTGTACGGATGGGGAGAAAATGTAGATACAACTACAGCCGAGCAAAGTAGAAGTGCTGTAAATCTTTATACTTCAAGCTTTAGCGGAACATCTAGTGCTTCGCCAATTATTGCTGGGGCAGCGACTTTAGTACAAAGCATTGCTAAAGAAAATTTAGGACAACCATATAGACCTAGTGAACTAAGAGCAATATTAAGTAACCAGAGCACAGGAACAAAATCTAAAGATCCATATGCAGATAAAATTGGTGTTTTACCAGATTTGAAGTCTATACTAGCAAACTTAGGCTATGAACAAAGAAAACCAAACGGTGGGAATGAATTACAAGTAACAGAAAATGAACCAAATAATGAGCCTAGACAGGCAAATAAAGTTAACTTTCATACACCGGTGAAAGGAACGCTACATAATAGTGATAGAGTAGATGTATTTACTTTCCAAATTGATTCGCCGGAAAATATTAATATTTCTCTACTAAATGAACAAAATATTGGAATGACATGGGTACTTCATCATGAATCAGATTTAAATAACTATGTAGCATATGGTGAAAATGAAGGCAATGTAGTTAAAGGAACTTATAATGCAAAGCCAGGTAAATATTATTTATACGTCTATAAATATGAGAATAAAAATGGTTCATACGTATTGAACATAAAATAAGTAAAAGGAACTTCAGATGAAGTTCCTTTAAATTTTTCTAATTTAGTATATGTGAATGATTTTTTAACTTTACTTCTATGCAATATTTCATATTGATGAAATGTTATTTATTTTTTCTGAGCTAGCTTATATTATATTCAATAAGTTTGATATAAAAACAGAAAGAGAGAGGGATAATAATGAGCAATAAGAAGTTAATTTTGAAATTATTCATATGTATTACAATATTTATCACATTTGTATTTGCTTTACATGATAAGAGAGTAGTTGCAGCTAGCTCTGTTAATGAGCTTGAAAATTTGTCAAAATGGATGCAACCTATACCTGATAATATCCCGTTAGCACGAATTTCAATTCCAGGAACACACGATAGTGGGACGTTCAAGTTGCAAAATCCGATTAAGCAAGTATGGGGAATGACGCAAGAATATGATTTTCGCTATCAAATGGACCATGGAGCTCGCATTTTTGATATAAGAGGACGTTTAACAGATGATAATACGATAGTTCTTCATCATGGGCCATTATATCTTTACGTAACACTGCATGAATTCATAAATGAAGCGAAACAATTTTTAAAAGATAACCCGAGTGAAACAATTATTATGTTTTTAAAAAAAGAGTATGAGGATATGAAAGGGGCAGAAGATTCATTTAGTAGCACGTTTGAAAAAAAATATTTTGTTGATCCTATTTTTTTAAAAACAGAAGGAAATATAAAGCTTGGAGATGCTCGTGGGAAAATTGTACTACTAAAAAGATATAGTGGTAGTAATGAACCTGGAGGATATAATAATTTTTATTGGCCAGATAATGAGACGTTTACCACAACTGTAAACCAAAATGCAAATGTAACAGTACAAGATAAATATAAAGTGAGCTATGATGAGAAAGTAAAATCTATTAAAGATACGATGGATGAAACGATGAACAATAGCGAGGATTTAAATCATCTATATATTAATTTTACAAGCTTGTCTTCTGGTGGTACAGCATGGAATAGTCCATATTACTATGCCTCTTATATAAATCCTGAAATTGCAAACTATATAAAACAAAAGAATCCTTTGAGAGTGGGCTGGGTAATTCAAGACTACATAAATGAAAAGTGGTCACCATTATTGTATCAAGAAGTTATAAGAGCGAATAAGTCATTAATAAAAGAATAAAGATGATGAGAGTAAGAAGCGATAAAATATATCGCTTCTTTTTCTTTTCCAATAACCAACAATATAAATTGTACTTTTATAATAGAAAAAAATAAAAACATAAGATATAATCATACATATAAAATTTGTACCTATAAATTTTATATGTATGATTGAATTTGATTTGTTGTAATGAAATGGAGGTATATACTATGAAGTTTCCACATGATTTTTTATTCGGAGCTGCTTCAGCTTCTTATCAAGTAGAAGGTGCATGGAATGAAGATGGAAAAGGTGTTACGAATTGGGACGAGTTTTCAAAAATTCCTGGCAAAACATACAATGGAACAAATGGTGATGTAGCTGTTGATCATTATCATCGATATAAGGAAGATGTTCGCTTAATGGCTGAGATGGGATTAGAATCGTATCGTTTTTCTATTTCTTGGGCGAGAATATTGCCGACTGGAGATGGAAAGGTAAATGAAAAAGGGATTGAATTTTATAACAACTTAATTGATGAATGTTTAAAATACGGGATTGTGCCGTTTGTCACTTTATATCATTGGGATTTACCATTACCGTTAGAAAAAGATGGTGGATGGACGAATAAAAGAACAGCAGAGGCTTTCGTAAAATATGCAGAAACTTGTTTTAAGGCATTTGGTGACAGAGTTAAGCATTGGATTACTTTTAATGAGACCGTAATGTTTTGTGGATTAGGTTATTTAAAAGGTGCACATCCACCAGGAATACAAAATGATGTTCCAAAGTATTTTCAAGCTACTCATTATGTATTTTATGCACACGCGAAAACAGTTGCGGTGTACAAGCAGCTGAAACAATATGGTGAAATTGGGATTACACATGTTTTCTTACCAGCTTATAGTGTGGATGATCAAAAAGAAAATATACAAGCAGCAAATCATGCGAATGAATATGAAACGTATTGGTATTATGATCCAATTTTAAAAGGCGAGTATCCGTCTTATGTTGTACAACAATTAAAGGAAAAAGGATGGACTCCTAATTGGACGGTTGAAGAATTAGAAATCATTAAACAAAATGCAGAAGAAAATGATTTTATTGGCTTGAATTATTATCAACCAATACGAGTAGAAAGATACGATATGGATATAAAGAGTGAGGAACATTCTCGAGAAAACTCAACGCTTGCTCCAGGTAACTCTTCTTTTGATGGTTTTTATCGAACAGTTAAAATGGATGATAAAACATATACAAAATGGGGATGGGAAATATCTCCCGAAGGTTTCTTAGAGGGATTGCATATGTTGAAAGCGCGTTACGGTGACATAAAGATGTATGTAACGGAAAATGGACTTGGTGATGAAGATCCGATCATTGACGGAGAAATTGTAGATGTTCCGAGAATTAAATTTATTGAAGCGCATTTAAAAGTAATGAAGCGTGCAATTGAAGAGGGAATTAACTTAAAAGGTTATTATGCATGGTCAGTGATTGATCTTTTAAGTTGGTTAAATGGATATAAAAAGCAATATGGCTTTATTTTTGTCGATCATAATGATAACTTAAAACGTAAGAAGAAACTTTCGTTTCATTGGTATAAACGTGTGATCGAAACGAGAGGGGAAGAGTTATAACAGATAAAAGAGTATTTTAGGAGAAAGTGTATGAGTGCAAAGTATAAACAAATTGCAGATGTGTTAGAGCAAAACATTCGAGATGGGCTTTTTAATGAAACGAAAAAACTACCTACAGAAGAAGCGTTGATGAATCGATTTGAAGTAAGCCGTAATACGATACGTAAAGTAATTAGTCAGCTTGTGAATAGAGGTTATATTTTTCAAGTGCAAGGTAGTGGCATGTTTTTACGCGAAACTTCTGTAACAGATTACATTAATTTAGGAAGTTTACGTGGATTAACGAAAAATCTTGTTTCACAAAATATTGAAACGAAAGTGTTAGAGCTTGAAGTAATAGATGCGGACGAAGAGATAGCAAAGCAGATGCAATGCGAAGCTGGAACTAGGTTGTATTTTTTGAAGCGCTTAAGAATTGTAGATGCTAAACCATTCTCTATTGAAGTAAGTTATTTCAAAAAGGATATTATTCCATATTTGAACGAAGAAATAGCATTAAGCTCTGTATACAGTTATTTCATTGAAGATTTACGATTAAATATTGGTTTTGCTGATAAAGTTATTAGTTGTGAAAAAGTAAATAAAGAAAATGCACAGCTTTTAGAATTAAATGAAGGTGATCCGGCGCTTCTTATTGAAAATACAGTGTATCTTGTAAATGGAACAATTTTTGAGTTATCTCAGTCGATGTTTCATTATGAAAAGGCGAAACTTTTAAATCGAATTAATTTTAAATGAAAAATTATTGTGTGAAAAAAGCAACTGGTCCTAAGTGATCAGTTGCTTTTTATTTTTTAAGTGGATGAGCAAAAAAACACGAAAGTGGTTGGTCCGCTTTTTGCAAACATCTATTATGATAAGAGAAGAAAGGTAGTATGTTATCAACGTTTTAAAGAGGAAGGTTTTTATGTAAGTTCTTTAATTAAAATAGATGGGTCTTAGAGAGGTGAAAAGACAATGAGTTTTGCAATTTCACTAGTCGTTATTATTGTAATTGTATCGCTATTTGGGACTGTACTAGTTGCAAGAAACGTGGAGGAGAATTACGGTAAGTCTACAAAAAGAAATGTGAAAAACTTATCTGCAATCTATATTCTTCTTCTTTTTGTTCTACTAGTTGGGGTAACATGGTATGCGGTAATGATTTAATAGTTTGTAAAAGAACTGAAATGAGAGTATGAAGTTGGAATTTCAGAAGCTATTGAGTAATCAGAAAGAGAACCATTTTGGATATATCCATTTACGGATAAGAAAATGTGACTAATTAATACTATTTTTACGGTGAATACTGTTAGTAAAAAATGAGGATAGTTCGTTTTGAAAGGAGGGAACTATATGGAATGGAAACCAAATCGTGCAGATAAGACACCTGTATATAAACAAATTGCAGATTATATTGAAAGAGGCATTTCTTCAGGCGAATTTCCTTCTGATAGTAAGTTACCTTCTGAGCGTATGTTAGCAAAGGAATTACAGGTGAACCGGAGTACAATAGTAGCTGCGTATGAAGAATTAAAATCACTTGGAGTAGTAGAACGGCAAAAGGGAAGCGGAACACGGGTCAATACAGACATATGGGGTGTCTCACATAAACGAATACCGAACTGGGGTAGGTACGTGGAGGATGGATCGTTCTTACCTAACGTACCACTCGTTCAACAAATTCGAACGGAAACACAAAAAGATGATTTAATTAATTTAGCAAGTGGTGAACTGTCACCAGAATTAATTCCAAGTGATAGATTTCGAACAATTTTGTCGGAGAAAACATTTATGGAAAATCTCGGCTATGACCATCCACTTGGAAATGAGATGTTGAGAAAAACAATTGCAGCACATGTTCAGCAATATAAACAAATTGAAGCAGATTCAAGCTCTATTCTTATTACGTCAGGAGCACAACAGGCGCTTAATCTTATCGTTCAATGTTTATTAAAACCTGGCGATGCGATCGCGATTGAAGATCCTTCGTATTGTTTTTCGCTTCCAATGTTTAAATCGGCCGGTTTAAACATATTTCATTTACCTGTTGATGAGCATGGAATGAATCCAGATGACTTAATCGATTTGCACAAAAAGCATCGCATTCGTATGGTGTTTTTGAATCCAGATTATCAGAATCCGACGGGTACTGTGCTTTCATTAGCGAGACGTAAAAAAATTTTAGAACTGTCTTCTGAGTTCGGTATACCAATTGTAGAAGATGATCCGTATAGTTTAATTTCTTTTAATGGAGAAGTGAACCCAACATTAAAATCAATGGACCAAAATGGAAATGTTCTTTATATAAGTTCACTATCAAAAATTGTTGCATCAGGATTACGTATTGGATGGGTAATTGGTCCTACACGCGTAATTGAGCGTTTAGCAGATGCAAAGCAACAAGTTGATTTTGGCCATAGTGTATTTACGCAGTGGGTAGCAAATCAATTTTTAGAATCAAAGGATTTCCATACACATATTACGATACTTCGTGGACAATTGAAGCAAAGAAGAGATGAATTAATTGCAGAGCTTGAAGGAACATTGGGAGAACGAGTTGAATGTTTCGTGCCAGAGGGTGGAATACATGTATGGTGTAAAGTAACAGGAAAGTTTGATGAATATCACTTATTAGGTGAATCTATACGGAATGGTGTCGCATTTGTTCCGGGCAGTGTTTTAGGTTCGAAAAATGAATATATACGATTTACGTTTGGTAGAGCGAATATAGAACAAATTCAACTTGGAATTAAACGGTTTGCCGACACGCTAAATGAGATTTCATAATATGGATGTGTGATAGTGAAATGAGGGAAAGAAATGAAGTACGTGACGCTTTTACTTCAAGTAGGCGTGCTATATGTATTTAGCCTAGTGGGTACGTGGATTCAGGAAATATTCCATCTATCAATATCGGGGAATTTAATAGGGATGTTAATACTGTTCCTGCTCCTTTCCACTCGCGTTTTACCGTTAAAATGGTTTGAGTTAGGTTCGGAAAAGTTAATCGTATTTTTACCGTTATTTTTAATCCCTTCGACAACAGGGCTCATGGAATACGGGTCTTTTCTTTTCAGTAAGGGAAGTATTATATTCCTTTTAGTAGTTGCAAGTACTGTAGTAACTTTGATTGTTTCAGGGTATATAAGTCAATTATTAGTCACATCAAAAAAATAAAATCGACAAGGTGCACAATTCAAATGGTCTTAATTATTATTACTGTAGCAATTTATTTCTTGGCGACAAAGCTATATAAAAAATTTACGTTTGCATTTACGTTACCAGTGTTAACAGTTACGGCAATTATGATTTGTTTATTTTTGATTTTGGGTATTTCTCATCATGAGTATAGGGAAAATGGGGGAAACATTCTTTCAAGCTTATTGAGCCCTGCAATTGTAGCATTGGCCATACCTCTATTTAAAGAGCGAAAGATACTGATGAAAAATTTTTCATCGATACTAATCGGAGTAGTGATAGGTATAGTGGCTGTAACGAGCATGAATGTAGTGATTGGCGGAATTTTAAATATAGATAAGGAACTTATATTAACTACTTTACCACAGGTAGCGACAATGCCAATTGCCCTTTCAATAGCGGATCAAATTGGTGGTATTCCATCTATGACTTCTAGTTTTGTAGTTGTTGCAGGAATAACAGGTGCTATGATCGGACCAACAGTACTTAAGTTTTTCCGTATAACAAGTACGATTGGAAAAGGAGTTGGAATGGGCTGTGCATCACATATTATCGGTGTGAGTCGTTTAGTGAAAGAAGGCGAGAAAGAAGCGACTATCGGTTCGGTAACGATGATTGTAACTGGAATACTTATTAGTATACTAATACCGTATGGAACGAAATTTATTTTTTAAATGTAATGGAGATGATAACAATGACAACATGGTTTATAGTTACATTATTTGTTTTTGGAGCTATTAAAGTATTAGTTTCTAGCATGCCCACTTCTGTTGTAGAATCAATTATTAGTAGATTTGAATTGCATCAAAAGCTTGAGGCGGAAAATACTTCTATATCGATAGATGGAAAAAATATAGAGGGAGAAATGAAACTACAAGTTATTCATGAATTTAATGAGGCGTTGTTTTTAGATAAACATTATTTCCCGCCGCACGGAGAAGGGACACCAATAGTCATTGATACGAAGAAAGGGAGTAAAGAGATTAGATTTTCGCTATATAGCTATGAGGAACATGTTGATGTCATTAAGCAATATAAGAAGAAAGTCGTTGCCTATCGTTTACGCTCTAAAAGCCTTCAAACATTGACACCATTAGTAATAACGGAAGAGTATGCTTAAGAAGAAACCTATAATGGTCTCTTTATTTTTTTATCCAATTATATACGTTCCAAATAAAAGAATGAAAAATTATATAACCAAATAAAGAATATGTATGGTTCCAATTCGCACTATGTACAAATAAACCTAAACTTTCAGCAATCTGTTCAAAAAGGCTAGCACAAATACCGATTGAAATAATAAATGAAATTCTAGAAACTTTAGATAATTTTTTTGAAATGTGTATAAAGATAACTGTTAAAATCGGCAGTACGAACAATGTAAAAGCTATATTAACCGAAAATGTGGATGAGAAGGGCCTAGCCGGAAAGGAATATATTTGTTTATGAACAAAAAAGGCATCTAAGCAAGTTGCAATAATAGAAGAGAGAAAGATTGTAACTACTAATGCTAGAAACTCATTCTTCTTCTCGGAGGAGGACATTTTTCTTTGCGAGAATGGCGATTTCAATTTTTTCGAGTGTTTTGCAGTAGTCTTCTGTAATTTGTCCATTTATATTTTCCTCCTTATCAACTAAGTAATTTACAACTTGCCAATCGGTAAACCAATCTTCACTGTCAACTTCTTCATGCTTCATATCTCGCCATGCATAGATGAGTGCAGGGCTGTATATACGATAAGCGCCATTTCGTAACTGGCATTTCTTAATTCGGCGCTTATAAAACTCACGGGAAAAAGATTCATTTACACTTGAAAATAAATGGGGCCAGTAATCTTTCCTAGATCCTGTATGTGGATGGTGTTGAGCCCAGCTTATTATTTGAGATAAAACATGTGTATCTCGAAATAATAATGAGTACAATCTTTTTCCAATTAATATCCGTTCATGTAAGGAAGTGAAATGTTTCATTGTATCACCAAATAGTAATACTTTTTGTTTCTTATCATTTTCGTAGAATGGGAAAAGGATATGATTAAACTGAAAGAAATCAAAGAGTTTAAATCCAATACTATTTAGTACAGTCTTTTTAAATTGTACATTTTGAATTACTCTTTTTTCTAAGTAGTTTTGTTCATTAATAATAGTTGCAATTGCTAAAGTTTTTTTGTTACCTGTTTTCCAAAAATGGTTCCACATCGTTTCCATAAATGTAGAAACATTTAGGTGAGGGAGAAGGTGAAATAACTTTTGTGATCTCTTTACACTTTGTTCGTAAAGTAAAAATTGAGGGTATACATCTTGGAAAATAAGCCAATTCCCTCTTTCTAAAAAAGAAAAAAATATGAATTGATCTTTCTCTGATAAAATTCTCGTATATAAATCGCCCTTTAAATCAGTCATATTCCAACCGCCGTTACGTGATACCATATGCCCAAGCAGTGCCCAATGTATTTCTGGATATTGAATGTAAAATTGGTAGTATGCGCGTGTTCTTGTAACATTATTTTTATTTAGTTGTTCTGTTTGTATTTTTATTTTGTTGATGATGAGTTGTTCTTCTTTCGTTAATTTATACATGGTGTCAGAAGGAATAAGTTTGCTTTTTTGTTTCAATTCATTTTTTACGTCGAATAGGGAGAGAGGCAGTGCTTTGGAAGGTCCGTTATATGTATGATTTGAATTGCTTCGGTCCATTCCGTTACCTCCCTTTTTCATAAATTTAAACATGATTATTGGCTATGAATCATTCTATTTATTTTATTACGAGTATAAGAAATAAATGAGCGGTGTTTTTTTACAAGGAATTTATTTATCATGCAAACAGTATAAAAAATCTTACTGTTGTGAGATGAAATGAAAAACAGAAACTACGTTTAATAGTTTCTGTTTTTTTATTTTGTCAATTAAATGTAACAAACGACGATTATGATTTGAATCAATTGAAAATAATTCAATAAATATTATTTAAATTGAGATGTTTCGTAGGAGGAAGAAGAATGTTAAATAAAATAATTTTAATTACTGGTGGTACAGGTTCGTGGGGGCATGAACTTATAAAACAACTATTAGAAAAATCACCGAAAGAAATTAGAATTTTTTCAAGAAATGAAACGGTTCAGTTTGAAATGCAGCAACAGTTTATAAATGATGATAGGTTAAAATTTATTATTGGAGATATTCGTGATAAAGATCAACTAGTCTATGCTTGCCAAGGTGTACATTATGTGTTCCATCTTGCAGCTTTAAAACATGTTCCAGTATGTGAGTATTATCCTTATGAAGCTATAAAAACCAATATACATGGTACGCAAAATGTAATTGAAGCCTCTATACAGATGCAAGTTGAAAAAGTTATATATGTTTCAACGGATAAAGCAGCTGATCCATCAAATACGTATGGGATGACAAAAGCAATTGGTGAAAAATTAATGGTTCATGCGAATATACAAACGAAGAAAACAAAATTCATTTGTGTTCGTGGTGGAAATGTTTTAGGAACGAGTGGAAGTGTAGTACCACTTTTTAAACAACAAATTAAAAAATCTTCAGAAGTAGGGATTACCGATGCGAATATGACTAGATTTTTCTTAACAGTTGAAGATGCTGTTGGGTTGTTATTTAAAGCCGTATCTCAAGGTAGAGGCGGGGAAATTTTTGTTATGAAAATGCCGGCATGTAAAATAACAGATTTAGCAGAAGTATTAATTGAATATTCCGGAAAAGAAAAAGTTAAGGTAAAAGAGGTAGGGATAAGACCGGGTGAAAAATTAAGTGAAATGCTTCTATCTGAGGTAGAGAGTAAAACAAGTATAAGTTTTGATCAAAATTATTTTGTGGTACTACCGACTATTCCTATAGAAGGACTTCAAGAATATTATTCTAGCTATCCGCTAGTGGATGTGAAGAGTTTTAGTTCTCAACAAGACTTACTTGGAAAACATGAGGTGAAACAAATGCTATTAAAAGGAGGGTTTTTGCGATGAAAAAAAATGCGAGCCTTTTAATAACTGGTGCAAATGGTTTCACAGGACGCCATGCTTGCCACTATTTTTTACAGCAGGGCTTTCATGTAATTCCTATGTTTCAAAATCGTGCATATGGAGAAAAAATTAGAAATGGTATTACTTGTAATTTAACTAATAAGAGCGAAGTAATGAAGGTAATGAAACAAATAAAGCCAGACTACGTATTGCATTTAGCAGGAAGGAATTCGGTTATAGAATCTTGGACAGCTGCCCTTGAATATATAGAGGTTAATGTAATAGGAACATTATATTTATTAGAAGCAATTAAGCAAGAAGCCTCGCATTGTAGAACATTAGTTATAGGATCTGCTTTGCAAGCAGATAGTATGAACGAAATAAAAATTTCAAATCCATATAGTTTAAGTAAAACGATGCAAGTTATTATTGCAGAGGCTTGGGGAGGATTAATGGATTCAAATATTATCATTGCAAAGCCCTCAAATTTAATTGGTCCAGGGGTATCGAATGGCATTTGTTCGATTCTCGCAAAGAAAATGATAGATATAGAATCAGGTAGAAGTAAAGCTATTATCGAAGTAAACAGTTTGAAAGATAGTAGAGATTTTCTAGATGTACGTGATGCGGTCAAAGCGTATCATGTGTTATTACGAGATGGAATAAATGGAAAACAATATAATATCGGATCAGGAGTAAAACGATCTTTGTTAAATGTACTAGAACAATATAAAGAATTAACACAGCTAAATTTTTTTATAGAGGAAACAGAGAAAAGTGGGAGCGACTCAAATGAGAGTTTAGCAATAGAGGAAATAAAAAGGTTAGGTTGGATCCCAGAAATTGAATTTCATCAATCATTAAAAGATGTACTTGAGTATGCGAAGTGTAGTGACATCTGCATGCAATGAAAAACAAAAAAGGGTGTAAGAAATATATGAATGATTATGAAATAATAGATAATCAAAATACGCTATTTCTTTCAATTGTTGATGCGTTGGATTGGAGAGATGAAGAAGCGCATGTATTGCGTCTTTATGAGGCAATACATAAATATCAAGCGTATGTAGAAGAAAAAAGGGTTAAACAAATAAAGTCAGCATTAGAGACGAAAACTAGATATGTGATTCAAATCTTTGCTCAATACGAGTGTAGTGAGTATGGAAATGATTTTTATGAACTCATTAAAGATCTTTTACAAGATATAGAGGTGGAGTTAAAGATTTATATAAAAAATAATAATTTTATTTACATTTAAAAGGTAAATATAAAGCTAGATTTTTAATAATAAAGGTGGGTATAAGTTATGAGCAAAACGATTCTTTTTACTGGGGGCGGTACAGCCGGACACGTTATGATTAATATTGTATTAATTCCTAAATTTATAGAGAAAGGCTGGAGAGTCGAGTATATTGGATCCAAAAATGGAATTGAAAAATCATTAGTGCAAAATGTTAAATACAATAGTGTTTCAACGGGCAAGCTTAGGAGATATTGGGATTGGGAAAATTTTAAAGATCCTTTTAAAATTATACGAGGTTGTTTACAAAGTTATAAATTAATTAAGAAAACAAAGCCTGACGTTATCTTTTCAGCAGGAGGATTTGTTTCAGTTCCTGTAGCTATAGGAGCATGGTTAAATCGTGTGCCTATAATTATACGTGAACCAGATAGCACATTAGGACTTGCCAATAAAATAGCATTACCTTTTGCTACAAAGCTATGCACAACATTTCCTCAGACAGGAGAAAATGTAAGTAATGAGAAGAAGGTTTATGTAGGACCAATTGTAAGGGAAGAAATTGAGAAGGGTAACGTATTACGAGGAAGAAGATATTGTGAATTTCAGCAAGATAAACCAGTATTATTAATTATGGGTGGGAGTCAAGGTGCTAAGTGGATAAATGATATGGTAAGGGAATGTTTAGATACAATACTATTAAACTTTAATATTATTCATATATGTGGTAAAGGGAAGGTAGACCCATCTATTGGCATGGAGGGGTATATGCAATTTGAATATATAGGCGACGAGTTGCCGCATATACTAAATATGGCAAGTGTTGTAGTTTCCAGAGCGGGTTCTACTGCTATTTCTGAATTGTTATTTTTGAAGAAACCGATGTTGCTTATCCCGTTAACTAACAGTTCCAGCAGGGGAGATCAAGTTTTAAATGCTGAATATTTTTCACGGCAAGGATATGCGGAAGTTATACTCCAAGACAGAGTAAGTACGAATACATTTATATATGCAGTAAATAAGTTGTATACAAATAAGGAGAAATATATTCAAAACATGAATGGATATAAGAAAACAAATGATGAGGGAATTCATCAAATAATAGATATAATAAATGAAGTGGTGGAGTAATAGAAATGTAAATAGAAAAACAAAAGGAAAGAAGGTATCTTCTTTCCTTTTTACTATATTTGTTCAAATTCATTATTATTTATTCTAATTAGTTATGTACTATCGGTGAATGCCGTTTTCTAATAGCTCAGTAAATGCATGAATATGAATAGGTTTACTGTAATAATAACCTTGAATAAACTGACATTTATTTTTTTGAAGGAAATTTACGTGCTCTTTCGTTTCTACACCTTCAGCAATGACAGACATTCCTAATGTATTTGCTAATGTGATGATCGTTTTAATAATTTCCATTCCATCATCACATGTTTCAGACATTGTAATAAATTCTCTCGGGATTTTTAACGTATCAATTGGATACAAAGGTAAGTAGGCTAGCGAAGAATAACCTGTACCAAAATCGTCGATAGAAATGTGAATCCCTAAACTTTTTAGTGTACGCAGTTTTATCAATGTTTCTCGCTCATCCATCATTGCAATTCGCTCTGTTAATTCAAGATCAAGAGAGCTTGCTGGTAAACCTGTATTTGTTAAAGTAGAAGAAATAGACTTTACAAAATCCTCTTGTTCAAATTCTTTAGCAGATAAATTTACACCTATTTTTAAATGTGAATATCCGAGTGCGTGCCAACGTTTCATTTGCTTGCAAGCCTGCTCTAATGTCCATTTTCCTATTGAAATAATTTGTAGTGTTTCTTCTGCAATCGGAATAAACTCGTATGGAGAAATAATACCTAATTCAGGATGATTCCACCTAATTAAAGCTTCTGCACCGATAATTTTATTAGATTCACTATCAACTTGAGGTTGATACAAAAGGAACAATTCTTCATTTTGTAGTGCGTTTGGTAAATCTTTTTCTAATCGTAATCGTCTTTCAATTTTTTTAGCGATTACATCGTCATAAATAGAGACAGAGTTAAGCTCTTTTGCTTTTGCATCATACATTGCAACATTAGCGTTTTTCAGAAGTGTAGCGGTATCGATTCCGGAATGTGGATAAATAGCGATGCCGATACTCAGTGATAAAGTTAATTTATGCTCATGTATGATAAATGACTTTTTCATGCATTCAAATAATTGGTTACATAATTGGAATAAGTAATCTTCGTCAGTATAGTTTTCAATTATGATTGTAAATTCATCGCCACCGATTCTTGAAAGATGAGTATGTGATGGAAGACATGATTGGAATCGCTTTGCTACTTCTTCTAATATGTAATCTCCTGATGAATGTCCAAGTGTATCGTTAATTGCTTTAAAGCGATCTAAATCTAAATATAATAATGCAAACTCGCTTTCTGTTATTTTAGCATTTTTTATAACTCTCTTTAATTTCTTATGGAAAAAGGCACGGTTCCCAATTTTCGTTACAGTGTCATGGAATGCTAAATATTTTATTTCTTCTTGCTGTTTTTTTAGTGCAGTAATATCTTTCACCATAATATAGCTTCCTGAAATTTGTCCGTCTATTATAATAGGAATGATTGTAACGTATAAAAAATAAGTAAAGCCATCTTTATATTGAGAACTAAGTTGTAAGAATGCCGATTCTTGTTGTTTCACTTTTTCTAATGCCAATGCTAGCTTATGCTTATCTTCATCTAAAATGATCGAAAAACAAGTTTCACCTAGTAACTCATCCGTTGGTGCCCCAAGTAGTACACTCCCAGCCTTATTTACATTTAAGAATATTCCATTTAAATCAATGGTGAAGATAGGGTCAGGATGATATTCATATAATGATTTAAACTTTTGCTGTTTTTGAGAAAGAGCCTCTGATTTATGAACTAAATCAGACGTCCGTAAAGTAACTTTTTCTTCTAGTTGGGCATTAAATGCCTGCAAACGTTTTGTTAAGGAATTGTTTTGCATACGTACGATAGAATGACGAATGAGTACGAAAATAAAAGTAATACAATTTCCTGTAATGAGAGTTGAAGAGGATGTTTGTTCTTTTAATGTAAACCCGATTAGTATTGCAACAGCAAGATAAGGAAATACAACTAAAGCTTTTTTTCCTATTATAGGGTTTACAAGGAAATAATTTTTATGGCTATTATGATCTTCTGAAATAGAGCCAGCTATTGCAATAAGTAATATAGGTATTCTATATAAAAGACGTAATAATATTATAGTTTCAGTTGATAAGTGGTTATTTAAGTAAAAATAAATATAGTTAAAAGTTGCAGAACTTATTAATACAAAAATAAAGATATAAATTTTCCGTTTGGAATTAAAAATTGTTGGACGGAAAAAGAGACTAACACCTAGCAGTAGAAATAATAAATCTGCAATTGGGTATAAAAATGAAAGGAAAACATCTCCTAGTGAAAGAGCGAATATATTTAAATTTGGTTGATTAAATAAATACCATTCTAATGTGAATATGGAAGTAAGCACTATGCATATATCACAAATAAAGAACGCTTTTTCCCATTTATTGCATTCCTTTAAGATTTTATAGCAGAAAGCGATAAGACAGAAAAATAGAAAAAACATGTAAAATACATCAGAAACCGTAAAACGATGTATTGGAATTTCGAAGAAGCTATCTTGATATGTATATACTATTTTTCCTAATAAAAAACTACCAATTGCTATTGTAATACATATCCAAAACGGATTTGAACTGACTTTCTTAGAATATATAGAGTAAATCAGTGATACAAATGTAATGGCTTCAACGACAAGTGAAGCGAAGCGTACATCTGAATTTGAAAAATGAGTAGGGAACAGATAGAAAAACATAAAATAAATTGAATAGCATATTAATGTTCCGATTAATATACATAATTGTAAATTTTTATTTAATTTCAATGAAATCACCTTCTTTAATTATGCACTATGTTCGTTATATCTATACATAATAATATTATTTAAGAATTGTATCAGATTTCCTTATAAAAATCATGTTTATAAGGAAGGTGTTAAAGAGTGTAAGTATTCTTAAGGTTGAAAAAATATTGCGGTTGATAGTATAGACTGTATCAAGACTTTAAATAGAAATTGTATATTTAGTCATCCTTTGAATTGTAAAGTTTTTTTAGTGATTTGTAAGTGGAGATGCAAAATTGCATATAAAATGATGAGTATCTTTTTTTTGGTGAGATTTTTATTTTTAATCTGAAAATTAACATTTGTAAAAATGTTGGGAAAGGATATAAAATAAGAACGTGTATTCTTACAGAGTGGAATAGTATTGCCACTAAATAGGGAGGCTTTTTTATGATATATCGAATTAAAGATGCAGAAATATACTATGAAATTGTGGGAGAGGGTAAACCAGTCATTATCATACATGGCTGTGCCCCTGACCATAGGTTAATGATGAAATGTATGGAATCAGTATTTCAGAAATATGAAGGTTATAAGCGAATATATATTGATTTACCTGGAATGGGAAAATCGAATGCTCCAAATTGGATAAATAGTTCAGATCGTATAGTAGAAGTGCTTATCACATTTATTGAGGAAATCATTTCTACTGAAAAATTTTTATTGGTAGGAGAATCATATGGAGGCTATTTAGCTAAAGGTATACTTGCAAAGATGTTTGAGAGAGTTAGCGGATTACTATTAGTATGTCCTGTTGTTGTAGCGGAGCCAGAAAAAAGGATTCTTCCAGATAAACAGGTAATTGTACAAGATGAGGAATTTTTAAATACGCTCACTTCCACAGAAAGAGAGGAATTTTGTGAGTTAGCTGTAATAGCAAATGAATATACATATAAGCGATTTAAAGAAGAAATTAAGCCTGGGTTAGATGTTGCTAATTATGAATTTATTGAAAGGTTGCAAAAGAATTACTCTCTTACTATGGATTTTCAGCGTGAAAAATATGAAAATCCCGTTCTTTTACTGACTGGAAGACAAGATATATCAGTAGGTTATCAAAATATTATAGAAATTATTGAAGAATATCCAAGGGCAACATTAGCAGTGTTAGATATGGCAGGGCATAATTTGCAAATTGAGCAGCCTGAATTATTTGAGAGTTTAGTAGGAGAATGGATTAGACGAACAAATCAGCACAGTTTATAAAGTATTGTAGTATTACGCCTAAGTGTTGAAATGGGATAAATGAACGTGATTTATTAACTTATCTCGCTATTTTCCTGTAAAAGCCCGATTAGTAAGGGCTAATTAAAGTTTCACTTTATAAAAAATTTTAAGGAGAAATTATGAGCACATATATTTATATGGTTAGACATGGTGAATCACCAAAACTAGAAGGAAATGAAAGAATGCGCGGGTTAACTGAGAGGGGACATATGGATGCCCGTAGAGTAACTGACATATTAAAAGCGGAGAGGATTGATACTTTTATTTCCAGTCCTTATAATCGGGCTATGCTAACGATAGAGGAGTCAGCTAATTTCCATGAAAAAGAAATAGTAGTATATGAAAATCTTAAAGAGTGTATGTTTTCAAGTGAGGATCAGGTTATATCAGACAAAGAGGTGTATCCACTTGTACAGAAGATGTTCTCTAATCCGGACTTTGCACGAACGGAAGGAGAGTCATATGCAGATTGCCAGAGAAGAGTAGTGAAAGTATTAAAAGAAATCTTATTGGATTTTCAAGGACGCAAAATTGTAATTGGTACACATGGGCTTGTCATGACATTAATGATAAATTATTTTGATAAACAATATGGTTTTGAATTTTTAATGAATACGTCAAAACCGGATATATATAAGATGGAGTTTAAAGAAGAACAATTAATGAATGTGGAGAGATTATGGAAAGAGGAATAAAATTAGTTGCATGGATTTTGTTGTAAAAGTTACTTTTATAGCAAAGTCTTTTTTTTTTGAATAGAAAGCATCTTTATCAACTATTTTTAGAATGTTAAATAAATAAGTAATTATTCAGTCTTTGAATAAATTATGGAGAAATTGGTTTAGGGAAACAATTTTAAATGTGTCAAAACTCCAAACGTTGGATTTATATTCAATAGGAGAAAAAGATGTAGAATTTTGTCTTACAGTCCCCGTTTACTTTTCATTTCATTACATATAGGCTTTGTGGTGTAAGGGGGACATTGCCTTTACACAAAATCTATAAGGAGGTCATTGTAATGAAACAGATTAAAAAGTTTGCGGGAGTTGCTTTAGCGGGGACGATTGGATTAAGTGGACTACTGTTTTTAGAACCAAGTGTAAGCGTTGCGGAAGCACAGCAAGTGAGAGTGGAAAATTTCAATACAATTGATGTAACGATGAATCTAAATGAATTGTATGTATTAAGTGGCAGAAGTATTGATATTCTTTCTGGAGATAAAGAAGCAATTCAGTTAAATAAATACACAATTAGTTTTAATAAACCTGGGAAGTATGTGATTAAAGTAAATGGCTGTATTTATGATGATGTATATACTTTTATTGTAAATGAGTAGTATATATTCTTAAATTGCGAGATAAAAACAGAAACACCCTATTTGCGATGAGAGTCGTAAATAGGGTGAATTTATTTGTATTAAGCTGTACTTTAAATATGTTCACTAATTTTCTTTTTGTTATGTAAAGTATGTAAAAGTGTTAACAATGTAAATGAAATATACATCTTCACAGTCAAAAAAGTTAAAATATTTCGTTTTAAGGATTATAATGGAGGGAGAAACATAAAAGGGAGTGAATGAACTTGAAACAAGAACTTATTGAAAGATTTACGAGATATGTAAAAATTGATACGCAATCAAATGAAGAAAGCCATACAGTACCAACAACACCAGGACAAATTGAGTTTGGTAAGTTATTAGTGGAAGAGCTAAAAGAAATTGGTTTAACAGAAGTAACGATGGATGATAATGGCTATGTAATGGCAACACTTCCAGCTAATACGGACAAGGATGTTCCTGTAATCGGATTTTTAGCCCACTTAGATACGGCAACAGACTTTACAGGGAAAAACGTCAAACCACAAATTCATGAAAATTTTGATGGTAATGCAATTACGTTAAATGAAGAGCTAAATGTTGTGTTAACACCAGAGCAGTTCCCGGAATTACCATCATATAAAGGACATACCATTATTACAACTGATGGTACAACACTTCTAGGAGCAGATGATAAAGCTGGTCTTACAGAAATTATGGTTGCAATGAACCATTTAATACATAATCCGCAAATTAAGCACGGGAAAATAAGAGTAGCATTTACACCGGATGAAGAAATTGGTCGTGGGCCAGCGCATTTTGATGTAGAAGCGTTTGGTGCATCATTCGCTTATACGATGGATGGAGGTCCATTAGGTGGTTTAGAGTATGAAAGTTTTAATGCTGCAGGTGCTAAGTTAACGTTTAACGGAACGAATACACATCCTGGAACAGCGAAAAATAAAATGCGCAATGCTACTAAACTAGCTATGGAGTTTAACGGGTATTTACCAGTAGAAGAGGCGCCAGAATATACAGAAGGCTATGAGGGATTCTATCATTTACTTTCTTTAAATGGTGATGTTGAGCAAAGTAAAGCGTATTATATTATTCGAGACTTTGATCGTGAAAATTTCGAGGCACGTAAAAATAACGTTAAAAATATTGTGAAGACTATGCAAGAAAAATATGGCGAAGATGCAGTCGTTTTAGAAATGAATGATCAATACTATAACATGCTTGAAAAAATTGAACCGGTAAGAGAAATTGTTGATATTGCATATGAAGCAATGAAAAGTTTAGACATTGAACCAAATATTCATCCGATTCGTGGAGGCACAGATGGATCACAATTATCATATATGGGATTACCGACGCCGAATATTTTCACTGGTGGTGAAAACTATCACGGTAAATTTGAGTATGTTTCGGTAGATACTATGGAAAAAGCTGTTCAAGTTATTGTGGAAATTGCAAGACGTTTTGAGGAGCAAGCTTAAAAAAGAACCAAGTAGTACGAATGTGCTACTTGGTTCTTTTAATATAGTACTCGCCACAAATAAAAAGTCGCATAAGACTCCCAATTAGCCCAGTTTGCCGCGAAATCTTTTATTTCATTTTTAGTCGGTTTATTTTCGGAGCCTGTTATAAATTTAATTGCATTATGCAGACCAACATCATCAATTGGAAAAGCTGAAGGAAATCTTAAACAACGCATTAAAACATAGTTGGCAGTCCATGGTCCTATACCATGGATAGCGGTTAATTGTTTCTCAGCAACCTTTACATCTTGTGTTTGCAGTAAATCCTCTTTTGATAGTTTTCTCTCTGTAATAAGCTTCGCAATACCGATTAAATATTCACATTTTCTAGTCGTCATTTTTAATTGTTGGAGATCTTCTACATGTAGATTTGCAATTGTTTCAGGTAATGGGAATATCCAATGCTTTCTACCGTCCCATTCTACATAACTGCCAAATTGCTCAACTAATCTTCTTTTTAGCGTATAAGCATATGTTAAGTTAATTTGTTGACCGATAATTCCCCAGGAAAGTGCCTCAAATAAGTCTGGAATACCTAAAGTACGAAGGCCATAATATTGTTCAATTGGTCCTTGAAGGAGTAAATCATGTTTAGCTAATGTATAAAAGGGAGCTAAATCAGTAGTTAAATCAAACCATTCTTTTACATAGTTAGCTACAGTTTCACGTATCGATTTTTCAGATGTATATGATTCTTCTAAACAACGTATTTGAATATTGCCATCTGTATTCACACTAATTTCAACTAAAGGATTTACATCTTGAACAGGGATAACTTTATAAATTTTGTTATCTTCAATATGAAACATACATTCATTGTTAGAACGTGATAGATAACGTAAATTTTCTTGGAAACAAAATTCTTTTGGAACTGCTATAGATAATGCGCTATTATATTCTGCTGTCATATGAATTCCACCTGTAACTTTTCTAATGTAAGCAATTTTTTCTTCATTTCTAATCCACCCCTAAATCCGGTTAGTTTCCCATTCTTCCCAATAACACGGTGACAAGGAATAGTAATAAGGAGAGGGTTAGCAGCAATAGCAGAAGCAACGGCGCGCACAGCTTTAGGTTTTTGAATTTTTTCAGCAATTTCTGTATAAGAATATGTCTTTCCATAAGGAATTTCACGTACCGTATTCCAAACAGATAATTGAAAATTAGTTCCATAAGCATCGATAGGAAATGTAAAAGTTTCTCGCTTGTTTTCTAAATACTCGATAACTTCTTGCGTATATATTTGCAAGTAATCTGGACTATGAATCAATATATGTTGGGGCAGTTTTTTTCTAGCCCATATATTTAATTCTTCAAAGTTTTCGTCTTGTGATCCAATGAAACATAGTCCATTTTCAGTTGCAGCAATATGAAATCGCCAATTTTTATGTGTAAGTAGCGTCCAATATATATAATTATTTTTGTAGGAATTCATTATCGTATCCCTCTTTCATTTTGTTCTTTTTTCGATATTCAGTAGGAGTAAATCCGGTTTTCTTTTTAAATAAAGTTGCGAAATACTCTGGGTTTTCTATCCCGACAGCAGTACTAATTTCTTTAATAGATTGATTTGTGTGTAAAAGGTATTTGGTTGCTTTAAGAACCCTGAATTGTTGTATATATTCTATAGGAGTTAGCCCTATTATTCTTTTGAAAGTACGCTGTAAATGAAAAGGGCTACCGTGACACATTTCCGCAAGCATGTCGAGAGTTAAGGATTCGTCATAATGCTTTTCGATATAGTCTTTAATTTGTTCTACCCACTCTTCATTAGGTAAAGTGATCCCATTTGGCTTACAACGTTTGCACGGGCGAAAGTTTTCGCTTAATGCTTGCTCTGCATGATGAAAAATTCGTACATTGTTTCTATTCGGTATTCTTGATTTGCATGATGGCCTGCAAAAAATTCCAGTTGATTTCACAGCATAAAAGAATTTGCTATCATAGGAAGAATCGTTATGAATAATTGCTTGCCAATACTCATTTGTTAATGTAACTCCTTCATTGTGCAAAGAACATCACCTCTGAAATCAGTATAACCTGAATAAAGTGCGTATGTATGTATTCATAAATGTAAGAGCAAGATTACAAAGGTGAAAATATCGGATGGCGTTTAGATTATTTTGTTGTTTCGGAAAGAATGAAAGACCAGATAACAGAAGCGAAAATTAATAGTGAAGTGATGGGATCAGACCATTGTCCAGTTGAATTACATATAAATTTCTAAAAAAAGAAGTATCTCCCTAATATTAGGGAGATACTTCTTTTTTTAATTCAGTTTGTTAAAATTTTTCAAATCATTCTTGAAATAATTTCATATTAAATATATACTTAGTAACGATAATCATTATCAGTGAAAATGATTATCAAGTGATGAAGGCGTAAAAGAATTATAGTCTAGGGGAAGTGAACGTGAATGAGTTCTGGATAAAATTATTAATCTAATGAAATATATATATGGGATAAGATTCATATAGTTAAATTCTATTGAGAATATAGTTTGAAAATTTGAGAGGAGACATATAAAGATGAACAAGAAATTATTTACTTTAGGGATGGTTACAGTTTTAAGTGTAGGTTTAGCGGCATGTAATAGTGCGGATAAAACTTCAGGCGAGCAAAAACAACAGACAAAAGCTACGGAAACGAAAAAAGATGAAAAACGAAAAATTACATATTTAGGTAAAGAATATACAGTGCCAGCAAAAGTAGATAAAATTGCGACAGCTAGTTTAGAGTCAATGGAAGATGCGGCAGTACTTGGAATTAAACCAGTTGGTGCCATTACTGTAGGTGGTAAACTACCAAAATACCTGGAAAAAGAGTTAGAAGGTGCGAAATCTGTTGGTGAGAAAATGCAACCCAATTTCGAAACATTACTACAATTAAAACCAGATGTGATTACATCAAGTACGAAATTCCCAGCAGAAACAGCTGAAAAGTTTACGAAAGTAGCTCCTACATTCCCGGTATCACACGTTTCAACAAATTGGGAAGATAACTTAAAGTTAATGGGAGAATTAACTGGTAAAAAAGATAAAGCAGAAAAAATTATTAAAGACTACAATTCAGACGCTGAAAAAGCAAAAGCAAAACTAGGAGATAAGTTAAAAGATAAAAAAGTACTTGTCATTAGACTAAGAGCAAACGAATTATTCCTATATCCAGAAGGAGTATACTTCAACCCTGTAATTTATAAAGATCTTGGACTAACTGCTCCAGAACAATTGAAAACTGTAAAAGCACAAGAGAAAATTTCATTTGAAAAACTTGCTGAACTTAACCCAGATTATATTTTCTTACAATATGAGGCAAGTGAAAATAAAAATCCAAAAGTGTTAGAAGAAATTGAAAGTAATCCAATTTGGCAAAGTATGAATGCTGCGAAGGAAAAGAAAGTATTTGTAAACGTTGTAGATCCAATGGCACAAGGTGGTACTGCTTGGAGTAAAACTGCCTTCTTAAAAGAAGCAGTGAAAAATTTATCTAAATAATACAATAAGTAAGGTGCGTTGAATGATATGCAGAAAACAAATGCAGTACCAGTAACTATATTATGTATAGCACCCATACTCATCTTATTTACAGTTATACTTTCGATTTTGTATGGGGCGAAAAGTATTGATGCTGAAACAGTGTGGAACGCATTATTTCATTTTGATTCAAGTGATGTAAATCATAATATTATTATTACTTCACGTTTACCAAGGGTAGTTGCAGCTCTTTTAGTCGGAGCATTTCTAGCCATATCAGGAGCACTTATGCAGGGGATGACAAGAAACTATCTTGCATCCCCTTCTATTATGGGTGTGACGGATGGTGCTGCCTTTGTTATTACACTTTGTATGATTTTTCTTCCAGGAATGTCATCAATTGGTATGGTTATATGTTCAATGATTGGTTCTGCACTCGGAGCCGGTATCGTGTTTGGTTTTGGTTCGCTCCTTCAAAATGGCTTATCACCAGTTAGGTTAGCGATTATAGGAACAGTTATTGGAACATTTTTAAGCAGTGTATCGGCTGCAATGGCTTCGTATTTCCAAATTTCTCAAAATGTTAGTTTTTGGTTTAATGCAAAGTTAGATCAAGTAGATCCTAATATAATTAAAATCACGATACCGTTTGGGATAATTGGAATAATCTTAGCATTGTTAATATCAAAATCTATTACCATTCTTTCATTAGGCGAAGAGGTTTCTATTAATTTAGGACAGCGTACAAAACTAGTTAAAGCGATGGCAATTTTATCGGTAATTTTTTTAACAGGAACAGCAGTTGCTTTAGTGGGGAAAGTTGGTTTTGTAGGTTTAATTATTCCGCACATTACCCGCTTTATAATTGGGGTAGATTATAAGTGGATTTTGCCATGTGCAGGTGTTATTGGTGGCGTTTTCTTAGCGTTATGTGACGTTTTGAGTAGATTTGTAAACTATCCATTTGAAACACCTATTGGAGTCGTTACCTCCTTAATTGGAATTCCTTTCTTCCTTTATTTAATCCGTACTAGAGGAGGAGAGAGACATGCTTAAAAGTTCAAGTCAACGTTTCGGAATGACGATGGGGATTATTATATTTTTCATACTATGTGCTATCTATATTAGTTTAACAAATGGTACGTTCGACATTACGATTACAGATGTATTTAAAACACTTTTTAGAATTGATCCAGTACCAGAACATGATTTAGTTATTTTTGAGTTTCGTCTTCCGCGTATCGTAATTGCTGGATTAGTAGGATTAGGCCTTGGTGTTGCAGGTGCTGTTATTCAAGGGATTACGAGAAATGGATTGGCGGACCCAGGTATTTTAGGAGTAAATGCCGGAGCGGGAACAGCGATTGTCATTTTTATGTTTTTCTTTCAAGGACAATTAAAAAGCACAGACTGGGTTTCTATTATGATGATGCCAATGTTTGGTTTAGTAGGTGGATTAGGTGCAGCTATCATCATTTATCTGTTTTCTTGGAAAAACGGTAAATTAGATTCGCAGCGACTTTTATTAACAGGGATTGCAATTGGATCGGGATTTGGAGCTTTTTCTATGTACTTATCACTCAAAATGAAGTCAACTGATTTCGAGATGGCTGCAGTGTGGGTGTCTGGAAGCATATATAGTGCGAACTGGAAGTATATTGTGGCTATGTTACCATGGCTTATTATCTTAATTCCACTTATACAAAAGAAAGCTTATTTATTAGATTTATTCCAATTGGAAGAAACGAGTATTACAAGTTTAGGTGTTTCAGTAGAAAGAGAGAAATCGATTTTATTATTAAGCAGTATCGGGCTTGTGAGTGCATGTGTTGCTGTTTCAGGGAGTATCGGTTTTATTGGCTTAATGGCACCGCATATAGCGAAAAGACTTGTCGGTATTCAACATAAGTATATAATTCCTACGTGCGGCGTAATCGGAATGTTTCTTGTAATTGCCTCAGACTTTATTGCAAAAACAGTTTTCACACCTGTAGAGTTACCAGTTGGAATCGTTATTTCTATTGTCGGTGTACCGTATTTCTTATATTTACTTTATAAGGCGAAAGCGTAAGAGGAGGAATAAAAGTGAGTATTTTAAGTGCAAAAAATTTAGAAACAAGTTATGAAAAGCTTACAGTGTTTCGCGATTTAAATGTGGAAATACAAGAAGGAAAAGTAACGACAATTATAGGTCCAAACGGTTGCGGTAAATCGACATTGTTAAAAACAATGGGAAGAATTTTAAAACAAAAAAGCGGAAAAGTATATTTGCAAGGGCAAGATTTACATACAATTTCAACGAAAGAAATTGCGAAGCAGTTAGCTTTACTCCCGCAAACTCCAATTGCACCAGGTGAACTTAAAGTGGAAGAATTAATTTCTTATGGACGCTATCCACATCGAAATAACGTAAATAAGTTAACGACAAAAGATAAAGAAATGATTGATTGGGCATTAAATATAACGAAAATTTCTGAATTTCGAACGAGACAAATTGCAAATTTATCAGGTGGTCAAAGACAAAAGGTATGGCTAGCGATGGCATTAGCACAAGAGACAGAAGTGTTGCTATTAGATGAGCCAACTACATACCTTGATATGTCTCATCAATTAGATGTATTACAAATTGTGGAGAAGTTAAATAAAGAACATAATTGTACGGTTGTTATGGTATTACATGATATTAACCATGCAGCAAGATTTTCAGATGAAATTATTGCAATGAAGGAAGGAGAAATTGTTACAACTGGTAGCCCAGAAGAAATCATTACAAATGAAGTATTAAAAGAAGTATTTCATATTGATGCACGTGTCATGATTGATCCGTATAACGGGGCTCCTGTTTGTTTCGGTTATGATAGCGTTGTATCTCAAGAAGAAAAAATCGAAATATATGTAACAAGTTAAAAAGGGGGGGATAGGGTGAATACTACAGTTGAAAAACAGCAGATTATAATATCTAATACAGAACAATGGAAAATGTATTCAAAATTAGAAGGTAAGGAATATCAAATTCATATTTCAAAGCCGAGGCAACCAGCACCGGATTCAGGATATCCTGTCATTTACGTATTAGATGGCAATGCCTTTTTTCAAACATTTCATGAAGCAGTTAAAATACAATCAGTAAGAGCGGAAAAAACTGGTGTTTCACCAGCTGTTATAGTAGGAGTGGGTTATCCAATTGAAGGCGCATTTTCAGGGGAAGAAAGATGTTATGATTTTACGCCTAGCGTAATTTCAAAAGATGCCCCTTTAAAACCAGACGGTAAACCGTGGCCTAAAACAGGAGGAGCACATAATTTCTTTACTTTTATTGAAGAAGAACTGAAACCACAAATTGAAAAGAATTTTGAGATTGATAAAGGTAAGCAAACGTTATTTGGGCATTCTTTAGGTGGATTATTTGCTCTCCATATACTATTTACAAACTTAAATGCTTTTCAAAATTATTTTATTAGTAGTCCATCTATATGGTGGAATAATAAATCCGTACTTGAAAAAGAAGAGAACCTTATAAATGAATTAAACAATGCTAAGTTTGAAACAGGAGTGTTCCTTACAGTTGGGTCACTAGAACGAGAGCATATGGTTGTAGGTGCAAATGAATTATCAGAGCGCCTTCTCCAAGTAAACCACGATAAACTTAAATTTAAGTTTTATGAAGCTGAAGGGGAGAATCATGCATCTGTTGTGCCGACGTCTTTAAGTAAAGGGTTGAGATTTATTAGTTACATATAGGAAAAAAGGTTATGGATGAAACATTCCATAACCTTTTTTGATATGTAGAATTGTCCTTTTTGAAAGTTTTGTTTCAACTTTTCGTCTAAAGAGACAAAAAGTTGTCACAAAACGGTCACAATTAGCATAAACATAAAATAGACGAAATGAACTTATTTCCAAAAAGGCTCGGTTTATTCCGATCATGATTTGTAGAGCTGAAAAAGTATGGATTAAAAGTTCACTATATTCCCAAGGAGGTAGATCGTATGAAAACTATTCTTGCTATCGCTGGACTTATTTGGGTTCTATCGCATGGCATCCCAATTTATGAAGGAGAACAAATTCGCAGTGCTCTGAATAAAAATTTTAATGAATATCATATCATTGACCGGCAAGATAATGTTGTAACAGTTCGAGTAAATGACTGTTTTCATACGGTAACCGTTGAAGGAACTTCAGTAGTGAATGATACAAAAGTATGCGATCAGCAATAATCATATATGGAAAGAAAAAACTCTTGGATTAAATAGCTGAAAATTAAGTTTTTAATATTATAGACAAAGAATAAGCGGGGGCGGGTAATCCCCGCTTATTCTTGTTTCATTTTATTGAACTTTGATGAGAGATATAATGATTTTTTTGAAAAAAAGAAAGGGTATACTGAAAATTGAGATTAAGAAGCTAATGCGTTGTTAAGAATAATCATAAAGCGGAAATATACTCATATGGGGTATCATACATAGATAATTAATGCTATAATTGGTATACTCGTAAAAGCAATTGTTTTATTGGATGAAGAGAAACTTTAAGAAGGTGATAATATGGGTCATAAAGAGCATGAAGCGGTAACACATAGATCAGAAAAAGAAAAAGAACAAATTATAAATAGATTAAAGAGAATTGAAGGACAGGTCCGCGGTATTCAAAATATGATTGAAAATGATCGTTATTGCGTGGATATTTTAGTGCAAATTTCAGCGATTAATGCAGCGATGAAAAAAGTAGGAATGGGTGTATTAAAAAGCCATACAAGTCATTGTGTTTCAGGTGCTATTAAAGATGGCAATGGTGACGAAGCAATTGAAGAATTAATGACTGTATTTGAACGTTTTTCAAAAGCGTAAAAACAAGCTAGTATGTCACTGGCTTGTTTTTTTTTGTTTACCTTCATAATAAGGTTTCGGGGTATTGATGTGAAAAAGTGTGTGTAAAATAAACTTTTAGAAAATAATTGAAAAATCATGATACAAAACCATTGATTACCTTAGGGGGGTATGGTAAGATGTAATTGTGATTAACAAAGAATGAAGAAACAAGAGGAGGATTTTAAATGGAACAGTTAACATTACAAGTTGAAGGTATGTCTTGTGGACATTGTGTAAATGCTATCGAAAGCAGTGTGAAAGAGCTAAACGGTGTTGAACAAGTGAAGGTTCAATTAGCAGAAGGAACTGTTGAAGTTACTATCGACTCGTCTGCCGTAACATTAAAAGATATCGTTGCTGTAATCGAAGACCAAGGATACGATGTTCAATAATTATTTTTAGATATGGAAATAAATCGTACTTTAAATGAAGTACGATTTATTTTGCTAATAATTATACCTCATAAGGGTATATAGAGGTGAGAGACATGAATGAAAAAAAAGAGGCCAATCTTCAAATATCAGGAATGACATGTGCGGCATGTGCAAATAGAATTGAAAAAGGTCTAAAAAAAGTAGAAGGTGTTCATGAGGCGAATGTAAATTTTGCACTTGAAAAAACAAAAATAATGTACGATCCAACTAAAACAAATCCGCAACAGTTTAAAGAAAAAGTTGAATCGTTAGGATATGGAATTGTAAGTGATAAAGCTGAATTTACTGTTTCAGGAATGACATGTGCAGCATGTGCAAATAGAGTTGAAAAGCGTTTAAATAAGTTAGATGGTGTGAACAAAGCGACAGTAAATTTTGCTTTAGAATCAGCTACAGTAGACTTTAATCCTGATGAAGTTAATGTAAATGAAATGAAGAGTGCGATTACGAAGCTAGGATATAAATTAGAAGTGAAACCAGATGATCAAGATGCATCAACTGATCATCGATTACAAGAAATTGAAAGACAAAAGAAGAAGTTTATTATTTCGTTTATTTTATCTTTCCCATTATTGTGGGCAATGGTTAGTCATTTCTCATTTACGTCGTTTATTTATTTACCGGATATGTTAATGAACCCTTGGGTGCAACTAGCACTTGCAACCCCTGTTCAATTTATCATTGGTGGACAGTTTTATGTTGGAGCTTATAAAGCGTTACGTAATAAAAGTGCGAATATGGATGTTCTCGTGGCGCTTGGAACGTCGGCCGCGTATTTCTATAGTGTATATTTAAGTATTCAATCTATTGGTTCTTCGAAACATATGACAGATTTATATTTTGAAACGAGTGCGGTACTTATTACATTAATTATTTTAGGTAAATTATTTGAAGCGAAAGCAAAAGGGCGCTCATCAGAAGCAATTAAAAAATTGATGGGTTTACAAGCGAAGACAGCTACAGTTGTGCGAGATGGAACAGAAATAAAAATTTTGATTGAAGAAGTAGTAGCTGGTGATATCGTCTATGTAAAGCCTGGTGAAAAAATACCAGTAGATGGTGAGATTGTAGAAGGAAAGTCAGCAATTGATGAATCGATGTTAACGGGTGAAAGTATTCCTGTTGATAAGTCAATTGGGGATGTAGTAATAGGTTCGACAATAAATAAAAATGGATTTTTAAAAGTGAAAGCAACTAAAGTAGGAAGAGATACTGCATTAGCTCAAATTATTAAAGTAGTAGAAGAGGCACAAGGTTCAAAAGCTCCTATTCAAAGGGTAGCAGATCAAATTTCAGGTATTTTCGTACCGGTTGTAGTTGTGATTGCGATTATCACATTTGCAGTATGGATGATATTTGTTACACCTGGTGATTTTGGCGGAGCACTTGAGAAAATGATAGCAGTACTTGTTATCGCTTGTCCATGTGCATTAGGTCTTGCAACGCCTACATCTATTATGGCAGGATCAGGAAGATCAGCAGAGTATGGTATTTTATTTAAAGGTGGAGAGCATTTAGAAGCAACGCACCGATTAGATACGGTTATTTTAGATAAAACGGGTACAGTGACAAATGGGAAGCCGGTGTTAACAGATGTAATTGTAGCAGATGGATTCAATGAAAATGAACTGCTTAGATTAGTAGGGGCAGCAGAAAGAAATTCTGAACATCCACTTGCAGAAGCGATTGTAGAAGGAATTAAAGAAAAGAAAATTGATATCCCAAGTTCAGAAACGTTTGAAGCGATTCCGGGATTTGGTATCGAATCAGTTGTAGAAGGAAAACACTTATTAATTGGTACACGTCGATTAATGAAGAAATTCAATATTGATATTGAAGAAGTTTCTAAATCAATGGAAGCGCTAGAACGAGAAGGAAAAACAGCAATGCTTATTGCAATCGATAAAGAATATGCTGGTATAGTTGCCGTTGCAGATACTGTAAAAGATACTTCAAAAGCAGCTATCGCAAGACTGAAAAAAATGGGTCTAGACGTTGTGATGATTACAGGAGATAATACACAAACTGCTCAGGCAATTGCAAAGCAAGTTGGTATTGATCACGTAATTGCAGAAGTATTGCCAGAAGGAAAAGCAGAAGAAGTGAAAAAACTGCAAGCAAATGGTAAGAAAGTAGCGATGGTTGGAGACGGGATAAATGATGCTCCTGCTCTTGCTACAGCGAACATTGGTATGGCAATTGGAACGGGAACGGATGTAGCGATGGAAGCAGCGGATATAACGTTAATCCGCGGTGACTTAAATAGTATTGCTGATGCGATCTTTATGAGTAAAATGACGATAAGAAATATTAAACAAAATTTATTCTGGGCATTAGCTTATAACGCGTTAGGAATTCCAATTGCGGCATTAGGTTTCTTAGCCCCTTGGGTTGCTGGAGCAGCGATGGCATTTAGTTCTGTATCCGTTGTATTAAATGCATTACGATTACAAAGAGTTAAATTAAAATCTTAAAGAGCTACATTAAGTAATTGAATAGAATTAAAAAACAATACTTTGAATAAGTATTGTTTTTTTGTTCGTATAGAAATTAAAACGATATAATAAAGCAGAAATATAGAATCGTATGTAGTAGAAAAGTTAAGAGGTAGTTTCGTAAGGAGACTTATATATGTTAAAAGATATTATAATTAGAACATTCCAGAAAGAAGATTTAGATCAAGTATTACAATTGTTCTATGAAACAGTTCATACGGTTAATGCAAAAGATTATAATGAGTTACAGCTACAGGCGTGGGCACCGGAGCGACTAGATAGAGAAAATTGGTTACAGTCTTTAGAAAAGAATATTAGCTATGTAGCGGATCATAAAGGTGTGATTGTGGGGTTTGGGGATTATAACGATGATCGTTACGTAGATCGTTTATTTACGCATAAAGATTATCAAGGGAAAAGAGTCGCTTCATACATACTACAGAAGTTAGAAAAAGAAGCAGTGAACCTAGGGCATAGGGAGATATATACAGAGGCGAGCATTACCGCAAAACCTTTTTTTGAAAGTAAAGGTTTTATTTGCATAAAAGAACAAAAGAAACAACATAATGGTCAGATTTTTATTAATTATGTTATGAAAAAAATATCCTTCTCATAAATGAGAAGGATATTTTTCATTATTTTACAGCTTCTTTTAGTTCTTTACCAGCTTTGAAAGCAGGTACTTTAGAAGCTGCGATTTGCATTTCTTCACCAGTTTGTGGGTTACGGCCTGTACGAGCAGCTCTTTCACGAACTTCGAATGTACCGAATCCGATAAGTTGTACTTTTTCACCAGCAGCTAAAGTGTTAGTGATTGATTCTACTACAGTTTGTACAACTACAGTAGCTTCTTTTTGAGAAATCTCAGCATTTTGTGCTACGTTTTTAATTAATTCTGTTTTGTTCATGTTTTTCACCTCATATGTAAATAATGCTATTTAAGTTGTTATTATAACGTATAAAACATTCGAGAACAAGTGTACGTACATATATTCGCAAAAAAAATGAAATTTGTAATATTTTTTAGGGCACTTTATAGACATTCCATTTAAGCGGACAGAGATTTGTTCTTCATTTCAGTCTTCTCTTGATGAGCAGGTAGTTTCTTATTATAAGATATGAAGTAAGGTAGTGCTACAAATAACATACCTCCTACTAAATTTCCAAAGAAAACAAAAATAAAGTTTGGAAAATATTCAGCCCAAGTGAAATGACCGGCAAAAATGGCGGCTGGGATGACAAACATATTGGCTACAACGTGTTGAAATCCAATCGCAACAAAAGTCATAACCGGGAACCAAATACCGATAATCTTTCCGATAAATTCTTTACTTCCCATACTGAGCCAAACAGCTAAACAAACGAGCCAATTACATCCGATTGCAGAAATAAATGCTTGCAATGGTGTATCTTGTAGTTTCGCTTGAGCGATAGAAATAGTTTTTGCTAAAAAAGCTCCTTCAGTTAAGCCAACGATATGACCGAAAAAGTAGGCTACAAATACAGCCCCTATGAAATTGCTAAATGTAACAATAACTAAATTTCGTATGAAATAAAATAAAGTAATTTTCTTTTGAAGCCAGGCCATAGAAACTGTCATCATGTTACCAGTTACTAGTTCACCGCCTGCAAGAATAACGAGAATAAGGCCAATAGGGAATACAGCAGCGCCTAGAAAACTAGTAAATGATCCCCAAGCCTTTGGCATTGTTCCAATAACATGAATATCGAGTAAATACCCTAATGCTATAAAAGCACCGCCAAAAAAACCGAGAATTAACATAGGGAGTAATGATAAATGAGCTTTTTTTCTTCCGGAATTAGCAGCAAGTTCCGTAATTTCTTCTGGTGTAAATACAGACATGAATAACCCCTCCGTAATAAAATGATGGAATGAATAGAAAAAATTTCGAAAATCTATGTATTATAAAAATATGTTATGACTTCTGTATAAAATTGTCAAAGTGAATAGAGAGGGAATTACATATTGATAACATTGTTCATGTTGTCACATGAATGTAACAATAAGGATTTAAAGTGTTTCTAGAGGTGAAAACATGAATACGAATCATGTAAAAAAAGAACGGAAAAAATCAATCGTAAAGATATTTATTATTAGTTTTATAAGTATATTAATGATACCAGTAAGTTTGTATTATTATGCGACAGAAATAGAACGAAAACTAGTAACAGTTACGTGGAATGAAATAGAAGCTTCTACAATTCCTAAAGAGTTTAATAATAAAAAAATATTGCAGTTTTCAGATGTACATTTAGGACCAGAGTTTACACTGAAACAACTTGAACATTTAGTGGAGAAGATGAATGAATTACATCCAGATATAGTAGTTTTTACCGGAGATTTAATAGATAAATTTGGGTCTTATAGTGCGGAAAGAGAAGAAGCGAAGGTTATTTTGCAGAAAATTTACGCTCCCTTAGGGAAATATGCTGTGTTTGGGAATCATGATAGGGGCGGGGGCGGTAGTTTATTTTACAAAAAATATATGGAAGAAGCTGGTTTTTCTGTATTAGTAAATGAAGTGCAGAAAATTAAAGTGGAAAACGGCAAATATATTATAATATCAGGTTTGGATGATTTTCTATTAGGGAAGCCGCAAATAGATTCAACTTTAAAAAACTTGAAACAAAATGATTTCAACATGTTATTAGTACATGAGCCGGATGTTGTAACCAAAATAAATCGTTACCCAGTTGATCTTCAACTGTCAGGACATAGTCACGGAGGACAAGTCCAAATTCCTTTTGTAGGTCCGTTAATTACTACCAAACTAGCTGAGCACTACGTTGAAGGTATGTATGAAGTAGAGGGGAAGAGTAAGCCGTTATATTTATATGTAAATCGTGGCATTGGGACTACTAGGATGCCTGTTAGATTTTGTAGTGTACCTGAACTTTCAATTTTTGTGTTGAAGCAAAATAGTAACTAGAATATTTAACAATATGATTCCAAGGAACGTGCGATGTTGGTCGATGGAAAAGAGTTTCTTAAAACTTTAGATGTGACAAAGTAATTTTCATAAGTAAAAAACAACAATAGGACCTATAAAGGGACCTATTGTTGTTTTTATCCTGCATTGATTGCCCATAAATGTCCGATTGATGAGGGCTAATTATAGTTTTACTTTGTTATTTTTGCAAGGAAAGACCATCAAAATATGTTCTATAGTTACTAGAGAATTCAAAGTTGTTTTTTGCATCCCAATTAATAGACCAAGACATTAGGCCGCGGAATGCAGGATAGCCACTCTGGTTAGAAAGTTTATACTTTCCTCCGAATGGAACTCCTTTAATGATATAATTTAAAGCTTTTTTCATTTCAGTTGGCGAAATGTATCCACCACTTGGAGCTGCCGCTGGTGCTGCTGGAAGCCCAATCATGACTTGATCTGAACGAAGAGCTGGGAAAATGTTATTTGCATTACCACCTACAGGAAAACCATGTAAGAGCATATCTGCCATAGCGACCTCGTAGTCTGCAGTACCTTGATTGTAGTTATTACCGTCCATTCCAATCCCGCTACCAGCGTTGTAGTGTTGAACGTGAATGTATGTTAGTTTATCTTTCACTCCGTAAATAATTGGTAAATATGCACCCCATATGCTTCCATATGCGCTATATCCGCCTTGAACATAAGCTGTTTCAGGGGCCATGCTTAATAGAAAATCTGGACCATAATGATCTGAGATTGTTCGAATAGCTGAAATAAGATTTACGATTTGAGGGGTAGTTGGGTTTTTGAAGTTAGTGTCATTTCCGTTTAAGTAAATACCTGATTCAAGGTCAATATCTATTCCGTCAAAACCGTATTTATCGATCAGAGATTGTATGGAATTAATAAAACGATCCTTAGCGGCATTGTCAGGAAGTAAAACGACCCCATTTTGTCCACCTATTGAAAGAACTACTTTCTTTCCTTTACTTTTTAAATAAGAAATATCTGATTTGAATTCTGCATCTGTACCATACACAGGAGAAAATTCAACAGTGGAACGATCACCACCAGTTTCACCAAAAGATACATTGATTACATCCCATTTTGGTGAAACGTCTTTTAATTTAATAATGCCAGTACCGTTATCAAAATTATGCCAGTATCCAACGAGTAATTTTGAACCTAAATTGTTTGCTGCTTGTGCTTGGAAAGGGGATAACGGTAGAAGTAAGAACATTACTAAAATACAACAAAAAAATTTGAACTTGTTTAACATATCAACACTCCTATACAAAAAGTTGTCTAGATGTATAATCTTGTTTATTTAATAATATCTGAAAATTCTTTCTTTTGTAAAGGGACTATAATTTTCTCAACAATTGTGTATGGGAAAGTATTAAACCTAATGTAATAATTTTTGAAGGAGGTTGAATTTTAATTGTTGAATTCAGAATATTTTGATATATTTTAAAGTATAGGACAAAATCTTTCGCACAGTACTCTTACATAAATTTCAAAATTTAGTTTGGAAGGGGATGTACAAGATTTGGATAAAAATCTAAAGAAAGACCTCAAAATACGCCACATTACAATGATTTCAATTGGCGGTGTAATAGGGGCTGGTTTGTTTGTTGGAAGTGGTGCAGTTGTACATTCGGCAGGACCAGGTTCTATCGTTTCATATGCATTAGCAGGACTTCTAGTCATTTTCGTCATGAGAATGCTAGGAGAAATGGCAGCTGTTAATCCGACAAGTGGTTCATTTGCAACGTATGCAAGAGAAGCGATTGGTCCTTGGGCGGGTTATACAATAGGCTGGTTATACTGGTTTTTTTGGGTAATTGTTATTGCAATAGAAGCCACAGCAGGTGCTGGTATTATCCAATATTGGATTCCACAAATACCGCTTTGGTTATTAAGTTTAATATTAACAATTTTATTAACGCTGACGAACGTTTTTTCGGTGAAATCATTTGGAGAGTTTGAATATTGGTTTTCTTTTATTAAAGTAATAAGTATTGTTTTGTTCCTTTGTCTAGGTCTTGCTGTTATTTTAGGATTTGTTCCAGGAACAGAAGCACCCGGCACTTCGAATTTAATTGGACAAGGTGGATTTATGCCAAACGGTATAAGTTCGGTACTGCTTGGAATTACTGTCGTTATATTTTCATTTATGGGATCAGAAATTGTAGCGGTAGCCGCAGGTGAATCTGCAGAACCTGTAAAAGCAGTAAAAACAGCAACAAACAGTGTGATTTGGCGTATTCTTGTATTTTTTATTGGGTCTATAGCGGTAGTTGTTACGCTACTGCCATGGAATTCAGCAAACATATTAAAAAGTCCATTTGTAGCTGTATTGGAACATATAGGAATACCAGCTGCGGCACAAATTATGAATTTTATCGTTTTAACAGCTGTACTCTCTTGTTTAAATTCGGGTTTATATACAAACTCAAGAATGCTTTTTTCGATGGCAGAAAGAGGAGATGCTCCAAAGGCGTTTTTGAAATTGAACAGTAGTGGTGTTCCAGTTCGGGCCGTTTTATTTGGAACTTTCTTCGCTTATATTGGCGTTGTGTTTAGTTACATTTCTCCAGATAAAGTCTTTTTGTTTTTAGTGAATGCATCTGGCGGGATTGCGTTACTAGTTTATCTCGTTATTGCAGTTTCGCATTTAAAGATGCGTAAAAAAATGGGGAAAGTGGAACAACAAAATTTGAAAGTGAAAATGTGGCTTTTTCCGTATGTAACGTATGTTACAATTGTTGCTATTATAGCAGTTTTAGTTGCGATGTTCGCAATTGATACTTTACGTTCACAAGCACTTTTAACAATGTTTGTTACTGTTCTTATCATACTTTCTTATTTTATTTTTAATAGAAATAAAAATAGCACAGTTTTGAATCCTAAAAGTAAGAATGAGGAATCTGTTCGATTCTAATTTTCTAATTTTCGAAGAGAGTTACACCCAGTCATTGCTATAAAAGAATCATATATAATCATAGAAACAAGTAATTACTATTGTCATAGTGGATATAAACTTTTTTCTTGACTTTTTATACGAAGGCGAGCAAAATGGTAAAAAAGGAAGGGGGGGATGATAATGGAAGAGTACGTATTAGAGCTGTATAACCTGTTATATACGACAGAATGGCAAGATATTGTTTCGTTTCTAGGAATCGTATTTTGCATGAAAATTGTAATTGTATATATGGAAGAGCAAGGTATGTTCTATTCCTTCTCATCCCCGTTCGATATGCAGCGCGAGCCGTTGCTAAACTATGCCAATGTGAATTACGAACAAATTCCTTTTGTTATTTTCTTTATGATTCGATTTATTACAGCAATTGTAAGGAAAAAGGAAAGTGACGATGAAGAGTGCCACTCAACTTGTAATATAGCGAATGTTTTTTAAGCTAAATACAAGGAGGAGATTTATATGTGGTTTCGATTTCTTATGATTGGTTTCTTTTCATTAACAGCAATTTCTTTAATGGGATATCAAGTGTCTGAAATTTTTCAAGCATATAGCGATACATTTTTTAACAAAAACTAATCGCGTTGCTATTTGAATAATAAAGCGATAAAATCCTTCTTAAGAAGTTTTATTAAGAAGGATTTTTTCTTTGTCTTATCTTGCTGTGTCAAACTATTGTCACATTTACACTGTGAATAGTATGTTAAAATAGTGAGGTTACGTATACATATTTGAAGGAAGAGGGAGTGACCATTTTGGTGGATCAATCAACAAATCAGAAAAGCTATGCTCCTATTGTGATAACGCTTTCTGTAATTGTAAATGCGATTATTTTATTTTTGTTCTTTGGACCTGTTGGCTATGAAGGAGAATTACATTTTGATGTAACAATTTTACCAATGTTAAATGCAATTTTTAATAGCTTTACGTTCGTATTCTTATTAGCAGCTCTATACTCTATTATTAAGAAGAATGTGAAAATGCACCGTGGTTTCATCCTGGCAGCATTTACAACGACGTTGCTATTTTGTGTTTCTTATTTATCTTATCATTACTTAGCGCCAGCAACACATTTTGGCGGAGAAGGATTCATTAAATATGTGTATTTCATCATTTTAATTACACATATTATCCTGGCGGCAATTATTGTACCGCTTGCATTGTTTGCACTTGTATTTGGTTTTACAAATCAATTAACACGTCATCGTAAAATTGTACGTTGGACGATGCCGATTTGGTTATATGTAAGTTTATCTGGTGTTATTGTTTACTTAATGATCTCACCTTATTACCAATAAAAAATCTCAGCCTGTAGGCTGGGATTTTTTTATTAAGCAAATATTTTTGTGAAATGAAAAAAATATGGTATACAAAAGTATAGTTGCTTTTCATATAGAAGGGATGGTAAAGGAATATGCAAAATTTTGTATTTCGTAATCCAACGAAACTTATTTTCGGTAAAGGTCAATTAGAGCAGTTAAAAACTGAAATTCCACAGTTCGGTAAAAAAGTTCTTCTCGTATACGGGGGAGGCAGCATTAAAAGAAACGGTATTTATGATAATGTAATTTCTATTTTAAAGGATATAAATGCAGAAGTATTTGAATTGACAGGTGTTGAACCGAATCCACGTGTATCAACTGTAAAGAAAGGGATTCAAATTTGTAAAGAAAATGGTGTTGAATTTATTTTAGCAGTTGGTGGAGGAAGTGTGATCGACTGTACGAAGGCAATTGCAGCTGGTAGTAAGTACGATGGAGATGTATGGGATATTGTAACGAAAAAAACATTTGCTAATGAGGCATTACCATTTGGTACTGTACTTACTCTTGCAGCAACAGGATCTGAAATGAATGCAGGCTCGGTAATTACAAACTGGGAAACGAATGAAAAGTATGGATGGGGTAGCCCAGTTACTTTCCCGCAGTTTTCAATTTTAGATCCAGTTCATACTACTTCTGTACCGAAAGATCAAACAATTTACGGTATGGTAGATATTATGTCGCACGTATTAGAACAATATTTCCATCATGGAACGAATACAGAACTACAAGATCGTTATTGTGAAGCTGTTTTAAAAACAGTAATTGAGACAGCACCTAAGCTTTTAAGTGATTTAGAAAATTATGAGCATAGAGAAACTATTTTATATTGTGGTACTATGGCGTTAAACGGCATTTTAGCGATGGGAGTAAAAGGAGATTGGGCGACTCATAATATTGAGCATGCAGTTTCTGCTGTTCATGATATACCACACGGGGGTGGCCTTGCGATTTTATTCCCGAACTGGATGAAACATGTTGTAGAGGAAAATGTAAGTCGTTTTAAACAGTTCGCTATTCGTGTATTTGATATAGAAACAGATGGCAAAACAGATAAAGAAGTGGCTTTAGAAGGAATTAAGGCACTGCGTCAATTTTGGACTTCAATTGAAGCGCCAGCAACATTAGCTGATTACGGTATTGGAGAAAATGAAATTGATATAATGGCTAATAAAGCGATGGCGTATGGTGAATTTGGTAACTTTAAAAAATTAAATAAAGATGATGTTTTAAGTATATATAAAGCTTCTTTATAAGTGAATTTAGAAAAGAAACCTATTTGATTGTTTAATCGAATAGGTTTCTTTTTGCTGTTTATAAATGTTTATGGGTGTTTTTGATTATTTTTGATTGTTTGTGGTTGATTTTTATGACCGTTTTCATTATACTGTAATCAAAGAAGAGGTGAATAAAATGTTAACTCCTGAACGTCATCAAATGATATTGCAACTTGTAAAAGAACAGAAAGTTGTAAAATTACAGCAATTAGTTGAAAGAACAGAAAGCTCTGAGTCGACAATTCGCCGTGATTTAGCACAATTGGAAAAGCAAAGGTTATTAAAAAGAGTTCATGGTGGTGCCGCTGTTTTAACAGGAAAAGGGCAAGAACCAACGATGGTTGAAAAATCATCCAAAAACATTCAAATAAAACAACAAATTGCTAATTATGCGGCTAGCGTTATTGAACAAGGTGATTGTATTTATTTAGATGCAGGAAGTACAACATTTGAAATGATTCCATTTTTAATAAATAAAGATGTGACTGTCGTTACGAATGGACTTATGCATATTGAAGCTTTAGTTGAAAATAATATTCGTGCGTATTTACTAGGTGGAATGATGAAGAGTAGGACGAAAGCTTTAATCGGTGCTATGGCACAGGAAAGTATGCAGAAGTATCGTTTTGATAAATGTTTTTTAGGTGCAAATGGTGTACATGAACAGCTTGGCTTTACAACGCCAGATCCAGAAGAAGCGCTCTTAAAACAAATGGCATTAACATTAGCAAACGAAGGATATTTCTTAATTGATGAAAGTAAGTTTTCAGAAGTTGCATTTGCGAAAATTGCAAATGTTGAAGAAGCAAATATTATTACAAACCATTTAGAAATTGATTTAGAAAAATATAAAAGACAAACCAATGTAATTGAGGCTGATAAACAATGATCTATACAGTTACTTTAAACCCATCTATTGATTATGTAGTACAAGTTAATTCCTTTGATTTAGGCGCAGTCAATCGAGCAGAGAAAGATATGAAGTTTCCTGGAGGAAAAGGGATTAATGTTTCTCGCGTTCTTCATCGTTTAGGTGTGGAAAATATAGCACTTGGATTTACTGGTGGATTCACCGGTCAATTTATTAAAGGTGTATTACAGGCGGAAGGCGTAATGACAAACTTCATCCAAGTAGACGGAGATTCCCGAATTAATGTGAAAATAAAAGGGCAAGAAGAGACAGAATTAAATGGGCAAGGTCCTAATGTGACAAATGAGCAATTTGAACAATTAATGAAACAAATCGAAAGTATGAAGCAGGGAGATTGCGTTGTGCTAGCTGGAAGTGTACCTGCATCTATCCCAACTACCTTTTATGAATCAATCGCAGCGCTCGGAGCTGAAAAAGGTATTCGAGTAGTAGTCGATGCGAGTGGAAGTGCACTGCAGCATGTAATTAAAAATAAGCCATTTTTAATTAAGCCAAACCATCATGAACTTGGTGAGTTGTTTGGAGTGGAGCTTTCAACAGTAGAGGACGTTTTACCTTATGGAAGAAAATTAATTGAACAAGGTATAAAACACGTTATCGTATCGATGGCTGGAGAGGGAGCTTTATTATTTACGGCAGAAGGTATATATGAAGCGACTGTTCCAAAAGGTGTTGTAATTAATTCAGTTGGGGCCGGAGATTCTCTTGTTGCAGGGTTTGTAGGCAAATATGAACAGACAAAAGATATTGAAAAGGCATTTCAATACGGCGTTGCAACAGGGAGTGCAACAGCATTTTCAGCTGATTTATGTAAGAAGGAAAAAGTAGAAGAATTATTGTCGCAAGTAATTGTAGCTAAGCGATAGGGGGAAGCAACATATGAAAATTACAGAACTATTAAAAAGAGATACAGTCATTATGGATTTGACAGCTTCAAATAAAGAAGCTGTCATAGATGAATTAGTTGAGAAATTAAATGGGGCAAATCGTTTAAATAGTAAAATGGAATTTAAAGAAGCTATTTTAAAGCGGGAGTCCCAAAGTACGACTGGAATAGGGGAAGGTATTGCAATACCTCATGCGAAGACAAAGGCTGTTAAACAACCATCGATTTGTTTTGGTAGAAGTGTAAGCGGTATCAATTATGAGTCGCTTGACGGACAGCCAGCACACTTATTCTTTATGATTGCTGCAAGTGAAGGAGCGAATAATACTCATTTAGAAACGTTGTCTCGTTTATCGACATTATTAATGGATGAAGGATTTCGCAAGCAACTATTAGAAGCAAAGGATGAAAGTGAGCTTCTTCAACTATTTGATGAAAAAGAGAATGAAAAAGAAGAAGAGATTGAAGTCGCAAAACCAGAAGTAAATGAACCGTACGTACTTGCTGTTACAGCTTGTCCAACTGGAATCGCTCACACATATATGGCAGCGGATAGCTTAAAAGCAAAAGCGACAGAGTTAGGAATAGCGATTAAAGTTGAAACAAACGGATCGACAGGTATTAAAAACGGTTTAACGAAAGAGGATATTGAACGTGCAACAGCTATTATTGTTGCGGCGGATAAACAAGTAGAAATGAATCGTTTTGCTGGTAAACATGTCATTCAAGTACCAGTCGCTGATGGGATTAGAAAAACGGAAACACTTCTTAATCGAGCTGTAAAGCAAGATGCACCAATCTTTAAAGGTGTAAAAGAAGATGGAAAGGCAGAAAGTACGGAAAAAGAAAAAGGATTAGGAATTTATAAGCATTTAATGAATGGCGTAAGTAATATGCTTCCGTTCGTTGTTGGCGGCGGGATTTTAATAGCGCTAGCGTTTTCGTTTGGTGGTATAAAGGCGGAAGGTCCTTTAGCTGAATTGTTCATGTCAATTGGTGGAGGAAAAACAGGTTCGTTTTTATTCCTTGTACCAATTTTAGCTGGATTTATTGCAAGTTCTATTGCTGATCGTCCTGGTTTTATGCCTGGTGTTGTAGGTGGATTTTTAGCGGCGAATGCGAATGCTGGCTTTTTAGGTGGATTAATTGCTGGTTTCTTAGCTGGATATGTTGTTTTAGGGTTGAAAAGATTATTTTCAGGACTACCAGTACAATTAGAAGGAATTAAACCTGTTTTGTTATATCCAGTCTTTGGATTATTGATTACAGGAGTTGTAATGCAAAAAGCAGTGATTCCGCCTGTAGTAGCATTAAATGAAATGTTGACAGGGTGGTTAAATGGTTTAAACGGTACGAATGCTATATTACTAGGTCTTATTTTAGGTGGTATGATGGCAATTGATATGGGTGGTCCAATTAATAAAGCGGCGTTTACGTTTGGTATTGCTGCAATAGAAGCACAGAATTTTGGAGTGCACTCAGCAGTTATGGCTGGTGGTATGGTACCGCCACTTGCGATTGCATTTGCAACTACATTCTTTAAATCAAAGTTTACAGAAGCGGAACGTAAATCTGGTTTAACAAATTATATTATGGGAGCATCGTTCATTACAGAAGGTGCGATTCCGTTTGCAGCTGCAGATCCGGTTCGAGTAATTGTAAGTTGTGTTGTTGGTTCAAGTATTGCAGGTGCGTTATCTATGTTATTCCAAATTACATTACCAGCACCGCATGGTGGATTATTTGTAATAGCGTTAGTAAATAAACCGTTACTATATATTTTCTCTATATTAATTGGAACGATTGTCTCGGCTATTATGCTAGGTGTTTGGAAAAAGAAAGTTCAATAACAAATGAAAAGAGAGCAGCTTTTAGTAGCTGCTCTCTTTTTATTACAAAAAAATAGGTTAACAATTAAATATTGATGTTTTTTGGTAAAAGATGTAACGAATTGTGAATTTTTTGTAACAAAAAAGTAACACTGTAATTTTTTCTGGAAAAAAGTTCTTGTGCTCGTATATGAAAAATATATGAAAACCACTGGAGATTGTATGAGAAATACATTTTATTAATATGGAAATTTATGTTACAACTCGTTAATCGTATATTACGAATGCTTTGTAATTGTGTGATTTCTAAAAATTCTAAAAATCTGTTGCTATAATGAAAATACGAAAACAAAGCAAATGGAGGCTATTCATGAAAAAATTATTAGGTATAGCAACAGCAGCAGTTTTTGGTCTTGGGATTTTTGCGGGTTCTGCTAAAGCGGAAACAATTGTAACAACAGACGTATTAAATGTTAGAGAAAACCCAAATGTAGAGTCAAAGCTTGTAGGTAAAGTGTTAAGTGGGAATACACTAGATGTTATAAATACAGAAAATGGATGGACAAAAATTAAGTTGAACGGTAAGGAAGCGTTTGTAAGTGCCGATTTTACAAAGAGCACATATTATGTAACGGCGGGTGTATTAAATGTTCGTGCTGGAGCGAATACTGATTCTGAAATTTTAGGTAAACTTAATAAAAATGATGTGATTGAAACGACGAATCAAGTTCAAAATGAATGGTTACAATTTGACTACAATGGAAAAGTTGGATATGTTCACGTGCCATTTTTAACAGGAACAGCACCTGTAATCGAAAAGAAAGAGGTTGTAGCTCAAGAAGAAGCGCCAGCTAGAACAAATACGCCGGTTAAAAATAATACAGTAGTTAAGAATAAAGAGTCTGTTAAGAGTAACGATTCTATTAAGAATGTAGAATCAAGTAAACCTGTGGTAAAAGAAAAACCGGCTGCAAAACCAGTTGCAAAATCTACTGAAACAAGTGCGCCTACTGGTGGTCGTGAAATTACAGTAGAAGCGACGGCATATACAGCAGATCCGAGTGAGAATGGTTCGTATGGTGGTCGTGTATTAACTGCAATGGGGCATGATTTAACAGCAAATCCAAATATGAAAGTAATTGCTGTTGATCCGAAAGTAATTCCGCTTGGATCAAAAGTATGGGTAGAAGGATATGGAGAAGCGATTGCTGGAGACACTGGTGGTGCGATTAAAGGAAATCGTATTGATGTATTAGTCGGTTCAGATGGTAGTGCTAATAGCTGGGGGCGCAAATCTGTAAAAGTGAAAGTTATACAATAGGTTATCGATATTAATATAAAAAGCGGTTGCTTGAAATTATGTAAGCAGCCGCTTTTTATGGATTATTGAAATGGATAAATAGTTTTACCTGTAATAATTTTATATGCACTGCAAAATTGCGTTTGTATATATTCTGTATTTTTATTTTCTGGATGTAATGTTGTTTCATGGAGGGTAGAATGAAAAGCCCGTAGTAAACAATTTAGGGCGAAGTATAATTCCTCTTGTGAACAATTTTGTTCTTTTATAGAAGTAGCTAAAATGAGGTCTTTTGTCAAAGATGAAAAATTGATGGTGGATTGTTTCATAGTTAACTCATCCTCTCGAAACTATTTTTATCATGTATATGCAGAATTGGACAAACTATGTTCTTTTTTCTGTATAATTTCATGTACCGAAATGAAAGAACTTGCAATCATGCCGTTAAAATTGGTAAGATTGGGTATAATCAATAGATGGAGTATATTACATAAAGAGAGTTGAATGATATGGGAGAAGTGCAACGTGAAAAAGTTGCTGTCATCATTGGACCAACTGCTGTTGGAAAGACGAAGTTAAGTATCAATCTTGCCAAAGCGTTGAACGGTGAAATTATTAGTGGTGATTCCATGCAGATCTATCGAACGATGGATATTGGAACTGCAAAGGTAACAAAAGCAGAGATGGACGGAATTCCACATTATATGATCGATATAAAAAATCCGGAAGATTCATTTTCTGTCGCGGAATTTCAAGAACGTGTTCGCAAGCATATTCGAGAAATTACAGAACGTGGTAAATTACCAATTATAGTTGGTGGGACCGGTCTTTATATACAATCTGTTTTATTCGATTATCAGTTTACAGATGATGCTGGTGATGTGATATACCGAGAGCAAATGGAAAAGTTAGCTTTAGAACGCGGTGTGGAATATGTACATAAAAAATTGCAAGAAGTAGATCCAGAAAGTGCGGAGCGTATTCACGCAAATAATGTACGACGTGTCATTCGGGCGTTAGAAATTTTCCACACGTCGGGTGAAAAAATGAGTGAACAAATTGAGAAACAAGAAAAAGAGTTACTCTATGATGTTTCATTAATTGGCTTGACAATGGATCGAGAAATGCTATACGATCGCATTAACTTACGAGTGGATTTGATGATGGAACAAGGCCTATTAGAGGAAGTAGAAGGGCTGTATAATAGAGGGATACGAGATTGTCAATCTATTCAAGCGATTGGATATAAAGAAATCTATGATTATTTTGAGAATCGAGTTTCTTTAGAAGATGCGGTATCACAATTAAAGACGAATTCGCGTCGTTATGCAAAGCGTCAATTAACGTGGTTCCGTAATAAAATGGATGTCACGTGGTTTGATGTTACAAACGGTGAAAAAACGTCAGAAATTTTACGATACATAGAAGGAAAGTTACAAGTAAAGTCGAATAATAGTAAGTAGAGAAAAAGAGGAGGATTCGACATGAAGCAATCAATCAATATTCAAGATCAGTTTTTAAATCAACTCCGTAAAGAAAATACGTTTGTTACGCTGTACTTATTAAATGGTTTCCAGCTTCGTGGACTAATTAAAGGATTTGATAATTTTACAGTCCTGCTGGAAACAGAAGGTAAGCAACAGCTTATTTATAAACATGCAATTTCTACATTTGTACCACAAAAAAATGTTTCAATTGAATTAGAATAGTAATGAATTATTGTACATAACAAAAAAGAGCGAGTTTCCTCGCTCTTTTTTTATTTGTCATAAACAATATATAGTGAAATTTAAGCGATTCTAAATACAGTAAGGCGGATGTTAGTATTTCCTGTTGCAGGGATCGTAATCTCATTAAGTGTAGATTGGACAGAGATTCTTGCACCAGCTGCTAATGTTTCTATTGTAGTAAATGAAAGTGAGTCGCCTATTAAATTTGAAGAGAAATTATCAGTTGCGACTGCTCCATTAATTGAAATTCCTACTCCGAGTGGAGCGCATCCTGGCGCAGTTGTAGAAATGGATACGCTAATTACATAAATACCACCGTTAATAACAGTAACTGTATCTGTGCCGTTGAAGATAATATTGTTTACGTTAATTGCAGTACTAAAAATAAAATTATTAAATTGCAGTACTGTTTGCTGAATATTGTTTGTTACAACAATTGTTGCTATAGGGAAGCTAGGTCCAGTAGGCCCAGTAGGTCCGGTAGGTCCACCAGAAGGTCCAGTAGGTCCAGTAACTCCTATGCCAGTAGCGCCGGTAGCACCCGTTGGTCCTTGAATGCCTTGAGGCCCGGTAGCGCCTGTGTTACCTTGAACACCTTGAGGTCCAGTAGCGCCAGTAGCACCTGTGTTACCTTGAACACCTTGAGGTCCAGTGGCACCAGTAGCACCTGTGTTACCTTGAGCACCTTGAGGTCCAGT
>NZ_JBFUPV010000003.1:0-33388 GCF_041360755.1 Bacillus sp. RCC_6_1
ACGTTTCACGTTGTTTGTTTCGTTCAGTTTTCAAAGAACTACTTGGTCGCTCATTTGCGACTTCCTTATGTTAACATCTTCGTTTTTCGATGTCAACTAAGTTTTTCAATTTCTTTTTTGTCGTTTTCTGCGTTTCCGCATCAGCGACGGTTATTAATATATCATGGTGAAAAATGAAATGCAACACCTTTTATAAACTTTTTTTAAAACTGCCCACATTTCTTTTTTTATATCATATACTTAAACGAAATATCTCTTTCATGTATGAGCAATTCCTACATATATTTTATATAAAGTTACTCTATCAAAAGACGTTTCTTTCTATAATAAGCGTTTTATTCATATAGCATATCATACAAGGAGGAATATATATGGACTATACCGATTTATTAATCAAACTAGGTCTCTCGGCTATTTTAGGATTTGCCATTGGTTTAGAACGCGAATTAAAACGGAAACCACTTGGTTTAAAAACGTGTTTAGTTATTTCTATTATTAGTTGCCTCCTAACGATTGTTTCTATTAAAGCAGCTTATAACTTACCACATACCGATCATATGAATATGGATCCACTTCGACTTGCCGCTCAAATTGTATCAGGAATTGGTTTTTTAGGTGCTGGCGTAATTTTAAGAAGAGGCAACGATAGCATTGCAGGGCTCACGACTGCCGCTATGATCTGGGGTGCTTCTGGTATTGGTATTGCTGTTGGGGCCGGATTCTATATTGAAGCGATATTCGGAATGTGTTTCCTTATGATTAGTGTCGAACTTATACCACTCGCGATGAAATATGTAGGCCCTAGATCATTTCGTCAACGTGATATCGCTGTGAAACTTGTTGTACGAAATATGGACAATATCCCAATCGTAATTGAAGAAATAAAAGAAATGGATATAAAAGTTAAGAATATGAAGCTTAAAACATTAGAAAACGGTTCTCACTATTTACATCTTAAACTGTCCATTGATCAAAAAAGACATACTGCTGATGTTTACTATGCTCTCCAGCATCTTGAAAGTGTCCAACAAACTGAAGTGGAAAGTATGTAACGTAAAACAAACTCTCTTTAATTAGAGAGTTTTTCTTTTTTCTATAATGGCAACAATGAATGTAGTCCTACAAAGTAAGGAGGAATAGGCAATTGAAATCCCGTCCGAATTTAGTAGATACATTTCGTGATTCCATTATTTTTCGTTTAATTTGTTTTATTATTGTACTGACTGCTTTTTCCGGTTTTCTTATACATAGATTAGAACCTTTTCATTTCACTACATGGTTTGACGGAATTTGGTGGTCAATCGTTACCATTTTTACAGTTGGATATGGCGACTTTGCTCCCCATACGACGATAGGAAAACTAATAGGTATAAGTATTATTTTATTAGGAACTGGCTTTTGTTCTTATTATATGGTGCTGTTTGCTACTGAAATGATTAATAAACAATATATGAAAATTAAAGGTGAAGAAGCCGCTACTTCTAACGGTCATATGATTATCGTTGGCTGGAATGAGCGCGCAAAACATGTTGTAAAGCAAATGCACGTATTACAACCAAACCTTGATATCGTTTTAATTGATGAAACACTTTCTTTACTCCCAAAACCATTTCATCATTTAGAATTTATAAAAGGTTGTCCGCATCACGATCAAACTTTATTAAAGGCTAATATTGCAACGGCACACACCATATTAATAACAGCTGATAAAGAAAAAAACGAAAGCTTAGCGGATACACAGTCCATTTTAAATATTTTAACTGCAAAAGGGCTCAACCCAAACATTCACTGCATCGCTGAACTTCTTACTTCTGAACAAATACAAAATGCAACGAGAGCTGGCGTGTCAGAAATTATAGAAGGAAATAAATTAACGAGCTATGTATTTACCGCTTCTCTTTTATTCCCTTCCATTTCAGGTGTACTATTTTCACTTTACGACGAAATCTCTGATAATAAATTACAACTGATGGAGCTTCCATCGTCCTGCACCGGACAAACTTTTGCCAATTGTAGCTATACTCTTTTAAAGCAAAACATTCTCTTACTAGGTATAAAGCGCGACGAACAATATATGATTAATCCAGTTCATTCCTTTGTTCTCATTGAAAGCGACATACTCATTGTTATTCACCATTAGTAAAATGACGCTCTAATTCTTGCATGAGCACTTTCCCAATATTGATATATTTTCTTTTCACATCTCCATCTGGATCTTTCGGCTCAGCAAATTGATCCATTCCACTTGTTCCAGCTGTTAAAGTATTCACATTATCATCTAGTTCGTCTTGATATACGTGCGAAAGAATATACGGCGTTCCAAGACGAACTATTACGCCTGGTACATCTAGTTCTCCATCAATGGCTGTAAATGGAACTCGTAAAAATTGATACCCATCTTCTTCATCGATTTTGTAATCGAAGCATCCTTTATCATAATCCCAATTACCACCAATGCTATATCCAAGTGGTTTCATAATCTCTTCTAACTTATATAACGCATATGTACGTCCTTCTAAATTTGATTGAATCGGAATCAAGCCCATCCCTCCTAGACTTTTCCTTTAGCATACCCACTTTAGTTTGAATATACTGATAGACTTTTCGATAAAATAATAAAAAGCGACCGGATTCCGGTCGCTTTTTATTATTTTAAACGCTCTTCTAATTCTGCTTTTAATTCTTCAAATCCTGGTTTACCAAGTAAAGCAAACATGTTTTTCTTATATGCTTCTACTCCAGGTTGGTCAAATGGATTCACGCCTAATAAGTAGCCGCTCATCGCACATGCTTTTTCGAAGAAGTATACAAGGTAACCGAATGTGTACTCATTTAATTCAGGAATATTGACGATTAAGTTTGGTACTCCCCCGTCGCTATGTGCAAGTAATGTACCTTCGTATGCTTTTGTGTTTACGAAGTCTACAGTTTCACCAGCAAGGTAGTTTAATCCGTCTAAATCGTTTTCTTCTGATTCGATTGTTAGTTCATGTGTAGATTTACCTACTTTAAGGACTGTTTCAAATAAGTCACGACGACCTTCTTGAACGTATTGACCTAATGAGTGTAAATCAGTTGAGAAGTTTGCTGAAGATGGGAAAATACCTTTTTGATCTTTTCCTTCACTTTCACCAAATAACTGTTTCCACCACTCAGCGAAGTATTGAAGTGCTGGTTCATAGTTAACAAGCATTTCAATTGTTTTTCCTTTATTGTATAAAGCGTTACGAACTACTGCATATTGGTAAGCTGGATTTTCTTCTAGTTCTGATGTTCCGAAGTCATCACGACCAGCAGCTGCACCTTTCATCATCTCTTCAATATTTAAGCCACTTACTGCGATTGGTAATAAACCAACTGGCGTTAATACAGAGAAACGACCTCCAACATCATCTGGAATAACAAATGTTTCGTAACCTTCGTTATCAGCTAATGTTTTTAATGCACCACGCGCTTTATCTGTAGTTGCATAAATACGTTTGCGAGCTTCTTCTTTTCCATACTTTTCTTCTAATAACTTACGGAAGATACGGAATGCTAGTGCTGGCTCTGTTGTTGTACCTGATTTGGAAATAACGTTAATAGAGAAGTCTTTACCTTCTAATACGTCCATTAAATCTTTCATGTAAGTGGAGCTAATGTTTTGTCCAACAAATAGCACTTGTGGAGTTTTACGTTGTTCTTTAGAAAGCGTGTTGTAGAAAGAATGGTTTAACATTTCGATTGCTGCACGTGCTCCTAAGTAAGAACCACCGATACCTACAACAAGTAAAATGTCAGAGTCATTTTTAATTTTTTCTGCGCATTTTTGAATGCGAGCAAATTCTTCTTTGTCATATTGAAGCGGAAGGTCTACCCACCCAAGGAAATCGTTCCCAGCTCCAGTTTTTTCGTGGATTGCGTGATGTGTTACTTTCACTGCATCACGTAAATAAGTGATTTCATGTTCACCGATGAAGGATAACGCTTTAGAATAGTCGAACGTTACATGTGTACTCATCTTTTTCCCTCCAATTATGGATATGTATTTCTGTATTCACTTTAGCGAAACTGAAGTTGTAAATCAAGCGATTCAAACATTGTAAACGTAACCAATATATATTTTTTAGAAAAAGTTCATTTTTTGCATAAAAATTCGCATTTTTCGGTATAGATGTATATACATCTTCTTTCAAACATTTTTTATGTATAAAAACAACATAACTACCCCATTCTATAAAAGAGTTAATTAACTCATCGCTTGCTCATGCTTCACAATTAAGGGGGGCTTTTTCATGAGTACTTTACAACGTATCGCATTAGTCTTTACTGTAATTGGCGCTGTGAACTGGGGACTAATCGGGTTTTTCCAGTTTGACTTAGTAGCAGCCATTTTCGGTGGACAAAATTCAGCTCTTGCACGTATTATTTACGGCATCGTTGGTATATCTGGGCTTATCAACCTTGGTTTACTGTTTAAACCATCTGAAAATCTTGGTACGCACCCAGAAACAAACGAAATTCGATAATCAGTATGTCCTTTCACCTCCGACATACGAATATGATTGCATGCAATCATATTTGCAAATATATATCATAAGATAAAGTAAAAGAGGAACGCTCATATGCGTTCCTCTTTTACTTTGTTAACTCGGACTCTTCAATCCATTCTGCCAACTTTTCTCGCAGCGTATTAAATCCGTTTTCAGATGGGTTCGGTATAAGAATCCTTCCTTGTTTTCTTTTCGCCGCTTTTAACGATAAACTCATTTTTCTGTGCTCTTCATCAATTGAAAGTACCTTTACTTCTACTGTATCGCCGACCTTTAAAAAGTCATGAATATCCTTTACATATCCATTTGTAATTTCAGATATATGCACAAGCCCTTGTGTTTCTGCATCTAACGCTACAAACGCACCGTAATCTTGAATTCCAGTCACTTTCCCTGTTACAACCACTCCTGTTGTATATTGTTCTGACATATGAAACACTCCCATACGTTTACCATTCTCTCTACAATTATAGAGAGCAAAGCAGATATATTTATTTTAAATATCCGATTGGTTAGTACGCATTCTAGATAACGTTATCTAGAATGCGTATACCTTATATTAGTAAATTATACCACTATGACAGAACTCATTCAAAATTCATGAAAAATTTCCCTTAAAGAAGTATAATTATCCAATATTGGGATAGACTACTAACACATGGCTTTCTAGTATTCCCCCCCTTTTATGGACAAAACGTATTACGTTTTGTCCTTTTTTTATTCTCTACAAACCGTTCCATTCTCTTCATTGCTTCCATAAGTTGTTCAAGCGATGTTGCATAAGAACAACGAATAAAACCTTCACCACTTTCGCCAAATACGCTACCAGGGACAACAGCCACTTTTTCTTCCAGCAATAACTGTTCTGCAAATTCCGCTGAAGATAATCCTGTTGAAGATATAGAAGGGAAAACATAAAATGCTCCGCCTGGCACATGACACGTTAAGCCCATTTCATTGAAAGATTTCGTCATGAAGTTACGACGCTTCTTATAACTATCTCTCATTCGAATCACTTCATCGTTCCCTGCGCGTAACGCCTCAAGTGCTGCAAACTGAGACATCGTCGGTGCACACATCATTGAATACTGATGGATTTTGAGCATTAATTCTGAAAATTGAACAGGAGCTGCAATCATACCGAGACGCCATCCTGTCATCGCAAACCCTTTTGAAAATCCCGAAATTAAAATCGTATGCTCACGCATATTTTTAATACTCGCGAAACTTGTATATACTTCGTCGTATACAAGCTCTGCATAAATTTCATCAGATAATACAATTAGATTGTACTTCTCAACAATCACTGCTATTTCTTCAAGCTCGGATTTATTTAGCATTGCACCTGTCGGGTTATTTGGTGAACAAAGCAAAATCGCCTTTGTTTTCGCTGTAATAACTGCTTCAATTTGTTCTGGTAGTACTTTAAACTCGTTTTCTAAAGTAGTCGCCACAGGAACCGGAACTCCTCCAGCTAATGTCACAAGTGGTGCATAAGAAACGAAGCTTGGTTCAATAATGAGCACTTCATCATCAGGATTTATAATGGCGCGCATCGCTACATCTAACGCCTGGCTCGCTCCAACTGTAACAATGATTTCATCACTTGGGTCATAAGATACTGCAAATTGTTTTTTTAGATACTTTGCTATTTCTTGACGGAGCTCTAATAATCCTGCATTTGCTGTATATGACGTATACCCTTGTTGCAAAGAACGAATACATGCTTGCCTTACATTCCAAGGGGTAACAAAATCTGGCTCTCCTACCCCGAGGGAAATAACACCTTTCATATTTGCTGCTAAATCAAAAAATTTTCGAATACCAGATGGTTTTAAAGATTCTGCTGATCTAGATAGTTCAAATTGCTTCATGGTGTCACCACAATTCGCTTATCATCATCGTCTTTTTCATAAATAACACCCTCATGTTTATACTTCTTCAAAATGAAATGAGTAGTTGTAGAAACGACAGATTCAATTGTTGCTAATTTCTCAGAAACAAACATCGCTACTTCCCCCATCGTTTTCCCTTCTAATGTAATAGAAAGATCATATGTCCCTGACATTAAATAAACGGATTTCACTTCTGAATAACGATAAATTTGCTCAGCAACCGCATCAAATCCAACGCCGTGCTTTGGCGTAACTTTCACATCGATCATTGCCGTTAAACCTGTATGTTCTTTCACTTTCGTCCAATCGATATGTGTTACATAATCCACAATAATCTTTTCATTTTCTAATCTCGCAACCATCTTCTTTACTTCTTCTACTTCTATATTTAACAGCTTCGCTAATGTATCTACAGATAATCGACTACTCTTTTCAAGACAAACTAATAATTCTAATTCTTTTTCTGTCACCATATAAATCATCCTTCCTTTTCGTTTGTGTCTAAATTATACAAATACCCTTTCAAGTTTGAAAAGAAGATTTTTCTATTGAATTATGTCAAAATAAAGTGAAACTTTAATCAGCGGAAAAATGCGGGATAAAGCGAAAGGGGATGGAACCGTGAAACCAAAAGTTTATATTGCTGAACCAGTTCCAACATTTGTAGAAAACTATTTATCAGAACACTGTGATTATGAAAAATGGGATCAAAATGAGAAAGTACCTCGTGATGTTCTATTAGAGAAAATACAAGATAAAGATGGGTTATTAAATTTCGGATCTGCTATTAATGAAGAATTACTGACAGTAGCTCCTAACTTAAAAGTAGTGAGCAACATTTCTGTCGGTTACGATAATTTTGATTTACAAGCGATGAAAAACCGAAATGTTATCGGAACGAATACACCCTACGTATTAGATGATACAGTAGCTGATCTCGTTTTCGCCCTTATGTTATCAGCTGGGCGCCGCGTTTGCGAACTCGATTCTTACGTGAAAAATGGTGAATGGAACGCTGAAATCGGAAAAGAACACTTCGGACTAGATGTACACCATAGCACAATTGGTATTATCGGTATGGGCCGAATTGGAGAAGCCGTTGCAAAACGAGCAAAATTCGGATTTGATATGAATGTTCTTTACTATAACCGCCGTCGTAAAGAAGAAGCTGAACAAAAATTCGATGCTACATATTGTGATTTACAGATGCTACTGAAGCAGTCTGACTTTATTGTTCTTCTTACTCCATTAACAGATGAAACATATCACCTTATCGGAGAAAAGGAATTTTCATTAATGAAAGACACAGCAATCTTCATTAATGCTTCTCGCGGCAAAACAGTAGATGAAAAAGCGTTAATCCATGCTTTAACAGAAAAGAAAATCTTTGCAGCAGGTATCGATACATTTACACAAGAGCCGATTCAAAAAGATAATCCACTCTTATCATTACAAAATGTTGTGACTTTACCACATATCGGATCTGCAACATTAAAAACTCGTCAGCAAATGGCCATGACCGCCGCTGAAAATTTAGTTGCAGGGTTACAAGGAAAAACACCGCCTAATATTGTTCGCGGGTAATGCTGAATAAACGAAAGGCAAGATGACATCGTCATCTTGCCTTTTTTTGTTAACATATTTTCTTCTTCCTTGGAGATGATATGAACAAAAATCAATGGAGTGACAAAAAATGAATCATAAATATACTTGTCCTTATTTCACTTTTTCCACTCGCGGCACTACTGTTCATTACGAATTGTATGAACATGATAATAAAACAGAACGTCCTACTTTCATACTCGTTCACGGCTTTTTATCTTCCTCATTCAGTTACCGCCGTCTCATTCCTTTACTATCGAAGGAAGGAACAGTCATTGCTCTTGATTTACCACCGTTCGGAAAAAGTGATAAGTCTCATCTGTTTAAGTATTCTTATCACAATTTAGCAACGATTATTATTGATTTAATTGAACATTTATCTCTCTCAAACATTGTATTAGTTGGGCATTCTATGGGTGGGCAAATTTCTCTCTATGTAAACCGTATACGTCCTGAACTCATTTCAAAGACGATTTTACTATGTAGCTCGAGCTATTTAGCTCGCGCAACCTTACCTTTACTATACTCTTCTTATTTACCGTTCTTTCATTTATACGTAAAGAACTGGATTATAAGGCGCGGCATTGTTCATAACTTAATGAATGTCGTTCATGATCACTCATTAATTGACGATGAAATGAAAAAAGGTTACTCCGCTCCTTTTTATGACGACCGTATATTTCCCGCTTTAACTCGCATGATACGAGACCGTGAAGGTGACTTATCTTCAACTGAATTACAAAAAATCGAAACACCTATCCTACTCATTTGGGGTGAAAAAGACCGCGTCGTCCCTGTACATGTAGGTCATCGTCTACACAAAGATTTACCGAATTCAAAATTTATTTCTTACGAAAATACAGGACATTTACTACCTGAAGAAAAGCCTGAACATGTTTATGAAGAAATTATCGCTTTTTCCGCGCAATAAAATGAAACTCTAATCAGCCTCCACCTAACTTCTTTGCTTCCACTAAATTTTGAGGTGAAGGTCTTACTACCCAGCAAATAGCGGGATAATATAAAAAAGGCTGTCGGAAATCCCGACAGCCTATAATGAACAGCTTCCGCCTTCTTTTATTACAAGTAATTCCACAGCTAATTTCTCACATTTTTCAAGCGCAGGTACTTCCTCAAAAGACATAAAGTATATATGTTGAATCTTCTTTGCGATATATTTTGGATCGTCAAACACACTTATGACGCTCACAACATCGCTCGCTTCTGTTTCATAAAACTCCGGTCCCATTTGAAACGGATCCCAATTCTTCACAACCTCTATCATCTTTTCATATGTACCCATTCGCTTCCCGCCTTTTCACTTTTTAATACTTTTCTTTATCCTATCACATCAGCTATTCTATAAGAAGAGAGAGAACTTTCATAACTTATTGGTTTTACAGAAGAAGGGAGCAAACTTATGCAACTATTTCATAAAGCAATCAATCGACGTGGAACGCATAGTATAAAATGGGATACATATAAAAACGAAGAACTTATCCATGCTTGGATTGCTGATATGGATTTTGAAGTACCAAAACCAATTCAAACTGCCTTAAAACAACGAATCGAACATCCGATTTTTGGCTATACACTTCCTCCCGAAAATATTGGAGATATTATTTGTAACTGGACAAAACAACAATACAACTGGGATATTCAAAAAGAATGGATTGTCTTTAGCGCCGGAATCGTTCCAGCTCTTAGTACGAGCATACAGGCTTTCACCAAAGAAAACGAATCTGTTCTCGTACAACCACCTATTTATCCTCCATTTTTCGAAATGGTCACAACAAACAACAGGCAGTTATGCGTGAGTCCATTACAGAAACAAAATGATACATACGTGATAGACTTCAAGCATTTAGAAAAGCAGTTTCAGCAAGGCATCAAACTCATGCTTCTTTGTAGCCCTCATAACCCAATCGGACGCGTTTGGACGAAAAAGGAACTTGTGCAGCTCGGATCGTTATGTACTAAATATGACGTAATCGTTGTGGCGGATGAAATTCATTCCGATATCATTTATGCAGACCATACACATACACCGTTCGCTTCTTTATCTGAAGAATTAGCAGCTCGCACGATTACTTGTATGGCTCCAAGTAAAACATTTAATATCGCTGGATTACAAGCGTCGATCATTATCATTCCAAACGAAAAACTCCGTCACGCCTTTACTGCTATCCAGTATAGACAGGGCTTCCACGGGTTAAATATCTTCGCTTATACAGCGATGCAAAGTGCCTATACAGAATGTAATGATTGGCTAAACGAAATTCGATTATATATAGAAGATAATGCTCAATTTGCTTATGAATATATTAAAACTCACATACCTGCTCTTTCCGTAACGAAGCCAGAAGGTAGCTTTTTATTATGGATTGATTGTTCTCGTCTAAAGCTTTCTCAAAACGAGCGTACCGCACTACTTGAGGAAAAAGGAAAAATCATCGTTGAACCTGGTGAGAAATACGGGTTAGGTGGCGAAGAACATATTCGAATTAACATCGGCTGTCCACGATCTGTTTTAGAAGAAATTTTAAACAGACTGCATCATACGTTTTCATAATAAGAAAGGAGTCTGCCCCTAATCATTCTTGGGGCAGACTCCTTTGTCATATTTTGTCGGTAAGTCGATATATTTCAATAATCGCTGATATATTTCAAGTTACGGTCTATATATTCCAATAATCGCCGATATAATTTGAGTTACAGTCGATATATTCCAATAATCGCTGATATACTTTCAATTACATTTCACAAAGAAAGCTACCATTCACGGTAGCTTTTACTTTTTCTTCATATCCGATGCTTTTTTTACAATTACGCCACAAGCAATTCGATCCCCTGATTTACCTGTCGGTTGTGTCATACCATCATCAGGGTTTTCTGTAATAATAATAGACGCTCCATCTTTTCTATGAATCGTCGTTTTTCCTTCTTCGAGCGTTATATGCGGCGCATCGATTTCTGCTTTAATTTTCCCAGAACCGTCTGCAATTACGTTCGGTAAATCACCGTTTTCTGCACCCTTCGGATTGAGCAGTCCATGCTTTTTATTATCAGGGTTAAAATGATTCCCAGATGATTCAAAACGCGGTGCTTTACACTCACCAATTTCGTGCACATGTATGGCGTGCGGGCCTGGCGTGAAACCTTCCCCTTTAATCTTAATTTTCACTCCGCTTGTTTGCTGAGTTACTTTCGCAGTCCCCACTTCATCACCTGAAGCATTATGTAATTTCACGTCAATTTCTTTCGGCTTTCCTTGGTCACAACCTGCCATCAGAAATAGTAAACAACAACTGAAAAAAAGCCGTTTTTTCATTTTATTCCCTCCAAAATATATTCTGCCCTTAGATTGTCCGAGCATAGAGGGAAACATACAAAAATGAGTTACTGTTTCTTTTCAGCTAACAGCTTTTCTTCAACTTTCTGTAATCGCTCTGCTTCTCGTTTTGATACACGAATGAACATACGCCACGTAGCAATCGCACCGATGATAAATAGAACACAAACAATTCCCGGAATAATATATTCTGTTTTATCTTCCGGAAAATATAAAGGCATCATACGGAACACTCCTTATTATAGGATTCGAAAAACATCAGAATTTTCTGTTATATCACTTTAAATTATAGTTGAACCGGTCCATATTCTCAAGGGTCGTTCCGAAAGCGAATGATTTCTTTGACTCCTTCCCTCACTTTCCTTACTATAAACTTGAGGTGAAAAATATGAGAGAAACATTTGAAATTGGCGAAATCGTTACTGGTATTTATAAAACAGGAAAATACATTGGCGAGGTTACAAATAGCCGTCCTGGCAGTTACGTCGTAAAAGTATTAGCTGTTTTAAAACATCCGGTGCAAGGTGACTTACATAACGTAAAACAAGCTGACGTACCATTTTTCCACGAAAGACGTGCTTTAGCTTTTCGTGAGCAAACGAACATTCCAGAACAAATGGTGAAGAAATATGAAGGAGAAATTCCGGATTATACAGATTCACTAAAATTAGCATTAGAAACTCAAATGAATTCATTTTCTGAAGATGATTCACCTTTTGCAGAGCGTAGTCTAGAAACATTAGAACAGTTAAAGAAAGACTACAAACTCTAAAAAACAAAACGACCAAATTACATAATGTGCAATTTGGTCGTTACTGTGTGCTCACTTTCTTTAACACTTTTGAAAAATCAACAAGTTCTCCTAATGTTGGAGGTGCTGGTTTTACTAAATACTCTTTATCTTTTTCTACTAGTTTAAAAATGTTGTACGTCGTCATTGCATCATCAAGCGCACAATGATGCTTCCCTGTCCCTACTTTTCCATACGCCTCAATTGCTTTCCATAATCCTGTTTGATTTCTTTCTCCAAAAAACTTCTTATACTCAAGCGATAAATCACGACACTGTCCGAAGAATGGAAAAGCTATCCCTGCCATTTCACAATTATGCTTCAGCACTTTCATATCCATATTTCCCCACGTTACAATTGTCGGTTTACATTTCGTTTCGTATTCTGAAAGCTTCTTAACGAGTTCAGGAAATGAAATCCCTTTATCCACGACTTCTTGTTTTATTCCTAAAAACTTCTTACATCGATCCGTTAAAGAGGGAAATGTTTTCGGCCTAACATGTGATGAATACGTATCTTCTACCTTACAGCCAGCAACTGAAACGAGTCCTACCTCAATAATCTCTGGAAAAAATCCTTTCGGTTTCTTTCTATGCTGGGGCATCGTAAACTCAAAGTCTAAAAATAAAAATCGTTGTTCATCCATACGATCCCTTCCTTATCATTTTTGTCATTCCTTTCTATTTGACACTCCTACACGAACAAGCTCGAATGCTAATTCCATTTTAAATATTCAGATTGGATGTATCTTATATATATGTCAAATGCCCACAAATATTTTAAAAAATAAGAAAAAATGACCTATGCAGAAAATATGACAAAATCTCTCCTTTCATTTACATCCGCCATTTTCCTACTTTATAATGACGTTATGTGTGTTTCTTCTAGAGCATTTTTGACACACTAAGAAAAAGTGAATGAAAGGAGATGAGATTTTTGCACGAAACAACGCAAGAACTCGCTAACTGGCAGTATTATTTTGCTATCGCAGTCTTTTTAATTACATATGCCATTATTATTTCTGAAAAAATTAATCGCGCTGTCATCGCACTTCTTGGTGCAGCACTCATGGTAATTGTGGGGGTCGTCGATTTACATAACGCCTTTACGAAACATATTGAATGGGGAACGATTACGCTACTCATCGGTATGATGATTTTGGTGAACATTACGAGTAAATCAGGTGTCTTCCAATACGTTGCCATTAAAGCAGCAAAAGGGGCACAAGGAAATCCAATTAAAATTTTAATTTCACTTTCCTTACTTACCGCGCTTGGCTCCGCATTTTTAGATAACGTTACAACTGTACTTCTTGTTGTTCCAGTTACTTTATCTATTACGCGCATACTGCAAGTAAATCCTGTTCCTTATTTACTTTCTGAAATTATTTTTTCAAACATTGGAGGAACAGCAACATTAATTGGTGATCCACCTAACATTATGATTGGTTCTGCAAATAAGCATTTAGACTTCAATGCTTTCCTATTGAATCTAGCACCTATTGTAATTATTATTATTGCAGTTACAGCGATAATACTTTACTTCATGTATCGCAAACAATTAATTGCCGATCCTGTACAAGTTAAAAAATTAATGAGCTTAGATGAAAAACAATACATTAAAGACCCAGTATTAATGAAAAAATCTTTAACGGTACTTGGACTTACGATTGTAGGTTTCATGACTCATTCTATTTTCCATATCGATGCCGCTATTATCGCCTTAACTGGTGCTACTGTACTTATGTTAATTGGTGTGAAAGAGCATGAAATTGAAGAAGTATTTGCAAGCGTAGAGTGGGTAACAATCTTCTTCTTCGCAGGGTTATTCGTACTTGTTGGAGGACTTATCGATATCGGTCTTATCAAAATGTTAGCTCAAAAAGTAATTGGTATAACAGGCGGAGATATTTCTTACGCATCCATCCTTATTTTATGGGTATCTGGTATCGCCTCTGCAACAATTGATAACATCCCATTCGTCGCAACAATGATTCCACTTATTAACGATATGGCAGTTGGGCTAGGCTTATCACCATCTGACGCACAAATCGATGTATTATGGTGGGCATTAGCACTAGGTGCTTGTCTGGGCGGAAACGGAACATTAATCGGAGCTTCTGCTAACGTAATCGTTGCAGGTATCGCGAGCCGCGAAGGACATAAATTTAGTTACATGGACTTCCTAAAAGTCGGTTTCCCAATTATGATCGTTTCATTAATCATTTCTCACATTTATATTTATTTACGCTACCTTATGTAGTAGAAAAAGCGCTCTGATAATCAGGGCGCTTTTTTACTTATAGCTACTTATCAACAAAAATGAAAAATCTACTCTTTATATCTCACCGGTTCATTTCGAATAATAAATAAGTGAATCGGTAAGAACACCGAAAATGTGATTACATGAATAATCGTAAATAATATAGAGTTCGTTCCGTATCTGTCTAAAATAGCGTAGATAAGATAAATGGACAATACAATCGATACAGCTGTTGCTAGTAAACTTATAATTGGTACGAAATTAAAAATGAAACATGCAACATATATGCCGAATACTTTCCACCCTGCTTCTTCCTTCAAAAAATCTGGTAATTTATCTTTCGCTAAGTCCCCCCACGTCTTACTATTCAAAAACGGAATAAACGCAAGCACCCCGTCCGTTGCACCATCATTTTTCGCCATCGAATAAAGTGCAAAAGCCGTTAACAAATATGAAATAATTGCCCAAATCAATATAACAAGAATAAACGCAAAACTAAGAGCAAAGAAACCTGCTAGTACGCCTTGATCCTCCATCTTATCCTCTCCTCTCTACTTTCAACATATTTCATTACATTGCAAGTTATGTTTTAAAATTTATCCAAACTCTTTGTATAATAAGAGAAGAAAGAGAATAAGAGAGGAGAAACACGTATGCATCCATTTGTAAAAGCATTACAAGAGCATTTTACAGCTCATCAAAATCTTGAAAAAGCAGAACCCATGGCTCGTTATATGAAAAATCACTTCCCATTTCTAGGTATTCAAACACCGGAAAGACGCCAATTATTAAAAGACATCATTCAAATACATACTCTCCCAGATAAAAGAGACTTCCAAATTATCGTACGTGAACTTTGGGACTTACCAGAACGTGAATTCCAAGCGGCTGCACTTGATATTATGCAAAAATATAAAAAGCATATAAACGAAACACATATCCCCTTCTTAGAAGAATTGATTGTAACAAAATCTTGGTGGGACACTGTCGATAGCATCGTACCTACATTTTTAGGTAATATCTTTTTACAACATCCAGAATTGATTTCTGCCTATATCCCAAAATGGATTGCATCAGATAACATTTGGTTACAACGTGCCACTATTTTATTCCAACTCAAATATAAACAAAAGATGGATGAAGAACTTCTTTTCTGGATTATTGGACAACTACATTCTTCAAAAGAATTTTTCATTCAAAAAGCAATTGGCTGGGTCCTTCGTGAATATGCAAAAACAAATCAGGATGTAGTTTGGGAATACGTGCAAAACAATGAGCTCGCTCCATTAAGTAAGCGTGAAGCAATTAAGCATATTAAGCAAAATTACGGAATAAATAATGAAAAAATAGGCGAGACTCTATCATAGATAGACGCGTTCCTCTATTGAGATTTAAAAAAGAACGTGTTAGAATATGTTCATTATTATTAATATAAGTAGCGATGACGGACTTATAAGTACTTGCATAAAAAGCGATTCAGGGATAGTGAAAGCCTGAAGACGCAAGGAAACGGCAGTCTCGAGCAATACATGATAAAGTGGATGCACCTTTTGTGTATCAACTAGGGTGGAACCACGGGCAAACGCTCGTCCCTAGGCAAATAAGCCTTGGGATGAGCGTTTTTTTATGTTCTTTTTAACATATACTGCCCGTTTCCAAAGTATCAGAGTATGTCATCGCCAATACGTTAACTTTCAAAAGGAGGATTTTCTTATGTATTCAATGGAACAAGTTGTAAACTTAGCGAAACATCGCGGTTTTGTTTTCCCTGGTTCTGAAATTTACGGTGGTCTTGCAAACACTTGGGATTACGGTCCACTTGGAATCGAATTAAAAAATAATGTTAAAAAAGCTTGGTGGAAAAAATTCATTCAAGAATCTCCACACAACGTTGGTTTAGACGCAGCTATTTTAATGAACCCTAAAACTTGGATCGCTTCTGGTCACGTTGGTAACTTCAACGATCCAATGATCGACTGTAAAAAATGTAAAGCTCGTCACCGTGCTGACAAATTAATTGAGGATGCTTTAGATGCAAAAGGCATCGAAATGGTTGTTGACGGTCTTACTTTCGACCAAATGGCTGACTTAATGAAAGAACATGAAGTAAAATGTCCTGATTGCGGTAGTGAAGAATTTACTGAAATCCGTCAGTTCAACTTAATGTTCAAAACATTCCAAGGTGTTACAGAGTCTAGCACAAACGAAATCTTCCTTCGTCCTGAAACAGCACAAGGTATTTTCGTAAACTTCAAAAACGTTCAACGCTCTATGCGTAAAAAGCTTCCATTTGGTATCGGCCAAATCGGTAAGAGTTTCCGTAACGAAATCACACCTGGTAACTTCACATTCCGTACACGTGAATTTGAACAAATGGAACTTGAATTCTTCTGTAAGCCTGGTGAAGATTTAGAGTGGTTCGCATTCTGGCGTGAAACTTGTAAAAACTGGTTACTTTCACTTGGTATGTCTGAAGAGAGCATGCGTCTTCGTGACCACGGTGAAGAAGAGTTATCTCACTACAGTAATGCAACAACTGACATTGAATTCAAATTCCCATTCGGTTGGGGCGAACTTTGGGGCGTTGCATCTCGTACAGACTTCGACTTAAAACGTCACATGGAACACTCAAACGAAGACTTTAACTATATCGATCCACAAACGAATGAGCGTTACGTACCATACTGCATCGAGCCATCTTTAGGCGCAGACCGCGTAACATTAGCATTCTTATGTGATGCATATGAAGAAGAGCAATTAGAAAACGATTCTCGTACAGTTCTTCGTTTCCACCCTGCTTTAGCACCATACAAAGCAGCTATCTTACCATTATCTAAAAAGCTATCTGAAGGTGCTACTGAAGTATTCGCAGAATTAGCTAAAGACTTCATGGTAGACTTTGATGAAACTGGTTCTATCGGTAAACGTTACCGTCGTCAAGACGAAATCGGTACACCATTCTGTATCACATACGACTTCGACTCAGTTGAAGACAAAGCTGTTACAGTACGTGACCGTGACACAATGGAACAAGTTCGTATGCCAATTAGCGAACTAAAAGGTTTCTTAGAGAAGAAAATCCAGTTCTAATTATAAGAAAAAGAGGCTGCTCATAAGAGCGCCTCTTTTTTATTTTTCACGTTTTTCTTTAATTGCTACTGTACATCTTGATATACATAGTAAATCATCATTTTCATCAATAATGCGAACATCCCAAACCATTGTCGATTGTCCTCTATGTATTGGTGTTCCAATCGCTGTTACAATTCCATCTTTCTTTGAGCGAATGTGGTTCGCATTAATTTCTAATCCGAAACAAATACATTTTTCTTGATCAATTAAATTATATGAACCAACACTTGCCACTGTTTCTGCTAATGCAACCGATGCACCACCATGTAAAAATCCAAATGGCTGATGCGTACGCTCATCAACAGGCATCGTAGCAACCACCTTATCTTCTGTCATCTCTAACAACTCAATTCCAAGTGAATCCATTAAAGTTTTTGCCATATCGCTTCCCCCTTCTCTTACTTTAATTAAATGTATAATTTTACCTATTTATTTTCAAACTACTTATAACACTTATATAAGGAGGCTTCACCTAAATGAAACAGAAATTTTGTATATTACTGCTTATGTTCTCCTTGCTGACTATTGTACCAAATTGTGCAATAACAGCCAAAGCATCTAACCTGACAATCGATGTTAAGACTGTAACGCAAAAAGGTAAGAAACCTTATATAGAATATCAAATAAACAGGCCTTCTTTTCACGAATTTTCTGACTCTAAATTTCAAAATAAACTCAATTTATACTACAAAAAATCCACTGACAAATTTAAAACCAAATTAGAAAAAGAAGCAAAAAAATATTATAAAGAGACAGAAGGATCTAGTACACCATTTCATCCGTACGTAGCAAATGTTGATTATAAAGTCTCTTTAAACAAACCACCTTTTCTTAGCCTATATGTGAATTACTATCAATATACTGGCGGAGCACACGGTCTTTATACGTGGAAGGCAAATACATTCGATTTAAACGAAAAAAAGGTACTGCACTTAGACGATTTATTTGAACAAAAGGATAAATATAAAGATGTAATCCGTGCGGAGATTGTACGACAAATTAAACAAAATGAAAGCATTTATTTTCCTGATGCAACTGAAAAAGTAATGAGTATGAAAAAATTCCACTTCTTTTTAGAGCCAGACAATCTCGTCATTTATTTCCCTTTATATGAGATTGCTCCCTATTCAAGTGGAATTCCGCAATTTCGTATTCCATATACGTTGCTAAGAGACTATTTAAAGCCTTCTTATCAAAATATTTTGATTGACAACAAGTAAATATTTTCGCTACGATAATGTTAACCTAAAAACAACAGGAGGTTAACATTATGAGAAGATTTCATGTTTTAGATTTAGCATTAGCTGCCATGTTCGTTGCTCTTATGGCAATCGGTGCAAATATTGTATCTTGGGCACCATTCCTTCAAGTAGCAGGCATCCCATTATCTATGCAACCATTTTTCGCAATTTTAGCAGGTCTTCTTCTTGGAAGTAGACTTGGTGCCTTATCCATGACTGTATATATGCTCGTTGGCGTAGCCGGCGCACCAATCTTCGCTAACTTCAAAGCTGGATTTGGAGCACTTTTAGATCCTACTGGTGGTTTTATTATCGCATTTATTATCGTTGCTTACGTATCCGGAAAACTAGTAGAACAAAAAGGAAGACCAACATTCATTACATTTGCAATTGCCTCTTTCACAGGAATTATTTTAACTTATATAATCGGTACTACTTACATGTACGGGGCAGTCAATCTCTTTATGGGCGGTAATATGAGCTATAAAGCTGCTTGGATGATTATGATGTGGTTTGCAGTAAAAGATATTGCATTTACAATTATCGGTGCTATTATCGCACCTCGCATATATTATGCTGTGCGTCGTTCTGCTTATCAGCATTCTCATTCGACGATTTCATAATAAAAAAATGAGTTATTTCAGTATACTGAAATAACTCATTTTTTATTATGACTCTTGATTCGCTTGTTCTTCTAAAATTTTCTTCATCATCGCAACCATGTCATCACGTAATTCTGGGTGTTGCAGAGCCATTTCGATTGTCGTTTGAACGAATCCTAGCTTTTCACCTACGTCGTAGCGCTTTCCTTCGAAATCGTAGGCAAATACACGTTGGATTTCATTTAAGCTTTGGATTGCATCTGTTAACTGAATTTCACCACCAGCACCGACATGTTGCTGTTCTAAGAACATAAAGATTTCAGGCGTTAAAATGTAGCGCCCCATAATCGCTAAGTTTGAAGGAGCTGTACCTTGTGCTGGTTTCTCAACGAAATTGCGAACTTGGTAACGACGACCTTCTTGTTCTAATGGATCGATAATTCCATAGCGATGTGTTTCCGACTCTGGAACAGTTTGTACACCAATAACAGAAGAAAGTGTTTTTTCATACTCATCCATTAATTGACGTAAACACGGTTTCTCAGCTTGGACAATATCATCACCTAGTAACACTGCAAATGGCTCATCACCAATGAATTTACGTGCACACCAAACAGCATGTCCTAGTCCCTTCGGCTCTTTTTGACGGATGTAATGAATATCTACCATTTTTGAAGAAGCTTGTACTTTTTCAAGCAACTCATATTTTTTCTTCTCTAATAAGTTTTGTTCTAGTTCAAATGCGTTATCAAAATGATCTTCGATAGAGCGCTTTGTTTTACCAGTAACAATAATAATATCTTCGATTCCCGATTTCACTGCTTCTTCTACAATGTATTGGATCGTTGGTTTATCTACTATCGGTAACATTTCTTTCGGCATTGCTTTCGTTGCTGGTAAAAAACGTGTTCCTAATCCAGCTGCTGGGATTATCGCTTTTCTTACTTTTTTCATCACAAAATACCCTCTCTCCTGTCGGAATCAATAGCAATCATTTCCTACATAAAACAAAAGGGAGATTTCGCTCCCTTTTGTTCCTTACTACTTAAAATTACTTTGTATTATAAACGATTCATAATGTCTTCTTTAATAGTAAGTAACTTTTGTTCACTATTTTGTAAAGAACTATCTTTCACACCAAAGTAAAACTTAATCTTCGGCTCAGTTCCAGATGGACGTAGGCAGAACCATGAACCATCCTCTAATTGATATTTTAACACATTTGATTTCGGTAAGTGAATCTCTTCTTTATGTCCATCTTGCAAAGATGTAACAACGCTCGCTTTATAGTCTTCAACTGCTACGACTGTTAAGCCCGCCACTTCTTTCGGAGGATTCTCACGGAACGTTGCCATCATCTCTTGGATTTTTTCCGCTCCATCTTTTCCTTTTAACGTTAACGATACAAGGTCTTCACGGAAGAAGCCGTATTTCTCAAATACTTCTAATAGACCGTCATATAACGTTTTCCCTTGTGATTTGTAGTATGCAGCTACTTCACATGCAAATAGGACAGATTGTACTGCATCTTTATCACGGCAGAATGGGCGGATTAAATAACCATAGCTTTCCTCATAACCGAATTGGAATTCATATTGTCCGCTTTCTTCATACTGTCTAATTTTCTCACCGATAAATTTAAATCCAGTTAACGTATCAACTGTATCTAAACCGTATGCTTTTGCAATTGTACGACCAATTTCAGACGTTACGATTGTTTTTAATACGACACCGTTCTCCGGAAGCGTTCCGTTTTCTTTCTTTTGAGATAGTAAGTAATCAAGCATTAATGCACCTGTTTGATTTCCTGTTAATACTTGGAACTCACCATTATGATTACGCACTGCTACACCTAGACGATCTGCGTCAGGATCAGTTGCGATTAATACATCTGCGCCTACCTTTTCACCGTCACGAATGGCATACTCAAACGCTGCGTGCTCTTCTGGGTTCGGTGATTTTACTGTAGAGAAGTTTGGATCTGGTAACTCTTGCTCTTTTACAACTGTTACATCTGTAAATCCAACTTCTTTTAAACCACGGCGTACAGAAATATTTGATGTTCCGTGTAATGGTGTAAAGACGATTTTTAAGTCTTTACCAACCTTTTGTACCATTTCTTTATTAATGATGACATTGTTCAATTCTGCAGCATATGCATCATCTACTTCTTGTCCAATAATATGTAATAAACCGTCAGCTTTTAATTGCTCTACATCAGCGACTTCAACTGTTAATTCATCTTCTACTGCATTTACGTAGCTAATTAACTCATCTGCCTCTTTTGGAGGTAACTGTCCACCATCTTCACCGTATACTTTGTATCCGTTATATTCAGGCGGATTATGGCTTGCCGTAAGAACAATTCCACTTACTGTATGTAAATGACGAACTGCGAAAGAAAGTACTGGCGTTGGACGTAAGCTTTCAAACACATATGTTGTGATACCACGTGCACCAAGTGTAGCAGCAACTTCCATTGCAAACTCAGGTGATTTATGACGAGAATCATAGGCTACAACAACACCGCGTTTTTTCGCTTCCTCACCTAACTTTTCGATAAAGCTTGCTAATCCTTTTGTTGCTTTACGAACTGTATATACATTTAAACGGTTCGTACCAGCACCAAGTTCACCACGCATACCACCTGTGCCAAACTCTAGATTTTTATAAAAGCTATCCTCGATTTTCTTCTCATCTTGCTTCATATTTTCTAGCTGTTCTTTTAATTCTGCATCTAATTGTGCGTAAGAAAGCCAGCGACTAAATTCTTGTTTCCAATTCATTCTTCTCTCTCCTCTCGCTCGTCATACCTTTATTATATGAAAAAAACATGCTGTATCTCAATATTTTATAAAATCTAACAGGATTTTACTAGGAATATTTGTATACACTATTATTAAATACTCCACTAAAGGGAATGAGGATTATGCACGAATGGGGCTTGTCAGAAGAGCTCAAAATACAAACAAAGCAAATGATTGAAATTGCTGAAAAAGAACTATCGATTATGAGGAACGCAATCGATAAAGAAGACGAATGTATTTTATGCAAAATGGAAGATATTCATTATATGTTAGCAAATGTACAAACATTAGCAGCTACATACTATATTCAGGCATATTTATCACCTTATACGGAAAGTTCATCTTTTATTACGACAGCTATCCAACATTTAAGCGCCAGAAAACATGGTGCTCTTATCGTCGTGGAACGAAACGAGACGCTTGAAGCTCTCATTCAAACTGGAACGACATTAAACGCTCATTTAACTGCGCCATTACTCGAATCAATATTTTATCCAGGTAACCCCCTTCATGACGGTGCCGTTCTCGTAAAAAATAATCATATTGTCTCAGCTGCTAATATTCTTCCTTTAACGAAAAGTACAGAAGTTGATCCTGAGCTAGGAACACGTCACAGAGCTGCAATTGGCTTATCAGAAAAGAGTGATGCACTTATATTAGTTGTCTCTGAAGAAACGGGCCGTACTTCTTTTGCTTTAAATGGGGTTTTGTATACGATTTCTTTATAAATACTTTTTAGCACCGTTTTGAACAGCACAGTAGTAAATGAAGTTATATCGAATTACCAACAAATACGCCTACAATATTAATAAAAAAGGCTATCTCCAAAATTTGAGCCAGCCTTTTATTCAAAAAATTATTCTTCTACAAAATGCTTGAAAAGTATACGAATTACCTACCCATTGCTGGAACTGCCCCATAAATTATGTGCACACAGCGATATCTAAGTACAATAATTATCACTTCATGTCTTGCTAACTCTTTTTGTACTCAAAACATGTTTAGAGTTCTTTCATAACAACTATATTTTTTCTAAAATGCTACACTTCCGGCTATTATTTTGTATCTATTTTTAAGAAATAGGAAAAAGGGTACTTTAGACATCCTATCTAAAGTACCCTTTTATTAAAAATCTATTTTATTATAAAGAATAATTGGAGACTGCAAAATGGTAAAAATATAGCATACTTTCAAAATTATTTATAATTATTAATATTAATATTAAACATAAAGCAACTACTTTTACACGTCTCATCACTTTAAAACCATATGCCAATAATAACGGTATTGTAAACAGCATATGTGCGCCATAAATAAATGCTTCAGATGCCCCAAAACCAATAATTCCATGTAAAACAATATTAAATAGTAAACAGAAACTTAAAAACCTTACGAAAGGTTCTTTTCTAAAGTTTTTCCATACAGCTACTATTATAAAAGCATACACAGATACAATCACAATCCATCCGATCATAGTATGCGATGGAAGCATATTTAATTGTGCGAATTGCTCACCTTGTCTTAAAGTAACTTCCGAGAATGGTCCAAAGATGAATGAAGATCCTAATAATAGATGAAATACTAATATACCTGATGGCTTAACGTATTCTGGTGAAAAATTCTGTCCTTGCGCAGCAAAGTCCATACTACCCTTTAATCCTTCGATAAGAACTACATTATTTGCGTTCATTGCTAATACAAACAGGACCACGACAATAACAATCGAAATACCAGTCCAAATAATTTTTTTCCGTAGTTTCTTATAACTCATCACACTACCTAAAAACCACATAAACGAATTGGTTAATGTAACCCCTGTTATTCCTATTGCCAACAATACATTCGCAATACTAAATCCTATTTTCGCTTCTTTTTCCCCTGTAATAAATGGATAGCATACAAAGCACATAAGTACCAATGTGAAATTTGCATAGCTAAAAGATTCTGGTGTCCACGTAATAACTAACATAGTAGCTGAAAATCCATACATGACCGCTAGTAAAAAAGAAACAATCGTATTCTTACAAATTTTACAACATAATGTATAAATCATCACTACACTGAGCGCGCTTAAAAACGTTTGAATGAATATAATACCATGTACAATATTCCCTACTTTTACTGTCTCCAGCATCCACATGAATTGTTGAATAAAATAATAAAGGAATGGATGTCGGAACCAGGTCGCCGCTGCTACATCTACTTTTTCAAGGAAAAAGGAGATGATATAATATCCTTGATCAAAAGAAAAATAGGTATCAACCACCCACGCTTCAATAAAAAGCTTAGAGTGAGTATCCATTTTCCAACCGATAAAAAAATAAAATGACCAATAAAAAATGAAAAGGACAAGGGCTAACATACCCTTTCCTTTATAATCATTCCAAATATTCAATACTTCTTCTCCTCTCTACGGTAGAAATAACATAATTAGATGTGCCACGTACCCAATAACTGTTCCTAACACAAGTCCACCAAAAATCTCATGCCAATGATGTCCTTGACGCTCTCTTAATTTTTCTTCTTCCGAACTTATATGTTTATTCAACATTTTTGCATGTTTACCAACTGTACGGCGAAGTCCTGTGGCATCAATGATAACAATTGTTAAAATTGCCATCCCGATTCCAAACATCGGTGTATTAAACCCTTCATGAAACCCTATTGTCATGACCATACTTGATAAAATCGTTGTATGCGTACTAGGAAATCCACCATTTCCTACTAAACGAAAAGCATCTTTTCCAGAACGAAGATAATTCACTAAAAATTTTAATACTCCCGAAGCTACCCAAGCTATAAATGGAAGTACACAATATAAATATGTTCCCATTGCTTTACCTCCTATGATTTTGCAATAAATAAAATGCCAGCTACTATACATACCATTCCAGCAATTTTCATGAAATTGATTGTTTCACCAAATAATAATGCTGACGCAATAATAACAAATACATATCCGAAACTCACCATTGGGTATGCATAACTTAAATCAACCTTTCTCAGCACAATCATCCATAATAATGCACTTAAACCGTAAAAAGCTAGTCCGAAAAAGTTCGGTACGTTAATGAAATTCATAATACCTACAGCCGCTGAACTTTGTGATTTCATTGCGCCAAACTTTAATAAAATTTGCCCTACAACTCCCATACCAACTGATAAAATAATCATTAAAAATTGTTGCATCTCTATACTCCTTAACTGTTTATATTCAAAAAATGTTTTATTCCAAATAAAAAACGTTTAAGACACTCCTCTTAAACGTTTTAACAAACCCGAATAGAGTAATTAAAAGTTCAATAGTATAATAATAACTGTTATCGCATATAACAACACTGTTATTAAAATATGCTGATCCTCTAATAAAACTTTATCTGGTTCTCCACCTTTATCTTCCATGTGAACTAAATATAAATAACGAAAAATCCCGTAAATTACAAATGGGATTGTCCACATTAAATAGATACTTTTCCCTGCATTAAAAGTAAAGATAGCATAAGTTACAATAGTTGCCGATGTAACAATTGTACTTAATTGGTCTAACAAAGCAGAAGAATAACTTTCTAATACTTTTCTATGAGAACCTTTATTATTCTGTAACAATACTAATTCATGTCGTCTTTTATTAATGGCCAAGAATAGTGACAGTAATAATGTACATAATAAAAACCACGGTGTAAATGGCACTTGAATAACTAATCCACCGGCCAATGCTCGTAAAACAAATCCAGATGCAATAATTAAAATATCAATGATTACAACGTGCTTTAAACGAATTGAATACGCTACATTTAAAATAAAATAGACTGCTAATACTAAGCACAATAACGGATTTAGTATATATGAAACTACTAAAGACGCTACTAAAATAACACAACCTGCCGTAATAGCAAAGTACGGATTTAATGCACCCGATGCCATCGGTCGATATCGCTTAACAGGGTGTTGTCGATCTGCCTCAATATCCATAAAATCATTTAAAATATAGACACAGCCAGATATTGCACAAAATAGGGCAAAACAAATTGCAGCTTGTGCCACCATAGTTAAAGATACTTGTTTTATCGAAAAGACTAACGCTGCAAATACAAGCAAGTTTTTAGTCCATTGTTTCGGGCGTAACTGTTTAAAAAACAATACAACTATATTTTGTTGAGATAAAGTTCCTTCCCTCATAATAATAAGAGTGCTTCTATTTTTTTCACTCTCTTCATTCCCTCCCTATTAAATTGTTATTTACTTCTAATACAGGAAAGATTATATCACATAAGTATAACATTGAAAATCAGCTATTAAATACCAATAAAGAGGTCTCTCATCCATATTGGTAGTTCTAATAGACAAAGCTACAACAGCATTACACGCTCATTAATGGAATCAACATTTTCTAAAAGTAATCATCTTCATGATGATGCATTCTCATTAAAATAATCGTATCGTCTCCATTGCTAATATTCTTTCATTAACACAATTACAGAAGTTAATCTTGAGCTCGGGACACGCCTCAAAGTTACAATTGGCTTACCCGAAAAAAGTGATGCACTTGGTTCTGTAAAGAAACAGACCGTACTTCCTTTTTCAAATGGAATTTTATACACGATTTCTTTATAAACATTTTTTTCAACAGCGTAGTAGCAAACAAAGTTATATCGAATTACCAATAAACAGGTCTACTATACCAATAAAAAGGCTGCCTCAAAAATTCGAGACAGCCTTTTCTTCAAAAAAATTATTCTTCTCCAAAACGCTCCACAAGTGTTGCAAGTGTACGTACCATTGCGCCAGTTGCTCCAGCTGGACCTAAGTCGTGCGCACCTTTTGTTTCTGATGTTCCAGCGATATCTAAGTGTACCCATGGTGTATCTTCAGCGAATTCGCCTAAGAATGTACCTGCCATAACCGCATGTCCTTCACGGCCTGGTGAGTTATTTAAATCAGCAAACTTACTGTTTCTCACACGTTCTTTATCACGATCAAAAATCGGTAGTTGCCAAATTGGCTCATCTGTTTCCATAGAAGCCTCTAGCACTTGCTCAAATAACTCTTCATTATTTGTCATTGCGCCTGTCGTATAGTTTCCAAGTGCAACAATTACACCGCCTGTTAATGTTGCAACATCAACAAGGTAGTTTGCACCAAGTTTTTTCGCATACGTAATACCGTCAGCTAAAGCTAGACGACCTTCTGCATCCGTATTTAATACTTCAATTGTTTTTCCGCTCATAGATGTGATTACATCGTCTGGCTTAAATGCCGTACCACTTACAACGTTATCAGTTGAAGGAATAACAGCGATCACATTTTGTTCTGGGCGAAGTTCACCGATAATTTCCATCGCACCTAATACAGCAGCTGCACCGCCCATATCACCTTTCATACCAACCATGCCTTCACGTGGTTTTAAAGAATAACCACCTGTATCGTATGTAATACCTTTTCCAACGAACCCAATGACATCTGTCCACTCTTCTTTTCCTTTATAAATAAGAGCGATCATTTTTGGTGGCTCTACACTACCTTGGTTTACTGCAAGTAACGCACCCATACCAAGGTCTTCCATCTCTTCTTTCTCAAGAACTTTATAGTCCATATCATACTTCTCCGCTAATTCAACAGCATACTCAGCAAGCTTTGTCGCTGTTAATACGTTTGGCGGCATATTTACAAGTGTACGAGCTGAATTTGTTGCACGTCCATGTACGTAGCCAACTGTTAATGCTGCTTCAATTTCTTGTGCATCTTCCGCTGTAATAGCCGTGAACTTCTCTAACTCTACACGATCCTTTTTATCTGATTTATACGTTTGTAACTCATATGTACCAAGGCCTTGTACCTCTGCCGCAATATGAGCGACATCAATCGCGTCTAATTTCTCTGTTACGAAAGAATCAAGTAAGATTGCTGCATCTCGTACTTTTGCTGCTTGCAGTGTTTTAAACGCCTTACCAAGAGCCGCACGTAACGTTTCTGTCGTGTAAGATTCTTTCTTTCCTAAACCAACAAAGTAATAACGTTTCACATTTGTTTTCCCTAAGCTATGTACTTTCGAAATGGCCTTTTTCTTCGTAGATAATTCTTTCTCTTCTAGTAAAACTTGTAATTGCCCTTCAAACGCTTTGTCCAGTTCTTGTACAAAACTACTCATTTTCTCTTCTTCAAATAAAGCAACAATTACCGCTTCATGACCTGCTAATTCTTTTTGTACTTGAAACATGTTCAGACCCCCTAAATTTCTCTACCACCATTATAACTTTATTTTCGATAAAATGCGATAATTCTAACTACAGTTATATGGCGTGTAAAATCGCAGATCCAAAATCTCCTCTATCATGAAATAAGCCAAGAAAAAAAGTCTAGCGTAATTACGACTAGACTATCTTTGTTTTAAATATTGACCACGAAACACTTGCATCGTTTCGTCTTGATTTAACATCGTTAACTCTTCTTCTGTAAACTTACCATTTCCTACTTTTACTACGTACACATTTACTTTTTTCTTACCCCATTGGCTATAAACATCTTTCACCGTATCATAATATAGATCAAGACGGTTTCCTTTTATTGCACCGCCCTTATCAGCTACTACACCATACCCGTAACCTGGCACGAAGAGAATCGTTCCAATCGGGAATACGCGTAAGTCCGCAGCAATTGTGGAATATAAATCCCTTTTCACTTTGACACCTGAATATGTAATACCATACTCTGGATGCCCTGGCCTCTTACCAGTTGACTCAATCCCCGATGTATAACCTGTTGCAGTCATTTCAATTGAACGATATTTAGACCAGTCGTTTGCCTGCTCTAAAGCATTTATCACTTCTTTACTCGGAGCAACATTTCTCTTAACTTCTGCTGCATGTACTTCTTTTGCACTCATTCCTTCATATATCTTTACAATCTCTAATAAAGAAACTCCTGTGAAAGCATTCCATGTTACGCATAATGCAATTGCAAGTAAACAAGTCATCATAATGCGAATACAATATCGTTTTAACATTTTTATATTCCACACTCCTTCATCGTTAATCATTCCCTATACGATGAAGGAATATGCAAAAAAATAATCTCCAACTTAATTGGAGATTAAAACATTTGATATCCGCTTTTCCGAAGTTTCTTGATTACGACTCCTGCTAAAGCAGCCCCTACTAATCCAGTAGATAGAATAAATACGTCTGCTTGTCCTAAGTGCGATACACTTGTCCCAAATGAAGAAAATGTTTCTTTCGGTTTTGAAAAATAATCCCACATACTCGCTTTATTAATAATAAGCATACAAACAATCGGATACACAATAACCATTACCCAAGTAGCTCGCAAAATCATATTGAGTAAAAATCCAATTCCAAAGAACAAAATAAAGAATAACATCATTGAAATAAGTAGTACCGGTATACTCACTCTTTTCCCCTCTCCTCCGCACGTGCCGTAAATACGTGATAAGCTGTATAACCAAATGGTTCACCTGGATTTAATGTTTTGTCCACTTCAAGATGTAGTTCTGATCTTCCTTCTAACAAATATTTAATAAGCACAGACGTATTCGGATCGTCTACAATCTTATCCGGATGTAAGAACGCCACTTCAGACAATTCTTTCTCCTGTACAATAATATTTTCTCCTTCAGGTTCCAAAAGGAAAATAATCATATTATCACTAATCTCATTACGAATAACACCCGATCGAACACCAATAATCCCCTTCACATGAGCGACAATGCCTGTCTCTTCTAACACTTCGCGTTTCACAGCTTCATCAACCGTCTCACCTTCATTTACAAAACCAGCCGGTAAAGACCATTTTCCTTTTAATCCACTGTATTTCTTCTTAACAAATAGCCACCTACCATCTTTTGTAGCTACTAAACCACTAACAGCTAGCCATACCTTCCCTCGTTTCTCCATGATGTAATAACCTCCTCCATCAGAACGGACAGAATATTCTTTCTTTTTTATATATTATACTATATTTTTAATATGAAAAAAGCAGAAACAGCTCTTAGCCGTTTCTGCTTTTTCTACTATATATTAAAAGAACTTTAATTTACCTTTTTTAAGAACTAATAAAGGTCCACCTAATAAGAATAGGTAACGGTTATCGATTACTTTCTTCATGAAGGAAGCTTTCCAACCTGTTAACTTTTTACCCATAACAACGCCCATTGCATCGTCATGACCTAAAGAACATACAGATCCTTTATTATCGAATGCGAATTTCTTCATTTCGCCCTTGCCACGAACTAATACAGTTAAGTTGTGTGCAATATTGTAACCTTGTTGAATTGCAATTTGTGCTGTTGGTGGGTAAGGACGGTTAATTTCTTCATTAATGATTAACGCTGCGTCACCAACCATGAATACATCTTCGTATCCTGGAGCGTGCATGTACTCATCAACTTTTACACGTCCGCGCATTGCTTCAAAGCCAGACTCTTCCACAATACCATTACCACGAACACCTGCAGCCCAAACTACTGTTTCAGACTTAATTAATTCAGTGTCATCGCCATTCGCAACGATAATACCTTCTTCAGTTGCTTCTTTAATTGCTGTACCGATGCGGAATTCTACACCTTTTTTCTCAAGCTGTTTTACAGCGTATTCTACTAACGCTGGATCGAAACCTGGAAGTGCTGTTGGAGCAGCTTCTACACAGATGATACGTGCTTTTTCACGTGGTACATTATACTCTTTGCAAAGTTCAGGAACACGGTTTGCAAGCTCACCTACGTACTCGATACCAGTAAATCCAGCACCACCAACAACGATTGTTACTAACTCATCGCGTTGTTCAGTTGCATATTTAGAGAAACTAGCTTCCATATGCTCACGAATTTCACGAGTTGCATTAATGTTAGCGATTGAGAATGCATGCTCTTTTAATCCTGTAATTCCGAATGTTTCTGATTCGAAACCAAGACCAATTACTAAGTAATCATACTCTAACTCGCCATCTTTTAAGATAATGCGTTTTTCAGCAGCTTTAATTTCTACTACTGTGTCTTGTACAAAGTTCACTTTATTTGTATCAATAACGTCTTGAATATCTAGACAGATTTTTTCATCTTGTAATGTACCAGCTGCGCTCTCATGTAACCAAGTCGCTTGGTAGTGATAGCTGTTGTTGTTTACTAGCGTAATTTCAGCTTCATTTACAGATAATGCTTTTTGCAGACGAACAGTCGTAATCATCCCGCCATAACCTGCACCTAAAACTACGATTTTTGGAGTCTTCACCAAATCACAACCCTTTTCTTTATATAATAGTAATAAAAAATAATACCAAGTACTAAAAACTCTATTTGTCAAGAATGTGGAATTTATCACATTCTATATCATAACAAAACGCAGTCAAAAAATCGTACGAATTTTGTCATAGAAATTTAACATAATACTTCCCTATATTAGTCGGTTTTATTCCAGAATTCAAGCGTCTGGAGAATTATCAATATTTTAAAATAACATAGCGTTTTCAAGGGTTTTTTAGCCTTTTTTTCATGTATTTTCCTTTCTGTATATTTTATACAATAAAAAAGAACCTATGCGAAAACTTACACACAATTCAGTCGTTTTCAGAAGTATTATGAACTCAAATATGCTATCATTTATTTGAAAGTGTCATCATTTGCAGGATTTTCGTGTACATATGAACAATATATGAAATCAATATCAAAATTCCATCTATAGGGGGAATGAAAGTGGCAGAAAATCAAAAAGTTTACGACATAACAATTATTGGTGGTGGTCCAACGGGACTGTTCACAGCATTTTATGGCGGTATGAGACAAGCAAGTGTAAAAATCATTGAAAGCTTACCTCAACTTGGCGGACAATTATCCGCACTCTACCCTGAAAAATACATTTATGATGTGGCTGGATTTCCAAAAGTGCGCGCACAAGAATTAGTTGATAACTTAAAAGAGCAAATGAAGAAATTTGACCCAACTGTTTGTTTAGAAGAAGCTGTCGATACGCTTGAGAAACAAGCTGACGGTATATTTAAACTTGTTACGAATAAGCAAACTCACTATTCTAAATCAGTTATTATTACTGCTGGCAATGGTGCTTTCCAACCACGCCGCTTAGAATTAGAAGGTACAGCGAAATACGAAAAGAAAAACTTACATTATTTCGTTGATGATATGAATAAATTTGCTGGTAAGCGCGTCGTAGTATTTGGCGGTGGCGACTCAGCAGTAGACTGGACAATGATGTTAGAACCGATTGCTGAAAAAGTTACAATCGTTCATCGTCGTGATAAATTCCGTGCGCATGAACATAGCGTAGAAAGCTTAATGAATTCTCGTGCAGAAGTAAGTACACCATACGTTCCAGTAGAACTCATTGGTGATGACAAGATTGAACAAGTCGTTCTTCAACATGTAAAAACGGAGGAAAAAATTATCATCGATGTTGATGACGTAATCGTAAACTACGGCTTCGTTTCTTCTCTTGGCCCAATTAAAAACTGGGGCTTAGATATACAAAAAAACAGCATCCTTGTAAATTCAAAAATGGAAACAAATATTCCTGGCATTTACGCTGCTGGTGACATTTGTACATATGAAGGAAAAGTAAAACTTATCGCTTGTGGATTTGGCGAAGCACCGACAGCAGTAAACAATGCAAAAGCTTACTTCGATCCAAATGCAAAACTTCAACCGATGCATAGCTCAAGTATGTTTTAATATGCAAAAATAAAGCTCCTTCCATACGTGGAAGGAGCTTTCCTTTTATATAACATAAAAGCACACTGAGTCCAATAAACTATCGAACTCAGTGTGCTTTTCGTCTAAAAAATTATTGTTTTCTTCTTCTACCTAATACGAATAATACTCCGCCAACTAAGAATGAAATTCCCGCACCAACTGACATCATCCATGAATGTGCTGCCCCTGTTTTCGGTAATTCTTTTTCTACTTTTACTTGCGGTTCTTTAATTAACTTTTCCAGTCTTACTTCCGGTTTCTCCGGTTTCACTTCTGGTTTCTTCAGATCTTTCGGTTCCTCCGGTTTCACTTCTGGTTCCTTCGGCTCTTCCGGTTTCACTTCTGGTTCTTTCGGCTCTTCCGGCTTCACTTCTGGTTCTTTCGGTTCTTTCGGCTCTTCCGGTTTCACTTCTGGTTCCTTCGGCTCTTTCGGATCCTCTGGTTTCACTTCTGGTTCGT